>CAZROT010000004.1:238330-264012 GCA_964601895.1 uncultured Yersinia sp.
ATTATTTTAATTATTTTAATTATTTTAATTATTTTAATTATTTTAATTATTTTAAAGTAAATTTATACTATTAATCCGTATTAAATACTGATTAACACTATATGAAGAATTATTTATCGGTATTTTTACGAGAAAATTTATAAAGATAATTGAAATTTTTAATTACCTTAAATCTATTGAGTATTATACCTCCTCCGTGGCACATCTACAGAAATATATTGCCCTCAGACTGGGCGTAAACCGCAGGAATTACCTGCCTGCGGCAGATTCCTTTCATCGTTATGCCAGAGATGAAAAAAACACACCAGCTTATCAGACAAAGTTTATCAACGTTACTCACTGAATACTCCCCCGCCACGTATACCTGTAGAAACAACAGTAGAGGGCATACAAAACATGCTATCGGTAGCAGTCATGATGCACATAGACCTGAAAAAACCGCCCTCAATGTCAGCGATGTCTGCGTAAGCCATTCAGGGGCAGGTTAACGCTGAGCTCTCCAGGCTTTGTCTTTTTCGACTGTGTTTTTGTGTTCCATATACATCCAGTCTACGATTTCACTGTCAGGGGTGTAACCAGAAACCAGCTGCTTCATCATCCGTCGGATGGCATTCATATCATTGATATTCAATGCCATTTCTAAATCAGTTAACGTGGACTCCAGCGAAGCAAGGGCGATAAAATCTTCATGAGCTTTCATTATCCTCGGATGTGAAGTCGATTCCGGGCTATTGCCGATGAGTAGTTCTTCATACAGTTTTTCACCGGGCCTGAGGCCAGTTATCGCGATTTCAATGTCACCATCAGGGTTTTCACTGTCTTTTACCGTTAAACCGGAAAGCTCGATCATGCGGCGTGCAAGATCCATTATCTTTACAGGCTGGCCCATATCCAGCACAAACACATCACCTCCTTTGGCCATGGCACCTGCCTGGATGACTAGCTGCGAGGCTTCTTCAATAGTCATGAAGTAACGGGTCATTTCAGGGTGCGTAAGCGTAATCGGACCACCATCACGAATCTGTTGACGGAACCTCGGCACGACAGAGCCCGATGAGCCAAGCACGTTGCCAAAGCGTACCATAGTGAATTTGGTCTCAGGATGAGTCGCTGCCAGCGCCTGCAACACCATTTCTGCCAGACGTTTGCTGGCGCCCATAATGTTGGTTGGACGTACCGCTTTATCGGTGCTAATCAGAACAAAATCCCTGACATGGTTTTCAAGCGCTGATTTTGCAGCGTTAAGCGTACCAAAAACATTATTCCTGATCCCCTGGGCGGAATTGTACTCAACCAGAGGGACATGCTTATAGGCTGCAGCATGGTAGACCGTGTCAGGTTTCCATATCGACATAATTTCATGCAGGCGATGACAGTCCTGTACGCAAGCGAGCAGAGCAACCAGTCTGCTCTCATCAGCTATCTGTCGACCCATCAATTCCTGATGAATTTTATAAAGCGCAAATTCACTTTGTTCGATCAAAATCAGTTTTTCCGGACCGACACTCAGGATCTGGTGACAGAGCTCACTGCCAATAGAGCCACCGGCACCCGTTACCAGCACAACTTTACTGGCAATGTTTTTTGCCAGCAGAATATGATTTGGGATAACCGGCTCGCGACTGAGGAGGTCATCGATGTCAAGCTCACGCAGATCGGAAACACTCACCTTACCCTGAACAAGATCGGTTACCCTGGGCAGGGTACGAACAGAAACCTGCGCACTGCGAATCTGGCTGAGAATTTCATTGCGGCGCTTGCGATCGATACTGGGTATTGCGAGTAATACATCATTAATGACCAGGCTTGCAACGAGATCAGCGAGACAATCCGGATTGTAGATAGGCTGACCATTGAGCATGTTGCCGTGCAGGCGGTCATCGTCATCTAAAAAACCCGCCACCTGCATCTCGTGACTGTTGACCATTGCTGCAGCCAGTTGTCGCCCGGCACTGCCTGCACCGTAAATAAGTACTCTGGATAGTGATGCCTGCTTCAGAATGCGCTGATAATAGTCACCCAGCCATACACGGGCCAGAGCACGTGATGCGCCCACCAACAAAAAAAGCAGTATGGGTTGAATCAGACCAAGGGTACGCGGCACTTCAGAAAAACCAATAGCAGTAAAAATCGATGCGTACAAAAGACCATAAATACCCACTGCTCTGGCTACAGTCAGAAACGCTGCCAAGCCACTGTAACGAAAGATAGCGCGATACAAGCCGGAAAAAATAAAGATGGGAATCGCAATACCAATGGAAACAATCACGGCCAGCAACGCATTTCCTGACAGCGCGACAAATTCCCCCAGACGCAGGTAATAAGCAAGCCAGACTGAGAGAACACACAGGCCAATATCGACAGACAGTGCAGTTATCCTCTTTGTCTCTCGTGACAGAGACAGCACCGAAATGGCAAGCTTAAACAGCGGCTTTTTCATGATGTAACGCTTCCTGAAATCGTTAAAATAATATTTTTTTCAGTGTGAGACTCCATCCCTGACAAGCACTTTCTTTATCGTCATCGCCAGTATCTTTATATCAAATACCAAAGAACGCCGGTTTAAGTATTCTACATCCAGCTGAACTTTTTGAAAAACAGGAAGCTCATCACGCCCGTTGACCTGTGCCCAGCCTGTGAGCCCCGGCACCAGTTGATGTACACCGGCCTCGGTACGCAATGCAATCAAATCATCCTGATTGAACAGCGCAGGACGTGGACCGACAAAACTCATATCACCCTTAATAATGCTCCATAGCTGTGGCAATTCATCCAGACTGGTTTTGCGCAAAAAAGCTCCCACTGGCGTTAACCAGTGAGATGGATCTTCCAGCAGATGTGTTGCCACTGCCGGAGTATTGATGCGCATACTGCGAAATTTAGGCATACAAAAAATTCGATTATCCCTGCCAACACGCGAAGACCAATAAAGCGCTGGCCCGGTTGAAGTCAGACGCACTGCCAGCGCAATGGCAATAAGCACAAAGGCCAATATTCCCAGTGCCACTAGCGCCAGCATCAGATCAAGCAGTCGTTTCATGTAACCCCGTGACAGCTTTACGCAAACCCTGATCAACGCTAAGCACTGGTCGCCAGCCAAGAAGGCTCTGTGTGAAAGCAGTATCGACCTGCAATGACGCGAGTATCCGCGCATGTAATGTTGCAGCACCCATCAGTCTGGTGCCAAGGTCAAGCATAAAGTATGGAACAGGCAGCAGGCGTGCAGGTCTCCCAAGCGCGTGGCTAAGACGTACCAGTAATTCGGCCGTGGAAAGATCTTCACCATCGGAGACCAGAAATGTGCGATTCGCGGCGGCAGGATGTATACAACAAAGCAGAATGAGGGAAACCAGGTTATCCAGCGCCACCAGGCTGCGCCGGTTGTGTGTCACACCACCCAATGGCAGCGGTATACCCCGATTCAACCAGTCTATCATTTTGCCAAAATTCGCACCGACACCCGGTCCATAAACCAGCGGTGGACGAATGATAACAACGTCCATGCCTGTTTCCTGCCCAATGGCTTGCAACGCCTGCTCGGCTTCCCATTTCGACACGCCGTAGGGACTCGCAGGTGCTGGAGGCATATCCGCAGTAAATGGGTGACCAGGACGTGTCGTTTCGCCATTTACCTTCACCGAACTTAAAAAAACAAAGCGCTTCACGCCAGCTTTTGCAGCCTGTCGTGCCAGTTCTGCCGTCCCCTCGGTATTTACACGGCGATATTGCGCCAGCGGATTGACTGCATCATCACGCATCAGGTGAACCCGCGCAGCGAGATGGATAACAGTATTCATACCTTTCAGTGCCGCATCCCAGGGAGTTGTACCGTCGATGGAAGGTATACGCACCCAGTCAGCAGCCGGCATCGAATCTGGTGGCTGACGCACTGCCAGCCGGTGAATACAGACTTTCTCTGTAAGTGCACGCACGACAGCACGGCCGACAAAACCACTGGATCCGGTCACCAGTACGCGTATGTCGTTATTTTTCATTAATTATCTCAATCACATCCTGCGCCATCGCAGACATGATATTTCTGCGTGTATAACGCTGAATAAAGCGCGTCCTGTCTGTCTGTATCAGGCGCAGTGACTTAAATGCGTTTACTCCGGCTTGTGCATCGCAGGGGGCAAATATCGCCGCATTATCCAATTCTCTGTGCACAAAGCCGGCGGCAAAACCATCAATACCAGCCAGAACAGGTTTACCTGTTGCACCGTATTCAAATACTTTAGAAGGAAGCACCTTTTTAAAAGCGTTATAGTTATTAAGATGCATAAACAGGACATCAGCTTTTTCATAGGCGCAGATCAATTCCTGACGATTTATCGGCGGTAATAATATTACATTATCGACACCTGCAGCATTGAGTGCACTGACCAGCGCAGCTTTTCTGCTGCCATCACCAATTATCCTGAAATGCGCCTGACCACGCAGATGCCAGGCGAGCGCAGGCAAAATAATATCGAGCCCCTGACCATCACCGATATTACCGGCATAAAGGATTTCTACAGTTGCAGATTTTTGCGACGAAACAATAACCGGTACGTCCGCTGTAAGAAATTCATCGTCAATACCATTTGTAAAGCAGGAAAGCGTAAGGCTCGGATAACGCGATTGAAAATACGGATAAAAACCCTCAGATACCAGGTTAATACGCTTAGCACTACGCATAGTGAATTGCTCAAATAGCGAAAATATCTGTCGCGCACAAAAGGCTACAGGTCCATGTAATACATCCTTTATTGTGTCAACAAAAATATCGCGAATATCGAGATAAAGCGGTACACCTTTGCTGCGCGCAAACAACGCACCCAGGGTAGCCGTCATCAGGCGCGAAGAAGTAGCAAAAACAAGGTCATAATCTTTGCCACGAATATGACGCCAGGCCTGCCATGCAAACACCATAAAAGCCCTTGTCTGATCGGCCATGCCATTTCTGTGTGCAGGCAAGGCAATTCTCGTGATATCCAGACCTGGCGCACTCTCTGAATCTGATGCTTTTACAATAAAACTGTCATAACGATTAGGATGGGTAGTAATAACATCAATGCTGCTGCCAGAGGGCAGCGTTGCAAGCAGAGCTTCTGTCAATGCGGCAGCTCTGAAGGAGCCAGCGCACAAGTCCGGCCGGAAATAAAAAGACAGCAACAGAATTTTCACGGATGAATCGCCTTCCATTGGATGCGAGTGGTCAAGCTCTGACCCTCCAGGCACGCCACTATCCGTACTGATGGAAGGGAAAGACCAAAACCAGGATGCCATCTTCCGGCCTCGACACGCAATTTACTGCAGGCAACAAAAGACAGCTCTACTTCTGCAATACCCGGGAGGCACAGTCGTACAAGCCTGCTCTCTTCCAGACCAGCAAGCTCAACATCTGGATGCAGATGAAAAAAAACCTCTGCCTGTGAAAACAAACCGGTCACCTCATCCTGTATGTCAAGTACATCTTCAGTCAATCGCCAGCGCCGGCGGTGCAGATTGCGGCCCACGAGTCGACGATAACCGTCGTGGCTGGCGATGATTTCCATCACAGCTACATCGTTGTACACAGATTCCAGCTTCGCACGCGCCCGCCGTGCAACACGGAAACCTGACCATACTTCAGAAGAATTTTTACCATTCAGTACCAGCGTATTGTGTGCTGACGTGCCACGCTCAAACTGGCGCTGCAGGCTAGTACCGTAACACGATGTGCCCGAATTCACAAAAAGTCGCTGGCCGAATACGGAAAGTTCAAACGAGAGTGTATCCGCATGAGCATGGCCAGGCAGATAGTCAGGACCGACAGCGGCCACATCAATCAACATTACGGCAGATTCGGTTATAAGACGCAGATAGCCACTGTCTGATAGCTGGACAATACCTGCTTGCTTTAATAAAGGAAGCGACGGTAAGTAGAGAGCGGCAGCATAGTCTTCAAGCTGTGCTGGTTTTGCGGCGATAGCAAAAGTGGCGTCATTGAAAAATCCGATGTCACCATCAGGATGGCTCATCATCGAAAGCCAGCCACGCATTTTCTGTAACGGCAGACATTCAGCCAGACCAGTAAGGCTGAAAGCACAGGCAAGGTTATACAGATCCAGACAGTCTTCGAGAACGATGGCGTGATACATGGGACTTAATTCACAATGACCACCGTCAGGCAGGATCTGCTCAGGCAACTCTTTCTTCAGAATCGCCAATCCACAGTTCAGCCAGGCGTGCGCTTCTTCCCCATCAAAAAACGCACCTGCAAAAATCAGTGCCCTGGCATTGGCCAGAAGATGATTTCCTAACAAATGATATTCAATCCGGCAACAGAGCCAGCGCACCTGGATAGCAAGGCTATGGAGCGCCTCTGATGAAAGGGTTCCACCCGCAAGCACAAAGCGGATCCAGTTCACAATACGTAGGGAAATCGGGTAAGGCTCCCAACCATTGCCCATCCCAGGGGGATTACCTTCAATCCAGCATCTAATTAACGCTTCATGCCACTGACGCCGACTGACAGCATTAAGCGCACATAGATCATCAAAATAGTGCAGATTATACAACCAGAGCTTAGTCGTTGCCGGATCATTCCATGCGGCAGGAAAATGAAGGGTACGCTCCTGATTGAGAAACTGAAACCGCGTGGGTCCCAGCATACTCTGTTTACGCCATGAATGACTGTACCAGTGGCCATGCACAGGCCGTAGATGAGGGGGAGGCAGCAGGTCTGGCCGGGGTCGGTAAAACCAGTTACGTAGCCGGGCAAATACCTGTACGGCTTTCAGGTGACGCAGGGTATGGAAATAACGCAAAAGCATCATTGTCTTGCTGCATCAAGGATATCGAGACTTACCCGGGCCACTTCCAGCAACTCTTCAGGCATGATGGGTGCCGGTCCACCGACCCGCACAGCCTGGACAAAAGCGTCAACACAGGCCGTATTACCCTTATCCTGGCGCCAGAGATTCATCTTTTTAAACAAAGGCCAACCCCACCCTTGCAACTTGCGAAAGTTATCCAGCTGCAGAACACGCCCATCACAAAATACATCAATACGCTCTTTAGGAAAACCTTTGTGACCGTTGGCAAAGTAATGGACGGTACCCAATGAGCCATCGGCAAATCCGAGTGTAAAACTTACTTTGTCGTCCCTGAATACTACAGCACTATCACCGCCCATTATAGTAGCCTGCACACGGGTAACCGGATGGCCGACAAGGTAGCGTAACAGGTCGATGAAATGACAGGCCTCACCGATAATACGGCCGCCACCCACAAGAGGATCCTGAGTCCAGTGCTGGGGGGCAATTGCACCGGCATTGACGGTGATGATAAAAGATTTAGGTTGTGGTACTCCATTCAATAAACGCTTCATGCATTGCACCTGAGGTGCGAAACGTCTGTTAAAACCTGCCATTAAAATCCTTGTCTTATTGCCATCAATTTCAGCATAAGCCCGGCTAATGGCTTCAATCTCCTGTCGGTTCAATGCCAGAGGCTTTTCAACAAACACATGTTTACTCGCCGCTAACGCAGCACATACCTGGCTTGCGTGCACATCATGACGGGTCGCAACAACGACTGCGTCGATTTCAGGATCTGACAGAATGAGATCCAAATCTGTTGTTGCTATCTCGAATCCATTCCTGCGCCCGACGTGAACGCCGCTGACTCCACCTGCCGAAGCCACTGTCTTCAGGCGAGCTCCTGCTCGTCTGAATGCAGGTGCCAGCATCCCACTGGCATAATTTCCTGCACCGATAAATCCAATCACCGGTGTTGCAACCTGGGTTCTTTTTCGTGGCAGTGGTACGATACGATGACAAGTGCTCTCTGGTAACCGACAGGGTTCATCAGAGTAATGGATAATAATACCCAGTGAAGGCCCCCCCGTGCCGCCCACCAAATCGTAGGCTTTTTGGAAATCGGCAAGATCGAAGCGATGAGAAATTAACGACTCAACATTGAGGCGACCATCAGCAAGCATATCCAGTATCGCTGCGAAATTGCGCTGCTCAGTCCAGCGTACAAAGCCCAGTGGATAATCATGGCCTTTTTCCTCGTACTGCGGATCATAGCGACCAGGCCCATAAGAGCAGGACACCTGGAAACTTAGCTCTTTTTCGTAAAAATCTTCACGCATCAGAGTAAGACCAGTTACTCCCACAAGGACGATACGGCCACGTTTACGGCACATTTGCGCTGCCTGATGCACAGGTTCGTTGCTTTTTGTAGACACAGCGATGATCACAGCATCAACTCCCTGACCCCGTGAAAAATGCTGAGCTTCTGTCAGAACGTCCTGTCCTGATCCTGAATTAACCGTATGTATACCAAACCGGCGCGCCAGTTCCAGCCTGGATTCATCAAAATCCACGCCGAGCACACGGCAACCATTGGCCAGAAGCAACTGAGCGGTAATCAATCCTATCAGGCCAAGACCAATCACAACGATGCCTTCACCCAGGGTTGGCTGTATCAGACGTATGCTTTGCAACGCGATGGCACCAATCACAGTAAAAGCAGCTGCGTCAAGAGACACGCTTTCAGGGATTTTTGCACACAAAATGGCAGGAACGCTGACCACCTCCGCATGCCTGCCATTTGACGCTACTCTATCGCCTACAGAAAAACCCTTAACCCCCTGTCCGACATCAATTACCACACCCGCATTGCAATAACCTGGCGTTAGCGGTTGATCAAGCTTATTACGCACTGCAGTAAAAGTTGGCAGTAAACCGTCTGTACTGATTTTATCAAGAACCATACGTACTTTTTCAGGCTGCTGACGCGCTTTATCCAACAGATTAGCTTTACCAAAATCAATCAACATGCGCTCTGTACCTGCAGAGATAAGGCTCGTACAGGTACGGATTAACAACTGGCCGACTCCCGCCCTGGGACAGGGAATATCAGCCAGCTCGATAGTGCCGTTCTTCAGATTTTGCAGGATTTGTTTCAACCCATTCTCTCCATTCGTACATGAATCTCAGTTTTTGCAACACACCATCACGGGAAAATCTTGGATTTCGCAATGATGCTATCATAAAAGAAATTCGATTAACTGACAGCTCGTCACACCAGATTCCGGTTGATGAAAGCAGTAATCGTATTTATACCCTGATCCGCTTCGGGGAAAAAACCAGCAAAGAACGGCCAGACATGAATCATATCCTGACCGACTACCAGCTCAACATCTACCCCTGCTTTTTTCGCCTTATGCGCCCAACGCAGTGAGTCATCCAACAGCAACTCTGCAGAACCAACCATCACCAGTATCGGTGGAAAATCAGTTGGATCGGCGTACAGAGGCGATACGAGCGGATTACGCGCATCTGTACCCGTACCGAGATAACTTTTGGAGCAAAATTTTTGTAGTTTATCAGTGATAATGGGATCCTCTGCCACCCTGGTTCGTTGCGATTCTCCTGTCTGGGCATGATCGGTAATGGGCGACAGAACAACAGCCGCAGCGGGAAGTGACTTTTTCATATCACGCAAAAGCAGCAGCGTGGAGAGTAACAGACAACCTCCTGCCGAGTCACCGGCAATAACAATTCGCGACGCATCCGTTCCCTGTGCAATCAACCATTCATAGGCTGCTACGCAGTCTTCGATGGCCGCGGGAAATGGATTCTCCGGTGCCAGACGGTAATCGATGGAAAATGCTTTCAGACCCGTTGCTTTACAGATGCTGGCAATGAAAGCACGGTGTGTAACGGGTGTGCCGAACACACAGCCGCCACCATGGATATAAAACAGAACAGCATCGCCCTGACTTTGCATGACGCTGACCCATTCGGCATTTATCGTCCCCGCCTCAACTTCTGCATAACAGGTATCCGATGGCAGGGGTACTGTCTCCGCTATTTTTACAAAGGTACGACGCAATTCAGCTACACCCGCTTCAGGATCGAGTGATATCTTTTTCAATTCACTCAAAAAATTTTTAAACTCCACGCTCGACATAATAGCAGGCCTCAATTGTTATTCAGGACAGGTTTTCATAAAATATGTGCATGGTCAGTATTGGCCATCGCTGATGACATGGAAAGGCAACGGGTGGACAGTGCTTGATATATTTTGGACATTCTTTTGTACTTCTCACCTTCTTAAACGCAGGATGATTATCCTGCCTATAAAACGGGAGCCGATATCGAACGCCTCAGCTACGCGCCTGAGAAGCTTTACCCTTATGATCTAGAGATTTTTCGCGCATCCTGTCTCAGGCGACGCGCAAGTGATGAGGGAATGCACAAAACGTACAGGTATGAATTCTACATGCTCATATGCGTTACCCATGGGCAGTGTACGCAATTGATCGATTTCAAACCTGTTTCCTGCCAACCAGGGGCATTACTGATTGTGCGGCCAGGACAGGCGCACAATTTTGGTCAGGATAAAAACTGGAATGGCTGGATTGTTTTATTCCGGCCGGAATTCCTTCTGCCCACCTTATCCTTACCCGGAAATATCAAACTTTCTTTTGATTTTGAAAAACTGTCAGAATTTTTGAGTCTGAACGCTGATGAATTGTGTCGTGCTTCAGATTCAATTTGTCGAATGCATGAAGATTCACTGACAGGTACGTCTGAAAACATCCAGATACTATTGCGCTATCAGCTTTATGCACTCGTGACATGGCTTGGTGTCATCCATGACCAGCAGAATGTACAGGACGCGCTGTATTCTCGCTCATTACTACGTTTCACGCGCTTTCAGAAAACCGTTGAACAGCATTTTACAGAGTGGAGACAGGTAAGTGATTATGCCAGAGACCTCGGCTGTACAGAAAAAAGCCTGACTCGTGCGACCAGCGCCATAGCGGGAGTGAGCGCAAAAATGTTTATATCAGAGCGCATCAATCTTGAAGCAAAGCGCTTGCTGGCTCATACCTGCCTGCCTGTTGGCGTAATTGCGATAAAATTAGGCTTCGAGGAAGCCACTCATTTCAGCAAATTTTTCAGGCGTGAAACAGGTTTCACACCGTCTGTATTCAGACAACAATATTTAGTTAAAAGCATGTTCAAGAATAAAACTGGCAGAGCAAAGCCAGTTGAATAAATCAGAAAAATACCTCCGTGTTATCGACGATGTCATGAAGCAATGTGTTCCAGCTGGTTAATTATCTGCCTGACCTGCTTTTCCCATGTATATTGTTCCAGTACCAATGCTCTGGCGGCGGTACCTAGATTGACGCAGACTTTTGGGTTTTCTGTTAAGTATTCCAACGCCAGGGCAAGCTCGTCGCTGCTGCCCGGTGTGGCGAGTATGGCAACACTGTTATGCAAGTTATTTTCTGACTGTGGAATACCATTGCGGCCAATGTGCCATGAGCCAGCAAGCACTTCTCCTATCTGTTCCAGTTCGGAGGCAATAATGGGTTTCCCCATTGCCATGTATTCAAACAATTTTGTCGGTGAGCCAAAGAAACGGCTACCATCTGGATTGGGGACATGGGGAGATAACAGAATATCCGAAGCCGCCAGGAAACCTGCGGCATCTGCCTGAGGAACCAGACCGGTAAAACTGTAGAATTCCTCTGGCATGTCGGCGAGCAGTGCGCGCACCCTTTGCATGAGCTGGCCATCGCCGACAAACAGAAAATGTAATTTCTTTACTCTCAGCCAGTCGGCCTTATTGGCTGCCAGAAAACACACGGCTCTGGCAAGCACATCAACACCATGCCAGGGACCGAAAGTGCCCACGAAGGTACAGAGTACAGCATCAACGGGAATGTTCCATTGGCTGCGTAGTGCCAGTTTCTGTTCATGAGGGTAACAGGCCGGATCAAAAATATCAGGGTCAATACAGTTCGGATAAAACAATATGCGCCCGGGTTCAATACCTCGTTCGATCAATTCATCGCGCAGCACCTTAGATACCACCACAATCAGGTGCGCATGACGCAGGTTGACCTCTTCAATTTTTCTGGCAGTATTGAAGAAACGCAGGGGTGTCCCCCAGTTTTTTGAGATCCACACCTCTGAACCGTTATATTCGATAATCAGCGGAATATTCAGTCGTCTTGACAGCAGTACGCCTGAATAGTTCACCAGGCAATTGCGCTGATAAACGATGGCCTGACGCTGAATATCAACAGTGATTTTTTTCAGCTCGCGGTCGTAAGCATGCTGGAAGCCATATCCATTGAATTCCAGCGGGACACCACCACAGGCCCCAATGGGAATATGCGCCACACTCACTCCGTCATCCAGCAGCGGCAGGGATTCCGCGCTATAAACCACGACAGCACTTTTTAGACGAAAAAAACCATTGACAATACCAGCAACATGCCCAATAGATCCACCAGCCTGAACCCCCATCCAGAGATTAGTTTTCAGGTACAGGACATCCGGTACATCACCTGGGTGCTTATCCCTGATACGCGGCTGGCTCAATAATAGCCTGATATCGATACTTGCGCGCAGCAGCGAATAAATACCTCGCAAAGTACCATAAAGCAATTTCCAGGGAGCACTCAGCCAGATGCGGGTACGCGTAACCCGATAATAATTTCCCATAAAATCAGAGACTAAATAACACCTGGCGCTGATAAACGACGCCAGTGTTAAAAGAATGTGCAGCCAGGGCTGATAATTGTGATCACTGATAACCACGATAAGCTCAAGGTCCTGATGACCCAAACGACGCAGCGCAGTGACTATTTGTGACAGTGAATTTTTTTTCAGTTCACCCAGGCACAAAGCACGGGTTTGCGCGCTACCCATTTTATCTTCAATACGGCAAAGAATTTCTTTAGTCAGCGGATAAGTCGAGAGAAGCAGGCGTTGCCGGGCATTCATCGGGCTTCAAATCTCCCGATGGCAATGATACTGCGGCTTTCAAAAAGCACATGAGCTCCACCTTCTCCCAGAATACGAAAAAACAGCCTCACTATATTAACGAGCAGCGGCTTTATCAGACGAATACGTATCCAGCCTGCCAGTGACACCGGTTTTTCAACGGATCCCTGTACTGTTACTCGTGGAAAATACAGGCGTAATATCTGACTCATAGATTCGCGGGTGAAGCCGGTTTCATGCGTTAAATCCATGTATCTTTCATGGCTGGCAAGTATCCAGTCCATGTTGGGCACGTCCAGAATGAGCAGTCCGTTTGGCTTTTCAAGAACACGCTCAACCTGCTCGAGCAGACTGGCACCTTCATCTCTGGTCATGTGCTCAAAAACAGCTTTTGCTATGATTACATCAAAGGAACCGTCTTTTGATGTAGTTAAAAAGTGATGTGCATCGACACATTGCAATGGAAGACCGTGTTTGTTGGCCCTTTCGACTTCCTGTAGAGAAATGTCGAGCCCTGTCAGATTCGAAAATCTATTCCCTGCCAGCCAGGCAATCAGAGAGCCGCTCCCGCTACCTATTTCAAGGATTCTGGAGTCACGTGGAAGATCAAGCAAAAATGAATAGTTTGACTGGAAATAGGGCCAGAGAACGGTCAGATCGCTGTAAAGTGATGGACTGACATGGGACGCATGACCTGTCAGGTAATTGATACGCAATTTTTCTCTTAATTTATGCACTGAAAAGCCTCTTAATGCGCATTGAATTTGACGGATAAAAAGATAAGTACCACACACACCACGCAACAGGAAATGGACATGGCAAGGGCCACACCCCATGCACCATAGCCAGGGATAAATAGCGTGCAGCTAATAATCATCGTGACAAGGCCGCATGCCCATACAAAAATGAGCACCCAAGGGATCCCATGGGCAGCAAGATACTGTGAAAGAATTGCAATGACGCCGAGTGCAAAAGTACCTGGTAACAAGACTCTGAACACAGCAACACTTTCCTTAAAAGCATCACCAAACAGCAGGGGAATGACCATTTCCGCAAGAAGCCACGCCGCGAGGCAGGCTAGCGACATCAGGAGTGCCGTGATATTGACCATTCTGATCGTGGTTCTGGCTCTGTCCGTCTTATCACCTACCAGGCGTGGAAAGAGGAGCATAGCAATGGTTGCCGGTAACATCTGCATAAAATCAGCCAGCTGGAGCGCTACAGAAAGATAACCGCGCTGAACAGCATCATCAAGCATTAATACTCCGGCCCGTGATATCAAAAAACCGAGCACACAGCAGACATAAGCACGAAAACCGTAACTCAGGCCACCTGCGAACAGTGCTGGATTAAAGCGCAGTAATGGACGAGACTCTGCCATCCTGCCTGTCGCCAGAATACAGATAACCATCATCGAAACTACATTGATCAGTAATGCTAGCTGTGCCGTAAGTTGCCCGAATGGCAACATGAACAGGATTAAAGCCAACGGTAAAATGCGATTCAGTAGTTCAAGCTTATTGAAAGCGCTGATGCGATTTATACCCAGCAAGAGGTTGCTGGAAAAAAGATAGTACAGTGTCGGCACAATGGCGAGCGCCACAAGTACAGTAGTTATCGCGTCCAGAGTGGTAAAAAATCGCGGCAGAATACCACAAATAACAGGCAGGCTGATAATACCGACAAGCAAAGAAATCCAGCAACTGTTAGAGGCCAGTGGCCATAACAGTGAATTATCTGCCGCCACCCGAAAGGTATTACTTGAATGCAAGCCCAGGGTGCCGAACTGCTGTACAGTAGCAACAATAGTCATTGCCAGAAAATATTCACCGCGCCCCTCAGGACCGAGCATGCGTGCAAGTAGAATGGCAGTCAACATCCCCAACAGGCTGACCCCGAGGCGCGTAATAAAAGTAGTGATAATTTCTTTTTTCATCAAGCAATCGTAATTTTATTCAGCTAGTTACGCAACTATAACGGCCTCTGTCACCGGGATGATAGCAACATCCAGTTTCATACCATGTGCTTTTCCCCTGCCGCGCCAGACTATTTTTTGACTGGCAACCCGCCTGCCATAACCCGGGGATATCCAGGTTTCCTCAATGAAAACCTGCCAGCAACCACCTGCAATCCATGAAAGACGAAATACCCTGTCTTTGCTACGTAATTGAAATGATGACGCATGCTCCACACAAATTTCTATCCCGGGTGCAAAATGGACAGGGATCTCAAAATCGTGCTCTCCGTCTCCAGTGAATTCATCAACAATTCTCAGTTTGTGAATTGCGTGAAACAATTCAATAGAGCGTAGCGGTGTTACCGGTGAAGGCAGCCTGGCGTAACCCTCATGAGTACCCCTGAATCGATCACAGTCGCCGCCCGGCTGCCACAGTAGCATACGGGGTTTAGCATCATCATGCAGATTCCACAGATAATCAGGGCGTATAAATCGGTTAATTTCCTCACCATCAATTAAAGGCGTGTTGTGGCTGGCTGTTGAGCGAAAACGGTTGCGCATGCGGTAGTCCGCAGTATAAACATAGGCTCCACTGTCAGTTATCAGGTTTACCCCATTCAGCGTGGCTTCAAACGACAGCGCATCGTTATGGCCATGCCCGCCTCTTCCTGCCAGCCCCAGGGGACCACAATCGATGAAGATATGATCACATGGGTTACGCATGATAAAAATCCCGCCATGCACAAAAGCGACTGTCTGTACAGAGGCAGATGATTGCGGCAATACACACAAAATCTCCGGACCCAATAACCAGTACACTTCTTCCTGCGACCCCTCGCTATCATGCGGTAATACGGTACTGCCAGATGCGTGTGCCACCAGACTCACAAGGTACCTGTGATCATTAATATCCTGACTGCCAAATGGCAGTACGCGGGCATCATCTGCATCACCCAGCAGCGGTACACTACCATCCGGTTTACTGTAAGCAGCAGTGAAAGCAGCCATGGATTCGAGACGCTGCCGGTAGTTTGTTCCAACAGGCAGGCCAAGTTTCATACGATACAGTGCCGGCAGTAAAAGCAATTCTGTCACCAGGCGGTGGTAAGGCACCGAGGCTTCAAAATCCACACCATCCGGATAAACCTGACGTTCTATCTCTTCCTGCAGAATGCTCCATCCCATTGTGGTCCAGTGTTGCGCCTGTACCCCCTCGCCGAAAAACAGCCCACCGACCACAAGGCCTGCTGCATCTGCCGTATAATGATTGCCATTAACATCTGAGCGTTCAATATGATTTTCTGTAAAGAGCACATGCAGGTAAAGATTACGCAGGAATTTTTCGCGAAAACCGTCGTCCTGCCAGGCGGGTGTTGCATTAAAAACATGGAAGAACCAGGTCCAGGTAAAAATGCGCAACGCAACTTCCATGGTGCAGGCCCAGTTGACCGTACCTGCATAAGGATTATTATCTATCCAGTGCTCCAGAATAGCGCGTACTTTGTGTGCGTAACGCTCATCACCATTGAGCAGATAAGCCTGACCTGCAGGTATCAGCCACTGCAGGCGAGACAGTTCCCAGGGAATTTTCACATCGCTGGGACGGTCGAGATTAGTATATTCGATGTCACGAAAATAACGTGCGGGCCATGAAAGCCCTGTCTTGAAGTCTTTAAGCCAGTCGATATCAGATCCCAGCCGGACCGGACCGGAACCCAAAAGATCGACGCGATGCATGGCAGCATCCTGTGCTCTGACAAGAATTTTTTCGCGGCTGTCGGGACACAACTGATCATAGTGCAGTAAGTCCGCAGAGGAGCACAGAGCAAAATAAGGTCGCTGCGCAAGCCTTTCCCAAAGTATATCGATGCTTTTAGCCTCAAGCCTTTTCAGCAAAACAGCGCGCTTGAGATGTCGGTAACGCGAAGCCGAAAAACGTGCAAGCTCTGCGCGCAACTCTGCTTTCATTCGCGCGACAATAACACGCGGGGGCTTGCGTAAGCCGCGCCGAATCATGCCTGGCCAGTCACGCATCAGCATCAGATCAGGGCATCAGACAGGGTAGTCATGGATGTCGCTGCAGGAGACGCCGGCTTATCTACCCAATAATCATACCAGGCAGTAAGATTAAACAATGTCCAGAGATAAAGGCTGGTGTCACGACGTCCGCAGCGGTGATCAGCAAAAAGCCGGTGGATATAATCGATGTTGAAATGACCACGCCGCAGCAGACTACTGGCCATGACTGACTGCTCAGCCTGACGACCAAAATCACCGCGTAGCCACTGAGCCATGGGGGCACCAAATCCCATTTTGCGGCGGTAGATAATATTATCCGGAATCAGCCCTTCAACCGCTTTTTTAAGCAGGTATTTGGCCACACCATTACGGGTTTTCCAGGACTCCGGAATGTCCATGGAAAACTCCACCAGCTCGTGATCCAGAAAAGGCACGCGCGCTTCAAGGGACTCAGACATGGTGATTTTGTCCACACGCATCAGCAACAGTTCAGGTAAGCGCAATTTAAATTCGTTGTATATCATGCGCGTGAGCGCATCCTGCCCAGGTTGAGCCGTATCGAAAGGACCAAGGAAAGAAGCAATAACATTCCAGCTATCGGTTGCAAGGTAGCTTTCCGGCAACAGTCCACTGTTGCGTACCGCCTCCGGAATGCGTGCTGTCCAGTCAGCGTCCATACGCACCAGACAGGATTTCATGGTATCCCAGAATACCGTGGCACCACTCCAGAAGTGCTCACGATTACGTGCAGCGCGGTCAATGATGTCTGCATACACCGCAAGCCCCGGCCGGTATCTGGCCGCCATTTTCGCCATGCCCGCCATCAGATGGCGCAAAGGCTCTGGCACGAAACGACGGAAAGGCTGCCAGTAGCGATGGTAAAGCCTGAGATAGCCCATATAACTCGCATAACCACTGAACTGTTCGTCTGCACCTTCACCCACCTGGATAACCGTCACACCACTATCACGCGTGAGCCTGGAAACAAAATACAACGGGATACACACCCAGTCGGCAATAGGTTCATCCTGATGATGAATCAGCTGATCGAGATATCCTACCATGTCTTTTTCATCGATCAGGATCTGATGGTGGTGGGTGCGAAATTCACGTGCCACCTGGCTGGCATACTCAAGTTCGTTGAGATGCGCATGATCCTTAAAGCCGACCGTAAAAGAATCCACTGGACTCCCCCTCAGGCGGCTCATCAGTGCCACATTGGTGGATGAATCGACTCCTCCGGAAAGAAAAACACCGACAGGGACGTCGGATATCATGCGCCGTTCAACAGCTTTTTCCAGACGGGAACGAATACCCTGCACATAAAAATCTTCGGTAGCCTTTTCAGAAAGGCCACGCAGCTCATTCGGGTCAATTCCCTTACCTGGTACCGCATCCCAGTAGCGCCATGCTTTTATCACTCCGTGGGTATCTACCGTCATAGCATGACCCGCCGGCAGCTTGTAAATGCCGCGGAACATGGTAAGTGGCGCAGGTGTAGTGAGAAAACTTAAATAGTGATACATCGCCACTGGCTCGACATCCCGTGGCACATCGGGATGTGCCAGAATGGCCTTGATTTCTGAACCAAAAAGAAACTGGTGGCTACCAGCATGAAAGTAAAGGGGTTTGACACCAATTCGATCGCGCGCCAGCGACAGATGCTGCGTATTTTCATCCCAGATGGCAAATGCACAGTCACCGGCGATACGTGAAAGTAATCCTGACAGGCCCCATTGTTCGTAGCCATGCACCAGGACTTCGGTATCCGAGTGATCAGTACGAAAGGCATGTCCTGCCGCCTTAAGTTCCTGACGCAGCTCGATATGGTTATATATCTCGCCATTAAAGGTTACCCAGATACGGCCATCTTCATTAGACATGGGCTGTGCCGCGGTATTCGAGAGATCAATAATGGAAAGACGGCGATGCGCTAAACCGACTCGCCCATCCGGAGATACCCAACTGCTACCCCCATCCGGACCACGGTGAAGCATGGTGTCTCGCATCGCCGCCAGCAGATCAGGGTTAACTGTCAGTGAACTATTCAGAGACAGTATTCCAGTAATTGCGCACATAACAACCCGTTTACTCTGTTTTGGTTAATGGAGAGAAAGAATACGCTGTCGTGTTATCGGTAACAACCGTTATTCTCCTGCCCGGTTCTGGTGAAAGCTCTGTCGACAGTTCGATAGCTTCATCAGTCCGTCGATCATGCTGGCTTTTCCAGAAGCTACGTAACAGCAATTCCAGTAATACTGAAATAATCATGAAGACAAACAGGTTAACAGGATACGAATACTGCCTGTCAGGATGCGCGACGGTTCCCTGAAGTACAAAAAAGCCAATAAAAAGACAGCAAACCGACAGCATGACCGGGCAGGCGTGATAATCCAGCCGGGACCACAGATGCCGGCGTGTTGCGAAGAGCCAGACAGCAACCGTTCCCATTAAAACCACAACAAGCGGGATTCCTGGCTGTGGGAAACTCTGTGTGAGGATTTTAACTGCTTTATTAGCATAAATTCTAATGACTTCGATCGGATCGTCCTGAACACGCTGCCAGTAGAGCTGCCAGAGTAGTTGAAAATACTTTTCGGATGTGTAAGACACATTCGAGTCCACTGCCTGCACAGCAGACATGGCGTCTCTGTCATCCCAGCGTATACCGAATTTATTCTCCACTACACCCAAACCAACATAGAGGGTATGCGACAGACCGTGTGTCTGAATTTGTGATGTCCCATGCACAGGAAAAATAATATCACGCACCATCAGGACAAAACGCGGTGTCTGGCCGGCAAGTATTACCATCGTTGCCAGCACGACTGTCGACAGCAGTTTTTTCTTTCTGTGCACAGCTAACCAGTCGAATATCAGGACACTGATGCCTGCCACCACACCCATCATACCGACAGGTTCTCGTAACAGCGCGGCCATTCCCAGCAATGGCAGACTCACTGCCAGCAGGATTCTTCCGGTAAGCACAGAAATCAGTCCGCGATTCAGCAGCAGCACTGTCAGCGGAAAAAGTAGCGCAAAACAGACAGCACCGGTAATGGCAGGATGCGGCGATGGCACCCATAAATAATAAAAGATGGAGGGCCCTGCAGCCAGCATGAGCAGGGCAGCTACGTACGATCCTGCTGCAATCAGTAAGATATAAATCATCATCAATCCAACAAAATTAATACTGATATTGAGTGTATTGATGTCGAGCAGCGAGATAGCACGATTCTGCCATCTCGCTTTTATGCCGAGCAACAGAGCATGACCGGGGTCGTCTGCAAGCGCATAATTCGCTATCGGGTAAAGTTCTTTTTCCTCACAAACAGATAACCATGCACCAGTTGTTTTCATACATTCGGCAGAAAGGAGCCAGGCATTTGCTGCATTCCATTCCGCTTTAGCTGGAGCTGAATAGTGCTTTTTTACGCTATCCAACGCCTGTCGGACAGGTGCTAATCCAAAAATCACAGCACACAACAAAAATACCACCCACTTCCACAACACTGACCTGCTATTTGCCATGTAAATTCCTTTTAATGTTATTAAATATGCACTTCCCGGTGTATTCAGCAAATGTGAATCCGGAAAGCCGCGTTACTTTATAGCGCATAGGGCGTTAATCACTTTTCATGCTACAGACCAACATGATCTATAAGTTAATCATTTGATATATTCATAAATTATATTTTTAAAGTGGCAGGAGAGGCCAGGTTATGGTTAATGACAGGGAAAATATGCTGCCGTGCTGCCAGCAACAGCCATTATTCACTTCCCCTGGCTCGGGTGAACATGTTGCAGCGGCTGGATGATGCGTCAGTCAGAGGCGTTCATGCGACGTTTTCCAGCAGCCACGCAGCCACAATTCGAGCAACATGGCAATGATAATGAGCACAAATACCCCGATGGGATACGAATACTGCCTGTCGGGATGCGCTACTGTTCCCTGAAGTACAAAAAAACCAGTAAAAAGACAGCAAACCGACAGCATGACCGGACAGGTATGATAATCCAGCCGCGACCACAGATTGCGGTGCGTTGCAAACAGCCAGACAACCACGGTACCGGCTAAGAGTACAAAAAGCGGTATCCCTGACTGCGGAAAAGCCTGTCTCAGAATCTGGAGCGCTTTCTTAACATAAATTTTCATGACTTCTATTGGGTCTTCCTGAACACGCTGCCAGTAGAGCTGCCAGAGTAGCTGAAAGTATTTTTCCGAAGCATAAGAGACAGTCGGATCGACAGCTTTCACCGCAGCCTCACCATCAGCATCATCCCAGCGTATGCCGAATTTATTGTCCACCACACCCAAACCAAGATAGAGGGTATGCGACATACCATGAGTCTGAATTTGTGCTGTCCCATGCACAGGAAAGGCGATATCGCGCAGCATCAGAACAAAACGCGGCGTCTTGCAGGCAAGCACCACCATAGCCGCCAGAATTAATGTCGACAGCAGTTTTTTCTTCCTGTGCACAGCTAACCAGTCAAATGCCAGGACACCCATGCCCGCTATCAGCCCCATCATACCGACAGGTTCGCGCAACAGTGCTGCCACACCCAGCAATGGCAGACTCAGTATCAGCAGAACTCTTCCTGTAACGACAGACAGCAACCTGCGATTCAACAGCAGCACTGTCAACGGAAAAAGCAGCGCAAAACAGACAGCGCCTGTCACGACAGGGTGTGGTGTAAGGGTATTCCATGCATAAAAGACAACAGGCCCCAGAGCCAGCATCAGCAACGCGGCGGCGTGTGATCCTGTCGCCATCATCAGCGTACAGACAATCAGCAATCCGAGAGAATTAATGATGATATTGACCCTCGCCACATCAACCAGTGACACAGTTTTGTTTTTTACCCTGGCCATTATGCCCAGCAGCAGAGCTGGACCAGGATCGTCTGCAGGCGCATAGTTTGCTATCGGATAAAGCTCGTTTTTTTCACAGACCGCCAGCCAGACCCCGCTTTGTCGCATGCATTCGGCAGAGAGGAGCCAGATATTTGTTACAAAGTATTCAGCTTTTACCGTAGAGGCGTATTCCTTCTCCGCGCGTTTAAGCGCTTCCCGGACTGGTGATAAGCCAAAAGCAAATATGCATAATAAAAAAACTGCCCATTGCCAGCGTACTGGCCTGCTTTTTATCATTTAAATACCCATGTTGAGGCCATAAAATACATGCATGAAGAATAGGCTATCCCAGCAACAATCTGGGCAACATAGACATTCAGTGGTATCAATAAAACAGTGTGCAAAACCAGCAGATTTAAGCACCAGGCCACAGCAAAAGCAATCAGGAACTTTAGCGCCGCTGCGTAGCGCCCCTGATGCTCAGGAAAGACAATTGTTTTAGTCAGATAGAAAGAACACACCAGCCCAACACCATAACCAATAAAATTACTGATATAGGGGGACAGACCGAGATACAAGGCTCCAAAGATGACGCCATATCCAATGACAGTATTGAGGACACTGACATGCAAAAATCGGATTAGCCTCTTAAAACCGAAACTAGTCAGATGCCATAACAAAATACTGACCACCCAAGGGTAAGCTGTGCAGTAATGATTCAACAGGCCGCAATACCTTCAGCGCCTCAGGAAAGAAGAGACAATAACCCGATTTGGCCACATGCAAATCTGCCGTTTTTATCAGGGCTTTCATGCTGCGTAACGACATCAGGCTGGCATCTTCATCAAAAGGGCAGGTTGCTACCATATGCCGCGTGACCGGATTGAACGGATTATGTTCAAAGATGGCCAGCGCCCCTTTATCAGAACGCATTCCTGCCAGCCGTTTCATTACTCCACTGCGGTCATTCACCGGGATGTGATGAAAGACACCCGTAACAAAGATAAGATCAAATTGCTGGCCGTCGAGCTCAGCGTCGTGTAATAGCGTGACGTTCTCATTTTTCTTTTTTGCGTACTCCATGCTTTTTTCTGAAAGATCGCTGGCATATATTTCTGCATGGGTAAAATACTGCTTTAAATACGGCAAACTGAGGCCTATGCCGCAACCGAAATCAAGTATGCGCGTGGGTTTTCTCTCAAGAATTCCGGCAATTAATGCCACTTTATATTCCGAGAAATAGCCGCGATCCCCGCTGAAAAAGGCCAGCTGCTCCTGCAGAAGCTGCTCATAATTTTCAGCATAATCATCAAAATTGACACGATTTTTCATTTCAGTCTTTATTCTCATTGGGAATGATAACATCGATCAAAAAGCGGGGCCGCTGTTTGGCTTCTAAAAATAGCTTTCCTATATATTCCCCAACAATACCAATAGACAACATAATCATGCCACCAAGAATATATAAAGGAATAATGACTGATGCCCATCCTGGAATAACCCGGCCCAACATGGCTGAGTACAGGGCATACATTGCCATTACCAGAGAAAAAATAAAAGTCAGCGCACCAATCCAGGAAATAGAACGAAGAGGAACAACAGAAAATGACGTTATTCCAGTCCAGGCAAAAGTCAGCATTTTTTTAAAAGAGTATTTACTTTTACCTGCCGCTCGTTTTGCCTGAGTGTAATAAACCGTGCCTGTATTTTTATGGAGGAGAGGAACGATACCTCGCAAAAAAACATTAATTTCGCCAAATTGCTGCAGGCTGGTTAATACCTTACTGGACATCAGGCGAAAATCTGCGTGATTTTCAATCAGATTGACCCCCATGAAACGCATCATTTTATAAAATAAAACTGAAGTATAACGCTTTATCCAGCCATCCACATCACGGGGATCACGAACACCATAGACCAGCTGTTTACCCTGGCGGTATTGCGCTAACATTGCGGGAATCACAGCAAAATCATGCTGAAGATCGGCATCGATACTGATGGCAGCATCACAGCGTTGTGACACGTAATGCAGCCCGCAAAGCAATGCATTTTGATGACCAACATTTCTCGCAAGACAGATTCCATGCACCTGTCTGGGAAGCGCTTGCGTTACTGCCACAATTTTTTGCCAGGTGCTATCTGTTGAGCCATCATCGACAAAAACGATAAAACTATTCGTTGCCAGCTCCCTGAGGTCAATCAATTGCTGTAAAAAACCAGTCAGTTGGGGAATGGTTATCTCCAGCATATCGGCTTCATTGTAACAGGGAACCACTAATGCCAGACGCACAGGTTGAGCGGTTTCTTTGTTTATCATCTGTCACCTGCTATCTGTCTTTCTACCTCAAAGCTGATACGTGTTGCCTGCAGTTGCTCCTCCAGACTGATGGGCCAGGGTGCCCCTGTTATCAGCGCTGCTGATAAGGCTTCCAGTTCTTCTTTTTGCCCCTTTTGCACAGCACCTGCGGACCAGCCTTTGTCCTTACCACCCTGTACCACTACAGATTTATAATCATCCATAGCAATAACTTTACCGTCTACAAATATCTCCAGCTTTTCTTTGGGCCAGGATTTATGACCCAGCGCAGTATACGTAAGTGTACAGACCGAACCATCGGCGTATTTTAGCGTTGCCACGAAGTTATCGTTACGTCGCCATTGCATTGAATCGGGCGTTATTGCACAGGCATTGATTGCTGTCACTGCTGACGTGCCAGTTATGGTGCTGAACAGGTCGTAAATATGACAGGCCTCACCAATATTGCGCCCACCCCCTTCCTGGCCGTGCACCCAATGCTCCGCAGGAATAAAGCCAGCGTTCATACGATAACTGGCAATTACCGGTGTCGTTCGAAATTTCAGAATGCGACATATCGTCTGTATTGCCGGTGAAAAACGCCGGTTGAAACCTACCATCAGCAGGGGGCCGTTGGAATGGGTAGCATAAAAACTCTCAATTTCTGCCACATCTTCCTCCGTCAATGCTAATGGCTTTTCCACGAAAACATGTTTACCTGCACGCAAGGCCTGCAGGACCATGGAGGCGTGTAAATCGTGGCGGGTGGTAATCATGACCAGATCGACGTCTGCATCGTTGAGGATATCTGCATAATCTGTAGTACAGTAGGCTGCTTCATATTGAGTGGCTACCGCACGGGCATTAGCACCAGTACGGCTCATCACTGCCCTGAGACTGAAACTATCCTGCAGCTTAACCATGTTGGGCAGATGCATCCCCTGAGCAAAACTGGAAGCACCTGCCAGAGCAACACGAATTTTTCCGGGGCGGAGATCGAGTGAACGTAATGCAATGCGTGTAAGGCGCTCGCCATCTCGCTTTGGGTATTCCAGCAATGCCAGGAGTGGCCTGTCACCTTCTTTTTTCAGAGCGTCATAAGCTTCAGCGGCTTTATCTACGGGCCATGGCAAAGGATAAAGATTATCCAGCTTCACCCTGTTTCTGGCCAGCAGATCAATATAAGCGCGCATGTTACGGTTTTCAGTCCAGCGCACATAAGCTATTGGATAATCCTGCCCGCCTTCCTCGTAAAAAGGATCGTAGCGCCCAGGGCCATAGGATGTTGATATCAACAGGTCGAGCTCTTTTCTGTACAGATCAGCTCTGTTCAGATTCAAGCCAACATCACCGACCAGTACAACACGACCCTTTTTACGACAGGCCTGCATGGCTTCACTGATAACCTGATGGCTTTCTGTCGCGGCTGTGATGATAACTGCGTCCGCTCCCAGTCCATCTGTATGCCTTAGGACACAGTCGACATAATTTTCTGAAGCTGGGTTGATAGCAACATCGATACCGTTATCCAACGCCAGCTGCAGCCGTGTGGGATCCGGGTCGACGCCAATAACCCGGCAGCCATTAGCAGAAAGAACCTGTGCGGTTATCTGACCGAGAATTCCCAGACCTGCAACAACGAAGGATTCTCCTAAAGTTGGCTGCGCACGACGCACCCCCTGAACGGCAATGGCACCCAGAGTAACGGTAGCAGCCATGCGTGTATCAACTTCTGCAGGAATTCTGATGGCGAGATTGACGGGAACG
>CAZROT010000005.1:0-255049 GCA_964601895.1 uncultured Yersinia sp.
CCTGAATTCATTACGAACTGTTGACATTTATGATTTGGAATATAAATTTCATGGATGGGTTTTTTAGTGATGCCTGAATGTTAACAATACGCGCTTAGCTTATAAAATTAACAGAATAAAAAAATCATCATCATTCTATTTATCATCACCTTGCCATAAGAGAGCACAGCAATGTCTGCTACAAAGTTAACATTGGAAGACGCTCGTCGTTTGATAAGTGAAATCTTTGTTTACCATATGCCTTTTAACCAGGAACTGGGTTTGCAATTACAGCATTTCGAAGAAGATCATGCACAACTGACGTTTAAGAATCAGGAAAAACTGGTCGGTAATATTGCGCAACGTATTTTACATGGCGGTGTTATTGCCGCTGTTATGGACGTTGCTGCCGGGCTGGTTTGTGTAGGAAATAGCCTGACACGTTATGAGACGCTCACGACGGAGCAGCTGCAACAGGATCTAGCCAAAATGGGCACCATTGATCTGCGAGTGGATTACCTGCGCCCAGGCCGTGGTGAACATTTTATTGCTTCCAGCAATATTGTACGTGGCGGCAATAAAGTCTCAGTCGCGCGCGTGGAATTACATAATCAGGAGAACACGCATATTGCCAGCGCGATGGCGACCTATCTGGTGGGGTAGTAACAGCCAGTCTGTTTTTTGATTTATCACGTGTCAACAGCCAGGGTAACACTGAATCTTAAAATGCATATTTACCCCCTGTAAGCTGCGTTTTCATCTGAGTTTATCCTGGCTTATTGCAATGCACGCGAGCTGAAAATACAGGTGATACACCGAACTGAATAATATCTGAATAGCTCTTTGCAACATACCCGGCTAACCTGACTACAGTGGCGAATCATGGATAAACAACAAACACGCCAGGGCGTACTTTTTGCGCTGAGCGCTTATTCTCTATGGGGCATGACCCCCACGTATTTCAAGCTACTTGACGGGGTACCTACGATGGAAATTTTAATGCATCGTATTATCTGGTCATTCTTTTTTATGCTGCTGACGCTCACGCTAAGCCGCAGCTGGTCACAGGTATATAACGCATACAGCAGCGCGAAAACTGTCCTGTTGCTGGCAGTAACAGCAATCTGTATTTCCAGTAACTGGTTATTGTTTATTTGGGCGATTAACCACAATCACATACTGGAAGCCAGTCTGGGTTATTTTATCAACCCCATGTTTAATGTTTTGTTTGGTGTGATATTCCTTGGCGAACGCTTCAGTCGTCTGCAGTGGATAGCGGTTATCCTTGCTTTTAGCGGTGTCATGATTCAACTCTGGCATTTTGGCTCTGTGCCTCTTGCGGGGCTCGGTCTGGCAGTAAATCTTGCCTTGTATGGCCTGCTGCGTAAGAAAATCGTTGTCGAAGCTCAGGCAGGGTTGTTTATCGAAACGCTGTGGCTGCTACCGGCCGCCGCTCTGTATCTGTTTGTGTTTGCTGACAGCCCAAGCAGCCAGTTGCTTGTTAATTCATGGCAGCTGAACACATTACTGGTTACCGCGGGTGTGGTCAGCACTGTACCATTGTTATTTTTTACTGCCGCGGCGAGCCGTCTGCGCCTGTCAACATTGGGCCTGTTTCAGTACCTTGGCCCTACACTGATGTTACTGCTGGCGGTGATTTTTTATGATGAAACCATCAGCCATGACCAAATGGTGACATTTGGCTTTATCTGGACGGCCTTATTTTTATTTACCCTTGATGCCATCCATAGCGAGCGTAAATTACGGCTGGCGGGTAAAGAAAATAGTACTGCTGCCTGAATACCTTACAGGCAGGGTGATATCACTGCCCTCGCTGGCAGGCAGACGGTGTCTCACTACTTTCCTGAAAAAGTGAAAAAAATGAACTACACTTTTTCTCATATTACCTGTCAAGCACATCATGACAACAAAGCAGCCCCTGTTATCGGGTTCATAAAAGAAACAGCAGAGTCTGCACATTAACATGGGGTGATTAAGATGCCTATTGATGTCAATCGTGGCTCTAAGCC
Organism: uncultured Yersinia sp.; assembly: GCA_964601895.1. Classification (GTDB taxonomy): domain Bacteria; phylum Pseudomonadota; class Gammaproteobacteria; order Enterobacterales; family Enterobacteriaceae; genus CAZROT01. The sequence continues at coordinate 2,010 of CAZROT010000005.1, forward strand.
GTTAACCCCAAAAGCTGCTAAGCAAGTCACTTCCGATGTCCCAAAAGGTAAAAAAACTTTCCCTGTATCAAGTAACGTACTTGACCTGAAGAATAAAAACATTGAATTAACCATACCCAATAAAAAGCAACTTCCCGCTCAATCAGCCTCATTAAAAGCCTCCCTTCAAGCTGACACTGATGCCCTCCAGTCCGTTTCAACAGGCATTGAAATAGCGAGAGCGCCTGCTACGCAGGAAAATCGCCAGGATTATTTTGGGCCAAATCCGGCAGCAGACCCTGCCTTTTTATCTACAGCAAGGCAGGTGATGGATATCGGCGATCCTCAGGAGCTGCTGGCGCTTATTGAAAAGAACTTTGGTAAGCAGGCAGGTGCAGCTGTGTACTCAGCATTTGACCTGCCAATCAAAACTGCAGTGGACAATAATTACCTGTCACCGCAAGAAAGGCAACAAATTGTTGATTTTCTAAAAAAATATCCCATTTTGTCGCAACAGTCTCCGGTGGCACCAGTAGCAGACCCTGCCTTTTTATCTATAGCAAGGCAGGTGCTGGATATCCGGGATCCCCACGATCTGCTGGCGCTTATTGAAAAGAACTTTGGTAAGCAGGCAGGTGCAGCTGTGTACTCAGCATTTGACCTGCCAATCAAAACTGCAGTGGACAATAATTACCTGTCACCGCAAGAAAGGCAACAGATTGTTGATTTTCTAAAAAAATATACAGATTTTCAGGAAGCAAAAAAACCACAGGCAGCCAGGAAAATTCAGGGTGCTTTTCGGCAGCATCTTAAAAAAATCGAACAGGTAAACCCCAACTACATGGGTTATGCGCAGCTGGTTTACGACGGCAATCAAGCAGCAGAAAAAGGCAAAGAATATTATTTAAATATGGATCTTGAAAGAAAGGGATTTACACGCGGCCCTGTTGTATACCGCCCTGCACGAATTCCCAATAATGCTCCACAAGGCAAATTCAAGAAGGTTGACAGGGCTGATCAGGTTGACAGAAATGATGGTAGTCCAGGCAGATTCATTTCCCTTGTTCCTGTCAATAAGATGGGCCACTTCGAACAGGAATCAGAAATTAACAATAATGACCTGCGGGGTCTGAAGACATTGATTCATAACACAGTGGTTACAGACACACTGATAATTGCCCGTCAGGTCATTCCTGTGAGCACCTACAAAGCAGGTAAGATAAAGATTTTTAAGGTGATGCTGAAAGATCTGCAACGTACTGTCTACGATCTTAAAAAGCTGCACCAGAGAGGCTCGTTTGTAATCGATATTAAACTGGAAAATACGGGGTACAATAAGAAAGAAGGGCTAATTTATTTATATGATATTGGTCAGAGAGTAAGTCAATCATCAGGATACGATGACGTGATCTATTTTAGTAATAGCAGCACCAATGGTTTGTTAAATATTTTTTCTTCAGGCTCCCTGCAGACAAAAATAAATGCGTTCAGGGCGTGGGATAATTATGCTTTCCTTCTCCTTGCAATACAGTTGACTACAGGCAACCCACAACTTGTATCCAAGGCAAGACAACCTGTTGGTGTGGATATACTTGGCGGCAAGTATCCCGGTGCAATGAATCCGCCAAATAGCCGTTATTATATGGAATGAATTAATAAGCATGTAAAAGAGGAATTTCGCGTAGATGTTATCCAATTACTGGAAGATCCTGCTAAATTTTCCCAAACGGACGCCAATAACCGGGAATTAGCAGACATGCTGTTATTTAACAGCTAATTGATAGTTGTGTCATGGACACGTCTGCCGGCAAGCAACGGCGTCCCTGCCTCGCACTAACTGGCAGGGATTTAGTCAGGCCTGACACAGGTCGCCTGCATTTTTCCTGCCCACAGCCTGAAACCTGTTATTGTTATGTGCACTGCCATTGCGCGCTTTAACGTAAGTCCTGATAATTTGGCATAAGCGCGGGTTAGCATACCTCTGCACTGCGCAGCAGTTCATTGATGCTGACTTTTTCACGAGTTTTTTTATCAACTTTCTTAACAATCACTGCACAGTACAACGCATAATCACCCTTTCTGGAAGGGAGCGTGCCAGAAACCACCACCGAGCCCGCAGGGACCCGACCATAGTAAATTTCACCGCTTTCCCTGTCAAAAATACGGGTACTCTGGCTGATGAACACCCCCATCGAAATGACGGATCCGGCTTCAACAATCACACCTTCGACAATTTCAGAACGTGCACCGATAAAGCAGTTATCTTCAATAATGGTGGGACTGGCCTGTAAGGGCTCGAGCACACCGCCAATACCCACGCCACCCGACAGATGAACCTGTTTACCAATCTGGGCACAGGACCCGACCGTCGCCCAGGTATCAATCATCGAGCCTTCATCAACAAAGGCCCCAATGTTGACATAACATGGCATCAATACGGTGCCTGGCGCCACGAATGCACCTTTACGTACCGTGGCAGGTGGCACAACCCGCAATCCTCTTTGCCGGAAATCAGCGTTATCAAAGTCTGCAAATTTCAGGGGAATCTTATCGTAATAGTGCGCTTGTGCGCCCTGGATGAGCTGGTTGTCATTGATACGAAAAGACAACAGCACGGCTTTTTTCAGCCATTGATGGGTAATCCACTGACCATTAATTTTTTCTGCTACCCGCAGCTGACCGCTGTCCAGAAGATCAATCACGTGATTAATGGCTGAGCGCGTGCAATCATCTGTCGTTGATGGAGTCATCTCAGCGGCATTTTCAAAAGCACGTTCAATGATATTCTGTAAATCCTGCATGCTGCTCTCTCATCAATAAAAATTTTAGCCTGATAAATCAGCGTCACCATAACCCGCTGTAACAATACCAGACACGCAATCTGCAACGGCCGCGTTATCGTTCATTCAGGGGTAATGATACGTGCCAGGGTATCATCACTGCGTAACGTCATGATTTCACACCCACTATCCGTGACTACCAGCGTATGTTCATATTGCGCTGACAGGCTGCGATCATAGGTTTTTACTGTCCAGCCGTCTTTCATCGTACGGGTACGCCAGCTACCGGCGTTAACCATAGGTTCAATGGTAAATGCCATACCGGCTTGTAATACAACGCCGTTATCATCGGCATCATAATGCAGTACCTGGGGTGCTTCGTGAAAATTTTTACCAATTCCATGACCGCAATATTCCCGTACAACAGAAAAACCAGCCGCTTCAACAAATTGCTGGATTGCTTTGCCGAGCGTATAGAGACGGATGCCAGGCTTAACCATATTGATGGCCAGATAAAGGCTTTCCTGTGCGATGCGACACAGGCGTTCGCCCAAAATGGTGGGACTGCCAACAATGAACATCTTTGAGGTATCACCATGGAAACCGTGCTTAATCACAGTGACATCAATATTCACAATATCACCTTCTTTGAGGAATTTATCATCACGGGGAATGCCATGACAGATGACCTCATTGACAGAAATGCAGACAGACTTCGGGAATCCGTGGTAACCGAGACAGGCAGAGATAGCCTGCTGATGCTGCGTGATATAATCATGACAAATTCTGTCCAGCTCACCTGTTGAGATGCCCGGTTTTACATAGGGCGCTATCATTTCCAGTACTTCTGCAGCTAATCGGCCAGCAACACGCATTTTTTCAATATCTTCAGGTGTCTTGATTGGAATTGCCATGAAACATATCCGTCACTATTGGTTATTTTGGGAGGCATTTAAATCACAGGTGCAACTTATGGTATCAGTCCTGCCAGATGCTGCCAAATATTCCTTTTGATACCTTTATAATCCAATTTAATCAATATATTATGCTGTATATTATTATTTTCACCAATAATACATTCCCCTTTTAGTCTCAGGCAAAAGAGAACAAAAATTGGAGTCTGGGGCCTGTCTGTGGTATAAAACGCGCCGTCTGTCTGCGCGAATACATTCTTTTTGTACAGCAAAAAGAGTCTCGATTTTTTAAATGAAATGAAAAGCAGCGGATCTATGTGTATATCACACGCATATCGGCACATGTAGCGGGGTGCCCGGGAATTTTCTAAATTCTGTAGGGTCGTTATATGGGACATGCGGAGGCATAACCCCACATCTTAACAAGTAGAGGTTTAATTATGGTCACTGTTTCCATGCGTGACATGTTACAAGCAGGCGTACACTTTGGGCATCAGACGCGTTACTGGAATCCAAAAATGAAACCATTCATTTTTGGTGCGCGCAATAAAGTACATATCATCAATCTTGAAAAAACAGTACCCATGTTTAATGAGGCCCTGTTTGAACTGAATAAAATTGCGTCCCGCAGAGGGAAGATCCTGTTTGTAGGGACAAAACGTGCAGCCAGTGAGGCAGTGAAAACAGCGGCTAACAAATGCGATCAATTTTTTGTCAATCATCGCTGGCTGGGCGGCATGTTAACTAACTGGAAAACGGTTCGCCAGTCAATTAAGCGCTTAAAGGATCTGGAAATACAGTCGCAGGATGGTACCTTTGAGAAATTGACAAAGAAAGAAGCACTGATGCGTGCACGTGAGCTGAGCAAACTGGAAAATAGCCTCGGTGGTATTAAGGATATGGGCGGACTACCGGATGCATTATTTGTTGTTGATGCTGATCATGAAAAAATCGCCATCAAGGAAGCGAATAATCTGGGTATTCCTGTATTTTCTATCGTTGATACCAACTCAGATCCAGAATGTGTCGATTTTATTATCCCTGGTAACGACGATGCTATTCGCGCAGTAAACTTGTATCTAAATGCCGTTGCTGCTGCTGTCTGTGAAGGTCGGTCTCAAAACTCTCCGATGCAGATAAAAGAAAATGTTCCTGATGAAGTCGTAGACACCGATATAGATGCAGGTATAGAAGAGCAGTAACACGAATCAGCCACGCTGTCTCTGCACTCAAGATAATCATGTGGTTATCGTGATTGCTGCGTTGTGGAACATGCGTGCCCTGATGGTAAACTGTCAGTACGAAAGTACTGGCTGTTTCCCTGCTTAAATAAGGCGCGCCGCCAGTTTGTCAACCCTGGCGAAGACAGGGTAAAACGGATAAAAACCAGGGTTATGATACAATCAACGCAATCCGTAGCTTAAACCTTATTTATACATATTATCAACGAGATGCAACAGATTAAAAACAGATTATGAGAAAATCTGTATTTATCGCAGTGCATGCTTGAGGAAAAATAAATGACTGAAATTACAGCTGCTTTAGTAAAAGAACTGCGTGAACGCACCGCTGCCGGTATGATGGAGTGTAAAAAAGCGTTAGTCGAGGCAAACGGTGATATCGAGTTAGCTATCGATAATATGCGTAAATCAGGTCAGGCCAAAGCTGCCAAAAAAGCAGGCCGTGTAGCCGCAGAGGGGATGATTGCGACAAAAATTGATGCACAGGGTAAGTTTGGCGTAATGCTTGAACTCAACTGCGAAACTGATTTCGTCGCCAAGGATGCCAGTTTTCAAGCCTTTGGTGAAGCAGTCATCAAAGCTGCATTGGCGGAAAGAATTACAGATATTGACGTTCTGCGGACAAAATTTGAAGAACAGCGTACTGCTCTGGTGGCCAAAATCGGCGAAAACATTAACCTGCGCCGTATTACCTCACTAAAAGGAGATATCCTCGGTACTTATCTTCATAGTAAACGCATCGGTGTTATGGTTGCAGCAACTGATGCTGACGCAGAGCTTGTTAAACAGATTGCAATGCATATTGCGGCCAGTAAACCGGAATATGTCAGGCCTGAAGATGTACCGACAGAGGTAGTGGCCCATGAATATAAAATTCAGCTTGATATTGCCATGCAATCAGGTAAGCCACGGGAAATCGCAGAAAAAATGGTCGAAGGTCGTATGCGTAAATTCACGGGTGAAATTTCTTTAACCGGCCAGAGTTTTGTCATGGATCCGGGCAAAACAGTGGCTCAGTTACTGGATGAACATCATGCTAATGTAGTCAGTTTCATTCGCTTTGAATTAGGCGAAGGGATTGAGAAAGTCGACACTGACTTTGCAGCAGAAGTGGCAGCAATTAGCAAACAATCCTATACCTGAACAGGGCACAATTCATGCCACGTGCTGTTTTATCGAAGCAGCACCGCAACCCGTAAAGGCGCAATAAAAAATTTCTACCAGCATGTTAACAACGTACCCACATCATGTTTATAAACAGGTCGCAGGACCTGTAACTGCCTCTTCAGGAAAAATAGAATGACAATCAACACAAAACCCGTTTATAAGCGTATCGTGCTTAAGCTCAGCGGTGAAGCTTTGCAAGGCGGGGAAGGTTTTGGTATCGATGCCAGTGTGTTAGATAGAATAGCGGGGGATGTTAATGAGCTGTTCCAATTAGGAATCCAGGTTGGCATTGTCATTGGCGGTGGGAATTTGTTTCGCGGAGCAGGGCTAGAAAAGGCAGGCATGAGTCGTGTTGTCGGTGATCACATGGGCATGCTGGCAACCGTTATGAACGGGCTGGCAATGCGCGATGCCTTATATCGTGCTAATGTTAATGCCCGGCTAATGTCTGCCATCCCGCTAAAAGGTGTCTGTGACAGCTATAGTTGGGCTGAAGCTATCAGTCTCTTGTGCCATAATCGCGTGGTAATTTTTGCCGCAGGGACAGGAAATCCTTTTTTTACCACAGACAGTGCAGCATGTCTGCGTGGTATAGAGATTAGAGCTGATGTAGTATTGAAAGCAACGAAAGTCGATGGCGTGTATTCTGCTGATCCGGTGAAAAATCCTGATGCCATACTCTATGAGCGCTTAACTTATCAGGATGTCCTGGAGCGTGAACTCAAAGTTATGGATCTGGCCGCTTTTACATTAGCACGCGATCATAATTTACCTATTCGGGTCTTTAACATGAATAAGCCCGGAGCACTACGGCGCGTTATCATGGGCGAAAATGAAGGGACATTAATTACCAATCCCGAAAATAGTCAACAAGCGCATAATGCATACATTTAACGCTATTTTGCTGATTTTCATCAGTTATCTTAATAAAAAATAGCCGGTAAAATTCAAGAAAGCGTTTAAGGATTAGTAGCGTGATTAACCAAATTAAAAAAGATACTGAAATGCGCATGGAAAAATGCATCGAAGCATTCCGGGATCGCATCAGCAAAGTTCGTACCGGGCGTGCTTCTCCCAGTATTCTGGACGGCATTTCGGTTAAATATTATGGCACGGCAACTCCATTACGTCAGCTGGCAAACATTGTGGCAGAAGATGCGCGTACGCTCGCTATTACGGTTTTTGATCGTAGTGCCAGTGCAGATGTTGAAAAGGCAATTATAGCATCAAATTTAGGCCTTAATCCGTCATCTGCAGGTACAGTAATTCGTGTACCCTTACCACCATTAACTGAAGAACGCCGTCATGAGCTGATAAAATCAGTGCGTGCAGAAGCAGAGCAGAGTCGTGTGTCGGTGCGTAATGTCCGTCGTGAGGCCAACGATAGCATCAAAGCGCTGTTGAAAGAAAAAACCATCAGCGAGGATGAAGAACGCCGTGCCGAGGATGATATTCAGAAAATGACAGATACTTTTATCAAAATAATAGATACAGGATTAACAGAAAAAGAAACCGAGCTGACAACTTTTTAACTTATTTCTTTTTCTTTATATACGCGTTTAAGCAGCGGATAAAAGTTTTATTATTCTAAAACCACCTTCATGAAGAAACTAGCTATTCTTGGCTCTACCGGTTCAGTGGGTGAAAATACGCTCGCAGTAGTACGAGCTAATCCCGGTATGTTTACTGTAAAGGTATTAGTCGCCGATCGTAATGTTGCTGCCATGGCACAGCAATGCCTGGAATTCAAACCTGATTATGCTGTCATGCATGATAAAACCGCAGCGCGACAACTTGGTTTGCTGCTGGCAGGCCAGGGTGTACAAACTGAGGTTCTTGCTGGTCAGCATGCTGCCTGTGAGCTGGCTGCACTCCCTGAAGTCGATCAAGTTATGGCTGCAATTGTTGGTGTAGCTGGCTTATTACCTACCCTTTCGGCCATACGTGCCGGTAAACAGGTATTACTAGCGAATAAAGAATCCCTGATCACCTGCGGTCGTATTTTTATGGACGCAGTCAAACACAGTGGTGCCCGGTTACTGCCTGTTGATAGCGAACATAATGCTATCTTTCAGAGCTTACCTGAAAAAATTCAACAGCAGTTATGTTCCTCATCATTAACAGAACAGGGAGTATTGCGTATTATTCTGACTGGATCCGGTGGCCCATTTCGAGAAACACCGCTGGCACAGTTAACGGATATGACACCTCGTCAGGCCTGCGCCCATCCCAACTGGTCTATGGGACAGAAAATCTCCGTGGATTCTGCCACCATGATGAATAAGGGATTAGAATATATTGAAGCACGCTGGCTGTTTAACGCCGGTGCTGAACAGATAGAAATCCTGTTACATCCACAATCTGTTATCCATTCCATGGTCAGTTATATTGATGGCAGTGTCCTCGCTCAGCTGGGCTTTCCTGATATGCGCACATCGATTGCCCACACTATGGCCTGGCCGGACAGAATTCGTTCAGGGGTAGAGCCATTAGATTTTACCGAGACAGGCTCACTGACATTTTTTAAACCTGACTACACACGCTATCCCTGCCTGCACCTGGCCATTGAGGCCTGTAAGGCAGGACAGGCTGCAACAACCGTGCTTAATGCGGCAAATGAAGTCTCCGTGATGGCTTTCCTGCAGGAAAAAATTCGCTTTACTGATATCGCATCAATAAACCGTAAGGTGCTTGAAAAACTGGCAATAAAAGAACCCACTACTGTTGAAGACGTACTGGATATTGATAGTCTCGCAAGAGAGACAGCCAGAAATGAAATTGTTTTTATCAGTACGTAATATTATCGTTTCTCTTACTTCTGCAATTTGTTTGGGTCATCTCCTGCTCAAATGATATAATCTATGTCGCTGTTCACAGGTAATGGTACTGATTTTACCAGTGGCATATGAAACTTGTTTATTATTCAGACAGTAGATTTTTTTATTAATGTAATATCTTTTATACTGCGTCCTATATTCAAAAAAATTCTATTAGTATTCTCGAGGAAATAGCCAAAAAGCAATGTCTGTCAATCATCAGGAAACCCGGTTACCTGCATCCGAATCAGGTGCCAGGCATGTTGCAATCATTATGGATGGAAATGGTCGCTGGGCTAGTCACCGTGGTAAATTGAGAATTTTCGGTCATAAAGCAGGTGTAAGATCAGTGCGTCGCGCAGTCAGTTTTGCCGCAACTCATCATATTGATGTGCTAACGCTTTATGCATTTAGTAGCGAAAACTGGCATCGACCTGCTCAGGAAGTTAATGCGCTGATGGAACTTTTTGTCAGAGTTCTGGATACAGAAATAAAAAACATTCATAAAAATAATGTTAAACTTTGTATTGTCGGCGATATCAGCCGATTTAACAAACGACTGCAGGAATGTATTCATCGCTCAGAAACACTGACAGCAAATAATGATGGCCTGATATTAAACATCGCTGCCAATTATGGTGGCCGCTGGGATATTGTTCAGGGTGTACGTCGTCTGGCGGAAGATGTTAAAAAAGGAAAATTACAGCCCGGTGACATCAGTGAAGAGTTACTGAATTCGCAGATTTGCCTGAACGAGCAAGTTCAGGTCGATCTGGTAATCAGGACAGGAGGTGAACATCGCCTCAGTAATTTTTTATTATGGCAGGCAGCATATGCTGAATTTTATTTCACTGATGTTCTCTGGCCTGATTTTGATGAAATTATCTTTGAATCTGCACTCAACGCATTTGCAAAACGTGAGCGCCGTTTTGGAGGTGCTTCACCGAGTCACGACGGCATGTCTTAGGGAGTACTTTTGTTAAAACACCGGCTCATCACTGCGTTAATTCTTATCTCACTGGTTATTACTGCATTGTTTTTACTACCCCCTGCTGGAGTGACGATCATTACGCTGATTTTGTGTATAGTGGCCGCACTTGAATGGGGTAAACTGGCCGGGTTAAACTCAGGCTATCAACGTACAGGCTTTGCTCTGCTTTGCGGCTTAATGATAATCCTGTTGAGCATTCCTGCCTGTCAGGACTTGTGGCTATTGAAAGTCCATGGCCCCCTCTGGCTGGCCATAATCTGGTGGACAGGTGCATTATTACTGGTTATATCCTATCCCAAATCGGCAACACTCTGGCGTCACTCACGCGTGTTACGTATTATTTTTGGCATCCTGACTATAATTCCGTTTTCCTGGGGAATTTCTGTGCTACACCGCTACGGCGATGAGCAAAATCATTTCATGGGAGCATGGGGGCTATTGTACGTAATGTCACTGGTGTGGAGTGCAGACTCAGGTGCTTATATGGCTGGTAAATTGTTTGGAAAACATAAATTAGCACCGGCAATATCTCCGGGGAAAACATGGGAAGGATTGATTGGCGGTTTATGTGCATCAGCACTGATATGCTGGCTGTTTTATCATTATACGCCAATAACAGCTATCTCTGATAAGCTCTTTATTTATTCAATTATTACTTTTGTTGCGTCGGTGTTTGGGGATCTCACGGAGAGTATGTTCAAACGTGAAGCAGGTATTAAAGATAGCGGTAACTGTATTCCAGGTCATGGTGGCGTACTGGATAGGATAGACAGCCTGACTGCTGCGATACCTGTTTTTGCCTGTCTGATAGTGTGGATGTAATCTGTCTTTAAGGAAACCAATTTAGAGGTTAGTATGAATATACTCTGGAGTCTGATGGCATTTATTGTCGCCCTGGGGATACTGATTACTGTGCATGAGTTCTGCCATTTCTGGGTAGCACGTCGTTGTGGTGTCAAGGTTGAGCGGTTTTCCATTGGTTTCGGTAAAGCACTATGGCGCTATATGGATAGCCAGGGTACCGAATATGTCATTGCGCTCATCCCCTTAGGTGGTTACGTTAAGATGCTTGATGAACGCGTTGAAGCCGTCAAGCCTGAATTGCGCCATCGATCTTTTAACAACAAAACCGTTCTGCAACGCGCAGCTATTATTGCAGCAGGGCCGGCAGGTAACTTTATTTTTGCTGTTTTTGCCTGGTGGCTGGTATTTATTATCGGTGTTCCGGGCATCAGACCCATCGTGGACGACGTCTTACCTCAATCCATTGCAGCACAGGCAAATATTCATTCGGGAATGGAAATAAAATCTATTGATGGTATGGAGACACCTGACTGGGATTCTGTGCGACTGGCATTGATAGATAAGATGGGTGATACACAAACGCATATGATGATATCATCAAACAGCTCTTCTGCTGAAATAGCGAAAACGCTGAATTTAACACAATGGCTGTTTGAGCCCGATAAACAGGACCCTGTCGTTACCTTAGGGATTATTCCCGTAGGACAGCACATTGAACCTGTATTAACCGATGTCTTACCCGATTCTGCTGCCCAAAAAGCCGGGTTGCAGGCCGGTGACAGGATAATAAAAATCGATGGCCAGTCGTTGGACAGGTGGCAAACTTTTGTCAGCCAGGTACGTAATAAGCCAGGAATACCATTGAGACTGGACATTGAAAGAGACAATCAATTACTTTCTCTCGTTTTAATACCCGATGTAAAATTAATACCCGATGTAAAACAGATGGGGCTTAGCAGAACACAAGGTGTAGCCGGTGTAGTACCTCAAATGATGCCAGTGCAGGATGAATACAAAACCATTCGCCAGTATGGTCCATTCTCTGCACTTTATCAGGCAGCAGATAAAACCTGGCAACTCATGCGCTTAACAGTGAGCATATTGGGTAAGCTAATGACGGGTGATGTAAAATGGAGTAGTCTGAGCGGTCCAATTTCTATCGCACAAGGCGCTGGAGTTTCAGCAGGCCATGGATTGGTATATTATTTAATGTTTTTAGCACTAATTAGTGTGAATCTGGGAATTATTAATCTGTTTCCATTGCCTGTATTGGATGGTGGGCACTTACTCTTTCTAATGATAGAAAAATTAAAGGGTGGGCCAGTTTCTGAGCGAGTACAAGATTTCAGTTATCGCATCGGTTCAGTTCTGCTGGTGCTATTGATGGGACTTGCACTTTTTAATGATTTTTCCCGTCTTTAAGGACCGACTTCTGATTCAGGAAGTACGTATAATAACAATGGCAATAAAAAAATTATTCATAGCTTCACTACTGCTGAGTAGCTTCTCTCTATACGGTGCCGATAGTTTTGTCGTGAAAGATATCCACTTCGAAGGGTTGCAACGGGTTACCGTCGGTGCTGCGCTACTGAATATGCCGGTGCGCCAGGGTGACACTATTACCGATGGAGATATCAGTAAAACCATTCATGCCCTCTTTGCCACAGGTAATTTTGATGACGTTCGTATCCTGCGCGACGGAAATGTATTAATTGTTAAGGTCAGGGAGCGTCAGACAATAGCCAGCATCACTTTTTCTGGTAATAAATCAGTTAAAGATGAACTACTTAAACGTAATCTTGATGCTTCAAACATTCGCGTTGGTGAAGCGCTTGACAGGACTACTCTGTCCAATATTGAAAAGGGGCTGGAAGATTTTTACTACAGTGTGGGTAAATACAGCGCAGTAGTAAAAGCTATTGTTACCCCATTACCGCGTAACCGCATCGACCTTAAACTGGTATTCACCGAAGGTCTGTCTGCAAAAATCCGACAGATTAACATCACAGGCAATCACGCCTTTTCTGCCGATGAATTGCTATCTCATTTTCAGTCACGTGATAACGTACCCTGGTGGAACTTAACTGCTGATCAAAAATACCAAAAACAGAAACTGGCTGGTGATCTGGAAATCCTGCGTAGTTTTTATCTGGACAGGGGCTATGCACGTTTCAATATTGATTCCACTCAAGTGAGTCTGACACCGGATAAAAAGGGTGTTTATGTCACTATTAATCTGACAGAAGGCAAACAGTATAAGCTCGACCATATTGCTCTATCAGGCAATTTTGCCGGCCACCAGGGGAAAGTAGACGACCTGATTACGATTGCACCTGGTGAATTATACAACGGCGCGAAAATAACACGCCTGGAAAATGATATCAAAAAAATACTGGGTAATTACGGCTATGCTTACCCACGTGTGCTCACTCAACCAGAAATTAATGATGAATCCATGACGGTAAAACTGCGTGTTAATGTCGATGCAGGTAACCGTTTTTATGTACGTCTTGTACGTTTTGAAGGCAATGATATCAGTAAAGACACGGTATTGCGTCGCGAAATGCGCCAGATGGAAGGCTCGTGGCTGAATGGAGAACAGGTGGAAAGAGGTAAAGAACGCCTGAATCGCCTGGGTTATTTTGAAACTGTTGAGGTACAAACAACACGTGTACCCGGGACAGCGGATCAAGTTGATGTCCTTTATAGAGTTAAAGAACGTAATACCGGCACACTGAATGCAGGCATCGGTTATGGCACTGAAAGTGGAGTCAGTTTTCAGGTAGGTGTCTCTCAGGACAATTGGCTCGGCACGGGTAATACAGTGAGCATCCAGGGAACCAAAAATGACTACCAGACGTATGCTGATTTAGCGGTCGTCGATCCTTTTTTCACTGTTGATGGTATCAGTTTAGGCGGCCGCCTGTTTTACAGTGATTTCAGGGCAGATAAAGCGGACCTTTCGGGCTATACCAACAAAAGCTACGGCGTCGATGGCACATTGGGTTTTCCAATTAACGAAACCAATGAGCTACGTACCGGATTAAGTTATATCCATAACAGTTTGTCCGATATGCAACCCCAGGTAGCAATGTGGCGTTATCTTGATTCGGTAGGTGCAACACTAAACTATCAGGATAAAGCCAGTTTTTCAGCGAATGATTTTTTCCTGAATCTGGGATGGACCTTAAATACCCTCAATCGTGGTTTTTTTCCCACTGAAGGTGTGAAATCATCATTAAACGGCAAAATCACCGTGCCGGGATCTGATAATCAGTTTTACAAGATCTCCTTTGACACGGCAGGTTATTTACCGCTGGAGAGCAACCATAACTGGGTTTTATTAGGGCGTGGGCGTTTAGGTTACGGTAATGGATTGGGCGGCAAGGAAATGCCCTTCTATGACAATTTCTATGCCGGTGGAATCAGCAGCATACGTGGATTCCAGACTAACAATATTGGTCCCAAAGCAGTGTATTACAATAAAGACGGTAGCATCAGCAGAGCACGACCTCAATCGGCATCTTCAACTCAATCGAAGTCGTATTACGCAGATAATAACTTTGATGATGGAGTAGGTGGTAATGCCATGGCGACAGCCAGTCTTGAGATGATTGTTCCGACACCTTTTTTTACTGAAAGGTATAAAGATTCGGTACGTTCCTCATTCTTTATTGATGCGGGTACAATTTGGGATACTCGATGGAAACAAACAGATACCATGAGCGCGGCAGGCATTCCAGACTATAGCTCACCCGGTAATATTCGCGTTTCCGCAGGGGTAGCGTTTCAATGGCTTTCTCCTCTTGGTCCGCTGGTATTCTCTTATGCCAGACCCATTAAAAAATATGAAGGTGACAGGTCAGAGCCGTTCCAGTTTAATATTTCTAAAACATGGTAAGATGTTGATTATAAAAAATAAAAAGTAGTAAGTTGAATGCCAGACACTGCAAATATCCATATTACCCTGATATCTCCAACTGATTCTATGGCGTAAACTTACAATAATGATGAGGATTATGATGGCAAAAAAATGGTTATATGTTATCCACTTAAGTTTAGTATTGCTGGCCGTTTCAACCGAGACTCAGTCTGCAAATGATACTGCGGTTGTCAATATGATGCGCATTTTCCAACAGCTACCCGCACGTGAAGCAGCAGACAAGCAGCTCGAAAATGAGTTCGCAGGACGTAAGGCCGAGTTAGAAAAAATGAAAGAAGAGCTTGGCACTAAAATGGAAAAACTCCGTTCTGATGGTAAGCTCATGAAAGCCAGCGATCGTAGTAACATGGAAAAAGAAATTGAGCAAAAGCGTGAACGCTTTACGGAAAAGGCCACGAAATTCGAAGAAGACAGACATCGTCGCTATATGGAAGAACGTAATAAAATTCTACAGCGTATTCAGGAAGCTGTTAAGGTGGTTGCCAGTGAGAAAAACTATGCTGTCGTCATTGATGCCAATGCAGCGGTATATGCCAAATCTTCAGTAGATATTACTACAGAAGTACAAAAGCAGGTTAAATGACCTATGTTTTCAATGAAACTGACTGAGTTAGCGCAGCAGTTAAATACACAGGTACAGGGTGACGGCAATATTATTATCACGGGTGTCGCCTCGCTACCTTCTGCAACCCCTGAAAAAATCGCCTTCCTGTCAAACAGCCGTTACCGTGAACAGTTAGCAACCTGTAGAGCGGGTGCTGTTGTTTTGACACAAGCGGACTTACCTTATTGCAAAGCGGCAGCCATCGTGGTGAAAAATCCCTATCTTGCTTACGCGCGCGTGGCACAGATAATGGATACAACACCCTCCCCCGCGCAGGATATTGCCCAAAGTGCAGTGATTGCACCTGATGTAAAATTAGGTAACGGCGTTTCTGTTGGCGCTAATGCAGTTATTGAATCAGGGGTTGTGCTGGGTAATAACGTGGTTATTGGCGCCGGCTGTTTTATTGGTAAAAACGCTACCATTGGCGCTGGTAGCCGTTTATGGGCTAATGTCACTGTGTACCATGAAGTTGCAATCGGGCAGTTTTGTCTGATTCACTCAGGAACGGTCATTGGCGCTGATGGTTTTGGCTATGCTAATGATGCCGGAAACTGGGTTAAGATCCCCCAGCTCGGTACGGTAAAAATTGGTGATCATGTTGAAATTGGCGCCTGTACCACCATCGATCGGGGTGCCCTGGATGACACTATCATTGGTAACGGTGTCATCATCGATAATCAATGCCAGATTGCTCACAACGTTACAATTGGTGAAAATACGGCTATCGCCGGCGGTGTCATTATGGCAGGCAGCCTGAAAATTGGCCGTTATTGCATGATAGGGGGAGCAAGCGTAATTAATGGTCACATGGAAATTTGTGATAAAGTGACGATAACAGGTATGGGAATGGTGATGAGACCCCTCACCGAGCCCGGAATATATTCGTCGGGTATTCCATTACAACCTAACAAAGTCTGGCGTAAAACCGCCGCACTCGTGATGAATATCAATGAAATCAACAGACGTTTGAAAGCTGTTGAACGAGAAATAGAAAAGAATTAATGATAACAGCCAGCGCCATGTTTTAATGCCATATTCGTTTGTGACGGATGTATGCTGTCCTGTATAGCCCAAGAGAAAAAATATTTTTAATTATTTTTTACTTACGGCTGGCTCAACGTATCCTGGTTGGGGTCAAAGTAACCTCTGGTGGATGTTATTCATATTTATAGACAGGAAGAGTATTTTGACTACCGACAATTACACTCTGCATATGGAAGAAATTCTAACGTTACTACCGCATCGTTATCCATTTCTTCTGATAGATCGTGTTTTACATTTTGAAAAAGGAAAGTGCCTGCGTGCAGTGAAGAATGTCTCCTGTAATGAGCCTTTTTTTCAGGGACACTTCCCGGGGAAGCCCATTTTCCCCGGTGTGCTGATTCTGGAAGCAATGGCACAGGCAACCGGAATTCTGGCATTCAAAACCTATGGAAAACTGAAAGAAGGAGAACTGTACTATTTTGCAGGAATTGATGAAGCGCGTTTCAAGCGTCCTGTTTACCCTGGTGATCAGATGATTCTGGACGTCGAATATGACAAGCAACGCCTTGGTGTTGCTCGCTTTCGTGGTGTTGCCAGAGTGGATGGCAAAATTGCCTGTGAAGCATTAATGATGTGCGCCCGTCGTCAGGAGCTTTGAGCATTGATTGATAAAGCAGCCGTTATCCACCCAAGCTCCATTATCGAAGAGGGAGCTACCATTAGTGCCGGCGTATATATCGGCCCCTTCTGTCATATTGGCCCGCAGGTAAAAATCGGTGCGGGAACGATATTAAAATCCCATGTTGTGATTAATGGCCTGACTCAAATTGGCTGCAATAATCAGATTTTTCAATTTGCTTCTATTGGAGAAGTAAACCAGGATTTGAAATACGCTGACGAGGAAACCCGCGTTGAAATTGGTGATAAAAATCGTATTCGCGAAAGTGTCACCATTCACCGTGGTACGGTTCAGGGTGGCGGTCTCACTAAAATTGGCAGCAATAATTTATTTATGGTGAACACGCATATCGCTCACGATTGCATGATTGGTAATGACTGTGTTTTTGCCAACAATGCGACTCTGGGTGGACATGTTACCGTGGGTGATTATGCCATTATTGGTGGTATGAGTGCGGTACATCAGTTCTGTATTATCGGTGCTCATGTCATGGTGGGTGGCTGCTCTGGTGTTGCACAGGATGTTCCCCCTTATTGCATTGCACAGGGTAACCACGCAACACCTTTTGGCGTCAATATTGAAGGGCTGAAGCGTCGTGGCTTTGATAAAGAATCCATTGATATTATTCGTAAAATATATCATCTCATTTATCGTAGTGAGAAAACACTGGAAGAAGTAAAATCACAAATTGCTGAGCTGGCAGCCGCACAGCCAGTAATACAACTATTTAATGATTTTTTTACCAACTCCACACGTGGCATCATCCGTTAAGCTATGCAAGCCAGACCATTGACTGTTGGCATTGTTGCTGGAGAAGCTTCTGGCGATATATTAGGCGCTGGTTTGATGCGTGCCATCAGGCTTGACATTCCCAATGTTCGTTTCATGGGTGTTGCCGGTCCGTTGATGCAGGCGCAAGGCTGCGAATCCTGGTATGACATGGAAGAACTGAGCGTGATGGGAATAGTGGAAGTAGTGAAACACCTGCCGCGCTTGCTGGCAATGCACCGGAGCCTGACACAACGATTCACGCAGCTTTCCCCGGATGTTTTCGTCGGCATTGATGCACCCGACTTTACCCTGCCCCTTGAAAGAAAACTGAAGCAGCGTGGTATTCGTACGGTTCATTATGTCAGTCCGTCAATATGGGCATGGAGGCAAAAGCGCGTTTTCAAGATAGCTAAAGCGGTTGATATGATGCTGACATTACTTCCTTTCGAAAAAGCATTTTATGATAGCTTCAATGTTCCCTGCCGTTTTATTGGCCATACTCTGGCAGATGCTATGCCACTCAAGCCTGATAAACAGGCAATCAGAGCTGCCCTGAATATTCCGCATTCAGTACCCTGTCTGGCATTATTGCCTGGCAGTCGCCACGCAGAAATAGACATGCTCGCTGAGCCTTTTCTTAAAACAGCAATTATCTTACGTAAACAATTACCGTCTCTTAACGTTCTGGTACCGCTGATTAACCTCAAAAGACGCGAACAGTTTATACGTATTAAAGCAAGCGTCGCGCCGGATTTGCCTGTTCATCTGTACAATGGCCAGGCAGCAGAGGTGATGACCGCCAGTGATGCCGCGCTAATTGCTTCGGGCACAGCAACACTGGAATGCATGCTGGCTAAATGCCCCATGGTCGTGAGTTATCGTATGAAGCCATTAACCTTCTGGTTAGCACAGCGTCTGGTGAAAACTTCCTATGTTGCTCTGCCTAATCTGCTGGCCAACACAGAGCTGGTCACTGAATTATTGCAGCAGGATTGCCAGCCAGAAAAGCTGGCAGAAGCCTTATTACCATTATTTGCCGGGGGTGAAAAAATTGATACTCTGAAAAACACCTTCCTTGAATTACATCAACGTATTCGCTGTAATGCCGACAGGCAGGCAGCACTGGCAGTGCTGGAGCAGGCCAAACGATGAGTAGCGCAGATTGTATTGTCGGACATATCGCTGGCGTTGATGAGGCAGGACGAGGTCCTCTTGCGGGCGCAATGATAACAGCGGCGGTCATTTTAAATCCATTGATGCCAATTCAGGGTCTGGCTGACTCAAAAAAACTCAGTGAAAAACAACGTACACTGTTATTTGATGAAATAACAGCCAAAGCGCTGTCATGGAGTCTGGGTCGTGCAGATCCTGAAGAAATTGATCGCCTGAATATCCTGCAGGCAACACTTTTGGCAATGCAGCGTGCAGTGGCCGGATTGCATATCAGCCCTGATTATGTCCTTATCGATGGTAATTGCTGTCCTTTGCTGCCAGTGCCTGCCAGAGCGGTGGTGAGAGGTGACAGCCTGGTTGCACAAATCAGCGCAGCGTCCATTCTGGCAAAAGTCAGCCGTGATCGGGAAATGACTGAACTACACACCCGCTTTCCAGACTACGGTTTTGCCCGCCATAAAGGTTATCCAACGGCATTCCATTTAGAGAAATTAACGCTGCTTGGTCCGACAGACTATCATCGTCGCAGTTTTGCACCGGTAAAATATGTGCTGGAACAAAGGCAAAGCAAAGAAGTACAGAGGTAATAACAGATGATGTATTCTGAAAGACTGGCTGCTTTCCCGGTGTCTGACTACCGTCAGGTAAGCATGAAAATAAATTTACGCTACGGATTTTATTCGTCCGCAATGAGTATCTATACCCAAAATATTTCAAATTGCAGCAAGGCAGCAAGAACAGGCATCCCCATAAACATAGACAAACTATGTGATTGGGGTGACTGTTCGCAGCCAACGTGGCTGCAGTTTGAAAAACGAAGAGTATAAAACTATGGGAGATCCTCATTTTATACATCTGAGAGTACACAGTGACTATTCCATGATTGATGGGCTGGCCGGCGTGGACTCACTGGTAAAGAAAGCCGCCAATTCAGGACAGCCTGCACTGGCAGTGACAGACTTCACTAACTTATGTGGTTTAATCAAATTTTATGTCAGCGCACAAAACGCAGGGATTAAGCCCATTACCGGTGCAGACTTTTATGTAAAAAGCGATATCCTGCCTGATGAATTAACCCACCTGACTGTACTGGCGCGTAATAATAAGGGATATCAAAATCTTATTTTATTGATTTCACGAGCATATCAACGTGGTTATGGATCTCAGCCTCCATATATTGATCAAAACTGGCTTATTGAGCAGCGCGAAGGGTTAATCCTGCTGTCGGGTGGCAGGATGGGTGATGTCGGTAAACTCATTTTGCGTGAGCAACAGGAACAGGCCGAGCGCTGCCTGGCATTCTACCGGGAGTACTTCCCTGATTGTTATTACCTCGAACTTATCCGTACCGGACGCCCGGATGAAGAACGCTACCTGCACAACGCCGTAGCCTTAGCGGCAAAATACGATGTACCGGTTGTTGCCACCAATGATGTACGCTTTATTGACGCTGCTGATTTTGATGCCCATGAAATTCGCGTGGCCATTCATGAAGGCGTTACCATGGCCGATGCCAAACGGTCACGGCAATACAGTGCCGGGCAGTTTATGCGCAGCGAAAGCGAGATGTGTGCGCTTTTTGCCGATATCCCGGCAGCACTAACCAACAGTGTTGAAATTGCCAAACGCTGCAATGTTACCCTGCGCCTCGGCGAGTATTTCCTGCCACAATTCCCAACGGGTACCAAGAGTACGGAAACATTTTTAATCGATGCAGCAAAAGACGGGCTGGAAAAACGCCTTGAAATTTTATTTCCTGATAATGCAGTAAGGGAGCAAAAACGTCCTGATTATGACAGACGCCTTGAGGTCGAACTCAGCGTTATCAATCAGATGAACTTCCCGGGCTATTTTTTAATCGTCATGGAATTTATTCAGTGGTCGAAAGATAATAATATTCCCGTCGGGCCAGGACGCGGCTCCGGTGCAGGTTCACTGGTGGCCTATGCATTGAAAATTACCGATATTGATCCTCTGCAGTTTGATCTTATCTTTGAACGTTTTCTCAATCCTGAGCGTGTCTCACTACCCGATTTTGACATTGATTTCTGTATGGAAA
The DNA here is from genome assembly GCA_964601895.1 of uncultured Yersinia sp. Taxonomy (GTDB): domain Bacteria; phylum Pseudomonadota; class Gammaproteobacteria; order Enterobacterales; family Enterobacteriaceae; genus CAZROT01. The sequence continues at coordinate 22,918 of CAZROT010000005.1, forward strand.
AAAGAGACCGGGTCATTGAGCATGTCGCACAGATGTACGGTCGTGATGCTGTATCGCAGATTATTACCTTTGGTACCATGACAGCAAAAGCCGTGGTACGCGATGTCGGCCGCGTGCTGGGTTATCCTTATGGTTTTGTTGATCGTATCGCCAAACTCATTCCTTTTGACCCCGGTATGACGCTGGAAAAAGCGTTTATCGAAGAACAGCAATTGCCCGCACTTTACCAGGAAGACGAAGAAGTCAAAGAAATCATTGACATGGCTCGTAAGCTGGAAGGCGTCACCCGTAACGCGGGTAAGCATGCTGGCGGGGTTGTGATTGCCCCCACCCGCATCACTGATTTTGCGCCTCTGTACTGTGATGCGCAGGGCAAAAATCCGTTAACACAGTTCGATAAAAGTGATGTGGAGCATGCGGGATTAGTTAAATTTGATTTTCTCGGATTACGCACATTAACCATCATTCACTGGGCACTGGAAATGATAAATACCCGTCGTGACAAAACGGGGTTGCCACCGATAGATATAACAACTATTGCGCTCAATGATAAAAAGAGCTTTGACATGCTACAGCGTGCAGAAACAACAGCGGTATTTCAGCTGGAATCGCGCGGCATGAGAGACCTGATTAAGCGCCTGAAACCTGACTGTTTTGAAGACATGATAGCACTGGTGGCCCTGTTTCGCCCGGGGCCCTTGCAGTCAGGTATGGTGGACAATTTTATTGACCGCAAACACGGACGGGAGGCCTTATCTTACCCGGATACCCAGTGGCAGCATGAATCATTAAAACCAGTGTTACAACCGACCTATGGCATTATTCTCTACCAGGAACAGGTGATGCAGATAGCGCAGACACTTGCCGGCTATTCCCCTGGCGATGCCGATTTATTACGCCGTGCAATGGGCAAGAAAAAACCCGAAGAAATGGCACAACAGCGTTCGGTATTTGAAGAAGGTGCAAAAAAAAGAGGCATTGATGGCGAACTGGCAGTAAAAATTTTTGATCTGGTGGAAAAATTCGCCGGCTATGGTTTTAATAAATCACATTCTGCCGCGTATGCGCTGGTGTCCTATCAGACATTATGGCTGAAAGCTCATTATCCAGCCGAATTTATGGCGGCGGTGATGACAGCAGATATGGATAATACCGATAAGGTTGTGGCCATGGTCGATGAATGCTGGCGCATGGGATTAAAAATCCAACCCCCGGATATTAACAGTGGTCTGTATCGTTTTCATGTCAATGAAGACGGTGAAATAGTGTACGGTATGGGAGCAATAAAAGGTGTAGGAGAAAACGCCATTGAAGCCGTACTGGAAGCACGCGGTCAGAATGGTGCTTTTAAAGAACTGTTCTCTCTATGCGCCCGGGTTGATAACAAAAAGCTTAATCGGCGCACCCTGGAAAAACTAATTCTGTCCGGTGCCCTTGACCGACTTGGGCCACACCGTGCCGCATTAATGCATGCGCTTAATGATGCATTAAAAGCCGCAGAGCAACAAATAAAAGCAGAGGAAATGGGTCAGGCAGATATGTTTGGTTTACTGTCGCAGGCGCCGGAACACACTGAGCACGTGTATACGAGTGTCCCCGAATGGCAGGTTCCGGTTGTTTTAGAAGGTGAGCGCGAAACGCTTGGCCTGTACCTGACCGGACATCCTATCACACACTACCTGAAAGAGCTGGAACGCTATACGCACGGACAACGTCTGAAAGATATTCATCCCACAGATAAAGGAAAAACAGCGACAGTAGCCGGACTGGTGGTTTCTGCAAAAACAGTCACCAGTAAACGTGGCAATCGTATTGGCCTGTGTACCCTCGATGACCGTTCCGGGCGTCTCAATATTATGTTATTCACGGATGTGCTGGAAAAGTACCAGTTTTTACTGGAAAAAGACCGTATTCTTATCATCAGTGGTCAATTGAGCTTTGATGATTTTAGCGGTGAGTTTAGAATGACTGCCCGTGAAGTAATGGATATCAGCACAGCGCGTGAGAAATACGCACGCGGACTTACCCTCTCACTTTGTGACAGACAAATTAATGATCGGCTCCTGCAGCGTCTGCGCGAGTTACTGGAACCTCACCGTACAGGAACAATGCCTGTGTATCTCTATTACAAGAACCAGAACGCCTGTGCCCGCTTACAGTTTGGCACAACCTGGCGTGTCACTCCCACTGATCGTTTATTGATTGATTTACGCACTTTACTGGGTAATGCACAGGTAGAGCTGGAATTTGATTAAAAGTAGGAAAGTTATGGGCCTGAATTTTCTTGATTTTGAACAACCTATTGCAGAGCTGGAAGCAAAAATTGATGCCCTGATGGCAGTCAGCAGTCAGGATACCAACATTAACCTGGATGATGAAATTCAGCGACTACGAGAAAAAAGTCTTGAACTGACCAGAAAAATTTTTGCCGATCTGGGTGCATGGCAGATTACGCAACTGGCACGCCATCCACATCGTCCTTATACGCTGGATTATATCGCCAGTATTTTTACTGATTTTGAAGAACTGGCCGGTGATCGCGTTTACGCTGATGACAAAGCCATTGTGGGTGGAATTGCGCGCCTGAATGGTCAGCCATTGATGATTATCGGGCATCAGAAAGGCCGTGAAACCAGAGAAAAAATTCGACGTAATTTTGGCATGCCTGCACCGGAAGGATATCGCAAAGCGCTGAGACTGATGGAAATGGCACAGCGTTTTAAACTGCCTGTTATCACCTTTATTGACACACCAGGTGCTTATCCTGGTGTGGGCGCAGAAGAGCGTGGCCAGTCAGAAGCCATTGCACGTAATCTGCGCGAAATGTCTCGTTTAACAGTGCCGGTAATTTGTACCGTTATTGGTGAAGGAGGATCCGGTGGAGCACTGGCTATTGGCGTAGGTGATAAAGTGAATATGCTGCAATACAGTATCTATTCCGTGATTTCACCTGAAGGATGTGCATCTATTTTATGGAAAAGTGCTGATAAAGCTCCGCTGGCAGCAGAAGCTATGGGTATCACTGCATCGCGCCTGCAGCAGTTAAACATTATTGACTCAGTGATACCTGAACCACCCGGCGGTGCTCATCGCGATCCCGCTACCATTGCTGAATCCTTAAAGGCACAACTACAAATTGATCTCGATGAACTGAAAAAACTGAGTAGCGAGGAATTATTGCAGCGTCGCTATCAGCGCCTGATGAATTATGGATACTGTTAACGTAAACCGTAAAGGCCAGCATATCCCTGACGGCCATAAAACTTACAGGATCCGGAGAAGCAACTGACCACTGTTGATACATCATCAGGCTTCCTTCGACACGCGCAGCAAAGATAATGCGAGAAGAAAAGGAACGCACTGTCTGCGTTTACACGAACCAGGTAAAGAATCGGGTACCAGAAACAACGCACGGGTACCCCGTCGTATTGAGTGTTTCATGCCACTTCAGGTAACAATGGTTATCTGTCCCTGCCTTAAGGCCATCATAGTAACCACTGACAGTAAATCAGCGGCATTATTTTATTTTGCATATTGATTGCAACCTTAATCAAAATGTCATCTACACTTTTAGTTATATCAATCTGATGAACGAAGGCTTTTGTCCGTAATCTGTATCCGCTGACAGCCCGGTAACTCCAGGGTGGTAACAGAGCCTGCTGATGAGGATTATTATGGACTTTTCACAGTTATTACATGCTCTTGCACTTGAAACAAAGCTGGATCTCAAGGAAGCGGTTAACAGCGGAGGATGTACCGTCGTTTTTGACAAACGTATCGAATTAACTCTGGAACATCACAATAACCAGGTTTATCTGTTTTCTCCTGTGATGCAAATCACACAGGCTCTGCCGGATCAATTCTTTGCTTCCCTGCTGCAGATTCATCTTTTTGGCTTTGCCACCCGCCAGTGTACTTTTGGTTATGACGCTACAGGACAGCGTATCCTGTTATTCTGCGTACTGTCACTGGATAAAAATACCAAAGAATACCTGATGGAACAGATTAAAAACCTGGTAGAACAGGCAGAATACTGGCAGGAAAACCTGCCGTTTGTCATGCAATCACTGCACTCTTCGTCAGCTACAAATCGACCACTCGATCTTGCAGAGCGACGACTTACAGACAGAAGAAACCCTGATGCAACCACGCCTGTAGGGAAAAATTTTATAGAAAGACGATTGGGAAATAGGCGAAATTTTGTAGAAAATGGGCGGTAAGTGGGAAACAATTCCACTGCAGCTGCAGCATCATCACCTGAAAACATACCCTACAAAGTAGACTGAAAGAGAAAACAAGCCCATGAACATCAAAGTAGGAGATGTAGTAAAATTTGCTATCCATGCTATTGCCTATCAGGCAGTGAAAAGCGACGTAGTAAGCAGCCTGTTAAGCCGTATCACCAGTGCGGGTGTTAAGGAAAAGCTGGCTGAAAAAGTGCTCGCCGATGTCATCGGGCTGGCACCAGGCTACTTTGAGGATACTGGCAGTAAGATGCTGGGAGCGCGCACGCCTGAGATAGTCAGCCTGAGTAGCAGTCTGTTTTTCAGTAATACCCGCGAACAGACCAGGCAGGGCATTGGCGATTTAGTAACATTAATAGCGGCCTCGAAAGGTCAGGGAGAATTTGTCCAGAAGCTGGCACGTGAAATTATACCGCGGCTGACTCATACTGGCCAGCTACAGGATAACACCGTGCAAAGGATCCTGCATGCCCTGGGGCAGGAAAAAGGCGGCGAAAATATACTGCGAATGACGGTAGAAAATATACTTTCGGGGTTTACCGGATGGTCTGGGAAAGTTATCAAATCAACGGTGATGTCCGTACTCAAGCATGCCATTCTGGATAACGAAAAATATAAAGATAAGGACAGCACCACCTGGACACATCAGGTCGCCGCCTGGGAGACCCATAATTATTTACTGCAAAGCTTACAGGCTCAGAAGGAAACAAAAGCAGGAATTTCACCGAAAATAGCCGCCAGCCTTGATAACCATGTGCTGCCTGCGGCGCCAACGGGATGGCAAGCAATAAAGACCACCGCAGCCATAGGCGGCGATATAGTAAATATAACGGGAGCCACGGGTTTCGCCTCTACTACCTGGGATACTGTGGATTTTATAGGAGAGGCATTAGGTATCAAATCACAACCGTCTCAGCCTGCCGAAAAAGTGTTCACTGATGCCTGGGGAAGTGATATCGCCGTACATGCCAATATGCCACTGCAGGAATTTGCCGCAATGGTCGTAAAGGCAAATACCCTGGATAGTAAGGCGATGTTGAAACATAAAGAAACGATGAAAAAAGGTAACTTTACACCCACGTACGGGTCTGCGTTAACCCTGGCTATTGAAGCGTTACCTGAAAAAGCACGGGTGTATTTTACAGAGCAACGTAAGCAGATAGACGCTTTTTATCAACGCTGGAAAGGTGCAGACATTAAGGTGGGGTTAACATGGGCAGGCGGCCTGGCTTCTGTTGCGGCAAATCACGCAAAATCATACCCCGTTACTCACGAGGTCCTTGATATAACAAGACCCGTTACCAAAGAGCCCGAAAAAGTGGGCAATTATCTGGTGGATAACAGCTTTTTATCGAGGTTTAAGGAAGGTCTCAATCTTACCGTAAACGACAGTCAACGTGCTACTGGCCTGTCGGCAAAGGCAGCAGGCTGGGGAAGCTGGGCATTTTCAGCAGTAGAAAAACATATTCCTGGTTCAGTTGCAAGTCCACTGGATGCGTTCAATGGCACGCAACAGCAACAGCTTAAACAGCTGTTACAGATAGCCGGTGGTGATCCCCTGCGTATGCAGGCATTAACGGCTTACCTGAACCCGGATCATCTGCTCGCCACCAATCCACTGAGTGCTTTTGCGCAAAAAGGTGCGGATGTAATTTGTGCAGATAATCTCTGGATGAAACTGGACAAGCCCGAGACCAGTTTTACTGTCAGCCGGGATGAAAATAATAATGTCACTATTCAGGCTCAATTCAAATGGCCGGTACTGGCATCCGGCAAATCTGCAGAAACCCTGCAACCGGTATCAAATCAGACAGGCAGTGTCACGATGAATACCACGATGCAGTTTCTGCAAGACGGCGTGATGAAAGAAAAAATGGACAGTGCCAATACGGGTCTCCAGGTTGAACTTCAGGAAAAGCTGATGTTCGAGTGGTCTGAAAACCCACCCTCTGCACCTCCCACAGCACCGAAACAAAATGGCGAGTCCATTGAATTTGATTAGCCATTTTCAGACAGCATTCACCGGGCTGCTATCCTGCAATGATCACTACTTGTATTTGTTCGTGGTCTGATTCATATTGCATCGTTGTTATCCTTTCAGTGTTAATAATACATGGAAAAACTGCTTTCTCATGTCTCCGGTAAAATCAGCGGCAGACAGCGGCTACTGGTGGCATTCAGTGGCGGTCTGGATTCGACGGTACTGCTGCATCTGCTAATCAGATTACGCGATACGGTTCAGCATACCCTTTATATACGTGCAGCGCATGTTCATCATGGCCTGAGCCGCTTTGCTGATGACTGGGCATCTGACTGCAGGCAGCGTTGTGAACAGTGGCAGGTACCGCTGGAAATCATTGCGGTGCATCCCGATAAACGTCAGGGAGGCATTGAAGCAGCAGCACGCACCGCACGTTATCAGGCGCTGGGTCAGATACTGCAAAATAATGAGGTACTGCTTACCGCTCAGCATCTTGACGATCAATGTGAAACTCTGTTGCTGGCACTAAAGCGCGGTAGCGGACCCGCAGGATTGTCATCCATGCCAGAACATATGGCATTTTTTAATGGTGAACAGTTAAGGCCATTGCTGGATATTGCGCGCCATCAGTTAGCGCATTATGCCCTGCAGCAGCAACTGAGCTTTGTAGAAGATGACAGCAATCAGGATGAACGCTTTGAGCGCAATTTTTTGCGCCAGCGCGTGTTACCACTGATGCAAAAACGCTGGCCTGGATTTTCTGTTGCCGTTGCACGCAGTGCCAGTCTGTGTGCTGAGCAGGAACAGCTGCTGGATGAATTACTACAGGAATCGCTACAAACATTAACAGATGGTGATAATTCACTGTACATTCCCGGATTAGTCTCCATGACGGATGCGAGGCGCGCTGCCCTGCTGCGTCGCTGGATAGCCAGCTGTGGGGTTATTATGCCCTGCCGTCAGCATTTGCAACTCCTGTGGACTGAAGTAGCGCTCTGTCGTGAAGATGCTGAGCCACAATTGCGGCTGGGCAACTGGCAGGTACGCCGTTATCGACAGCGGCTCTATTTATTACCTGTTCTGCCATCATTACATGACTGTGTCTTACCATGGGACATTACAAAACCGTTACTGTTGCCGCATGGACTGGGAACACTGTATTTTGGTAAGGGTGATATGCTGGTGCGCGCACCAGAAAATGAGGAACAGGTCAGTATACGCTTTACTGTTAAGGGAAAAGTGCGTATTGCAGGCCGCCATGGTGCCCGTCAGCTAAAAAAGCTGTGGCAGGAACTGGCCGTGCCACCATGGCAGCGTAGCAGACTGCCTCTGCTGTTTTATGGTGAACAATTGATTGCAGTGGCCGGATTATTTGTTACCGAGGAAGGCCAGACGCAAATAAAAGGACTACGGCTACACTGGTCAAAAAAATAACCTATTGTTTTATATTAAAATATCCTCATGGAGTCGATATGAGAATGCTGTGGATAATAGTCTGGGTGCTCAGCTGCATGAGTTTTCCAACGCTGTCCATCGGAAACAGTGCAGCAGGTAGAGAAAAATCGGTACGCTGCATGTCCTGCCATGGACTGAACGGTGACAAGCCAGGAGCAGTCTATCCAGATCTGGTCGGGAAAGACGCTGCCTGGCTGGAACAGGCCTTACAGGCATACAAAAAAGGTGAGCGTAAAGGAGGGCAGGCAGAAGTGATGCGAGCTTATGTATTTAATTTGTCTGATAATGACATAGCCGATTTAGCCGCTTATTATGCAAGTCTTACACATTAAAATCTGTGTATTGCCGCGGTACGATGTTATTCGTAACCCCAAACAAATCACCTGCACGCGCAGGCATGCACCGCGTAACCATAAAAATAAACGCATACAATCAATCTGATACACTGACAACGACAGTACCAATTTCAGGATTACTGAAACTGGCAATACGATCCAGCCGCAATTCATGAGACTCGCCGCCGGATATCTCAATCAGCAGATATTCGACTTTTTTTCGTGTAAATAAATCGCTGGCCTTACCTTTGATAACGTTACCATCCCTCAGTTCCAGCGTCAGTATCAGGTGATGCTGGCAGGCGAGTTCCAGATTATCGTAATCATCACAATTGATGGGTTGATAGGCTTCACTCATCGACATAATAGCTCACCAATAAATTACTGTGGCACAAACCGCATATTCTCTACAGACATGGGCCGTGATGACTAACTATCACCACACCGGCTATCTTTCAGATTCAGATATAACTGACAGACAGCCTGTCAAGATTACCATAAGTCATTCTGGCATAAAAACGACATATTCATTTAACTACACCGTCTCATGACAATTTTTTCTAAAAAACGCCAGGCTTCATTGCTGGTTGTGCACTACAAAATTGCACCCTGCGTTTTTTACGTGGTGGGGAAAAAGCAGTTAGCATAAATTTCCGCCACCTCAGTGGACTTAACAAAGGTAGCGTATTAATTAATATAACCATGTACTACGGGGGGCTGTTTTATAGTGACAGCTGTACCAACAAAAAATCAGCAATTTCGCTGAATTTGATTATTTTCTTTTCACCTGAACGACGGTTTTTATACTCCACTTCTTCATTATCAAGATGACGATCGCCAATAATAATCAAATGCGGAATACCAATAAGCTCCATATCTGCGAACATGACACCGGGACGTTCTTTACGATCATCTAAAATAACATCAACCTTACTATCGCGCAGGCGCGTGTATAGCTGTTGTGCAAATTTCTCTACACGTAATGACTTGTGCATATTCACTGGCAGGATGGCAACATGAAAAGGCGCTATCGCATCAGGCCAGATAATGCCATCGGCATCATGATGCTGCTCAATTGCCGCAGCAACGACACGAGAGATACCAATACCATAACATCCCATGGTAATCACCTGATTATGGCTATGTTCACTCTGCACCATGGCTTTCATACTATCTGAATACTGGCTACCTAACTGAAAGATATGCCCGACTTCAATGCCACGTTTTACCATCAGGGTTCCTTTACCATCCGGACTGATATCTCCCTGTACCACATTGCGAATATCTGCTACTTCTGGCAAAGGTAAATCTCTTTCCCAGTTAATGCCAAAGTAATGCTGACCATCGATGTTAGCTCCGGCACTAAAATCACTCATTACCGCCACTGTGCGATCCACAATCACAGGTACAGGCATATTAACAGGGCCGAGAGAGCCCGGGCTGGCGCCGATGGTGGCACGAATTTCTGCTTCAGTTGCAAAAGTGAGCGGCCTCGCAACCTCTGGTAATTTTTCTGCTTTCAGTGTGTTCAGTTGATGATCACCGCGTATCAGCAAAGCAATCAATTTATGGCCCGCTTTCTTACTGTCTGCATGAACCAGTAATGTTTTGACGGTTTTTTCCACAGGAATATCGAATCGCTCGACCAGTGCCGCAATGGTGCGGGTATCTGGGGTATCAATCAGGCGCAAAGCTTCCTTTGCTTCAGCACGCGGATGCAAAGGCGCCAGCGCTTCTGCCAGCTCAACATTAGCAGCAAAATCTGATTCAGTTGAAAAAACAATTTCATCTTCACCACTTGCCGCTAATACCTGAAATTCATGAGAAACACTGCCACCAATCGCACCGGTAGCTGCCTGAACAGGACGAAAATTCAAATTCATTCGACAAAAAATTCGACTGTAAGTGTGATACATCATGTCATAGGTTTCCTGTAAGGATTCCTGCGTGAGATGAAAAGAATAGGCATCCTTCATCAGAAACTCACGGGCGCGCATCACGCCAAAGCGGGGACGTATTTCATCACGGAATTTAGTCTGAATCTGAAACAAATTAAGGGGGAGCTGCCTGTACGAACTGATTTCATTACGGATAAGATCGGTAATGACTTCTTCATGCGTTGGCCCCAATACAAAGGCCCGTTCCCCCCTATCTAAAAAACGCAGTAATTCATCGCCATACCGCTCCCAGCGCCCACTTTCCTGCCACAAGCTTGCTGGCTGTACAACAGGCATGGAGATTTCAATAGCACCTGCATTATTCATTTCTTCACGTACAATATTTTCGACTTTTTTTAATACCCGCATGCCAGTTGGCAACCAGATATAAAGACCTGAAGCGAGTTTGCGAATCATTCCAGCACGCATCATAAGCTTGTGACTGATAACTTCAGTATCGGCTGGCGTTTCTTTCAGGGTAGAAATCAGGTATTGGCTGGTACGCATGATATTATTGGTTCCACGGTAATCAATTGAATCTGACTATAGACTTCTTGCGACACTCACTGCAAAAAAACAGTGCGCGCAGAAACGGAACACAGCACCCCGGGTTTACATCAGAGGCATAAGGAGTCGAATAGCACATCGACAATGCATCGATTTTCCCGTAGTAACGTGTCGCAAAAGGTCTTATGAATGCGCGAGTAAAATGCATAAAGAGCAGCATAGTTTAACAGCGACCGCCGCCAGGCTGAAGAGGACAAGTCCATTTTCACAAAGATAGCGTGGTTTTCGCATTACACTACCAGCCTTTTACTGCTCCATGGTGAAACAGTCTGTCAGCGGCTTCATTCACTTCATCAGACTGCCATGCCTGAACAAATTTTCTGACATTCTCTGCGTTCTTATTGTCCTTTCGGGCAACAATAAGATTGACATAAGGTGAATGCTTATCTTCTACAAATAAGCCGTCCCGTTCAGGGATAAGATCGATGCGGCTGGCATAGCTGGTATTAATGACTGCCAGCGCTATTTTTTTGTCAACAAGTGCACGTGGTAACTGCACTGCTTCCAGTTCCACAAATTGCAGTTTTTTGGGATTTTCAATCAGGTCCATGGTAGTAGGTAACAAACCTACATCCGCTTTCAGCTTAATCAAACCTGCTTTTTGCAGGAGTAACAAGGCGCGTCCGAGATTGGTAGGATCATTGGGTATTGCAACATAATCCCCGTCTTTAAGGGCACTCAATGAGCTTATATTTTTCGAATAAACTGCCATTGGATAGACAAATGTGTTGCCTACAGCAACCAGTTCAGTATAGCCCCTGTCTTTTATTTGCTGTTCCAGATAAGGGCTGTGTTGAAATGCGTTCACATCAATTTCACCCCTATTCAGCGAATCATTAGGTAATATGTAATCGCCAAAAACAACCAGTTCTACATCCAGATTATATTTACTTTTTGCCACCTTACGCACAACTTCTGCAATCTGTTGCTCTGTACCACCAATGACGCCGACCTTAATATGATGAGGATTTTTTTCTTCCTGGATACAGGCTGTCAGAATCAGTAAAGCACTGGCTGCAGCAATAAATTTTAATCTTAAAAACATAAAATGTCCTTTAACATCATGAAAGTGAAAGAATAAATGAACATCACGACCTGTGCATAATTCTGTTCACCAGCCAATCACCAGCATATTGAATGAGAAAAACTAAAGAGATTAATAATACCAAAACCGTATTCATCACCACAGCATTATAACCTATATAACCATACTGGTAACCGATTTGGCCTAAACCTCCAGCACCAACAGCACCGCCCATGGCAGAATACCCAACCAGAGTAATCAGCGTGATAGTGGCAGCATTAATAAGTCCGGGTAACGCTTCAGGTAACAGAATTTTTTTGACAATTTGGACAGGTGTCGCCCCCATTGCACGCGCTGCTTCAATCAGTCCACAGGGTATCTCAAGTAATGCGTTTTCTACCATACGGGCAATAAACGGCGCTGCGCCTACGGTTAATGGCACAATTGCTGCCTGCAATCCAATCGATGTCCCCGTGATGATACGCGTTAGCGGAATCATCCAAACCAGTAAGATAATAAAAGGGATTGAACGAAAAATAGTAACACACACAGAAAATAGATTATATAACGTCTTATTTTCCATAATATTTCCCGGACGACTCAGATAAAGCATGACACCTGCGGGAAGTCCAAGGACAAAACCGAAAAAACCAGACACAAAAGTCATCAGGCTGGTTTCCCATATACCTTTAATAATTAAAATAATCATGTCTTCAGACATAGCCCATAACCTCTACTTTTACATGATGTTCCTGTAAAAATTCAATGGCAGCCTGCTCATCATGAGTTTTGCCATATAATTCAACCAGAATGAAACCAAATTTAACCCCACCCGCGTAATCCATTTGCGCACTGAGAATACTGATATCAACATTAAAGTTACGCGCAGCTCTGGAAATTAGCGGTACATCAACAGAACGGCCAGTGAATTCAAGCCGTAATAATGGAAAACTATCTGCAGTACGGGTAGTACACATCCGTGATGCATAATCTTCGGGTATATCCATATGCAATGTCGATTGAATGAACTGACGTGCCAGCAATGTTTGTGGATGAGAAAAAAGCTCACTGACACTATTTTGCTCAACCAGTCTGCCTTCACTGATGACGGCAACCTGATCACAGATACGCTTGACGACAGCCATTTCATGCGTGATAAGTAATATCGTTATCCCTAAGTCACGATTAATATTTTTGAGTAAGCTAAGAATTGAACGCGTCGTTGCCGGATCCAATGCACTGGTCGCTTCATCACAAAGCAGCACTGCAGGATGGCTGGCCAACGCCCTGGCAATGGCAACCCTCTGTTTTTGTCCGCCTGAAAGTGTTGCGGGATAAGCGTTTTTTTTATCAGAAAGTCCAACTACATCGAGCAATTGCATAACTCTTTTTTTTATTTCTGTATGCCCAATGCCCTCCAGCTCAAGCGGTAAGGCAATGTTACTAAAGACAGTTCTTGAAGACAGTAAATTAAAATGCTGGAATATCATGCCAATCTGGCGGCGCACCTGTACCAGGTGGCTTTCCTCGAGTGCGGTCAATTCCTGCCCGTTGACAAATATGTGCCCGGTAGTCGGACGTTCCAGTCTGTTAACACAGCGAATTAGCGTACTTTTACCGGCGCCGGACGTTCCTATAACGCCATAAATCTGTCCGCGCGCAACATGCAGGTTGACATCCTGAAGCGCAGTGACAGTTTTCGCACCTTGCTGGAAAACTTTATTGATATTAACCAATCTAATCATATTGTTATCGTTTTATTAACCTGTAATGCGCGGTAACCGGGCAATGGGCTTAGTTACTGTAATTTTATATGGATGCTAAGGCGTCTGGATGGCCAAGTCAACAACTGGTCTTACGAATCCAGCTGGATTTAAAATAAGTACTGGACATGCAATACTTATAAGAATTGTTTTCTCATCACCATTACAGGAGCAAATGAATGCACCCGCTTATTCCAGCAGTTTTCCTGGATCGTGATGGTACCATTAATGTTGATCACGGATATGTCCATGAAATAAAAGATTTTCAGTTTATTGATGGTGTTATTGATGCATGCCGGGAATTAAAACATATGGGGTTTGCGTTAATACTGGTGACAAATCAGTCGGGTATTGCGCGTGGTAAGTTTACTGAAAAAAAATTTATGCGCCTGACTGAATGGATGAGGCGCTCACTGGCGGACAGGAGTGTTGATTTCGATGCTGTCTATTTTTGCCCTCATCATCCTGATGGAACAGTAAGCCAGTACAAAAAAATCTGCAGCTGCCGCAAACCAAAACCCGGCCTGTTGCTACAGGCACAAGCTGAGCTTAACATTGATATGGCAGCCTCCTTTATGGTAGGTGATACAACAGCAGACATGCACGCAGCCATGGCCGCGGATGTGGGTATCAAAGTTCTGGTAAGAACAGGAAAACCCGTCACTGAAAAAGATGAGTCAATGGCAGACTGGGTACTGAATAGCCTGTCAGATCTTCCAAACGCTATCAGGATGCACATGCCCGAATAATCTGGAGTCCTGTTACACCTAAAAACCTGCCTGGAACAGCCGTGACCGATTAGAGAATGCGATTAATCAACCTGTCTATACGCACCCGACGTAGTTGGGTAATGATTTTGCGCACCTTTACTGGGTACTGTTTAATTGTTTGCAGTTCAAGGTAATGAGTAATAATTTGTGTATGAGTGCGAATGCATGCAAGCTCTTCTTGCCTTTGTTCATGCAGCTGCTGGAGAGGATCATGGATAAGAATGGCGTTTTCAAGATCAAGCCGCCAGGCACGTAAATTAAAGTTATTCCCCGTTATTAACTGCCAGTCACTATCAATCCATATACCTTTTGCATGGTAGCTATTTTCTCTGTCTTTCCATAACCGCACAATTAATTGTCTGTTATTCAAATAATACTGCAAACGTCGGAGAAAATGGTAAAGATTAACTTCATAGAGGTAAGGTAACGCACCCACTATTTTAAAAGGCTGATCCTCGGGAATATAGAAGTCGTTAGCTGTCTTATCACCAAGAATCATTTCTACCTGTTTACCCTGACGTAAAAGATAAATGATATTTTTTAATAATACCGCCGGAAGGTTAAAATAGGGCGTACAAATGATTATCTGCTGCGTAGCAGAACGCATTAAATGCTGAATAGTTTTATTCAACAGGCTCTTTTTTCCCAAACCAACCAGAGGTGTGATAGCTAACTGTTCATTATCAGCATGATTGACAAAATGATAGCTACCACTACGTAGTGCACGACGTAGCTGACGAATTGCACTTTTGATCTCATGCTGTTTTGGCCTGTCATCACGATCGAGTCGTTGTACAGCAGTAGTATTGAGAAAATACCCTTCGATATACGCGATCATAATGGCGGCTAATCGCGTATTGCGGATAAGCTGGTAACGGTCGTAGCGGTATTTATCGTGCTGCTGAAGATAAACATTATTGATACTGGCACCACTGTAGAGCACAGTGTCATCAATGATAAAACCTTTCAGATGGAGTACGCCAAGCATCTCACGCGTATTAACGGGGACCCCGTAAACAGGAACAGAAACACCCGGATGTGCTTTTGCTATTTCGCAATACCAATCAGCATTAGTACTGCCAGCAGCTTCCCCAATACGCCCGCGTTGCGCACGATACCAGTCTACCAATACGCATATTTCTAATTCCGGGCAGCGTTGTTTGGCCTGGTAGAGCGCAGAAAGTACTTCTCGCCCTGCATCATCGTTTTCCAGATAAAGTGCAACTAACCAGATACGCTGCATGGCATTAGCAATAAGCTCCAGAAGCGAGGTACGGAATACCTGGGGGCAATAAAGAGTCTGGATACCATCAGCTGTTTGAGGGAGTTTGGGCAATTGCGCAAGATGTTGTTGATGTTTATTATGCTTAAGTTTGTGAAACATCACAGCGTGCTGACTCTCCTGGTTCCATAAACAGATAAAAACTGCCGTTGTGCGAAACTGACTGGCAGAATCAGGGAATAATAACACCAGTTTTTATTAATGCCTGCAACTTTTTCCGCTTTCTGTCATTTCCATTAAATCTGAACAGCCGAACATGCTACCTCTGCACAACAAAAATGGTATTTCTATAATTTTTCGCTAAAAACCTCACCGTGCAATCGATACGGTTAATACAGTTTCAATAAGCTTATTGTTGTTAGCAGCGATTACACCATCATGAAAACGAAATTGCCATATTTAATTCCAATGACATCTTGACAACAACGCAATAATTCTTACTCTGGAACTGAAAATTCAGCTATTCAGAAACCTCTGTTACGGCACGAGCTGTCATTTATCTTTAGTGAATGCATTGCATTGACGTTCAAAACCAGACATCGTCATGACCGTTTAGTAAATTGATAGTTTCCGGCGTCCCGCATAGAATATCTGCCTTTGCAGGCAGCGTTGAGTTTACCACTAAAATAATAGTGTCAGTCCTGAAGCCAATCGTGGCGAGGACTGCCGGCATTTTTGATTTTTATACATTGGTGAAAAGAAAGCATAATGAACGACTCGTTTGACGGTAAAAATGGTAAGGTTAAAGTGATGTATGTGCGCAGTGATGCACAAAAGCGCCAGAAAAAGCGTCCGACAAACCGTTTTGGTGATGCGCCGCGCCGGGATGTGTCAGATTCTGTTACGCGGCACCGTCGTACCACAGATCGACGTCATGATAAAGTTTATTCTGAAAAACCATTTAGTTATGATTCACCATGGAAAACTCTGCCCCCTGCTTCCATAACCGAAGAACAACAGGTTGATCACGGTGGCATATCTGGTAAAAGCCAGATTGATCCTGAGCAATTGCGCCGCCAGAGAATGGAAGAAACAAAAGTTTATGGGGAAAACGCCTGTCAGGCATTATTCAGCAATCGCCCACAAGCCCTTGTGCGTGCCTGGTTTGCAGAATCTGTTACACCCCGTTTTCGTGAAACGCTGCGTTGGATGGCGGCAAATCACAAAGCTTATCATGTCGTTGATGACGAAGAGCTGGCTAAAGCATCAGGTACAGAGCATCATGGTGGCGTATGTTTCCTCATTAAAAAGCGCCAGAGCCTGGATGCAACCATGTATCTACAACAGGCACCGCAAACAGATTGCGTACTGGCGCTGGATATACCAGGAAATCCTTATAATTTAGGTGGTATTATACGCAGTGGCGCACATTTTGGTGTTAACGCTGTATTATTGCAGGATCCCAATCTTCTGGAATCTGGTGCCGCAATCCGTACAGCCGAGGGTGGCGCTGAGTATATCCAGGCAATTAATGCCAGTGATTTTCTGTCAACACTGAATGTATTTCGTAATGCAGGTTATGCGATTGTTATCGCTTCAGATGATAAAGGTACGCCGTTATTACAGGCACAATTACCCGCCAGAATGGTATTAGTACTTAGCCATGGACATCATGAGTTGGCTGACCGCCTCTGGCAGCAGGGGAACCTGAATGTTTCAATTGAAGGTACCAATAGAGTAGGGCTGAATATTTCAGTAACAGCCGGCGTTGTGTTAGCGCAATGGTGGCATCAAAATACAGTTAAATAAGCAGCAAACTTATGCACCAGAATGTAAACACATTTTGCTTTATCAACGCTGCGCATCTTTCCCATACAAGGCACTGAATCAGCATTCCAGCCACTGATTCGGGCCGGATGAGAAATTTCAGTCCCTGTTTAGGGTATTACATATTTTTTAACGTCATGCCGTTATTTTTTAACTTAAATTTTAATATAAAGATAATAAGTGCACCCACGCAGGAACAGAGAGGAATAATACCAAGGGCATATTGATAAGCATCAAGGTGATACAGTTTTATTCCTTCTTTACTCAACGAGCCAGACCAGAATATATCCATTACCTTACCTATTAAGGTATGGAAAAATGATCCCCCTAACATATTAATACTATTTAAAAAGGCAATCGTGATCCCTAAATTTTTTTCCGCAACTAATTCAGCACCGGCAGCAAATATTATAACCTGGTAGCAGCACAGCATACCGGTAATAAAAAAGAGAAAGGAAAGCATAGACATATTATATATATTGCCAAATAATAATAATAAAAGAATTAATGTCATTCCGAATCCACATATTATTATCATAATATAATTACCGAATTTCTTACTAAAAAAAGCTAATAATGGTCCTCCAAACAACATGCCAAAAAATATAAATGATATCAGTCCTGCCGCCTCTCCTTTTCCAATACTATAAGCGGTCATGAGATAAGGGACTCCCCAAATATCAGCAAGACCTTCCAGAGACCCTACCATCAACAGGTTAGCGATAGCCAGGCACCAAATCCATGGAGACATGAGAATGAATTTTAAATCAGTTATTTTCATTGGTTCATTTGCCGCGCTAACTTTTATATTTTCCGGCGAACGCAGAAAAAACCAGGTTGTCAATCCAATACTGATAGACAGCAGCCCTAATATTAACGCAACGTTTTGCCACTGATAATTTTCTATCAGCAGACTGATGGGCTTTCCTCCATAAATAGCGCCCATAAGGCCTAACGTAAATGAAAAACCTATCATTTTTGAATAATTTTTTTTAGGAAACCATTCGGAAATAACTTTAGATACACCTAAAAAACCTACGGCTGAACCTGCGCCTACTAAAAATCTGCTTAATACCGCCAGATAAAAATTATTTGTATGCGTAAAAATTAAAGTAGCAATACCACAAAGCATGGCAAATATTAAAATTATGTTTCGTGCACCGAAGCGATCAAGCAGGATTGCAACGGGGATTTGCATGCCAGCATAACCATAATAATAAAATGCTGCCAATACTCCAAAATGACTGGCATCAATGGAGAATTGCTCCATTATCTGGTACATCATCAATCCAGGCCAAAGTCGTAAAATGAATTGGTATGCAAAAAAGAATAACGGGAAAAACCACATAAAAAATGGCAGATAATGATGATATTTTAGTCTGGACACAGGAGACCTCATCTCAGCAGGCTGATAATTTTTATCAAATTTGTTCGTTTAATGTGCAGGATTAGGAAAGCAGTATGATTATCGGCATCAGCCGATAATCATAAAGAAGATGGTAATAATTTCAGTGGATTGGTAAGACATGAGATTAATAAAAACACTCTTATACTTTAGCCTTCGCGCTCTAAGGCACCCTAACACTATTTTTTATCAAAATCAATTCCGCTATCTGGCCGCATGTTATAATAAACACGGGCCTGACAAAGTCAGCATAACAGCTGCGTTCTGGCTACCTCGTTAAGAGATAATGACGAGACCATCAATGAATCCAGAAGCACTGTTTTGCATTTTCCTGTGCAGAGATGCCGATGTATATTAGCGAAATTTAAACTTAAAATGGTGTTGGTATGATTGAATTATTTTTATTCTACCTGGGCGGTAATGCAAATAATGCAAACATTGAAGTACATGATGTACAGTTTGCTGCTGTTGAGAAACCAGAAGATGCCTTCCCTGCATTAAAAAAGAGATGGTTTGGCAAACAACATACATTACACATTGATGGCTATACAAAAATATCCTGGGCAGATGGCTATGACGTTTATCTGGATACCGAGGCACAAAATGATGAAAAACGCCTGTACTTTGTAAATATGGGAGGATATAGCCCCAATTCTCTTGCCGAGCATCATGAATTTGGCCTCTTTGTGGCAACAACAGAAGAAGAAGCTAAAAACAAAGCAAAAGAGGTACTACTGTGCGGTACCCTTCAACCCCATAAGGATGATTTAAAAACAGTAGATGACTGTATGGCTATCACAGAAGTGGATAACTATTATATTCGTCTTAATTATAATCCTGCAGGTACTCCAGCAAAACCGCTATTCCAGGGGTGGCTGCCTGTCAGGTAAGTAGCGTGATTACCATTTTCGATTAGCTGTCCTGTTTTTAACTTTTAACTCCATAATTCCTGGCCTGCTTTGACAAATGCAGGCTATGCGACTGTAACATGCCAGAATGCCCCTTGTTATTAGCTAATAAGCAGATGACTATTTCAATAAACAGCACAGAAAATAAAGCATTCCGGTAAATTATGCTTATTTATATAAAATATTTATTATTATTATTTTTTATTAATTAATACGCTATAATAGTCTGTACGGATTTTTTTACCGCTGCAGGCAGTGACTCCTGGCAAACAGTAGCTATCAGTCACCCCGCCAGTTGCATTACATGCTCAAAGTAGAGGAACAGAGAGATGACAACTATTAACCCCTATTCCCACTCAGTGAATCCCTATGTTGAGAGAAGCACAAAGGGCAATAAAGCTCACGGTAACCCAACGTCCAGTTCTGACAGTAGTGACAGCAAAAAAATTGTCCATAAACCGCAGGATATCACACTTGTAAAAATAAATGCCGTTGATAAAGAATCCCTTGCAGAAGTCATCACTCATCTTAACAGACTGAATACGCTGAAAGATTATTCTGCACGTGAGGATATATCATCCGATAGTCTGGCTGCCCTGCAGCAGGAAGTGTCAATGCGGCTGGACGACATTGACAGGATTGCAAAAGAAACAGGCAATACCAGTATCAGTGCTGATGCACTTGGTCTGCGTGGTTTTGATGTCACTATCAGAAACAATGGCAGGCCTGATCCAACAAATATGCAAAACATGCAGAAACAACTGGATTACGCAAAAAATCAGCTGAATAAATTAAGCGTTGACGCAAAATAGCAGGTAATAATACCTATTGGTCAGCAATCAACAGCTGACCATATCTTTACTGCCATGCCCTCATTTTCAGTCTGGTTACTTTTATCCCGGTTACTCATCAGAAATAAAACAGGTACATGACAATATCCTCTTGCAGAAAGACAAGGCGTAGTTTTACTACACAGATCGGCTGATACCCTGTGATTCGCTGTATCGTAAATTTCTTTTCATAAAATAACAGGTTCATTTACGTATTGATTTTTACGTATAGCGCTATATTTTATATATAAATATTATCAATGATAACAACCTGTATGGCATGGATTTATCTTATAATCGCAGGCGTTCTGGAAATTGGCTGGCCACTGGGGCTTAAAATAGCACAGGGAACAGAACAGCGTCTGCTGGGAATCAGTATCGCAATCCTGTTTATGGCGGCCAGTGGCACCTTACTCTGGCTGGCGCAACGTGAAATCCCGATAGGTACAGCCTATGCTGTCTGGACAGGCATTGGCGCTGCAGGTACCTTTATTGTTGGCCTGATGTTTTTTGGGGATGAAGCCAATACCCTGAAATATATTGGCATAATTGCAATTATCGGGGGAGTCGCCCTGTTAAAACTGGCGGATTAAGTAACCTGAACAGGAAATGGTCTTCTATCTGCAGCACAGCAAACCTGAAAAAACATCCTGCATGACATCAAAAGGCAGGGCCGTAATGAGAGCAAACATCCTGAAATACCTGCCTGGCAACACGCAAGACAACATCCTGTCATCCCTCTTACTTATTTACTCAATAACATGCCCGTATTTCCTGAAAAACCACTCTCGCAGGATATGGCAGGCGCAAGACCCTTGAGGTATGGTCAGATCAGAAAAGACAGGGCATCTGTTTTTTAGTTAAATATCAATGTTTGCAGCCTGTAGCGCATTTTCTTCAATAAATGCACGCCGGGGCTCAACAGCATCACCCATCAAAGTGGTAAACAACTGATCAGCCGCAATCGCATCTTTAACCATGACACGCAGCATGCGGCGACTGGCAGGATCCATTGTTGTTTCCCACAGTTGATCAGGATTCATTTCACCCAGACCTTTATACCGTTGCACGGATAAACCACGACGAGATTCTTTCATCAGCCAGTCTAATGCCTGCTCAAAATCTTTCACTGGCTGACGGCGCTCACCACGTTCCATAAACGCACTTTCTTCAATCAGTCCACGTAATTTCTCGCCTAACTGACAAATCCTATGGTATTCACCGCCGTGAATAAAATCGAGGTCGAGATTATAGTCAGTATCCATACCATGAGTACGAATGCGCAGAACAGGTTCAAACATCTGGCGTTCACGATTTTCGTGTAACACCGCATGGTAATTACTGGCATTTTGCTCTTTCTCATTCAGCAGCATCGCCAGTGAATCAATCCAGAGCTGTGCGGTTTCTCTATTGGCGAGAAAGCTTTCTTTAAGGCTGGGCTGATAAATCAGACTATTAAGTAATGATCGTGGATAGCGACGTTCCATACGGCTAATGATTTTCTGTACGTTGACGTATTCCATCACTAATTTTTCCAGCGGTGCACCTGATATTGCTGGCGCCTGTGCATTGCTATACAAGGCAGCACCCTCGAGAGCCAGCGCTATCTGATAGTGCTCCATGGCATCATCATCTTTAATATACTGTTCCTGCTTACCTTTTTTCACCTTATACAACGGCGGCTGTGCAATGAAAACATGGCCACGCTCAACAATTTCTGGCATCTGACGGTAGAAGAAAGTCAACAGCAGGGTGCGGATATGTGAACCATCAACATCCGCATCAGTCATAATAATAATACTGTGGTAACGTAATTTATCCGGGTTATATTCATCACGACCAATACCACAACCCAGTGCAGTTATCAAAGTGGCAACTTCCTGAGAAGAAAGCATTTTGTCAAAGCGCGCCTTTTCGACGTTAAGAATTTTGCCTTTCAGTGGCAGAATAGCCTGATTTTTACGATTTCTGCCCTGCTTGGCAGAGCCGCCTGCAGAATCACCCTCGACCAGATACAATTCGGACAGTGCGGGATCATTTTCCTGACAGTCAGCCAGTTTTCCTGGAAGACCTGCCAGATCGAGGGCACCTTTACGGCGCGTCATATCACGTGCTTTACGGGCGGCTTCACGTGCTCTGGCAGCGTCGATGATTTTACCGACAATAATTTTGGCATCGGCCGGATTTTCCAGGAGATATTCCACCAGTTTTTCATTCATCAGCGTTTCAACGGCAGTTTTCACTTCCGAAGAAACCAGTTTATCTTTAGTCTGTGATGAAAATTTAGGATCAGGTACCTTGACTGATACCACGGCAATTAAACCCTCACGCGCATCATCACCGGTTGCACTGATTTTGCTTTTTTTGCTGTAGCCCTCTTTATCCATATAGCTGTTCAGCGTACGCGTCATTGCTGTACGAAAGCCGACCAGATGAGTGCCACCATCACGCTGAGGAATGTTATTGGTAAAACAGTAAATATTTTCCTGAAAACCATCGTTCCACTGCAATGCGACTTCTACACCAATCCCATCTTTTAACGTGGAAAAATAAAATACCTTAGGGTGAACGGGAGTTTTATTTTTATTTAAATATTCAACAAATGCTCTGATGCCACCTTCATAGTGAAAATGATCTATTTTGTCATCGCGCTTGTCCTGAAGCTTAATGGAAACACCAGAATTGAGAAAAGACAGCTCTCGCAAACGCTTTGCCAGAATGTCGTAAGCAAATTCTGTATTGCCGCTAAATGTCTGCAAACTCGGCCAGAAACGTACCGTGGTACCTGTCAGTTCAGTTTTACCCACAATTTTTAATGGTGCCAGAGGTTCGCCCATCACATAAGTCTGTTCATGAACCTGACCATCACGACGGATAACAAGCTCCAGTTTCTGCGACAGCGCATTCACGACTGAAACACCTACACCATGCAGGCCACCAGAGACTTTGTAAGAGCTGTCATCAAATTTACCTCCGGCGTGCAGCACTGTCATGATAACCTCGGCAGCAGAAACCCCTTCTTCCTCATGCATGTCCGTCGGAATGCCCCGGCCATCATCCTGAACGGAGACTGAGTTATCAGCATGAATGGTAACCTGAATTTCTTTACAGTAACCTGCGAGTGCTTCATCAATAGCATTATCGACGACTTCGAATACCATATGGTGCAAACCAGTACCATCATCAGTATCACCGATGTACATACCGGGGCGCTTGCGTACTGCATCCAGTCCTTTAAGAACCTTGATATTGGAGGAATCATACGTATTCGACATCAATATTTCTCACTCATTTTGCGGTTGGATTATAATTTTCCCATATTCCATACGGAACATTTTGCCTTTTTCATCAATCATATCAGTGAGCTGTTCAGTACTGAGGGCACTTATAAACACCTGTGCACGCGTATCCTTTAGCCGTTTTGCGAGAAAACTACGTCGCGTGGCGTCCAGTTCGGAAGCAAAATCATCAATCAAATAAATACAAAGCTTTCCATTCTGTCGACTGATGAACTCGCCCTGCGCAAGACGCAGTGCACACATCAACAATTTTAGCTGCCCTCGAGAGAGAATATCCTCCGCGGGTACACCATTAGCGCGGATACGAAAATCAGCTTTATGTGGCCCAATTGTGGTATAAGCAACCGTTCTGTCTCGTTCAAACTGACGCTCCAGCAATTCACCATAATCATGCTCTTTATCCCATCCCTGCATGAAAGAAAACTGCAGTACAACTTCCGGCAGAAACTGCGCACAGGTAGCCGTAATTTCTGCGGTAATCGCATTGCTGTATGCCGATCGCCATGCACTGATACGCTCAGCCAGAGGAATCAACTCCTGATCCCATACCTGAATTTGCCGGTAGCTGCTGACCCTGCGCAATGCCGCATTGCGCTGCATGAATAACCTTTTTAAGCTTCTCCATACAGAAAAAAATTCTGGTTCATGATGAAAGCATCCCCAGTCAAGAAAAGCACGCCGAAATCTCGGGCCACCATTGACCAGGCTAAATCCTTCAGGTGTCATTAACTGCATAGGCAACATTTTAGCCAGTTCAGCAATTTTGTATCCATCATGACCTTCAATACGGACCCTGGTCTCACCCTGGCGATTTTTACTCAAGCCCACTGAGCGCTCTACGCCATCATGGCAACCGTCAAGACGCCCATGAAGAATAAACTGTGCACAATCGTGACGAATGACTCTTCCCGTCTGCAGGCTACGAAAAGCACGACCATGACCTAACGTATAGATGGCTTCCAGCATGCTGGTTTTACCGCTACCATTGGGGCCCACAAGAAAATTAAACCCTGCACAAGGCACCACATCTGCAGTGGCAATATTACGAAAATCATGGACCAACAGGCGCGCCAGTGTCATTGAATTACAGCATCATTACAGGCGCATCGGCATCACAACATAGGCTGCAGATTTATTGGCACCATTTTCAATTTGTACACTGGAAACCGGGTCTGTGAACAACAGCTGCACCGCCTCGCATTTCAGCGCAGTAAGCACATCAAGCATGTAGCTGACATTAAAGGCAATTTCCATATCAATGCCTTCATAGCTGACATCAAGAATTTCTTCTCCTTCTTCCTGTTCCGGATTACTTGCCATAATTTTAAGCTGATTGTGGCTGATATAAAGGCGCACAGCACGAAACTTTTCATTCGACAAAATAGCCGCTCGGGAAAAGGCCTGTCGTAGCAGATTATAGTTTGCTACCAGTATTTTATCGGGTTTTTTCGGCAAAACCCGGCGATAGTCCGGGAAACGACCATCAACCAGTTTTGAGGTAAAAATAAAATCACCTACATGAGCACGGATATTATTGCTACCAATCTGTAACCGTACAGAGGTATCGCTACTGTCAAGCAAACGCAGTAATTCCATCACGCCTTTACGTGGCACAATTGCTGAAAAAGTACCGGTAGAATCATCGGTTGGCATAGAACAGACAGCAAGACGATGGCCATCCGTTGCCACGGTACGTAATTCTTCTTCCTGGATTTCAAACAGCATGCCATTGAGATAATAACGCACATCCTGATGCGCCATGGAAAATTGCGTGGATTCAATCAAACGCTTAAGTGTTGCCTGGGGAAGTGAAAATTCCACTTTACTCTGCCAGTCATCCAGATTGGGGAAATCTGCTGCCGGTAACGTGGAAAGGGAAAAACGGCTGCGCGCATGACGTAATACCAGCCGATGAGCATCGAGTGCTACACTGATTTGTGCCCCTTCCGGCAGACAACGCCAGATATCAAAAAATTTACGCGCAGGTACGGTGGTAGCCCCAGGTTCATGAGGTAATGTCAATGCTACTTTTGCCACCATTTCCATTTCCAGATCAGTACTAGTCACTAATAACGTACCTTCCGTGACCTGCAGGAGCAGATTACCGAGAATAGGTAATGCCGGACGCCCACTCAAAGGGGTACTGACCTGTTGCAGAGGCTTTAACAGGTGTTCGCGTTCAACCGTAAATTTCATGTTTATGATGATAATGTTCTGATTAAATTGGAAAAATCTTCCTTGATATCATGACTTTCTTCTCGTAAAAGCTCAATTTTACGGCAGGCATGTAATACCGTGGTATGATCACGGCCACCAAAAACATCACCAATCTCAGGCAGGCTATGATTGGTCAGCTCTTTCGCCAGAGCCATTGCCATCTGGCGTGGGCGTGCGACAGAACGAGAACGCCGCTTAGACAGTAGATCAGCAACCTTAATCTTATAGTACTCAGCAACTGTTTTTTGAATATTATCGATGGTAACCAGTTTTTCCTGAAGCGCCAGCAGATCCCGCAGTGCTTCGCGCACGAAATCAATAGTAATGGATCGCCCTGTAAAATTAGCATTAGCAATTACCCGATTTAATGCACCTTCAAGTTCACGCACATTTGAACGCAGACGTTTGGCAATGAAAAACGCGACTTCCCCAGGTAAACGAATATTATTTTCATCGGCTTTTTTCATCAAAATGGCAACGCGTGTTTCCAATTCTGGCGGCTCGATAGCCACTGTCAAACCCCAGCCAAAGCGTGATTTAAGACGATCTTCAACGCCATTGATTTCTTTTGGATAGCGGTCAGAGGTCAGGATAATCTGCTGATTACCTTCCAGTAATGCATTAAAGGTATGAAAAAATTCTTCCTGAGAACGTTCTTTATTAGCAAAAAATTGAATATCATCAATTAATAACGCATCAACTGAACGATAATAACGCTTAAATTCTTCAATGGCATTATTCTGTAATGCTTTCACCATATCCTGCACGAAACGCTCCGAATGCATATAGACTACTTTAGCATTTGTCTTACGCGCAATAATACCGTTACCAACAGCATGTAACAGATGAGTTTTACCTAATCCGGTACCACCATACAGGAATAGCGGGTTATAGGCCCCACCGGGATTATCTGCAACCTGGCGCGCTGCAGCGCGGGCCAGCTGATTGGATTTACCTTCAACAAAATTATCAAAAGTGTGTTTTGAATTGACATTGGAACGATATGAAAGTTCAGGCTGACTGGCAGAACGATCCCACCCCGAACGTTGATTACGCACAGTAGTATTAACACTGGCTACGGTTGTATGGTTTATCGCACTCTGCACCGGTATCACAGGTTTACTACCTACTTCAAAACGCAGCAACGGGCTGTCCGAGCCACAGAAATCATTTATCAACCTGTTGATATTATTTAAATATTTATCACGCACCCAATCCAGAACAAAACGATTGGGCGCATAAAGTGCGAGCGTATTACCATTCAATTCCGCCTGCAATGGGCGTATCCACATACTGAATTCTGTGGCAGGTAATTCATCCTGCAATTGGGCAAGACACTGCTGCCAAAGCGAAAGTGACACGATGGACTCCACTTGAACCAGATCAATAATAATTAAAAGAAAAACCAGGATATTCCAGAACTTAATCCGTCCTCGATATATGCTCCAAACCTGCGGATACATTATCCCAAACCTACGGGCAGAGGCTTTATATGATTCTTTTGTGACGATTTACACTCATCCAGGATTACTGAGGTACGGTCATAGCCAGAATGGCAAATCATAGCTCAAGTAGCGCAATAGATCTTCTCATTCTAATGCAGATTTGATCTCTTTTATCTATGGGATTCCTCTGAATGAGGTTGTAGTATAGCCTGTTCTATTGCATGCATTATGGGTGTATAAGCGATAAAAATTGATGCTTTCATTCACAGTGACTTATCCCAATCAAGGTATAATAGGCACTTTAAAAACTAATTATTAATTTTATGTATAATCACTATTGAACTACAGTACAGACTTATAAACGCCTGCGCTGGTAGTAACAGGAAGCGGCACGCACATTCCGGCTATTTTTTATGTGACAAATTCGATACAGCGCCAGGATAATCTCTGGGGGGAACTTTCATGGCTGAGGAATCATTATCAGCTTCAGATTTTGTCAGGCAATCGTAGAATGGATGATGAGATAATGGCAGAGTGGGCAGCATATCACTGGGATCTTTCACCATCTGTTGATATAGCTCTCGATAGTCACGAGCCATGTTGTCGAATAATTCTGCATTATGTGCACAATAACCTGCCAGTTCATGACGGTATTTTTCCAAAACAGATTTGCTTTGTTCCAGTTCGCTTTGCAGCGTCTGTTGCTGGCGTAACTGACGATTACCAAAACGCATAGCTACTGCACCGATGATAATGCCAATAATCATTCCAATAAGCCCATATCCCCAAGCCATAATGACTCCTGTATTGTTCTGTCTGTTTTTTACTAAAAATACATCCTGGTCTCATTACCCATTGCTTCAATGGCGCTTTTTATATGACCTTTCTCATCAAGGTATGATGTTTATACCATATCATGCCAGTACCTTAAAAAACGAGTATCTTTACTTTACGAAGCGTTGACAAACCTATGCAACTTAATAAGCCTTCATTATTGTATCAACAAGCGTTAAATACGGGTAACTACCAGCCTGATGCAGCTCAGTATGAAGCTATTACGTATTTTGATACCCTGCACCAGGCCCTGAGTCAGTTGCCTCCACCTGCACCCACTGTATGGGGAAAATTATCTGGAGTCTTAGATTATTTTAGAGCTAAAAGTACAACACCGACAGTCAATCATCCAATTCAGGGTATTTATCTGTGGGGAGGCACGGGAAGAGGTAAGACCTGGTTGATGGACCTGTTTTTTCAAAGCCTGCCCGGAGAAAGAAAATTACGTTTGCATTTTCATCGCTTTATGTGGCGCATCCATGAAGAACTTACTCAGCTTCAGGGTTATGAAAATCCACTGAATAAAATAGCCGATGATTTTAAAGCGCAAACGGATGTACTCTGTTTTGATGAATTTTTTGTTTCTGATATTGCTGATGCAATGATATTAGCAACCTTGCTTGAAGCACTTTTTATTCGTGGCATAACACTGGTGGTGACGTCAAATATTCCCCCTGATTCCCTTTATCTTAATGGCTTACAACGGGAGCGCTTTTTACCTGCCATCACGCTTATCAAGCGATACTGTAACATCATGAATGTTGACCTGGGAACAGATTATCGTTTCAGAGCACTTGATAAGTCATCGTTATATCTGACGCCACTTAATGAACAAACCCGACAAATGATGACGCAACTTTTCATCCAACTGGCAGGAACAGAAGGAGACAGCGATGTTATGTTAGAAATTAATCATCACTCAATGGCAGTAATTAGTGTAGCAGGTGCTGTACTGGCGATTGATTTTGCGACTCTTTGTGCACAAGCGCGTAGCCAGTTAGACTACATTGCCCTGTCGGCACTATATCACACCATCCTGTTGCATAATGTACGCCGGATGGGGCCTGAAGATGAAAGTACTGCCCGTCGATTTTTAGCATTGATTGATGAATTTTATGAACGCCGGGTAAAGCTGGTGATTTCAGCAGATGCTGTGATGTCTGATCTTTATTACGGCCAGCATCTTAAATTCGAATACCAACGTTGCCTGTCACGTTTACAGGAAATGCAAAGTGAAGCCTGGCTGCAGCTTGCGCACTTACCCTGAAAATAAAATTCAGCGCTGAAGGCAGAAAGCAATTGTATAATATTTGTGCAAATATGACGCCTTTTCAGTCCAGTAAGGGCAGACAGGCTCAGCCAATATTGTTTCTGCTAAAAAACAGATCGATCTTTATCAATGACTTCTCTATAATCCCTGAACTTTGGGTTGTACTAAAAAGTTTCCTCCCATAATAAAGCAGTAGTCAGTATCATAACAGCCAGTTAAACCACCAGTAAATTTGTAAACTGAGCGGTCAGCAGCAGAGCTGTTTTTTTTAACGTCTGGTGAACACCAGCGTAGAATTTGTTCAATGGATAAGTCTTAAATGAAAACTTTTACAGCTAAAGCAGAAACTGTAAAGCGTAACTGGTATGTTGTTGACGCGAGCGATAAAATTTTAGGGCGTCTTGCAACTGAACTGGCTCGCCGGCTGCGTGGTAAGCATAAGGCCGAATATACTCCGCACGTTGACACAGGTGATTATATCATTGTTTTAAACGCGGAAAAAGTTGCAGTGACAGGCAAAAAACGCACGGATAAAGCCTATTATCGTCACACGGGATATGTAGGGGGTATTAAAAAAGCAAGCTTTGAAGAAATGATTGCTCGTAGCCCGGAACGCGTGATTGAGATAGCAGTTAAAGGCATGTTACCGAAAGGTCCGTTAGGTCGTGCAATGTATCGTAAACTGAAAGTTTATGCAGGTGCTGAGCACCGCCATGGTGCCCAACAACCGCAGCTTCTGAATGTATAAATCGGGATGTATGGCAATGGCTGAAAATCAATATTATGGTACCGGTCGTCGAAAAAGTTCTTCTGCGCGTGTTTTTATTAAACAGGGTAGTGGTCATATCTTAATTAATCAACGCAGCCTGGATGTTTATTTTGGCCGTGAAACTGCGCGTATGGTAGTGCGTCAGCCACTGGAACTGGTTGATATGGCAGATAAGCTTGATCTGTATATTACAGTAAAAGGCGGTGGAATTTCTGGCCAGGCGGGTGCAATTCGCCACGGTATAACGCGCGCATTAATGGAGTATGACGAAAATCTTCGTCCTGATTTACGTAAAGCTGGTTTTGTGACCCGTGATGCGCGTGAAGTAGAACGTAAGAAAGTTGGTCTACGTAAGGCACGTCGTCGTCCACAATTTTCCAAGCGTTAATCGCTTATTTGTGTTTGCAAAATTAATACCCAGTTTTTACTGGGTTTTTTTCTGTATAACAATATTTTTTAATTTGGCTGTGAAATCATTGGATTAAATGCAGCAATAACAAAATTACTGCATTACCTGGCCACAAGACAGGTAAAATCTGATAGACTAGCTGCCATTTTAAATTCCCGTTTGCTGATTTTCTGAACATTTTACCTCTCTAAAGCAGGATCTATGATCAAACCAGGTTATCTGCTCTGTATGGATGAAGAGTTAAAACTATTTCAGAAAGAGTGGGATGATTGCTGTTTTTGTTCGTTTTATTTTCTACTAGTAACCTGGAGGTTTTCATGGCTGTCGCTGCCAACAAACGTTCGGTAATGACGCTGTTTTCCGGCCCAACCGATATCTTTAGCCATCAAGTACGTATTGTGCTGGCAGAAAAAGGTGTCAGTGTTGATATTGAGCACGTAGAAACAAATAATCTTCCACAAGATTTAGTTGATCTCAATCCTTATCGCACTGTACCTACATTGGTGGATCGTGAATTAACACTGTATGAAGCACGTATCATTATGGAATACCTTGATGAACGTTTTCCTCATCCACCATTAATGCCTGTTTATCCGGTGGCACGCGGTAGCAGTCGTCTGATGATGCACCGTATTGAAAAAAACTGGTATTCCCTGTTAGACAAAGTTGAACGCGGTAATCTCCAGGAATCTGATGCTGCACGTAAACAATTACGTGAAGAACTGCTGGCAGTTGCTCCCGTATTTAATGAATTGCCCTGCTTTATGAGTGAAGAATTTAGTCTGGTCGATTGTTATATCGCGCCACTATTATGGCGTCTGCCAGTATTAGGCATTGAATTAACGGGTGCCGGATCCAACGATTTGAAAGGTTATATGAATCGTGTCTTTGAACGTGATGCATTTGTGGCTTCGTTGACTGAAGCTGAACGCGAAATGCGTCTGCAAACTCGAGGTTAATAATCATGGATATGTCGCCACGGCGGCCTCATTTATTACGCGCCTTTTATAACTGGTTGATAGAAAATCAGCTCACTCCTCATATTGTCGTCGATGTCACTCTCCCGGGCGTTATGGTGCCTATGGATTTTGCACGTGATGGCCAGATTGTGCTGAATATAGCACCGCGAGCAGTAGGCAATCTGGAATTAAATCTCGACGCTGTGTATTTTGATGCAAGTTTTGATGGTACTTCACACTCAATCGTGGCACCAATGGCATCAGTTCTGGCAATCTATGCAAGAGAAAATGGTGTAGGCACGATGTTTGAATCCGAGCCTGGTTATGATAATGCCAAAAAGCACGACCAGGATGCTCCAGTGTCAGATGAACTCGTGCCAACAGATACCCTGATGTCGGCCGCGGATGACAGCAAGAGCGATACAGACAGTATAGTGCCTTGTGATGATAAACCACCCTCCCCCCGAGGCAAGCGTCCAAACTTACGGATTATCAAGTAATCGTTAATGAAAATTGAGTCACATACAGACTGATTTCTTCTGTTGAGCAAGCAATAACCATTTTCTTCTCTGGTTAAAAAAATACCTCTGATTTGAATATATCGGGTTGCTTTCGACACTCGCTGCAGAGAAACCGTACACAGCAGAACGCAGGGGCTTCGTTTACACGCAGTGCACGAGGATTCGGCTAGCAGAATGAAAGCCAGTGTCGCAGAAATCCCGCGGGGAATTTTTTAAACGCAACACATAGCCTGCGTGTTGAGCACCCGCTGCAAGGTGCTCATTATTCATTGTTTCTTGACGCGCGCGACAGAGGCGATAATTTCCGCTTCAGCCGCGTTGACATCGCCCCAACCCGTTATCTTTACCCATTTTTCTTTTTCGAGATCCTTATAATGTTCGAAAAAATGGGTGATTTGTGCACGTAATAATTCAGGAAGATCACCCACATCCTTAATATGGCTATATTCCTTAGTCAGTTTATCGTGTGGAACAGCAACTATCTTGGCATCTTCACCGGCTTCGTCAGTCATCTTCAGGACACCCACCGGGCGGCATCGAATCACTGAGCCTGGTTGTACCGGATAGGGGGTAGGCACCAGAACATCTACCGGATCACCATCTTCAGAAAGTGTGCCATTGATATATCCATAATTACATGGATAGAACATCGCCGTAGACATAAAACGATCAACAAATAAAGAGCCGCTTGTTTTATCAACTTCATATTTGATAGGTGAAGCATTTGCGGCAATTTCTACCACCACATAGATATCTTTGGGAATGTTTTGCCCTGCAGAAATTAAATGAGTACTCATAGGTACGTTCCTTAACGATAAAAAATTAGCAAAAACAGCACTGAGTCCATACGTTATTATTCAACAGCCAGTCTGATTAAAATGGCATTGCCTATGGTAACATTTTTCGTGAAGCCCTATGACATCTCACGACCGCATTGTGCATATTATCATTATGACGTAGCTGTTGAAGCTCCTGGCAACCTTCCCCACGCTCGGCACAGCGTTGATAAAAAAAGCAGCCTGTCGGCAGCTCAAGGTTACTCGGGAGCTCGCCGGTAACAACCGGCGAACTGTGTGAAGAATGCCCTGTGCGGGGTACAGAATTCAACAAAAGACGAGTATAAGGATGTTGTGGCTTGAGTAAAACTGTTTCACTGGGCCCAAGCTCAACCAGCTGGCCGAGATACATTACTGCGATCCGGTTACTCATATGCTTAATGACTGACAGATTATGTGAAATTATTACACAGGTAAGATTATACTGGCGCTGCAGCTCGAGAAGCAGATTAAGAATCTGTGCCTGTACCGAAATATCCAGAGCGGAGGTAGGCTCGTCAAGTACAATCATCTCAGGTTTTGCAGATAGTGCACGTGCTATCGCAATGCGCTGGCGTTGTCCACCAGAAAGCTGATGAGGGAAGCTGTCCAGATACTGCGGACTAATCCCTACCTGATAAGCCAGGCTCTGTGCAAGTGCCCGTCGTGCATCTGCACTGCTGCGCTGTTGGATATATACCGGCTCAGTCATGATACGCCACAGGGGAAGACGCGGATTAAGTGATGACTGCAGATCCTGAAAGACCATCTGTATGCCTTTCGCCTGTCTGTTTTGCCATGCACTGACCAGTTTGCCTCTGACAGGCTGCAGCATCCCCATCATCACTCTGGCAAGCGTGCTTTTACCGCAGCCAGATTCACCAATAATGCCCAGTGTTTCACCACGCAGAATAGTCAGATCAATGCCGTTCAGGACATGAATAAATTTTCTGGGTTTACCACACCAGCTGTATCTGGCAGGAATGCAGATATGCACGTCATGCAATTCCATCAGTGTTTCAGTGTTCATTGATTTGCGGGTGGATGTAGTGTTTCAGGATGCCAGCAGGCTATCTGTCGTTGCTCGCTGCTGGAACTCGTTAATAAAGGCGGTTGCTGCATACATTGGACACTGGCATAGCGACAACGCGGACTAAACACACAACCTTCAGGTAACTCTGCCAGATTGGGCAGGGAGCCCGGCAGGGTTGGTAACAGGGTGCGAGGCTGGCTGTATTCAGGTGATGCCTGCATCAGCCCAATAGAATAAGGATGGGCTGGCTGTGTGGTGATTGCCCGCACACAACCACTTTCAATAATATGCCCTGCATACATCACATACACTCTATCGCAAAGCTGCGAAACGACTGCCATGTCGTGGGTAATAAACAATACCGCCGTGCCGCTGGCACGTGCTTTCGTGCGCAACAGATGCAAAATATGATGCTGTACAGTGACATCAAGAGCGGTCGTGGGCTCATCGGCAATAATCAGGTGCGGTTTACAGGAGAACGTCATGGCAATCAATACACGCTGACACATGCCTCCAGAAAGCTCAAACGGATAGCGATTCATCACTGTCTGCGCATCACTAATTTGCATTTCCTGTAACAACCGGGTCGCCTGATTGCGTGCATCATTGATTGAAATGCGCTGGTGAAATCGAATTAATTCGCACAGTTGCCGACCAATCTTACGAGTTGGATTGAGCGCAGTCATCGGCTCCTGAAAGATTATTGCTACCTTTTTGCCACGCAACTGGCGCATTTGTTGTTCACTTGCAGCCAGTATATCGGTACCCATAAGCTCGAGCTGACCACCTGTGATTCGATAACTATTCTTTGGCAGCAAGCGCATGGTAATCATTGCTGTGACTGATTTTCCCGAGCCAGATTCACCAATAAGGCCAACGATTTCACCCGCATTAATCTGTAGAGAAACGTTATTGAGCGCGTTCAGCTCTCCATGTGGTAACGGAAACACCAGCTGCAATTTATCGATGTTCAGTACCGGCACAGCTATTTCTGTTTTCTCAACGATTAGCGCCTCCCTGCCTGCGATTTAATCTGTCCGCAAGGCCGTCACTAAGCAGGTTAAAACCGATAGTCGTAACAAAAATTGCCATTCCTGGAAAAGCAGGATACCACCAGCTATCCATCATATAATTACGACTACCTGCTACCATGGCGCCCCATTCAGCGGCAGGTTGCTGGGCTCCAAGGCCAATAAAGCTCAGTGTTGCTATTATCAGGATAACAGTACCTGTATCCTGTGAAGCCTGTACCATCAAGGGTGGCATAATACCTGGCAATAGATGCCAGCTAATCAGATGCCAGCGTGAGGCACCACAGGTACGGGCAGCTTCTATATAAGTCTGATGGCGTAATATCATGGTCTGGCCACGAGCCAGGCGTACATAAAATGGAGCACGTAACACAGCAACTACCAGTACGGTATGCAACAAACCTGGTCCCAGTACCGCCGCTACTGCCATAGCGACAACCAGCATGGGGAATGAAAGCATGATATCCATACAACGCATTATCAGCATGTCCATGATACCTCCCATACTGCCGGAACAGCAGCTCAATAGCGTGCCTGTGCTACCCGCGAGTAACACCACTGCCAGCGCACTCCCTACCGACTGCTGACTCCCTGTCAACACACGACTGAACAGATCGCGTCCAACTTCGTCAGTCCCGAACCAGTGCATACTGGAAGGTGGCAATAAACGTACATGCAGGTTAATGGCTCTGGGATCCTGTGGCACCAGCCAGGGAGCAAAAAGCATCAACAAGATAATCGCACCGATTATTGTCAGTCCTGACAGAATCAACGTATTACCGTAAACCCAGGACCAGCAGCGTTGCCAGTAGTTAAAAAATGAAGCCTGCATCGATTAGCATGATTCCTTAGCTATTCATCACTCGCCAAACCATAATGAGTCACTCTGCCTTAAATTTGATACGTGGATCTATACAGATATACAGCAAATCGATAAGCAGATTGATAGTGCCATGAACAAAAGAAACCACTAGAGTAAATCCCATCACCACCGGGAAATCCAGCGTCTGAATAGCACTGACTACATAATTTCCCATACCCGGCCAGGAAAATACGGTTTCTGTGAGGATAGCGCCATACAACAGATCGCCCAGCGTAAGACCAAGAATCGTCACTGACGGGATGATTGAATTTGGTAATGCATGATGCAGAATGATTCTGGAAAATGGCAGCCCGTTGGCACATGCAGTACGAATATAGTTTTCTGTCAGCTGTTCCAGCATTGCTGCGCGCATCTGACGTATTACTGTGCCAAGTTGCACGCAGGCCAGCGTTACTACGGGTAATAAAAGGTGTTTCAGGCTACTTAACAGCGTTTCGCTGTTACCCGTCAACAGTGAATCCAGAAGGTACAACCCTGTTATCATCTGTGGTGGGTTGATTGCATCATCAAGGCGGGAACCGCCAGGAAGCAGGTGCAGATGCCCATAAAACAGCACAATAGCACCGAGACCAAACCAGAACGCTGGCACGGAAATCGCGGTTACCGATACTATGCGTATTAGATGATCGAACAGCCTGTTATGGTAAATCGCCGCTAATATTCCCAATGGCCCGCCCGTAACAATCGCCAGCAACAGGGCACTCAATACCAATTCCAGTGTTGCCGGAAAAAACATCAACAATTCATCCAGTACCGGGCGGCCGCTACGTATTGAAGTACCCATGTCACCCTGTAGCAGGGCACTGACATAGCGGTAAAACTGCACATAGAGCGGCTGATCAAGACCCAATTTCTGCGAGAGTGCCTGCACCATTGCTTCACTCGCATGCTCACCCACCAGTACGCGAACCGGATCACCCGGAATCAGGTGCAGAGCGATAAAGGTGAGCGTGCATGTGCTGAACATAACGACAATGAGCCCAAAACAACGCTGTACCGCCATCACCATGAGATTCACAATGAATTCTCTTAAACAGATTATTAACGAGTGTTATAGCTTGCTCATTTCAGCAATGTTAAATACCTGTTCAAGCATTGAATTAAACACAAACCCTTTTACGTCTTTGCTAATAGCCACCTGATAATTTTTCTGGAAAAGGTACACATAGACAGCGTCGTCGATAACGATTTTCTGCACTGCCTGATAAATTTCGCTACGCTGTTTTTGAGAAGACACCAGCACCGCCTTTCTCAGCAGTTCATCCACCTGTGCATTACTGTAAAAAGCACGATTACCCGCCAGACCTTTTTTATCTGAATCAAACCAGTAATTCATAAACATATAAGGATCGGCAAAATCAGGGCTCCAGTTTCCAATGGCAATATCGTAATTGCCTTTATCGACACGTTCGCGCAAGGTGGTATTTGCCAGTTTCTCCAGCTCTACAGTAATCCCTGCAGCGGCAAGACTGGCCTGCAGTGAAAGTGCAATGGGCTCCCAGTTGGGATCATTAACAGAATATACAAAACGCAGGGTTTCAGGTTTAGTCTGTACTTTTTCCAATAATGCCATGGCCTTTTGGGTATCAAGACTGTATTGCGGTGCAGAAGAATCAGAGGCCCACATACCTTGCGGGATAGGCCCACGCATTTGTCTGGCATTGCCACTCAGGATACCTTGTACGATACCCTGATAATCTACCGCAAAGGAAATGGCACGACGCAAATCCACCTGATTGAGCGGTGCCCTGGCATTATTGAGATACAGATACGTCACACGTAATGACGGATATTCGTCAACTACCAGGTTTTTTTCATTTTTCATTGCCATCAGCTGGTCGACAGGCAAAGCCTCAGCAATATCCAGATCACCGCGTGTCAGCTGCAGACGACGAGCCGAACTTTCACCCATGATTTTGATGACCACACGTTTAAATGATGGCTTTGCGCCCTTGTACCAGGGATTAGGGACCAGTACTAATTGTTGCCCCTTCTGCCAGTGTTGCAGTTTATAAGGACCAGAGCCTGCGGTATGATTTGACAGCCAAGCTTTACCATTATCTTCACGATGTGTTTTAGCAATAGCGGGATTGACAATACTGGCGCCATTGTTAGCCAGAGTATACAGAAAGGGCGCAAAGGCTGTTTTCAGCGTAAAGCGCACTTTCATGGGCTCAATAACGGTTATCTGCAGATCGGCGGGAAAGGCTTCGGCAGGACCATGACCAGATGCTATCAAGCGTTCAAACGACCATTTTACCGCATCTGCATTTACGTCACTGCCATCATCAAAGCGGTTACCCGGTTTAAGGGTAAAAGTCCACACCCGCCCTTCGTCAGAAACCACCCAACTCTCTGCCAGTTCGCCTTCCACCTGTGTTGAGGCTTTGCCTTTTTCTGTTTTATAGCGTACCAAGCGCTGATAGGATGGATAAGTTATCGTCCAGTCATTGTTATCAATGGTAACTGCTGGATCAAGTGTCTGCGGATCGGCTGCTTTGCCGATAACCAGCATATCCCTGGGAACAACTGCAGTAGCATAAGGTAGCATGACAATACCTGCCAGTAGTGTCAGTAGTACAGCTCCCTGCTTTAAGGTAGTAGCCAGCCAGACTATTCTTTCGATACTGAACATAAACAGATTCTCCATAAAGCCAAAGTAAACAATATTCCTTTCGTCTGACATTATAATTGTGATGATTTCACACTACAGGGTGTTGAGGAGAAAAACAGTCAAAGCGGTCTGTCAGCAGTACATATGACAGCGCGTCTGGCAATTCAAAATGCCACCATTCAGTAGGAATAGTGCCGAATCCACCGGCATGCATGATGGCATGTAATAACAGGCGATTGCGCTGTATCTGCACGGGAAGGTCGGGGAAATAATGGTGAGAACGCTCGTCGGCATCATCAAAGCCGGTTCCCATATCAAGCTCAGCACCGTCGTCTGTCATCAGAGTCACGTCCACAGCCACTCCACGGCTATGATTTGAACCGATTTTCACATCAGCTACATACCGTGGATCTGGCAGCACCTGCCATAAAAATGCCTGCGCCTGCTGTGGACGATAGGCATCAAAGACTTTCAGCGTAAACCCGGCAAGACGTGCAACCTGAACAGAGCGCTCAAAAGCCTTAGCGGCATCAGGATGCAGAAGACAGCGATTTTCACGGTAAATCACCTGCCCGGTAAAATTATCAGTACTGGCATATTTTAAATCAATACAAACTTGTGGGAGTATGCTGGCCACATCAATGAGAGCGATATCGGGGTTCATCATAGTCTATCCATGTTTTGTGAGATTAAGCGTACATAATAATAATTAATAAAGCCGGAGGTTATTGCGCCATCCTCCAGTCTGCAACTGAAAGTGGAATTTCATGCAGAAATAAACATAACTACTGATTGCCATATGACAAGATAGCCTGACCTGACATTGTCAGCGATTCCTGGTTAAGCAGGAAAAAATATTGAGTAAAACTGATGTTAAAGGGCTATAGTCTGGTTACCATGGCAGGCCTGTGCTGAGCTGAAAGTGAGAGAATATCCAAAAGATTGTACAACACAATCAAGGTATACAATTCATCACTGATGCCCGAAATTTTCAACGCCACACCTCGCACATGCTGCTGTTCATGAAAATGGACCAGCAATGCCAGACCTGAAGAATCCACCTGTTTAAGCTGTGATACATCAACGACATTGATTTGATCTGTCAATAACAGATAGCGCTGCTGCCATAAAGGCAGCAGTGTTTCACGATTTAATTCACCCTGCAAGGTGAGAGTTTGCTGCTGCGTCCGGTAATGTAATCTGTCTGTCATGGTAATTTTTTTGTCAGGGCAATAGGCTGTTTCGATGCAACAACAAGCTGTTTTGTTAAACCATCAATGCCTTGCAGACGCAGAATTTCTGCCCATTCATTCTGTTTAGTCGCTATCATACTGACACCTTCTGCAATCATGTCATAGGCCTGCCAGTAACCTGTCTTGCTATTTTTACGCCATTGAAAATCCAGGCGGATAGGTAGCTGGTTACTATTACTGTTAACAATAGTAATGCGAATGGGAACTATCACCGCATCCTGCGATACCGTACCTTCGCTAATTTCATAATGCTGGCCAGAATAAAATGCTAAAATCTGCGCATAAGCCTGCTCTATATATTGCTGAAAAGCGGCAAAATAAGCATCACGCTGAGCGGGAGTAGTCTGTTGGTAAAGGGTTCCTAATACCAGTGCACCGGCATATTTTATATGTACATAAGGAATCAGCTCTTCAGTAACAACCTCACGCAAATGTTCTGGATTTTTCTGAATGAGTGGCTGTTCCTTTTTCAGGCGTGAAAAGGTTTTATCTGCCACATAGCGCATCAGATTCCAGGGATTGGTTTGATCGGGCTCCTGTGTCTGCACCGCAGGGGGGACAATCAACAATGCAATTATTAATAATTTTCTTAGCATAGATTATATCCATCGCATGGCAGCATCATTATCCGCAGGCGAAAAAATGTTAAATGAGGAATTGAATTAAACATTATTGAAGCTCTCGTTGTGCAGCATCACCATGCTGTTGGCTGGGATTTTTATAGAGTAGCTGACCTATCAAATCTTCAAGGACTAGCGCTGATTTGGTGTCCTGTAATCTGTCACCCTCTTTCAGTACACCCGTATCCATCGCTGGATCTTCAAAACCAATATTCAATGAGAGATATTGCTCACCCAATAGCCCTGAAGTGCGAATCGCCAGAGAGCTGGTATCCGGAATTTTGTCATAACGTTGTTGTATGTCCATTGCAACCTGTGGAAGATAGCTTTTTTCATCCAGCGAAATATCTGCAACACGTCCTATGACCACGCCGCCCACCTTAACCGGGGAACGTACTTTCAATCCACCGATATTGTTAAATGTTGCATACAGTCGCCAGGTAGGTTCGCGACCAATCGATTTTATATCTGCTACTTTCAGGCAGAGAAACAGGATTGCACTGAATGCAATTAGCATAAACAGCCCCACCCATACTTCATTTTTTCCGTTATGCATTCTTTAGTTTCCAAACATAAGCGCAGTCAGCACAAAATCCAATCCCAATACTGCCAGTGATGCACGTACGACCGTGTACGTTGTTGCTCTACTAATCCCCTGCGCGGTTGGATGCGCATCATAACCGTTGAAAAGTGCTATCCATGTTACCGTAACAGCAAATACCATGCTTTTAATCAGGCAACTTAGCAGGTCTTTTTTCCATTCAACCGCATTCTGCATAATTGCCCAAAAAAAGCCGCTATCAATTCCTTTCCAGTCAACACCAACAATCACACTGCCCCAGATACCCATGGCAATAAAAATTGCAGTGAGTAAAGGCATGCTGATAAAACCAGCCCAGAACCTGGGGGCAATGATACGCCGCAGCGGATCAATAGCCATCATTTCCAGGCTGGAAATTTGTTCGGTTGCTTTCATTAATCCCAGCTCTGCGGTAAGTGCCGACCCAACTCGCCCGGCAAAGAGCAATGCCGTAACAACAGGCCCCAGTTCTCGTAATAACGACAACGCTACCATCATGCCTAAACTGGTTTCAGCGTTATAGGTCGTGAGAACCATGTAACCCTGCAGGCCAAGAACCATTCCAATAAAAAGGCCTGATACGGTAATTATCAACAGCGATAACACACCCATATTATAGAGCTGCTTAAGCAATAACGGCCATTGTTTCGCAAATTCAGGGCGTCCCACCAATGCATTAAAGAGCATCAAACCAGCTCGTCCGAAAGCAGCACAGAGGCGGATGCCAAAGCGCCCTGGTGATGCCAGCATCTGTAATAACATGGGTACTCCATTCATGGTAATAAATCAGTTTTATAATCACTGGCTGGGAAACGAAAAGGCACAGGCCCATCGGGGATACCATCAAGAAACTGGCGCACCTGCAGCGTGCTATCGCTGTTTAACTTTTCCGGTGTCCCTTCTGCAATAATGCGTTGATTTGCTATGATATAGGCATAATCAGCAATACTCAAAACTTCACGCACATCATGGGATACCACAATACAGGTCAGCCCCAGCGCACGATTCAGTTTATCAATCAGCTCGGTTAACACACTCATGGCAATCGGATCCTGGCCAGCAAAAGGTTCATCAAACAGAATTAACTCAGGATCAAGTGCAATGGCACGTGCCAGAGCGACACGGCGCGCCATTCCACCAGAAAGCTCAGCAGGCATAAAATCTGCAACACCACGTAATCCTACTGCTTCCAGTTTCATCATCACCGTACTATGCACAAGCGTATCAGGCAAATTGCTGTGTTCGCGCAGAGGAAAGGCCACATTTTCAAATACGCTGAGATCGGTAAATAACGCGCCTGATTGAAACAACATACCCATTTTTTTACGTACCTCGTATAATTGAGGCCGCGATAACGCAGTGATGTCATGTCCATCAAACCAGATTTCTCCGCAATCCGGTATGAGCTGCCCAGCAATAAGGCGCAGTAATGTTGTTTTTCCTATGCCAGAAGGTCCCATAATGGCGACAATTTTGCCACGCGGTATTATCATATTGATATCAGTGAATATTGGCCGTGTGTCACGCATAAAGCTCATTTTTCGAATTTCGACTAAATTGAGTTCGTTCTGATTCATTTATGATTATGGTTTCCCAGTAAAGTGCCGATGATTAACGTGTCAGAATGTGGCATGCGTTTTTTACCAAAAATAACAAATTTTAGCGTCTGGCTTGTTCATGTATTTTACTTTGGCTATCGTGCACAAGCAAAATTGCCAGTACGAAAATCCAGTAAATTTCTGCCACTTCCATGAATGTAGCTTATATACCAAAGGGTCTTACATGTTTCTTGCCATAACGTTATTAATTATCGGCTTAGCTCTGCTGGTCTATGGAGGTGACCGGTTAGTCTATAGCGCATCTATCCTGTCACGCTTTCTTGGTGTACCACCCGTCATCATTGGCATGGTTGTTGTGGGTACAGGCACTTCGCTACCAGAATTAGTCATTTCAGTAACAACAACATTGACTGGTCAGGTAGATATGACGGTTGGTAATGTATTAGGCGCAAACATCATGAATATTTTATTAATTACCAGTAGCGCGGCATTGATTCACCCGCTTACTGTGTGCTCCAATATTCTGCGTCGTGAGCTGCCATTTATGTTGTTTATCACGGTATTGTGTGGGTTTTTACTGGCGGATAGTTATCTCAGTTATATTGATGGTATCATCCTGCTCATGGCAGCAGGCATCTTTATCGCATTTATATTGCATAATACCCGACTAGCTAACTTTGAGAGCAATGATACTCTGGCAATAGAGCAGCTGTCCGAACTACCGCAAAACAGCAACAATACAGTAGCGATCCTCTGGCTGGTATTGGCATTTGTCGTGTTACCGTTATCCGCTAAAATGGTTATCGACAATGCTACTGTTATCGCCCATGCTCTGGGATTGAGCGATCTTGTGGTTGGCCTGATAATTATTTCCGCAGGCACCAGTTTACCTGAATTAGCCACTTCTGTTGCGGGAATACTCAAGGGTGAAAACGACATCGTCCTCGGCAATGTTATTGGCGCCAATATTTTTAATATCGCTATTGTACTTTGTGTTCCTGCGCTATTTTCTCACGGTGAAATTGATCCACAAGCCTTTGCGCGTGATTACTGGGTAATGTTAGCTGCAAGCATTGTGTTGACTGTACTTTGTCTCAGGCGTAAATACCGCATCGGTCGCATGGCCGGTAGTGTGTTATTAGGTGGATTTATTGCGTACCTTATGCTTGTTATTTTTTCCTCCATTGAAAGATGGCCTGTGTGATGTAACACAAAACGGGAATTGAAAATGTTTAATGTTAATTTGCCATCAGGTACAGACTTTCAACAAGCAGGAAGACGAGTGCTCCAGATAGAGCGTGAGAGCCTGGCGGAACTTGATCAATACATCAATGAAAACTTTATTCAGGCTTGTGAGTGCATATTCGACTGTCGTGGCAAAATTGTTGTCATGGGGATGGGGAAATCGGGGCACGTGGGTTGTAAAATAGCAGCAACCTTTGCCAGTACCGGAACGCCAGCTTTTTTTGTTCATCCCAGTGAAGCCAGTCATGGTGA
This sequence comes from uncultured Yersinia sp., assembly GCA_964601895.1. GTDB lineage: Bacteria > Pseudomonadota > Gammaproteobacteria > Enterobacterales > Enterobacteriaceae > CAZROT01. The sequence goes on from CAZROT010000005.1 coordinate 66,794, forward strand.
TCTCGGTATGATTACCGCTCAGGATATTGTGCTGGCTATTTCAAATTCAGGTGAATCAAACGAAATTTTGACCTTAATACCCGTATTAAAGCGCCAGAAAGTGCCACTCATTTGCATGACAGCCAATCCTGACAGTACGCTCGGAAAAATCGCCGATATTCATCTTTGCATTAAGGTTGCGCAGGAGGCCTGCCCTCTGGGACTGGCCCCCACTTCCAGTACTACTGCAACACTGGTTATGGGTGATGCGTTAGCGGTTGCATTATTACAGGCGCGCGGATTTACCATGGAAGATTTTGCATTGTCGCATCCTGGCGGTACTCTGGGAAAAAAATTGCTGTTACGTGTCAGTGATATTATGCATATTGGTGACGAGATTCCACGCGTTAATCCACATGCATCTTTACGTGATGCGTTGCTGGAAATCACCCATAAAAAGCTAGGGCTTACCGTAATTTGTGATGATTTAATGCAAATATCAGGAATTTTTACCGATGGTGATTTACGACGGGTATTTGATAAAAATATTGATCTGAACCATGCAAAAATAGCCGATGTCATGACCAGAGGAGGTGTGCGTGTAAAGCCCTGCACTCTGGCAGTAGATGCGCTTAATTTGATGCAATCGCACTGCATTACAGCGCTGTTGGTAGCTAATGACTCTCAGTTAGTGGGTGTCATTCATCTGCACGATATACTGAGAGCGGGTGTAGTGTAAAAGGATACATAAAAATGCCAGAAACTGAATACACAGATACCTGCTATGGTCCGGTAGATACAGCGATAATCCACCTTGCCCGTCATATCCGTTTACTGATTTGTGATGTTGATGGTGTGTTATCGGATGGACTGATTTACATGAGTAATCAGGGTGAAGAATTAAAGGCATTCAACGTGCGTGATGGTTATGGCATCCATTGCTTAAAAAATGCGGGCATTGAAGTTGCAATAATCAGCGGGCGTAGCGCAAAGCTTCTGGAAGATAGAGCAAAAACATTAGGTATTACATTACTTTATCAAGGTCAATCTGATAAGATTCCAGCCTATAATGAACTCCTGACCAGTTTATCTTTGCAGTCTTATCAAATAGCGTACATCGGTGATGATCTTATTGATTTACCCGTGATGGTTAAAGTAGGGTTGTCTGTTGCGGTAGCAGATGCTCATCCTGTGCTATTGTCAAAAGCACATTACGTCACGCATATGTCAGGAGGTCATGGCGCAGTGCGTGAGCTTTGTGATTTAATTCTACTGGCACAACACAAACTCGCAGATGTAAAAGGACTGTCAGTATGAGTCAGGTAAGGTGGTGGCTAACCTGCATACTGGGCGTTATTGCCCTTGTGCTAACCGGATGGAATCTTCATGATAGCGATGAAATAATCACCACAATGGCAATCGATGATAACGAACCAACTTATCAAAGCCAGCATACTGTAACACTGGTGTATAATCCTGAGGGTAAACTCGACTATAAGGTTGCAGCAGACGCTGTTAACTATTATACCAGTAACGAACAGACATGGTTTACCCGCCCGGTAATGACATTGTTTGATAGTAATACAGCGCCTTCCTGGTCAGTACGTGCTGATCGCGCAAAATTAACGCAGGACAAAATGCTGCACCTGTATGGTAATGTGAAAGTCAATAGCCTGACTGCGGCTTCACAGTTGCAAAAGCTGGATACCAATAGTGCACAAGTTAATTTAGTGAATCAGGATGTTTCATCTGATGACATGGTCAGATTATCAGGCACTGGAACGATTTCCTCTGGGATGAAAATGCGCGGAAATTTACGTAGCAGAAAAGCGGAACTGATCGAAGAAGTTAATACGTATTATGAAATTCAAAATTCAAAATAAAATACCGGGGTTTCTTCTGATAACCAGTACGTATTTTATCATTAATCTGTCCGCTTTTGCCCTTTCCAGTGATACCAGACAACCTGTGCAAATTAATGCAGTCAGACAAGCATTAGATATGAATGCTAATACAGTGACATTTACTGATAATGTTGTTATTAAACAGGGCACTATTGAGATTCAGGCAGATAAGGTTATCGTCATACGTTCTTTTGAAGATCCACAACATGTCGTCATCGACGGTACTGGTAATCCAGTCACCTTTGTGCAAAAACAGGATAATGGCAAGCTGGTTAAAGGCCATGCGCAAACACTGCGTTATGAGGTCAAAAATGAATTTATTGTATTGACTGGAAATGCGTACCTGGAACAGGCCGATAGTAGCATCAAAGGTGACAGAATTACGTATCAGGTCCAGCAACAAAAAATGGAAGCGTTTAGCGATAAAGGGAAATATGTTACCACCATCATTCTTCCCGCTCAGCTGCAGGATAATAACAAAGAACATAAAAATGACAAAAAAAAGAGTCCGTGATCATCGATGGCCACATTAATTGCAGAAAATCTTGCAAAGGCATACAAAGGCCGAAAGGTAGTTGAAGACGTTAGCTTGCAGGTAAATTCAGGTGAAATAGTCGGTTTGCTCGGTCCTAATGGAGCAGGTAAAACAACGACATTTTATATGGTGGTAGGCATAGTACAACGTGATGCTGGTCGTATAACCATTGATGATGAAGATATCAGCCTGCTGTCATTACATCAGCGTGCTCGTCGTGGTATTGGTTACCTTCCACAGGAAGCGTCTGTTTTTCGCCGTTTGACTGTTTATCAAAACCTGATGGCAATCCTCGAGATCCATGATTACCTTTCGAAGGAACAACGGCATACGCAAGCGATTGAGCTGATGGAAGAATTTCATATTGCTCATTTATGCGACAGTCTGGGCCAATTGCTGTCAGGGGGAGAACGACGTCGTTTAGAAATCGCCCGGGCTCTGGCGGCAAAACCAAAATTTATTTTGTTAGATGAACCATTTGCCGGAGTCGATCCCATTTCTGTTATCGATATTAAAAATATTATTAAGCATCTGGGTGACAAGGGTTTGGGTGTACTGATTACTGATCACAATGTACGTGAAACACTCGATGTCTGTGAACGTGCTTATATTGTCAGCCAGGGACATCTGATAGCGCATGGGACACCGCAAGATATTCTGGCGAATGAGCAGGTCAAACGTGTTTATTTAGGTGAGGGATTTCGTCTTTAAGGCGTTACAGGTAAACATTGACATTCTTATGAAAATGCAGCAAGGGGTGCACCTTAAACCCAGTCAGCAATTAACCATGACTCCGCAACTTCAACAAGCCATTCGTTTGTTGCAACTGTCTTCCTGTGAGCTCAGGCAGGAAGTAGAACAGGCGATGGAAAATAATCCCTTTCTTGAAGCACAAGAGTCCGTTGATGAAACACAGGTAATCCACATTATCGAGCACGCAGATACACAGGCACGTAACGCGCTGGCACAAAAAAAGGGTTCAGAAGAAAGGCCAGCAGGTATTATCCGGGATGAAATTTACACCGCAAATATTGCAGCGGACACAGACGTTGATGTTGATGAATTACCAGAATATCAGCACGAAATCAGACAGACGCTACGCGCTTACCTGACATGGCAGGCAGGACTAATACCTTTTACTGATACGGATGCGGCTATAGCAACCTCAATTATCGATGCTGTGGATGAAACTGGTTATCTCACTGCTCTCCCCGAAGAAATTCTGGATGCGATTGGCAATGAACAGGTTACCCTTGATGAGGTGCAGGCCGTACTGAAACTTATACAGCACTTTGACCCGCCTGGTGTCGCTGCGCGTAATCTACGCGATTGTCTGCTAATGCAACTCAGTCAATATGATGCCAATACACCCTGTCTGAAAGAAGCCTGTCTTGTTGTTAAGCACTACCTTGAGCTGGTGGGGCAACAGGATTATCGCACCCTGCTCCGTTTAAGTTGCCTCAAAGAAAAAACCTTAAAAGGGGCAATCACTTTGATTCAATCGTTGAATCCATATCCTTGCCTGACCATGCATGTCAGGGCAGCAGAACCTGTCGTTCCAGATATCATGGTACATAAAAGTAATGGTTGCTGGGTAGTTGAACTTAATAATGACAGCATTTTGCATATCAGGATAAATCAGCAATATGCCTCCCTGCAATTCGGTACATGCAGTGACAGAGATGGACAATTTATTCGTCACTACCTGCAGGAAGCACAATGGTTAGTCAAAAGTCTGCACAGCCGCAACCAGACGCTGCTAAAAGTTGCAGCCTGTATTGTTGAGCAGCAACGGGACTTTTTCGAACATGGTGAAGCATTTATGAAACCAATGATTATGGCCGATATCGCCCAAAGGCTAGATATGCATAAATCAACGATTTCTCGTGTGATAACCCAGAAATTTCTCCATAGTTCTCGTGGTACTTTCGCGTTAAACTATTTTCTTTCCAGTCATATTCACACAAAGCAGGGAGCAGAAGCGTCTTCTAGCGCAATACGGGCATTAGTAAAAAAACTGGTGTCAGAGGAAGATAAAACCAGCCCGTTAAGTGACAGTAAGTTGACCACCCTGCTATATCAACAGGGTATGATTATCGCTCGTCGGACAATTACTAAGTATCGAGAATCTTTATCTATTCCGCCCTCTGGCCAACGTAAGCAATAAATTTCATTCAGACTAAAAGAGAAAACGTTATGGTGATACAATGTTAAAAAACATATTGAATTTACTAATACATAACGTAACCTTGTAGTAAAAATTTTTGTCAATCGTGAGCAGAGTACCTCGATCTATTAATCCAATAAGTATATTTTTACTGTCAATCTCCCGCGCAAGTCCTGTCCGGAAAGTTTGAAATCGCTACAGGTAATGATGGTATTGTACTTTAAATACTGATTATTTTTACAGTGACTCCAGAATGAGATAATGTTTCAAATATAATAAAGAAGCCAGGATGAACGACGATTCAATAATACAATTAAGCTCTGTGTTGCGTATTGAATGTACAAAAAACTACGTTCACTGTTCAAGCAAGAAACGAGCTCTGGAAATGATTAGTGAGCTGGCGGCCAGCCAGCTGACAATACCTTCACAGGTTATTTTTGATGCTATATTTACCCGTGAACGTATGGGCAGTACAGGGATTGGCAATGGTATTGCCATCCCCCATGGTAAACTGGAAACAGAAATATTACAGGCAATGGGCGTTTTTATTCGTCTGGAACAACCGGTAGATTTTGATGCAATTGATAATCAGCCCGTTGATTTGCTGTTCGCTTTACTGGTCCCGGCAGAACAATGTAAAACACACTTACATACATTAGCATTGGTAGCAAAACGCCTTGCAGACAAGACAGTATGTCGTCGTTTGAGAGCGGCCCAAAATGACGAAGCGCTCTATCAGACTATCACTGAAATAACCTGAATTTATTCAGCGTACCTCTTCGTGAAAAACAGATAGCAGCCAGGATATGTTATGCACGCGATTCACTCAGTGAAGATTTTTCTGGAAACGAAAAATGATGACAGTAGTCGTAAAAGCCACTGAAACACGCAAAGGTACGGTAACATGGTGCTGATGATTGTCAGCGGCCGCTCTGGTTCAGGGAAATCGGTTGCCTTGCGTGCACTTGAAGATATGGGTTTTTATTGTGTTGATAACCTGCCAGTAGTGTTGTTACCACAGCTGGCCAGCACACTTGCCGAACAGCATGGCTCTGCTGCAGTGAGTATTGACGTACGCAACATTCCTGAATCCCCTCAAATGCTTGAAAGTGCCATCGCTCAGCTTACTGATAATTTCTCATTATTATTTTTAGACGCTGATCGCAATACCCTGATTCGCCGTTATAGTGATACCCGGCGTCTTCATCCTCTTTCCCACAAAAATTTATCTCTGGAAAGTGCTATTGATGCTGAAAGCCACTTGCTTGAACCATTGCGCTCTCGCGCAAATTTATTGATTGATACTTCAGAGACGTCAGTTCATGAACTGACTGAAATACTGCGTACCCGCTTATTGGGTAAACCTGAGCGCGAACTAAAAATCTTGTTTGAGTCCTTTGGTTTCAAACATGGTATTCCAATTGGTGCTGATTATGTATTTGATGTACGCTTCTTACCTAACCCTCACTGGGATCCGAAATTACGTTCCATGACAGGATTAGACCACTCGGTCATCACGTTTCTGCGCCGTCATATTGAAGTACATAATTTTATCTATCATACCCGTAATTACCTGGAAAGATGGTTACCGATGCTGGAAATTAATAACCGCAGCTATCTGACTATTGCTATTGGCTGCACGGGCGGAAAGCATCGTTCTGTGTATGTCGCTGAGCAATTAGCAGGTTATTTTCTTTCTCGTGGAAAAAACGTGCATTGTCGCCACCGGACACTGGAAAAAAATAAATAATAACAATCGCATATCTCTTTTGCGAAACACTGCTTACCAACATTTATTGCTATAATGGACTGCTGAAATGCTGTTAAATTCTGCTCTGGCGCCTTTAGATGAAAATAACGTTAAATCAGCAATTGAAAACGTACTTTTACAAAGCATCACCCCCTTTAGTGGCCTCATTTTCCTTGCTCAAGAAAACAAACTGATTTATGAAAAAATTCATGGCAATACTTTTTGCCCTCATCCGCAAAAAGATGCGCAATTTTTAGTGGGATCGATATCAAAACAAATAACTGCATCGATTATTTTAAATATTGCAGATAGTGGTTTAGTGGATATAGATAAACCCGTGAGTGAATATTTGCCAGCATTACGGCAGGAATGGTCAAATAAAGTACATATCAAACACCTGCTTAATCACACCGCTGGAGTGGTATCTTTAGATAAGCCACTGGAATTTGAACCAGGTACCAGATTCAGCTATTCACCAACAATCTCTTTTTATCTTGTTGCTCAGATTGCTGAAAATGTTTCAGGCAAACGCTTCAGAACACTGGTACAGGAGCTTTTTGATAAAGCGCAAATGCGACAATCGGGATTGCTAATTTCCCGGTATATGTGCAAGAACCAAAAGAAATATGCAAAACTCGTCAGTGGCTTTAAAGAGCAGGGGGAGCAATTAGAACAGGTCACGATTGCCGGGGAAGAAGGCGATGCTTATCACAAATCATGGGCTGCGGGTGGAGGAGTGATATCTTCAGCTTATGATTTGATCAAATGGAACCATTTCTTACATACCGGCAATTTTCTTTCCGAAAAATCCTATTTGAGAATGACTACAGCGTCTGCAATCAGACCTCATCCAAGATATGGGAATACAGGATATGGATTTGGGCTGCAGATTTGTGAACAAAACGGAGACCTGGAATTCAGCCATAGCGGATATATAGATGGCTATACCTGTACGCTCATCTATTATCCCGTTAAAAAGTTAACTCTGATTGTGCTGGAAAATATTTCCTTACACAGCGCTGATGCAGTACGAGCTTTCAGCACCCATGATAAGATCAGAAAAATTGTCCGGGATAACAAAAACATTTTCATTAATTAACCGACACTTAATAATATTGCAATTCATGAGAAAACCGACTACACCCTGATAGATGGCATAACACAATGCTGAGTTATGCCATACCAGATTTGCGTACAAAAATCTGGTATGTGAGCGGGTATATTATGCGCCAGAGTCAGGTTATTATTTTTTGAATAAGTTTTGTATCTTAATACCCTATCGCTGATATAAGGCATAATTTGGTTTGCGCAGTGAGCTGTCTATTTTTGTTATGATGACACATCATCTGCCTGAACACATTGTCAGCTATTATATCAGTCAGCATTTTCCTCAGGAAACTGGCACAAATACTGCTCATTCATTACAAGATAACGTAGAATGTTTCCTGAATATGAATGAAATGTTAGTTATTAGATTGCTGCCAATTGGTTAACATATTATATTTTTTATGTACTTCATGAAACTAAGCTGCCATCCTGTTTTAGCATTGTTGTTTTTTAGTTTTAGTGCGACAGGTAAAAACCCGTAGTTTTTCGCTTAATCGGGTTGCTTTTGTATCTTGCCGCTGCTTCATATGGTTGGTAGAGTAGATAAATTTTATTTTCCGTCCCTAGCTTGCAGGATTATCCTTTCGTTATGTTTAAGAAATTTCGTGGTATGTTTTCCAGTGATTTATCCATAGACTTGGGTACTGCTAATACCCTCATTTATGTCAAAGGGCAGGGTATTGTATTAAATGAACCCTCCGTAGTGGCAATTCGTCAGGATAATTCAGGTGCGCCGAAAAGCGTTGCGGCTGTCGGTCATGATGCAAAACAAATGCTGGGACGCACACCGGGTAATATCGTTGCGATTCGCCCGATGAAAGATGGCGTCATTGCTGATTTTTTCATTACTGAAAAAATGTTACAGCACTTCATTAAACAAGTGCACAGCAATAGTTTTCTGCGACCAAGTCCCAGAGTACTGGTTTGTGTCCCGGTAGGTGCAACTCAGGTTGAGCGCCGCGCTATTCGAGAATCAGCGCAAGGTGCGGGTGCTCGTGAAGTTTTCCTTATTGAAGAGCCGATGGCCGCTGCAATTGGTGCGGGTTTACCGGTATCAGAAGCTATCGGATCTATGGTAGTGGATGTCGGCGGTGGTACCACTGAAGTTGCTGTTATTTCATTAAACGGTGTTGTCTACTCTTCTTCTGTGCGTATTGGTGGTGATCGCTTTGACGAAGCTATCATTAACTACGTTCGCCGTAATTATGGCGCCCTGATTGGTGAATCTACTGCAGAGCGTATTAAGCACGGTATCGGTTCCGGGTATCCTGGCGATGAAGTGCTGGAAATAGAAGTGCGCGGTCGCAATCTGGCAGAAGGCATCCCACGTGGATTTACGTTAAATTCCAATGAAATACTCGAAGCGCTACAGGAGCCACTCAGTGGTATCGTCAGTGCGGTAATGATTGCCCTGGAGCAATGCCCCCCTGAGCTTGCTGCGGACATTTCGGAACGGGGTATGGTACTGACCGGAGGTGGTGCACTGCTACGTAATCTGGACCGTTTATTTATGGAAGAAGCAGGCATCCCTGTTATCATTGCCGATGATCCTCTTACCTGTGTCGCACGTGGTGGTGGTAAAGCGCTGGAAATGATGGCAATGCATGGCGGTGATTTGTTCAGTGAAGAATAATCCAGTCAAAATCAGCGAATGTTAATTAGATTAGGACTGAATTTCTTCTTTTTGTGGTGCTGCTCAGGAAAACTTATCATGCTATGAAACCGATTTTTGGCCGCGGTCCTTCGTTACCACTACGATTTTTGCTTGCATTTATTGCGTCTATTGTATTGATGGTTGCGGATAATCGGTTCGGTATGTTCGTTACAATCCGCAGTTACATGGACACTATGGTTAGTCCTTTTTATTTTTTAGCGAATGGGCCACGTAAATTACTGGATAACATTTTTGAAGCGCTGGCAACTCATGAACAACTGGAACTTGAGAATCGTGCACTGCGCCAGGAATTGCTATTTAAAAACAGTAACATTTTATTATTAGGACAACTTGAACAGGAAAATGCTCGGTTGCGTGAATTGTTAGGCTCTCCCTTACGTCACGATGAGTATAAAGTGGCCACACAAGTCATCGCCAGTGATACCGATCCTTACAGCGATCAATTCGTTATCGATAAAGGCACAGATAAAGGCGTTTATGAAGGACAGCCCGTTATCAGTGATAAGGGTGTTGTTGGTCAGGTGATTGCCGTCAGTAAATTCACAAGTCGCGTACTATTGATTTGTGATGCCTCTCATGCTTTACCTATCCAGGTATTACGTAATGATATTCGTGTTATTGCTACAGGTAGTGGCTGCGCTGATGCGCTGCAGCTGGAAAACTTACCCAATAATATCGACATCCGTGTAGGTGATATCCTTGTTACCTCTGGCCTTGATGGCCGCTTTCCTGAAGGATACCCGGTGGCTATTGTTTCTTCAGTGAAGATTGATAATAAACGCGCTTACACCATCATTAAGGCACGCCCAACCGCTGAACTACAGCGTTTACGCTATTTACTGTTGTTGTGGAGTATACAACGCGAAGAGCATAAACCATCACCACCACATGCAGTCCATAAAGTTGCTAATGAACGCCTGAAGCAAATGATGCCACATGTACTGTTATTGCCCAATGCTACTAAAGGCGAAGCCCCTGCTTCAGATACTAAAGCGACCTCTCTACCTGCAGAGACAATACAGTGAGTCGCTATTATAACAACAGACGTTGGGTCATATGGCTCTCATTTCTGATAGCTATGGTAATGCAAATTATGCCGTGGCCTGAGCAAATCTATATGTTCAGGCCTTCCTGGTTAGCATTGGTTGTTATCTATTGGGTCATGGCTTTACCACACAGAGTAAATGTAGGAACCGGTTTTACTCTGGGATTAATTATGGACCTGATTTTTGGTTCCATACTTGGCATCAGAGCCATGGGAATGAGTGTAGTTTGCTGCCTGGTTGCTTTTAAATTTCAACTGATTCGCAATATGGCACTCTGGCAGCAGGCGCTCGTTATTATATGGCTTTCCCTTATCATGGATGTTGTCGCTTTTCTGGTTGAATTCCTGACTAAAAGTATTTCTTTTCATCCTGAAGTCTTATGGGGTAGCGTTGTTAATGGTATTCTCTGGCCATGGCTGTTTCTGTTAATGCGCAAAATACGCCGTCAGTTTTCTGTGCAATAAAGATTTTTATTGATAATAAAACTAAGTAAGAGCATTGCTATGTTGGTTTATCCTGTAATACATTCCCGGCTTTCTGGAGCAAATAATCAGCAGGTTCTCGTCATTGGCAAATCCTGACATACTGCCTGTTGCCAGTTTTTCGTTGCTGTAAGCAGATGAAGTGTGCTCTATAGCTTTTGCGTAATGTTAAGAGAAATATATGGCAGTTGAGTTAATTATCAATATTACCCTGTCTGAAACACGCATTGCCTGTATTGATGATGGTGTTTTACAGGAAATTCACATTGAACGTGAATCGCAAAAAGGTATTGCAGGTAATATCTACAAAGGACGTGTCAGCCGTGTCCTGCCTGGTATGCAGGCAGCTTTTGTTGATATTGGCCTGGACAGAGCCGCTTTTTTACATGTAGCCGATATCATTTCTCATACTACGCACAATGCGGGCAATGAGAAAAAAAATAGCCATCCATGTGATATTACCAGACTGGTGCGGCCAGGCCAGGACCTGATGGTGCAGGTAATAAAAGATCCACTCGGCACTAAAGGCCCACGCCTGACAACGGATATCACCTTACCTTCGCGTTATCTCGTCCTCGTGCCAGAATCTGCCTGTGTTGCTGTTTCTTTACGTATTGAAAATAGCGCTGAGCGCGATCGTCTGAAAAATATTGTGGCCCCTTATTGCGATAAAAACTGTGGCTTTATCATTCGAACTGCGGCAGAAGGTGTTACCGAAAACGAACTGATACAAGATGCTGCTTTTCTCAAACGTCTTTGGGATAAAATCATTGAACGTAAAAAGCGCAGCAGTAAAAGTAAATATAAATTGTATGGTGAATTAGCACTCTCTCAGCGTATATTGCGTGATTTTGCCAGCACGACATTAGGTAGTATCTGGATTGATTCCCACCAGGCTTTTGATCTGCTGACAACATTTACACGTGAATATATTCCTGAAATGACAGACAAGCTGAAGCTTTATACCAGTCATCAGCCAATTTTTGATTTTTTTAAAATTGAAAATGCAATCCAGCATGCGCTTGATAGAAAAGTGGTTTTTAAATCAGGTGGTTATATTATAATAGACCAGACAGAAGCACTGACAACAATTGATATCAATACCGGTGCTTTTGTCGGCTATCGTAATCTGGATGAGACTATTTTCAATACTAATATCGAAGCAGCACAAGAAATTGCCCGTCAGCTAAGAATGCGTAACTTAGGTGGCATTATTATCATTGATTTCATCGACATGACTAATGAAGAACATCAACGTCAGGTATTAAATACACTGGAATTGGCGTTGAGTAAGGACAGAGTCAAAACCAGTGTCAGTAATTTTTCACCACTCGGTCTGGTAGAAGTAACGCGCAAGCGTATCCGCGAAAGTATTGAGCATGTGCTCTGTAGTGTGTGCCCAACCTGTCATGGCCGCGGCACAATAAAATCAGTAGAAACCATTTGTTATGAAATTTTAAGAGAAATCATGCGCTTTCATCATGTTTACCAATCAGGCAATTTCTTAGTCTATACAGCCCCTGCGGTGGGTGAAGCATTAGCCGGTGAAGAGGCCCATGCATTACGTAATGTCGAACAGGCTGTGGGGAAAAAAGTCAAAATTCAAATTGAACCTTTTTATAGTCGGGAGCGGTTTGATGTCGTCATGATGTAAAAATCCGTCGCGTTGGGCACAATGCTAATTAATTATTTTTGTGATAAGTTGTGCCCTTTATCTACTTTCCCCTCTGGCCTGACGTCGCGATAACAGGAACGATTTTAGAGGTAGTGGCTGCACGGGTTATGATTATCAATTAATAGCGTTTTCTTAAAAGGAGCATTGTGTGAGGCGTCTGCCAGGGATTTTGTTAGTGACAGGCGCCACAATCCTTGTTGTGGTAGCGCTATTAATTAGTGCACTGCGTATCATGTTGCCGCAGCTTAATACGTATCGCTCGCAACTGGTAGAAAAAATACAATCAGTTACGGGTGCTTCTGTTGATATTAATGACCTTTCTGCACACTGGACATTTTGGGGCCCTGTGTTCGAGCTGCATAACAGTCGCCTGCGCTTACCACAAGTTGATTTGCGCGCCCAGACCGCCATTTTTTCTCTGAATGTCTGGCAGTCTTTGTTACGCTGGCGCTGGCAATTTGAGGATGTCACTTTTCATCATTTACAGGCTGATTTTACCCGTTCATTAAAAAAGCAGGAAAACAATCTTGATATTTTTCAATTAAATGAAATCAAGGATATGTTTCTGTATCAACTGAATCATGTTGAAGTACGCGCCAGTCATGTCACTTTTCCTGTCTCATCGGATACACGCGCAGAACTCACTATTCCAAATTTTACCTGGCTTAATACCGGCAGCCGGCAACGTGCTGAAGGAAATATCAGTCTCAGAACAGCAGGCAAAACGGGTGATGACAATACACACCAGCCTGATAAACAGGATGCTACTGTTGTTCACATCAACATCGATATTGATGATAACCAGGACATGTCAGGTCATGGCACCCTCTATTTGCAGGTAACAGGTGTTAATGCTAAACCCTGGATTGATTATCTGTTACAAAAAAACACTGTGCTGCAGAGCGCAAAATTTAACCTGTCTTCCTGGCTGCAGATTAAAAACGGCATGATAGATAAAATGACCCTGATATTAAAACAGGGTCAGGCAATATGGCACCTCAATGAAAAAAAACACCAACTGGAAACTGATTATTTTACTGCACAGCTGCAACATAAACCTGGCATCTGGCAGTTAACATTTCCAGAGTTGAACCTGACCACGGATAAACAGCCGTGGCCCAAAGGAAGCCTGTCCCTTGCATGGCTGCCGGAAAAAAAACATCTGTTGGGTGAGAATCAACCAGAAGCATTACGCATTCGTGCAGTACAGCTAAAACTGGACATGCTGGAGCCCCTGATCTCCGCATTTTCTTTTCTGCCTGATAAAATACGCACACCCTTTGCAGAATTACAACCACATGGGCAGCTAGAGAGACTGGCGTTAGACCTTCCTGTTACGCAACCAGAAAAAATGCGCTTTGACGTCACATGGCAGGATGCAGGATGGAAACAATACGGGCAATTTCCAGGCATAGATAATTTTTCTGGTGCACTGCAGGGATCGATGCATCATGGCCGTCTGGCCATGAATCTCAACAACAGTACACTGCCTTATGATAACCACTTTCGAGCACCATTGAAGGTGAAAAAAGCCAGCGGCGACCTTGAATGGTACCACAATCAAATGGGCCTTGAGCTATGGAGTAATTCTCTCGATATTCAAGCCCACTCCCTGTGGATAAATGGCAATTTTCGTTATCAACAGCCACTGTGCGGGCAGCCATGGTTAGCTATTCTGGCAGGCATGCGCTTGTATGACACCAAAGAAGCATGGCGCTATTTCCCACCACTCCTGATGGGTAATGACCTGGCAGATTATTTGACCTCAGCGCTACAAGGAGGACAGGTAGATAACGCTACGCTTATCTATAATGGTAATCCGCATCATTTTCCTTATAAAAATAAAGAGGGGCAGTTTGAAGTTTATGTCCCGCTGCATAATGCAACATTTCAATTTCATCCTGACTGGCCGGCATTAACTGACCTTACGATTAATCTCGACTTTATTAATGATGGCTTATGGATGCATGCAAAGCAGGCTACACTGGGCCGCGCTGCAGGCAGCAATATCTCTGCGGTAATCCCGGATTATTTAAAGAAAAAACTATTCATTGATGCCGCTGTGGCCGGAGATGGGCAGGACATCCACAGTTATTTTATGCAAACACCGTTAAAGAACTCAGTGGGTACTGTGCTGGAGGAATTACAGGTAAGTGGCAATGTACGCGGGAGCTTACATCTGGATATCCCGCTACTTGGAGAAAAAACGCCTGAGGCGCGTGGTGAAATCAACCTTGATAACAATAGCATATGGCTGAAATCCTTAAAACACAAAATGGAAAATGTCAGTGGTAATTTTCGTTTTGATAATGCTAATCTTCAGGGTCAAAAATTGTCTGCGTACTGGTTAACTCAACCACTTCTCATCGATTTCTCAGCTAAAAACAAAAAGAATCATTACCTCGTTAATATCTCTCTACAAAGCAGCTGGCAGGCTGAAAAGCTGCCGGGTATTCCTGCATCTCTTACACGAACGCTGGCCGGTAATCTGCCATGGCAAAGCAGAATAGCACTGCAGTTTCCCGATAACGCAGATCCAGCCTATGATGTTGATATCGACGTTGATTTGAAAGAAGTCAGTAGCTCCTTACCTGCTCCATTTACAAAAAATAGCGGGCAGCCCTTACCGCTAAAGATAAAAGCAACGGGTGATTTGCATGCATTTATGCTGACAGGAGAGACAGGAAACAACAATAAATTTACCAGCCACTGGGCGATAAAAAACCAGCAACCTGGTCTGATGAATGCCATATGGCAAATAGGTAACAAAAAAACGCTGCCATTGCCTGATTTCCAAAAGATCATACTCGATTTTCCGCCAATAGATGGCGAGGCCTGGATTGCGTTGCTGCTGCCCGAAATGACTTCCCGGACACACAACAAAGGTAATCTGTTACCTCTGCCCATCATGCTGAAAACACCGGAGTTATTATACGCGGGACAAACATGGCAACAATTGTCGTTACTGCTTGAGCCATCCCCTGACAGTATCAGGCTCACCGCCAAAGGAAATCAAATTGATGGCACATTATTGATGCCACGTTTTGCTCCCTGGCGGGCTGATATTCGTTATATGTACTGGTTATCACGTGCTACGGAAAATTTCCCGCAGCCACGCATACCACTTCAGCAGTCACATAACCATCGTGAGCCCTTTTTCAAAAACTGGCCTTCTTTTATTCTGCGTTGCCAGGAATGCTGGGTAATGGGAAAAAACCTCAAACGCATAGAGGCCACGCTTACACCCCAGGGACATAGTCTGTTGCTGGAAAATAGCTTAATTGATATGGATGTTGCAAAACTGACATTTCATGGCCGATGGCAGCGCGATAGTGAAGAAAAAACGGTATTTCAGGGAAACCTTTCGGGGCCTCAGCTTGAAAAGCTGACTGCCTTGTGGGGTATCAAAATCCCATTAAGCGCGTCTTCATTTACTATAGATTTTGATTTGAACTGGTATGGAGCACCATGGAAGTTCAATATTAATAAATTAAATGGTGCATTAGCCTTGCGTACTGGTAAAGGAAAACTGGATGTTATGGAAGGTAGTACCGGGCAGTTACTACGACTGGTAAGCTTCGATGCATTATTACGTAAGCTACAGTTTGATTTCAGTGATACATTCAGCCCGGGTTTTCCTTACGATGCCATTCGTGGCAGTGCTAAGATGTACAATGGTTTACTGCAAACGAACGATTTGTTTATTGATGGATTATCTGCAGATATTGCCATGGAAGGAGATGTTGATATGGCGCGCCGACAAATTAATATGAAAGTCATTATTGCACCTGATATGTCTGCGACTGTTGGTACTGCGACCGCAATTATGACAATGAACCCTGCAGTTGGCGCTGCAGCATTTGCCGCGACTAAAGTACTGGCACCTTTATGGAGTAAAATATCGGTGATACGCTACCTCATCAAAGGCCCCCTGGATCAACCTGAAATCGAGGAAGTGTTACGTCTGGTCAAAAAGGATGATACCCCATGAACAGCGCCAATGTTGCATTATTGCAATTATGTAGCGGTGCAGAAACACAGGTCAATCTGCATCAAATTGAAGAGCAGATCAAACGGTTAGATGCGGGTATCAAACTGGTACTGACACCAGAAAATGCATTGTTATTTTCCAGTGCTAACGATTATCGTCAACATGCTGAACAACATAACGATGGGCCACTGCAGCAGGCTGTCCGTCAGCTTGCATGCCGCTATGGTATCTGGCTTTTAATTGGCTCCATGCCAATGATCAGCCGTGAATCAGCCCAGTTGATTACAACCAGCAGTTTATTGTTTGATTCTCAGGGTGAATTACGTGCCCGTTATGACAAAATGCATATGTTTGATGCCATTATTGATGATAATCATCGTTATTACAGCGAATCAACCGTGTTTCAGCCAGGACAGCATCTGACAGTAACAGAGACACCTATAGGCCGTCTGGGCATGACTATCTGCTATGATCTGCGTTTCCCCGGACTTTATCAGGCGTTATGTGCACAGGGAGCAGAAATGATTGTTGTCCCTGCTGCCTTTACACATATCACTGGAAAAGCACACTGGGAAATTTTATTGCGTGCCCGCGCTATTGAAAACCAATGTATAATGTTAGCCCCAGCGCAAACAGGAAAGCATGAAAATAAGCGTTATACATGGGGACATTCCATGATAGTTAATGCCTGGGGTAAAATACTGGCGCAAAATGCAGATGACATAACTACCGTGACAGCCAACGTTGATGTTAAGCACCTGCAAAAAATCCGCAGCCAGATGCCTGTTATAAAAACTAATCGCTTCCAGCCAACGCTGGCAGATATCCGTTATCAAAATCCACCCAGTAAAGAGCAAATAACATGAGCCTAGCGTTTGTCAGTGAACAATTACTTGCCGTTAACAAACTCAATCAACAAAATTTGTTTTCCATACTGAGTAAATTGACTGAACGTCGTCTGGATTATGCAGATATTTATTTTCAATCCAGTTATCACGAATCCTGGGTGATTGAAGACAGCATCATCAAAAATGGCTCTTATAATATTGATCAGGGTGTTGGTGTCCGCGCAATCCATGGTGAAAAAACAGGTTTTGCCTATGCAGATCAGATAACATTAGCAGCATTAGAGCAAAGCGCTACAGCTGCCCATAGTATTGTACGCGAAAGAGGTAATGGCAGAGTACAGACGTTAGGTGAAATTGCCTATCCCTCGCGTTATCCATCATTGAATCCATTACAGAGCCTGTCCCGGGAAGAGAAAATCGCCCTGTTGCACCGTGCAGATAGCGTTGCACGTGCACTTGATAAACGTGTACAGCAGGTAAATGCAAGCCTTAGCGGCACCTACGAGTTAATTTTGGTAGCCGCCACAGATGGTACGCTGGCGGCAGATGTAAGACCGTTGGTACGCTTATCAATCAGTGTGCTGGTCGAAGATAATGATAAACGTGAATGGGGAAGTTGCGGCGGCGGCGGCCGCTTCGGTTATGATTATTTTTCTACGCCTGTTAACGGTGAAGCACCTGTTGACGCACACGTAAAAGAAGCGGTACGCATAGCACTGGTCAATCTTTCAGCAATCGCTGCCCCTGCAGGCAGCATGCCCGTAGTATTGGGAGCAGGCTGGCCCGGTGTTTTATTACATGAAGCCGTGGGGCACGGATTAGAAGGAGATTTTAATCGCCGGGGTACCTCAGCATTCAGTAACAAAATGGGCCAACTGGTCGCGTCAGAATTATGTACTGTCGTCGATGATAGTACCCTGTTGGAAAAGCGCGGGTCACTGGCTATCGATGACGAAGGAACACCGGGTCAGTACAATATTCTGATTGAAAACGGTATCTTAAAAGGTTATATGCAGGATAAGCTAAATGCGCGTTTAATGGGAGTAGCGCCAACCGGTAACGGGCGGCGGGAATCTTATGCTCATTTACCCATGCCACGGATGACAAATACTTATCTGCTGGCAGGTACATCGACACCGCAGGATATCATTGCCAGCGTGGAGTATGGTCTTTATGCCCCTAATTTTGGCGGCGGGCAGGTCGATATTACCTCGGGTAAATTTGTATTCTCGACCTCAGAAGCCTGGCTAATCGAGAAAGGCCGTGTGACCAAAGCAGTGAAAGGTGCCACTCTCATAGGATCTGGCAGCGAAGCCATGCAACGCATCTCGATGGTGGGTAACGATCTGACTCTGGATAAAGGTGTAGGTATCTGTGGTAAAGCAGGCCAGAGCATGCCAGTCGGGGTAGGGCAACCAACGTTAAAACTAGATCAGTTAACCGTCGGTGGCACAGCATAGTCGCTACCCCACAACCTCGGATAAATAATTGACAGCTGTATTGGGCACATCCTGATATACTCCCCTGTGCCCAGCCCCATGTAGCATTCATTTAACTTAGTGTCTGCGATAAATACCTAAAATCGATATCATCACGACACTTAAGTGCCAGTATGCCGGTTTTATTTCTTGTTAAGCTTTATGCCTAAATCATTTTCAATGTAGTACGCAATGTACCCCGGCAGAGCTTTACGGTGAGCGTCATCTTCCTGGAACAGCTTAATAAATGCATTGTCGTTTGCCAGAAAAATGATTCGCCAGGTATTTAGCGGATGTTCCTGCGTTCCTGCAGCGCCATGCTGAACATGAAAAAGAGGTTGTGGGTTTTGTGCATGCTGTTGTACACCTGATTCATCCCGCAGCACTGACACACCAATAAAAGTCACCTTTTTGTCTTTATTATTGACAAAAACCTGTTCAAAAACATCCCCATATTGTTCAGGATTGAGCCATTGACGCTGCTGTGTGGAACGCACAAAAGTTTCATTGCCGTCTGCCAGCATTTCCCGTTGCCAGGATTTTCCACTACCCGGTTTAACAACTTGAGAAATATACACCTCCGGGCTCCAGGCTTTTTTGCGTTCAAGATCCCATAACATATTTTGGGTAAATTTCAGCCCGGATTCTGTAGTGTAATAAGCAGAAAGAATAGAGTTAATATCAACAGGCTTAAGTTCGATATGCGTATAAGCGGGATTTTTCCACGCTTTGTCAAATTCTTGTTCTGCATCATGGACAGAAGTGAGTGCACCGTGACAATAGTTTCCAAAAGACAATGATATGATGATTGTCAGCAAATTTGCCCAGTTAATTTTTTTAAACATGTTATTTATCCATCAGTATGTAATGTGCCTGTCTGATTAACACTCAATGATAAAACACCGACTATTAACGATATCATTAATTGCTTTCAAGTCAGTTGGCGTAAATATTGCCACAACTGGCGCCATGCTGAAGAGTGCGTACTGGTACCTTGTTCTTTTTGCACATGGCGCACCAGAGTACGCAATTGCTGGCGGTCAGCGTGCGGGTAAATTACCAGCACTGCTTCAATAGCGGCATCGCCTTCTGCTATCAGGCGATCGCGTAACATTTCCAGCCTGTGGAACAATAACACATCCTGTTGATGAGAGTTTTTCATTTTATCTAATGCAGTCTGAATGGGTTCGATATCACGGGCACGCAACATTTTACCAATCAGCTGTACCTGGCGACGATAACCTTCTTTTTTGATTTTTTGCGCCAGTTCAATAGCTATCCTTAGATCTTCATCCAATGGAATGCGATTCAATGCATTTTTCCCCAACCCAATTAGCGCTACCCCCAGATCTTTCAATGCTTCAGCATCACGCTTAATCTGACTTTTACTAACGCGGATACTGTCATCGTTATTTTCTTTGCTGTTTTCTTGCGGAAGGTTATCTGGCCAGTCTGCAGGCGGAGTGTTCATTTTTTTCCTTAAAAACAGATAAATACAAAAAATTATCTGGTTTTATTACCATATCTGTATAGCGGCTTAGATTCATACTTCTACGTGCTAAAGTCAATCTTCAGTACCAAAACAGGATTGCCCCTGACACTATACTCACTTACAGTGCATTGATAACAAATGATGTACTCTGTTGGTAATACCAGTATTGCAATTTTACTGCCCATCAGAGTAATTTTCTAATCATTATCTTATTTTGACGGTAACTTGATGAAATCAGTAACACAAGTAACAGAACAGCGAAAGGTATTGGAAAATGCAGTTGAACAGGCATTGACCCTGGCGCGTGCAGGCTCTGATGCTGCTGAAGTGGCAGTATCAAAAAATACCGGCATTAGTCTCGGTACACGTTTTGGCGCAATCGAAAATATCGAATTTAACAGTGATGGTGCTTTAGGTATCACCGTCTATTATCAACAACGCAAGGGCAGTGCTTCTTCAACCGACCTTGCACCGGAAGCTATCGCAAGAACAGTGCAGGCGGCTCTCGATATTGCACGCTACACTTCACCTGATCCCTGCTCAGGGCCTGCAGAAAAAGCATTACTGGCATTTGAAGCACCTGATCTCGATCTTTTCCATCCCATGGAGCATCTGGATACTGAGTATGGCATCGAACTGGCTACCCATGCAGAGCAGGTCGCATTGCAATCAGACAAGCGTATTACCAATACCGAAGGTGGTCATTTTAACAGTCATTACAGTGTAAAAGTATTCGGTAACAGCCATGGTATGTTACAGAGTTACTGTTCCAGCCGGCATTCGCTATCATGCAGTGTCATTGCTGAGCATGCCGGTGAGATGGAGCGGGATTATGCCTGGACGGTAAGTCGTAAAATTAATGAGCTAAAAAATCCGCAATGGGTAGGCCAGGAATGTGCCAGGCGGGTAATATCACGTTTAAATCCACGCAAATTATCCACCATGCAGGTACCGGTACTTTTTGCTGCAGAAGTAGCGACTGGGTTATTCGGTCATCTGGTATCAGCAATCAGTGGCAGTAATATTTACCGACGATCAACGTTTTTACTGGATCATCTTGATAAACCCGTACTGCCTGACTGGATGACGATAACAGAGCGTCCCCATGTATTGTGTGGACTGGCTTCGGCACCTTTTGACAGTGAAGGTGTCCGTACTTATACACGCGATATTGTCAAAGATGGCATACTGCAAACTTATCTGCTGTCCAGTTATTCAGCGCGCAAATTAGGGTTACAAAGTACCGGCCATGCGGGTGGTATTCATAACTGGTACATTACCGGCCATGATAAGGATTTTCCTGCGATGCTAAAAGATCTGGATACCGGTCTTCTGGTGACTGAACTCATGGGTCAGGGAGTCAGTACAGTAACGGGAGATTATTCACGAGGGGGCGCAGGATTTTGGGTAGAAAAAGGCGTTATTCAATATCCCGTCAGTGAATTTACCATTGCCGGAAACCTAAAAGAAATGCTACGCAATATAGTGAGCGCAGGAAACGATATTGAAACACGCAGTCATATTCAGTGCGGATCGGTATTACTGCGTTCGATGACCATTGCCGGAAACTGAACAGTAATTTTTTAAACCACACCAGAAATTTGCCTGTATTATCAGCCTGTTTTCGGCAACGGGCAGATTTTGTTTAGTTCGTTGACTAATGAGTGTACAATGGCGGGCGTATTTATAACGCACTTGAGGAAAAAGGGAAGCTGTGATAGAAAATTTGCGTAACATTGCTATTATTGCACATGTTGACCATGGAAAAACTACCCTGGTTGACAAGTTATTGCAACAGTCCGGAACGCTGGATGGGCGTAATGATTTAGCAGAACGTATAATGGACTCCAACGCGCTGGAAAAAGAGCGTGGGATTACCATTCTGGCGAAAAATACCGCCATCAACTGGAACGACTATCGTATCAACATTGTCGATACACCAGGACATGCTGATTTTGGTGGTGAGGTTGAACGTGTCATGTCCATGGTTGATTCAGTGCTATTACTGGTTGATGCAATGGATGGTCCCATGCCACAGACGCGTTTTGTCACCCAAAAAGCCTTTGCTTATGGTCTGAAACCCATTGTAGTTATTAATAAAGTTGACCGTCCTGGGGCAAGACCAGATTGGGTGGTTGATCAGGTATTTGATCTCTTTGTTAATTTAAACGCTACTGACGAACAACTGGATTTTCCGGTGATTTATGCCTCTGCATTAATGGGGATTGCCGGTCGTGATCACCACGCCATGGCACAGGACATGACACCGTTGTTTGAGGCTATTGTGAAGCATGTTGCTGCACCTGCTGTTGATCTTAATGGCGGTCTACAGATGCAAATTTCACAACTCGATTATAGCAATTACCTGGGTGTTATCGGTATTGGCCGTATTAAACGTGGTGTTATTAAGCCTGGCCAGCCGGTCACTGTTATTGATCCACAAGGTAAAGTACGCAACGGTAAAGTCGGTAAAGTGCTTGGCCACATGGGGCTGCAGCGCATAGAGACTTCTCTGGCTGAAGCAGGCGATATCGTTGCAATCACCGGTTTGGGTGAGTTAAATATTTCAGACACTCTGTGCGACATCAATGCCCCAGAGGCATTACCCCCCCTGGCTGTTGATGAACCTACTGTCACCATGTTTTTCTGTGTGAATACGTCACCCTTTTGCGGTAAAGAAGGTAAGTATGTCACTTCCCGCCAGATTCTTGAGCGTCTGAAAAAAGAAGCCGTACATAATGTCGCATTGCGTGTTGAAGAAACACCCGATCCAGATGCATTTCGTGTTTCCGGGCGAGGTGAACTCCACCTGTCTGTGTTGATAGAGAATATGCGTCGTGAAGGTTTTGAGCTGGCGGTGTCTCGCCCAAAAGTTATCTATCGTGACATTGACGGCCGTAAACAGGAGCCCTTTGAGCAGGTCACACTTGATATCGAAGAACAGCATCAGGGCACGGTCATGCAGGCGATGGGCGAGCGTAAAGGAGACATGAGTGATATGGTGCCAGATGGTAAAGGACGTGTACGTCTGAACTATATGGTACCAAGCCGTGGTCTTATCGGTTTTCGTACCGATTTTATGACCATGACATCAGGAACAGGTCTGCTTTATTCCACCTTCAGCCATTATGATGATGTACGGCCTGGTGACATTGGTCAGCGCCAGAATGGCGTGTTAATTTCTAATGGCCAGGGTAAAGCGGTTGCTTATGCACTTTACAGTCTGCAGGATCGCGGTAAATTGTTTCTGGGGCATGGTGCTGAAGTGTATGAAGGCCAGATTATTGGTATCCATGCACGTGATAATGACCTCACCGTCAATTGTCTCACTGGCAAAAAACTGACCAACATGCGCGCTTCTGGCACTGACGAGGCCACCACGCTGGTTCCCTGCATCAAAAAAACACTGGAGCAGGCACTGGAATTTATTGATGATGATGAACTGGTTGAAGTCACTCCACAATCGATTCGACTGCGTAAGCGCCACTTAACGGAAAATGACCGTAAACGTGCAAACCGTGGTAGCAAAGACAATTAAGTTTGTTTGTGACTGATAGTCTTTCCCTGCATGGGAGTAACCCTGCAAGCTTACCTGCCGGTATTTAACTACATGCATGCCTGTGCTGGCACCGCACTACCTGTCAAAAATATTACCCGATAGATTTTCTATCGGGCGTACATGAACATTACCTGCCGCTCAGTTATCAGTAGCTATCAATGTTCAGCCATAAAACAGTGACTGTGTGGAAAACACCAACTTATCTGCATGTTTGTGCATGCTTTTACTCAAAGCATAACAGTTGTTATGCTAAAATTATTAACATAACAACTGCATTTCTCAGAGCCCCACGTTTATCGCTCTGGAATACAGAGTGAAAAATCTGGACGCAGCCACATAGTCTTTCATCAGCCAATTCACTTACAGACTCGGTTTACCTGACTACTTTACGTACCACAACAATATCACTGACAGATAGTGACCAAGATGCTAATCAGTACGGATGCAAAGAAAATTAATGCCACTTACTGGCGCTATGCATTGCCAGCCATAATAACGATGCTTGCAGATGGTCTTTATCATGTTGTCGATGGTATTTTTATTGGTTATACGGTTGGCCCTGCAGGGTTGGCGGCCATACATACTGCGTGGCCCCTTATTGGTCTGGTAACAGGCGTCGGGCTGATGATTGGTATAGGAACTGGCATACACTGTTCTATTGCTCAAGGCAGAGGTTTGCTGTTAAAAGCCAAAAAGACAGTAATACAGGGATTATGGCTGCTGATTTTTTTCAGCCTGATAATGACGCTGCTGGTCGCTTATGGCAGTGAGCACTTCCTGTCGTGGATGCGAGCCAGTGACGAAGTTCACGCACATGCCAGCATCTGGCTGAATATCATGGGGAAAGCAGCACCACTGGTGATGGCAGGTGTGGTGATGCCAATTCTGGTGGAAAATCTCGGCGCACCAAGGCTGGCAACAGTCATGATGATAACAGGCGCTACTGTCAACGTTATACTGGATTATATTCTGATAGTAAAATGCAGCTGGGGTTTACGCGGAGCGGCCGTCGCGACGATAACAGGAGAAACATTATCCGTCATCATTGGCACCGCGTTTTTATTAACGAAATACAGTAGCGTGCCCTTAAGGCCACTGAAAAAAACTCTGTTTTACCTGCAACCGCGTGTCTGTATCACCATTTTGTATAATGGCTTTTCAAGCCTGCTGGCCTATCTTTATGCCAGTTTCGCTGTGACTATCCATAATGTTGCGCTAATGCATTATGGCAATGAAGTCAATATTTCTGCTTACGCTATTACTGCTTATCTGATGACCATTTACTATATGCTGGCAGAAGGTCTAGCAGCGGGCATGCAGCCAGTGATTAGTTATTTTCATGGCGCTGCTCAAACCAGACTGATACGTAAAATATTTCTGCTGGCACTGAAATGGGCGGTCGGTAGCGGCATTATACTCGTTATCTTAATACTCATCTTTCCGCATATTGCCACAAGCATTTTCATTAATGTAAACGAGCCTGTTTTGGCAAGCACAGCCATCCGTACTGCCCGGTTACATCTGTGCGTCCTGTTTCTTGATGGCTTTTTGATACTCGCCAGCACCTATTTTCAGGCCATCGAAGATACCAGAAAAGCAACAGCAATCACGCTTTGCAATATGTGTATTCAGATCCCTTTTCTGTTGCTACTTGCGCCATGGCTAGGCGTTGATGGCATATTACTGGCACTGCCGCTATCAACCGTACTGCTGTCGCTGGTTATCGCCCGGATGCTTAAACGGCAATTTTCCCATCCACCAGAATCTGAAATAGTTAATCTGGTATAAATACTGCCGGCTTTGGTTGCTATTCAATTTGTCACAGGAGATCTGATAGTTACTTTACGGTACAGGCTGGCATAACCAGCCTGTTATGGTGAAGCCTCCTGTGGGGAAGGCAAGATATTAATAACGCCTGTGTTTCCTGACTGAGAAAACCAGCGAGAATCTTTATTGCTGCTCCAGAGCAGGCTTACTCTGTTCACCATTTACTATGGTGATTTTTTCGAATTTTTCACTTTCTGGTACTTTCTGCAACAGATTAATCGTCAACAGGCCTTTTTCCAGACTTGCATTCTGTACCTGTATTCCTTCTTTAAGAGCAAGGGTAAGAGTAAAATTTTCGCGATTGATGCCACGATGCAGCCAGCTTGTACTAACCTCTTGCGCTATTTGCTCACATTGACCATCAATCACTATCTGTCCGTCACGAGCATTAATAGTGAGTTCTTCCTGACGAAAACCAGGCACACTCACCGTGATAGTATACTGATTATCATCATGCTTACAGATATCATAAGCAGGAGACCTTGTAACAGGCTCATCGCCTGCCAGCTGACTGAGCAACCTGTGTGCAGGTCTGAGACGGCCAGAAAACAAAGGGAGTTCTGGATAAGTTATCAGTGAAAAAGGACTATTGAACATAACTCATCTCCTTTAATTAACATAGAGTTACCATTAATAAACGGGCAATGATTGCGATAATGTACCCGTTGCTTCTCATGACCTATATGAGGATTGATTGCTAAAATTCAAATAAATTATTTATTTTTTTCATGGTAAGTCGGAATACATTAAAATAAGTTAATGAATTATATTTGCATTTATCTGCACAGGGAAAGCAGAGATATGCTCAATTTTTCCCCCTCCCCCAGACAGGGGTTATATTTTCATTTCTGCGTCAGGCTAAACCCAAATTTTATTTTTAATTGCTACTCAATGACAAAATTCACAATGGCCCATCATATTATTTTTTATAAAATAACCTTTATATTTACTGATTCAGCATACTGATTTTTTCAGTTTATATTTATATGTGAACAATTAATTTTAATCAGCACTGACAATAACTATATAATCTATCATGATTTAATAATTACTTATAAATAAAATATTTTATTAATTGTCATAATCAACAGTATTTATGATAAAAATAAATTCACCTTTTTTATTGGGTAGCAAACAATAAAATATTGATAATAAAAGGATTAATTTTAAAAAATTGTAATAAAATTAGGTAATTATAATAAAATTATTCCTTATTAAAACATAAAAAAATTATTCTATTCATGATTATAAAAATAATAAAATTATATATTTCACCCTGATTTTTATATTAACTTAACCAGTTAATGAATTGATAAAAACGTAAATTCTGCATTATACAATATAACTGGATAATATTATTTTTAGTAATTTACGAATTTTTTTATTCCTGTTAGGGTTTTTTCGCAACATATTTTATAGAACAAAAAATCAATAATTCATTATTAACAAGGAGAGTATTATGGATAACGAAACAAGATATTATGGATGGATTCCGGACAGGCCTGATCAACGGGATCATCTTTATGCTGCCCCTACAGAGCATCTGCTTGCCCTTCCTATGCGTGTTGATCTGAGAAATCAATTTCCGCCCGCTTATGATCAGGGAGCGCTGGGGAGCTGCACCGCCAATGGTATTGGAGCAATATTCCAGTTTGAACGCCTGAAACAAGGGCTTAAGCCTGATTTCATGCCCTCCCGTCTGTTTATTTATTACAATGAACGCGTCATGGAAGGCACAGTGAATTCAGATAATGGCGCCTATATTCGTGATGGTATGAAAAGTATTGCACTCCAAGGAGACTGTCCTGAGCCAGAATGGCCATACGATATCAATCAGTTTGCCGTTCAGCCCCCTGATCGCTGTTACCAGAACGCACAAAAATACAAGGCATTATCTTATATGCGTGTGTCTCAGGAGCTCAGTCAAATGAAAGGCTGCCTGGCCTCCGGCCATCCGTTCGTATTCGGCTTTACGGTTTATGAAAGCTTTACCAGCGACCAGGTCGCACGCACCGGAGTGGTGCCTATGCCGTCATACTACGAACGTCCTACGGGCGGTCATTGTGTGGTTGCCGTTGGGTATGATGATGCACAACAGCGCTTCCTTATACGCAATTCATGGGGTCAACGCTGGGCTGACAATGGTTATTGCACCATGCCTTATGCTTATCTGACTGACAGAAACCTGTCTGACGATTTCTGGACCATCAGGCTCATCTCTCACCTGAACGCGACAGATTAATGGTGCTGGCCCAATTATCGTATTGCTATATGGGGCACTGCAACATAACAGGTTAAAAAGTGCCAATTGTCCCGGCATCCGCAAGGATGCCGTCAAGAGACATCATGAAAGACGGCTTTTTGCTGACCGTGAAAATAGCACTATCACGTAAATCATGACTCGATTATCAGCAATGACGCTATGAGCACTATTATTCCAGGCTTATCTTGACTTAAGAAGCATCAACTCTAAGCTTTCCTTTGATAACGTCGTTTCAAAGTGCCTGGTGCGTATCTTTATATTGAGATTGTCAACACGAATAATCTTAAAATGTCCGCCTGGGGCAAAACCCATGGCATTAAATTCCGTTTCCGTTTTACGATCAATGCTTTTAGTAAAACCTGTTATTTCATAGGTATGACCTTCAATAAACTCCATATTACCTTCTTATATCAATGAATACTGCATAACCAACAATATAATCATTAACAATGATAAATTAAATAATCATAAACAATTGTTATCTATTTTCAACATAACCAATTTAATAAGTAAAAACAAATTCCTGGCGCATAATGTTCAATCCATGATGTCGTTATTTTCCCTGCGATGAAGGCTGGCCCTTCTTATTACTGAAAGCCGCATTAAATGCCTCACCCATTACACTGTTGTTCAGCGTTCCCGGGCTGCTGCCCGCAGGCATCCTGCCATGAGCTTTTGGGTGATGATGACTGTCATGGCGATGATTCCGCGCCGCCTGTCTGTCAGGCCTAGCGGGAATACTCTCTTTACCACTCTGTTCATCCATGCGCATACTCAGTGCAATACGCTTACGCAGCAGATCGATTTCCACCACCCTCACTTTTACAATATCGCCGGTTTTCACTACCTTATGAGGATCATCAACAAATCGGTCTGCCAGTAATGAAATATGCACCAGCCCGTCCTGATGAACACCAATATCAACAAAAGCACCGAAATTAGTAACATTGGTGACAGTGCCTTCCAATATCATGCCCGGTTTAAGATCTTTTACTGTTTCAATTCCCTGTGCAAACACAGCTGTTTTAAATTCCGGACGGGGATCCCTGCCGGGCTTTTCAAGCTCTTTGAGTATATCGGTAAGCGTGGGTACGCCAAAACGCTCCGTGGTAAAGTCCTTCGGATCCAGGTGGCGAAGCTTATCACTATTACCCATCAGCTCATTAAGCTGGTATCCGGTATGATGCAGAATGTGTCTGATTACCGGATAAGCTTCCGGATGAACCCCCGAAGCATCCAGTGGATTATCTCCCTGATGTATTTTCAGGAAACCTGCACACTGCTCAAAAGCTTTTGGACCAAGACGGCTTATTTTAAGCAACTGATTCCTGTTGCTAAATTTTCCATTTTCATCACGCCAGTTAATGATATTTTGCGCCATGGCCGGTGTCAGACCAGCAACATGTTTCAACAAAGAGACAGAAGCCGTATTAAGATCGACGCCTACTGCATTAACACAGTCTTCTACAACAGCATCCAGTTTTTTTGCCAGCTGGCTCTGACTGACATCATGCTGATACTGGCCAACACCGATGGATTTAGGATCAATTTTTACCAGCTCGCTCAATGGATCCTGCAGGCGACGCGCAATAGATACCGCACCACGAATGGAAACATCCAGATGCGGCAATTCCTGTGATGCCAGTTCTGACGCAGAATAAACCGATGCCCCTGCTTCGCTTACCGTTACTTTTTGTGCGTTGACTTCAGGGAACTGTCGTTGTACCTCGGCATAAAAACGCTCAGTTTCTCTGGATGCGGTACCATTACCAATAGCCACCAGTTCAACGTTATGTCGCAGACACAATGCAGCAATGGTGGCAGCGGCCTTGGCAACACCTCCGGTATGAGGCCAGACGGTATCGGTTGCCACCAGCTTACCGGTAGCATCCACCACCGCAACTTTCACGCCAGTACGCAGCCCGGGATCAAGACCCATGGCAGAACGCATACCTGCCGGTGCCGCCATGAGTAATGCCTGAAGATTACGCGCAAAAACAGTGATAGCATCCTCTTCTGCTCGCTCACGCAGAGTGGCAAACAAATCAGTTTCCATATGCAGCAATATCCTGACACGCCATGTCCAGCTCACCACTGATTTGCGCCAGCTATCAGCAGGTGCATGATTTAACCGCAGGCCAAGGTGCTGCATAATGAGGTATTCACCCTGGCTTTGTGCCGGTGATACCGGACTCCCAGGATCCGGATTGAGCATCAGTTGCAATATACCTTCATTGCGACCACGAAACATGGCAAGTACACGATGAGAAGGCACTCTTGAAACAGGCTCATGGTGATCAAAATAATCACGAAACTTAGCACCTTCCTGCTCCTTACCGTCGATTACGCGGGAGACCAGATGGGCATTATTCCATAAATATTCACGAATCCGGGTGAGCAGAGCGGCATCCTCAGCAAAACGCTCCATCAGAATATAGCGTGCACCCTCCAGTGCAGCTTTACTGTCGGCGATACCCGCGTCGGTATTGACGTATCTGGCAGCCACCTGTTCAGGGTCATAGTGTGGCTCCTGCCATAACATATCAGCCAGCGGCTCAAGACCGGCTTGAATGGCTATCTGGCCCCGCGTGCGACGCTTTAGTTTATAGGGCAGATAAAGATCTTCCAGCTCGTTTTTATGCATTGCCGCGTCAATGGCAGCGGCCAGTTGAGTACTCAGCTTTCCCTGCTCTGCAATGGAATTCACTATGACCTGGCGTCGCTCTTCTAGCTCACGTAAGTAAGCAAGACGCCGCTCCAGATGGCGCAACTGGGTATCGTCGAGGCCACCGGTAATTTCCTTACGATAGCGCGCAATAAAAGGCACGGTATTGCCTTCATCGAGCAGATTAATGGCACAGACAACCTGTGCCTGCCGTACCTGTAATTCACTGGCAATAACATGGCTGATTTTTTCGTTCATAATTTTCTGTATTCAGGTTTTATTAAATTTAACTACAATCAGCCACACAGGCCATAATGCACAGCTAGTGACAGGATCTATTTTAGAAAATACCACAGATAGGAGGCTTGGGGTATCATGGCTTACACCATGGCATCATAACGCAAAGGTTTAATGTAACAATGGTGGCACCGACAGGCCTCCATGAGCCAAACTGTGTGATTAGGGTGAATATTCCAAGCCAGCGCGGCTACCACCTGGAAGATAAAGGGTAAACATCAACCTCTCTTAAGGCATCCTGTGATGCCTTAAGAAAGCACTGAGGAGATGCTGTGGTCTTTCTGTTGCAATAGCTTGCATTGTTTGCACTATCTTAAACGCGCATTTCCTGCCTGATGCAGGAGGTTTATCACTCCTCCTTTGAAGGATTCTGAACCAGTGACTGCTGCTGTGCCGCCTGCGCCTTGTTCACCTGCGCCTTGTCCACTTGTGCCTGCGCCTTGTCCACTTGTGCCTGCGCCTTCACCTCCTCTCGTTTTATTCTTCCATACGCTAACTGTTCCTTATGTTGCGGCATCGTCACATCATCCAGATTTTTCTTCTGGTTCTTCAACGTTTCCTCGAAACCTTGCAGTATATTATTCAGATCGTCCAGCTCCTTCTGCGCCTTATCTATCTGTGGGGTCAATTGAGTTAGCTTAGCCTCCGCTCTCTTCTGCATATCTTCAGCTTTGTTTTTCTTCGCTGTCATATCCGCCAAAGTATCTTGATACACCTTCGTATTCTCACTCTCGGCATTATCATCCAGGCGTTTCTGAGCTCTACTCGCTTCATTCGTAAGCTCCTGCGCTGCCAGCTCCATCTTTTTCGCGTCTACCCTCAATTCATTTCCATCTTTCTGCAGCTGAAACAGCGTGCTCTGTGCCCTCCTCTGCTGCACTGTCGCCTTCTCCAGCTGCGCTTTCGTTTCTTTCAGCGCTTTATCCGCAGCATCAAACGCCTTCGCTGCATCATTCTTTTTCTGCTCTGCTGCCTTCAGTGTTTCTGCCTTTGCTTCCTGCTGCTTCTTCGCAGACTCAAGGTTAGTATTCGCTTTCTCCAGCGCATCACCCGCTCTCAGGCTATTCTCCAGATCCTTGAATGCTGCATCTGCCTTATCTGACTCCACCTTCCGCGCATCTCGCTCAGTCTGTCTCGCAGTTTTCGCTTCATCTAGTTTTTTCTGATTCTCTTCCGACAGTTTCCCCTTACTTAACGTGTCAATCTTTTCTGCTCCACTGGAAAAGACCTGCGACAGCTTACTTAGAGCTGTTGCTGTAAATGAAAAGCTTTTTATTATGATTTGTGCTGTCATTTTCATAACGAATTTCGTTGCGGTTTCTACTGCCTGTTTAGCGCTCAACGCCGCTTCTTTAAGGACTTCCGCTGCACTGTGCGCTTTTTCTTTAAAAGTTAGCGCTGCCTTTTGGAGGCCTTGCGCTGCGCTGTCCGCTTTCTCTTTAATGCCCTGCCCTGCATCTCCAAGGTATTGCGTTGCGTTGTGCGCTACCTGTTTAAGGCTTGTTGCTGCATCGCTGAGCTGCATCTCTACTTTTTTAGCTGCCAATTCCAGCTTGTGTGCTGCAGACAAGTCCTTCGTGGCCTGCCCAGATTCAATATTTGATTCCCTTTTAGCAGATGCAGCTTCCTTAAGTATGTCATCCAGAGTCTGCGTTGATTCTGCTAATTTTTCCCCTAACGCTCCAACGTCTTTATGTAAGGCTTGCATCTTGCCTGCCTGTTGATCGGCTTCTGCTAACTTTAGAGATTCGGTGTCCGATAGCTCTCTCTTTCTTATTAATGTGATACCGTCTTTCAAATTCGAAGATGCTGGCAGAGAATTATTCTCTGCAGCTCCTAGAGCTTCTGAAAATATTTCCTTGTTAGATATGTTTGTAAACTTGCCTGGCGCAGCAGAATCAGACTTATTCGGTTGCTGTGTTTCCTGTGGCTTCTGCGTGTCCTGCACTTGGGTAGGCTTTGCCTTATTAAAAAAATTACTAATACCGAAAGATGCCATATTCATTCCCCTGCCATACGTTCATATAAATTAATATAGCTATATTTCTTATATTTATTTTATATAAATTTATATCATGAATATTTAAATCATAGACTATCCCGCCCGGATTGCACCATAAGGCTGCATGACAACAAAATGTGCCGCTGCTGGTGACCTTCATCATTATTTATATCGCTGGCATGATGCTGATGGGTTTTATCGCTTACCGGGCAATAAAAAACACTGGGGATTACCTTGAGGGAGGACCCACACTGGATAATGTTGTCACTGCATTATCTGCCGGCGCCTCAGCCAGCAGTAGCTGGCTGTTGATGGCACTGCCGGAGCTGTCTTTAATCAATATAACCTGGCGTCACGCCTGTAGCTTACGTAAGTAAGCAAGACGCCGTTCCAGCTGGCGCAACCGAATATCCCACCGCTAATTTCCTTGCGATAACGTGCAATAACAGGCACGGTATTGCCTTCAGCGGGCAGACCCATGGCAGAAGATTACCTGTACCGGCCGTATCGGTAACAATGAAGCTGAGCCACACAGGCCATAATGCACAGCGAGTAATGGTGATTTATTTTAGAAAATACCACAGACAGCATGCCTGGGTTATCATAACTGCCGTCATGCAATGCATGCTGGGAAAAACCTGTCAAATTCTGTCGGCTCTGGCCCTGAGAATGTTATTGTTGTCTGCATGATTGTGCAGTGTGGAGGGAAACAGGGTGCATGCAATCATGCCGGCATCTGCCTGTTGTCTGCATCAGGCATGAATTTCAGATTTACAGGGATAATTTTATGCTAAAAAGTCACTACATTACCAGGGAAGGCTGGAACGCACTAAAAAGTGAGCTAAAACAGCTGTGGCGTGAAGAACGGCCGAAGGTCACACAAGCCGTATCAGAAGCCGCAGCACAGGGAGACAGGTCGGAAAATGCCGAGTATATTTATGGTAAAAAACGCCTGCGGGAAATTGATCGCAGGATTCGATTTCTGTCAAAACGACTGGAAATATTAAAAATCGTTGATCCTTCGCCGCAGCAAGAAGGTAAAGTGTACTTTGGTGCCTGGATCAAGGTGGAAGATGAGCAACAGGAACAGAGAAGCTTTCGTCTTGTAGGACCGGATGAATTTGATCCGGCAAAAAAGTGGATATCTGTTGATTCACCGGTAGCGCGTGCACTGATTGGTAAACAGGTGGGTGATGAAATCAGGGTGACGACACCGGGTGGAGAAGTTACTTACTGGATACTCGCTATTAGTTATCAACCAGTTGAGAAAACAGCACAAATAACATGACCGTTAGTGTCATAGTAAATAACATTTTTTACCTGGCTTTATGGAATGCGCCCTGCTGATTTTTGCGCACTGTAACCAGGCCCGTTTACAGAATTTTTATCAGATAATACAACCTGAGGAGTAATATCATGCAAGGAAATCACAAGGTTCTGGTTGTTGATGATGATATGAGACTACGTGCACTACTGGAACGTTATTTGGCCGAACAGGGTTTTCAGGTACGCAGTGTTGCCAATGCAGAACAAATGGATCGTCTGTTAACACGGGAAACATTTCATCTGATGGTGCTTGATTTGATGTTACAGGGAGAAGATGGTCTGTCTGTCTGTCGTCGTCTGCGTAGCCAGGGCAATCTTATCCCGATTATTATGGTCACGGCAAAAGGAGAGGAAGTAGATCGTATCGTAGGACTGGAAATTGGCGCGGATGACTATATTCCCAAGCCCTTTAATCCGCGTGAATTACTGGCACGTATTCGCGCAGTACTACGACGTCAGGCTAATGAAATGCCTGGAGCACCGTCTCAGGAAGAGGCAGTAATTGCTTTTGGTAAATTTAAATTAAATCTGGGCACCAGGGAAATGTTTCGTGAAGATGGTGCCATGGCACTGACCAGTGGTGAATTCGCGGTACTCAAGGCACTGGTCAGCCACCCGCGCGAACCGCTATCACGGGATAAATTGATGAATCTGGCGCGCGGCCGTGAATACAGTACGATGGAACGTTCCATTGACGTACAGATTTCACGCCTGCGTCGCATGATAGAAGAAGATCCCACCCATCCGCGTTATATACAGACAGTGTGGGGTTTGGGTTACGTCTTCGTGCCCGATGGGAGCCAGGCATGAAGTACTGCCGTTTATCACTACGCAGCGCCTTTACCAGGACATTATTATTAATTGTTATTCTGCTGTTTGTCAGTCTGCTGATGACGTCTCTGGTGGTACTGAACTTTGCCATTTTGCCAAGTCTGCAGCAATTTAATAAAGTTCTGGCTCACGAAATTCGCCTGTTAATGACTGATAAGCTGGAACTGGAAGACGGCACATTACTTGAAGTCCCTCCTGCCTTTCGCAAAGAAATTTATCGTGAGTTAGGTATTTCACTACACAATAATGCAGGGGCACATGAAAAGGGCCTGCGTTGTGCTCAGCCTTATCCTTTTTTAAGCCAGCAAATGGCTCAGCAATTTGGTGGACCGACAGAAGTACGCCTCGAAGTCAGCAACAGTACGCCCATAGTCTGGTTAAAAACCTGGCTATCGCCCGATATGTGGGTACGGGTGCCCTTAACTGAAATTGATCAGGGTGATTTCTCACCCCTGTTTCGTTATACCCTCGCAATTATGCTACTGGCGATAACCGGTGCCTGGCTGTTTATTCGCGCACAAAACCGCCCTCTTATCGCGTTAGAACAGGCTGCTTTTCAGGTAGGTAAAGGACTTGTCCCGGTGCCTCTGCCAGAATATGGCACATCAGAAATCAGGGCGGTGACACGCGCATTTAATCAAATGGCTACCGGGGTAAAACAACTGGCCGCTGATCGTACTCTGTTAATGGCGGGAGTCAGTCATGATTTACGTACTCCCCTCACGCGTATTCGTCTGGCGACGGAAATGATGGATGCTGCTGAAAATTATTTATCTGAATCCATTAACAAAGATATTGAAGAGTGCAATGCCATTATTGAGCAGTTTATTAATTATCTGCGTACTGGCCAGGAAATGCAGATGGGATCTTTTGATCTTAACGCGATCATTGGTGAAGTTATCGCCGTAGAGAGTGGTTATGAACGCATCATTGAAACGAATTTGTTTCAGGGCAAATTAATGGTAAATATTCACCCATTATCTATTAAACGGGCATTGACGAATATGGTTATTAATGCAGCCCGCTATGGCAATGGCTGGATTAAAGTAAGTAGTGGCCAGCAGTCGAAGTATGGATGGTTTCAGGTAGAAGATAATGGTCCTGGCATTAAACCAGACGAACAGGAAAGATTGCTCAAACCTTTTGCCTGTGGTGATAGCGCCCGCAGTACCAGTGGTAGTGGCCTCGGTCTTGCAATCGTTCAGCGTATTATTGATGCACATAACACAAACTCATTGGGTCATCATCATAAAAAACTGGAATTGGGCATCAGTGAGAGAGGCGGGCTGCGCATTCGCGCCAGTGTTCTTTTGTCTGAAAATATCGCTACTACAGAAACAGAAAACACTCCCGGACAGGAAGCAATAGATGGCAGGTTAGTTATCTTACCCAGCTCAAAATAATGTTTAAAAACAAATTTATAGATAGCGTGACGCAGGGTAAGTATTACGCAGATAATGCCGCCAGGTTTAATTACCGAATCTTTTTAAGGCTGTTGCTGCATGTGGGGCAACGACGATTTAATCGGCTTAATAATGTACCCAGATACCTGTTATGTTAATTTTTTATCTTATTTGCCATTGTATTAATTGCTAACGATAGCTGCAATGCAGGGTTTCATGATGAAATTTTCGGCCCTGCGCTGATTAATGCCTTGCCTGCAGGTGTAGTCGTATACTGAGTAAAATTAGTAACAAAACGCTGAGCCAGTTGCCGGGCTTTCAACTCCCATTGCGCGGGATCAGAGTAAGTTGTGCGTGGATCCAGAATATCAGCATTGACTCCCGGCAAGGCAACAGGGATGCGCAGATTGAAGACTGGCAGGGTAATGGTTTGGGCATTCTCTATGTCATCATTGAGTATGGCGTCAATAATTGCACGCGTGTCTTTAATGGAAATGCGCCTGCCAGTGCCATTCCAGCCGGTGTTGACCAGCCAGGCTTTGGCGCCAGCAGCCTGCATTCTGTCAAGCAGCACTGTTGCGTACTGTGTAGGATGCAGGGAGAGGAAAGCCGCACCAAAACAGGCAGAAAAAGTCGGTACGGGATCAGTAATACCGCATTCTGTACCGGCAAGTTTAGCGGTGAAGCCAGACAAAAAATAATACTGAGTCTGCGTTGAGGTCAGACAGGAAACAGGCGGAAAAACACCAAAAGCATCGGCAGTGAGAAAAATCACATGAGTGGCATGACCCGCGCGCGAGACAGGTTTAACGATATTGTTAATATGATAAATAGGATAGGACACACGCGTATTTTCGGTCTTGCTGGCATCATTAAAATCGATGGATCCGTCTGCCCTTACCTGCACGTTTTCCAGCAAGGCATCACGCCTGATGGCATGATAAATATCAGGCTCCGTGTCTTCAGAAAGCTGAATGGTTTTTGCGTAGCAGCCACCTTCAAAGTTAAATACACCATTATCATCCCAGCCGTGCTCATCATCACCAATGAGCTGACGCCTGGGATCCGTTGATAAAGTCGTTTTCCCGGTACCTGATAAACCAAAAAAAATAGCCACATCACCCTTTGAACCCACATTCGCCGAGCAGTGCATAGAGGCTATCCCCTTTTGCGGCAGAAAGTAGTTCATCATCGAAAACAGCCCTTTTTTCATTTCACCGCCATACCAGGTCCCTCCAATGAGCTGCATGCATTCGGTGAGATTAAAGGCAATAAAATTTTCGGAATTGAGGCCCTGCTCACGCCATTGTGGATTAGTGCATCTGGCACCGTTCATAACGACAAAATCAGGTTTAAAATCTATCAATTCATGCTCAGAAGGGCGAATGAACATGTTTTTAACGAAATGTGCCTGCCAGGCAACCTCAGTAATAAAACGTACATTCAGTCTGGTATTGGCGTTAGCACCACAAAAAGCATCAATAACAAACAGACGCTTTCCCTCCAGCTGGCTACTGACAAGTTGTTTCAGATGCTGCCATATCTTTGGGCTCAGTGGCTGGTTACCGTTCTGACCGGCACAAGCCCACCAGACGACATCCCGGGTTATCTTATCCTCTACAATGTATTTATCTTTGGGAGAACGCCCGGTAAAGGCGCCAGTATCCACAGCAACAGCACCTGATGCAGTGACAATACCACGCTCATGACCCGATAATCCTGACCTGGTTTCTTCGGCAAACAACTGTGTATAATCCGGATTATAAATAATGTCACTGACATTGTGGATGCCATAACGACTCAGCGCCTGAGGGGTGATGCCTGTAACAGTCATGTCATTACTCCTTGGATATATACAGTTGATGATATCAGTTCACTATCAATAGTGGCTTTATAGTGCTCTGCTACTGACAGCATCAGCCGTCAATCAATTAACATTCAGAATGGTTTTCATGAAATTATGCGAATCAGGTCGTGCAATATAACAAACATCAAACGTATAAGATATTAGAGAGATAAAGAGACAGGCATTTTAGCCGGTAAAACAGGACAGGATTTTTGCGCTAATCAGCGAGGCATGGTTTTTGCACAATCACTGCGGATGAATACGGTAGTTAAGCGATAACAGCCCGAAACCCAGACCGACAACAGCCCGGGTTCGGGGTAATACAATTATCAGGGTCGTGGGTAATTACTGATAATCTATCTGGATGGTTGGAGTTGCCGCTACGCTACCCGGCGTTACCGGTAAAGCTTCCGCACTGATTCGGATAATATTAGCCTGAAGCGGAACGGTAAACCCACCTGACATCACGGTGTAAGCCTCATCATTCACGGCACCAGGCTCCATATTGGACACCAGTCCCGTGGTTTCCTGTATCTGTATAGCAACACCGGTCGCACCCTCCGTACCATTCATATTCTTAAACGCAGTACCATCCGCAGTACCATTAAGCGCTAATTTCGCGCTACTATTATCGACCATTGCTGGCGGACAGCTGGTGAATGCTAAGTTAAAATCTATAAAATCAGAGGCATTGCCAACTGCAGCGAATGTGCTCAGCATCATTGGCAGTAACTCTACCGTGGTAACAATACTACCTCTTGACGATAATTCCATATTACAGGTGGTAACCGCTACTGGATTTATCTGACTGGTGATGGTGAGTGTACCATTATTAGTGATGCTTCCCGTCGCCTGAGCGACTGTTGATGCAATGCTGGCAGCAATCATCACAGCAATGACTGACCGCATTTTTTTCATGGTGCCTGTCTCCTGAAGTAAAGAACAGCATCTACGGCTGTTGCCCGGTATCCTGATGCGAGCGCCATTGACTGTTATTCCCTTGCAGACGGTGGTATTGCTGGCGCCTTATGTAAATATTTCGTTTACATTTATTTAAAGAGTATGGAATATAAAAAGGAAGCTATCATCATGTAGCGCGCAATAACTTTTACAGGCAACTGACACATGAAGATAATTTCGCTATGGATGCGCTGTAGTTAACATTAATTACGCAGTAATAGAGGAAAAAATCAGCCCTGTCTGGCTGATTTTCCTCTGAATGCTATCAAAAACAGGAGATCCCGTAATGATGGAGAAAATTACTGATAATCTATCTGCACAACGGCATTTGCAGCCACGACACCGGCTGTTACCGCAGTACCTTCCGGGCTGGTTCTGACAATATTAGCCTGGAGTGGAACATTGAAAGCACCGCCAGTAACGGTATAACCCTCAGTATTCAGCGTATCAGGTATCATGTTTGAAGCCGTTCCGGTAGTTTCCTGTATCTGAACACCGATACCAGTCGCAGTACCTGAGTTCTGAAACACATTCTCATTATTGCTATCTTTGGTGCCCTTCAGTGTTAATTGCGCACTGGAGTTATCGGCCATGGCTGCCGGACAGCTGGTGAATGCCAGGGTAAACGCTTTAGAATCAGTGGCAGAGCCGACTTCATTAAACGTATCGACAAGAACGGCATCCAGCTCAACACTGGTAGCAATACCACCTGATGAAATTTCCAGGTTACAGGTTGTAGCCGGTGCAGCATTTATCATACCGTTGATATGTAACGTGCCATTATTCGCTATAGTTCCCGCTGCCTGAGCCGCTGTCGTAATGAAAGCAGCAGATACCATTACCGCCAAAAGCGTTTTTTTCATAATTTTTCCTTTAAGCAATAAGAATGAACAATCTGAATTCCTGAATCTTGATGATTTCTAATAAAATCATCGGAATTAATTATACGATTTACTTGTTCATTTAATTTTTAAATTTCATTAATTTATGTTATTTAAAATAAAAATAAATTTAAGAAAATTATGAAATAAGCCTCAATACAACTAAGGACACGGATCTGCGCGAACATCCTGACTGTTTATGCGGTACAACATTAGCGCATGGCCAGATAGCTGCCTTTTTTCTGGCGGTTTTGCATACAGGCAGAGACATCATACAACATGCCAGCAATTAGCTGCGGCTAAACAGGAAACGTTATCGGCATGGCAGGACAGGGGGCTAATGGCAGCAGGTATTGCAGCAGGGCTGCGACATTCACTGCAGAGAAATTGTGCCGGGAAGCACACAACGCAGAGCCTGCATTTACCATCAGCGCCTGAGGAGAGGCACCAGAAACCATCTGCTGGTAATTTCATGCATGTCTGAGTGTTGCCAATAAAAAACCAGCCCGACTGCGGCTGGTTTATAGAGTTATGCCTGGAATAACCTCAACATCGGGTAGTCCAGAAAGATAATGATGTGTGGCGAATGCCGATTAGTTATAGTTAATCTTGATAGTTGATATAACGCTCACGTCACCAGTTGTTACCGCTACATCGTCTGCACTGGTTTTGACGAGGTTAGCTGCAAGCGGAACTTCAAATGCACTATCGGCAACCTGGTAGGCATATTTATTCATTGCGCCGGGTATCATAAATGTCTTATCGCCAATTGTTTTTATCTGCACAGCAACACCAGTAGCACTACCCATATTCTTAAAGGCATTAAGACTAGTATCATCATCCGCAGTGCCATCAAGTGTTAATTGCGCAGTACTATTCATTGCTGCCGGGCAAGCACTGAATTTCAGCGTAAATGGTTGAGGTGCAGAGGTAGAACCGGCTGTAGTCAATTCATCAGCGCTAACAGGATCCAACAAGACATTTACGCCAGTAGCTCCGTCTACTGCCGCTTCACTGCCTACTGCTATCTTACAGGTTCTGGCAGCCGCCTCAGTGATACTGCCAGTGATGGTCAGCGTACCATAATCAGTGACTACTGCCTGAGCCAGTGTTGATGTCATGGCCGCAGCCACCAGTACCGTTAAAAGCGTCTTTTTCATTATATCTCTCTCCGTGAATTAGAATAATAATATCCCGGCATTCCAGCAGCACGTCTGCTTGTATGTGTATGCCACCGACTGTTATACGCGCTACAGGAAAAGGTACAAACTCTTTATCTGTTTAATTACTGCCAATATAGTAACTTTTTGTAAAAAAAGACGCTTATTTAATATAATTGCTCTAGTTATATTTCAATAAATTTCAAAAATTACCCTGTCGTCAATCATACTGCTCATCATGCGTTATTGTTATGCTGTGCAATGTGGCTGCCCGACACTCAGCACAATTCCCTTATTGATAACTCAGGGAAAATTTCGCCATGGCCCGTAGTGAACCTGCAGAAACCTCATCAGTCATCTGGTAATAACGCGCTCTGAACGGCAGAGTCAGGTCTGCGCGCTGCTGTGGCAGCTGCAGTGCCTGCAAAAACATCACGGGTTGTCCCTGATACAAAAGCTGTACGCCCACACCGGTTGCACTACCTTCCTCCATTGTCGGCGCCAGCACACCGAGGGAAGAAAGACTATTACCGGGGTCACCGGGTTCAAAAGTAATATCAATACTGGTGCCATCATAGCAGTAGAGATCAATGGAAAAATCAGTGTCCCCGGTCGCCATTCCCCTGCCAGCAAAGACACTGGTGTCCACAGTGGGCAATGGTACAGTGATATCGGGCGTCTTCAGTGCACAGGTTGTGATACTGATGGCCGCCTGTATGTTCAGCGAAATAACAGTGCGGTTATCAAAATGCGGGGCATTCATGCTGACATTGATGGCCGGCACAGGACCGGTGTCGACAGGCTCTCCTGTTTTTACCAGTTCTATCAACAGTGCTGCTGCCTGGCCGATTTGTACTGTTCCTGACACAGGCATCGTGAGCAGCGCCTGTTGCTGCTGATGACGGATACGATATCCCACGCCTTTAAGCCCACTACTGTAAGTTCCATTGCTATCTGGCTGGCCGCTGAATAGCATCTTCAGGCCATTGCAGTCGGTGGTATCAACGCTGGAAGAGACTGTCTCTTGTGCCAGCACCTTACCGACAGAGTCGTCAGGGGAGAGCATTATTTTACCAAAATTGACGGGCAACACCTCGGTATCCACAGGGCAATCTGCTGCTGCGTTACCCATAACCATCAGCAGCAGCAGACTGCTCCCTGTCAGCGAAGATAATTTCATTACCATTAGTTTTAGCCTCCTGCTTTACTGACATTGCAGGACCAGCATGCTGATCCCCTGGACATGCTGAGCAGCGGTCAGATTATAACGACCGCGGCATGATTCTCCCGCCCCTGTTCCCCAGACAGCATCAATGATTCCTTCCTGCTCAAGGCCGGCAAGGTAAAGCGCACCATTATCACCCACAATGCCAACACGGCTACCCGCAACAGATGCCGTAGCGCCAAAAGGTACCATAGCGCCATCCTGTTTTATCAGGGTAAACAGTGCACGTGCACCCTTACGTATCTGGTAATCTGCCAGCACCAGCGCTTCTTTCATGGGAATGACCTGCAGGCTGTTACTGGCCATATCAAGCTCAGCGCTATAAGTTGCAGGATCCAGGGTTATACGATTTTTTCGATAAGCCTGCACCGAAGGTACCACCGTATAGCCACGCCAGTCGGTTGCAACACCTGATTTATTGGTGACACCGACACCAGAGGCCCCGGGTGCACGCACTAGTACATACCCTGATCCTTCAGCCAGACGTTGTGACAATGTGATACCATACGGATGAGCGACAACACTTCCTTTAGCTCCATAACTGATTCTGCGGCTATCCTTACCATAGCTCCAGGCGGCATTCACTTCTCCTGCACGACCACGAAAGCCCGCCGCAAGACTACCGCCATACCCTTCCTTATTTACGTTACTGTAGTACTGCTGTAGCGAATAACTCAGATTATGCTGTTCCAGCGCACTGCCACTGAGACTCAGTACCTGTTTGGTGTGTCCTGCCTTGTTATGCATTAATGACCAAGAGGCGTAAGCACTGTTTGACGATGAAAATACTGAAAGAGGCAGGGATACCGTAAGATTAATATTGTGATCCCGCGTGTAGAGCGTCTTTCTGTCTTTATACTCGCTCAGACTATAGTTGAGCCCCAATGAAACCTGAGCAATGGAAACATTCCAGGAAGCACCTGCACTCTGCTGATACGAGCGGTCATAATAATCCTGCTGCCATGCGTTCAATGACAGAGATCCCAGTGGGCCAATTTTCTGCTGAATATCGAGTTGTATTTTAGATTTTTTCTGTTTATGTAGTTCCCATCCCCATGGAGAATCCTTACGTACCCTGCGGCGCAGATTACCCGCATCCGTAAAGGTGTAATAGCCTTCATCCTGATATTGCCAGCTTGCCATTGTGAAATGCGTGCCTGTGTCGTTAAAATTTTTGTTGTACTGAATGCGTAACGCCTGACCATTTTTATTGTCACCTGTGTTCAGGATGCTGTTTGCGTGAGAGACATCAAGCGCCACAGTACCGAACGCACCAAGCGTTATTCCGGCGCCGACTGTCCCCGCAGAATAGTCATCAGCAACAATTCCCCCTCCATAGAGAGTGAGGCCAGAAGTCAGGCCATAAAGGGACGTCATTTGAGCAAAGCGTGGATGGTAAGTATCATATCGGCCCGGCTGACGATATTCCCCCAGTGCGAACTCATAGTTGAGATGCCCTTCGCGTTGCATAATTGACAGATGACCAAAATACTGGGAAAAGCGCTGAATACGTCCGTCGCTTTCTGTTACCTGAATATCGAGACGCCCACCGCCCGACATAACGATATCGGTAAGTGCGAAAGCACCTGCAGGTACATAGGTTTCATAAATAAGGGTATCCCCCTGACGAATAGAAACGCGGGCATTTGGGGTCATGGCAATTCCGCGGATAACAGGAACATAGCCCTGTTCACTGGGTGCAAGCATGGCAGCCTGAGAGCGCAGACTGATACCACGAAAACTAAAGCTGTCCATTGCATCAGAAGCAGTACTGGTATCTCCTGCAGCTATGGTACTGCGCAGAGAAACGATATCCCTTTCCAGCCAGTTTTGCAGGCTGTCAAACTCATTTTTACCCGTACTGTCATGCTGCCACGTGGAATAATTACGCAAACGCCAGCCGGCAAAATTAATGCCATTACGCAGATTGAGGAATTGACGTTCCCGTT
Organism: uncultured Yersinia sp.; assembly: GCA_964601895.1. Taxonomy (GTDB): domain Bacteria; phylum Pseudomonadota; class Gammaproteobacteria; order Enterobacterales; family Enterobacteriaceae; genus CAZROT01. Next base: position 111,117 of record CAZROT010000005.1, read on the forward strand.
CCCTGTTATCCTGGTTTTTTTGCAAATGATACGTCTGCGACCCACTCAAATCATAACTGACAAAAGCGGCTGGCATTCCGGCATCCCAAAATGCTGGATCGATGTAATCTTTTGCGCGGATGTTGAGTAACTCCTGAGGAATACCAATATCCAGCCGTAATTTGTTAATGTCCAGATAGGTTGTCACGCCATACTGGGTAATATTAGTTACTACCTGATCAGGAGAAAATTCCTTCATGTCCGGCAACGCAGCTATTTTCAACCCAAGCGCTTCATACTGCTTCAGGGTCAACTCTGGTACCAGATTTCCCTGAGGATCAGCAGAAAAAAAAAGCAACCGATTGTCAATTTTTTCTCTATTTACAAAAACATCAACCTGGTATTTTCCCGGTGGACCCTTACCGGGTGCAGAGAAGTAAGAAAGATCGACTTTTTTATCTCCTAATACCTCTGCAGGGAAATAATATTCTTCTTCTGCTTTCGGTGGAGTCACCTCAGGGAGCTTAGATAAAGCAGGACTGGTTATTCCACCAAGCAATATAATGCTATTGATTTTTTTGATAAGCCTTCCATGGACTTTCTGTTTCACAAGCTTGCCTGCTCTTCTTTGGTAAGATTGCCGAGATCATCTATCGTTTTCCACGTGACACTATTACCTGTCTTGCTGCTAATGGAATATGAAGCACTCCCAAAAGGAGTCAGCATGGAATGCGTGGGATCTTGTTTGATGTTGACCTTTTCTTCTTCTACTTTAATTTCATGAAGACTGATGTAATAAGGGGTAGGATTACTGACAAGCAGTCTGTCTTTCTGGCGACTGAAAGTGAGTTTTTTATAAGCATCAGTGGCTGTTTTACCAGTTAACGCCGCAGGACGATAAAATAGCTTCAGCGTTGACTCCATCGCCAGTGCTAACAGGTTACCGCTGTTTTTTTTCAACTGCGGAATGACTTTAGCATGATAAGCAAATACGGATTCTCTATCTGTTGGCAGACCCCCCGTATAAACAATGCGTACAACGTTCTGTTGCCCGGGATCGATACGAAATAACGGTGGAGTGACAATGAAAGGAATCACTATTTGTTGATCTGCTTTATGGGCTTCTGCTTTATGTCCTTTATGTCCTTTATGTCCTTCTGCCTTATCTGCTTTGTCTGCCTTTTTATAGGGCGTGATGTACGACTGAACCAGAAAGACACCGGAACTTTCCGGATTACTCAACTGCAGAGAAGTACCATTTGGAGAGTCTGTGACAATGACCCGGGTTCCTCCAATGATAACATTTGCGTGTGTAAATGCGGCGAAAACCAGTAAAGTCACTGACAGGACATACCTGAAACGACCTGATGCAAAAAACATAACTACCAACCCTCATCACAATAAAAAGTCAGGATATTGCTTCGCTTTTGATGTTGGACAAGCGGAGCCTGAACAGTGCTTCATTATGTTTGTTTAATATTGTAAATTTGCCAGTCTACTTGTTAGCAGCTAACGGGCCGTTATCGAATGTCCTTAAATGTAAAGATGATAAAAACGATAAGGCGTATTGAAATGAATTGTTGGAATGAAAACTGCGAATTTGCCATGATCAGGGCACCTGTCAACCATTAATATTATTTATATATATTTATCCTGACAGAAAGCATGCTTTTCTGCTAATTGGGGGATGAAGTTTGCCTCTGATCTTTCAGGACAAAATACGCTATGTCTCACCGGTATAAAGCTTGTATCAAGATGACAGGCAGTAGCAGCACAATCCTGGAATTGACTTTTGACACACTTGAATTCCCTTTCTCAGTATAAATAAAGTTCATACTGCATTTAAATTTAACTATAATAAAACATAAAAATAACTTAAAAGTAACATTAATAATGATAAAGAAAATCGGGAAGAAATTCAATGTAATATATGTAACTTTTTTTGTTAAGTCAGGCTTGTATCAACAGAAAAAGTACCTCTTATCCCTGATTGTTTGACAGACAATTGAATGATAATTATATGCATTTGATGTTGGGAGCTGTCATGAAACATCCGCAAAAACCAAGGATACTGAAAGTAGCAACGGTTGCCCGCTCCTGCCTGTTTCAGGTAGAAGAAGTGGATCTGGAATTCAGCAATGGCGTAAGGCGGGTATACGAACGCATGCGCCCATCCGGACGTGAAGCCGTATTAATTGTCCCTGTAATTGACAAGGATCTGATATTAATTCGTGAATATGCTGTAGGCATTGAGGCTTATGAGTTAGGCTTTCCCAAGGGGTTGATTGATAAAGATGAAAATGTACTGCATGCAGCTAACCGTGAATTAATGGAAGAAGCAGGGTATGGTGCAACCCGTTTTGATTTTTTAGCACAACTGACCAGCATACCTTCTTATTTTGCCAGCAGAATAAACATCGTCATTGCCCAAAATCTGTATTGCAAAAGTCTACAGGGTGATGAACCTGAGCCATTGATTCAGGTTCGCTGGCCCATCGATAACATGATGGCATTACTTCACGAACCCGATTTTTGTGAGGCACGCAATGTCAGCGCGCTCTTCCTCGCACAGGCATTTCTTAAAAATGCTGCCACGACAGCAATGATGGAAAAAAAATGAGCTGGCATTGGCCACTCATTTGAAAAACTGCGGTTGTTTTACCTAAAGGACCGGTAACTGATACAAGAAACGCATCCCGTTAATCCGTCACTCATGTCATTTGCGTTAAACTTTTTAAAACAATTCGTCCTGCTGACTACTCTGTGTACTCACATCCGGCTGTATTTCGCTATAAATTGCCAGCTCATTGGGTTGTGTGCCCTGAATGAAATATTCACTGCGACTGGTGCTCGCATTCTGGGCAAGTTTACCACTTTGCTTATCAATAACCACACTGACAATATCAGAAGGCGGCGTCACTATCTGCTCGGGGATATCCTCAAGAGCCACTTTCATAAAAGCATTCCAGGCAGGTTGCGCACTCTTTGCGCCACCTTCAGCACCAGAAATTTGTTCAGGAATAACTCCAGATATCCTGCTATAACCTAAGTCTCTGCGATGATCATCAAAACCTATCCAGACTGCGGCGACGAGATTGGGGCCATAGCCTGCAAACCAGGCATCTTTAGAACTGTTAGTTGTTCCTGTTTTACCACCGATATCCCGACGTTTAATATCGCGACTGGCGCGCCATGCGGTTCCCATCCAATGGCTACCGGCTTCGCCAAAAATATTGCTGTTCAGCGCATCACGGATTAGAAAAGAAACCGCTGTACTAATAACCGGGGGTGCATACTGCTGCTCAGCACTCCCTGGCTCAGATAAAAATGCAGCAACATCTTCGGGATTCTTGTTCTGAGAAACGGCAACCTCTCCCATACTGTCATCAACGAGCGTAATAGATTTTGCCGTTTCACCATAAATAACCGGCAAATTGCAGCTTGTACAGACTACTTTGGGGTTTGCTATAAACAGAGGCTTGCCTGCATTGTCTTCAATTTTAGTGATAAACCAGGGATCCACCAGATAACCGCCGTTAGCCAGTACAGCATAGCCACGTACCAATTGTAAGGGAGTGAATGAAGGCGACCCCAATGCCAGTGATTCCGAACGCATGATATTTTTTGCCGGAAAACCAAAACGTTCCAGATAATTAGCGGCATAGTTCACGCCTATGGCACGCACCACTCTGACCATCACCACATTCTTTGACTGACCTAAACCCTGACGTAAGCGCATTGGACCATCATACGTGGGTGGAGAATTTTTAGGGCTCCACAACGTGCCCGCACCAGCATCCCAGCGACTGATGGGTAAATCATTAACAATAGTCGCCAGCGTTAATCCTTTGTCAAACGCGGCGGTATACAGAAATGGTTTAATACTGGAACCCACTTGCCGCAATGACTGAGTAACGCGATTAAATTTACTTTGATTAAAATCAAAACCACCCACCAGCGCTTTAATAGCGCCATCGTTTGGATCAATGGCAACCAGTGCTGAATTGACATCGGGTACCTGTGACAGCCACCAGATACCTTCATGTTCCCTCACCCAGACTTGTTGACCAGGTTGAATAACATCATTAATTTTTTCAGGTGTTGGCCCCTGGGTACTGTCGGACCTAAAAGGCCTTGCCCAGCTTATACCTGCCATGGTGAGTGTTACCGTGTTAGCGTCCGCTAACAGTGCGGTCGCTTGTGTGGCATCAGCCCGGATAATCACGGCAGGTAATAACTGTCCATAAGACGGTAATGTTTTAAGCAAGTTTATGATGTATTGCTTATCTTTCGGAGTTTCACCCACTTCCCACAATATGCTGGAAGGACCTCGCCAGCCATGACGCATATCATAAGCCAGCAGATTATCGCGTACTGATTTTACTGCTGCAAGCTGCAGTTTTCGGGTGATCGTTGTATAGACCCGGTAACCGTCAGTATCCGCATTTTCCCCATAACGCTTGATCATTTCCAGACGCACCATTTCTGTAAGGTATGGAGCAGAAAAAGCAATTTTAGGTGAGTGATAACTGGCAACAAGCGTTTCATTACGAGCACGTTCATACTGCTTTTTGGTAATGTAAGCTTGCTCAAACATGCGAAACAATACCAGATCACGCCGTGCTACAGCGCGTTCATGCGAATATAGTGGGTTAAACGTTGATGGTGCTTTAGGTAAGCCGGCAATCATCGCCAGTTCACTTAAAGTAAGTTGATTGATTTCTTTACCAAAATAAACCTGTGCCGCCGCACCTATACCATAAGCTCTATTACCCAGATAAATTTTATTTAAATACAGTTCAAGAATTTCATTTTTAGTGAGCAACTTCTCGATACGCATTGCCAGAAAAACTTCTTTGATTTTACGTAATAAAGTCCGTTCCGGACTCAGGAAAAAATTCTTGGCTAATTGCTGCGTGATGGTACTCGCACCCTGCGAAGCATAACCAGACGTAAAAGCTATCACGGCAGCTCTGAGAATCCCCACAGGATCAACACCGTGATGCTCATAAAACCGGCTATCTTCAATAGCGAGAAAAGCCTGAATAATCGTTGGATTGATCCGGTTCAATTTAACTGGAATGCGACGTTTTTCTCCATATTGAGCAATCAATTCACCCTCTGCACTGTATACCAGCATGGGTGTCTGTAGCCGGATATCTTTTAACTGGGTGACATCGGGCAACTGAGGTTCAACATATCGGTAAATGCCGTATATAGAGGCCATTCCCAGAAAGATGCAAATTATTGTAAATAATAGAAAAAAAAATACGAGCTTCACCTGAAGTTTCTCATGCTATCGTCATTTAATCGGGTTATACACAATAACTCTGTAGTATAAATATAAGCCATTATCTATCTATAGATGCACTTATTGTTGAGTTACGGGAGCCCCGGACATGTATTCACCAATATGGCAGACAGGGCTGGACATTCAAACTGACGAAGTACGTGCATTAGCTGTTATACGCCATGGCCACGAATGGCAACTTTGTCATTGGTGGCAACAATCATTGCCTGTGGGGGTTTTATGTAATGGCAACTTACAACAGCCTGAAATATTAAGTGAAATTTTGCGGTCCTGGCGTGCACAATTACCCCAAAATATTTCACTACGTATCGCATTTCCGGTCCAACGCATATTACAACAGGTGTTGCCTGTTCCCGATAAACGACTCCAGGAGCCTGAGCGAAGCTGGTTTATTAATACTGCTGCTGCCAGGCAATTTCCTCTTAATAACCAGGTACTGACTTACGACTATCGTTGTGATCCAAGCGATAATGCTGAACTGCGTGTGACTGCTGCTCGTCAGGATGAATTACAATTATGGCAGAACTGTTTACAACTTGCTAACCTCACAGCACAGGTAATCGATATTACCCCCTGTTCATTGCAATCCATGGCTTATGCAGCCACATTGTTACCACAACACCTGCTTATTCATCGTTTACAGGATGAGTACCTGTGGGTATCTCCACTGAATGCGCCTTTTCGCTATGGCTCTACCCCATCAGAACAGGAAAGCTCTGTTAATGAGATGCTGGATAAGCTCTGTGCACTGTACTGTTCCGGGCCTGATAATCTGGAGGGAGTTTATTACAGCAGCGTTATTGCTGAACCTGTTCCAGATAATACCATCGCATGGTCCCCTTTCTCTATTTTTAAACAAATACACTTATCACTGCCGCCATTGCCAATGGCATTTGTACTGGCAGGAGGGCTGGCGGTGCGTGCAATGGATAGTGAATAAATGTATCAGGTTAATTTTCTGCCATGGAGAATGGCGCAGTTAAAAGTACGTTACCGGTTCTGGCGCAACTGTTTCCTGATACAGGGTCTGGTGGCTATAACGGTAATGATCGTTATGTTAAGTTCCTGGATACAGGAACAACAACAGCAGCAGGCGAAAATTCTTGCCTTATCTCAGCAACAGGAAAAATACCAAGCAGCATATGAACTAACTTCTCGTGGTTTTATGAAATTAAAGAAAATGCAGTCATTTCAGCAAATGCAGCACAAGGAACAATTACACGCTCAGCGTTATCTTATGTTGCTACAACAGTTATCTTTACTGATTCCAGACAATTGCTGGATAAGCGCTCTCAAGGAACAGAATGACATACTGATATTAGTCGCTGGCAGTGATGATCATACTGCTATCATGGCATTCTTTCACAAATTAAATGAGCAAAAAGAACTGGGTAACATTTACCTTAACAAGGTTGAACAAAGTAGTGATGCAAAATATCACTTTATTATTCATGCTGACTGGAATGGACTGGAAAAAGTGCCATGAATAAATTGCACTTAAAATGGCTTTTTAAGCCAGCATGGCAATTGTTTCTTGGGCAATTAGTTATCTGGAGTATCATTGGATTGATTATCCATGTATTAGCATGGAAAACAGTATGGCAGGTAACGATTTCCAGCAAAAACGCACTCATTGCCAGGGAATCAGAAATTGAACAGTACAGGCAACAATTATTGTCATTACCTTCGCTGGCAACTATTAATAATAAAATCAACAAGTTATTAATACTACAAAAGGAGTGCTGTGACAATAATTCAACATTATTACAGCGTATTAATGAATCGCTATCTTTCTCTGGTGGCCGGCTGCTTGTCTGGCAAGAGAAGGATAGTCTGATAGCAAATAATATAACCTCCAGGCATGGTAGCGTAGGAATTGAAATTAATTACCTGGGCCTGATTCTTTTCTTACAGGAAATATTATCACTACAACCGCCGATTCAAATTAAACAAATGAATATCAGCGCCGGACAAAATGAGCTCACCGCTGAATTTGAATTGACTGAGCATCTGTGGGAATTTGATGAGTAAACATCATACAAAAAAAGGATTATCTTATTAGCCTTAATATATTGCTCATGCCAGCCTGTTTTATCCTATGGTAATTCGTCTAATCCTGGAATACAGGTAAAACTCATCCAAAATAATGATGAATTCCGTGCCAATAATCACAGCCTGCCTGTGAGGGATCCGTTCTTTCCCCTTGCCTCAACATCTTGTATGACAAAAGCTGAGCATTTCCGCCAGTGGGCATTAGGCGGCATAATAAGTAATCAGAGAAATCGCTATGGATGGGTTGTGAGCCCTGATGGTATCTGGCAAAAAGTACAGGAGGGAGAGCACTTAGCGGGAAACTGGCAGATAGTACACATTGGCTCCCAGCGGATTGAATTATTACAGGTTAATCCAACAGGGAGTTGCAGAGGGTTTATTCAACCGATGCTTTGAGCCCTGTGATTTTATCAGGGTATGGAATTAATAATACATGGATATGTTATTAATAAGGATATTGCTCATGAATGAACATACATCAGGATCATCGCTGAAATTATTTTTACTATTGTTAGTAAGCCTTAATAGCGGTGCAGTAAATCAGGATATGCCAGTATCCATGGAATTTCATACTGCCCCCATAGCGGTTATATTACAAGCATTAGCTAATTATCAGAAACTGAATCTTATCATCACACCTGAAGTCAGTGGCAATCTCAGTCTCAATCTGGTGGATGTTCCATGGCAACAGGCATTAGCAATCATTTTACGCATAGGAAAATTAGCCATGGAACTGGAAGGAAACGTCATGGTAGTTTTTACTGAACAGGATGCAAAAGAGAAGCAGGAGCGTAAAACAAAAGAGTTAGTGGAAATAAACACTCAAGAACAACCATTGCATAATTTTTCCCTGCCGTTACAACATGCTGATGCTGATGAAATAGCACAAAGCTTAAAATCACAATCTGAAACATTACTGAGTAAACGGGGGACGGTAATGGTGGACAGGCGCACAAATACGCTACTGATACGTGATACCACGAAATCGTTATCAGAATTAAAATCCTGGCTGGCTGAAATGGATTTACCGCTACAACAGGTGCAATTAGCTGCCCATATTGTCACTATCAGCCATAATAATTTACGTGAATTGGGTGTGCGTTGGGGGCTGGGTGCTGATGACTCTTCTCAAAAAATACCGCGCATAGATAACTTCAATGTTAATCTGCCATTAAAATCGGCTGCTATAACAGCGGGTTTTCATGTTGCCCGCATTAGTGGTCGTTTACTGGATATGGAACTGAGTGCACTGGAACAAGAAAATCAGGTTGAAATTATTGCCAGTCCTCGCCTTGTAACCTCCCATCAGCAAATTGCCAGCATAAAACAGGGAACAGACATTCCCTATATTGTTTCCAACAGCGCCAATAATGTAACATCAGTAGAATTCAAAGAAGCGGTATTAGGCATGGAAGTCACACCAAAAATTTTACGTAATGGGAAAATTACTTTAAATTTAAAAATTAGCCAGAATATGCCAGGCACACCGGTTAAGCGCGGTAAAACAGAAGCGCTGTCTATTAATAAGCAGGAAATTAAAACCCAGGTGACCGTTAATAACGGTGAAACTATTGTACTTGGCGGGATTTTCCAGCATAAAAAGCACCAGAATGAAGATAAGGTACCTGTTCTGGCTGATATACCACTGTTAGGTGCCTTATTTAAACAGCGTACTAATCAAAATACCCGGCGACAACTGGTCATTTTTATCACACCCAGACTGATTGAATCATAAAAATCTGCTCAGGGCTGTTAGCGGGCAGGCATGACTTAGTATCATACAAGTAAGTCATAAAAAGTAGCAGCGTACTTGTAACAAATAAGCGTCTGTCGGTATTTAATTTAAGATTAAATATCGCCGGGTAGATAATAAACAACCTGCAGAAAGTTCGGTGAATTGTGTTGAAAATTAGGGTACTCTGTATAAAGTTAAAGTATTTATTGCATTTTTAACAACCTTTCTTTGACGTTAGATTAAATTTCGCTTACAAGGAATCAGATACATTGAACAGAAATCATTCTGAGATATGTAAAGCTAAAAATGAACCTGTTGCTCTAACTTATCATCATTCGATGTATGTGACGATTTATTCGGTTGCCAAGCTACCAGAAGTACTGAGATAATTTTCCCTCTGATCCAGGACCAGAGGATGTCTATCAGTTTAGGTCCCGTAGCTAACTTTCATTAGCGGGGCGGGTTATTTTAACATAAAAATAAATAATATCAAAGACATGGCAGAGAAACGCAATATTTTTCTGGTTGGGCCTATGGGTGCCGGGAAAAGTACTATTGGGCGCCAGTTAGCTCAGCAACTCAACATGGAGTTTTTCGATTCAGATCAAGAAATTGAGCGACGTACTGGAGCTGATGTGAGCTGGGTGTTTGATGTAGAAGGTGAAGAAGGCTTTCGTGATCGTGAAGAAAAAGTAATTAATGAATTGACAGAAAAACAAGGTATTGTACTGGCAACGGGGGGTGGGTCTGTAAAATCCAGAGAAACACGGAACCGTTTATCCGCGCGTGGAGTTGTAGTTTATCTGGAAACCACTATCGAAAAACAGCTGGCACGTACCTCACGGGATAAAAAACGTCCACTCTTACAAGTTAATGAACCTTCACGCGAAGTGCTTGAAGCATTAGCTAAAGAACGTAATCCCTTATACAGAGAAATTGCCGATGTTGTCATTCGTACGGATGATCAAAGCGCTAAAGTTGTTGCCAACGAGATAATGAATATACTGGAAACTCGTTGATTATGTTATGCTTATCATCATCATAAAACAGAGATGAATTAAAGTCATTGAGCAGCATGGAGAACATCACGGTCAGATTAGGAGAACGTAGTTATCCCATCAGAATAACGACCGGCTTATTTAACCATTTTTCTGCTTTTGCGCCCTTACAGGCAGGTGATCAGGTTATGCTGGTAACTAATCTGACAATTGCCCCTTTGTATCTGAAAAAAATTAAAATATTACTGGAGCAGGGTGGTATTCGTGTTGATGAGATTATTTTACCTGATGGGGAGCAATACAAATCTCTTGCTATTCTGGACCAGATTTTCTCTGCATTGTTAGAAAAACAGCATAGCCGTGACACCGTATTAATTGCATTAGGTGGGGGAGTAATTGGCGATTTGACGGGATTTGCTGCTGCCTGTTACCAGCGCGGCGTACGTTTCATCCAGGTACCAACAACGCTACTCTCTCAAGTTGATTCTGCTGTTGGTGGTAAAACAGCAGTCAATCACCCGTCAGGCAAAAACATGATCGGAGCTTTCCATCAACCGATCTCTGTACTCATCAATCTGGACTGCCTGAACACACTTCCACTACGTGAATTTATTTCCGGTCTGGCAGAAGTTATAAAATATGGCATTATTTTTGATTACGACTTCTTTGTCTGGTTGGAAGAGAATATCAATAAGTTATTATCGCTGGATGCCGCTGCATTAACCTATTGTATTCATCATTGCTGCAAACTGAAGGCAGATATTGTTGCCGCAGATGAACGTGATAAAAATGGGTTTCGTGCTTTACTCAATTTAGGGCATACCTATGGCCATGCTATTGAAACTGAAATGGGTTATGGCACCTGGTTACATGGCGAAGCGGTGGCGGTAGGCATGATAATGGCTGCCGAAACAGCACGCAGTATCGGGCAGCTTTGCCTGTCAGATGTTGAGCGTATCAGAAAACTACTATTACGAGCAGGTTTACCAGTTTTTGGGCCATCAACAATGCTGCCACAGTCTTATTTATCGCATATGATGCGGGATAAAAAAACATCAGCAAATGAATTACGTCTTGTGCTTCCTGTGGCAATTGGTCGCTCAAAAGTTCATGCCGGAATATCTCATGATACCCTCCTTGCGGCGATATCTGATTGTTCAGCACCAGGATCCAGGATCATGTAATTTTACCTCAGTAAGACGGAGAAGTAGTATGAATGATGTTAAATCTGACGATGATCTCAATAAGCTGGATATGCAGGATCTCCGGTTTTCACGTCCACGTAAATCACAGGGCAGTTCAGGGATAAATATTCCTCCACAGCACCTTATTATTGGCACCACTATTTTAGTCGTGCTGATGTTAGTGATTGGTATTGGCTCTACGATAAAAGAATCTACAGAAAAGGAATTACCATCAAAAGCTAGCATAGTAACCAGTCATGATGCCAGCTCGTCTGAACATCCATCTGGCAGTAGCAATGATCTGCAGCCTGACATTACGCACCACAATGAAATGCAAAATAACGAGGTAACGCAGAATAATGCACTGCAAGATATTCATGTACCACCAATTGCATCATCTCCAACAGAAGCCATATCTCAAGCTGACATTGATGGTAAATCAACACGGATAGAATTACCTGGTAATATCGGTAATGTACTTTCCTCGCAGCAGAGCCAGATTGATTCAGTTTCTCAGAGCCTGATGAGCGAATCAGCCACACCACCAGTAGAAAAGACTGCCGCTCCAGAAAAAAGCACAACACATAAGCAGAAGGAAAAGAAAACAAGAAGTACGACTAGCGAAACGGGCAGCAAACTTGCACCGGTAGGAAATGAAGGTATGCTGAAAAAATTACCTTCCAGTCATTTTACTCTACAACTGAGCAGTGCATCGCGTTCTGATACCCTGGAGGCCTTTGCCAGACAGCAAAAGCTGAAAAATTATCAGGTTTATGAAACTCAGCGTAATCATAAACCCTGGTTTGTATTAATTAGTGGAAACTATGCTTCTTCATCTGCTGCAAAAAAAGCCATAGCCACATTACCTGCTGAAGTTCAGGCACAAAAACCATGGGTGAAGTCCATGCGGCAGGTACACCAGCAATTGAAAAAATGAGTCCATTTAACGATTCTGCATTATGCAATAACTAGTGGCAGTATGAAGAAGAACCGTGCTTTTTTGAAATGGGCTGGAGGTAAGTACTCGCTAATAGAGGATATTCGATATCATTTGCCTGACGGGAATTGTTTAATTGAGCCGTTCGTTGGTGCAGGTTCGGTATTTCTTAACACCGAATATGCATCTTATGTTCTGGCGGATATAAATAATGATCTCATTAACCTGTACAATACCGTAAAATTACGCACCGAGGATTTTGTGCGTGATGTACGTACCCTGTTTACCGATACTTTTAATAATTCTGAATATTTTTATTTTTTTCGCCAGCAATTCAACAAAACGACTGATCCTTACTGCCGTTCATTATTATTTCTTTATCTTAATCGCCATTGCTATAACGGTCTGTGTCGCTACAATTTACGCGGCGAATTTAATGTCCCTTTTGGGCGTTATAAAAAGCCCTATTTTCCTGAATCAGAGCTTTACTGGTTTGCTGAGAAATCACAAAACGCGATTTTTATCTGTGAACATTACCAGAACACATTACAAAAAGCGGTTTCTGACACTGTCGTTTATTGTGATCCACCTTACGCACCTTTGTCTACAACTGCTAATTTCACAACATATTACACCAATAATTTCAGCATCACCGATCAACTGAATCTGGCACGGCTGGCATATCTGCTATCCGCTGAAAACCAGATACCCGTTCTCATCTCTAATCACGATACTGAGCTGACGCGCAGCTGGTACCATCAGGCATCTGTACATGCTGTTAAGGTGAGTCGTACCATCAGTCGTAACAGTTTTGCACGTAACAGAGTGAATGAATTGCTGGCATTATATCGTTAACTCTCTGCATCTGTGGCTTTCATACCATTATTTGCAAAATCGCACTGTAAAAAGTTAGATGTCAGTATTAAATCGCCTGATAAAACAAATGAAACCAGGGAAAACAAATGAAAAAATTTTTGATAGCACCCTCTATTCTGTCAGCTGATTTCGCCCGGCTGGGTGAAGATACAGCCAATGTGCTTGCTGCAGGTGCAGATTTAATTCATTTTGATGTTATGGATAATCATTACGTACCTAATCTGACAGCAGGCCCCATGGTCTGCCAGGCTTTACGTGATTATGGTATTTCTGCACCCATCGATGTGCATCTGATGGTAAAACCTGTGGATGGTCTTATCAAAGCATTTGCCAGAGCGGGCGCTAACTACATATCCTGTCATCCTGAAGCCACCGCGCATCTTGATAATACATTACAATTGATTAAAGATAATGGCTGTAAAGCCGGCCTGGTTTTTAACCCTGCGACTCCTCTCAATTATCTTGAGCATGTGATAGATAAGCTGGATGTAATTTTATTGATGTCAGTTAATCCAGGATTTTCCGGACAGACATTTATCCCCGGTACATTAAAAAAGCTGCGACAGGTGCGTCAACTAATCAATGAAAGTGGTCATGATATTCGTCTGGAAATAGATGGTGGTGTCAAAGTAAATAATATTGCCGACATTGCCGCTGCAGGTGCAGATATGTTTGTTGCCGGTTCAGCAATTTTTGGTGAATCAGATTATGCCGGTGTTATCAATGCTATGCGTTGCGAACTGGCGAAAATTACCGATGAAAAATGTTAATACTGCAACGGTAACCCGGGTAAATAAACACATCCGCCAGAGCCACCCTGTATGCCGTTAGCAGCAATTCGTTACATCAACATCCAGCAAGGGCCTGATGACGCCGCAGAAATTGTCTTCTGCAGGCTGCTCAATACGCATACGCCACATTGACGGATACCTGACAATGACTTACCGCCTTAGCTGCTGATTATGAACCTAAATAGCGCAAAGGCATCCAGTCAGCAGCCTGGCTTTTAAATGACCCATCTTGTATCCTGGCACAATTAAACCATGAGGATTTCTATATAATCCTCACAGCGTGATAGCACCAGTCTTGCATACTACGTCACATAAAACATAGTCTGATAAAATCACCTGCCATGCATTACCGGGCCTGTCATTTGACAGCGCTGACATATGCTTCTGATCCAGCAGCTTTGTAAACTCATCACCTTCTTTTTAATAAAAAAGAATTAATTATTTAAAATAATAATAGTCTACTATTTATTAATATAACGATATTCATTTTGCTATCGATGAATTTTAATAGCCCAGAGAAAACAGGATGGATGATGAGGAAAAAAGCATCATTATTTATTTTCTTACTTTGTTCTCTTTTCAGTTCATTGGCCCTGGCGGTACACCAGACCACAGAGGGACCACCTCCAATGACTGCCTGGCTTAACCTGCTGGATTTTAATCCAACAACAGGAGATATTGATGCCAGAATATACATTGATGTTCCAGATTACTATGTCGGCGCTGTAGAATCTTTTAAGCAGGTATTAACCCTGGTGGATGAATCAAATGTAGAAGATGCCGTGCTGACAATGCCCAAAGATGTTCCTTATCAGACCTATAATTTTGTTCTGGAAAGCCGGTATGAAACCATCAGCACACGAAGTGCATTTTTGTACCCTTTTGATACACAGTTTGTCAAAATCAAAATATTTGTCAGTGATATTAATTATAAAAAGCTACCGATAGTACTTAACTGTGAACTCTGCCCTTTCCCCTTTGATGGCTATGTTTTCGATATTAATGATAACAGCACGTCTGATCGCATAGATATCATTATAAATTTACGCAGAACAGCAGCCACCATTGTATTTAACTGTATTCTGAATGCGACTTTCCTCATCATGGGAATCACAATATCCATCATGGCTTTTCGTATCATGAAAAAAAGCATTGCTGTCGACACCGGCACCCTGGCATTTGTCGGCAGCTTAATGTTTGCACTACCAGTGATGCGTGAAATACAGCCAGATGCACCACCAGCTGGTGTATTGATTGATTTCGTAGGTTTTTTTCTTGCGGAAGGATTAATTATTATTTCATTAATCATTATCATTGTTTGCTGGTTAACAACAAAACCCAAAGCACGGTAAATTTATCGTGCATCAAAACATCGACGCATATCATCTCGTCTCTCCAGAGACAGTATTTATACCCTAGGGTAGAAAAGGTTTACCCTGGTAAAAAATAACATCAGCCGACTTTATATTTATTCTTAATGAGTTACGAAGTTAATTTTTGTAAACTCATAAAAATATGAGCTGTAATTAACTAATGGCCACAACAACAGCATTCATTGTCCACAAAATAGTAGTCTATTATTTAATAACTGACGTTTATTTTTCTTCAAATAAATTTGTTGATTAACAAAAGGCAGGATAAATAATGAACAAAAGAGTAATATTATTTATTTTTTTAATTTGCTCTTTTCTCAGCCCTCAGGTCCTGCCAGAAAATCACACTCCACAGGTACCACCACCAATGACCGCATGGCTCAATCTGCTGGATTTTAATCCTAAAACCGGAGATATCGATGCCAGAATATACATTGAAGTTCCAGATTACTATGTCGGTGCCGTAAAATCTTTTAATCAGGCATTAACCCTGGTGGATGAATCAAATGTAGAAGATGCCGTGCTGACAATGCCCAAAGATGTCCCTTATCAGACCTATAATTTTGTTCTGGAAAGCCGATATGAAGTCACTAACATCAATAGTCCATTTTTATATCCTTTTGATACACAGTCTGTGGATATCAGCATGTTTGTCAGTAATAGTAATTATAAAAAACTACCTATCCTGCTTAACTGTGAACTCTGTCCTTTCCCCTTTGATGGCTACGTTTTCGATATTAATGATAAAAGCACTTCTGATCGTGTAGATGTCACAATAAATTTACGCAGAACAATATCAACCATTATATTTAACTGTATTCTCAATACGACTTTTTTAATCATCGGCATAACCATCTCCATCATCGCCTTGCGTGCCATAAAAGGCACCATTCAGGTAGAAACTGGCACACTGGCATTTGTAGGCAGCCTGATGTTTGCCTTGCCAGTGATGCGTGAAATACAGCCAGATGCTCCGCCAGTGGGTGTATTAATTGATTACATAGGCTTCTTTATTGCGGAAGGATTAATAATCATTTCACTCATTATCATCATTATTTACTGGTTAAAAGCCAAGCCGAGTCAATCAGAGAAACCTATAGTATTTATCGACCGTCCACGTTGAATACCTGACTGCAAAAAACATGCCAGCCAACCCAAAGCCTGATCTATTTCAGTATTTACCATTCTTAGCTTAAAATCAGGTTTTATGTATTATGTTGCTCCCATGGAAACAAGTAAGTTGAATCTCAAAAACTATAACTATCACATGACCCGTTTTGTCATCAGCGCACCAGATATCCGTCACTTACCTTCAGACAGCGGCATTGAAATCGCTTTTACTGGCCGTTCCAATGCCGGAAAATCAAGCGCCATCAATACGCTGACAAATCAAAAAAATCTGGCAAGAGCCAGTAAAACACCAGGAAGAACCCAGCTAATTAATTTATTTGAAGTTACTGATGGAATTCGTTTGGTTGATCTACCCGGTTATGGTTACGCAGCTGTACCAGAAAAAATTAAAAACCAATGGCAACAGGCGGTAGGGGAATATCTGCAACTACGTAATTCTCTGAAAGGAGTAGTTATATTAGTCGATATCAGGCATTTACTGCAAAAGTTAGACCAGCAGATTATCCAATGGGCTACGGATGCGAATAAGCCAGTATTAGTGTTACTGACCAAGGCCGATAAGCTCACTTATAGCGCTCGTCAGGTACAACTGAATAAAGCACGTGAAGCGATTATCCCGTTTAAAGGAAATATTCAGATAGAGTGCTTTTCTTCTCTGAAAAAAACAGGTGTCGACAAATTACAGGAAAAATTAACTTATTGGTTTAATGGTATCTTTGTGTAACTTAGTCTTCATAAAATAAGGATAACCCCTATACTGCAGCACTTAACACCAACACTACACCTGGCAATAGTATTAACTTTATCACTCCGTAAAATATTCAATAAAATTTAATAGACTACGCAGCCATAAACACATTATTTTCATGGCCTGTAGCAGCGAAAAAGCGGGTTACCTCATCAAAGACTGGCAGAATCTAACGAACAGTTTTATTATCCCGCTTTGGGAAAAGCATAACGCGGTATGTTGAACCTGGCGGCAGCCATGCAAAATAGCAGACATTCCCAATGTTTCGCATCATTCTAATTTGATATTCTTTATTTTCAGATGTTGGGAGAAACGCAGTTAATGAATAAAAAAACATTATTTATTAAAATTTTAGCATTATTTTTTGGATTCATATTAAATTTATCAATAATTAATGCTGCAACATTACCAATGAGCGTAGCAGGCCAGACACCCCCAAGCCTGGCACCTATGCTGGAAAAAGTATTACCTGCTGTAGTCAACGTTTATGTTTCGGGCACGCAAGTACAACAACAGCGTTTACCCGAAGAATTTAAATTCTTTTTTGGCCCTAATTTCCCTTCGGGTAAAAAAAGCCTGCGCCCGTTTGAAGGTATTGGCTCTGGTGTCATCATTAATGCAACCCAGGGTTATGTGCTCACTAATAATCATGTTATCAACAACGCCAATAAAATCCGTGTACAACTGAACGATGGCCGTGAGTATGATGCCAAATTATTGGGTCGCGATGAACAGACGGATCTTGCTTTACTGCAACTCATTAAGGCAAAAAACCTGACGGCCATTCCTCTGGCAAATTCTGACAACTTACGCATCGGTGATTTCGTGATTGCCGTAGGAAATCCATTTGGCCTGGGTCAGACTGCGACATCAGGCATTATTTCTGCACTGGGAAGAAGTGGACTGAATCTTGAAGGTTTAGAAAGTTTTATTCAAACCGATGCGTCCATCAACCACGGAAATTCAGGTGGCGCTCTGGTAAATTTCAATGGCGAGCTCATCGGTATCAACACCGCTATTCTTGCATCAGGGGGTGGAAATATTGGTATTGGCTTTGCCATCCCAAGTAATATGGCACAGAGCCTCAGTCAGCAATTAATCGAATTTGGTGAAGTCAGACGTGGCAGCCTTGGAATTAAGGGCAGCGAAATGACCGCTGATCTGGCAAAAGCGTTAAATATTGATGCACGGCGTGGCGCTTTTGTCAGTGAAGTCATACCTCAATCTGCCGCCGCCAAAGCGGGTATTAAAGCAGGGGATATACTGGTATCTATTGATGGCAAGCCCGTACAGAGCTTTGCGGAATTACGCGCTAAAGTCGGCACTACAGCACCTGGAAAAACAATCAAAATAGGGGTAATACGTGAAGGAAAATCACTAGAGCTCGCCGTTACACTCGAGAATAATAATGCGGCCACAACCGATGTAGAAACACTACGCGGCGCAACATTGAGCAATGGAGCACTCAAGGATGGCACTAAGGGTGTTATGGTCGATCAGGTAGAAAAGAACTCGCCTGCAGCGCAAATCGGTTTACAAAAAGGTGATGTAATTACTGCGATTAATCGAAAACGCGTTGAAAACATCTCTCAACTGCGCAAGATGATTGATACAAAGTCAATGATGGTAGCAATAAGCGTTACCCGCGGTGAAGAAAACATCTACCTTTTACTGCGTTAACTTTTACTATGCAGTAAGGCGTTATTGCAGGTGTACAAATTGACAGCCTGATAAAGCCACCTGAGCGTCGGGCTAACAGCAGTTGACAGGAAGTAAACGCGCAGATAGCCCGATTTTTAGGCAATTCGCCCTATGATGACTGAATACAGCATGTGTCTGTCAGTACATCTGGCATAGCTGGATGCGTATTGCCAGACAGTACAAACAGGTTGCGGACAGCAGGAAGGCAGGAGGGAGCTGGGATGTTACCTTTTGCTCTTTCTTCGCCATTGCCTGGCTTAATGTCTTTAACTTACTTTGTTAACAATGCCATTTATGGGGAGTCATCCTTCATCAGAAAGAAACTGATGCCCAGAAAATATAGTTAGTTTATTACTATAATAGTAATTATATTTTTATAAAATAAATGTAATTATTATGCCTATCAATGCTACTGGCCAGGTTCCCGTAACCACACCAACCAATACTGATACAGGCAACAGTTCACCCACAGCCCATCCTTTAGGAAGGGAACTATTATCTGTTTCCAATACAGCCAGACAGAGTAGTGTGTTAAGTTATCTTTTTGAGAAAACAGCGCTGCTCTGGTATCCACGCCAGGCAACAAATGCAGCCAGTTACCTCAGTTATTTACCCAGCAGCATCATGAATGCTATAGCAGGCATAGCAGGTACCGCAACACACGCCTTTGGAGTACTGGAATTTCCAGGAAAAGCACTTCTTAGCGGCCATGCTGCATATCAACAACAACAGCAATATCAGCAGATACAAACACAACAGGCAGCGCTGGCGCTTTTTAAAGAAAGAGATAATACATCATCCACTGTTAGCCCTGCAGATATTCGGGCTGCACAGGAGTATCTGGCCAAACTCAGTGATTACGTGGAAAATGGTATGACCAATAAATCAATGGAATCGCTGTCATGGGGAACAGGATTTTTGAGCTCTGCCATTACGCTAACTAATATTGCCCTGCCTGCCGCCATGCCATTGTCAGTGTTCAGTTCCGTTATCGGCTATGTTGCACCTTTTGTACTCAATCAATTAACAGCAACCACCTTCGATAAACAGGATGAATTTCGTGGGCAGCAGCCAGGGCAGGGACCCCAGGAAAATATACGTGCCATGCTTGCTGAATATCGTGCCATGATAGACACCAGTATCGACATCAGCCAGGAAGAGAAAATTACTGATACGGCGCAATTAATGCACCGCTGCCAGGAAATCATTGCTGAAACTGAGCTGCAGAAAATCATTCAGGATGTTCTGAAAAAAGACACCAATCAATCTACACAAGCGACTATTGTGCGCCAGCGGGTACAAGACCGCTTAGCTGATCAGCATAAAAAAAATTACCTGACCGGCGTCGTGCCAGGCAGTAGCATGCTACTCAATAGTGATCTGGAGATGATAAAAGCACTGTTTAACAGTAAATACGGAAATGATTTTTTCACTGGAAACAAAGATAACATAACACAAAAATTGCTCGATAACGTGCTGGACAACATGAAGGAACTATCCCTGAAAACGCCATCAGAAGAAGTAAGGCAAATACGGGATGACGATCGTAGCTATATCAATGAAAGCCTTCCATCACTGCAATCTCATGCCCGGTTTCTTCGCGCCCAGCTCACTGAATATTTTGTTGATTTAGTACACGAAAAAACACAGCAAAATACTTCAAATGAAAGCGGCGCTCCATCGTAACATTAAAATAACCTGCTGAATAAATCACACTTCACACGCGTCGGATATCTGCACCTAATCCCCGTAACTTATCTTCAATACGCTCATAACCACGATCAATATGATAGATACGATCCACCACAGTGGTACCTTGTGCAATACATCCTGCCAAAACCAGACTTGCCGAAGCACGTAAATCAGTTGCCATCACCTGAGCGCCTGAAAGTTTCTCAACACCGTAACAAGTCACCATATTGCCATCAATTTCTGCACGCGCTCCCATACGAATCAGCTCTGATATATGCATGAAACGGTTTTCAAAAATAGTTTCAGTAATAGTACCGGTTCCCTGTGAAACCATATTCAGCAAGCTAAACTGCGCCTGCATATCAGTCGGAAAGCCTGGATACGGCTCTGTCTGTAACGTCACGGCTTTCGGGCGCTTACCCTGCATATCGAGAGAAACCCAATCTCGTCCTGTTTCAATATGTGCTCCTGCTTCACGCAGTTTTGTTAATACGATACCCAGGGTATCAGAGCGGGTCTGGCGGCAGATTATGTTGCCACCTGAAATGGCCGCTGCCACCAAAAAAGTACCCGTTTCAATACGATCGGGCAGGATACGATGTACGCCTCCGCCAAGACGCTTTACACCCTGCACCTTAATACAATTTGTTCCCATACCGCTAATCCGGGCGCCCAGCGTATTTAAGAAATTTGCTGTATCGACAATTTCAGGCTCACAAGCCGCATTGTCGATAACAGTCATCCCTTCAGCGAGAGTTGCCGCACTCATGACAGTCACAGTCGCGCCAACACTGACCTTATCCATGATGATATGTGCGCCTTTCAGGCGTCCGTCAACTATTGCTTTAACATACCCCTCTTCTAGCGTTATTTTCGCGCCCAGTTTTTCCAGCCCACTAATATGTAAATCCACAGGACGTGCGCCAATAGCGCATCCTCCTGGTAAAGACACCTGCCCCTGACCAAAACGGGCAACTAGCGGACCTAATGCCCAAATCGACGCACGCATGGTTTTGACTAAATCATAAGGGGCACAATATTCATTTACCCGGCTGGCATCAACGATAACTGAATCGCCCTGCTCGATTTTTACGCCCAACTGACTGAGTAACGTTATTGTCGTGTTAATATCATGCAGTTTCGGTACATTCTGTAATTCAACCGGCTCTTCTGCCAGTAATGCCGCAAAAAAAACAGGAAGCGCGGCATTTTTCGCACCGGAAATGTTCACTTCACCATTTAAGCAACTACGCCCCTGTATCTGAAATTTATCCATAAGGGCTCTCTGTTATAAAATTTAATAATCGATTGCGGTAACTTATTTTTTTAAAATTAAAACCCATTGAGCTTACGATCCCTTTCCCACTCATGTGGCGTATAAGATTTTATCGAGAGCGCATGAATACGGTTATCGGCAATATATTCCATTAGTGGTGCATAAACCGTTTGCTGCTGTTCTTTGCGGGTCATGCCTGAAAATAACTCACCGACAACAATTAATTGAAAATGCCCCCCGTCAGCCATAACATGAACTTCCTGAAGAGCAAGTTTCTCCATCAGTACGTTTTTAATTTCATTATTCATATCCATAGCATCAAATTCTTTATCGTTCCTGAGCAACCAATACAAAGTAAATCAACGAATATCAATTCAGCCTTCCTGATTTCACCACAGGCAATCCCGTTATTTATATATGCCAGATAAGTGATATACCTGTCGGGAATAAACCCTGATACTATGCTTTATACTACTCAACAAGTAATCCAGCCTGTTTGCAAATAGCCAATAACGACCGGGTAACATTCCAAGAGTACAGATCGGTGGAAAGATGCATGTCTGCCATTCATTGATTCAGTTAAAAACTTAATAGTAAATACGGCTAAAAACCTGATGAATACTGTCTGCTGCCAGACACAACGCTAATTATACTCTGACACCGACTGAGTACTTATGCTGTATTCACCTGACTGCGCTGGCGTACTGCTTCAAAAAGACAAATACCGGTAGCCACTGCAACATTCAGAGAAGAAACGGTTCCTGCCATCGGAATAGTGACTAATTCATCACAATGCTCGCGTGTCAGGCGACGCATACCATCGCCTTCCGCGCCCATTACCAATGCCATGGATACCGTCATTTTCGTCTGATACAAAGAACGCGATACTGTACTCTCTGCATCTGTGCCTATAAGCCAGATGTGATGCTGTTGCAACAGACGCAGGGTACGTGCCAGATTGGTGACTCTAATCAGAGGCACGTTTTCTGCTGCACCGCTAGCCACTTTTCTGGCAACAGCACTTAGCGGGGCAGAACGGTCACGAGGAACAATAACCGCATGCACTCCAGCTGCATCAGCGCTACGCAGGCAGGCACCAAGATTATAAGGGTCAGTAACTCCATCCAGTATCAATAAAAAAGGTCTGTCAACATTCTGCACAAGAGAGGGCAAATCATTTTCCTGATACTGTCGCCCTGCTTTTACATTAGCCGCAATACCCTGATGTACGGCGCCTGGAACTCGCTTATTCATCTGCTCCGCGCTGACTAACTGTAATGGCACACCACTCGCGGTGAGTTCTTCCATTAGCATTTGCAGGCGGCGATTATTTTTTTCTTTTACCACAAAAACTTCAAGGAGACGTTGTGGTTCTTTTTCCAGCACAGCTTTAATGGCATGAATACCGTAAATAATTTCATTCATAATACTATTAGTGATTATTAACTATAACTAAAAATTAATTAATTTTACTGACATGATGTAGCATCCTGACCAGTCAATAACATTAACCTGACCTTTTCTTTCCGCTGCGTTTTTTTGGTACCCGCGTTTTGGCACTGGCTGTTTTCTTAAGGTCGCCTGCACTGGCAGATTGAGCCGGGTGCACATCCATCTTTGGATTAAACTCAGGGGCTTTTTTATTCCTGCGCTTATGCGCGCTGGCTTTATGTACAGTCTTTTTTTCAACCACACTACGTAACTGCTTCGCTGCAGTCTTGCCTGAACCACGTGGCTGACGGGCACTGGAAATCAACGTAAAGTCAATTTTACGCTCGTCTATATGTACTGCTGTTACACGAATCGTAACGGCATCACCGAGGCGATACATTCTACCTGAAGCTTCTCCCGTTAAACGTTGCCCGATATTATCATAACGCCAGTAATCGTTATCCAGGCTGGAGACATGCACCAGACCATCTATGAATAAATCATCCAGACGCACAAAAAAACCAAAGCCAGTGACACTGGTAATAATTCCGTTAAATGTTTCTCCAACATGATCCAACATAAAATCACATTTGAGCCAGTCAGCAACATCACGTGTTGCTTCGTCAGCGCGCCGTTCAGTCATAGAACAGTGCTGCCCAAACTGTAGCATTTCTGCAAAATCACTGTGCCACCCACCACTCTTTGTAGCGGGCTCTTTCAGGCTTTCCTGTTTTTTAGCTAACTGATACTTAATTGCGCGATGCATGATTAAATCTGGATAACGACGAATGGGTGACGTGAAATGACCGTAAGATGCCAGCGCCAGACCAAAATGTCCGCGGTTTTCCGGATCATAAATTGCCTGTTTCATTGACCGCAATAACAGAGTTTGCAGCATTTCATGATCGGCACGAAAAGCAATTTTATTCATTAATACGGCATAGTCTTTAGGTTGCGGCTTCATACCGCCCCCTAATACCAACCCGAGCTCGTTGAGTACGGTACGCAATCCAGTAATGGAATCAGTACTGGGTTGATCATGTACACGAAACAATGCTGGCTCATTATGTTTTTCGACAAAGCGCGCGGCGGCGACATTGGCAAGAATCATACATTCTTCAATCAGCTTATGTGCATCATTACGCATAGCAGGTTCAATACGTTCAATACGCCGCTCTGCATTAAAAATAAATTTCGCTTCGGGTGTTTCAAAGGCAATGCCACCACGTTCAACACGAGCCTGCTCCAGTACCTTATACATGGCGTACAGCTCTTGCAGGTGTCCGACCAGTGGGCGATATTGGTTACAGAGTTCCGGGTCACCTTCAAGGATGCGCCAGACTTTAGTATAAGTGAGACGCGCATGAGAATTCATGACAGCTTCGTGGAATCTCGAGGAGGTGAGCTTACCCTGCTGGGAAATAGTCATCTCACACACCATACACAAGCGATCAACCTGAGGGTTCAGCGAACAGAGACCATTGGAAAGAATTTCCGGCAGCATAGGAACAACCTGTGAAGGAAAATACACGGAATTTCCCCTACTGCGGGCTTCACTATCCAGTGCAGTTTTGGGACGAACATAATAACTGACATCGGCAATAGCGACCCACAGGCGCCATCCACCCCCGCGTTTTTTTTCGCAATAGACCGCATCATCAAAATCCCTGGCATCTTCACCATCGATAGTCACGAGTGGCAGCTGGCATAAGTTGATACGTCCATATTTAGCAGTTTCATCAACCTGCTCTTTAAAACCGGCGATCTGTTTTTCCACCTCAAGTGGCCATGTGTGTGGAATTTCATGGGTGCGCAAGGCAATATCTACCGCCATACCGGTTCCCATATTGTCACCAAGCACTTCCACAATTTTACCCACCGCTTTAGTACGACGAGTGGGGCGCTGAGTTAACTCAACCACCACCACATAACCCATTCTGGCACCAAAGATGGCATCAGCAGGAATAAGAATATCGAAGCTGAGACGACTGTCATCGGGGACAACAAAGCTGGTACCTGCATCAGTAAAGTAACGGCCCACAATCTGGCTGGTTTTAGGTACTAATATACGCACAATACGTGCTTCACGGCGCCCTTTACTATCAGAAGCCAGCGGTTGGGCAAGCACCACATCACCGTGAATTGCTGTTTTCATTTGCTCAACAGAAAGATACAGATCATCTTTACTGCCCTCCGGGCGCAAAAACCCGTAACCATCACGATGACCGATAACCGTACCACGCAATAAATCCAGACGCTCGGGTAAGGCATAACACTGACGACGCGTGAACACCAGTTGTCCGTCGCGCTCCATGGCACGTAAACGGCGACGCAACGCTTCTAGTTGTTCCTCACCGGACAAATCAAGCTCTGATGCCAGCTCTTCTCTGCTGGCAGGCGTTTTACGTTGTGTAACATGCGCCAGGATAAATTCTCTGCTTGGGATAGGTGATTCATACTTTTCTGCTTCCCGTTCACGAAAAGGATCCTGTGGCATTGTGCACTCTCCAGTGTCATTAGCTGCTGCTAAATAATTTTGATTCAGGAAGACAGTATCAACAAGTAACAAACTCACAGCTCCCGTCGGCATCAGTTTATTCTGCTTACTATTCAATTACATTCATTATCTCAGATGAGATCAATGAAGATTCATATGATTTAATGCTGATGCCTGGAATCTATACCCAAAATATTCCAGGTTGCGGCAAGAACAGGTATCCCCATGAGCCCAGGCAAACTATGTGCCTGGTGTGACTGTTCGCAGCCAACGCGGCTGCAGTTTGAAAGACGAAGGGTATAAATAAACATTGATCACATTACATCCTGAAGGGATCACGCAGGATAATTGTTTCTTTACGATCCGGGCCCGTAGAAATAATATCTACCGGGATTCCTGTGAGTTCTTCAACGCGTTTAATATAGCGTAACGCCGCCTGTGGTAACTGATTGTACTCCTTTATTCCTGCCGTGCTTTCTTCCCAACCAGGCAACGTTTCGTAGACAGGCTCAATACCATCCCAATTCTCAGCCGCCAGAGGCGTTACCGTAGTTTCATGGCCTTCTGGCAGGCGATAACGGGTGCATAATTTTATTTCTTTCAATCCATCCAATACATCCAGTTTGGTCATACAGAAACCAGAAAGAGAATTCAGCTGAATTGATCGACGTACAGCAACAATATCCAGCCAGCCTGTACGACGACTGCGACCCGTGGTAGCACCGAATTCATGACCTTTTTTACGCAGAAATTCGCCTGTTTCATCAAGCAATTCTGTTGGGAATGGTCCGGCACCTACACGCGTAGAATACGCTTTCACAATACCCAGAATATAATCAATATAGCGTGGGCCAAAACCAGAGCCTGTTGCAACAGCACCGGCAGTAGTGTTAGAAGAAGTCACATAAGGATAAGTACCATGATCAATATCCAGCAACGTACCCTGAGCACCCTCAAAAATGACAGATTGACCCTGTTTACGCGCGTTATCGAGTAGCTCCGGGACATCGACAACCATGGCAATTAAAATATCGGCAACGGCCAGTATTTCATCCAATACTATTTTATAATCAATTGGTTGCTGCTGATAATAATGCACAAACTGAAAATTATGGTATTCCATAATTTCCTTCAGCTTGGTAGCAAAAGTGGCTTTATTAAATAAATCACCTACGCGTAAACCACGGCGGGCAACCTTATCTTCATAAGCAGGGCCTATACCACGGCCGGTTGTCCCTATGGCCTTTTCTCCGCGGGCTTTTTCACGCATTCTGTCCAGAGTAACATGATAGGGAAGAATGAGCGGACAGGATTCAGAAAGCAGGAGTCGTTCACGCACCGGAACACCACATGCTTCAAGTCCAGCGATTTCTTTCATTAACGCGTCAGGTGACAGGACTACACCGTTACCGATAATGCCGATAACATTATCACGTAAAATACCCGAAGGAATTAAATGCAGTACCGTTTTTTGACCATTGATAACCAGAGTGTGGCCTGCATTATGCCCGCCCTGATAGCGAACAACATATTTAGCCTGCTCAGTCAGTAAATCAACAATTTTGCCTTTACCTTCATCACCCCATTGAGTACCAAGTACAACAACATTTTTACCCATATCAGCATCACCAGATCACTCAAAAAGGAATTCTAGCATCTCCTTCACAGGCTTTCAGTTCTTTTCAATGCAGGGCAACCAGGAATATCACAGAAGAACACGGCATGTATAACATGCCGTTTTACAGAAAGATTCACCGTTAACAAATTCTATTTAAATATCAAAAAAATAGCCTGTCAGGGTGAAGGTATGGCTTTATCAGGGGAACGCATATGACGGAAAAAATCACTGTCCGGGCTTAATACCATAACATCCTGCCCGTTAGTGTTAAAACTTTTTTCATAAGCACGCAGGCTGCGAATAAAAGCATAAAAATGTGGGTCCTGATTAAAGGCATCAGCAAATAATTTTGCTGCCTCTGCATCACCAGCTCCTCTGGTAATACGTGCTTCACGCTCTGCTTCTGCCAGAGTACGTGTGACTTCATAATCAGCCATTGCACGCAATTTTTCCGCTTCTTCCTGGCCCTGGGAACGATGACGGCGCGCCACTGCTTCACGTTCCGCGCGCATTCTCTGAAAAATCGCATCAGACACTTCAGCAGGTAAATTGATCTGTTTAATGCGCACATCCACAACTTCTATTCCCAGTGCTGCCATGCTATTGGGATTAACTGAATGATTTTCGTGAGTTTCTTGTTCGATACGCGCAACAGCAGAGGCAATGGCATCATCAGCTGCTGTAGTAGCAACGTCATCATCCACCGTACCGGTATTGAGTGAGTTGCGTACATCCGTGGTTAATTTACCACGAGAATCAGTAACAATATCCTTTACATCCAGGCGACCGATTTCCGAACGTAAACGGTCACTGAATTTACGTTTCAACAAGACTTCTGCCTGAGAAACATCACCACTGCCGGTCGCGACATAATAGCGACTAAAATCACTGATGCGCCATTTCAGGTATGAATCAACAATCAGATCTTTCTTTTCTTTAGTAACAAAGCGATCCGCCTGATTGTCCATTGTCTGAATACGGGCATCGAGCATTTTTACTGATTCCATCAGTGGAAATTTAAAATGCAATCCCGGTGCATAAATCAATGGCTTATTGTCATTATCACGCAGCACCTTACCAAAACGTAACACAATCCCACGCTGACCTTCCTGTACCACAAATAATGCGGCATAAAGGACTGCCAGGATAACAACCGCCACAGGTAAAAAAGACTTACTTATCAATTTATTCTCTCCCCATACGAACAGTATCATCACGCTGGATATTAGCCCGACGTTGTTCCATAACACTCTGGTTAAAACCAGCATCTGTTTCATGATTTTTACTGGCAGAAGAATCAGGGCGTTGATAAATAGAATGCGCTTTTTTACCATCGTTTGCTGGCATAGCCACTGACTGTGTACGCAGCATCTGATCTAATGGTAATACCATCAGATTATTGCCTTTATCATTCACTAGTACTTTACGGGTATAACTGAGGACCTTTTCCATTGTTTCAATATAAAGACGCTCACGAGTAATTTGTGGCGCTGCTTTGTATTCTGGCAACAATCTGGAAAAACTGGCAACCTCTCCCTGAGCCTCAAGTATTATCCGTGATTTATAAGCGCGGGCATCTTCTAACAAGCGTTGTGCCCGGCCATTAGCACGCGGTTGCACTTCATTTGCATAAGCTTCAGCTTCACGAATATATTGTTGTTCATTTTCACGTGCCGCAATCGCATCATCAAAAGCAGCTTTTACTTCTTCCGGAGGCCGTGCCGTCTGAAAATTCACATCCAGTAAGGTAATACCGGTATTATACGGCCGGATAGTTTCTTCTAACACACGTTGGGTATCACTACGAACGACAGTACGGCCCTCAGTCAGAATTTTATCCATAGTATATTTTCCAATAATACCACGTACTGCGCTATCCGTTGCCTGACGTAAGCTGTCATCTGGCTGAGTCACGCTAAACAGGTAAGCTGCCGGGTCAGTCACTCTGTACTGAACGTTCATTTCGACCCTGACAACGTTTTCATCAGAAGTTAACATAACGCCTGAAGCTGCCAGTTCACGCACAGATTCAACATTCACTGCAATAACTTCATCAATAAAAGTGGGTTTCCAGTTCAAGCCGGGTTGCACAATATGACTCAATCGTCCTAAACGGGTCACGACACCACGTTCAGCTTCTTTAATAGTGTAAAGCCCACTGACTGCCCAAATAGCCGCCATAACAACGATAAAAATAGCGGTTATACGCTTGTTCATATTTGATTGAGTAGAATTCTCATTACCACCCCCCGATGACTTATTACTGCCACCACCAAGGCTACTCAATGTCTTACTCAATTTACGAAATATATCATCCAGATCAGGAGAGCCCTGTCTTCGGCCACCTTTTTTTGCATTTCCGCCAGAGTTGCCGCCATTATTATTGCTGCTCCCCCACGGGTCGCGGTCCTGTCCGTTATTGCCGGGCTGATTCCACGCCATGTTTTAGCTCCATTTCTCTAAATTAATTTTTTAAGCAAACCAGCTGAAAGATAACAATATTTAGACTAAAATGTTGTTGATCAAATAAATCCTGCTTTCATTTTCTTTCGTATCATCACTGGCGAATTCCCTACCACTCACATCACTAACATTAAATTCATGCATAAAATAGAGCCAGAATATAACAACGAATGATCAGCGCCAGAAAATATAGTCATAAACGAATTCAATTTACCGGGATATTATGTTATCAGATAAAGAAGATAGTTGGCACAAAATCCAGGATTGCCCATCATCAAAGACATTAGTCGCTCTGCATAATATAACGATGATCAGGCAAAAAACAGAGACTTGTTTCCAATTTGATCGCTTTTTACCAACTCAGCCCGATATCATTTCCTGCCAGCGTCCAGGATAAGTCTCCTGCAGGTAATAAGAGAGATACGGCGCATTAAAAATAAATCAGTATACACTCACACATCCTGCCTCAGTTTTCCGAGGAGACATTTCCCACTACTCGTGGCAACTTACCAGGAAGGTTGTCATACCAATACACATCCCTCGGTTAGCATCTTCTGACACGCTGTTTTGTTAAGAAATAAAAAACAGAGGTAACCCTCGTTAATTGTCATTCTGACTGACAATTAAACAAATGGACCTCCTGAAAGGAAACTATTACCAGATAAGGTACTAAAAAATAGCGCATTGCCTGCTCATAGCGTTGATCGATAAACAGAATTTCATTCAATATCACTCCGCTGAGTTTGTTGCGAAGCAGGAGTAGAATGGTGGCTACCATGGTAATTACAATTAGTGTTATTATTACGATAGGGTACCGGGCACGAAGGTACTACAGTCGAAATAGCATGTTTATAAACCACCTGACTCACGGTATTTTTCAATAAAATAACAAACTGATCAAAGGCTTCAATCTGACCCTGTAATTTAATACCATTCACTAAGTAAATAGATACCGGAATTTTATCGTGACGCAACTTGTTCAGGAACGGATCCTGTAAAGGTAGACATTGCCCTTTAGCCATTGTGTTTTTCCTTATTTTGTTTGTTGCTCTTAACTGAATAATCTTAGTTCGAAAAATAAACTGTATAAAAAAACTTGTGTGCTAATGAAAGAAAAATAATACGTTGCAATTCTACACAATTACTTAACCTGTATACTAACAACTTCTACTACTTGTTTTAACCTCTGCTGTACAGTATGACTCTCTAGCCAATGTACTGCACTCCAGCTGCGCAACCATGTTATCTGTCGTTTGGCTAACTGGCGCGTTGCGCAAATACTACGATCAATCATTTCATTATAATGAATTTCACCAGATAAATATGACCACATTTGGCGATATCCCACACTACGAATAGACGGCAAATTTACATGTAAATCACCTCTATCAAAAAGTCCCTGCACTTCTGTTTCAAATCCCTGTTCCAGCATCTGATGAAAACGCGCTGCAATATCCTGATGTAACAGTTCACGGCTGGCAGGCATAACTGCAAATTGATGTATTTTGTAAGGTAATGTTTTACTGGAAGTTTTATGTAATTCAGTTAACGTCTTCCCAGAGATAAGAAAAACTTCCAGTGCTCTTGAAATTCGCTGAGGATCATTGGGATGAATACGCATAGCCGAGACGGGATCTATTGCTGCCAGATGCTGATGTAATGATTCCCAGCCCTGCTCTGCTGCCTGTTGTTCGATAGATTTGCGCACAGCAGCATCAGAGCTGGGAAGCGGGGATAGCCCGGACAGCAGGGCTTTAAAATACAACATGGTACCGCCAACGAGCAAAGGAATACGCCCAGCTCTGGTGACCTGATTCATTTCATGAAGAGCATCTTCACAAAAGCTCGCTACAGAATAATATTCAGCAGGATCACGAATATCAATCAATCGATGCGGAAAGCGTGCCAGTTCTTCTGCCGTGGGTTTTGCCGTACCAATATCCATCCCTCGATAGATTAGCGCAGAATCTACACTGATTAATTCCACAGGAAGGCATCGACTGAGTGCTGTTGCCAGTGCCGTCTTACCACATGCGGTTGGACCCATGAGAAAAATAGCAGGGGGAAGAATTTGATTGCTAAGCGTGTTCATGTTTTAAAAGAGTGACTACAGATTCCAGATCAACAGGCTGTAACAATGCTGCAGGGGGATGCTTTACCAGTTGTGGGCAAACGCGTTCAACATCTGCAAGTAATCGTACCGCCTGAGAAAGCCCCCAGACCTCATGCTCACAAACAAGCTTATCGGTAATCCACACAGCCAGCTCTTGCGGCGAAACCTGTTGATGTTGTGACAGGTAGCCTGACATGGCCAATATCAGCTTTTGTAAATTTTGCTGACGTAACGCTAAAGGGACCGCACATAACATAACCTGCTGATGCTCAATGACCAGCTCGATG
This sequence comes from uncultured Yersinia sp., assembly GCA_964601895.1. Taxonomy (GTDB): domain Bacteria; phylum Pseudomonadota; class Gammaproteobacteria; order Enterobacterales; family Enterobacteriaceae; genus CAZROT01. The sequence continues at coordinate 143,310 of CAZROT010000005.1, forward strand.
CCCATCACAGTTAATAGGTGCTGATGACAATTCAATGCCGCCACTTCAGTTTCATTGAGCGTTAATTTTAATGGAATCAATAAAGGCTGCCCTGGCAGTCCTTGTGCTGGTGGCGTGAATTGTGCCTGTTTGAGCAAGCTATCAGCCACAGTTAACGCCATTAAAGCCATGCCATCATGACGCTCAATCAGTGCGTAACAGGGGGGATAAATTGTCAGTACACGACCAAAGCTGTCACAGGTATTCTGCAAGGGTATGCTTTCCAATTGCGGTACTACCCGGTTTTCAGCCTGATGCACTGCTGGCTGCTTCGCGGCCACTTCTCTGGTATTTAATAAAGAGCCATATAATGCACCCTGTTGTTTGTGATAAAACTTATCAGCGTGCCAGGATAACGTTTTTTCACCTGCCACCTTTATAGAGGCAGTCTCTGCTGTTGCCTGCAGCTGCTCAACAGCCTCAGGCAGACTGGCATCTTCCCGTTGAGAATACTTATTACGTCCTGCTGCAGGACGATTTTCTGGTGTCTTGAACAGGACTTCTTTTGCGCTATTTTTATCACAATCATTTTTTGATTCAGTTAGCTGTCGCAATACCCTGACCACAGCCTGATAAATAAAATCATGCACCAGACGCGCTTGATGAAAACGCACTTCGTGCTTGGCAGGATGCACATTGACATCAACCTGATGAGGCGCTATTTCAAGATACAATATATAAATCGGCACTGGCGCTTCTTTTAGTACATCCTGATGCGCCTGCTGGATAGCATGATTAATAAGTCTGTCACGGACGATACGTCGATTAACGTAACAATACTGTATTTCGCCGGGTATCCTGACACCTGCAGGTACGGCAACCCAACCACTTATCGCCAAATCACCATGTTTCCAGACAACTGACACCGCATGCTGTAAAAACACAGCGCCACAAATACCTGCCAGGCGTCGTTCATGCTGAGATGGATTATGTTCATCGACAGCACGGTACTGGCGTATACATTTGTGGTTATGGTGTAAAACAAGAGTGACATCAAAGCGTGCCAGAGCAATGCGGCGTATTACTTCATCAATATGTGCAAATTCCGTTTTTTCTGTACGCATAAATCTGCGCCGTGCAGGGGTATTATAAAATAGATCCAGCACTTCAACGGTACTGCCAAGCGGATGTGAGGCCGGCCTGACTGTTATTGTCCTGTCACGCCCTTCAGCATAAACCTGCCAGGCTTGCGACTGCGTGGCAGTGCGCGAAGTTAGTGTAAGACGTGATACTGAACTGATACTGGCCAATGCCTCGCCACGAAATCCCTGACTTCTTATCGCCTGCAAATCCTCCAGAGAACTTATTTTACTGGTTGCATGACGTGCCAGTGCTAATGGTAATTCTTCTTTAGCGATACCACAGCCATTATCACGGACACGCATCAACCCGGCGCCGCCCTGAGTTACTTCAATATCAATTCGTGTCGCACCCGCATCCAGACTATTTTCTACCAGCTCTTTTACCACTGCCGCAGGGCGTTCGACCACTTCACCCGCCGCAATCTGGTTAGCAAGTTGTGGTGATAATAACTGAATTGGCATAATCGTTTTTCATATTCAATGACGTAAAACAGCAGGTAAAGGAATCACTAATATCTGGCCAACCTGTACCTTAGCTGATTTCAGTTCATTAATTTTCTGTATTTCGCTCATATTTACACCGTATCTCAACGCAATCGAAGATAATGTATCACTTCGTTTGACGATATGTTTGGCAGATTTCACCGATGGCTCTGCCATTGAAGTCACAAAACTCGTGGATGCTGGAATTTTCAGGCGCTGTCCTGTCCAGATAACTTCTTTTTTCAGTACATTCATTTCACGCAATACTGACATACTAACGCCATAATGACTGGCTATTCCTGATAAGGTTTCTCCAAGCTGCACAGTATGTATTAAAACATGTGCTGCCTGATTGCCCGGTGGCACATGCTTAGCGCTGAAAATTGGCCCTGGTTGTATCAGACGCCGGGTAACAGGCGGTGAACGATTTATCAGCGGTACTGTCTGTTGTGCCTGCTGACTGCCTTTTTCTGTTATCTGTACTGCGGATGCCTGAAAGTAAGCACGCAGCCCTTTATGAATGGCAAGCACCAGCTTATCCTGATGGTCATGAGTACTCAGTAATTGTTCTTCGACACTATTACTGATAAAGCCAGTTTCAATTAATAAAGAGGGAATGTCTGGCGAACGCAATATTCCTAAACTTGCGTGTTCCGGGCGCTGTTTATGAATACGTACAATATCCTGTAATTCTTTCAGTATCTTTACTGCTATGTCGTAGCCTACACGCTGAGAATGACCAAACTGCAGATCCAGTACTGCCTGGCTCAGATAAATATCTGACTGTGCATTGGCCAGCATGTTACCTGCACCGCCCAGCAGCTCAGACTGTTTTTCATGCTGTTCCAGCCAGTTACCCAGTTCACTATTGGCTCTGCGATTTGATAATACCCACACAGATGAACCCGCCGCACTGCGATTGGGAGCAGCATCAGCATGTATGGAAATGAGAATGTCAGCACCCTGCTTGCGTGCAATATCTGAACGTTTCATCACAGAAACAAAGTAGTCACCATCGCGTGTCAGCACTGGTTTAAACCCAGGATCCTGTTTTAATACCGTACTCAGTTTGCGCGCAATACTCATGGTCAGGACTTTTTCTTTCAGTCCATTCAGACTAATAGCACCAGGATCCTGACCACCATGACCAGCATCAATGGCAATCACGACCGGCTTTGCGTCTCCAGCTCGCGTTTGCCTGTTTTTTTCTGCCTGAGGTAAAGCAGCACCAGTGCGCATTGTAGTTATACGTGCATTCTCCCGCTGTTTACGGGCAACAGGCAAAGGGCTAGTGTTACTGCGTTGATTACTGGCCGATGGCACGGACAGGTCGTTTTTGTCTTCAACCAGAGTCAGCACTAACCGACAGGTCTCACCTGACGATTGTGTCATTGCACGCACCTTTACTTTTTTTGTAACCTCAAGCATCAACAAGGTATGCTGGCTGGCTCGGGACTGGCCGGAACGAATTTTTTTCAATAAATTTGCGCCGGGAAAGGTCAGAGGTAGCCCTGAAATGCTAACATTCTGCTCAATATCAAGCAAAATACCTTCTGATCCCTGCAAAGGCAGTAACGTATATTTCGGTCGTGCATCAAAGCTCAATATTACCTGCGTCTCATAATCGCCGCTATAAACTCTGATATCAGTTAATCGAATTGCTGATGCGGATAGACTGATCAATGCTAAAACAACCATTAACCATGCCGACACAGAGCATCTTTTCCATAGAGGCATTGTTAATGCTATCCCAATATATTGATTAAATTAAATAAAATACCAGCACCCTGTTCAGACATCGCGATCAGGTGTACCTGACGGCTCGTTTCCTGAAAGCGTAAATGCAGTTCAACATCGGGCTCAGGGAGAAATCCTGTTCCTCGCTGTGGCCACTCTACAAGGCAGATAGCCTGCTTATCGAAATAATCACGAATTCCCATAAATTCGAGTTCTTGTGCATCAGCAAGACGATATAAATCAAAGTGATAAAGCATTGTGTTAGCTAAATCATAAGATTCAACCAGGGTGTACGTTGGACTTTTCACATTACCGGTATAGCCCAGTTCCTGAATAAAGCCACGACTGAACGTGGTTTTTCCTGCCCCCAGAGCACCCAATAAATAAATAACACAGCCCTGATGACAGGCACGTGCCAGCGCAGCACCTAATGCAAGGGTTGCAGCTTCATCCCGTAAAGATAAAACAGTTTCTTTCATTCGATATAATTATTTTTACTCTTTTATTAGTAATGGAAGTTAATAAGAAAATTTACCATCAATAAAATGCGTTCAGACGCTTTTTATAACTAAAAACAGGATTGCTGAATTCTGACGGAATTACAGATTGAGTTCAAATTAACGCCTTCTCTGACAGACTGACAAAAAAAACTTCATTTTGCTATGCTGATAACCTGTATAAAAATAGCAGACAAAACAAAAATAAGCTGATAGCAATATATTTTTATCCCAACCATGAAACACACACTCAATCTACAACAATTAGCTCAACATATTAAACAATGGGGTCTCTCACTGGGGTTTCAGCAGGTTGGTATCTGTGATACCAACCTCACACCAGAAGAACCAAGGCTGCAGGCATGGCTGGATAAACAATACCATGGAGAAATGGCGTGGATGAAGCGCCATGGCATGCTGCGTGCCCGCCCGCATGAATTACTTCCCGGAACATTACGGGTAATCAGTGTACGCATGAATTACCTTCCGGCGAACGCTCATTTTGCCAGCACGCTCAAAAATCCTCAACTGGGCTATATCAGTCGTTATGCATTAGGCCGCGACTATCACAAATTATTACGTAATCGTCTGAAAAAACTGGGCGAACTTATTCGGCGTTATTGTGATGCAGTAAATTTCAGGCCCTTTGTTGACTCGGCACCTATCATGGAAAGACCGCTTGCTGCTAAGGCGGGGATTGGCTGGGTAGGTAAGCATTCACTCCTGTTAAATAAGGAAGCAGGTTCATGGTTTTTTCTCGGAGAACTGCTTATCAATATTCCTTTACCTGTGGATGAGCCCGTGCAGGAACAATGTGGTCGTTGCGTAGCCTGCATTACTATCTGTCCGACGGGTGCCATTGTTGCCCCTTATATTCTGGATGCACGTCGCTGTATTTCCTACCTTACTATTGAACTCGCGGGCGTGATCCCAGAAGAATTACGTCCATTAATAGGTAATCGCATCTACGGTTGTGACGACTGCCAGTTAATTTGTCCATGGAATCGTTTTGCACAATTAAATAATGAAAAGGATTTCAATCCACGTGCAGCATTACATGCTCCTGAATTGTTAAAATTATTTTTATGGGATGAAAACACGTTCCTGACATTAACTGCAGGCTCAGCAATTCGCAGAATTGGCTATTTACGCTGGTTACGTAATGCTGCTGTTGCTCTGGGAAATGCGCCTTACCAGGATGCGATTGTGCTGGCATTACACAGTCGCAAAGGATACGACCCGATGGTAGATATACATATTGAATGGGCTATTGGGCAGCAACTGATAAGACGAAATAATCAATGCATTGACGTCCAGACGCCTAAGAAAAAGCGCCTGATCAATGCCATTGAAAAAGGCCTGACAAGAGACGCATGATATTTCCTCGCCAGTAAATTTTTATCATTACATACCACCTTTTATCTGTTCATAAAAATAAAAAAACCTTGCCAATCAAATAAGAAAAAAAATGCAAGGGCTCAAAGCGGCGCTTTTCTGTAAATTAATACCTAATAAGATCATAAAGATAAATTCGTTTATACACAGTCGCTAAAATAAAGTTACCTTTATGTCAGGATGAAAAATCTGTGGATAAGTCTGTTGAGAAATTTAATTTATTTTGTAAGTCAAGGCCAGAAAATACCCCAAAATCTACTCTATTCCCGATATCTTAATTAAAGAAACAGCACACATAAGGTAATAAATTCATCAGGCGTATTTTGTCACGCCGTTTCTGCCTGTAATGTAAAGCTGGCCGGTAAAACACACATAATGAATCTAATGAATGTAATTGGCCTGGTCATAGGGATGATTTTTAAAAACAATATCAGATAGTTAATTCAGATGGTCACGCCATGCTCCTCCACTGAGGAACATTGATGCATATATTAATTTACAGATTAATAAAGTTATCACGATAATAGGCCAGTTCGGCTACCGATTCACGAATATCATCTAATGCCCGGTGAGTACTTTTCTTTTCGATTCCTGGTAAAATATCCGGCTTCCAGCGTATAGCAAGTTCTTTTAATGTGCTTACATCAAGGCATCGGTAATGAAAATAAGATTCCAGTTGAGGCATATAACGAAATAAAAAACGACGATCCTGGCTAATGCTGTTGCCACAAATCGGTGATTTACCTGCAGCAACCCACTGTTGCAAAAATGCGATAGTCTGCTTCTCTGCGTCTTTTTCATTAAGCAGGCTCGTCTTTACCCTGGCAACTAACCCACTACCAGTATGTACACGAACATTCCATTCATCCATTAAACCCATTTGTTCATCAGATTGATGAATCGCTAAAACAGGACCTTCTGCCAGAATATTGAGGTGACTGTCAGTCACTAATGTCGCTATTTCTATAATCCGATCACGTTCTGGGCTAAGACCGGTCATTTCCAAATCAACCCAGATTAAATTATTTTCATTTTGTATCATGATCTGTCCTGCCAGCGTACCGCATCACCATGATGCCTGTTGTAAACATTATTGATATTTTCATGTCGCGTTATTCACTACAGATAAATCGACATAACCCTCAATATTCCAGGTATTACAAATCATTACAGGTAGCGCAAAACAGCGATAATTTTACCCTACCTGTGATTGAACCGATTAACTTATCATTAACCAGATAAATAATCACACTCAATTAATAATAACGATCCAACGCAAGATACCACATTAAAAAAATAATGATGTGGTTTATGGCGATCAAAAAACAAAATTTTATGCTGACTTAGTATGACAAATTGCAGACATACAGCGATAATAGACAACCCAGTGTTAGATACACTGAAAGCACTAAAGAGATACAGTGAGCAAAAATAAGCCATCAAAACATCAACAATGTCGGCCCAATAGTGATAATCAACGCAGGTATTCCAGCAAGAAGCCCGCACCCGATGATGCTGTAGCAGCTAACAGGCAGGAAGGCATTGTAATCAGCCGCTTTGGTCAGCATGCAGAAGTCGAATCACCGGAAGGAATTCTATACCACTGCAATATACGCCGCACTGTCCCTTCGCTGGTTACTGGCGATCGCGTTGTGTGGCATGCCGAAAATCTGCAGCAGGATAACACTAAATGCCGGGGAGTTATTGAAAGCGTACATGAACGCACTTCGATACTGACACGCCCGGGTCCTCATGGTGCAGCAAAACTTATCGCCGCCAATATCGATCAAATGGTAATTGTCGCAGCGCCCTTACCTGAAACATCACTCAATGTCATCGATCGTTATCTGGTTATCTGCGAAACCATGAATATTAAGCCCCTCATCGTCCTGAATAAAATCGATTTACTGGAAAGTAAAAATTTTTTACATATCAATAAGATGATAGATATTTATCGCCAGATACGCTATCGTGTAATTAACGTTTCCAGCCTGACACATGCAGGCCAGCCTTCCCTGGAAGAAGCATTGGCCGGACACATGAGTGTTTTTGTGGGGCAGTCTGGTGTCGGTAAATCCAGCTTACTGAATGCCCTGCTACCGCCAGGAGAACGGCATATTCTGACTAATACCCTGTCTGAACGCTCAGGAAGCGGGCAGCATACTACCACCACCGCGCGTTTGTACCATTTCCAACAAGGTGGTGATGTTATTGACTCCCCTGGAATACGTGAATTTGGTTTGTCGCACTTAACACCCGCCCAAATCACCCGGGGGTTTATTGAATTCCGCTCTTATCTGGGAAACTGTAAATTTCGCGATTGTGCGCATGCCAATGATGCGGGTTGCGCAATACGTGAGGCTGTTGAACGTGGTGCAATCAGTACCGCACGGCTGCATAATTATCATCAAATTGTAGCTAGCATCACATAGACAAAATCAGCCAGGCCCAGTCTTAATGGCATTCAATAATTTTACCATTGCTTATTTCAGGAGTTATTGTGTTCAATAATATCAAAATAAAATTACAGTACTTCATTCCACAAGTGTTAATAACTAACATTGCCGGATGGATTGCCAGTCAACAGGCCGGCTGGTTAACACAGCTACTCATTAAGGCTTTTGCACGCTATTACCATGTTGATATGAGAGAAGCCCAGCATCCAGAATTTCTGTCGTATCGCACTTTTAATGAATTTTTTGCTCGTCCGTTACGTAGCGGCGTACGACCAATCAACAGTGATCCCAATACGCTGGTATTTCCTGCAGACGGTATCATCAGCCAGTTTGGCGCTATCCAGGAAAATCACATAATTCAGGCAAAGAACCACGCTTACACGCTGGAAGCATTGCTGGCAGGTAATCGTCAGCTGGGAAATGAGTTTCATAACGGTCTTTTTATCACCACTTACCTGGCTCCGCAAAATTATCATCGGGTACATATGCCCTGTGACGCAGTGCTACGCGAAATGATTTATGTACCTGGTGATTTATTCTCTGTGAACCCACTGACAACAGAAAATGTGCCTAATCTGTTTGCTCGTAATGAACGTGTCATTTGCGTGTTTGATACTGCATACGGCACTCTGGCACAGATTCTTGTTGGTGCTACCATTGTCGGCAGTATCACAACGGTTTGGGCGGGTACAATCTGTCCTCCCCGTGAAGGAATAGTAAAATGCTGGACTTATCCACCAGCAGGAGAAGAAGGCGCTGTCACGCTGAATAAGGGGCAGGAAATGGGGCACTTTACGCTGGGCTCTACGGTGATTAATCTGTTTGCACGCGGACGAGTAGTTTTTTCTACGGAATTGACGAACGAAGGAATAACTCACGTCGGTGAAACTCTCGCAACAGGCACATCGCCTTCTGCCTAGAAACACAGATTACCTGTTAGTACAGGCCAGATTATGCCCTGTCAACGGAAAACGCCATAACATCGCTGAGTTTTTCTGCATTTAATGCCAGCATGACCAGACGATCGACACCTAATGCTACGCCGGCACATTCCGGCATGCCCTGCTCGAGGGCAGCAATAAGATTTGTATCAATAGGTTGTTGCGGCAAATTCAGGGCCTTGCGCCGCACATTATCCTGTTCAAAACGCCGTAATTGTTCATGGCCATCAGTTAATTCACGGAACCCATTTGCCAGCTCAACACCTTTGAAATAAACTTCAAAACGCTCTGCCACACGATTATCTTCAGCACTAATTTCAGCCAGCGACGCCTGTGTTGCCGGAAAATGGTAAATAAAAGTAGGCTTATCACGCCCAATATAAGGCTCTACTCCGAACACAAACAACAGTTGTAATAATGCATCATGATTTTCTTCTTTATCCGCAATATTTCGCAAATCAAGCTTAGCAGCAACCTCACGCAACTGCGTGATACTTGCAGAGAATGGATTAATACTTAAGTAGCGAAAAAACGCCTCTCCATAAGATAGATTTTCTGCACTTGCGCAATCCAGTATTTGTTGTAATAAATCATCTACTTCATTCATTAATCGATACATATCATAATGGGTACGATACCATTCCAGCATCGTGAATTCAGGATTATGATAGCGACCTGATTCTTCATTGCGGAAACTACGGCCTATCTGATAAATAGAACCACTTCCTGCAGCCAGGAGCCGTTTCATGTGATATTCCGGACTGGTAACCATATATAAGGTCAGGGAGTTATCCGCACCACGTCCGGTAAGACAGGTCTGAAAAGAACAAAGATGGACATCGGTAACCGCTGCGTGGCTCATGGCGGGTGTTTCAACTTCCAGTACGCCCCGATCGGCAAAAAAACGTCTTATCTTTGATAGTATTTCTGCACGTTTTAATAAATTGGCAACAGGTGCACTGGGTTGCCAGCCTGTTGTTTCACGCATGGTGGCTTACTCTCGAAGAAAACACAAAAGATGCTATCTGACTGTGTTGTGGATAAACCAGACGACTACCCATGGTACTAAAAAAACAAATCCTTTTATTACAACAAGTTTTAATCATTTTATGAAACAGATTATATATTGATAGCGGGATCTTACCACAGTTATTATGCTCAAAAATACCCTGCCACGCAGAGACACTTTTCCGCTATTAAAATCACACTATTGGGCATCAACAGGTGACAATACTTTACATTCATGATCCTGAATTTCTTCTGCTGAAGCATGATTGAACTTTAATAATTGGCGCTCCGTAGCCAGCAGTAAAAAATCTCCCTGCGGCAGCGCTACCATCGCCATTCCATAGCGACCCATTTTTTGTTTTGCTTCAGGAATACCTTCAGCCAACAGGCGAAAAGGGCTTTTTTGGTGTAATTGCGCAGCAGTTATGCGTTTCACCTTATAATGGTGACCTAACAGACCACCAGGCAGCTCTTCCCAGTTTTCGCTAAAAACAGCCTGCTTATGCAATAACTGCGTTTTAACTTGAGGAGATAAACAGGAAATATGAATATGCAGTTGATCCTGGGAACGACCATAAGGTGAATTCACTGCCAGGGAAATATCTGTGTCGGGCACCGCAAGGCCACGTTTCTCAGAAAGAAAATGGCGTGCCTGCCAGGCTTGTGCAAAATAATTAGGAGTCTGTGCATCCAGCAACAGCGAACTTTCTATTCCTGTCACCTTTGTATCCGGCATTAACAGATACTGTAGTGGGCCATGACGATCTTTAAATACTACAATGCCTTTTTTTTCATCGACATAAGCACAGGGAGCAGGGCCTGCGCCCATTTTATCATGGGCGATACATTGATTAACGATATTCCAGAGCGCATCCCGACTGCGTTGATGAGTGAAATACGACCAATAAACTAAAAAAACCAACATGACGGAAACTAAAAAAAATACTAGTCCGCTAAGGTAACGAGTTAACTGCCCCATTATTTATTCTCTGATAAAATTTCTGTAGTTATCCACGCGTGCTAATCTATCCTTTATTTTTAAAATAAGCGACCCTGGCAACTGCAGCATGTTACATGCCTTAAAAAAAGACTACTATTTCTGACTTCAGTCCTGAAATAAAAAGACGCTTTTTCTGACTTACCGCTTTCACCCGATTAAGCAAGCGCATAGCCTGCTGTTAAAAAACACTAAAATTCTGTCACAACAAAAATGAATAAGGGCAAGTTAATTTTTCAGGTAGCCAGCGTTACAACGCTGGCTCTGCAGGAAGCAGAACATCTGTTGTTCACAAAAAAATCACGAACAAATTTTCTTTTCCACAGGAACATTAGTATATCCAGTATATTTCCAGACATGATCATAAAAGTAACGTTTTACCATTTCTATCTTAGTGACACAGATTTCAGCATTATCATTAGCAAGTTTACTACTTATTATCGGCGCCGGTTTTTCATACATACACGCATCAAGATGCTGATAATATTCTTTCATTTGATCCATATTACGGCTATTTTTAAAGGCATTAATTTTACACTGATTTAAACGAATTTCGTAAGATATCGACGGCGAGGTATTTATTAATTTAGATCTTTTAATAATCATATTATTATAGCGATTGTTTGTATTATATAATGCAGATGAGTTGCTGTAAAAAAGGTATTCTGCTTTAAGAGTAGTAAAATTTACATTCATAAAAAACCTCTTTCTTATCATTCCGATAAATTAGATAAGATGCCTTAAAACAGGTTAATTTATAATTAGCTACATTCATTAACGGGTACTTTTTCCCATATGCAATACCAATAATGTGATTGCCTGGCAACATATTTAAAACCATACGCAGTAGGAACTTTATAAATTAATCCAGCATTGACATAGGTTTCAAAAACAGGTGGTTTTTGATTAGCAAATATTGATAAAGAAAAAGCACAACCCCATAAAAACAATAAAATTTTTCGTACTGAAATATAACTTTTCATTTTTTATTTACCAGTGAATTTACCGACATTACCTAAACAGTCACACAAAAAATATATCTGGTGATCTGTCATTTTTTGAAAAAAATGCGCTATATCTGTTTATTAATGAATGCAGAGAACAATATAAAATTAATAAAACACAGTAATAAAATTGCTATTTTTAGTATCTTAGTTTCAATTATTTAACCAACATAATTTAATACGCTGATTATCAATATCATTTACTACCGCTTATGCATTTCATATATGCTCTGTAATCAATCAGATATTTTTTAAGATCGCTTCTAGTAACAAATACTGCTGGTTTTACCGGTAAATGACACAATTTGTTTCCTGTCACGTTATCTGGTTTCGTTTCCATAGCTGTAGCTGCAGAAGTACTGCAGATTAATAACGCTATGGGAAATAATATATTTTTTAACATAAATCACTCCATCAATCGTTACTTGAATATAAAAACTCAACTATACTAATCAAAAAAGTAGTTGTGATTTTTTTCCTTAACAAGGATTAATTTTTAATTGACTGTCTTATAAAGATAAATAGTAATAATTAAATTATATGAAGAAATCCTTTTTACTTATACGCATTAGTACAATTTCAGCGATCTTTATTATTTTTTATTTTTTAATAAATTATTTATTTATAACACAACCATCTGCGGACTGGATTACTACCACTGTCCGGCGTGGAGATATAGAAATATCAGTTCAGGCAACCGGGAAAATCGATGCCGCTGAACGTGTTGATTTAGGTGCACAGGTTTCAGGACAATTAAAATCGCTTAAAATAGTATTGGGCGATTCTGTCAAAAAAGGACAATTAATTGCAGAAATAGATGATTTACCCCAACGCAATGAATTACGTAATGCAGAATCTATATTACGCATGCGTACCGCAGAGCGTAATTCCAGACTGGCGTCTCTCAAAAAGGCTGAATCTACGTTATCTCGCCATAAGCGCCTGTTAGATAAGCGTGCAGTTTCACGCGAAGATTATGAAAATGCTGAAACAGCATTTACTGTTGCACGTGCAGACATCAGTGTACTGGATGCTCAGATAGAGCAGGCTCATATTCAGGTTGAAAAGGAAAAAGTTAATCTCAGTTATACCCGTATTACCGCACCCATTGATGGCACTGTTATTGCCATTATGGCCCGTCAGGGGCAGACATTAAACGCTGCACAAAATACGCCTACTATTGCAAGCGTGGCACAGCTGGATACCATGACGGTAAAAGTTCAAATTTCTGAAGCGGATATTGCCCTGGTAAAACCAGGCCAGCAATTGTATTTCACTGTATTTTCTAATCCTGACAAAAAATACCCTGCCATACTCAATAGCATTCAACTGGTTCCGGAATCGATGAGTAAAGAGGGTCATTCTTCTGCAACTGGCTCAGAGAGTAGCGGAACATCGAACAACAATAATGCTGTTTACTATAATGCCCTGTTCACTATTCCCAATCCTGAAAAAACACTACGCATTGCTATGACAGCACAGGTCACCATCGTTATTGAGGTGAAAAAAAATGTTCTGCTCATTCCGGCATCGGCGTTGAACTCGTCCGATAGTAATGGCGATTATCACATACAGATATTGAATGAAAATAACAGGATTGAGACCCGTCAGGTAAAACCGGGTTTGAATAATCATGTTGATGTTCAGATTATTGCCGGTCTGAAAGAAGGTGAAAAAATCATTCTTTCTGAAAAAGAAACACATAACAATGATAATGAGGGAACGATTTTCTGATGACAGAAATAATAGCGCTGCGAAATATAGAGAAAAAATACGTCAGTGGCTCTCATGAAGTATCCGTATTACAGCAAATTAATTTAACCATTCATGCTGGCGAAATGATTGCCATCGTTGGTGTATCCGGATCAGGCAAATCTACTCTGCTGAATATTATTGGCTGTCTGGACAGTTCAACTTCGGGGGATTATTTCATTCACGGGCGCGATGTCAATAGTATGACAGCAGATGAACTCGCCACTGTCAGACGTGAAAGCTTTGGATTTATTTTTCAGCGTTATCATTTGATTCAGGAATTAACGGTACTGGAAAATGTCGAAATTCCGGCAATATATGCCATGCGCCAGCGCCATGAGCGCCGTAATGATGCCAGAAGCCTGTTAAACAGGCTGGGTGTCGCTGGCAGAGAAAATGACAGACCCGCCAGACTTTCTGGAGGTCAGCAGCAGCGGGTCAGCATTGCGCGCGCATTAATCAATGGCGGTGAGGTTATTCTTGCTGATGAGCCAACCGGTGCTCTGGATTCACAGACCGGTCTGGAAGTATTGCAGCTGCTGACTGAGCTTAATCAGCACGGCCATACGGTCATTATGGTGACGCATGATATAAATATTGCACAACATGCACAAAGAATTATTGAATTACATGATGGTGTTATTGCTTCTGACAGAGCGCATATTACCTTCAATGGGCAAAAGAAAAACAACGCAACACTCATTAATCCTGTGATATGCCGGCATAATCAGTGGAAAATTTTTTATGAAAGCATGACTGCTTCCTGTCATATGGCACTAATGGCAATGAATGCCAGACGGCTGCGCACCCTGCTGACGGTTATTGGTATTGTTTTTGCTATTGCTGCCGTCGTGACAGTAACCGCCCTGGGTAAAGGAGCAAGACAACAGACACTAAAAGAAATCAGTGCGCTGGGAACGGATTTAATCGATATTTATCCAGGAAAGGGCTGGCATGATGAAACGGCAGGTTCCATCAAAACACTGGTTGTATCTGATGCTAATGCACTGGCACAGCAACATTATATTGACAGCGTGACACCACAATTATCATCTTCATCTTTTTTGCGCTATCGGAATAAATCCATGCGTGTCAATGTGGTTGGCGCGGGGGAACACTATTTTCATGTGCATGGTCTGCCACTGGCTCAGGGAATGCCTTTTTACACAGAAAAAATACCCACCACAGGCGCGCAGGATGCAATTATTGACGACAATGCCAGGCGTGCTCTGTTTGCACCCTATCATATTGATCCACTGGGACAGGTTATTTTTATAGATAATGTGCCCGTACGGATTATTGGTGTAGCAGAAAAAAATGACATTTTCGCCCCCAACACGGTGAATATCTGGCTGCCTTACACCACTATGATGCACCGTATTATTGGGCAGCAGCATCTGGATAACATCACAGTACGTTTAAAACAGACTATATCGAATGAAGCAGCTGAAAATGCCATTGAAAAACTGCTGCTGCAACGTCACGGCATTAAGGATTTTGTGTTATTTAACAAGGATAAATTTCGTAAATCCATAGAAAAAGCCAGCATGACCTTTACCCTGCTGATAACCATGGTGGCGTTAATTTCACTTATTGTAGGGAGTATTGGTGTCACGAATATGATGCTGGTTTCTGTAACGGAGCGTGCTCATGAAATTGGGATACGCATGGCAGCAGGCGCCAGACAGGATGACATCATGCAGCAATTTATCATTGAATCTGTCGTGGTTTGCCTGACAGGAGGTGCAATTGGCGTACTATTATCATTCTCAGCAGGCCCGGTATTCAGCAGCCTGACTGATAACCTGTTTCCCGTGATTTATTCATGGCAGTCAGTTTTTGTGGCATTTCTTATCTCTACACTGACGGGTATTATTTCTGGTTATCTGCCAGCGCGGCGGGCAGCAAAAATGAGTCCTGCCGCGGTCCTGGCCGCTGAGTAAATCAGCAGTGTAGCACTGCACAACTGACACCTTTTATTGCACAGGTACTGGAAAAAATGCTGCTCTGGCTGTAGCCAGACTTAGCGCATAGCGCGGCAGGTTATTCCGGTAGTTAACAGGTAAAATGACCGAACCGGGCAAACCGATTTTACAAATAGTCAATGTACAAAAAACAGCTGTCTCACTCAGGGGCAGCATAAAAAACAGCCTGTTTACTGCGTCATTTAGCGCATGGTCACCAGCTCTTCTGCTACGGTCGGATGGATAGCAACGGTGTTATCAAAATCTTTTTTCGTTGCACCCATCTTCACTGCCACAGCAAATCCCTGCAAAATTTCATCCATACCGAAGCCCATGCCATGAATGCCGACAATTTTTTCATCCTCACCGACACAAATTAATTTCATCCTGCACGGCTCGCGATGCTGAGTCACTGCCGTATACATAGCCGTGAACGAAGATTGATAAACTTTCACCTGGTGGCTACCGTAGCTCTCTTTCGCTTGTGGCTCAGTCAAACCTACCGTAGCAATAGGCGGGTGGCAGAATACCACTGTTGGAATATTACTGTAATCCAGATGCGCATCAGGCTTGTTATTAAATAATCGTTCAGATAAATAGCGGCCAGCAGCAACCGCCACCGGCGTCAGCTTTATTGCTTCAGTGTTGTCTCCCAGCGCATAGATACCCTTTACATGAGTATTCTGGAATTTATCGACGCAGATATAACCTTCGTCATCGGTTTTTATTCCCGCAGCATCCAGATTCAGGTTATCCGTAACAGGCTCGCGACCAATCGCCCAGATAAGCTGCTCGACCCTCACCTTCCTGCCATCAGCAAGCTGTAAGGTCAGACTATTATCAGCATTTTTAATAACCGCCTGCGGTATCGATGCATGATAAAAAGTGATGCCTGAACCCTGTATGACTTCAAGCAACGTTTCTACAATTAAGGGATCAAAATGACGTAATGGGGCATGTTCACGTACAAAAAAGTGCGTCTTACTGCCAAGCATATTAAGAGTACTCGCGATCTCGACCGCAATATATCCCCCACCTATTACTGCGACAGAGGCGGGTATTTCATCAAGGGCAAAGAAACCATCAGAATCTATACCATATTCAGCACCAGGTATATCCGTACGCTTTGGCCGGCTGCCGGTAGCAATCAGAATATGATCAGCCGTGATTTTTTCATGATTAACTTCAACAGTATGCGCATCGAAGAAACGTGCGCTACCTTGAATGACAGCAACGTTATTCTGTTTTAACTGGCGTTCATATGAGCGATGAATTCTGTCAATATAAGCAGAACGACTGGCAATCAGCTTTTTCCAGTTAAACCGATGGGGCGGGATCTCAAAACCGTAATCAGGCGCATACTGGTTGATAGCCTCAGCAATCTGTGCGGCATTCCACATCACTTTTTTGGGGACACAGCCAACATTGACACAGGTTCCGCCCAGTTTATTTTCTTCAATCAACACACATTTTTTACCATAGGTTGCAGCCCGATTGACGGAGGCAATACCTCCACTGCCACCACCTATTACCAGATAATCGTAATGTTTAGTCACCAGAAAACTTTCCTTGCAGCCAGCCATAGTCGAAAAAAATTCCGTGCATCAGCAATAAATAATAAAAATCACCCGTTTTTATGCCTGCACGATAACCGCAGTATTATAAAAACATTATTAAAAAATGGGAAACGACGATAAAAGTACACCTGATACTACCTGTAGTTAAAAATACATTGTTAATCATCAGGATGATTACTGCGATCAAACGTTAACAAGACCAGCCAGCAGCCTGTTTTCCTGCTGACGGGCAACACATTACAATATCCACTAATAAATTCACGTCTAGAATAAAGAATAAAAAGAAAATCAGTCTGCAATTATTTTAAAGATGCTTTATCAAGGTACTTCATCATAGTTATCGATGGTGTTTTTGCGATACCTTCTCAGTGCTAAATACAGATGGGTGTAGGGCTGTAACTCAGGTTAATACCATTATTTTCATCAGGCTGTTGCATCACCTGTTCACAGGATACTGCCAGCAAATGAGGAGCAATAATGAGGGTGTTACATGTATGTACCGAGCTCTTTCCTTTACTGAAAACCGGTGGTCTGGCTGATGTGATTGGCGCTTTACCTGATGCCCAGATTGCCGCTGGTGTTGACGTTCGCCTCATACTACCCGCTTTCCCGGATGTTTGTGCAGGTATTACTAACAGCATACTGATAACTCATATTGAGACATTCGCTGGCAGGGTTTCGCTACGTTACGGTAATTATCAAGGGAAGGGAATCTATTTAATTGATGTGCCAAAGCTTTATGAGCGTTCTGGCAGCCCTTATCATGATCAGTCACTTTATTCATGGCCAGATAATCATAAACGCTTTGGCCTGCTGGGCTGGATAGCCTGTGAAATTGCCTGTGGCCTCGACAGTAACTGGAAACCGGACATCATTCATGCGCATGACTGGCATGCGGGGTTAGCCTGTGCTTATCTGGTCGCACGTGGTCGACCGGCACGTTCGATTTTTACTGTGCATAACCTGGCTTACCAGGGATTATTTTCTGCCCACCACATTACAGAATTACAGTTGCCGGTTTCTTTTTTCCAGTTAAATGGCCTCGAGTTCTATGGGCAACTCTCTTTTATGAAAGCAGGATTATTTTATGCCGATCATATCACCACGGTCAGTCCGAGCTATGCGCGCGAAATAACCCAGGCAAATTTTGGTTATGGCATGGAAGGCTTATTACAGCAACGCACTAATGAAGGACGTCTGACGGGAATCTTAAACGGCGTGGATGCTACTGTCTGGAACCCGGAAAATGACCCGTTCATTACGGCCCATTATCACCGTAAAAATCTCACTGGCAAAACACGCAATAAAGCCTGGTTACAAAACAAAATGGGCTTACAGGTGGCAGAGAATGCGCTAATTTTCACTGTTGTCAGTCGCTTAACTGAACAGAAAGGACTGGATCTTATTCTGGAAGTACTGGCATTTCTGCTCAAACAGGGGGGGCAGTTAGTGGTACTGGGTAAAGGAGACGCTACCCTGCAGCAAAAATTTATGGCAGCAGCAGAGAGGTACCCGGGACAGGTTGCAGTACAGATTGGTTATGAGGAATCACTATCTCATCAGATTATTGCCGGAGCGGATGTTATTTTAGTCCCCAGCCGTTATGAGCCCTGCGGACTCACTCAATTGTATGGCTTAAAATACGGCACCCTGCCATTAGTCCGTCGTACAGGAGGGCTTGCTGATACTGTGATCGATTGCTCGCTGGAGAATATGGCAGATAACAGCGCCTGTGGATTTGTTTTTGATGAATACTGCCCGAAAGCAATGGAACAGGCTATTCGTCGTGCTTTTGTGCTCTGGAAACGGCCAAAAGACTGGCGCCAGGTGCAGGCTAACGCGATGGATCTCGATTTCAGCTGGCCACTGACCGCAGCAGGCTACCTGTCTCTGTATAAAACTTTACTATAATAATCATTCAACCCTGCTGTTGTATTGCACAATACAAACACGAGGCACTGGCGATGACTATGATACCTTCTATCAGCTATATCCCGCCCGTCATCAGCGCAGAAGCACTGAAATACTCCATTGCTTACAAACTAATGTTCACTATTGGCAAAGACCCTGCAACGGCCACGCAACATGACTGGTTGAATGCAACATTATTCGCGGTACGTGATCGCATGATTGAACGCTGGTTACGTTCGGGGCGCGCGCAAACGTCTCAGGATAGTCGCCAGGTTTATTACCTTTCCATGGAATTTCTGCTGGGCCGGACACTGTCCAATGCCTTATTAGCAACCGGAATCTATGAAGAAACCCGGGCAGCACTTGATGATATCGGTATCAATCTTTCCGAACTGCTGGAAGAAGAAGATGATCCCGGTTTGGGAAATGGTGGCCTCGGCAGACTGGCAGCGTGTTTTCTGGATTCACTGGCCACTCTGGCATTGCCAGGCCGTGGTTACGGTATTCGTTATGAATACGGTATGTTCAGTCAGAAAATAATCCATGGTCAGCAGGCAGAATCTCCGGATAACTGGCTGGAATACGGCTACCCCTGGGAATTCGTGCGCCATACCCGTTATAAAGTCCGTTTTGGGGGTCGTGTGCAACAGGAAGGCGGTAAAGTTCGCTGGCTGGACACTGAAGAAATACTGGCCTGTGCTTATGATCAACTGATTCCGGGTTTTGATACTGATGCCGCCAACGTACTAAGGCTATGGTCCGCACGCGCCAGCAACGAAATCAATCTGGGTAAATTTGATCAGGGTGATTATTTTGCCGCGGTGGAAGATAAAAACCACTCAGAAAATGTCTCAAGAGTACTTTATCCCAACGATTCCACCTGTCTGGGACGCGAGCTGCGCCTGCGACAGGAATATTTTCTGGTATCCGCAACCATGCAGGACATTCTGCAACGTCACTGGCGCAGATATTATACCTTTGAAAATCTGGCTGATAAAACCGCCATTCATCTCAATGATACTCATCCCGTGCTTGCCATTCCCGAACTCATGCGTTTACTGATTGATGAACATAAATATAGCTGGTTACAGGCATGGGAAACGGTCGAAAAAATCTTTTCTTATACCAACCATACTCTCATGGCTGAAGCACTGGAAACCTGGCCGCTGGGTATGATGGGCAAGATTCTGCCACGACATTTACACATTATTTTTGACATTAACGATCATTTTCTCACCCGGGTCGAGCAGCAATTCCCCGAAGACACCGAACTGCGCTCACGCGTGTCTATTATCGATGAAAGCCACGGCCGTCAGGTAAGAATGGCCTGGCTGGCTGTCATCGCCAGTCATAAAATTAATGGTGTCTCGGCACTGCATTCTGATCTGATGGTAAAATCATTATTTGCCGATTTTGCAAAAATCTTCCCCGATCGTTTTTGTAATAAGACCAATGGCATTACGCCAAGACGCTGGTTAGCACTGGCAAACCAGCCACTGGCTGCACTGCTGGACAGCCATATCGGCAAGACCTGGCGTACTGATTTAAACCAGTTAAGTGAATTAGCAGAATACAGCGATCACCCGGAATTTATGAAAAAATTCCGTAACGTCAAACAGGAAAACAAAAAAAAGCTGGCAGACTATATTGCACGCAAGCTCAATATTGTGATTAACCCGCAGGCCCTGTTTGATGTACAAATCAAACGTATTCATGAATATAAGCGACAACTGTTAAACGTTCTGCATATCATTACCCGCTATAACCGCATCCTGCAGGAGCCTGAAAGCAACTGGCTGCCACGTGTGATGATCTTTGCCGGCAAGGCAGCCTCTTCTTATTACAATGCAAAACTGATTATTCGCCTGATTAACGATGTTGCCCATGTCATTAACAACAATCCCGCAACCAATGACAGATTAAAAGTAGTATTTATACCCAACTACAGTGTCAGCCTGGCAGAGCTCATCATTCCGGCGGCTGATCTTTCAGAGCAGATATCTCTGGCGGGTACGGAAGCATCCGGGACCAGTAATATGAAATTCGCGCTTAATGGCGCACTCACTATAGGCACCCTGGACGGCGCCAATATAGAAATACGTGAACACGTCGGCGCAGAGAATATTTTTATTTTTGGTAATAATGCCGAACAGGTAGAAACGCTGCGCCGCAATGGCTATAACTCTCATCAGTACTATGAGCAGGACAGCGAGCTATATCAGGCGCTGACGCAAATAGCCACAGGGGTATTCAGCCCTGAAGAACCCCAACGATACACCATCCTGTTCGATTCACTGGTCAATCTGGGCGATCACTATCAACTGCTGGCGGATTACCGCAGTTATGTTGATACCCAGGAAAAAGTAGATGCTTTGTATCAGAATACGGATAAATGGACCCGGACAGCGCTGATGAATATTGCTCATATGGGGTACTTTTCTGCTGACAGAACCATTCAGGAATATGCTGATGAAATCTGGCACATTCAGCCGATTAAGTTATGACACAGTGTCATGGCATTGAGCGCATGAACCGGACTACCTGTAATAACCTGCATTTAAAATCGGGTTAACCACCAAAAAAAGATGCCGCTTTTGATGTTCTGCAGGCGCACATGCAAGCAAGCAAGCAAGCAAGCAAGCAAGCAAGCAAACAACCTACCCACCCTGGGTGGCATGTGGATGACATGAAGGGGATAGAGACTCATCAGCCTGCCTTTTCCCACGGATTGATGACGCTGAGACCCGCAGCCTGAAATGGGGCAACATCGCGTGTGGCTACGGTGAAACCACGAGCCGTTGCAATGGCAGCGATATAACCGTCTGGTGCAGGAAATCCTTTGCCTGCAGTGCGGGCTGTAGACGCCAGTATGGCATAATGCTGGGCAGCATTAGTGTCAAATGTAAGTATACGATCGGCAAATAGCGCCAACAGGCCATCCAGTGTCTGAATCAGGGCTTTTTTTCGCCTGCCATCCGGCAGGGAGGCGATACCAGACAGCAGTTCGGCAAGCGTAATGCTGGACAGATAGAGGATTTCGGCAGCCTGTTCATCCAGCCATGATAGTACGGCGGGATGGGGCTCTGGCTTCATCGCTTCAGAGACAACGTTTGTATCCAGGACAATCATTCAAATTGCACCGGCACGACCGATGTCCTGTCGCGTATCTGATCAAAAATGGCAAAATCCTCATTGTTCAACCCTGCACGGCGTCCAAGACTGGCCAAGGCAGATCCCATACGCAGGCGTTCAGGTGGGCGGATAGTCGCCTCAAGAATGTCACGAATTTCAGCCTCGGTACTGCGGCCGTGCATGGCTGCCCGCACGCGAAGGGCTCGATGCACCTCATCGGGAAGCTTTCTGATGGTCACTGTCGCCATGTTGTCCTCTTTTGCTTTATGCTTTCAATGATTTCATTTTAGTTACTATGATAGCACATATCATTTTTTAGCGCAGTCCTGAATCTCTGCAATAACAGATGACTCAGCGGCAGCAGAATCGGGATTCAATTAAAAAGGAATTTCTGAGACTGTGCAGGCAGCGGGGCAGGGCCATCCTTTTTTAACCGCTGGGGGTAATGCGTACAGCTTACGTCTTGTTAACCAGTGAAATTATGACGTATTGTTATTGCAGGCGAGTGTATTTTTACCCCATTGCACTTCAGTTTTCTCCTCTGCCGGGCATCACTCTTTTCCGCAGGATTATTAATTCAGCTTCTGCTGTATTACAGCCAGCGCCCGGCTCCTGAACAATCATTGAAAGTCGTTATTTGACAGTAAGTTTCATTTTTGTCATATATTCTTTTATATCAATTCCGCCAGCAACCTGTTATTAGCCATGAATAACGGGTATCACCATATATAGCTCAGCGGGCTGATTATGAAACAACAGAGAGTATTTTTATGGCTGTAAATACAGTGAGTCAGATACCCGTATCATTCACAGAGGTTAAACCAGTAGTTCCAGCAGAGCCAATAGTCTCGGGCATAGAATTACTGGAGGTGTCTGGTACTACAACCCTGCCAGCTGTTTTAAATCCGGCATTGGTAGACAGCGAGGAAGTAGAATTTAATCAAACACATGTCATGCATACGCTGCTCACTGACGGTAGTAAAAAGCTAAAACCGTCCACATCTACTCTGTGGGGTACTGTCATATATCTGCTAAATTATAATAACGATTCGAGGCACGTCAGTATCCTTTCAGCAAAACAAACTTACCTTGCCATAAAAGAAGTGACTACAGAAAAACAAAAAGCAATGGCTAATCCAAAACCGGGCGGACTACCTGTGGCGTCTTCTAATAGCATGGCGGCACCACAGAATTATTCCCCTCAATGTGCAACGACGGGTGCATGTATAGTGTTCTGTGCATTCTGGTTGCATATAATATTATCCGACAGTAAGGAAACACGTGAGCAAAGAATAAATAAGATGAAAAACAATGCTGGTAACGGCGCGGCGAAGTTACAAAGAGTCGCGATGGATTATGGCGCCAGTGACCTCAGGGACGATAGCGCTTTCAATGAAAGCCAGGCGCTGGTATTAAAACCAGTCTCTGAAACAGGTGAAAAACCAGAATCATTGCAAGTCAACAGCAGTGCAGTTGCCTCTATACAGCAGATAACTCATGCTGAAAAAATTCATAAGCAGATTGTCAGTACCAGAAAAGAAGAAAAAAGTCATAAAATAGAACAAATACTGCAGCTAATCGGACTAAAAATTATTACAGAACGATTCATGTCTGATACCGCTAATCACACTAACCCTAAAATTTTCATCGAATCTCTGGTGAATAACATCCCTGTCGGAGGCGGTGCAATATATAACTTTAACCTTGCTCAACTGAGACCCCACGCGACTGCCTTTTTCCGGCCCGATGAAAACACCGTTATCTTATTTGACCCTAATATCAAAGAGTTCTCACCCTGGCCCATCAGCGAGGTGGGAATACGCTTAGCTAATTTTTTTACAAAATACTACCCTGACTGGCAGGTGGAAAGGCAATTCTTCAGACTCGTGACCCTTAGCGATGCTAAAGGTGATATCCTGACGATACACAGTAGAAAGCTGGCCATGCAGCATAATGAAAGAAGTACACAGGAGCTGCTGACATATATAGAACAGCGCGAGCACTACAACAACGGGAAAAATGAAGCAGGTGAGGAAACCGCAGAGGATAAAAACAGGCTGAATGAAATTGCCCAGTCCATCGAAAAGAAACAGAATGATAAAGGCATAGCATGGATAAAACAGGGCGGCAGATGGCGGGAAGAAAGCGCCATAACAAATCCTGCCAGTACCATGCAGACAACAGAGAATGACAATATAGCATGGGTACTTAATTCTAAAGGAGAATGGGCCAAGGTAGGTGGGACAACTGCAGAAACGCACTGGTTTTCGAAACTACTGACAGCCATCAGCCATATTTTTGGTAAACATTAACTAATTTAGTTATATCAAATATTTTCTCCAACCCACCAGAAAGCTCTGAGTATCGAGGGAAATGGCTATAATCATTTTATTACGCCTAATCGGGAATAAAATGATGGCTGACAAAAAATTCCATTCGCCACAAAGCCAGCAAATATTCTCTATGTATCCTTAAATCAATCACAGGAAAAGCCAGATGGCTATCTTTCCCGACACAGAGGTGATTAACCAGATAATCTGTGGCCACTGTGCCGATCCCTTTTCTCTGTTGGGTATGCATCAGGTAGATACCGGTCTTCTGGTGCGCGCGCTCCTCCCTGATGCAACGCATGTCTGGGTCGTGGATACACAACATCAGCGTCAGGTAAGCCAGCTTGACTGTTGCGATGCACGCGGCTTTTTTGCCGGTATTATCCCGCGCCGTAAGAAGCCATTTCGTTACCAGTTACAGGTCAGCTGGCATGGCCAGCAACAGCGTATCGAGGATCCTTATCGTTTCGGGCTGCTATTAGCGCATATGGACAGCGGGTTACTGGCACAAGGTACGCATTTACGCTCCTTTGAACATTCAGGTGCTCATCTCACCCGGCTCGACGCTATTGATGGTGTCCGCTTTGCCGTCTGGGCGCCTGGTGCCAGGCGTGTTTCTGTCGTGGGTGAATTTAATTTCTGGGACGCACGCCGTCATCCCATGCGCCTGCACCATGAAAGTGGCGTCTGGGAACTCTTCCTGCCGGACGTAAAAATGGGGCAGCGGTATAAATATGAAATAATCGATAGTGCGGGAAATATTTTTCTGAAAGCAGATCCTTATGCGTTTGCGGCCGAAATGCGCCCGCAAACCGCTTCCATTATTTACCCGTTAGCGCCAAAAACCGTCATGACACCCGCAAGGCAGCAGGCCAATGCATTAACTGCGCCCATTGCCATTTATGAGGTACATCTCGGATCCTGGCGACGTCATGCACATAATAATAGCTGGCTGCACTACCGTGAGCTGGCAGAGCAGCTGGTAACTTACGTCAAAGAAATGGGATTTACCCATATTGAGTTCTTGCCCGTCAGTGAACACCCTTTTGATGGCAGCTGGGGATACCAGCCTCTTGGGCTTTATGCACCGACCAGCCGCTTTGGCAGTCCGCAGGACTTCAGGTTTCTTATCAATCAAGCGCATGATGCCGGCATTAATGTCATTCTTGACTGGGTTCCCGGCCACTTTCCCGGTGATGAACACGGTCTGGCACGTTTTGACGGCACCGCCCTGTATGAACACGCGGATCCTAGAGAAGGCCATCACCCGGACTGGAATACGCTTATTTACAATTACGGGCGCCCTGAAGTACGTAACTACCTTGCCGGCAATGCGCTGTACTGGCTGGAACAGTTTGGTATTGATGGCCTGCGTACTGATGCCGTCTCATCGATGATTTATCGCGATTACAGCCGACCTGCCGGTCAGTGGATACCCAATTATTATGGCGGCAGGGATAATCTGGAAGCTATTGATTTTTTGCGCCATACCCATCGTATCGTTGGCATGACATACCCGGGGATGATGACAGTGGCCGAAGAATCCACCGATTATCCCGGTGTGACACGGCCTCCCGATACCGGCGGTCTGGGTTTTAATTACAAATGGAACATGGGCTGGATGCATGACACACTCAAGTACCTGCAGCATGATCCGGTGCATCGTAAATGGCACCATAATCTGATGACATTTGGCATGCTGTATGCGTACCGGGAAAATTTTATTTTACCGCTTTCTCACGATGAAGTCGTACACGGTAAAGGCTCGTTACTGGCGCGTATGCCCGGTGATAGCTGGCATAAATTTGCCTGTCTGCGCGCTTACTACGGTTTCATGTGGGCGCATCCGGGTAAAAAACTGCTGTTTATGGGTAATGAATTTGCTCAGGAGCGTGAATGGAATGCTGACAGCGGCCTGGACTGGCACCTGCTGGATGCAGGGGGCTGTCATAGCGGTGTGCAAAAGCTCGTACGCGATCTTAATCACTGTTATCAACAGCAGCCTGCGCTGTATCAGCAGGATTATCAACCTGCCGGTTTTGAGTGGCTGGTGGTGGATGATGCTGATAACTCGGTATTTGCTTTCTTACGTCGCGACAATGATGGCAATGCGCTGATTGCCATCAGTAACTTTACCCCGATGCCGCGTTATGGCTATCGTATCGGTATTCCTCAACCGGGCCATTATCGCGAGCTGCTGAATACCGATTCATCCCATTATTGTGGCAGCAATAGGGGTAACCAGCATGGCATTAACAGCCAGACAATTTCCAGTCATCAGCACCCTTATTCCCTGTCACTCACCCTGCCCCCTCTGGCAACACTCTACCTGTTGCGGAAATAAGCATAATGACAACCTTAAAGCCAGGTAAACCTTCACCTCCCGGAGCCTGTTTTGACGGCGAGGGCATTAATTTCACGCTGTTTTGCGCGCATGCACAACAGGTTGAACTCTGCCTGTTTGATGCCTGTGGCCATGAACAGCGCCTGCCATTACCTGCACGCAGCGGTAACATCTGGCATGGCTGGTTACCCGGGGGGCAGCCAGGGCAGCGTTATGGTTTTCGCGTAACCGGGCCGTTTGAGCCGAGCCAGGGCCAGCGCTTCAATGCACAGAAATTACTCCTTGATCCCTGCGCACTGGCCCTTGAAGGTGAGCTGAAAGATTACTCCCGCCTTAACGGTGGTATCAATCATCCCTGCCCACAGGACAGCGCACCCGCGATGCCCAAATGCATCGTGACACACGAGCCTTTCGACTGGCAGGACTCTCGTGCACCCGCCATCCCCTGGGGAGAAACGGTTATTTATGAAGCTCATGTCCGTGGCTTAACACAAGGCCATCCTGATATTCCAGAGGAATTGCGTGGCAGCTATGCCGCACTGGCGCATCCGGTGCTTATTGCGTATCTGCAACAACTGGGTATCACTACCCTGGAATTACTGCCGGTACAACAGCATGCCGATGAGCCCCGTCTGCAGCAACTGGGACTGAAAAATTACTGGGGTTACAACGTACTGGCGCCCTGGGCCGTGGAGCCACGTTATGCCAGCGGGCAGCAAGGGCATTCGCCGTTATCAGAATTACGCCATGCCGTTATGGCACTGCATGCCGCCGGTATTGAGGTCATTTTAGATGTGGTCTTTAATCACAGCGCTGAACTGGATGTTACCGGCCCCACGCTTTCCCTGCGCGGCATCGATAACGCCAGTTACTACTGGCTGAATACCCACGGAGACTATAACAATCTGACTGGCTGTGGTAACACCCTGCGCCTGAATACACCCGAAATCATACATCAGGTCATCGAATGCCTGTGCCATTGGGTTACCAGCTGTCATGTAGACGGATTTCGCTTTGATCTGGGCACAGTGCTCGGCCGTACACCGGATTTTAACCGCGACGCCCCGCTGCTCACTGCCCTGTTACACGACAGACGTCTTGCTGGCTGCAAACTGATTGTCGAGCCCTGGGACATCGGCGCAGGGGGCTATCAGCTGGGACAATTTGCTGCAGGATTTGCCGAATGGAACGATCAATATCGTGATGCCATGCGCCGCTTCTGGTTGCGTGGCGAGCTGCCTTGCAGATTATTCGCCCGGCGTTTTGCTGCCTCAGCAGATTATATTAACCAGCGCGGGCGTGCCCCTTGTGCAAGTATCAATCTACTGACAGCACATGATGGTTTCACTCTGCTGGACCTGCTGTGTTTTGAGCAAAAACACAACCAAGCCAATGGAGAAAACAATCGCGATGGCCACAATAACAATCTGAGTAACAACCATGGTTGCGAAGGCCTGATAGCAGATGAAGCCACCTGGCAGCGACGCAAAGCCAGCCAGCGCGCCCTGCTTGCCACCCTGCTTTTATCTCAGGGAACTCCTATGTTACTGGCCGGTGATGAGCAGGGACACAGCCAGCAGGGCAACAATAATGCCTACTGCCAAGACAATCCTGTAACCTGGCTCGACTGGACCAGGGCTGATCAGGAGCTTATCGCCTTTACGGCAGCGCTAATTCATCTGCGCCGCAAAATACCAGCGCTCACCCAGAATCACTGGTGGCAGGACACAGATGACAGCACGGTGCAATGGCTGGATGCCAGCGGGCAATCAATGACGCCTCAGGGCTGGGAGCAGGATACCCAGCCATGCCTGCAAATCAGGCTATCGCGACACTGGCTGATAGTTATCAACGCCAGCGCGCAATCGTGCGAAATGCGCTTACCTGCAGGACAGTGGATTCCAGAGCCGCCTTTTGTTTCCCCTGCAACTGAAACCAGTACGTTCACTCTCTGGCAGGCCGCAGCCTGTTCGCTCTGTGTACTGACAGACCTTTCTGCCGTCACGAAATAATATTTTTCTGTTGATTGCACCACTGGATAAAAAATATCTTACATTACAAACACATAAATTCTATGGTATTACACATTTATCAATTCACGGTCAGTTTTTGACAGCAGGATTCGGCTGAAATGAATTATGGTTACCACACCATAACGATGGTCATATGATTTCAATCAGGCGCAGGGCAGATAAAAACATCCTGTCTTTCAGGCAGTATTTTGCCCACTTAAATTAATTCTGAGGTGATTATGAAACCCCTGGGTTCCGGGCAGTACAAATACACTCCAGCATCATTGCTCGGAGAAAAGGAAACGCCTGCCACCGCAGCACCCTCTCAGTGTGACTTTTGGAAAAATACAGAGATAAGCGTCGGTATGACTACATATAAGCCCACGGCCGTGCTGTATAATGCGCACACTGCACCACAGCCGGAAAATTTTCTCTGGGTGCTGTCATCTGTCGCCCCCATCAGGCAAATACCCAAAGACCAGGTAGAAGACAGGGTAGGTAAATTTCAGAGCATCGCTCTAGATATATATATTGAAAGTAAACAACAAACGGAAACGAGGCAGGCAGTCACTCTATTTCAGCGCATAACCGGGTATTTTAAAGATAAGCAGCAAACAGAGGCCCCTGGTAATAACTCTCAAAGGGCTATGGCAGCCTCCAGATATTGTTTTGGTGGTTTGAACGATGATAATGTGGTGATTTTTGAGTACAGGCTCAGCCAGGATCCCGTTGGCCTTATGTCTTTAAAGCTCTGTAACGATTATATACTGGTGTCAGTACTTGCCTGTAATCCTCTGACAAGAGAGGCAGGTGTTGCGCTCATGGAGCATGCAGTAAATTATGCGGCACAGCGTCAGACAGACAGAGAGCCTGTATTAAAATTATACTCAATGAGTGAATTTTCGAAGCAGACCTCCCTGAAACTTGGCTTTCAGGTGCAGGAAAAAACACAGGCCATTGACACTGCCCGGAAACACTACCCAGGTGAAAGCAGGCGTAAGAAAGGCCGTCATTTCTCCGATTTCCTCAACCGCATGCTGATACTTGATCTTAACGATCCGGGCGCACAGAAGATTTGGAAGAAAAGCGAAAACGGCGATTATTTCTGTACTGTTGGATTAGCACCCGATGAAAAACCTTACTATTCCGCCAAATACTACCAAATTGGCCTTCCCCACCCATCTGAATTAAGAGACTATTCAATATCGCCCGATCCATAACACCAGGAAAACTATATGGGCACATTGCAGGCTGATACTTAACCTGCATGCGTCATTCTTTCCTGACTACCGACGCTGATTTTCCACGCATCAGACTTACTGCATATCGCCGGGCATGCAAGGAAAGCAGTAAAAGGAACCATCAGATTAACTGCAGGAGAAAATAATCCCAATTTAGTAAAATTGCCGACCATAGCTGTCTGCAACAGCGCCCGGGCGCTGTTTAGCTACCGGGCGGGTAAGATTGCACTATTATGGCCTGAAGAAGGCGGGATTAGCTGCTAAGAATGCTATGTGTAATTCTGTTAAGAACAGAAGATTTTATTATTTCTTTACCCAGGCTGATTTTACCTTCCCTAAACATCCTTGCCAGAGTGGCAACAGCATGCGCTTTTTTGCTAGCTTTGTTCGGATCGTTCTCCTCAAAACCGGGGAGCGCCAGGTAGCTGCTGTTAATGGCATCAGCAATAGCCTGTTTATCTTCCGGCCGTATATTATCTGGTACAATGAGAGTGTAATAGACCCTGGCTCCCGGAGTGGTTTTTTCGCAGATCCTTATTGAGAATTCTGGCTCTACAATAGTATTACTCACTTGGATCACATTCGTTACAAATTTAACCCGAGAATCATCATCTCCCGATTTATGTATCTGAATAGAATACGCTTTATTATTGTGTGTAAATTTTGCCACTGTGTCGTAACTACTGATAATTTCCATTCTGCTCAACTCCCCTGGTTTGTATCTGAAGTATCGGTAACCTGAGACTGTCATGTTAATATTATTAATAATTAGGATGTTTACAATTTATAAAAAAGTATTCTCTGTAACAAAAAAACCATTTGCTATTGACAATATAGATGGGGGTATTCAATGCATGGATGCTGGAGTTGATGCTGCAGGCACTATGGGTAAAAAGAGGATGGTCGTATGCTATATGCCATGTCTGGACGCCGTAACTCAACATGAACGATAGCGCATACGGAGAAGAACATGTGAAAGCAGGCTGGATGTTGCGGCCAAAGCAGCTAATATATGCTTGAAAATCTATAGGAAACAGCGCCAGCGTAAGAAAATCAGATGACCATGAAGCAGGCGCTACAAAGAGAGCCAGACATGGGCAAGACAGGTCACCCGACGAGGTAAAATACCCGCATCAGAGTGCACAGGAAGAGGCAATCATGAGCCTGCGCTTTGTTTTCATCTGCGCCAGATGTCTTATCAGTCAGCGGAAAAAATAGTGTATCAGTGCGATACATCCACATGCACCTAACACTAAATAGATGTTTTTATTGATTATCCAGAAAGCAAGCGCAATTCCCACTAACACCAGTGTTCCCCATTTCCGGATATCGGTGTAGAGAGATTCTATAACCTGCTCACCTGGCACTATCACATCGACAGCATAGGCCAGCGTACTGACACCGGCTAATGCAGGAAAAATCAGCAACAGGGATAAAAATAATTTTGTGTCTTTTGCAGATAATTCCATTATATATTTTCCTTACTTATTAATATCAAATGATAAATATCATTTACTATTTTTAATGTAAAGACTTCTGTAAAGCCGATTATTCAATTTACTTTTTAAAATAATGGTTTGATGTCCCTGCGCGATTAAAGCGGGCTAACAGGCTGACTGTTCGTGCTGGATGAAAACAGATTATTTTATTATCATAAAATAATTCAATTATTGATGAGAAAGAAAGACGTTTTCTTCACACCGCCACGCCAGCAGTCTGCTGAAAATTATTGTGGCTATAAAATGTCGCGCCTTAAAGGAAACCCGGGAAAATACGCTGTGGCACGCCGACCCTGCATTGCAGGATGTACCGGACCCTGAACCATTATGAGACAAAGATCAGAGGTAATTCATCTTGAGTTCATTTCAGTATCTTTCAGTGTGACAGAGTATCCAGCTCTGTATCAGACAGTCCGGTGGAAAGTTTAACAATACCGCGCTCAACACCACTGGCAAGCAGCTGTCTGGCTATTTTCAGGGCAGCCTCTTGTTCACCTTCCTGGCGACCTTCCTGGCGCCCTTCCTGACGCCCTTTTTCCAGCCCTCTCTGTTCCAGTTGTTGTGCAAATGTCATGATATCCTCCTTTGCCTGGGGCACCGCGTTTACCCACAGTGCCAGTGCCTTGTCCAGCTCTTCCTGCCTGTCTGCACGCCCACAGATTTCAATAAAGTACCTCAAAATGTCCCTGAAATACCTGGAACCAATTTCTGTATAGATAGTAGCCATTTTCCCTTCAGTTAACAACTGCTCCAGCCAGTCAAGAGGTACTTCCTTCTCACGACTGTGCCGCAGCAGTATCTCCATGGCGGCAGACAGACCGTGGCGGCTAATTTCTTTATCAGACAGTACCGTCAGGTCAATCAGCCGGAAGGGACGCAGTGCCTGGTGTCTCGCCAGCTCCGGACTGTCATAACAGTACCAGATTTCCACAGCATGCGGATAAGGCGATGTTTCACCGTGATACAGCAACAGTGGCAGGACAATCGGCAATTTTTCATGGCCTGCTTTCAGGTGATTACTCATCAGCTCCACACTGTATTGCAGTATCCGGAAAGCCATCATGGGATCAGGAGTGCTCTGATGCTCGGCTAAAATATGAAAATATCCCGGATGGCCGTTAATCAGGCAACTGTATACTACGTCACTGTGCAGGGTTTGCGGCCATCTGGGAATAAACTCCGTCGGCACAGGGGCAAGAGTGGACATATCTGCCAGCGCAGTAATCTCAGGAGGAAGATGAGCCTGCAGCCAGTCCTGCATGATTTTTTTGTGCTGCAGCGTACGTTTGAAAAGCGTGTCGTGGGGTTTGGATAAATCAGCCATACACCCTCTCTTGCGGATTATCTGTCGCTGTCACAGGAGTCAGCTCAGTTGAGAAAATGAACGCCAGTATACAGCGATGATGGGGTATTGAGGGTACTTGAATTTTCCCTGTAGCTATTCATGAGTTTTTTTCACAGAATTATCCACGCCTTTTCTAGATATTTCCCGTGTGTAACGCTTAACACTAGAATGACGGCGTTATCTTTTTTGCTTCTGCAGGTAATTTTGTATCACCTGCATCTGAACGATGGCAGAATTAAACTCTGGCAGGATATTTCACGATACTCTGTTCACCGGTCACTTCCATGATAATGTTTGCGCCCATGATAAGCGGATAATTGTCAGGCACATGGCCAGCAGGAAAGGCAAAGATTTTAGGAATATTATATTTGCGGGTGCTTTCATGAATGATGTTATAAGCGTTTTGATTAAAATCAGACTTTTCTCCGCCTATATCGCGCATTGATCCAATGATAATACCTTTTATTCTGGAAAGGGCACCGGCTGCTTCCAGAGTTTGCATTTGTCTGTCAATTCTGTAATAAGCATTTTCTCCCACTTCTTCCAAAAACAGTATGGCATCCTGATAATTAACATTATATCCGGTGCCTGAAAGTGCACCAACGATAGTCTGGTTTCCTCCAATGAGCACACCAGATGCCTTGCCTGGCTGATTAAGGGCATGAGGAGGTAGCTTATATTCGGGATTTTTTCCTGTCAGTATCTGGAATATTAACTCATATGAGGAAGCAGGTGGAGCAACTCCATTGCTCAGAGTTCTGATGGCATTATGTCCGTGTATCGAGACAATACCATGTTGATTAAAAAAGCTGTGTAAATAAGTGATGTCTGAATAACCGATTAACCACTTAGGCCTTGCTGTAAGCGCACGCAGATCAAGTTTTTCTAATAACTGTACACTGCCGTAACCACCGCGTGTCGTCCAGATGGCGTCTATAGAAGAATCATCACAGGCGTGCTGCAGATCGTCCAGTCTTTCTGCGACTGTACCTGCATAACTATAATAATGTTCATATTTTGCTAAATGGTTTTTGGAATATACAGGAACATATCCATGTTCTTTAATCATGGTATCGACATGCTGTAAAAAATCAGGATTACTGACATGACCAGCAGGAGAAACAATAGCAATCCTGCTGCCAGTCTTTAAAGAATCAGGCCATTTCATAATTTTTATTATTTTATTCTTTTTCTTGCTTTTTATTTTATTAGTCATGTTGGCTATTCCTGATTTATTTTACTAATAAAGATATAAATAAAATTTCTATCAAATTATTAAATATTGCCCTGATGCGGATAAAAATATTCTTTATTTTTCTTAATGCAGTATAAGACTATATTTCTATAAAAATAATAAAAAATTATTATACTAACTATATTAGTAGTAGTCTCGATATAATTAACAGCATACTTATAAACCAGAATCTACCGTATTCATATTGTAACAATACACCCTATACATAATTATTTTTTCATTACGGAAAATCAATTTTATTACTCTAAGTCATCAACAGTATTATGTAAATCATCTTGTTAAGCTATTTTTCATAAAAAACCAGTTTAATAAATATATTGAAATAACAAAAATATAAATAATTTTAAAATAATAGTAAGTTAGTTAATAGTTAAATTAATATTATTTATGCTGTTACCCTTATCAGATTGCATCAATGCAGCGATTACCTGCTGTCAGGAAAGCACTTCACCACAATGGCGTATGCAATGACAGATTGGAGAAAATGGCCGATATGCCAGATTACTGACATGGTTATCGCCACCAGTCAATCCATGCTCACTGTCTGTAACCAGATTGCGGTAAGTAAAACAAAAAAGGCCACAGGATACCTGGCCTTACCAGACATAAGTATCCCGCAGCCCTGCTTTTCAGGGAAAAGACCTGTTAGCCAGGCACAACAATATTCGGTAGCAGCGTCCCAGCTACTGGCATCTCTCTCACCTGCATAACAGCACGCTCAGAGCGTAAAGGGATTGTTAAGATGTCATCAATCAGATTATTAATGCCTGAATTTCTCAGGACACACACGGTATCTAACTCCGTAGTGTCTGACATAATAGCCCCTTCCAGCCTGGCTTTTGTCAAATCAACACCATTCAGATTAGCACATGTCAGATTAGTGTTTTGCAGCGCAGCATTTACCACAATAGCGTCTGTCAGATTAGCATTTGTCAGATTAGCACCTGTCAGGTAACCCTCTGTCAGATTGGCCTTCGTCAGATTAGCGTTTGTCAGATTAGCGCCAGCCAGAACTGCTTTTATCAGAGTCGCTTTTGTTAAATCAGCGCCTTTCAGATTAACGTTTATCAGATAAGCAGCTGTCAGATCAGCACCGGTAAAAATAGCGCCGGGCATAATAGCGCCTGCCAGATTAGCATTTGCCAGATTAGCGTTTGCCAGATTAGCGTCCGCCAGAATAGCATTCTTCAGAATAGCGCCCGTCAGAATAGCACCTTCCAGATTAGCACCGGTCAGCAAGCAGCCAGACAGATCAAGACCAGACAGATTAGCGCCTTTCAGATTAGCGCCTGTCAGATTAACGCCTTTCAGATTATATCCAGACAAATTCTGGCCAGACAGATTAACACCTGTCAGGTTAGCACCTGTCAGATCAACGCCTGCCAGCTTAACTGCTGTCAGATCAACCCCTGTCAGATTAACTCCTGTCAGGGAGTGACCAGATAAATCGAGGCCAGCCAGAGAGGCGCCTGTCAAATTAGCATCTGTCAGGTTAATCCCTGTCAGATTAGCGCGTGCCAGATTAGCATCTGTCAAATCAAAGCCAGACAGATTAAGACCAGACAGATTAGCGCCTGCCAGATTAACGCCTTTCAGAGTAGTGCGTGCCAGAATAGCGCCTGTCAAATCAGCATCTGTCAGAATAGCACCTTGCAGATTCGCTGTTGTCAGATTAGCGCCTTTCAGAATAGCACCTGCCATAACAGCATCTGTCAAATGAGCATCATTCAGCTTAGCGTCTGTCAGATTAGCACGGACCAGATTAGCTTTGGTCAGATCAGCACCTGTCAGGTCAGCACCTGTCAGGTTAGCATGCATCAGATCAGCCTCGATAAGGGAGGCATATGTCAGTTCAGCACCTGTCAGAGTAGCACCGTCTAGCCTGGCCCAGTCTAGCCTGGCACTTGTCAGATTAGCGCCTGTCAGGTCAGCATCTTCCAGAATACTGCGTGTCAGAATAGCGTCTGCAAGCTTAGCACCTGCCAGATTAGCTCTTAGCAGGACACAGTTTTCAAGAATAGCGTCTGTCAGGTTAGCGCTGGCCAGATTAGCGTCTGTCAGATCAGTGCGGTCAAGAACCGCCTCTTCCAGATTAGCACCTTCCAGATTAGCCTCTTTAAGTGAGGCCACTGTCAGATTCACTTTTGTCAGATTGGCGCCTTTCAGAGTAGCGCCTATCAGATTAGTCCCTGTTAGATCACGGCCAGACAAATTGACATCAGACAGATTAGCGCCTGCGAGAGAAGTCCCTTTCAGAATAGTGTCTGTCAGATTAGCGCCTGTCAGATTAACTCCTGTCAGGGAGTGGTCAGACAAATTCAGACCAGACAGATTCGCTTTTGACAGATTAGCGCCTGTCAGAGTAACGCCGGTCAGATCATGGCCAGACAGATAGACACCAGACAGATCAGCACCGACAAGCACAGCCCCTGGCAGCAAAGCACCTTCCAGATTAGCGCCTGCCAGATTAGCTCGAACCAGGTTAGCATTTACCAGAAAAGCACCTGTCAGATCGGCATTTGTCAGAATAGCATCTGTCAAAATAGCACCGGCCAGATTAGCACCAGTCAGGTCGGCGTCTGTTAAAATAGCATCTTCAAGAATAGCATCGGCCAGATTAACTCCTGTAAGGTCGGCACCTTGCAGATTAGCTTCTGTCAGATTTGCTTTCGTCAGAATAGCACCGGTAAGGTCGGCGTTTTGCAGCTTAGCGGATGCCAGAGAGGCACCTGCCAGCTTAGCCTCTGTCAGAATAGCGCCGTTCAGATTAGCCTCTTCCAGAACAGCACCTGTCAGAATAGTACCTACCAGAATAGCGCCTTCCAGGTTAACGCCGGTCAGATCAAAACCAGACAGATTAAGACCAGACAGATTAGCGCCTGCCAGATTAGCGTTTGTCAGTAGCGTACCGGTCAGATCAAAGCCAGACAGATTCTGGCCGGACAGGTTAGCGCCGGCCAGCGTAACGTTTGTCAGATTTGCTTTTGACAGGTTGGCATCTGCCAGATTAACGCCTCTCAGGTCATGGCCAGAAAGATTTTGGCCAGACAGGTTAGCGCCTGTCAGATTTGCTTTTGTCAGAATTGTGCCGGTCAGATCAAAGCCAGACAGATCTTGGCCAGACAAGTCAGCGCCCGTCAGACTGGCCTCTTTCAGAATAACACCTTTCAGGTTAATGCCTGACAGGTTGACACCTTCCAGAATAGCGCCTTTTAAAATAGCGCCTTCCAGAGTAACGCCAGCCAGATTAGCACCTGTCAGATAAGCGTTTGTTAGATTAGCTTTGGTCAGATTGGCGCCTGCCAGAATAGCTTCTGCCAGGATAGCACCTTCCAGAATAGCATCTTCCAGATTAGCGCCTGCCAGGTTAGCTTTGGTCAGAGTGGCGTTGGTCAGATTCGCTTTTGACAGATTCGCTTTGGTCAGAGTAGCGCCGGTCAGATCAAGGCCAGAAAGATCCTGACCAAATAGGTTAGCACCTGTCAGATTAGCACCCGTAAGCTTAGCACCGGTCAGATCAAGGCCAGAAAGGTCCTGACCAGACAAGTCAGCGCCTGTCAAAATAGCGCCTGCAAGCTTAGCGCCGGCCAGATTAGTTTTGGTCAGATTGGCACCTGCCAGATTAGCACCTTCCAGATTAGCACCTGCCATATCCACACTCGACAGGTTAACACCTCCCAGATTTGCGCCTGCCAGATTCGCTTTGGTCAGAATAGCATCTGTCAGCGTAGCGTTTACCAGATAGGCTTTTGTCAGAGTGGCGCCTGCCAGATTAGCTTTTGCCAGAGAGACATATGCCAGAGTCGCTTCTGCCAGAATAGCGTCTTGCAGATTAGCACCGCTCAGAATAGCGTTTAGCAGATAAGCTTTTGTAAAATCAGCGCCGGTCAGAATGGCGTCTTGCAGGGTAGCCCCGGTGAAATTAGCATTTACCAGAGACGCTTTTGTCAGAGTGGCACCGGTCAGAGTCGCTTTTGACAGATTAGCTGAGCCCAAATTAGCTGAACTCAGATTAGCTTTTGTCAGATTAGATTGTTCCAGAGAGGCGCCTTGCAGATCGGCACCTTCCAGATTAATTCCTGTCAGATCACGACGAGATAAATAGTCCGTGTAAGACAGCTTAACACCCGCGAGATTAGCACCTGGAAGTTTATCAGAGTATTTCACTACTAACTTAGCAAGATCATCATTTCCTGTTAAAAAATCTTCATTATTGTTCATTAAAAATCCTGATATGTAAGAGTATGTTGCAAAAAAGTTAACCGCGATAAAATTGGACAAAAGTATTAAAAAATACGACTAAATTTTATTTACAATGGTAAGAAAAAAGAAGGAAAGAGAAGAATAAAGCATATCAAATATCGCTCATTTTTAGCGTGCACAACTCTCAACACTTTTGCAGCCATTGCCAGCGAAGGTTCAACGCTATTGATTAACCCTCAACAATGACCGAATGCTGCAGCAACATCTGCAGATAAAATGAGCCAGACACTGGCTGGTGGTGCTTACCAACGTAATCAAATAGGCTCTGTAACAGGCTGTCCTGGCGAACGAAATAGAAGGGAAAAAATAAAAGGCAAAAAAAGGCCACAGAATACCTGATGTTACCGGCATCCTGCAGCCATTACCCAGAAGACAGATCTATCAGGCCTGCGGAGTGGTAATCAGGTTACCCGAGTGCACCACCCTTTCAAACAGCGTCTGCGCAACGTTAGCAACAATATCAGTTTTTTTAGAAGGAAACGCTGAAATGGCATCAATCATGATCGGCGATTCATAAACTCCTGTTTTTTTCAGGACACACGCAATAATGCCTTGCTTAACAACGTGAATAGTGTCTTGCGCATCGGCATCTTCCCAATCATCTTCTTCTGACTCATCTTCTTCTGACTCATCTTCTTCTGACTCATCTTCTTCCCAATCATCTTCTTCATCAGCATCTACTAAATAATCATCTTCATTTTCCACATAGGTATCTGTTGAAGCAGCATTATTTTCCACATAGGTATCTGTTGAAGCAGCATTTTTCAGATCAAGATCAGAACTATTATTGGAATTTTCTAAATTATCTTTATTTATCATAAATATATCCTTAAAATTAAATGTAAACAGTTTTATGTTCTGGTAAATTGAGCACTAAAAATTGAGGCGCTGCATTTAACAAATGCAGGTAAATTTTATTTACAATGGTAAGAAAAAAGAAGGAAGGGAGAGAATAAAACATAGCAAATATCGCTCATTTTTAATGTGTATTACCCTCAATATTTTTGTTGTAAACAGGTTATCCAGCATAGAGTTTGCCGTGAACGGATGTTGATCGATAACCGGCCTGCCTCTACCACCGCACTTAACTGCCTATACTTAACGCTATCTGGCGGGTCATACAAAATCAGGAC
Organism: uncultured Yersinia sp.; assembly: GCA_964601895.1. Taxonomy (GTDB): domain Bacteria; phylum Pseudomonadota; class Gammaproteobacteria; order Enterobacterales; family Enterobacteriaceae; genus CAZROT01. The sequence goes on from CAZROT010000005.1 coordinate 182,707, forward strand.
AATGCATAATTAATGCCTATACCAGGATGACCACTATGCAGGATAAAACAGCAGAGCAGAGCAGAATACAGGCAGCAATAGCCACCCATTGGACAGATGCTGATGGTAAATCACAGACGGTTGCGCCACACATTTTGCAGCAACTGAACACGCTCATGGCGCAGGCATTAGCGGAAAACCACATATCCCATGATGCCAAAGCACTACTCCCTGCGGTAAAAATACTTGTGCATGGCCATCCTGTGAACCTGACCCTGACCGGCAGCGATGAGTATCACTGGACATTGACTACAGATACGGGCAGCCAGTATCAAGGGAAAACCAGTGGACAGAATTCCCTGATACTTCCCGTTTCTCTGCCAACAGGCTATCACCATCTGGCACTCTCTTCCCGGCAACAACGCTGGGACTGCACAATTATCGTTACTCCAGAACGCTGTTATGAACCCCCCGTGTTACAGGCGGGGAATAAGCTCTGGGGATCCTGTATACAGTTGTACACGCTACGCTCTACTCATAACTGGGGTTGTGGTGATTTTGGCGATCTGGCGCGTACTATCAAACAGCTCTCTCGTCATGGCGCTGCATTTATTGGCTTAAATCCGCTGCATGCCCTCTATCCCGCACAACCGGACAGAGCCAGCCCCTACAGCCCGTCTTCCCGGCTCTGGTTAAACATCATTTACATTGATGTCAACGCAGTGGATGAATTTCAGCACAGCAAACCTGCGCAACAGTGGTGGCATCAGACAAAGACTCAGGCTTTGTTGACAGAAATTCGCAGCAGTGAATGGGTGGATTATCCCAGAGTCATGCAACTGAAACTGACGGCGCTACGTCTGGCATTTCCCTTATTTATGGCACGCGCAGCCGAGGATACCAGGACGCAGGCATTTCGCCAGTTTGTCGTGCGTGGTGGTGACAGCTTACAACAGCAGGCCATTTTTGATGCGCTGCACAACTGGCTCAGTGAAAAAACACCAGGTCTGGCTGGCTGGACATCATGGCCCGCACAGTACCAGGATCCAGCTAGCAGCGACGTTAACGATTTCTGTCATCAGCAGAATGAAAAAATCACGTTTTATCTGTGGTTACAGTGGCTGGCCGACAGCCAGCTGGCTCACTGTTGCCAGGTAAGCCGCCAGCAAAATATGCCGATTGGCCTGTACCTCGATATGGCAGTCGGCGTCACACAGGACAGCGCAGAAACCTGGGGCGATCGCACGCTTTATTGCCTGCAGGCTTCCACAGGTGCGCCTCCTGACAGGATTGGCCCATCCGGTCAGGACTGGCAGCTGGCACCGGTTAATCCACAGGTATTAACCGCCCGAATTTATCAACCTTTTATTGATCTGCTGCGCGCCAGTATGGTTCACGGTGGTGCATTACGTCTTGATCATGTAATGTCATTATTACGCTTGTGGTGGATACCCCATGGGCAGGAAGCAAGCCACGGTGCGTATGTGCATTACCCGCTGGATGATCTGCTCGGCATACTGGCACTGGAAAGCCAGCGCCATCATTGTCTGATTATTGGAGAAGATCTCGGCATAGTACCACCAGAAATTGTTACCCGACTGCACGACTATGGTATTTACTCTTACAAGGTGCTGTATTTTGAACAGGATAGTGAACACCATTTTCGCTCACCACAACAATATCCGCGTCAGGCGATGGCCACCCTCAATACGCATGATCTACCCACCCTGCGGGGTTACTGGCAGGCAGATGACCTGACACTGGGGCATCAACTGGGAATTTATCCCAACCAGCAATTAATGCAGCAATATATAGAAAGAGAAAAAAGCAAACAGGGACTACTGGATGCGCTGCATCTTTACGATTGCCTGCCTGATACCATTGACTACAGGACTGCATCCGTAGCGATGAACCCGATAATTGCTGCCGGTTTACAACGTTACCTCTCAGTCTGTGCCAGCGCGTTACTGGGTTTACAACCCGAAGACTGGATGGATATGGCAATACCGGTCAACATTCCAGGCACTTGTGATGAATACCCTAACTGGCGCCGTAAACTTTGCTGCACACTGGAAACATTGTTTAGCGACCCGCGGATAATACAGCTGCTGCTGGATATCAGTCAGTACAGGAAACAGACTAACCTTCCACGAAATTGAAGGGCAGTGTGCGGGGGCTATGGCGAACACTCCCGAATCTGCGGGGGTATGTCCGCAGGAGCCAGCAACTCAACGTGAACACCAGGCAGCAACTCCAGCTCATCTTGCAGGCCACTTTTTCTCCTGATTCAGCAAGCTGTTAATGTTACAGATTATCCAGCTCTGCGTCAGACAGTCCGGTTGATAATTTAACAATACCGCGCTCAACACCACTGGCAAGCAGCTGTCTGGCTATTTTCAGGGAAGCTTCTTTTTCACCTTCCTGACGGCCCTGCTCCATGCCTTCCTGGCGTCCTTCCTGACGCCCTTTTTCCAGCCCTCTTTGCTCAAGCTGTTGTGCAAATGTCATGATATCCTCTTTTGCCTGTAGCACCGCGTTTACCCACAGTGCCAGTACCTTGTACAGCTCTTCCTGCCTGTCAGCATAGAGTAAATGTTATCTGCCACGTTTGCAGACAGTCGCTTTGTTGCCTTTTACTTAATCATGGAAATTAACATCGCCTTTTACTCCGGCACTATCCATTTGAGCAGCGTATGCCCGTTACTATCAGGAGCAAGTACCTGATGCAGCCAGGGTAGCAGGTCACGCATCTGCTGCTCCAGTTTCCAGGGCGGATTAACAACAATCATTCCAGAAGCCGTCATACCACGGCGATCCGTATCCGGACATAACCCCAGTTCAATCTGCAGAATATTGCGGACACCAGCGGCCTGCAGATTCGTTAACAAGCGTTTCACTCTCTGACGCAGGACGACCGGGTACCATAGCGCATAAATTCCGGTAGCAAAACGGCTGTGCCCTTCCACAATTCCTGTGACCGCCTGTTGCCAGTCAGTTTTTATTTCATAAGAGGGATCCATCAAAATAAAACCCCGACGTGTCAGCGGAGGTAACTGCGATTTTAACTGCTGCCACCCTTCTTCCTTCTGCACCCTGACACGCTTATCTTGTAAAAACGTGTTACGTAACAGAGGATAATCCCCCGAGTGCTGCTCAGTCAGATGCATTTTATCCTGCTGGCGCAGCAAATGACGTGCTATCAATGGTGAACCGGGATAGTAGCGCAATCTGTCATGTGGATTCAGCGCACGCACTACACTGAGGTAAGGCTGCAGCGCGACAGGCAAGTCAGTACGCTGCCAGATGCGTGCAATACCCGTAAGGTATTCATTCTGGTATTGCTTCTGATCACTCAGCTGATAACAGCCGGCGCCCGCATGGGTATCCAGATACAGAAACGCTTTTTCTTTTTCTTTTAAAGACTCAATGATAAGGCTCTGAACAACATGCTTCAGCACATCCGCATGATTGCCGGCATGAAAATAGTGGCGGTAACTCAACATGATATTCTGGCGTTTTTCCTTAAACAGTAATAGTTATTCAGGGTCAGTCAGGCCAGTGCCATTGTTTCTGCATATTTTTCAAAGGCATATCATTGCGCCAGAACGACAGGATACAGCGCAGCAGGCCAGACAGGATGAAACAGGTACATTCAGGAACCAGATTATGGTGCCATTGCCCGAGAATTGTAACCCAAATTCAATGCCAGTTTTTAAAAAGTAACTCTATAAAATCAGACAGACCAAATTCAATGCGCTCTAAATAAGATACAACAAGGATTTTATTTTCATTATCATATTCCTGCATTTGGTATGTTACTGCTGCACTGCGCTTAGTGTGTCATTAATCATAATTAGCGTTTATTTTAATCATATTTAAGACCAGGTTACCAGAATATCCATAATTCGCTATATTATTCCCACCAGCCTGCGATTAACGATGATAAAATCTGTCTCCAGGAACCCACCTGACAGGACATAAACGACCCGACATCTCTGGCAGACACTGTGCCAGTAGGTCTTAACTGTGTGCCAAAACCAAAACGATAATCAGGATTATTGCAATGACCAATCCACTGTTAAGTGAATTCTCTTTACCTCCTTTCTCATCCATTCGTCCTGCAGACATTGTCCCTGCCGTCACTGCGTTACTGGAAAAATGTCGTCAGTCAGTAGAGGAAATTGTCGCTCAATCTGCGCCCTTTAGGTGGGAAACGCTGTGCCAGCCACTGGCCGAATCCGACAATCACCTGGCGCGGGTCTGGTCGACGGTCACGCATCTGAACGCAGTAAACAACAGCCCTGAGCTCAGAGCGGCTTATGAGCAGTGCCTCCCCCTGTTATCCGAATACAGCACCTGGGTTGGGCAGCATGCAGCTTTGTATCAGGCATATCTTAGTCTGAAAAACAGTGGTGCATTTGCTGCCCTGGATACGCCGCAACGCACATCAGTGGAAAATGCGCTGCGTGATTTCAGGCTGTCTGGCATCGCACTTGCCCATGAACAGCAAAAACGCTATGGCGTCATCGCCGCACGCCTGTCTGAGCTGGCATCCACTTACAGCAATAATGTACTGGACAGTACCATGGGATGGAGCAAACTGGTTGAAGATGTCGACCAGTTACGCGGCCTGCCAGAAAGTGTGCTGGATGCTGCACGGGAAAGAGCAAAAAACAGGAAACTGGATGGCTGGCTGTTAACGCTGGATATGCCTGCTTACCTGCCTGTTATCACATGGGCAGATGATGCTGCATTACGTCAGGAAATCTGGCGCGCATTTGCCACTCTGGCTTCTGACGAGGGTCCGCATGCTGGCCGCTGGGATAACAGTGATATCATGGAAGAAATTCTCGCCCTGCGCCACGAGCTGGCACAGCTACTGGACTTTGCCAGTTATGCCGATCATTCCCTGATAACTAAAATGGCTGAACATCCACAACAGGTGCTGGATTTTCTTTATGATCTGGCCAGGCGTGCGCACCCGCAGGCTGAACAGGAGCTCGCGCAGTTGCGTGCATTCGCCAGGGAATATCATCATGTCGATGAACTGAATGTCTGGGATATTCCCTATTATGCTGAAAAACAGAAACAACATCTGTTTTCTATCAACGATGAGCAGTTACGGCCATATTTTCCTGAGCAGCGCGTTCTCGACGGCCTGTTTGAAGTCGTCAGGCGCATTTATGGTATCACTGCCCGGGAACGCAGCGATGTCGACAGCTGGCATGAAGATGTACGTTTTTTTGATCTGTTTGATGAGAATGACGTATTACGCGGGAGTTTTTATCTGGATTTGTACGCACGTGAAAACAAACGTGCCGGTGCGTGGATGGGAGATTGCATGCAGAGCCTGCGCATCAATGGCAGGTTACAGAAACCTGTTGCTTACCTTGTCTGTAACTTCAACAGACCTGCAGGCGATAAACCTGCCCTGTTTACCCATAAAGAAGTTACCACGCTGTTTCATGAATTTGGTCATGGCCTGCATCATATGCTGACCCGGATAGAAACCGCCGGTGTTGCCGGAATCAGTGGCGTACCCTGGGATGCCGTAGAACTCCCCAGCCAGTTTATGGAAAACTGGTGCTGGGAGCCGCAAGCACTGGCATTGATTTCCGGTCATTATCAGACGCATGAGCCCTTACCCCAACATCTGCTGAATAACCTGCTGCAGGCGAAAAATTATCAGGCAGCGCTGTTCATCCTGCGCCAGCTGGAATTTGGTTTATTCGATTTTCGTCTGCACTCTGCATACAACCCCGTTCAGGGCGCGCAAATCTTACCTACCCTGCATGAAATTAAAAAACAGGTAGCGGTCATATCCACTCCCTCATGGGCTCGGTCTCCGCATTCATTCAGCCATATTTTTGCTGGTGGTTATGCTGCCGGCTATTACAGCTATTTATGGGCAGACGTACTGGCAGCCGATGCATTTTCCCGCTTTGAAGAAGAAGGAATTTTCAATCCTGATACCGGCAGGGATTTTCTGGAAAATATTCTGTCACGCGGGGGCGCTGAAGAGCCCATGGTATTATTCAAACGCTTCCGGGGACGCGAGCCCCGCCCTGATGCCATGTTGCGCGATTACGGCATTACCGGGTAAGTCGTATGAATGTCTGTTTATTCCCTGAAGCCGGTGTGGATCCTGATACATTATCTTCACTGGCAGAGCGCTGGGGTATTGTCTCTGACGAAACGGCACCCCTGGTTCTGGTGATGACACCAGCAAGGCTGGAGCTGCGCAAAAGAGATGAACCCAGACTGAGTGGAATTTATGTTGACTTTGTCGACGGTGCCATGGCCTGGCGGCGGCGTTTTGCCAGCAGGCGCAATGAAGCTATCGCCCGTGCCGTGAATATAAAACCGGGATATCGTCCTGATGTAGTTGATGCCACGGCCGGGCTGGGACGGGACGCATTTATACTGGCCACGCTGGGTTGTCATGTGCGTATGCTGGAACGTAACCCGGTCGTTGCTGCCCTGTTGCATGATGGCCTTGTGCGTGGCTGGCAGGATAGTGAAATCGGGCCGTGGTTACGGGAACGAATGACATTACTACATGCCTGCAGCCTGAGTGCACTGAACGGACTGCATCCAGCGCCTGAGGTCGTCTTTCTGGACCCGATGTATCCGGCACGCAAAAAAAGCGCATGTGTCAAAAAAGAGATGCGCCTGCTTCAGTCACTGGCTGGCGCAGATATGGATGCTGATGGCCTGCTTGCACAGGCCTGCGCTCTAGCCACCCGACGAGTGGTCGTCAAACGTCCCTGCTACGCAGAGCCACTGGCAGGTGTTGTTCCCGAGGCAACTATTAACATGCAGCACCATCGCTTCGACCTGTATTTGCGCAGGCAAGACCAAAACCGTGCCACTCGAAGAAGCGATAAAACGCCTTGACATGGAAGATTAAACTTGATCCAGCGGCGGTACGCGAACTGAGAAAGTTAGATCAACAAACCTCTCGTCGTATCCTCTCCTTTCTGCATAGACGTGTATCTCAACTCGACGATCCGCGCAGCATCGGCGAAGCTCTCAAAGGCTCCAGTCCAGGAGACTTCTGGAAATACCGCGTTGGGGACTATCAATCATTGCCAACATCGAGGACGGCGCTTTGCGCATCCTTGTTGTACGCATTGGTAATCGCAGAGATATATACCGAAAATGAACAATGACAATATTGTGAAAAATGTCGTGAATAAAAATATAATATCGCAGAAATCTGCAGTAAAGCGGTACAAGCCACGATTGGTTGCATCGATACACTATTAATTGTTTTACTAACATCTCTCAGGCCATGACATGATATCAACTGACGCCCTCTGTCCCTGTGGTAGCAACGTGCGTTACACAGACTGCTGTGGGCTTTATCACAACGGCGTGGCAGCGCCCAATGCAGGCATATTAATGCCTTCACGCTACAGCGCTTATGTTTTTAAACTCACTGACTATCTGCTCAGGACATGGCATCCTTCTTCGCGGCCTGACTCACTGTATTTTAATCAAAAAGAAGACTATCAGTGGCTGGGCCTGGAGATAAAGCACTACCAGGTCATTGATGACCAGCACGCAACAGTTGAATTTATTGCACGCTACCAACTCAATGGTGTAAGGCACCATATTCACGAAATCAGTCGTTTTCTGTTAGAAGAGGGATGCTGGTATTACGTGGATGGGAAGTTTGCGGTGCTACAGGATAAATAAAATTATTATTAGCGCATAACAACCGGCCTGGTGAAAAGCGCCCCGGTAGTCCGATAGCATTTTCTGCGTTATTTTATTACACGTATTCAAATTTCAGGCAGGTAAAGCTGCAACAACGAAGGAAGAAAAAAGCAGAGCCTGCCGATAACAATTAAAAATAAACACTGTCTGTTAACATGAAAATGAATCGGCAAACGCCTGCATTATCCTGCAAAAAATTTTAAAACTCATTCAGGTTTAGGGTTAATTCACCAGTACATTTAACTATTATTAAAGTGAACTCTTTTCCCTGGTTTTTAGTCTTTGTTTGATAAAAACTAAAGGAATAGTAATCAACTGTCAGACCGGAATATAACCACAATAGTATTGTCCAGATATACGCTATTTCTTATACAGATCAGCAGCAATGATATTTCCGTTATCATCTTTTTTTACCACAAAATAATCAGCGCCTTTTTTACGTGCTTTTTCAGCCAAATCTGCATGTACTTTTTCTGCAGGAATACCAGGAGTAACACCAACCCGAGAATCCTGGATAATATTGTTGGCATTTTTAAGTACTTCTGCTTCCTGCTGAGTAATTTCTGTTGCGGGTGGCTTTGTTGCTGACGCGTCTTCAGCAGGTGAGCAACCTGTAATACTGATAATAAATAATGCTGTCAGCACGTTTAACGATTTCATCATAAACCTTCCATCATTTTTTTAGTAATGTTAATAAGTTTATTATAAATGAAAAATTTAAATAAAAAAATATAGAATCATTATCTAATGATAAACAATTTCTTAATATCTCATATAAATCGATAATCAGGCTGCAGATGAATCATTATGCTCTCTGTTTTTAGCTTATTTCACACGCGAAACATAGGCGCCAGAACGCGTATCCACTTTGATAACTTCTCCTGTCTGTACAAATAACGGCACCTTAACTACTGCTCCCGTGCTTAGTGTAGCGGGCTTACCTCCTGTGCCTGCAGTATCACCTTTCAGTCCGGGATCGGTATCAGTAATTTCAAGATCAACAAAATTAGGGGGAGTCACTGCAATGGGTTGCCCATTCCACAAAGTGACAATACATTCTGCCTGTTCCACCAGCCATTTCGCATTTTCGCCTGTTGCCTTGATATCAGCAGCCAGTTGCTCGAATGTCTCATTATTCATGAAGTGCCAGAATTCACCATCGTTATAAAGGTAAGTCAGATTCATATCCATCACATCGGCAGGATCAAAAGAATCCGTGGATTTGAAGGTTTTTTCCAGTAACTTACCAGAAATAAGCTTACGAATGCGGGTGCGGACGAATGCCTGTCCTTTACCTGGCTTAACGAATTCACTTTCAATAATAGAGCAGGGTTCACCGTCTAACATAATTTTAAGACCTTGACGCAAGTCGTTGCTACTATAGGATGCCATATTGACTCTCTTAACATGCTAATCTGACGCAAAAATGACAAATAGTGTAACTCAAAATACAGCACAAAACACACCACACGGAAAAGATTGGTTACAGCAACTTGGCGATGTCATCACTGATCCTATTGAATTACTCCATCTTCTCAAACTCGATAATCATCCAATTTTATTACAGGGCCAGAATGCCCGTCATCTGTTTCCACTACGCGTGCCCCGCGCTTTTGTCGCCCGCATGCAGCCAGCAGATGCAACTGATCCTTTACTGTTACAGGTACTAACCTCGCGGGAAGAATTTATTACCACACCGGGTTTTATCACTGACCCGCTTGATGAACAGGATAATGCTATTGCTGGCCTGTTACATAAATACCATAATCGTGTACTGCTACTCATTAAAGGTGGCTGTGCCGTCAATTGCCGCTATTGCTTTCGCCGCCATTTTCCTTATCAGAAAAATAAAGGAAACAAGACCAACTGGACGCTTGCACTGGATTACATCCGTAGCCACGCTGAACTGAACGAAGTTATTTTTTCTGGCGGCGATCCCTTGATGGCAAAAGATAGTGAACTGGACTGGCTAATAAGCAAACTGGAAGGTATTCCTCATATCAAACGCTTACGTATCCATACACGCCTGCCGGTTGTTATACCTGAGCGCATTACTCCCGAACTTTGCCACAGACTGGGACGTTCATCCCTTAAAACCATCATGGTGACGCACATTAATCATGCAAACGAAATCGATCCAGCATTTTGTGCCAGCATGGCAAAACTGCGAGAGGCGCATGTTACTCTGTTAAATCAAAGTGTTTTACTGCGTGGTATTAATGATAATGAAGACGTTCTGGTTGCACTGAGCAATACGCTGTTTGATGCAGGTATTCTGCCTTACTATCTTCATGTGCTTGACAGAGTACAGGGGGCTGCGCATTTTCTGGTAGATGATGATACTGCCAGAAAATTGATGGTAAGTTTGCTTAAACGCGTGTCAGGTTACCTGGTGCCACGACTCATCAGAGAAACTGGAGGAAAACCCAGCAAGATCCCGCTGGATCTCAGGATGGCATAACACTATTTTTCACTGTTACACAATGGTTATCGCGGATTACGGACACTTATAAACATTACCTGAGATTTTAGTGTCCACTGGCAGGTCCTGATCCAGGAAAGGGAAAGTGGCATCTTTCAGGTCTTCAATTACATTGCCACCCATCTCTGCAGCTTTATTACGCAGATCAATTGCCGCACTCTCCATGGAGCGACTTTTATCATAATCAGCCGGAGACATCCAGTTAGTCTGCTGTCCCTCTATTTTTCCTAAAAAAAGACAGCGACTATCAAGTTTAGTCTCAATAAATTTAACCTCCTTCCCTGCATTAGTTAACAGATGATACCGGGTATACAGGTGATCACTGATATTGCAGCCTGCCAGTAACACGACCATTGATAAACACATTGATAATTTGCTATGCATTTTCCACCCTGTTAATTATCTTATGGCATAACACCACGACCACACAGAGAATGCTTTTTATGACTGATAAAGTATTCATAATAATAATGTTACTTTAAAATATATAACAAAATAACTAAAAAACGAATGTATTACCCGGATCAAATAAAAAAAATCGAGCGGATTACCCGCTCGATCTTATCTGTACTACTTATATGAAATTTACTTAGTGTGACAGGACACCAGGGATTACATCATACCATCCATGCCGCCCATACCACCCATGCCGCCCATACCACCGGCACCCATCTCTGGCTTATCTTCTTTCGGCAGTTCAGCAATCATGCATTCGGTAGTAATCATCAGGCCGGCAATAGATGCAGCGTACTGCAACGCAGAACGAGTCACTTTTGTCGGATCCAGGATACCCATCTTGATCATATCACCGTATTCTTCAGTCTGAGCGTTATAACCGTAGTTACCTTCACTCGCTGCTTTCACTTGATTAGCGATAACAGATGCTTCACCACCCGCATTCAGGACTATCTGGCGTAATGGCGCTTCCATAGCACGAATGGCAACACGAATACCGACATTCTGATCTTCATTATCACCTGTCAGGTAAGCAATTTTAGCGGCAGCACGGATAAGCGCAACACCACCACCCGCAACCACACCTTCTTCCACTGCTGCACGAGTTGCATGCAACGCATCTTCAACACGCGCTTTTTTCTCTTTCATTTCAACTTCAGTTGCTGCACCCACTTTGATAACTGCAACGCCACCCGCCAGTTTAGCGACACGCTCCTGCAGTTTTTCTTTATCATAGTCAGATGATGCATCTTCTATTTGTTTGCGAATCTGGTCCGCACGACCTTCAATTTTGACCTTATCACCAACGCCATCGATAATAGTCGTATTATCTTTATTGATAACAGCACGTTTTGCCTGGCCTAAATGCTCAAGTTTGACACCTTCCAGCTCCAGACCCAACTTATCAGAAACAACGTGGGCATCAGTCAGAATGGCGATGTCTTCCAGCATAGCTTCACGGCGATCACCAAAGCCTGGTGCTTTCACAGCAGCAACTTTGACAATACCGCGCATGGTATTGACCACCAGCGTTGCCAGAGCTTCACCTTCCACATCTTCAGCGATAATAAGCAAAGGTCTGCCTGATTTTGCCACTGCTTCTAAAACAGGGATCATCTCGCGTACATTAGAAATCTTTTTTTCAACCAGCAAAAGCCAGGGATTTTCCAGCTCAACAGTGCCTGTTTCCGGCTTATTAATGAAGTAAGGAGAAAGGTAACCCCTGTCGAACTGCATACCCTGAACAACATTGAGTTTGTCTTCCAGACCAGAGCCGTCTTCAACGGTAATAACGCCTTCTTTACCCACTTTGTCCATTGCATCTGCAATAAGATTACCAACACTCGCATCAGAATTTGCTGAAACAGTACCTACCTGAGCGATAAACTGTTGTTCTGTGCAAGGTATTGACAATTTTTTCAATTCTTCAACAGCATGAATAACCGCTTTATCAATTCCCCGCTTCAGATCCATCGGATTCATGCCTGCAGCAACTGCTTTTAAACCTTCAGTAATGATGGACTGAGCAAGCACAGTCGCAGTAGTGGTACCATCACCTGCTGCATCATTAGCTTTAGAGGCCACTTCTTTGACCATCTGCGCGCCCATGTTTTCGAACTTGTCTTTAAGCTCTATTTCACGTGCAACCGAAACACCATCTTTGGTTATTGTCGGAGAACCAAAAGATTTCTCCAGAACAACATTGCGTCCCTTAGGACCCAGAGTTACTTTTACTGCATTAGCAAGAATGTCTACACCGTTACGCATTTTTACACGGGCTTCATTGCTGAATTTTAAGTCTTTAGCTGCCATTGTTATATTTCCCTTAAGCTCATTCGTTTGATTCAGAAAATTTTAAAGAGGATTATTACTCTTCAACCACTGCCAGAATGTCACTTTCAGACATAATCAACACTTTTTCATTGTCAATTGTTTCTTCTTTTACGCCATAGCCATCGTTAAAAATAACGATATCATCTACTTTTACAGACAGCGGTTTGACGTCACCATTATCCAGTATACGACCCTTACCCACAGCGAGAACACGACCACGGTTGGATTTCCCTGCAGCACTGCCCGTTAGTACAATGCCTCCTGTTGATTTTGATTCTGCTTCTTTACGCTTTACGATAACGCGATCATGTAATGGACGATAATTCATTGATAACTCTCCTTATTGAGAAGGTTTATACCAAGGTTAGGATCGACATCAGTATACCTTCATAAACCGATATCGTGGCTTTCAAGATGGGGACGGTCAGTACTCGCTTCAAGGGATAAAAAAAATTTTTTTGCAGCTGCTCTGGTAAGAGCCACCAGGATTTGCCTGTAAAGAAATAATAAAATTTTTTAGTAACATACAGATCATGACATTCATTAGATTTAAATATTCATAACTATTTATTAAACATAGTGATTTATACTACAGCCTGTTTCTGATTGCTCCTGAAAAACTAAAATAATCTGAAAAATCTTTATGGCATGATAAGACAGGTGAAAACTTCATTTCTCAATAAACTTATTTGGCTGCACTGCGTGATAACAACGAAAAAACAGGTAACGCTCACCAGTAACCCGATAAAAGATCAGCGCCATGCTTTATAATGAGATATTATTCACAAACTATAATTATTTTTGTTTATCATCCGCCGCATCATTTTTTTCTTTCTGCTCGTCGGGATGATGAGAAACCCCCTGCCATGTGTCCTGCCGGTGCTGGAACTCACCTTCAAAAGTATTACCCTTTGAAGAATAGAAATTGGCCTGACGCAACAGCCTTACTGTCAGTAATTTTTGCACTGGCGGTAACAGCAGGAGCAGACCAAGAAAATCTGTCAAAAAACCCGGGATCAGCAGTAAAATTCCAGCCAGTATTAATGACAGGGTTGCCACCATCTCTGCGGCAGGATTTTCGCCTGAAGCAATGCGTTGTTGTATCTGGAGCAGGGTCCTTATTCCCTGATTACGCACCAGAGAAATACCGAGACAGGAAGTCAGGATAACCAGCAAGAGAGTAATGGCGACACCCAATACATCCGCAACACTAATGAACAGTGATATTTCTATGTATGCCAATAAGAACACCAATATAAAAGATAGCCAACGCAAGATATTCCCCCTCAACTGTGACAAAAATCACAAATAATATGAATAATATTCACTGATAATACTTATATTGAGCCGAATCCAATGAACTTCTTAATAAATCACATATGATCTTAAGACAAATTATTCAGTGCCTGGTCGTGACAGACGAGGCACCTGCCAGCGCATACAGATAACTGTAGCATGGACAAAACTCATGATGACATCATTAAAAGCAGGTAACAGTAAGAAGGTCCTTATGTCAAATCACATTCGTATCGAAGAAGATCTGTTAGGTACAAGAGAAGTTCCCGCAGACGCCTACTATGGTATTCATACCCTGCGAGCCATTGAAAATTTTTACATCAGTAATAGTAAACTCAATGAATTTCCTGAATTTATCCGTGGCATGGTCATGGTCAAAAAAGCCGTCGCAATGACCAATAAAGCGCTACACACCCTCCCCCCCAAAATTGCCAATATCATTATCTTGGCCTGTGATGAAATTCTTGATAAAGGAAAATGCATGGATCAGTTTCCGATTGATGTCTTTCAGGGTGGAGCGGGAACGTCTTTTAATATGAACGTTAACGAAGTACTGGCCAATATTGGTCTGGAGTTGATGGGGCATGAAAAAGGTCAATACCAACATCTTAATCCCAATGATCACCTTAATAAGTGCCAGTCCACCAACGATGTTTATCCTACCGGTTTTCGTATTGCTGTTTACAATTCAATTACTATCCTGATTGAGTCTATCAGACAACTCAGTGCAGGATTTGCACAAAAAGCTCAGGAGTTTTCCAGTATTCTGAAAATGGGCCGCACCCAACTGCAGGACGCCGTACCCATGACATTGGGCCAGGAATTTAATGCCTTTCAGGTCCTGTTAAATGAAGAAACGAAAAATCTGCAGCGTACCATTGAGCTGCTGTTAGAAGTCAACCTCGGCGCTACCGCCATTGGCACTGCGCTGAATACGCCAGAGGGCTACCAGAAAATAGCGGTCCAAAACCTGGCTACAGTCAGTCAACTGGCCTGTGTCCCTGCCGAGGATCTCATTGAAGCAACATCGGACTGCGGTGCCTACGTGATGGTACACAGCGCACTAAAGCGCCTGGCTGTTAAACTGTCAAAAATTTGCAACGACCTGCGTTTACTGTCTTCCGGCCCACGTGCAGGCTTAAATGAAATCAATCTGCCACAATTACAGGCGGGATCGTCCATCATGCCTGCCAAAGTCAACCCGGTTATTCCTGAAGTGGTAAACCAGGTGTGTTTTAAAGTCATTGGTAATGATATCTGTGTGACCATGGCAGCAGAAGCCGGCCAGCTGCAACTGAACGTCATGGAGCCCGTTATCGGCCAGGCCATGTTTGAATCGATTCATATTCTGACCAATGCCTGCCATAATCTGCGAGAAAAATGCATCAACGGCATCACGGCAAACAGAACGATTTGTGAAAATTATGTCTTTAATTCCATAGGTATTGTTACTTACCTGGATCCGTTTATCGGGCACCATAATGGTGATGTTGTTGGCAAAATTTGTGCTGAAACCGGTAAAAACGTACGTGAAGTGGTGCTGGAGCGTGGATTGCTTACCGCAGCAGAGCTTGATGACATTCTTTCCACCAAGAATCTGATGTGTCCGACTTATAAAGCCCGGCGTTACAATGAAAATGAAAACGAAAAATAAAAAAATGCCATCATTGCCACACACCTGCTTTTTTTAACCTGGACAACGTGGCCGTATCCGCCTGAAATTGGTAGCCAGATAAAGCTTCAGGCTGTCAAATGAATTGAGTGATGTTAAATTCTTCGCGACGTTAAGGACATCTTTATGAATATCATTCCCGCTTTTGGTCTTGGCACCTACCGACTGAAAGGCCAGACAGTAACAGATGCAGTCAACACTGCTCTGGAACTCGGTTATCCACTGATAGACACCGCGCAAATTTATGATAATGAAAAAGAAATTGGTCAGGCCATCGCTAACAGTAGTACCAGGCGCGAGCGCGTGTTTCTTACCACCAAAATCTGGATTGACAATCTGAATAAAGCCCGGCTTATTCCCAGCCTGCAAGAGAGCTTAAAAAAATTACACACCGATTACGTCGATCTGACACTGATTCACTGGCCCTCTCCGCAAGGGGCCGTCGCGGTAACCGAATACATAAGTGCACTGATGGAAGCGAAAACACAGGGGCTCACCCGGTTTATTGGTGTGTCAAATTTTCCTGTTGCCCTGATGCAGGAAGCCATTACTGTCGCGGGACCTAGGGAAATTGCTGCCTGCCAGATAGAATTACATCCTTATTTACAAAATCAGAAAGTGGTCGCCTTTGCACAAAGTAACGGTATTCATATTACGTCATACATGACACTCGGGTATGGAAGAATACTCAACGACCCTGTTATCCAGGCTATTGCTGAGCGACACCATGCCACACCCGCACAGGTTGCGCTGGCCTGGGCAATGCAGCTCGGTTATGCTGTCATCCCGTCTTCCACACAACGCCGCAATCTGGAAAGTAATCTTAACGCACAGACATTACACCTGACAGACCGTGATATGCAGGAAATAGCCTGTCTGGATCGTGGCGAACGCATTGCCAATCCTGCGCATCTTGCGCCGAAATGGGATTAAAATTTTACCCGCAGGCTCACTATGCTGACAGATACAGATTGGGCAAACCCTTAACCGGATAATATACAGTATGTCAATTGGTTACCACTAAGTACCTGCCTGTGTTAAGCGTCAGATTTTCTTTTAGAAATTATCTAAAACAACCGGTGAGCAGGCACTGTTTTTTTGTGACAGCCTTTGAAGATGGGGATTTACGGCGAACCGGGTAAATTTAACAAACTCATTGTGAATTTCTAACAGCCTAAATTTAACGCAAATCTGCCGCATAATAGATTTCTTCCCCTGCTCGTTTTCCTATAGAAACGACCAGCAATAATATCTGACTATCATTCACTTCATACACCAGCCTGTAACCTGAGGAACGTAATTTAATTTTATAGCAATGTAATTTTCCGCTTAAGCGAAATGCCGGGACATTAAGATTTACCAGTCGTTCAGCGAGTTTTTTCTTAAGCTGTTCTTTAACAGGATGTCTCAGTTTCTGCCACTCTTTGAGTGGCACGCTTCTCAAACTTGAGGCTATAATTCATCGAATCTGACACTCACGAATTCTGGATCTTTCATTCGTTCATCGACTATCCGGTTCAGTGCGGCATCTTCTGCCAGCTCTCTGTAGTAAGCATAAAGTTCAGGAGGTACGCAATAAAATGCGGGTTTATTGCGATTCAGAATGGCAACAGACTCGCCATCGCCATCTGCGACGGTTCCCATTGGATCGCGTTTTAAATTAGTTATACTGGCGGCGATAGTCGTAAGTATTTGATAAGCCACTTTAGTTTCTCTCATAGCTGATAAATGAAATCAGCACATTTTAAAATGCTATTCAATGTGCTTTTAAAGATTGAATTATTTTAAAATAGCACTATCACATTATTGATATCCTTTCCCTACCTTCCAGCGGCTAACCCAGCCAGAGGCATCACCAGTTACCGTATTCCTTGTCAGCTGTCTATCACTCCAGTTATACTTCCAGGATATCGTTACGCCGGTACTTTTGTAATGACTTAAAGGATTACGTATGGCACAGGTTGCCTTTGATACCCTGAAATTTGTAGAAACGCTTGAATCTGCTGGCCTTCCTAAAGAGCAGGCCAGGGCTATTTCTATTGCGGTACGTGAATCCCATGAAGTAATGGATGTTGCAACCAGACGTGATTTAAATGATGTAAAAAAAGACCTGTCTGTTGAAATTGCCAGTGTACGCCAGGAACTCAGTGCCAGGATAGACAAAGTCGCTTTGCAGCTCACCGTCAGAATGGGTGGGATGATTACCCTCGCCGTTGCTGTACTTGCCGCCATACAAAAGCTGCTTTAAGTAGCATGGGTGCTTTCAGGCAAAAAGAAGGCCAAATGAGACAAACGGATGCCTGTAAAGTCACCTGTACAGATAACAAAAATGCTTCCCTGATATTCCTGATAATAGCCCTGCTGTTTTTCTGTAATATAGCGTTTTTTCAAAGAACCCACGCATCATCTCATGGACCACAAAAGCAGTTTCTTGCTGCTGACAAGGCATTTGTCTTTGATTTCAGACAACAGGGCCCATGGCTGCACTTACGCTGGCAGATCCATCCTGACTATTATCTCTACCGCCAGCAGCTAAAAATCGAACCACAGCAAGTCACCCTGGGTAATGTTGTTGTTCCACAGGGAGAGGAGTATGATGATGAATTTTATGGCAATGTCGCTATCTTTAGCGGACAGCTGGATCTACAGATCCCCCTGCAACAGATAAAAAATAGCGCCAGTGTACAGGTAACGTATCAGGGGTGTGCAAAAGCCGGTTTCTGCTATCCACCCGAAACGCGCAGTGTACCACTGAGTATGATTACTGACACAGACAGCGAAGTGACCGAACGCACTCCCGGCACATCAACGGCAATAAACAGTTATCAGACCTCTGCTATGGTAGCACTGCCCTTCTCTCCTCTATGGGCACTGCTGGCTGGCATTATTATTGCCTTTACTCCCTGCGTATTGCCTCTGTATCCACTGATATCCGCTATTATTCTCGGGCGTGATAAACCTCATAGTTCCCGGCAAACACTATTACTGGCTTTAAGTTATGTACAGGGCATGGCACTGGCTTATACCCTGCTTGGCATCGCTGTCGCCAGCGCAGGACTGCCCCTGCAGGCAACATTACAGCATCCTTACATCCTGGCGGGTATGTCGGTGGTCTTTGTCTTTCTGGCGCTGTCCATGTTTGGCCTGTATTCACTGCAACTACCCTCGGCATTACAGACGCGCTTGGTCACCTGGAGTCATCGCCAGCAGGCAGGAAGCCTGGCAGGTGTGTTTGTTATGGGCGCACTGGCGGGTCTTATCTGTTCTCCCTGTACCAGCGCCCCCTTAAGTGCCATTCTGCTGTACAGCGCACAGAGCGGTAACGTCCTGGCAGGGGGTATGACGCTTTATCTCTATGCCCTTGGTATGGGGATCCCATTACTTATCGTCACCGTCTTCGGCAATCGCCTGTTACCCCGTAGTGGCCCATGGATGCAGTATGTCAAAGAAGCATCGGGCTTTTTAATGCTGACGCTGCCTCTTTTTCTGCTGGAGCGCATACTGGATAAAAGCTGGATCCCTGTGTTATGGAGCCTGCTGGGCACCGCTTTTCTGGCCTGGGCCTTTCTGCTAAGCCTGAAAGGGCAACAGGGATGGATGCGTGTACTGCAGATACTGTTACTCAGCGCCGTTTTTATTGTTGCTCGTCCGTTGCAGGAAGCCGTGTGGACGACATCCACGCAGCAGACACCAGCCACGAGTCTAGCTTTCAAACAGGTCAGTAGCCTGACGGACATTCACCACGCATTCGCCAGCGCTCAGGGCCAGTACATCATGCTGGATTTTTATGCCGACTGGTGCAGCGCTTGTCAGCAGCTGGAAAAACACACCTTCAGTGCAGCAGACGTACAGCATCAGCTGCGTAATACCCTGGTGCTACAGGCTGATGTCAGCGCCAATACACCTGAACAGATGGCTCTGTTAAAACACTTCACCGTACTGGGATTACCCGCCATTCTGTTCTTTGATGCCACAGGCCATGAAATCAGGCAGGCACGGGTCAGCGGGTTTATGAATGCCGCTGATTTTACCAATCATCTGCGTAGGACACTACCCGCTATACCCTGACCACAGGCCTGTCACCCTGGTTTTTTTCGCACAGATTTTTCATTGTACCTGGAGGCTCATCACTCCTCTGCACGCTGTCTTCCTGCCAGGATATCCGTTCATATAAAACCTGAAGGTGATGGGCATATCGTTATTTCCCATTATTGATGGCCCTGGTAGGACACCAGAATGGTCTATTATCAATAGACCTCCTGCGCAAAAACCCATAATTATGATGAAGTCATCACAGCTGGCAGAAAGAATTTCTCAATTAAGCCATTTTCTTGAAAACGGATTATATGAAAGGCAGGAAGTCATCCGCCTGTGCCTGCTGGCGGCATTGAGTGGTGAAAGCGTATTTCTGCTTGGGCCACCGGGCATTGCCAAAAGCCTGATTGCCCGACGGTTAAAATTTGCTTTTCGCAAGGCACGCGCCTTTGAATATCTGATGACACGCTTTTCCACGCCAGAAGAAGTATTTGGTCCCCTGTCCATTCAGGCGCTGAAAGAAGAGGGCCGTTATCAGCGTTTAACCAGTGGCTATCTACCGGAATCAGAAATTGTTTTTCTCGATGAAATCTGGAAGGCAGGTCCGGCCATTCTCAACACCTTACTGACGGCCATTAATGAACGCTATTTCAGAAACGGTGAACAGGAATATGCCATCCCCCTGCGCCTTCTGGTCACCGCCTCCAATGAACTGCCTGAAAAAGACAGCGGCCTTGAAGCGCTTTATGATCGCATGCTGATTCGGCTGGTACTTGACCGGATTCAGGATAAACAGTCTTTTCGTTCCCTGTTAACCAGCAGAAAAAAAGACAGTGATAATCCGGTGCCGGAAAACATCAGTATCAGTGACGAGGAATTTCAGCAATGGCAGGCAGAAATAGACAAAATTTCGCTACCTGAGCCCTGTTTCGAGCTGATTTTTCAGCTGCGTCAGCGCCTGAATGTCCTTGAACAGGCACCGTACATCTCCGACAGGCGCTGGAAAAAAGCTATCCGGCTCCTGCAGGCCAGCGCTTTTTTTAATGGTCGCGATGCCATCACCCCTCTTGATCTCATTTTGCTGAAAGACTGCCTGTGGCACGATTTTGCTTCCCTGAAACTGTTACCCCAACAGATTGAACAGCTGTTATGCGAGCAGGCTTACCAGCAACAGCCGTTATTAATGGCGCTGCAGGACATACAAAGCCGGTGTTTGCAGCACTGGCAGCAGCACCATTACCAGCAGGCTTTTCATGTTATTAAACAGCGTACCCTGTTTGGCCGCAAAACGCGCTATACCTTACCCGATAACCTGAATGAACCCACATTAACGTTTTCACTTCAGACACCGCTGAAATTGCATCACATTGAAGTCAATCATCTGGTGATGGAAAAAAACGCACTGGCTCTGTGGCTGCACAAAGGGGGAGATTTACGTGCACGCCTGAATGGCATTGGTTTTGATCAAATTCTGGATGCAGAAATTAACGAGCAACTCAGCATCAGCGTTTTTGACATCAGCCGCCAGTCCAGTACCCTGTCCCTGCACGGCAATACTGCCGTACCTGCATCAGCGGAACTGAGCGCTGAAATGGACCAAGTGGCTACCCGGCTTGCAGAGCAGAGAAAACTATTCAGTGAGCACCAGCCCTGTCTGTTTATTGCAGCCTCCTGGCTTGCCAGCATAGAGGCCAGCCTGCTGGCAGTGGCTGAACAGATAAAACAGCAGCAGTCAATGCACGGATAATCACTCATGCTGGATATCGCCACCCTTGATCTGTTTCTGGCCATCAGTGAAGAAGAGCTGATTGAAGAAATGGTTATTGGCTTGCTGGCATCCCCTCAGCTGGCGGTATTCTTCAGAACGTTTCCACGCATAAAAAAAGCCGTGATGCAGGATATACTGCGCTGGAAAAAACAGCTGCAGCAGAAAATGCAGCACAGCGCCATCCCTGCTGAACTGGCCAGTGAGTTTTATTTTTATCAACAGTGCGCACAGGCAAACACCCGGACGTTCTATACCACACTGAACAACACACTGGCTACGCTGCAGGAGCTGAAATCCCCCTTCGCCATTCAGGCAAAAAAATTACGTGATGCAGCAAATTTATCCACCCCCGCTGATAGCCTGCAGATACTTTTCCTGCAGCGCTGGCGCACCAGCCTGACCTTACAGGCACTCGACCTGCATCATCAGTTACTGCAGCATGAGCAGGAGCAGTTACTGGCAGAATTACAACAGCACCTGGTGCCTGGAAGCACTCTGGATCCCTTGCTGGCAGACAATGAAACCTCTGGCAGCCGGCTGTGGGATATGAGCAGAGGGCAGTTACAAAAAAGCGACTGGCAGCTTCTGACAGAGTACGGCACCTTCATGCAACAACAGCCCGAGCTGGAAAACATCGCCCGTCAGCTGGGACGCAGTAAAATAGCGATGACAGTACCGCAGACAGAGGTACGATTTGCAACAACCTGCATACGCGAACGGCTGCCGGATACGCTGCCTGAGGAAATCAGTGGACTTCATCAGAGCAACGATATTCTGCGCCTGCTGCCCACAGAGCTGGTCCTGCTGGCTATGGATGAGCTGACACTTGAATTTTACCGGCGTCTTGCTGAACACAAGCTGTTAACCTATCGCCTGCAGGGGGACAGCTGGCAGGAACGCCTTATCTCAAGGCCTGTCAGCCACCAGCAAAACCATATTCAACCCCGCGGCCCGTTTATTGTCTGTGTGGATACCTCAAGCTCCATGAGCGGCTTTAATGAGCACTGTGCCAAAGCATTCTGCCTTGCCCTGCTGCGCATCGCGCTGGCCGATAACCGGCGCTGCCACGTCATGCTGTTTGCCACTGAAACCATTCACTATGAACTCACTGAAAACAACGGGCTTGAACAGGCCGCACGCTTTCTCGGCCAGCATTTTCACGGCGGCACCGATCTGGCTGCCTGCCTGCAGGTAACGTTAACTAAAATGGAAAACCGCGAATGGCATGATGCCGATGCCATCATTATTTCTGATTTTATTGCCCAGCGGCTGCCTGAAAACCTCATCAGTCAGATAAAACACCAGCAGCAGCGTTATCAGCACCAGTTTCATGCCCTCGCCCTGTCTGATTACGGCAAGCCGGCCATTCTGCATATTTTTGATTATGTCTGGCGCTTTGACACCCGCCTGAAAAACCGCCTGAGGCGCTGGTGGCGGCGTTAGCGCGGATTTTTAAAAAAAACCTACAGTGAATAAGATTGTTCCTGATTTATAGAACTCATTATCTGCTTTCATTTTGCTTACTTTTCAAGTAAAAACCAGGTTATATCATCCTGCGGAAAATAACAGTCGCGATGATAAATAAATCCATAATCAATTAGATGAAGATTATATTTATCCATCAGCTCACCGGCAAAATCCCTTTTAAAAAGCTTATCATCATTGCCCCTGTAATTAATTGTAATGGGACTGGGGTTATAATATTCACAGACAACAACATAGCGTTTTGACAGATTATAAATATTTTCGTAAACCTTATCCAGTTCATTCGGATTTATATGAATTAACACACCTTTAGTAAAAACAAGATCATATTTATTCTCATCAGCTATCCTGTCAATAACAGTACCTTCGATAATAGTTGCTATATTCAGATTTCGCGCTTTTTGTACGGCCAAACTATTAATTTCATACCCACAAAGTTCAAATTCATTATTGATTCTTCTCAATGCCTGCAAGTTCATTCCAACATTACAGCCAAATTCAACAATCGATTTAATATCAGGCGCTGATTTAAGAATTTTGCTAAATAAAGCAATATTTGAATTTATTAATTTCTCACCATGATTACGATCTATATATTCGTTTCCAAATTTACCCTCCCAAAAAATTTCCTGCTCTGTTTTATATGCCATTAATTGACTCCAAATTTATTTTATACTTTATTAATATATATATTTTAATTTATAATATTAAGCAGATTTTTCAAGCAAAAAATAAAACTGTAATGCACACATTTCTACTAATTCATCTTCTGTTACCTCTTTTAAAATCAATTTACCTAAATCAATATTCGCTGGAAATTTTCCCTTGAAGTACTCCACATATCCCCACACGCATTCATCCGGGCTTAATTGTGAGCTCACAACACGATAACCAGTTTCCTGGCACAATTTTAATAGCTCCCGCAACGTAAAAAAACGGATATGCCTGATATTCAATAAACCTTCTTCTTTATAGGGAAAAGCTCCTTTACTGATATCATCCATTAATGACAGATTACGCAGATTATGAACACTAAGTAATACCTGCCCCTGCGCAGACAAATATGAACGCAAGCGCATCATCACATCCCAGGGATTGTGCATATATTCCAGTGTACCAGCGAGCAATATCGCATCCAGGGTGCCTTTAACCAATCCTTCTTGATCAAAATTAATGGATTCAAACATGCCTGTTATTACTTTATCCATGCAAGATGAGGCAATATCAGCAGCAGCCTTATCACACTCGATTCCCCACACCCTGCAGTCAGGGAATTTTTCTTTTATCACCCTTGCATTGCTGCCTGTACCACAACCGATATCGAGAAAAAATCTGGGTTGATTAGAAAACATGTTCAGTAAATTATAATCAGGTATTGCAGGATAATTCAGTTGCAAATCAACAGGCTCTGCATTCAGACATCTTTGCCAGAGTGGTGGTAGCGGTTCCCATGGCCCTATATCTGGCGCCAGTTCATGCATGAGCTGTGCTACCCGCCGTGTGGCATTACCATCATTTTTGTAACTGTGTTGCTCAATGACATTTTGCCTCTTTTCCTGCTGGCGGGCACGTGCTTGCGCATTAAACGCCAGCTGAAATATAGCCTCTGGCAATTCATGCGCTTCCACCTCAATAACACCTGAGTCTGCATGATAGCTGGGCCCGAATACAATACTCTGATCGGACTGCAAATTAATAACACTGGTACCCGTCAGCACGCCTTCAACCAGGTAATTGGAATCTACGGTAATTAAAACATCTGCCGCCACGGCAAATAATTGCGTTTCACCTTCCAGAATATAAAGGTAAGACCCGGCATCATGCCCTAAAGAATGAACAATTTCTTCAAAACATCTGGCACTACTGCCAGTGTAAAACCTGTTCCCCTGTCTTACTCTATCCTTAATTACTGCGTTAAAAAGCACGCCTTTTTTCTTCAACGCATGGCATGCCAGTAAAAAATCTTTTAACGTATTCCTGTAAACATAGAGATCACTGTTAGCGTTAGCGCCATGTGCCCATGTAGTACCAAAAACTATTAATGGAATATCGGCACGAAGCCCATACTTCAAACATAATTGCTCACGACAGGTATTTTTTTGCAAGTGCAAATGAGCATAATTATCCCATCTCGGATTACCCGTAACGACAATTTTACTTGTATCCTTCCCTCCATCACGATATCCCTCGATGCCGCGTTCTCCAAATACCGCCGTATAATCTGATAGTAAATTCAGCTCTAAATTATGAGGCCCACAAATAATCATCCCATGAGACATGTGCAGGCTCTTTATTCCATTCGCTCGAGCCCAAAGAGAAGCAATGACACCCTCTGTAAGATGATTTTCATTCAGTACCATCAGGCGGATATCATATTTTTCTTTTGCTATTTCTAAAGATTGCAATAAAGACGTAATTACGGGGAGCTGTTCATGTAATCTTTTATAAATAATATTGATTAATTTCTGAGAATCTACCTTAGTTTGCCTGCTGTCGGCACTGCCAAAATAATCGATAAACTGATTCAGTAAACGATTTGCATCCTGCTGAGCAGTAGCTGTTTTTTCCGGTGTTAACAAGCTATGGAGAGCAACAATACGACTGCCAGTTTTCTCCAGAGCCTCTGATAAAAACGGTTTACATGTCATATCTCTGGAGATGATGACCAACGGCTGGTGCATCAATATGAACTGACGTATAACATCCTGATATGGAGAAGGTAAAAAATCAATGATAGCTTTCTGCTTCATCAGGTTTCCTTAGAAAAAGCCTGAAAATATTCGAACATCATGTCTTCTATTAACTTTGCTCCCAGACCCGCGGTCACATCCACACCATGATAAAATCTGAAATGACAGTCTTCCGACCAGTGCTCGATAATTTTCATTGCCTGATGATTAATCTGATCCGCCATTACTGATCTATGCAGAGTAGTAGCAAGCTCCTGCGGCATTAATCCCTGCAGGTTATAAGCAGGAATTTGTTCCAGTAGTGTTTTCATCAACTTCAAAAAAAATCCACGGGCACGCAGAGGTTGTAAAAGTCGGCCAAAATGGGCTGAGTATTCTTCCTGTGACAGCGGCAACCAGGGAAGCAGGCTGGTAAATGTGTGTTGATCAATTGCAGCATCAATTTCCGCCATACGCTGCATAAAAGCGGCATTGGCCTGCCTGTCAGGCTGGTTGTCAAGCACCACAAATAATCGGCCTGACATACGCGGAGTTAAGTACGCAACCAGTTTTTCTTCCAAAAATAACGCCAGCTCGAATAAATTCGTATCCTGTGCCAACCACGACAGGCTACGCTGCCAGTAGTTTTTGCATTCCAAGCATTCGTAAATTAACCCATTGGTTGAACATAAAGCTGCATAAGGCACAACCGCCACTATGGTCATTGCTGCTTCATCAGCAAACTGATGTAATTCAGCAAGCGTCAGGCGTGATACATAATGCTCCTGTCTTTCTGGTGCAGTAGTGATACTTAAAGCCTCTGGCCATGTCTGTTCATCGTTGCCATAAGCCGCTATGACATTATCCTGTGAGTGCATACCAAACAGCATTCTGCCACCAGGGCGCACAAATTTTTTCCAGTGCAATAACATTTCACGCCAGTGAGCAGCCTGTTCTAACACAGATAGTGATACGGCACTGTCAAAAGAGGCTGCCTCACAGGGAAGTGCCGCTATATCCGCACATTGTAAGTTAATACGTGTATCTTCCTGTTTTTTTCTTTCAGGAAATATAGTGCGTGAAGTGTCAATAGCGGTAATAGTCGCCCCCATATCCAGCAAAGGAAGCGTTGCCTTACTAGCCCCAATATCAACAATATTGCTGCCCTGTATAAAGCGTTTGATGAGATTGATTTCTAATGCATTTTTAAGGTAACTGACACCGCTATTTTCAGTCATATGAACTGCCCATTATTTTAATACTTCCCAGGAAAGTGGTGTCCCCATTTTAAGAACGCATCCTGCTCTCATCCCCAATACCACATCCCAGTATTCAGGCGACAGGCCAAAGCCAGGGCGAATAGCCCTGATATTATCAGGTGATAAGATTTCACCCTCATTAATGTCACGGGACACATATAAAGAACGCCGGAAGGCCAGAGATTTTTTTTCCGCTGCTGAGACACCATAAACAACTCCTCCCAACGCCTGCCAGGCACGTTCAGTTTCTGTTACAAGCAGCGCCATTTCTTCAGGTTCCAGTGAAAAAGCCGAGTCCACGCCCCCATCAGCACGGCGCAATGTAAAATGCTTTTCAATAACCGTTGCCCCCAGAGCTACTGCTGCTACGGCAACCCCGGACCCCATGGTGTGATCCGATAACCCTACTTCACAGCCAAATAAATCACGCAGATGCGGCAGGGTATTCAGATTGGTATGAAGAGGTGACGCCGGATAATTACTGGTGCATTTCAGCAAAATGAGCTGATGACAGCCCGCATTACGCGCTGTACGCACTGTTTTATCCAGCTCAGCAGCTGTTGCCATTCCGGTTGAAATAATAATAGGCTTACCGGTGCCAGCTACCTTACGGATTAATGGTAAATCGGTATTTTCAAAACTGGCTATTTTATAGGCAGGAACATCCAGTGATTCTAGAAAATCCACCGCAGATTCATCAAAGGGGGTGGAAAAACACAGCATGCCCAACGCACGCGCACGTTCAAAAATGGCTTCATGCCATTCCCAGGGAGTATGCGCATCACGGTAAAGCTGATATAAAGACTGACCTGCCCATAAGCTTTCTGCATCATCAATACGAAATGCTCCATGATGCAAATCAAGGGTCATGGTATCCGGCGTGTAGGTTTGCAGTTTTAAAGCATGTGCACCACTTCTGGCAGCAGCATCAACAATCTCCAGAGCACGCGCCAGTGACTGATTATGATTGCCTGACATCTCAGCAATGATAAAAGGCGGTGCGTCTCTTGCAATGCGTCTCTGGCCAATGGTTATTGCTGGAAGATTCATTGATTATGTCATGATTTTTTTTAAGATAAAAATCATGACAGAAGTATTATGAGTTAAAACAAAAAGGACAGCATAAAAAAGCAGGTTATTCTATTAGCTTAGCTAGTATGGCAATTTGGGATTAACTATGGGTGGATGTGCTTCTTAAGTTTGTTTCGATAGTGATAAAAAAGGATGCTTTTTTGCGTGTGTCTTTAGTCAATTGTTATTCCAACAGGCTTTTTTCATCACGAATTTTCTTCTTTCTCCAGGTAAATAAAATAACGTTTACCACATAAGTCAAAAAAAGCAGGATAACGCTGGCTATCAGCCACACGCAGTAAATTAAATTGCTCTGCCAGGGTCTTATGAGGATTGATACAACTATCGTTCGGTGTTCGTCGTCGGTATACATTGATAGCGCCCTGCTGCTTGCGTGGCGTATACAGATCACAGTAGGTTAATGCCCAATTCATTAATGTCAGCTCACAATCAAACAAGAGATCATTAATTTCAGTAAATAATTCATGTCCTTCAAGTTTAAAACAAATTTGATGCCAGATATCGCCCGTATCCACTTCATCTTCAGCATTAATTAAACTGACAGTGATATCAGTTGTACCATTTATGATTTGCCATATATGCGGTGACATACCACGCCCTGCCGGCAAATTACTTGCATGGATTACC
This sequence comes from uncultured Yersinia sp., assembly GCA_964601895.1. Classification (GTDB taxonomy): domain Bacteria; phylum Pseudomonadota; class Gammaproteobacteria; order Enterobacterales; family Enterobacteriaceae; genus CAZROT01. The sequence continues at coordinate 211,082 of CAZROT010000005.1, forward strand.
AAAGCATGCCGATAACGTTGTCTTTGTACCGCATTAATAATTTCCTGGCACGAAATCAAAAATAAAAAATCTCCTCCGCGCAGTTGAGATTGAGTAGACACAATGCATACATCTTCTTCTTGTAATGCAGCCCATTGATATAACAAAGGCCGAATTGGATGATTTTTATCACTACATAAGATATCTATTTTCAATGGCATCATGCAAAATTCACTTCTTCAATTGCAGCTACCACTCGCTCTGTGCCTTTACCATCTACCAATGCACATGCTTTATTCGACATTAACTCACGTGCTTGTTTATCAACACAGAGCACAACAAGTGCTTGTTCAATATCTGTAACAGTAACTTTTTCCGAAATGCCTAAATACTGTAAAACACCGACTTGTGCACAATATTCAGCGATAGCGTACTGATTAGTAGCCAGCGCAATACCAATTGTTGGCAGCCCCAAAGCACAACGTTCCCAAGTGGTGGTGCCTGCTGCCCCTATGGCAATATCTGCTACTCGCATTTTTTTTGCCATGGCATCTGTATGATGCTCTGCCTGCCATCCGTACCGGGCACATAACACAGAAATTTCATCCCAGGCAGGGTTAGCGATACCCGCCACCACCTCGACCTGCAGCTTCTTTCCTTTAGAAAAATCCGCCAGCGCCTGCAATGCTTTCAACGTTTCTCGGGTGGGGTCTGCTCCACCAAAATTCACTAAAATACGAGAGGCAAATTCCGGATGGACACGCTGAACAGGCTCGGAAAATTCCGGTCGTAACAGAGCGAATTTTGTACCCAGCAATGCAATACAGGACCCGGCAGGTGAAACCGCAGACGCGTTAATATTCTGGTTAAGCAGAATATCTGCTTCATGCATGCGTGTATCATCATCGATTACCATCACATGGCATGCAAAATAACGTGCCTTGCTTTCCCACTCACGCTCAATGCCGTAATGATCAATAATACACCAGTCAAATTTTACTCCGTCCAGCTGATTTATCAGAGACTGTGCACTAGCCTGCCCTCCCTGCTCTTTTTCCATCGACAGCCAGATTAATGACCACCTGTCCTGGAACGCATGTAACGGATGGCCCTCTGTGATAAAAGGCTTACTGGCAAAAGTAATCTGATGGCCGCGTTCAAACAACGCTTGTGCCAGGGTGATACAACGCATGACATGACCCAATCCGATTTCTAAAGAGGCATCTGCACGAAAAAGGATATTCATGCGTCAGCTCATTCTGGTTTTTTGTAAAATCTGATAGAGCAATTCCGCATGCTGCCAGTCTTCCAGTGTGTCAATATCCTGCACCAGCTGGCGAGGCAGCTGGATAGGAATGGAAAGCGGTGAATACATCACTTCCTCATTTAACCAGGCATGGCTTTTTCCCCAGTAAAATTGCCCGGCATCGTGAAAGGCAGGCTCAAGATCCTGCGAACGCGTCATGTAATACTCAGGGTAAAACATCCTCAGACCGTCATCAGTTAAGGTAAAGGCACGCTGTATAGGAGAAGTATAAGAAGTTACTGAAAATGAAAATGATTTATCTGTACGACTGGATAATTCCTGCCAACCTTTTTGTAAATATCCCCTTTGCAACAGCGGTGCTGTGGCATAAATACAACAGCTATAATCCGGCAGGGTACTTTTTTCTGCCAGAAAATTTACTGCATTCGCCATCACCGCAGCGGTACCGGTATAATTATCCGCCAGTGTTTTGGGTCGTAAAAAAGGAACCTGTGCGCCATAGCTTCGCGCCACTTCTGCAATTTCTTTATCATCCGTACTGACGATTACCTGATCGAACAGCTGGCTTTGTAAAGCAGCTTGAATCGAATACGCAATAATGGGTTGCCCGCAAAAAGGGCGGATATTTTTACGTGGAATACGCTGGCTACCGCCACGCGCAGGAATAATGGCAACAGCACTCATGACAAAGATTTCCGTACAGAGCTAATAACATGATCCTGCTCTTCATGCGATAGCGCAGCATGCATGGGTAAACTGATGGCACAGTCGTAATAACGTTCAGCTTCAGGAAAATCACCTGCTGAAAATCCCAGACGGCGGTAATAGGGGTGGAGATGAACCGGAATATAGTGCACATTCACTTCGATGCTGGCAGCACGCAGCTCATCAAATATTTCCCTGCGCGTTTTACTGATTTTATCCTGCTGCAGGCGAATCACATACAGATGCCAAGCAGATTGAATATGGTCATCTGCCACTGGCAGGGTGAGCGGCAGGTCAGAAAACGCTTCCTGATAGCACTCAACCCGTTCCCTGCGGCGTGCTAAAAATGCATCCAGGCGCATCAGCTGCGATAATCCCAGAGCAGCCTGAATATCAGTTAAACGATAATTAAAACCCAGCTCCTGCATCTGGTAATACCAGGGACCATGGCTGTCCTGATCCATTTTTTGTGCATCACGCATGACGCCATGGCTGCGCAAACTGCGCAGCTGCTGACTTAATCGTTCTGAATTAGTCAGTATGGCACCACCCTCTGCAGTAGTGATAATTTTAACGGGATGAAAACTGAACACTGTCATGTCGGCAAAGACACCACAGCCCACAGGCTGCCCTTGATAGCTAGCGCCCAGTGCATGAGAGGCATCTTCAATGACAGTAAATTGATACTCTTCTGCCAGTGAGTGGATACCTTCCATTTCACACGAGCGGCCGGAAAATGCCACAGCAACTACGATTTTAGGCAACCTGTTGTCTTTCCTGGCCTGCTCCAATTTTTTCTTTAACTTGACAACATCCATATTTAATGTACGCACATCAATATCGACAAAATCAACATCTGCACCACAATAGCGTGCGCAATTAGCAGAGGCGACAAAGGTATTCGGGCTGGTCCATAACCAGTCTCCTTCACTTAACCCTGCTGCCAGACAGGCCAAATGTAGCGCGGAGGTTGCACTGTTACAGGCAATGGCATGCTTTGCTGCACAGCGTGCTGAAAGGGCAGCCTCAAAATCAATTACTGCAGGCCCCTGAGTGAGAAAATCGGATTGCAGAATAGCGACTACAGACGCAATATCCTCTTGCGAAATACTCTGACTCCCGTAGCGAATTAAGCCAGGCTTCATAATGCAACCTGTTGCAGGTTACGTAGTTCTTCCACACCTAAAAAATGCGGATTACTGTCTGAGCTGTAATGAAATCCTTCCGTTACTAATTTTCCGCCTTCACCTGAAGCGTTGTGCGCATAATCACGGGATATTGAAAACTGTGTGGCAGGTGCGATGACGTAATGATCATCAAACTCATAAGTATGGAAGCTGTTATCACTGGAAATCATGATTTCATGCAGTTTTTCTCCAGGTCGGATACCAATAATATGGTGATCCAACTCTGGCGCCATGGCACTGGCTACATCAACCATTCGGGCAGACGGTATTTTGGGTATAAATAATTCTCCGCCCTGCATACGAGAAAAACTCTGTATAACAAAATTGACACCCTGTGTCAGGGTTATCCAGAAACGCGTCATACGCACATCAGTAATTGGCAGGCTTCTGGCCTGTTCACTGATAAGCTTTTTAAATAAAGGAATTACTGATCCACGTGAGCCCATGACATTGCCATACCTTACGACGGCAAAACGCGATGGATTTTTACCCACGATGTTATTGGCTGCAATGAATAATTTGTCAGATAACAGCTTGGTGGCGCCATACAAATTAACGGGATTAGCCGCCTTGTCGGTTGAAAGTGCAACGACTTTTTTTACATTATTTTCAATTGCAGCATGAATGACATTTTCTGCGCCCAGCACATTGGTGCGAATGCATTCCATTGGATTGTATTCAGCCGTTGGTACCTGCTTTAGCGCCGCTGCATGCACCACCAGATCCACACCACGCATGGCCCGACTTAACCTTTCTTCATCACGCACATCGCCCAGAAAATAACGCATGGCAGGGCTGGAGAATTCCGCCTGCATTTCAAACTGCTTTAATTCATCACGGGAAAAAACGATCAGGCGCTCCGGTTGATACTGATTCAGCAGAGTACGAATAAAATGGCAACCAAACGAGCCTGTTCCCCCGGTAACTAAAATCGATTTGCCATTAAACATAATTAATTCATCATTTATTAACCATATTGAAAATTATGGCAGCGATACCAAGTAACTAAAATGATAATTAAAGCAGCTTATATCTGCTATTTCATTGAATGAGTCAGGAGATAAAACAAGGCATGATCGGCTTAATCACACAACGCAGAAGCAAGTATGGCAGCATTTGATCTTAATATGGGTATTGATTTCAGAATGGGGAAACACAGTCCGGTTTCTTTTGAAAAATAGAATTCATCAATTTTTTCTAATGGCTTATTAGTTCCTGGTACCGAAAAGATACCGTTTCTATTTACGTTAATATTAAATTTTTCAGTTTGTAAAAGTTGGGGGGGGGTAATAACAAAGCAAACTGTTGGATTAAGTGGATTGCCTGTATTTTGTATTCTTATTTTATCAAGAAGCTTACCGCCCAGCTTTTGAACTACCCCATCCATATTTTTTATATAACCAAGTCTGTCCATCCGCTGTTTACCTTCTTCCGTGTTTATTTCATAACAAGGCTCAAAAAGAACCAGCTTATTAAGAATTATTCTAAATAACTCAGACAGTAACTCGCTTAATTTTCCTCCGTTAGGCTCCAGGGCATGGCTTGATATGGTGATGTTGACTGACTTATCCATGCAGGGTATTTCGCCAATGTCGCCTGCAAATAGTGTAAGTTTTTGAAAATCACTGTGCATTACTCTCTTAGCGTAAGAAAATCCCTTGTATAATCGTGACCAGCTAATGTCAAATGCAAAGATATTTTGTGGTTTATGCTTAAGCTGTTGGATAAGGAGGCTCAGTGTTGTACATTCTCCCGTGCCGATGTCCAGAATGGAATCGTGCTGGCTGATATGATCATTGAGAATAGCAGCTAGTTCAGTTGAGTATAAAAAGCCTTGGGTTGGATTCTTTTCAAGCTGATTAATGTAAGTTCCTGCCTGTAAATCGTAGGCAACTTCAATAATTTCAGCTGTATTATTTGCAATATTCTTCTGCTGACGCAGCAACTCTGTGATATTCTTACCTTCTGAATACGCCTGTTTTGCTGACATAATATCAAAATATTTCAATTTTTTTATCCATTCTAGTTATTTACTGTTTGCAGGGTGGCACCATAATATATCCTGAAACAAAAACCTGTCCCTCTTCAGCAGAATATAAATGAATGGCAACCAAACGAGCCTGTTCCCCGGTAACTAAAATCGATTTGCCATTAAACATAATTAATTCATCATACTGAAAATTATGGCAGTGATGCCAGATAGCCAAAATGATAATTAAAGCAGGTAATATCTGCTATTTCATTGAATGAGTCTGGAGATAAAATAAGACATGATCAGCTTAATCATTCAGCCTAGAAGCAAGTAGTTATATTTTATTTTAGTAAAGTCATTCTCTTCCCGAAAAAATACCTAGTTATCATTTGCCATAAATGACTCTGCTGTATTTAAAGCTTCTTCAATTGTCACGTGCATATCAAGGTAGCGATAGGTTCCAAGCCTTCCCACAAAAGTCATATTCTTTTCTAAACGCGCATGATCAATATATTGATTTAAGCTGTGTTTATCATTAGCCAGACGAACCGGATAATAGGGAATATCATCAGGTTCACAAAAACGACTGAATTCTTTATATATTACTGTTTTATTATGATTTTCCCATGGGGAAAAGTGCTTGTGTTCCGATATCCTTGTAAAAGGTATTTGCTGATCCACATAATTAATAACAGGATTTCCCTGATAATCACCATCATGAATTTCTTTAACAAAATCCAGCGTTCGGTAATTTAATCTACCAAAACGATAATCATACCATGAATCTAACGGACCACTGTTAAATATATGATAATATCCATTCACGTGTTCTTTCATAAATTTAAAATTTAAATTAACAGCTATATTTTTGTGATCCAGCATTTTTTCAAAAATATACGTATAACCATTTTCAGGCATACCCTGATAATGGCTATTGTAGTAATTATCATTATAATTAAATCGAACGGGAAGACGCTGTAAAATGCTTGCAGGCAACTCTGTTGGCTTTAAGCCCCATTGTTTTATGGTATAGCCTTTAAAAAAAACATCATAAAGATCTTTACCGATAAATTTAAGTGCCTGCTCCTCAAAATTAGCTGGCTCATTAATTGTTTTATCTGACAGATTTTTTACAAAAATCTCTGCCTGATCAGGTGAGAAATTTTTGCTAAAAAACTGATTTATTGTATGTAGATTAATGGGAAAAGAATAAACGCATTCTCCACTTACTGCTTTTACTCTATTAACAAACGGCAGCATTTCATCAAACTGGTTAATAAATTTCCACACAGTTTCATTAGAAGTATGAAAAATATGTGGTCCGTATACATGCAGCATAATATTGCTTTCACTATCGCGCTCAGTATGGCAGTTTCCCCCAATATGATTACGCGCATCAAAAATATCTATTCTGTATCCTGCCTGTGCCAGCCTGTAAGCAATTACAGCACCAGAAAATCCTGCTCCTATAATAGCAATTTTTTTATTATTCATATTAATATCCATCACAATAAAAATTTAGTAGCCTGAATTTAATTTCAATATGTTACTTTCATACTCTCATGAAAACTGACTTAATATTATTTTATGATTGCATTTAATTATATTATTAAATACACTAACTATATTGATGATATCGTTAACCAGTAGTTTTAAATTGATATAATTTTTATTTTTTATAAAGAACTAATAAATTTATCTAATAATAAAATTTCTAATCACTGCCAGAAAGCCAGTGATTAAAACATTTTTTAATAAACATATCTTTAATAAAACCTTTTACTATTTTCATTTTGTTTACTTAACTAAAATGAATAAGTTATATAATACGTATTGATACTTGCTGGTGATTATTCACAAAACCAAGGTATTCATAAGATATGTCATATTGATTACAAAATTGCTTCCAGGCAAGAAATTCATGTTGCTGCCAGCCCGGATAATTAAAATACTCATCAAAACAAATAACACTCCCAGGTTTCAAATATTGCCCGCAATTTTCAAAAATCGTACGGGTACTACTATAAAGATCACAATCAACATGAATAAAGGCTATGTTGCTATTCTGATTTTTTATAAACTGTGGGAGTGTATCCTCATAAAGGCCCACAATCAGCTCGCAATTATCACGCACTGGAGGAGGCTCTACCATACTAAATGTGCCTTTTTCGAAACCTGTTCGCCATGTCTCTGGTAAACCTGAAAATACATCGAATCCATAAATTTTCTTATTATTTTTCAAACCTGCTATGTGATTAATAGTACGTCCGGAAGCAACTCCAAACTCAAGATATAAACCTTCAGCTTCTACATGATTAAGAGCAAAAGCTAATTGATCGAGATCATTATTAAAACTTGCAGCTTTAAGCATATTTTGTTGATAGTAACGCGCTGATTCAAATGCTGCATCAATTTCTGCAAAATGCAGTATATCAAGAATACCACCAGTTTTTTTAAATACTGAATATTGGATAAGTTTAATAAAATCCATTTGATCTACGCTAAGTGTCATATGATATATCTTTCCTTATTTTATATAAATACTTAAATTCAAGCCAATTGTTCATACATTTTCAATATTTTTTCAGTATTTAGTATTTCATCTTGTTTGTAAAATGATAAATGAGAAACCAAAAATTGGTTATAGATATATTTATCAAAATAAAAAAATGAAGGAATTAATACTGAAATAATTTGCTCATCATCAAGTGATTTTGTTGCAAGATACATTATATTTATCATTAACATAACTTCATATTTAAATCCTATAAAATTTATAGAAAATCTATCATTACGTGGTAGTTTTGTTAGCATTGGCTGAAATGTGGCTTTATTCAAGATTTGCTGTATATTAGATACAAAGTAATTATGTAGTTTTTCGCATAAATCTGCATTACCCCATAGTTCACCACAAAATCCATTTGCAGGATATTCAAAATTAAACTCACTGTATGGTAATAATTCATTTTTTAATTGATAATAGGCACAAACCCCATTATTAATAATATTCGCAGATATAATTTTCAATTTATCAGATTTCTCAATTTCATTCACGAATAAATCAAAAGAATTTGTATCACAGAAAATTATATCATCATCTAATTTAATAAAGCATGTATTAAAATATAAAGAATCTGAATAAAAAGAATACGCTAACCTGAATCCTTCATAACTTTTCAAACCCGTAGTAAATAAATAAATACCATTATCTTCCTGAAAACGTGTCCATTTTCCTGTAGAGCCATATCCAGTATGTACCATTACTTTATTAATTAATGAAGCATTCGTTTTAATCGAAAAGATAGAAGATTGATTAAAATCAATTTTTATTAAACCATCGTTCAATTCAATTAGTATTTCATTTTTTCCATAGCTATTTAAAATCATACTACTTTCTGCAACAGGAGGTGAATGAGGAATATATTTCCCATCTGTGAAAATCCGTTGAAGTGATTTTGTATTAGAATATGCACCAAAAACAGCCTCAATAATATTACCGTCATTCATTTCCAGCAATACATGAGCATCATTGTGAGCTTCAACATTAAAATTAATTTTATTTGTTATATTTTCTGAAGTTAATATATACTCAATGGAATCTGAACGTGTAATGATAACTTCGTTACTGGAAAATGTTGTTCTTAACCATTTATCATCACTTTCTTTCTTTGAAAAATTCCATATATGCCATTCGTCTATTGCTCCTTTTTTAAGCAACTGATTCATGAAGTTTATTTGATTTTTCATTACTAACTGACGACCAGCAAAAGTAAAGGCTATTTTTTTCATTTCAGAAAATTTTATTTAATATATATTAAAAGTTGTAATTGAACTTTAATGTATAATAAAATTACTATAGAATACATAGCATTAACGACTTTTAAGTTATAACAATTTATTATAAAAAGTCATATGATGATATATACAACTGACTTATTTATAAATTTACTTATAAGATTGTATAAAAACTTTCCGAATCTGTTTTCCCTGTAACCATTTACGCTCAAACAGGCTGAATAATTCATGCTAGATCAGCAAACGTATTCACCGCACCATCATCAATAATCACCAGCTCGCGCAGGGAAGGAGCATAATCCTGGCGGCGGAACTCGATAACCAGCGCTGAAAGCTCCTTTTGCGTTCCGGGTGCAATACACAGGCAGGTCAGAAAAGGGGAATCATGCATGATGGTGTTATGGCTTATTCAAATAGTTTTATTAAAAACTAAATAAGCGATGAGCAATAAACAATAGCTATTTTCTTAAGTTAAGAAGAATTAATAACCCGTTCCAATTAAGTGCCTGTTACGTTCAGCAGGAAATGATTTTTCTGCCATTCCAGGCACAGTAATTTTATCTATGAATAAAGATACCGCCATGCAAGAAGATAGAAAATTTCATTTATATCGTTCACTAAAGGGAAGTTCAACTATGTTTGGCTTTCAATGGATTGCCCTGAAAGCCGAAGCCTTCACGCGATTTTTTGGCACCCCTGCTTTTCTTGTCAGGCAGAGCGTATCGAAACACTCACAGCTCGCTTAGTGGAGACCACTGAAAATAGTCAATCAGAATAATAACCAGGAACACAGCATCAGGGAGTTTGATGCTTCGACGAAATCGTTACGAGATGCAATCCAGGAAGATCGGAGAAATCTCTGGCGTTGAGTGTCAGCAGCGCGTATCCGTTCTCGATAGCCTGTGCAGCTATCCACAAATCGTTGTAACGCGGTCTTGGAAATCTACCTGCCAGCCTGACGGCAGCCGCAAGTAAGCCAAACGCAGCAGCCGTATACCTCGAAACTTCCAATACCGGACGACTCTCTACCTGGCGTAACCAGGCGGATCGCATTGCACGCTCGGCTGGGTCAGTGCATGCCTCCACACCAAAGCTGAGCTCTCCAAGGGAGATAACTGAAGTGAATACAGGCACGTCACCTGCCGCAGTAGTAACGACTTCACGATCTATTTGTCCACAGGCAAGTCCCACCCAGATACAGCTGTCGAAGATCATGCCCACGGGTCACGCACCATTTCGTCAAAGCCTTCCCTGCTATCTTTGAGCCAGGCGGCGGCTTGTTCTGACGTAAGCACAGGAAATCTGAGCCCGGTAAGCGCCTGGTGTGCTGTCATGGCTCGTTCCGGCGGTACAATTTTGGCAATCATTATGTGATTACGCTTGACAACCATGGTCTCTCCGCGACTGGCAACCTTATCAAGTATCTCGCGGGTATTCCTGGCTAAATCAGTAGCACTAATTGTTTGCATTGCCTCACCTTTTGTATTTTATGTATCAATACATATTATACATTTTAATCACATTAATTTCCAGTTACTGGCAGGTACCGTCGGTTGACATCTCTCCCGCCCTGAATGGCGAGGATTTCTGCTATGTCGAGACCAGAGTCTGAATCATTTCGGTGGATTGCTGCTTTTAACGGACGGCCTGACTGCACCGTTCCTCCACAGGCAAACGCGGCATGCCGTGGCCGCTAAAATGTTACGAGCACCGTTTACATAGGCATTCGCTGTATATCCGCATACCGGCCTCATAGCGTATTCATTATAATTTGTGAGAAAACCAGCTTCATGGATTATCTGCCTCTTTCTTTCTCCTTATCCTCAACACCAATAAGATTTTTAACCATCCCCTTGCCGGCCTGCAGTTCAGATATAGAGCCCATCAGATGACGGACATTGGCTGGAGAACGCAGTAACCAGGCAGTCTCTTCTAAAGATTCATAGTCATCCAGAGACATCAGGATACAGGGTCATCCTTTTCCACGTGTGATCATAATGGGTATTCTGTCGTCAGATGTTTCATTCATCACGGCAGAAAAGTTCTGGCGGGCTTTGGTAAAAGTCACTGTTTTCATCATTCTTACCTCTTTTATTAAGTTAGCCTGGTAGAAATAGTGCGCTCACTTACCAGGACACCTTTTTGCTGCTATAGAATATATAATCCTCTTAATAACATAAAAGGAATAACCTGATATGAAATTAACCCGCAGCAGTATTGCATTACTCTTTTATCTGTTCAGTAATATCGCCTTTGCCGCTGATTTATGGCGTGTACCTGAACCTGTAATTGAAAACGGCAAATATTACAGCTTTATTGTCGATCGCGGTAAGTTACAAAAAGCAGTCAGATCCAGTGCCTTCCCTAAGGCATACCTTTTTTCCGAAACAAAAGTGGGGGCGCAGCCACTCGCGCTCATTGGTACTCCTGTCGAAATCATAGATTTTCTGCTTAAAAATGAAACCTATGGTATCAAAAATACCATTACCAAATTACCGGACATTTATATGGGCATAGCGCCTTACGTGCCTCAGGAGCGCTTTTCCGGTATTTTTCCCGTCAACGATTTTTCGGCTCAATTACTTAAACAATTCACTGGCTTAGCACCAGGGACGACAATTACGGATGCTGCAGGCGTGGCGGGCTCCTTAAAAGAATTAAAGGAAGCCATTGGAAAACTCAGTGAAGAAGAAAAGAAAAAAGGATCAGTATTATACGTTAAATTCAGCTATCTCCCCGAGGAAGGGATGCAAAAGACAGGTGAAAAAGAAATTACCTTTGGTGATATTTTAAAAATCATACAAAAGCAGAAAATATAATGGCAGCGATATCTTAATTACCAGGTCACCGCTGACTTAATAAATCTGTACATTTCACGACATCAATAAAAATAAAAACACCATGCTGATTACTCCGCTGGTGTTTTACTTTATTTACTCTCCTTCTTTTGCCTGATATTCCAGCAGATCGCCGGGCTGGCAATTAAGGTAGTTACAGATGGCACTGAGGGTGGCGAGCCGTATCCCTTTTACTTTTCCCTGTTTCAATAATGAAAGATTGGATTCAGTAATACCGATGGCAGCGGCCAGATCGCGCGATTTAGCTTTACGCATCGCCAGTATGACATCCAGTTTTATAGCAATTGACATGGCAACCTCACACAAATTTCTGGTTTTCAGCATTGATCTCACTTGCCTGATGCAAAATACGCGCAATCACGGTAATAAAAGCGGAAAAGAACAACGCAACGGCATAAGAAGGAGTAAAACTCAGTGAGACCATATGCTGTCCTCCCGGCCCATTTAAGGTCAGCCACAGGCTGAGAACAGGCTCAGAAAGAAGGCTTAATATGACCCAGAGCATCACACCACGTCCTGTTTTACCCAATAATACAGCGGCATCGGATGAAAAGTACTCCCTGCGCCCATAAAGCTGAAACAGACGATACAGCGCATACAGGCTGCTGATTAAAGCCATCAAAGGCAGGGCAGACAAAACAATTACTCCGAAGAACTGCCACCATGGCAGTCGTGCCACATCAACACCTGAAGCGGATATCAGCCTGTCTGTGAGGAAAAATTCCAGACCATAACCTGCTGTTATTGAATTCGGACCAGGATAAAACCAGCAGAAGATACTTAACAACAACACCACCGTCATCAATGAAAGTGTAATGACTGCCATACGCTGGCAGAAACGGGCAAGGTGCTCCGATGAAGCTAAAAAAATCATGTAAACATTCCTGTAAAATAAGCAGAGTCGCAATATTATATTAAATTACAGAAAAAAAACATCGTATTTAAATAATTTATTGCAATTCTGTCATTACTGCCCGCCATTACATTGAATGCGTAAAATGCCGCTTCAGAATAAGATAATATCCACCTGTTATCCACAGGTAGACCCCAGCTCATTCACAGGGTAGAATGCCCGCTATTTCATGTTAACAAAAGAGCATTATGGCAGACATCACCTTAATCAGTGGCAGTACACTGGGCAGTGCAGAATACGTTGCCGAGCACCTTGCAGAAAAACTGGCAGCGGCGGGCTTTTCCACACAAACGCTACATGGCCCACAACTTCAGGATCTGCAAACCAACGGCCTGTGGCTGATAGTGACCTCAACCCATGGCGCTGGAGAATTGCCCGATAATTTGAAGCCTTTGCTGGAACAGCTTGAACAGCAGCAGCCTGATTTATCACAGGTACGCTTTGGCGCAGTAGGTCTGGGTAATTCAGAATATGATCTTTTCTGTGGTGCTATAAAATTAATGGTAACCCGGTTGATCACCTGTGGAGCCAGGCAGGTAGGTAGCATTCTGGAAATCGATGTTACCCAACATGAGATCCCGGAAGATCCGGCTGAACAATGGTTATGTGAGTGGATCCAGTTACTCTGATTCATTTTATGTGTATAAGTTGGTCTGAATTCGGTGTAAATGCCGTTGTTATCCCTATAACAACCCATGTGTTTTGCCGGCCCTGTGTATAAAGTGCCTTTTAGATCCCAGCTTATACGGATAACGATCACTGCGTATTCACAGTGAATGATCACTTGTAATATGTTGATATTATTAATTAATAATCGATTATCCACAGCACATCGAGATCCTAATAATAGATCTAACAAAAAAGATCTTTAAATAAAAAAGATCTTTTATTAGTGCACTAGAAAATCGACATCTTTATTGATCTTCCTGCTTTAAAGTAAAATTCTTCTTAAAAATCTTCTATAACCCAGAGAAAGGAACTGCAGCGTGTTTTATCCAGAACATTTCGATGTCATTGTTGTTGGCGGCGGACATGCCGGTACCGAGGCTGCCATGGCAGCAGCGCGTATGGGATGCCAGACACTGCTTGTGACTCACAATATGGATACGCTGGGACAGATGTCCTGCAACCCAGCCATTGGCGGTATCGGTAAGGGGCATCTGGTAAAAGAAATCGATGCACTGGGTGGCATCATGGCACAGGCCGCGGATCGTGCTGGTATTCAGTTTCGTATCTTAAACGCCAGTAAAGGGCCTGCTGTGCGTGCAACCCGTGTTCAGGCTGATCGTCTTCTTTACCGGCAGGCAATACGCAGCGCACTGGAAAATCAGCCGGGTCTGTTTCTTTTTCAACAACCGGTTGAAGATCTGATAATCAGCAACGACAGGGTTACCGGGGTGTTGACTAAAATGGGTCTGCGGTTTCAGGCCAGCGCAGTGGTGCTGACTGCAGGTACGTTTCTTGATGGGAAAATTCACATTGGTATGGAAAATTATACCGGTGGCCGTGCCGGTGATCCTGCTGCAGTTTCGCTGTCACAGCGCCTGCGCGAGCTACCGTTACGTGTTGGTCGCTTGAAAACGGGGACACCACCGCGTATTGATGCCAGAAGCATTGATTTCAGTCAGCTGGCTGAGCAGAAGGGAGACACCCCTCAGCCGGTGTTTTCCTTTTTGGGTAACGTAGCATGGCATCCTGAACAAAGATCGTGTCATATTACTTACACTAATGAGAAAACCCATGAAGTTATTCGCAATAATCTATCCCGCAGCCCGATGTATGGAGGGGTTATTGAAGGCATTGGTCCACGATATTGTCCTTCCATTGAGGATAAAATTGTCCGCTTTGCCGGGAGAGATGCACACCAGATTTTTCTTGAGCCAGAAGGGTTAACCAGCAACGAAATTTATCCCAATGGCATTTCAACCAGTCTGCCTTTTGATGTGCAAAGGCAAATTATTCATTCCATAAAAGGAATGGAAAATGCCCACATTACCCGGCCGGGATACGCCATTGAATATGATTTTTTTGATCCACGGGATTTAAAACTGAGTCTGGAAAGTAAGTTTATTCAGGGGCTGTTTTTTGCCGGGCAAATTAATGGCACTACCGGCTATGAAGAAGCTGCCGCCCAGGGGCTGCTCGCAGGCTTGAATGCCGGCCGTTATGCCAGGGGAGAATCCTCCTGGACGCCACGCCGGGACGAAGCTTATCTTGGTGTACTGGTGGATGATCTCTGCACTCTGGGGACCAAAGAGCCCTACCGTATGTTTACTTCCCGCGCTGAGTATCGCCTGATGCTGCGTGAAGATAATGCCGATCTGCGTCTGACAGAAACCGGTTACAAACTTGGGCTGGTTGACGAAATTCGCTGGAGCCATTACAACAAAAAAAGAGAGCTTATTGAAAAAGAGCGTCAGCGACTGCGCACCATTCAGCTTCAGCCTTCATCAGTGCAGGCAGTGGATATCAATGCGTTACTCAAATCCCCCCTGTCGCAGGCGGTTAATGGTGAAGAACTGCTGCGCCGGCCTGAAATGAACTATGAATTACTCACTTCCCTCTACGCATTTTCTCCTGCTCTGACAGACCCAAGGGCAGCAGAGCAGGTTGAAATACAGATAAAATATGAAGGGTATATTGCCCGTCAGCAGGATGAAATTGCCCGGCAGTTGCGTAATGAAAATACGCTACTACCGGCGGGATTTGACTATCGCCAGGTTTGTGGATTATCAAATGAAGTTATTAGTAAACTTAACGATCATCAGCCGGGCTCAATCGGTCAGGCCTCACGTATTTCAGGAATTACGCCGGCGGCCATCTCCATTTTATTAATCTGGTTAAAAAAGCAGGGCCTGTTCAGCCGCAGTGCCTGACAATTCGCAGTATGAATATTATTCACCCGTTTTTTAGGATAGTTATGTGTTAACACGTCTGGAATCCCTGCTTAGCGCTGCCGGAATTGAATTAACCGGGCAGCAAAAAAACCAGCTGCTGGACTATGTACAGTTACTGCATAAATGGAATCAGACTTACAATTTAACCTCTGTTCGCTCGCCGGAGCAGATGTTAATTCGTCATATTCTGGACAGTCTTGTGGTCAATGAACACTTGCAGGGAACACGCTTTATTGATGTGGGGACCGGGCCCGGCCTTCCTGGGGTTCCTCTGGCGATTATCAGGCCTGACTCTGATTTTGTACTGCTTGACAGCTCAGGAAAACGTACGCGCTTTTTAAGGCAGGTTAAACATGAACTCCAGCTGGATAATATTCAGCCAATACAGAGTCGGATTGAAGATTATCATGAACTTTTTGATGGCGTGATAAGCCGGGCTTTTACCTCGCTGCAGAACATGGTGTTGCTGTGCCAGCATGTAGCAGGAAAACCCCATGGGCGTTTTTATGCCCTGAAAGGAACAAGACCTGATGAAGAGCTTGCTCTTGTGCCTGAATGGATAAAATCAGAGCATATTATTAAATTACAGGTTCCCGAACTTAATGCCGAGCGCCATCTGATTATTCTTAAAGCTATATAAAATAGTCGCTGGACGTAGTGAGCCTGTTACCAGCGGTTAAGTAAGGCATGTAGCCATGCTCTTACTAGTCAGAGGTCTGATGTCTGATTAAGATCAACTAATTTCACATTTTTACTACTTAACTGTTGAATTCATCTGAGCGGTCCGTATAATCTGCCGCTTTTATATGGCTTACTTTTTAAATAGCTAAGTAGTAAAGTAAGCCATTCTGACAATGATGTCCTGCGTGCTGTACGGGATGGTGTTTTTAGCACCTGCGTGTTAATTATCGCACCAGATTATTGCAGGTTTTATCACAGATTAGCCTGTTTAGTAGCAAAAGTAAGGTGAAAGCATCATGTCATCGTCAGGGGACTTTTCTTCTCCGAAGGAGTATATAGGTCACCATTTGAATAACCTTCAGATAGACCTGCGTACCCTGGAACTCATTGATCCAAATTCAGGTAATCCTGCTACTTTCTGGGCACTGAATATTGATTCCCTGTTTTTCTCTGTGGTGCTGGGACTGTTTTTTTTACTTCTCTTTAGAAGAGTAGCCAAAAAAGCAACCAGTGGTGTTCCGGGAAAACTTCAGGCTGTGGTTGAGCTCATTATCGATTTTGTTGATGGTAATGTGCGTGAGATGTATCCGCATAAAAGTAATGTGATTGCGCCCCTTGCTCTTACCGTGTTCGTCTGGGTTTTTTTAATGAATTTCATGGACTTACTACCCATTGATTTGTTGCCTTATATCAGTGAACATGTGTTTGGTTTGCCTGCCCTGCGTGTAGTTCCTACTGCGGATGTCAGTATTACCCTGTCTATGGCATTAGGGGTTTTCCTGTTGATTATTTTTTACAACATCAGGATGAAAGGGATATCAGGTTTTATTAAAGAACTGACACTGCAGCCATTCAACCATCCGGTATTTATTCCTGTTAATCTGATACTGGAACTGGTTGGTTTGTTGTCTAAACCGATATCATTGGGTTTACGGTTGTTTGGTAACATGTATGCAGGAGAGCTGGTTTTCATCCTGATTGCAGCGCTCCTGCCATGGTGGTCACAGTGGTTGCTAAGCTTGCCATGGGCTGCTTTTCATATACTGGTTATTACGTTACAGGCCTTTATTTTTATGGTCCTGACGATTGTTTATCTCTCTATGGCGTCTGAAAAACATTAATTTATATTGTTTTTTCAGCTATTAACTAAAAAAGTAACTGGAGGCTGTTCATGGTAAATATGGATATGCTGTACATGGCTGCAGCAATAATGATGGGACTGGCTGCAATTGGTGCAGCAATAGGTATTGGTATGTTGGGCGGGAAATTTCTGGAAAGTGCAGCACGTCAGCCAGATTTAACTCCGCTGTTGCGTACGCAATTTTTTATCGCCATGGGATTACTTGATGCCATTCCGATGATTACAGTTGGCCTTGGGCTTTATGTTATGTTTGCTGTGGCATAACGGACAAAACAGTATGTCCGTAGTTACGCCAGCCATAAATTTTTATTAAAGAGGTATTGTGCTGTGAACCTTAATGCAACAATACTCGGCCAGGCTATCGCTTTTGTTCTGTTTGTGCTGTTCTGCATGAGATATGTATGGCCCCCGATTATGGCGGCTATTGAAAAACGCCAGAAAGAGATTGCTGACAGTCTTTCTTCTGCAGAGCGTGCCAGAAAAGATCTCGACATAGCGAAAACCAGTGCGGCTGATGAACTGAATAAAGCCAAAGTGCAGGCTCAGGGGCTTATTGAGCAGGCAAATAAACGCAAAACCCAGATTCTTGATGAAGCTAAAGTTGAAGCAGAGCAGCAACGTAATAAAATTATGGCGCAGGCACTGGCTGAGATTGATGCTGAGCGTAAACGCGTTCATGAAGAGCTACGTAAGCAGGTTGCCATGCTGGCGATAGCAGGTGCTGAAAAAATAATTGAACGCTCTGTGGATGAAAAAATTAACAGTGACATAGTCAATAAGCTGGTCACTAATTTATAAAAAAGAGGGGTTGATGTCTGAATTTATTACTATAGCTCGACCCTATGCCAGAGCCGCTTTTGAATTTGCTGCTGAACATAATGCTATTGAAAACTGGCAGTCTATGCTGGCATTTGCCGCCGAAGTTACCCGCAATAAACAGGTGGCAAAGTTGCTTTCTGGTGCGCTGGCAGCAGAAAAATTATCGCAAATTTTCATTGAAATTTGTGATGATGCACTGGATGAATCTGCACAGAATTTCATCAAAATTATGGCGAAAAATGGTCGTCTTCAGCTGTTGCCTTACGTATTTCAGCTGTTTATTCAACAGCGTTCTTCACAGGAATCCACCATTGATGTTGAAGTGCTCTCTGCCGGAAAGCTAAACGATGAGCAGCGCGCCAGAATTTCAACCGTGATGGAAAAACGTTTGTCACGAAAAGTCAGACTGAATTGCAAAATTGATAAATCTGTTATAGCGGGTCTGATTATTCGTGCCGGTAATATGGTGATTGATGGTAGCGTTCGTGGCCGTCTTGAGCGGTTGGCTGATACCCTGCAGTCCTGAGGAAATCGAAATATATGCAACTGAATTCTACAGAAATTAGTGAACTAATTAAGCAGCGTATTGCTCAGTTTAGTGTGGTGAGCGACGTACACAATGAAGGTACTATTGTCAGTGTAAGTGACGGCATTATTCGCATACAGGGTCTGGCAGAAGTTATGCAGGGTGAAATGATTGCCTTACCCGATAAGCGCTATGCGATAGCATTGAACCTCGAGCGCGACTCCGTAGGTGCTGTTGTTATGGGAACCTATGCTTCCCTGGCAGAAGGCATGAAAGTTAAGTGTACTGGCCGTATTCTGGAAGTGCCGGTAGGTCGGGGTCTTCTGGGGCGTGTGGTTAACGCATTAGGTGAACCCATTGACGGTAAAGGGCCGGTGGATAATGATGGTTTTTCTGCTGTTGAAGCCATTGCTCCGGGTGTTATCGAACGCCAGTCTGTTGATCAGCCGGTCCAGACAGGCTATAAGTCTGTTGATGCCATGATTCCTGTTGGCCGGGGCCAGCGCGAACTCATTATCGGTGACAGACAGACCGGTAAGACAGCACTTGCTATTGATACCATTATTAATCAACGCAATTCGAATGTTAAATGTATTTACGTGGCCATTGGCCAGAAAGCATCTACCATCGCAAGTGTGGTGCGTAAGCTTGAAGAACATGGTGCTTTAGCAAATACTATCGTTGTTGTTGCAACCGCTTCTGAGTCTGCAGCATTACAGTATCTGGCTCCCTATTCCGGCTGTGCCATGGGCGAATATTTCCGCGATCGTGGTGAAGATGCGCTTATCGTCTATGATGACTTGTCTAAACAGGCAGTGGCATACCGCCAGATATCCCTGTTGTTGCGGCGTCCACCGGGCCGTGAAGCTTTTCCTGGCGACGTCTTTTATCTGCATTCACGTTTGCTGGAAAGGGCTGCGCGCGTCAATGCTGATTACGTTGAAGCTTTTACCAAAGGTAAAGTGAAAGGTAAAACAGGCTCGTTAACCGCGTTACCCATTATTGAAACGCAGGCAGGCGATGTTTCTGCATTTGTTCCCACCAATGTGATTTCAATTACTGATGGTCAGATTTTTCTTGAATCCAGTTTGTTTAATGCAGGCATTCGTCCTGCCGTGAATCCTGGCATCTCTGTTTCGCGCGTAGGTGGCGCGGCACAAACTAAAATCATGAAAAAATTATCAGGTGGTATTCGTACTGCGCTGGCGCAATACAGTGAACTTGCCGCATTTTCTCAATTTGCTTCAGATCTTGATGATGCCACGCGCAAGCAGCTCAGTCATGGGCAGAAAGTCACTGAATTATTGAAACAAAAACAATATGCTCCATGGGCGATTGCAGAGCAGGCTCTGGTTTTGTTTGCTGCTGAGCATGGTTATCTGGATGACGTCGAATTGGCGAAAGTGGCTAGCTTTGAGATTGCATTAATTGCTTTTTCCTGCCGTGAATATGGCGAATTGCTGGAAAAAATCAATCAGATGGGTAGTTATGATAAGGATATAGAATCTAAGTTGAAAGAGATTCTTGATACGTTTAAGGCAACTCAGACCTGGTAATACTGACCTGCTGTTTCCTGATCAAGCAATAAGCAGACCTTCTGATAATGAGGAAAAGCAGAAATGGCCGGCGCAAAAGAAATACGTTCCAAGATAGCGAGCGTACAGAATACACAAAAAATCACTAAAGCGATGGAAATGGTCGCTGCTTCTAAAATGCGTAAATCCCAGGAACGCATGGCAGCAAGTCGCCCTTATGCAGAAACGATACGCAATGTGATTGGTCATCTGGCCTCAGGTAATCTGGAATATAAACATCCCTGGATGAAAGAGCGTGATGTCAGGAATGTTGGATTTCTTGTTATTTCAACTGATCGTGGATTGTGTGGTGGCCTCAATACGAATTTATTCAGAAAGCTGTTGCTTGAACTGAAACAATGGTCCGGAAAAAACGTCAAATGTGATCTGGCTTTAATTGGTTCTAAGGCCGCTTCTTTTTTCAACTCTACCGGTGGCAATATTGTCGCTCACGTTACGGGCATGGGGGATAATCCTTCCCTGTCCGAGTTGATTGGAACGGTAAGGGTAATGTTACAGGCTTATGATGAAGGCCGTCTGGATAAGTTGTATGTTGTGCACAATAAATTCATCAACACTATGTCTCAAGAGCCTCAAATTGTTCAGTTGTTACCGTTACCTTTGATTGCCACAGAAACAAAGGAATTGAAACAATCCTGGGATTATCTTTATGAACCTGATCCCAAAGTATTGCTCGATGTTTTGCTGCAACGCTATATAGAGTCTCAGGTTTATCAGAGCGTTGTTGAAAATCTGGCCTGTGAACAGGCGGCACGAATGGTAGCAATGAAAGCGGCAACTGATAACTGTGGCGATCTTATCAAAGAGTTGAAGCTGATTTATAACAAAGCCCGCCAGGCCAGTATTACACAGGAACTTACCGAAATTGTTGGAGGAGCCTCCGCGGTTTAACACCAGAAGCTATAGCCAAAGTAGTTCGAGTTGCAGCAAGGCCAGGAACGCGAATCCCCATGAGCATAGACCCTATGTGATTGGATGAGTGTTAGCAGCCAACACAGCTGCAGCCTGAAAGACGAAGGGTATAATATTAGTCAGAGGATTTAAAATGGTTACTGGAAATGTCATCCAGATCATTGGTGCTGTAGTCGATGTTGAATTTATGCAGGATGCGGTACCGAAAGTCTACAGTGCACTTGAAGTGGAAGGAGCCTCATCATCCAGGCTGGTACTGGAAGTTCAGCAACAGCTTGGTGGCGGCGTTGTCCGTTGTATTGCCATGGGATCTTCCGATGGATTGAGCCGTGGATTGAAAGTGGTTAATCTCGGACATCCAATAAAAGTACCTGTGGGTAAAGCGACCCTTGGTCGCATTATGAATGTACTTGGTAACCCTATCGATATGAAAGGGGATATCGGCGAAGAAGAGCGCTGGGCAATACACCGCGAACCACCCGGCTATGAAGAGCTTTCCAGCTCGCAGGAATTGCTGGAAACAGGCATTAAGGTCATGGATCTTATCTGCCCGTTTGCCAAGGGCGGGAAAGTAGGGCTTTTTGGTGGTGCAGGTGTAGGCAAGACCGTTAATATGATGGAGCTCATTCGTAATATTGCGATTGAACATTCTGGTTATTCTGTATTTGCCGGTGTGGGCGAACGGACTCGTGAAGGTAATGATTTCTATCATGAAATGATGGATTCTAAAGTTCTGGATAAAGTTTCTCTGGTTTACGGTCAGATGAATGAGCCGCCCGGTAACCGTTTGCGTGTTGCCTTAACGGGCTTGACCATGGCAGAAAAATTTCGCGATGAAGGGCGTGATGTTCTGCTGTTTATTGATAATATTTATCGTTATACCCTTGCAGGTACGGAAGTTTCTGCATTATTAGGTCGTATGCCTTCTGCGGTAGGTTATCAACCCACACTGGCAGAAGAAATGGGGGCATTACAGGAGCGTATTACCTCAACCAGAACAGGCTCAATTACTTCTGTGCAGGCTGTTTATGTACCTGCAGATGACCTGACGGATCCTTCTCCCGCAACCACCTTTGCACATCTGGATGCGACTGTGGTACTCAGCCGTCAGATTGCTTCTTTAGGCATATATCCTGCAGTCGATCCGCTTGATTCTACCAGCCGTCAGCTGGATCCGCTGATTGTTGGCCAGGAGCATTACGAGGTGGCCAGAGGTGTGCAGTCGACTCTGCAGCGCTATCAGGAACTGAAAGATATCATTGCTATTCTGGGTATGGATGAACTGTCGGAAGAAGATAAGCTTGTTGTGTTCCGTGCACGTAAAATTCAGCGCTTTTTGTCACAGCCTTTCTTTGTGGCTGAAGTGTTTACCGGTTCTCCGGGGAAATTTGTTTCACTGAAAGATACCATTCGTGGTTTTAAAGGTATCATAAACGGTGACTATGACCATTTACCGGAGCAGGCATTCTATATGGTCGGTACCATTGAAGAAGCCGTGGAAAAAGCTAAAAAGCTGTAATGTAGTTGATGGGAGAAAAGCATGGCTGCAACGACTTATCACCTGGATGTTGTAAGTGCAGAAAACAGATTGTTTTCCGGACTTGTGCAAAAAATTCAGGTTACAGGTAGTGAAGGTGAGCTGGGAATTTACCCAAGGCACATTCCCCTGCTCACGGCCATTAAGCCGGGCATGGTACGTATAGTTAAGGAATCTGGTGAGGAAGAATTTATTTATCTCTCCGGAGGTATACTTGAAGTGCAACCCAATGGTGTCATTGTGCTCGCTGATACTGCCATTCGTGGCGCTGATCTTGATGAAGCCAGAGCGCTGGAATCCAAAAATAGAGCTGAAGCGCACATTAGTAGTTTCCATGGCGATGTTGACTATGCACAGCTTTCGATTGAACTGGCAAAAGCAATGGCCAAGCTGCGCGTCATTGCTTTAACCAAAAGAAAGTGAGTTAACGCAGGATAACTCAATAAAATCAATGCTGGTTTTATGTCTCAGGCCTCATAGCGTATCTCAGTTAACCTGCGTGCTCCACGTGATTATTTACTACGGAGCCCATACCCAAAGTATGTCGAGTTGCAGCAAGGCGGCAAGAACACGAATCCCATGAGCATAGACATACTATGTGATTGGGTGAGTGTTCGAAGTCAACACAGCTGCAGTTTGAAAGACGAAGGGTATAGATAAAACTGTCCTCATTTTCCCTGCTTACTTACTGCATCTGCCTCCTGATTTATGCATACTATTTCAGGCGACATCTTAATTTCTGTTAACCTGTATCACGTTATCCTGTATCCAGGCTCTTATCAGTACTTGAAAGAAGGCTAAATGAATTTTTATTTACAGGATAATATGTAGTATTTTTACTGTTTTTAATTTTTGTCTGTCAGTCTGGAGCGAAAGGTTTGTATGGGTAATAGTGCGCTGAGTATAGTGATTCTTGCAGCAGGCAAGGGAACACGCATGCATTCTGACCTTCCGAAGGTATTACATCCTCTGGCGGGCAAGCCCATGATACAACATGTTATTGATACTGTCAGGGCTCTGAACAGCAGAAAAATTCATGTAGTGTATGGTCATGGTGGTAGTTTAGTGAAAAAAACACTGGCTGACACTGAATTAAACTGGGTGTTGCAGGACAGACAGCTGGGTACAGGCCATGCGATGCAGCAGGCTGCTCATCATTTTAATGATGACGAAGATATTCTGATGCTTTATGGCGATGTTCCATTAATTTCACTGGATACCCTGCAGTGTCTGTTAACGACTAAGCCGCAGGGAGGAATCAGCCTGTTGACAGCGCATCTGGATTGTCCTGATGGATATGGGAGGATTTTGCGTACAGCAGGCGAGGTATCAGGCATTATCGAACATCAGGATGCCACGCAGGAACAGCAGAAAATTCGGGAAATCAATACGGGTATTCTGGTTGCTGGCGGCAGAGATCTGAAACGCTGGTTATCCATGCTGAATAACAGTAATGCTCAGGGTGAATTTTATGCTACCGATATTATCGCACTGGCGTACGCTGACAGGCGAAAAATTGCTGCTGTTCATCCACGGCGATTGAGTGAAATCCAGGGGGTTAATAATTGCCTGCAACTGGCGGCAATTGAACGAATCTATCAAAATGAACAGGCAGAAAAGCTTTTGCTGGCAGGTGTGATGCTGCTGGATCCTGCGCGTTTTTCTCTTCGTGGCGAGCTTAAGCACGGTCGTGATGTTGTCATTGACACTAATGTACTTATCGAAGGGAAAGTCATTTTGGGCAACAGAGTGCGTATTGCTGCGGGTTGTATAGTGAAAAACTGTGTGATTGGCGATGATTGTGAAATAAGCGCCTATAGCGTACTGGAAGATGCAAAGCTCGATGCAGCCTGTACCATTGGCCCTTTTGCCCGTTTACGTCCTGGCAGCGAACTGGCTGAGAGTGCGCATGTGGGTAATTTTGTTGAAATTAAAAAAACGCGTTTAGGCAAAGGCTCTAAAGCTGGGCATCTTACCTATCTGGGGGATGCAGAGATTGGCGCCGGAGTGAATATTGGCGCGGGTACCATTACCTGTAACTATGATGGTGCGAATAAATTTAAAACCATTATTGATGATAATGTGTTTGTAGGATCGGACACGCAATTGATTGCTCCTGTCAGCGTTGCCCGGGGCGCAACTATTGGCGCAGGTACGACAGTGACTGATGATATTGCTGAAAATGAACTGGTGCTCAGTCGTACCAGGCAGGTTCATATTAAAGGATGGCAGCGTCCAGTGAAGAAATAATTTTTGGTTAATGGCGTTGCTGTTAATTTAACTGGCTCAAAAAGAATAAAAATAAAGATAAAAGCCTGCCTTTATTTTTGAGGTTTAAGGATTTATATATTACTCATAAAACTGAGTGTAGAATTATATTTTGTTTATATTATTTAACAAGTTACCTTAATCAGGTTCAGTAATAGTAAACAGGTTTGTTAACGCGGGAATAAGAGCGAATGTGTGGAATTGTAGGTGCGGTTGCACAACGTAATGTTGCTGAAATTTTAATTGAAGGACTACGCCGTCTGGAATATCGCGGATATGATTCAGCTGGTCTTGCGATAGTCGATGACAAAGAAAATATGACCCGTTTGTGCCGGGTAGGTAAAGTTCAGGCATTGTCTGATGCAGCAAAAAATTATCCCCTGCAGGGAGGAACGGGAATTGCTCATACGCGTTGGGCGACTCATGGCGAACCTTCAGAAGTGAATGCACATCCTCATGTATCCGGACATATTTCTGTTGTTCATAACGGTATTATTGAAAATCATGAATCACTGCGTAAGTCATTAACTCAACTAGGTTACTGTTTTAATTCTGAGACTGATACTGAAACTATTGCTCATCTGATTCACTGGAAGCAAAAACAGGGAAATTCTTTTACACAAGCCGTTAAACGAACTGTTGCTGAACTGCGCGGATCTTTTGCTATTTTGGTAATGAGTAGCCGTAATCCTGACCTGCTGGTTGCTGCCCGTTCAGGTAGTCCGCTGGTGATTGGTTGTGGCACTTTAGAAAATTTTATTGCCTCAGATCAACTGGCATTACTGCCGGTTACCCGCCGTTTTATCTTTCTTGAAGAAGGCGACATAGCAGAAATCACCTGCGACAGAGTCAGTGTTTTTGACAGGCAGGATAATCCGGTAAAACGCTCTGAGATTGTGTCTCAGGAACAATACGATGCGGGTGATAAAGGTTCATACCGTCATTACATGCAAAAGGAAATTTTTGAACAACCTGTTGCCTTACAGAATACTCTGGCAGGTCGTCTTCACCTGAATTCAGTTAATCTTGATGAACTGGGTAACCATGCAGACAAATTATTGACTAAAGTTGAGCATGTACAGATTGTTGCCTGTGGAAGTTCTTACCATACGGGGATGATTGCCCGTCACTGGTTCGAAGAATTTATCGGTGTATCTTGTGACGTTGAAATAGCATCAGAATTTCGTTATCGCAAATCGGTAGTTCGCCCCAACAGCCTTATCATCACGCTTTCGCAATCAGGTGAAACCGCTGATACGCTGGCCGCATTGCGTCTGTCGAAAGAATCAGGTTATCTGACATCCCTTTGTATATGTAATGTTGATGGGTCGTCACTGGTTCGTGAATCTGACATGAGCCTGATAACTAAAGCAGGTGTTGAAATTGGTGTGGCTTCAACTAAAGCCTTTACTACTCAACTGGCGGTATTGTTAATGCTGGTAGCGCATATTGGCTGTCTTAAGGGAATGGATATTGATGTTAAGCATCACATTATTCATTCATTAAAAATATTGCCAAATTGCATTGAGCAGATGTTGATACTGGACGATGCTATTAAAGCACTGGCTGAAGATTTTGCTGACAGAAGCCATGCATTGTTTCTTGGCAGGCGTCATTTTTACCCTGTTGCGATGGAAGGTGCACTTAAAGTTAAAGAGCTTTCTTATATTCATGCGGAAGCTTATGCAGCAGGAGAGTTGAAACATGGTCCCCTGGCATTAATTGACGCTGATATGCCGGTTATTGTTGTGGCGTACCGCAATGCATTGCTGGAAAAGCTTAAGTCAAATATCGAAGAAGTGCGGACACGTGGCGGGCAGATATATCTTTTTGCTGACAGGGATGCAGGTTTTGTTAACAGTGATGCAATGCGGGTTATTCAGTTACCTCATGTTGAAGAAGTGATTGCACCCATTGTGTATACTGTGCCGTTGCAGCTGTTGTCTTATCATATTGGCTTAGTGAAAGGAGCTGATATTGATCAGCCACGGAATCTGGCGAAATCAGTTACTGTCGAATGATGTTAAAAAGTACCCTATGCATCGCGTAAAGCATTTTCAGGTAATTTCATTACCAGTAGCTGTTGATTCTCATTATCATACGTGTTGTGTCTTTTGAAATTATCTGCGCTTTTTAATTGATAAGATTAAAGCGTGAGATAAGTCTGAAATGCGGAATAGCGAAAATTTTCATAAACATGTCTGTTTCCGCATTATCCTGACTGGGTAGGGGTAGCCTGATTGTGCGATGCTTTAATAATTTTTTCAAAATAAATTCCCTGAATGCTTTAGCTAACCTGTTTCAGTCATCATTTAAGTTTTTTACACGGTAATAGTCTGATAAAAATAAGTAATGAAAATATAATGTAACATTAATATCATTTAATGGCGGGTGATTACTGATGTTTAAAATAATGCTACGTTATTTAACCAGGGTATTTTTCTTAGCAAGAAACAGCTAAGAAAATTAATTTTCAGTAAAAAATATTGCGAGGTGATATTAAACAGGTTATTGCGAAAGCCGTTAATTTTTTACCTCTGATATACCGTTACCAGAAAATATTCTGATTGAATCAGCTTTCTATATCGTCTATTTTCTAGCCTGGCTGACCTGGCTGACCTGGCTGACCTGGCTGACCTGGCTGACCTGGCTGACCTGGCTGACCTGGCTACGCTGAAATTGTTACAACTGCCCATTATTATTCTTACCACATAAAATATGATAAATAGATATCTGATATTTTATCAAAAAATTATTATATTTCAGTCAGATAAAAACAGAAAAAATTTTCATTAGGTTAATTGTGTCATTATCAGGAAATCTTACTGGGTATTGCTGACTATTGCACGAATAGCAGTAAACTTTTACTTTTTTTGCTTAATTTTCTGCTCATTTTTGGAGTATTGAGTTAGCCAGCAGGTTGCTAATTTACCTGTTACAGTATTTAAATTTGCCATGAATTTTTTAATGGTGATAATTTTCATAGTCAGGAATATTACTCATCATGTTGTTTTGGATAACTAAAAATCTGGTCTGTTTTTTATTTAAGAATATATTGCTTATTAAGAATAAAATGAAAGTTTGTTAGCGAATAACAATGAGTGATGAAAACAATTTTATAATTACTATATGTGATAATTTGAATAAAAAATACAGATACGTAGCCATAATTTTTATTATAGTAAATTTCATAGTTGAAAAGGTATCGCATTGGGTTTTAGTAACAATAAAGCTGCGGCTTTTATTGCTTTGTCTGATCGTAATAAGTCAATTTTATAACGTGCTTTTAATGAAAATATCGATTTTATCCAGAGGGGCTGGCGGAAGGTAACGTTTTTCAGGCAGGTGTACCATACTCAATTATGATCGAGATGCTGTTCCAGAAACTGCTCTCTTTTTCTATGCCAATTTACAATAATATTACATTTGGGGTGTGTTTGTTTGAGCGATTGTCTTTTAGTTTCAGGCACAGCTGAGTGTGGTGGATTTTGACGCGAGCTGAGTTATATATGAATGTAAAGGTAAACTGCATCTGAGTGGGTATAGTCTGTCTGGTGGTCAGCAACAACGGTTGTGTATTGCTCATCGCAGGGCTGTCAGGTCAGAAGTTTCGTTGCTGAATGAGCCATGTTGCGCACCACATACTGTTTATACTGATAAAATAGAAGATTAATTAATGAATTAGCAGCAGATTATACCGTTGTGATTGTCACGCATAATATGCAGCAGGCTGTCCGTTGTTCTGGCTATAGCGTTTCTATGCATATGGTGTGAATGCGTGGAATTTCGTAGTATTCATGCTGTGTTTACTAAACCGAAAAGAAGAATCACTGAAGATTACCTCACAGATTATTACGATTAATAACCAGATCTATTGTATGGTAAATAATTTATCGTTAACTAAATATATTTTAGGGTCGTTCATGCAGGGTTGCAGTATATTTTTACTCAGGTATCCACTATGAGTGGCCTGATAAAGCAGCAGCTGAAAGATGCAATTACTGCTATACATAACTAAAATGAATGGCGAAACAGATTATTGAAGATAATAAAAAAGTCAATATGCTGAAAATAGTAATGGATTCAGCTAGTGTCAGGACTATTGCTAAACGCCAGCTGCCAGTGGTTTACGCCTGGTAATCATCAAAATTGTTACGTAATTAGAACGTATTGATGAGGCTGGAGAGAAGCTATGTCGTACTGTACCTGAAAAATTTGATTATCAATATCAATCAATGTTAGTAAATCTGGCGTTTCTGCGACGGAATACGGTACAAATGTTACGTGATGTATCGGATGCATTTTCCTGCCGGTATTCGAATGAAGCGATTGGTAGCTATCGCAGGGATAAATAAAATGTATCAGGAGTATGGGAATTTTGTGCGACAACTTACTATTCATATAATGGTAAGATTCCTGCGATGCTTCTGGTGTGTTAACTGCGCTATTTAGTTAGACATGTTCGATAGAAAATGCAGGTGATTGTTGTCAGATATGTATGTAAATTTGTGTTTTATTTTGTTAAAAATTGTGATTTTGGATGCCATGGAGAGGCTGGTTTTATCAGATTTCTGTCTGAAGGAAAAAAATAGCTTTTTTGCTTTGTCATCTGCTATTTTTTGATTATTTTCTTGTAAAGATATTTTTATATAATCTGATTGTAACCTCATGTTTTATATATCTAATATCATTGATTAGTCAGGAATTATTCATGAGATATTTTAGTATAATAGTAATTTTACTAATTTCATTTTTTTCCTTATCAGGAGTGGCTTATGCGGAGAAGCCGGACAGACTTGCTGAAATCGAGAAAGCGCGTGTAATACGTATTGCTGTTTTTGACAGTAATCCTCCTTTTGGTTACATCGATCCTAAAAGTAAAAAATTGGTAGGTTATGATATTGATATTGCTGAAGCGATAGGTAAGGCCCTGAATGTAGAGGTTATGTTGAGACCTACCAATCCTGCAAATCGCATTCCTTTGCTGCGCTCTAAAAAAGTAGATTTAATCATTGCTAATTTCACTATTACGGATGAGCGTGCCAGAGAAGTCAATTTTAGTGTGCCGTATTTTTCCAGTAGAACGGAATTTATTGCTCGTAAAGGTGTATTAAAAAAGCCAGAAGATATTGGTAAGTTACGTATTGGTGCAGATAAAGGCACTGTACAGGAAATCAGATTACGTGAATATTATCCCACGGCTAAAGTTATTTCTTATGACGATACACCGCTGGCATTTAGTGCATTGCGTAATGGTAACGTGCAGGCTATTACTCAGGATGATTCCAAGCTGATTGGTTTGTTGGGGAGTATTACTGAGGAGCAACGAAGTGATTTTGAAATATCATCTTTTAATATCATGGAAGAATATCAGGGGGTTGGTATACCAAAAGATGAAAAACGCTTAACCAAAAAAATTAATGATATTCTGGTGGATTTGGAAAAAAGCGGTAAAGCAAAGGAGATTTATGATGGCTGGTTTGGCCCACAGACTCCTTTTTCACGACCTCGAAATGATTTTAAGTTTGGTTCATTGACAAAGCATTCAACGAATTGATTCTATTTTTTATTAACGTTGAGCCTGATATCTTTTTTAGATATTGGGTCGTTTATTTTTCCTGATGATGCTTATCAAGTATTTTTATTTGGACACAAATACATATGAGTTTTCAGTATATAATGGATAACTGGTTACTGGCTCCAAAATATCTGGGTTGGTTGTGGGATGGTTTTCTGGTTACATTATGGATTTCTGCCTGTACGATAGTTACTGCTACCTTATTAGGTTTTTTACTGGCTGCAGGCAGAGCTAGTCAGATAAGAATATTGCAATGGTCGGTTATTGGTTACAGTACATTATTTCGTAATACCCCTTTACTTATCCAGCTTTTTTTTTGGTACTTTGCGGGTGGGCAGTTATTTTCATCTTTTTTTATTCAAAATATGAATTTACTGGATAAGTTTATAATATCAGGTATTAGTCTTAGCTGGCCCTCTTTTGAATTTCTCACTGGTTTTTTAGGACTTACTCTTTATTCTGCTGCTTTTATTACTGAAGAGATACGTGCAGGGATCAATGGCGTCTCCGGAGGACAAAAATCTGCTGCGAACGCCCTGGGGCTTACCGATTGGCAATCAATGAGGTATGTCATTCTTCCGCAGGCCAGAAAAATTGCCATGCTACCGCTTTTTGGTCAATACATGAATGTTATTAAAAATTCGTCTCTGGCGATGGCAATAGGTGTTGCGGAGCTTTCTTATGCTTCACGGCAGGTGGAAACAGAAACTTTGCTTACTTTTCAAACTTTTGGTGTATCAACTGTGCTCTATGTTGTTATTGTTGTATTGATGGAAATCTGGGGTTTGTGGTGTCAGCGGCTTTCTGTGGTTAGGGAGCGCTGAGAGATGGATTATGCTGTTATTATTGATAACTGGCGTTACTTGTTATGGGGAACTTTTCCTGATGGCCCATTAGGTGGAGCTGCACTGACCCTGTTAATTAGCCTGGTAGCGGGTTTCATTTCGATTATTTTGAGCGTTATATTTGGTGTAATGCTGGCTATGTTGCGTGGTTTTTGGGCATATGTACTGGTTGTGGTTTTGGGTTTTTTTCGAGCAATACCAGTTATTATGTTGATTTTTTGGATTTATTTTCTATTACCTATTGTCTTTGATGTCGATATTCCTGAAATTACTACGGTTGTTTGTGCTCTGGCGTTAATTTCCTGCGCATATCTTGCTTATTCGTTAAAAGCAGGCATCCTGGCAATTGGTGTAAATCAATGGCATGCAGGATTATCTCTTGGATTGAGTCATTGGCAGGTGTTAATTTTTATTGTGTTACCTCAGGCATTACGAATGATGGTGCCGTCGTTTATTAATCAATGGATTTCACTGATTAAAGATACTTCTCTTGCTTATATTGTTGGAGTTAATGAACTGACTTTTTTGGCAACTCAGGTTAATAATCGTAGCATGGTTTATCCTGGAGAAGTCTTTTCATTTGTTGCATTAATCTATTTTATATTTTGTCTTACACTTGATTTACTGGCAAACGTTATGAATCGGCGTTTTAGTCCACAATTTCGGGCGGGCAGAAGTAAAAAGTACCTGCCGCTTACTGATGAGTAGCTTTTTAAAGAAAGTATGCTTATTTGCGTTTTGAGTAAGTTGCGTGGGTTTGTGGCAAATCTTTTATGAGCTTCATTTCACATCATTGCTCTTTATGAGCTTTCTCGCATTAAAATCTCATTATCCGCTGTGTAAGGCTGTGTAGTTGATTTTGCAAAGTTTCCATTTTTATGGTTATACGGTTGATTTTTTGTAATTTTTTGTAAAAAAAATTTAACAAAATTGATGAAAATTTTGTTTTTCTGATTGTTAAATTTTCACATTTTAATTATAACATATTGTTTTTATAGTTATTTATTCTTTTCATACTGATTTATATCATAAATAATATAGTTTGATTGTTTTTTATTTGATTTTATTACTTAATTTACATATCATTAACATATACGTTGATGGTAGTGGTTGATTTTTGTACTCATTTTGTTTACTACTTCTTGGGAGTCACCCTTATGTATGTTAATACCGTATCTGTAGTGACCGACAATAAATTCATAGACATTAATGGTGAAGGCGTTGTCCACTATGGTACATCAATCTCTGTTGATTGTTGTATGAACAAAATTCATTTTCATGACAGAAAAGTGACAATTAATGTTAATGAAAAACAAAAAAGACTGATTATGTGTTTACTTAATGACATTAATCGCAAGCAGGATATTATAAAAGTAGTATGGTATGAAAACTATAAAGGTATTTCTGATAATAATTATCACCAACTTATTCATAAATTCAGATCATTATTAACTGAACGTAACTTACCTGGCAGTGTAATAAAAACGATAAATAGATATGGATTAAGATTAGATACCAGCTTACTGTCATCGCCTGAATCTGATAGTGCAGAAGGTAAGTTTTACGGGTACGCTTAACATAACTTGCCAAGTGATGGCAGGTGATAAACAGTGCTATGATGTTTGTATATCTTATATATTAATATAAAAATACTTTTTATTCTTCTGATACAGATATATCTGTAATAGAAATACTAAATTTATTCTGATATAAAGCTTATCATTAATTGTTTCGTTTAATTATCAGATTATAAATTAATTATTTTTTTAGTTTTAAAAAATAATATTATCTTTCCTCTGCTTGCATTCATCATGGCATATAGTTTTTTTTACATATTACTTATAAACTAATATTACTGACTGCTGTGCCTGAGTGGTGTTTTTTTATTCATAGATTTTGTAGTTGCAATGGCTATAGAATAACTATCACTGTGATTTTTCTTGTTAACAACATCTGGTAATTAAAATTTATTTTGCCATAAATTTTTTTACAAAAAACGCCACAGCGTACAGATAACGCTGCTGAATAATTTATTTCCTTTAACAAAAGAATATTATTGGTTAGGTTTGTAATTATTACAAATAAAAATATATCTTTCATCTAATAAGATAGCGTATCAATTAATTTTTATGCGATGTTTCACGAACAGCCTTGATGTTGTTAAAGCTGACTATAAGACTGTCAGTATCACACTGATAGTCTTATATATTTTGAAATGAAATCAACAGGAAAAAATATGCACTTTTAAGCAACAAGCTATTAGTTTTATTCCTGTTCTGAAGCAGCTAAAGATAGTTCTTTTAGACTGGAACCAGTGCGCCGAGATTTATTTTTATGCTGAATTTTATTCAGTTTTCGCGCAAGTCTAAGAAATAATTCATTAATTGCAATATGCATGTCACCATGTTTAGCACTGGCTACAAGATAACCGTTAGAAGTATTAACGGTGGCTTCTGTAAGAAAACCGTTTGGTGCTTTGGATAAAACAACATGCGGATTGATTAATTGTGTCTGCCATTTAGACAATTTATTCAAACGGTTTTCAATATGCTGGCGTATTGTTGGGGTAATATCCATGTGTTTGCTGGTAATGTTAATGATTGTCATGTTAAGTTACCTCTCATCAATTAACTTCAACCACACTGATTTTATCATAGCGCGTTTTTTGTTAAAAAAATATAATGAAGGCATTTTTTATAAAAAAACAATAGCAGTAACAGGTAAATTATTCCTTTAAAAATCTAGCACTTATTACTTGAATATTTAAGTATTTTAATTAATAACAATGAGCCTATATTTGATTGGCAGCAATGAGTGCATCAATTTTATTGACCTGGGTGTTTAATCCTAATTCTTCGTATGCTTTTTTCATCAACGGTAACGCATCACGGGTTGCCTCGGTATCAGGGTAATTTTTTATCATTTGCTCTATACGATTAACAACGGCAACATAAGCTTCACGCTTGGTATAGTATTGCGCAATAGCCAGTTCATAGTTAGCGAGTTTATTCTTTAAAAAAATCAGTCGCTTGTTAGAGTCAGCTACGTACTGGCTGTTGGGATAATTCTGGACCAGTTGGCGAAAATCGCGAAAAGCATTACGGGCATGCTGGGGATCTCTGTCTGAACGATCAATACCGAAAAAACTATGTAATAGATTATCATCCAGCGACATATTAATTAAACCTCGCATATAGAGTACATAATCAATGTCAGGATGTGTTGAATTAAGACGCATAAATCTTTCTATTGAAGCCTCGGCCAGTAGCAGATCAGCAGATTTATAGTAAGCATAAATGAGATCCAGCTGAACCTGCTGTGAATAAGGCCCGAATGGGTAACGGCTGTCGAGCGCTTCCAGTTGTCTGATAGCATCTTTAAAATGGCCATCCTGTAGTTTTTTCTTAGCAGTAGCGTAAAGCTCAGCAGGTGGATTATCTGGAACCGTATTTTTACTCGAGCAACCGATTAATATGAGACTTAATGTGGTGCTTAGCACCAGATAGGATATGCGCATCATGAACGTTTTTATTCTCTTAAGAATGTTATTTTGCCTGTCTTCAGCTTTCACAGAAAGCTATTACAATAGCATATTATTTAATTTGAACAGCGTTAGCTATCTAAGACGCAATATTAACTGAAAATGAAGTTTCATATGACACAACAGATACAACTTAATACAACGGTAGTTGAATCGCAGCTTGGTCAGCGCCTGGATCAGGCACTGGCTGAATTATTTCCTGATTATTCACGTACATTGATAAAAAAATGGATTCTAAATAACAGCGTTTATATTAATGGCGTATTAAGCAATAAGCCGAAAGAAAAAGTATTGGGTGGAGAGCATGTGAGTATTAATGCTCAACTCGAGGAAAATGCTCGCTGGATGCCAGAAAATATCGATCTGAATATCGTTTATGAGGATAGTGATATTCTTGTCATTAATAAGCCATGTGGTCTGGTTGTTCATCCCGGAGCGGGTAACCCTGAAGGCACATTATTGAATGCATTACTGTGTCATTACCCGCCAATAGCAGAGGTTCCGCGCGCGGGTATCGTGCATCGCCTGGATAAAGATACTACCGGTCTCATGGTAGTTGCCAAAACAGTACCTGCACAGACAAAGTTAGTCGCCGCATTGCAGGCTCGTGAGATTGTCCGTGAATATACCGCAATAGCTACAGGTATTCTGATAGCCGGAGGGAAAGTGGCAGAGCCCATTGCACGCCATCCCACGCGACGTATTCAGATGGCTGTTCATCCCATGGGAAAAAGTGCTGTTACACATTATCGTGTTATTCAGAGTTTTCGTGCTCATACACATTTGCGTCTGCGCCTTGAAACCGGCCGTACTCATCAGATTCGCGTACATATGTCTCATATTCGCCATCCACTGGTGGGTGATTCGCTTTATGCTGGGCGTTTGACTTTACCAAAAAGTGCTTCTGAGTCATTGATAACTGCATTACGTAATTTTAATCACCAGGCGTTGCATGCCAGTATGCTGCGTTTATATCATCCAGCCAGTGGAATACAAATGGAATGGCAGGCAGAGCTTCCACAGGATATGGTGCATTTGCTCGCCACGCTCAAAGCAGATAGTGAAGCACTTAACAATCAGATGGAGCCTTGAGTGGTGTTTATATCTTTCGTCTTTCAAGTTTCAGCTGCGTTGGCTGCGAATACTCACACCAGGCACATAGCGGGTCTATGCTCATGGGGTCGCGTTCTTGCCGTCTTGCTGCAATTCGAAATACTTTGGGGATATATTGTGCCTGTACTATTTTGCTTTTTTGCTTTGTCTATGGAGATGAAGTCGCTTCAGCTGATACTGACTGAAGAGACTTGTCTGCAGTCATTTCTGGACAGACCACAGTCAATGTGAAGAAAGTTATTTCACAAAGTTTGATTGCACATACTTTACTGCCAGGTCAGGGAAGTCGCTGAATGCGCCTTCTGCACCTGCCTGCCGATACACTATATCGAGCAACTGATTTATATTCTCTGCATACGGCGGCAGTTTATCTACCCTCAGCGTATAAGGGTGCATAGGTAAGCCCGCTTTATGTGCATCTGTAACCATCTGAGTTAACACGATATGTGATGGCGTCGACTCCGGACTAAACAGCATATGATATGCTGGCCCAATTGCGTCTGCGTACTCTGTAATATGCTGCATAGCTCCGGATTTAAACATCCAGTCATAGCTATAACTGTGCCAGGAACCATCTGACTGATGCTCATAGGTTTCATTCCAGTCTGTCTGTGCAATCAGCTGCACCAGCTTAAGATCTATGCCCATCTGTGGCATAAGTTCAGCTTTAATTCGTTTCAGCTCGTTTGGATCGAAGCATTGCAGGTATACTTTGTCCTGCTTTTTGGTATAACCGTACTGCTTTAATACTGCCAGCACTTTGCGACTGATATCCTTACCCGCTTGATAATGCAGCCAGGGTGCTTTAATTTCTGGATAAATACCTACATTTTTACCTGTTGAATAATTTAATCCATGAATAAAATCTAATTCTTCTTCAAACGTATGGATACGAAAATCTGACTTCCATAGTGGATATCTCCCTGGGTATGTCTGCATATGTTTGCCGTCTTTAACCTCAAATCTCTCAGTAAATTTTAATGAACGAATTTCGGCCAGGGTAAAATCAATTGCATAATAACAGCCATCCTCACGCTGGCGCCCAAGAAATCGCTCAGCCACATTCGTCACACTATCTAAAAAATGATCGTGCAAAACAATTAAATCATCATCTCTGGTCATGACCAGATCCTGTTCCAGATAGTCAGCTCCCTGTGCGTATGCCATCGCTTTACCAGGCAACGTATGTTCGGGTAAATAACCACTTGCTCCACGATGCGCGATTACTATTTTACTAACACACTGGTTTTCTGCCTGACTGCTAATTGAACACATCAGTACTACTCCTGTAGTGACAGTAAACGATTTTTTTCTTACCAAAGAAAAGGCGTTACCGGCCATATGGCCAGTGTAGTCTGGTTGACACTATCTGGATTAAGTATAGAAATTTTATTGACATGGCGTTGCATGCCAGTATGTTACGTTTATGTCATCCAGTCAGTGGAATACAAATGAAATGGCAGGCAGAGCTCTGCCAGGATAGGGTAAATTTGCCAGCTATGCTAACCGCAGATAGTGAAATACTTAACAATCAGATGGAACCGTGAGTGGTGTTTATATTTCCTGACTGGCCAGCACCGTTAAGTGTCAGGGCCTGTAGTACGACGCGTTGCCAGGGTATAAGTTTACCGCCGTACGATTCATTAAATCTCAGCGATAATGTTGGCGATGAGCCAGTCAGGGTAGCGGAAAATCGTCGCCTGTTAGTGCAATCTGCCAGACTGCCTGAAATGCCAGTATGGCTTCGGCAGGTTCATGGCACAGATGTGTTACGGCTTACTGATATACAGCAAAGTGATATTCAGGCAGACGCAGTGTACAGTCATTTCCCGGGAAAGGTCTGTGCTGTCATGACAGCAGATTGTCTTCCTGTACTGTTTTGTTCTGTATATGGAGATGAAGTGGCTGCAGCTCATGCTGGCTGGCGTGGATTATCTGCAGGCATTCTTGAGCAGGTAATAGCTCAATTTAGCGCACCACCTTCTGCTATTCTTGCCTGGTTGGGGCCGGCTATCAGTGTACAGTGTTTTCAAGTGGGTGAAGAAGTAAAGCGGATATTTACTGACAGGAACAGCATTTACTCTTCTGCGTTTATTCCTGCAGGGAGTAACTATTTTGCTGATATCTATTTACTAGCCAGATTGCGGCTGAAAATGGCAGGCATTAGCAGCATATATGGTGGACATTATTGTACGGTAACTGACAGTCAGCGATTTTTTTCTTACCGGCGTGAAGGTGTGACCGGCCGCATGGCCAGTTTAATCTGGCTGACATGATTTGGATTGAATAATGGGCACAGAAAATTCGCCGCCTCAGGCTATTGCTATCTGCACGATACCCTGTTTCCACTGTATCTATGCCATCAATTCAGCTTCTGTCATCTCCACGATGGCGTCGCGTGTGGGATCCCTGACCGTCACCAGACCCTCGTTAACGGCATCGATAACAACAAAAAAGCTATTTTTACGAGTATTATTTGTCACTACCGCGATCGCCGGGCCACGGGTAGCGACAGCATTTTTCAGCTCATTCATGTTCTTGTGCGCATTTTTTGAACTAAAAGCGCTATAGATTGCTACAGGATATTTTTTCGGTATTATTTTTTGCTCTATTGAATCGACTATTTTATTAGCCCTGGCCCTTTCACTCTGTATCCGGGAGTTAACGTAAGATACCAGCTGCGTTCCATCGTTAGCATCTATCCTGCCTGTCAGGTCGTCGCTCAGGTTGTGATGCCTGTCCTTATCAACCAGTAACATGAGCATTGATGCCACGCCGGATAAAAAGTAGCTTCCAGTCAGGCTCTTTAATGTTATTCCTCCTTGTTCCACAATGGACTGCTGTGATACCACGATTTTCCCGCCAGTGCACCAGGCAGTAATACCCCGCCAGGCAGCAGTAGTACCACCAGGATTAAATAACTCCACGCCCCCGCTATTTCTGGTACTGATAGTCCTGGTAGCCCAGTCTGTTTTCAACTGCGACCGCTGCTGCCATTTATCTCTGAGAGCTTTATCTGCAGCGGCATCCGTTTTCTGCCTGTTTTTTACCATGGAAGAGAGCCCAGTAAAGGGCTGTAGTTTGTTGTCACTGGTGGGTGGCTGTTGATGCTGCTGCTGAGCTTTCAGCCTGCTGTTCTCATAGCCCTGCTGCTGAATTTGCAGGATGTTACTCTGAGGATCAGTAGAGAGACTGTGCACAAAATCAGCATACCTGATTTCCACCATCCAGCCATGGGCAGGATCCCGGATAGTCACAAAGGTATCGCTGACAGCATCAATAATAACAACATGGCTACCAACACCACTATCCACAGAAACAATCGCAGGGCCATTTTTATTAATGGCTGTCTTCAGTTCCTGCATCCGTTGTTCTTTATTCGAATCTGAAAGAGGGGATATGACTACCTGAAGTCCTGCTGCCTGAATAAGCGCTGATATGGTACTGTCATCTCCCAGATTTGTTTTGCGTAACGCAGAGGGATCAATCGCACTACCCTGATCAGCAATTAACATACTGGCCACTGCGGCGATACATCCCCGGGTCGCCTGCTGCAAAAGTACGCTTTTGCCATTAATGCGCAAGGCAGGAACACCATTAAGATCGATTTTTTCTACTTTGTCAGTGTTTGCAGCCCCTACCACCCGCAGGATGGCATTATTGGCATAAGAATGACCATAACCATGCTCTCCGTTTGTAGACAGATTTTCCCATTCCGGGGCTATGATTCCCAATATCCATTTTAGTATTCCAGCATTACTGTCATCATCCGGAAATATTCCTGCCGCTTCTTTAGCAGCACGTGCTTCCCTATGGTATTCATCCATATAGGCTTTAAGTATCGAAATAGAGTTTGCGTCAATGCTGCCGGTGCCTGCGCAAGTATCTGCGTTAGAAATGGGTGCATACTGTCTGGGCCATTCACTGTCAGCAATACCAAACTGCTGGCAAATTTTCTGCCTTATTGCTTTTTCCTCCGGGCTGAAATTGCGTTTATCGAACAGTTTGCTGCGCTCCTGCTGACTGAGGAAGGATTCTTGTCCGGAAGCTTTGGATAATAAATGAGCTGATTCTTCGCTTACAGGCTGGCTGGTTGCACACAGCATTTGTTCTACCTGCTGTCTTATTGTGTTTTCCCTGTCCTGCAGTGAAATATGGCCCAGCCGTGGCCCGAGTATACTGGAATGTGTGATATTGAAAGTGACATGTTTCAACCATCCCCAAAAACCTGTACGGGGTACTGATTGAGTTACAATCTGTACATTATTGCCATTCAGGCTGATTTTAAAGCATTGATAGTGTGTTTTGAATGTAACGGATTGGCCACCTCTCAGAAGCTCAGGCAATGAGGAAAAATTTCGTACATCAAGAAGTAGCTGGCTCCAGCGGGACGAAGCTGGCATGTCAAAGACAGCATTCGTGTTTGCTGGTAATGGGGATGTACAATTACTACTAACATGTCTAGACATTTTTAAATGCCTCTTACTGTATTATCATTATCCATCATCAAACTATAGCTATCGAAAAGACAGAATGCTGCCAGATAATGCTCACATTATGGCCATTACCCTGACAGGCTTGTGGTAAATACTCGGGAACATAGCCCGCCGCTGTCCGCGTCACGGCTGAGTCATTACAGTGGTGGCACAGTGATTCGCTATTATTATGACCACTGCACCCGGCAGTACCGCTATCAGGAGCTGAGTCAGGAAGAGATTATCGGGCGTTATATCAGTCATATACCGGCACGCCATTTCAGGATGGTGCGTTATTACAGTTTTCTGTCAAACAGGAGGCGGGCAGGATTACTGACACAGGTATATGCAGCACTGGAAATGGAAGGAAAAAACAGGCCGGAGAAACCCGGTTATGCATCGCTGATAAAAAGGTTTATGGGAGTTGATCCGTACGAATGCATTCTGTGTGGCAGCCATCTGTGCTTCACCGGCAATTCAAATTCCTGACTATCAAGTTGTAGCAGCGTTGGCTGCGAACACTCACACCAGGCACATAATTTATCTATGCTCATGGGGATGCCTGTTCTTGCCGCCTTGCTGCAATTCGAAATACTTTGGGTATACGACGTGTAACAGGTTTTTCAGAGTAGCATTGAAAATTTGCACAAATGTCCTCATTTAATTCTGTAATCATTGTGAACAGAATTACAGGAGAGATTATGCGTCTGGATCGTCTTACCAGCAAATTTCAGCTTGCCCTTGCTGATGCTCAGTCTCTGGCACTCGGGCACGATAATCAGTTTATTGAGCCGTTACATTTAATGAGTACATTACTCAATCAGGAAGCAGGAACGGTCACCCCATTATTAGCTTCTGTGGGTATTGATGTAACACGTCTGCGTACCGATATTAATCAGGCTTTAGAGAGATTACCGCAGGTTGAAGGCAGTGGTGGTGATGTCCAGCCATCACATGAATTAATACGCATGCTGAATCTCTGTGACAAACTGGCGCAAAAACGCGCTGATAAATTTGTTTCTTCTGAATTGTTTGTTATCGCTGTTCTCGAAAGTGCGGGTTCACTGTCTGACTTATTAAAAAAAGCAGGAGCCACAACTGAAAAAATTAATAACGCTATTAAACAAATTCGCGGTGGTGACAGAGTGGATAATCAGGGTGCTGAAGATCAACGCCAGGCGTTAAAAAAATACACAGTAGACCTGACTGAACGAGCTGAACAGGGGAAGCTGGATCCGGTTATTGGCAGAGATGAAGAAATTCGTCGTACCATTCAGGTATTACAACGACGCACTAAAAATAACCCGGTATTAATCGGTGAACCTGGTGTCGGTAAAACAGCGATTGTTGAAGGGCTTGCTCAACGCATTGTTAATGGTGAAATACCAGAAGGACTGAAAAATAAACGTGTTTTATCGCTGGATATGGGCGCACTCCTGGCGGGAGCAAAATATCGTGGAGAGTTTGAAGAGCGTTTAAAAGGCGTATTAAATGATTTATCGAAGCAGGATGGCAATGTTATTTTGTTTATCGATGAGTTACATACCATGGTGGGGGCCGGAAAAACCGATGGCGCT
Organism: uncultured Yersinia sp.; assembly: GCA_964601895.1. Classification (GTDB taxonomy): domain Bacteria; phylum Pseudomonadota; class Gammaproteobacteria; order Enterobacterales; family Enterobacteriaceae; genus CAZROT01. Next base: position 253,263 of record CAZROT010000005.1, read on the forward strand.
ATGGATGCCGGTAATATGTTAAAACCTGCTTTAGCACGGGGTGAGCTGCATTGTGTAGGTGCCACGACACTGGATGAATATCATAAGTATATAGAGAAAGATGCAGCACTGGAGCGCCGTTTTCAGAAAGTTTATGTTGACGAGCCCGGTGTGGAAGATACTATTGCCATTTTACGCGGTCTTAAAGAACGTTACGAATTACATCATCACGTACAGATTACTGATCCAGCGATAGTTGCAGCCGCAACGCTTTCTCATCGTTATATTACCGATCGCCAGTTACCGGATAAAGCCATTGATCTTATCGATGAAGCCGGTGCCAGTTTGCGCATGCAAATGGATTCCAAGCCAGAAACACTGGATCGCCTTGAACGCCGTATCATTCAGTTAAAACTGGAACAACAGGCATTAAAAAAAGAATCGGATGATGCCAGTAAAAAGCGTCTGGAAATGCTGAATAACGAATTAACGCAAAAAGAAGCGGAATATTCTGAGCTCGAAGAAGAATGGAAAGCGGAAAAAGCGTCATTAACTGGGACACAAAATATCAAGGAGCAGCTTGAACAGGCGAGAGTATCTCTGGAACAGGCACGCCGCGTTGGTGATTTGGCAAAAATGTCTGAGCTTCAGTATGGTAAAATTCCCGGGCTGGAAAAACAATTAGCTGCTGTTACACAAATAGAGCATAAAACAGTAAGGCTATTGCGTAATAAAGTCACTGATGCAGAAATTGCTGAAGTTCTTGCGCGCTGGACCGGTATTCCTGTATCCCGAATGCTTGAAAGTGAGCGTGATAAATTATTGCGTATGGAGCAGGAATTGCATAACAGAGTCATTGGCCAGAATGAAGCCGTGGACGCTGTATCTAATGCGATTCGGCGTAGCCGCGCTGGCCTCTCCGACCCTAATCGTCCTGTTGGATCATTTTTGTTTCTTGGCCCTACTGGCGTGGGTAAAACTGAATTATGCAAGGCGCTGGCGCAATTTCTGTTTAACAGTGATGATGCCATGGTACGTATTGATATGTCAGAATTTATGGAAAAACATACCGTATCGCGTTTAATCGGTGCGCCACCTGGCTATGTTGGTCACGAAGAAGGGGGCTATTTGACCGAGGCAATACGCCGTCGCCCTTATGCCGTTATTTTATTGGATGAAATTGAAAAAGCGCATCCTGACGTTTTCAATATTCTTCTGCAGGTACTTGATGACGGACGACTTACTGATGGACAGGGAAAAACGGTTAGTTTTCGCAATACGGTAGTCATCATGACATCTAATCTGGGTTCAGACATCATTCAGGAGCGCTTTGGTCAATTGAATTATACTGAGATGAAAAATACGGTCATGAATATTGTCAGTAAGAGTTTTCGTCCGGAATTTATTAACCGTATAGATGAAATAGTTGTTTTTCATCCTCTGGGCCAGGCACATATTACTTCTATTGCGACAGTTCAACTGGCACGTTTATACAAGCGCCTTGAAGACAGTGGCTACAGTGTTAACCTGACTCAGGAAGCGCTGAAGTTCCTTGCAGAGATGGGTTATGATCCTGTTTATGGTGCACGGCCATTGAAGCGTGCCATTCAGCAGGAAATTGAAAATCCGTTAGCGCAAAAAATATTGTCTGGTGAGTTAATACCTGGTATTCCAGTAACACTGGATCTAAGCGATGGCCATATCGTTGCTACTCAGGAACGCGTCACTCATTAAAAAATTTTTTATATTTATATTGCGCAAAGCGTTAAAGTGCCTATAATGCGCGGCAGTCGTCAGTAATGAAAAGC
>CAZROT010000006.1:0-14804 GCA_964601895.1 uncultured Yersinia sp.
CCTATCGTTCCTACGTTTATATGCGGTTTCTTTCGTTCAAATTTTTCTTTAGACACGGCTATATTCCTTACTTTATGTATATCCCTGAACTTTCAATCAGTATGAAAGTTCAGAATTTGAATTAACCCCAGGAATCTATCGAGTTTTACGAGATTCAATGATAGCCTGAGCAATATTATTAGGTGCTTCGTTATATTTCAAAAACTCCATAGAGTAAGAAGCACGACCTTGAGTTTGAGAACGCAGATCAGTAGCATAACCAAACATTTCAGACAACGGCACCTGGGCGCGTACTGCTTTACCGGTGGAAATATCTTCCATACCATCAATGATGCCACGACGACGGTTCAAATCTCCGATAACATCACCCATATAATCTTCTGGTGTTTCCACTTCAACTTTCATGATTGGCTCCAGCAAAACGGGTTTTGCTTTCATGAAGCCTTCTTTAAAAGCCATAGAGCTTGCTATCTTAAATGCCATTTCAGATGAGTCTACTTCGTGATAAGAGCCATCAAAAACCGCGACCCGAACATCAACAACAGGGTATCCTGCAAGCACACCATTTTTCAACTGTTCCTGGACACCCTTATCAATAGCAGGAATGTATTCTTTGGGAACAACACCACCCACTATCTCATTAAGAAATTCATAGCCTTTACCGCCGGATTCCAGGGGCTCAATACGTAACCAGACATGGCCAAACTGCCCACGACCACCAGACTGGCGTACAAATTTTCCTTCCTGCTCAACAGTAGAACGAATAGTTTCACGATAAGCGACCTGCGGTTTCCCTACATTCGCCTCTACGTTAAATTCGCGGCGCATACGATCAACCAGGATTTCCAGGTGCAACTCGCCCATACCAGCAATAATAGTCTGGCCAGATTCTTCGTCGGTCCATACGCGAAACGAAGGATCTTCCTGCGCCAGACGACCCAAGGCGATACCCATTTTTTCTTGATCAGCTTTGGTTTTTGGCTCAACAGCAACAGAAATAACAGGCTCAGGAAATTCCATGCGTTCTAGTATAATAGGGTTAGCCAGATCACACAGCGTATCACCTGTGGTGACATCTTTTAAGCCAATTGCAGCAGCAATATCACCCGCACGTACTTCTTTTATTTCTTCACGTTTATTGGCATGCATTTGCACAATACGGCCCAGACGTTCACGTTTATCTTTTACAGAATTGAATACGGTATCGCCGGAACTAACAACACCCGAATAAACACGGAAGAAAGTGAGAGTACCCACAAAAGGATCGGTAGCAATTTTAAAAGCCAGTGCCGAAAAAGGCTCTTTATCATCCGAATGACGCACGGCAGGAGTGTCTTTGCCGTCATTTAACACCCCATTAATAGCTTCAACGTCACCAGGCGCTGGTAGATATTCAACGACTGCATCCAGCATGGCCTGTACGCCTTTATTTTTAAAGGCAGAGCCACAGGTCACCAGAATGACTTCGTTTTTCAGTACACGCTGACGTAATGCCTTTTTAATTTCTGATTCAGTGAGTTCTTCACCACTCAGGTACTTATCCATCAATTCTTCTGAAGCTTCAGCTGCTGATTCAACTAAATTTTCACGCCACTGAGTAGCCAATGCCTGCATATCCGCAGGGATATCTTCATATTCAAACGTGACGCCCTGATCAGATTCATTCCATTTAATGGCCTTCATCTTGATCAAATCAACAACACCAGTAAATTTTTCTTCCGCACCTATCGCAAGCTGAATGGGTACTGGATTACCAGCCAGACGGGATTTAAGCTGCTCTACAACACGCAGATAGTTAGCTCCCATACGGTCCATTTTGTTGACAAATGCAATCCGTGGCACTTTGTATTTGTTCGCCTGGCGCCATACAGTTTCAGACTGAGGCTGTACACCACCAACTGCGCAATATACCATCACTGCGCCATCAAGAACCCGCATGGAGCGTTCGACTTCAATGGTGAAATCAACGTGCCCCGGTGTATCGATAATATTAATATGATGTGGCTCGAACTGCTTGGCCATTCCAGACCAAAAGCAGGTAGTCGCTGCAGAGGTAATGGTGATACCCCGCTCCTGCTCCTGCTCCATCCAGTCCATAGTCGCAGCACCATCGTGCACTTCACCAATTTTGTGATTTACACCTGTGTAAAACAAAATCCGCTCAGTCGTAGTAGTTTTACCGGCGTCAATGTGAGCACTGATACCGATATTACGGTAACGCTCAATGGGTGTTTTACGAGCCATGTGATTCCTCTATGTTGTCATCCTGTCGCATTGCGGATTGCCTAACCTCTGCGTTGAAAAATTACCACCGATAATGAGCAAATGCCTTATTAGCTTCTGCCATACGGTGAACGTCTTCACGCTTTTTAACAGCAGAGCCTTTATTGTCTACTGCATCAGCTAGCTCATTAGCCAGACGTAAAGCCATAGATTTATCACCGCGTTTACGTGCAGCATCAACTATCCACCGCATTGCAAGCGCATTACGACGCACAGGACGGACTTCTACTGGCACCTGGTAAGTGGACCCACCCACACGACGTGACTTGACTTCAACAGTCGGACGTACATTATTTAACGCAATTTCAAAAGCAGCCAGATACTCTTTACCAGAACGCTGAGCCAGCGTTTCCAATGCATTATATACAATGGCTTCAGCAATAGATTTTTTACCATCCACCATCAGGATGTTAATAAATTTAGCCAGTAAATCAGATCCAAATTTAGGATCAGGTAAAATCTTTCTCTGGCCTACAACACGGCGACGTGGCATGCAAATACTCCGTTGTTAATTCAGGATTACCCAAAACTTTATTTAAGTTTATTCAAACAGTGACAGTGACAATGTTTGGCCTTACTAAAACGAAGAACCGCTAGGTTTTTGGTTTTTTCACACCATATTTAGAACGGCCCTGCTTACGATCTTTAACACCAGAACAGTCAAGTGCACCACGCACAATGTGATAACGAACACCAGGTAAATCTTTTACACGACCACCACGGATTAAAATTACCGAGTGTTCCTGTAAATTATGGCCTTCACCACCAATGTAAGAGGTGACTTCAAAACCATTAGTCAAACGCACACGACAAACTTTACGCAGCGCTGAGTTAGGTTTTTTAGGAGTTGTGGTGTACACACGGGTACAGACACCACGTTTCTGTGGGCAAGCTGCCAACGCCGGAACGTTACTTTTCGTTACCTTCTTTTTGCGTGGCTTGCGAACCAACTGGTTAATCGTTGCCATGGTTAATAAAAACTCCTGGTTTTTTGCTTTCTTATAAAAGGTGTACTGATCCAGTACATACTACTGGCAAAACATTAAGGACGGAAAATTCTATGGCTGAGTGTCGAAGGTGTCAAGAAATATACAAAACATTCCGCATTACCATGTCAGACATGGGTGATGCTCCGTCGTCAATTTAACAAAATAATTATAATCAACCACCTTGATTTCAGATGAGATTTTGTCTATCAGACCGCGTGCAATAATATCTTCCTTAAGCGCACATAAAAATGCGTTGCTCTTTAATAAAAGAGCCAGGGACTCACTGTCCTGCACCGCCGCTGTCACTCCATCCTGCAATAGTAAAATAGCATCATCAGGAGTGACAAGGCGTAATAAAGCAGGTAAATCACATTCATAAGGCGAAACGCTCAGATTATATAACATCGCTTTTATCTCAGGATTAAAATCTCAGCACCGCATCACAGGCAAGCAGTTGTTTACGAAATGTATCAGGAGTTAATATGTTAACGTTCAATATCCAGTTGTTAACTGTGCTCAATCCACGCTGTTCTAATGATTTTTTACAAACGTAAAATTTATCCACACCGTACAATGACAGGACGGGAAAGGTAGCGATATAATCTCTGGCAAGAATTTTTTCTGGTTGCTGCTGCAAAAGTAGCTGAAAAACACCATCGGAGATAAAAAACACACTGATATTTTCTGTCAGTGCAGACATTGTAAGCAGCGCATCCAACCCTTCTCTACCACTCGCAGAACCATGAGGGCTCTGTGTAAACATAAAAGCAATCTGTTTCATATACCAACATCTAAAATTGCACGACACGATCACAACTGAGCATTGCCTCCGCTAGCGCACCCAATCCACGCAGAGAAAATCCGTGCTGGAGATTGCCGACAGAATTCGGATGGCAGGTCTCCTGTTTATCATTAGCGGTAATACCACGGCGCAGGGCCGCCGCAACACAGACATTCAATTCAACGCCATTAGCACAAGCTAACTGTTGCCATGCTCGCACCAAATCAAACTCATCCGTCGCAGGCGCAGTAAGCTGATTTGCGTTTAGTACCCCTTCCCGATAGAAAAAAACGCTAACCAGACGATGTCCTGAATGTAACAATGCCTGAGCGAACTGCAAGGCACTGCTGGCTTGTTGAGTACCATAAGCCGGACCCGTTACCAACAGGCAATAATGCAACATTTTTGGATTGCTGCTCCAGCAGAATAAATAACTTCATTAAATTTCAATAAGCTAACAGCAGATATTGTCATCGAGGTTAATAACCTTACAATCATCAGTGGTCATACAATTCAATTGATAATCAACTGCTTATTCCAGACGATTAATATAAGCATTAATGTCTTAAGACATTAATGCTTATCATGAACATGATAGTTAATTGTATTAATTGACTGACTTTTTAGTATGAGATGTTGCTGGCTTTTCTGCCTTTTTGTCTGCTTTTTCAGATGCTTTGATATCCAATAATTCAACATTAAACACTAACGTTGATTCAGGAGGAATTCCCGGCATCCCTGTTTTACCGTAAGCAAGATCAGGTGGAATCACCAGGGTCATTTTTCCGCCTTTCTTAAGATATTTTAATCCTTCCTGCCAGCCAGGAATAACGCCATTCAAGCGGAAAGTTACCGGCTCTCCACGAGAATAAGAATTATCAAACTCAGTACCATCAGTTAATGTTCCTTTATAATGAACAACAACAGTATCACTCTCTTTAGGTGCCCGACCCGCGCCTGTTTTCTCAATTTTATATAACAGGCCGCTTGGCGTGCTTTTTACATTGGCTTCCTTAGCAAATTCATTGCGATACTTCTCACCCGCACTATTATTTTTCTGGGCTTCTTCTTGCATTTTAGCCTGAGCTGCTGCTTTGATACGGCCTTCAAGGCGTTTTAAGACTTTTTCTACGTCATCTTCACTGAGAATACTTTTGTTAGCGAAAGTATCCTGAAGGCCTGCAATCAGCTGATTTTTATCCAGTTTAATACCCAACTTTTCCTGCTCTTTAAGCGAATTTTCCATATACCGACTAATGGAAGCACCCAATGCATAAGCAGATTCTTGATCATCATTTTGAAATTTACTGTTAATAACAGTAGCAGTGCCAGCATCAGTAGATTTTTGCGTTTCTGCAGCTAAGACGTTATTAGACTGCATGCTCATAATTACTGCCAGTAATGTAGTTTTAAAAATTAATTTCATTCATTTCTCCGCAAGCGCATCATTTTCAATTTAAAAACAATATCCCTGGCATTTCAGGTAGTCAGTACTATAACCGCCTGTACAAATGCAACACAATCATTTCTATGCACGTATTTCACGATACTGCAGCCTTTTTTACAATAGTGGTTTTGGTTTTGTTTTCCTCAAAGCACAGTTAGCGTATCGAGTATCACTGGCAGAACAACACGTTAATTTTTAACAAACACATCTTACTTACATGAAGAAGAGTATTTTTGTATAAACGATAAGCTGCCAGCAAGATTGCATGCCTGTTGTAATCAGTTTCAGGTGAATTATACTGTGTGAATTCTGCATGATAAATTCAGTACAATAACAAATCGCTCGATTGATAAGCGCGATAACGGGCAATACCAGCATGCAGGGGGAGGAAAAACCGATGACATTTTCCTGTTTTGAAGAACGAATCAACACACTGGAAAGTCGCCTTGCTTTTCAGGAAGCCGCTATCGAACAATTTAATGCCATATTAATTGAGCAGCAGATGGAAATAACCCGATTACATGAACAAATACGCTTACTGGCTGAACGGCTTCGCGCTGCTCAACCGCTTATGACGGCGACATTATCTGAAGAAATGCCGCCTCCTCATTATTAATTATCCATTAAACAGTGCTGACTTAATGGCAGCCGCAGCCACCATGATGGCAACTGTCACTGTCGTACTCCAGAGCATCACTGTCTTCAGTACGGCCATCGTTGAGTTCTTCCGCTGTCGCTTCACGAATAGCAACAACTTCAGCATTGCAGTGCAAATTTTTTCCCGCAAACATATGGTTACCATCAATGACAACATGTTCATTGTCTATGCCAGTGACAGTAACGGGCACCTGACCGGAATCAGTTTCTACTAAAAAGCGCATGCCTGTTTCCAGCACTCCCGCATCCATAAATATTTCTTTTGGCACGCGCTGAATCAGGTTTTCTTCATAATTACCATATCCATTGCTTGCGCTGACGTTAATCTCAAAGCGGTCACCTACCTGACAACCTTCCAGTGCATTTTCCAGCCCTGTAATCAAACAACCATATCCATGTAAATAATCCAATGGCTTTTCTAATGAATATTCATCAACCAGAACACCCTCTTCAGTGAAGATCTGATAAGCTACGCTGACAACTAAATCTTTTACTACCCTCATGATATTTCCCTGTCTTGAATAAAAATTATCACTATGCTTTATCGTGATAAGAAAGAAACACAACCTGATGAAAATAGACAATCATTTTATTATTACATTGAATTATTATTCATATTCATCCCAACGCTCTAATTGATGCTGCTCATGGAGCATTTCACTTTGGAAGATATCCTCCAGCTCCCGGCGGGCTTCCTTCACACGGGAAATTTGCGCTATTTCACCCTGATGCTGGGGCATTAATTCACGTAACATACGCATATCAAGGCGCCGGAAGTGCTGCTGAGCACGATATGCCTGATGGGGATGCATACCCAATTCCAGTAATGTCTTACGCCCTAATTCAAGTGCACTGGCAAAGGTTTCGCGGGTAAAATTTTGAATCCCGTGTTGCAGCAATTCATGTGCCTCTACACGCCCACGGGCACGCGCCAGAATACGAATTTCAGGAAAATATTGCTGGCACAGACGCACTACGGCCATAGTATCTTCAGGAACATTACAGGTTATCACTATCGCCTTTGCCTTTTGTGTGCCTGCAGCACGTAACAATTCCAGTTTAGTCGCATCGCCATAATAAACCTTATACCCATAACGACGCATAACACCTACCGCACTGACATCACGCTCCAGAACCGTAATACTTATTTTATTTGCCATTAACAGGCGACCCACCACCTGCCCAAAACGCCCGAAACCAACGATGATGACTTGCGGATCATCATCTTCTACAAACGGCTCTTCATCATTATTTTCCGGATTGTTGTAACGCTGAACTAAAATACGGTCTACGATTTTCAACAATAGCGGTGTCGTTATCATCGATAACGTCACGACAACCAATAATAATGCCAGTTGCTGGTTTGTCAGTATCTTCTGTGTAAACGCTGCTGAAAACAGGACAAAAGCGAACTCACCACTCTGGCTTAACAGTGCGGCAAATTGCAGCCGTACCGAACGATGTAATCCAACAATTCGCGCCAGAATATACAACACTATCCCTTTAACGAAAACTAATGTTACTACACTAATAATGACAGGTAACAGATGCGTGAATAACACACCCATATTGAGTGCCATGCCAACAGAAATAAAAAATAATCCCAGTAATAGTCCTTTAAAAGGCTCGATGGCAATTTCCAGTTCATGCTGAAATTCACTTTCAGCTAATAATACACCGGCAATGAAAGTACCAAGTGCCATAGAAAAACCTAATGTATGCATGAAGAAAGCAAAACCCAATACCACTAACAGTGCAGTTGCGGTAAAAATTTCACTAATACCCGATATCACTATGTAACGAAACAACGGACGCAGCAGATAACGCCCCGCCATCAGCATGCCCGCAAAAGCTAGTGCTTTCAGGCCAATACTGGTCCAGTCGTGCACATTGCTTCCGCCTGCGGTTAAAACAGGAATTAATGCCAGTGCCGGGATAACAGCCATATCCTGAAATAACAGTACAGAAAAACCGAGCTGGCCACCTTCATTACGATTCATGCCTTTTTCACGCATCAATTGCAATGCCATAGCAGTGGAAGACATCGCCAGACCAATTCCACCTATCACTGCGGCCTGCCATGCAAAATGATTAAAATAAAGTAACAGACCAAGGACAGCGGTAGTCATGAAAACCTGTACCGTGCCAACACCCAAAATTGAACGCCTTAACTGCCACAGTTTTGCCGGATTAAGCTCAAGACCAATGATGAACATCAAAAAGACAACACCCAGCTCAGAAAAGTGTAAAATCTCGTCGACATCATGGATAAAACCAAAACCCCATGGACCAATGGCAATACCGGCAATCAAATACCCCAGCACGGCGCCAATGCCGAAACGCTGAGCAATAGGGACTGCAACAACTGCTGAAAATAAAAACAGTAATATTGCAGTAAAAACTGTTGCCCCATCTATCAATCAGGTTTCTCCTTTTAAGGGTGACTGTAGCCATTCACTGTATGCAATCGCATGATTTACCAGCGTCTCTGGCCGTTGACGACGTACTCGATAGATAATCATCGGTACCATCCAGTGCATATGGCACATTGCTGCAGTAAGCTCAAACGGACGCAGAATATCTTCCATAGAATATCCCTTGTATCCTTTGGTGCGATAAGCCCCTTCCGCTTCACCAGCGGTAATAACCGAACGCCAGTATTTACCTTTTAATGCATGGCCACCAATACCATTGGCAAATCCACGCACCAAAACACGATCAAACCATTCCTTAAGTAAAGCAGGGCAACTGTAAGTATACAAAGGATGCTGAAATACGATAAGTTGATGTTCACATAACAACTGCTGTTCACGGCGAATATCGATAAAAAAATCGGGATAGTGGGCATAAAGATCGTGTATGGTAACGTGTTCAAGGTGTTGTACCTGTTCTAACAACGCCTTATTGGCTACTGAATTCTGTGATTCCGGATGAGCATATAGTAATAAAATCTTGGGCAGCGATAGCATTATTCCTCCTCTAAAAGGCACAGTCTGCGCGCGAAGTTACCGCTATCCTGTTGCGAAATGCGCACAGCCAGGATTTTTGTCCAATCTGCTTAATGTTATACTGAAGGTTAGCACAATCTCACTCTATAGAAGCGACACAACAGGTAATGATTGTTTTTTCTGGCGTTCAAATCCAACGTGGTCCTCGTTTTTTGCTTGATAATGCCAATGCAACCGTCAATGCAGGGCAAAAAGCAGGTCTGGTCGGCAAAAATGGTTGCGGTAAATCAACCCTACTGGCGCTGATAAAAGGTGAAATCAGTACTGATAGTGGTTCTTGCATGTTACCGCATACCTGGACGTTAGCCTGGGTTAATCAGGAAACACCAGCTCTGGAAATTCCTGCGATAGACTATGTTATTGATGGTGATCGTGAGCTGAGAACGCTGGAAGCTGACCTGGAAACCGCAGTCGCAAAAAATGATGTCCAGGCCATTGCCAACATACATACCAGACTGGATATTATTCAGGCTTGGACCATCCACTCAAGAGCCGCGACCTTACTGAATGGGCTGGGATTCTCACAGGAAAAATTATCACAACCTGTGTGTTCATTTTCCGGTGGATGGCGTATGCGCCTTAACCTTGCACAGGCGCTCATCTGTCGATCTGATTTGTTATTACTTGATGAACCAACGAACCATCTGGATCTGGATGCCATTATCTGGCTGGAGAAATGGTTAAAAAATTACCCAGGAACCTTAATTATTGTTTCACATGACAGAGATTTTCTGGATTCGATTACTGATAAAATTTTGTACATTGAACACCAGAAAATCTACGAATACAGCGGTAATTATTCTTCTTTTGAGCGTCAGCGTTCTGCTACACTGGCGCAGCAACAAGCACTCTACCGCCAGCAGCAGGAAAAAGTAGCACAATTTCAGCAGTATATTGATCGTTTTCGCGCACAGGCAACCAAAGCAAAACAGGCGCAAAGTCGTATCAAAATGCTTGAACGCATGGTGCTTATCGCACCGGCACATGTTGACAATCCTTTTCATTTTAGTTTCCGTACACCAGAAAACTTACCAAATCCATTGATAAAAATGGAAAAAGTGAGTGTGGGTTACAGTAACTGTACCATTCTGCATTCCATTAAACTGAATATCGTACCGGGATCACGTATCGGTCTGTTAGGGCAAAATGGCGCAGGAAAATCAACGCTTATCAAATTGCTGGCGAACACCCTGAGACCACAAAAGGGTGAATTCAATTTAGCTAAGGGTGTCAGACTGGGTTATTTTGCACAACATCAGCTGGATATTTTACATCCTGATGAATCGCCATTACAACACATCAGCCACATAGCCGGCCGTGAATCTGAGCAGCAACTACGTGATTACCTTGGTGGCTTTGGCTTTCATGGTGACAAGGCACTTTCCCCTGTTACTACATTTTCTGGTGGTGAAAAAGCACGACTGGTATTGGCATTGCTGGTATGGCAGCGTCCTAATTTGTTACTGCTTGATGAACCCACCAATCACCTGGATTTAGACATGCGTCAGGCGTTAACAGAAGCGCTGATGAATTTTTCGGGTGCACTGATAGTTGTCTCCCATGATCGCCATTTATTACGTTCAGTGACAAACGATTTTTATCTGGTGCACGACAGTCGGGTAGAGCCTTTTGAGGGTTGCCTCGATGACTATCAGCAATGGTTAACCGATTTGCGTTCTCTACAAAATTCGTCATCGAATACGCCAGCAAAAAAAATGCCAGACAACCAGGGGCACAACAAAAAAGATAAAAAACGTCATCAACTGGCATCAGGTAACAACCCACAGTCGCTACGTAAGCAACTTCTTAGCTTAGAAAAGGAGCTGGAAAAATTAAGTGCAGAACTGGCAGCTATTGAAATCCAGCTCAATGAACCTGCGCTTTATTCTATTACCCGCAGGCCGGATTTAGACCACTGTTTACAACAACAGATGCGCATAAAAGCTGAACTGGAGGTTATTGAAATGAACTGGCTGAACGTACAGGAACAACTGGAAACAATCAGTTAATCGCGTACCTTTTACTAAAAAAACTTTCCATAATTCACTGATTTCATAATACCCGGTATATGTTTTATGGGGAAAGCACACAATGAATGATATCCAGGTGAGTATTATTGTACCTGTTTACAATAATGAAGAGCATCTTGCAGAGCTTTTCAGCTCATTACTCCATCAATCTGGTGTCATGATGGAAATTATTGCTGTCAACGATGGCTCGACCGATGGCAGCCTTACCCTGCTAGAAAACATCGCACAACATGACAAACGTGTCATTATTTGCAATCAGGATAACCGGGGTCCTGCTGAAGCCAGAAATGCAGGCATACAACTGGCCCGAGGAACATGGATAGCCTTTGCCGACAGTGATGACTGGCTGGCACCCGACACATTACGCCTGTGGCACAATCTGGCTACTGAATTACGCGTAGATGTATTAATAGGTAATGGATTTAATTTCGCCACACGCCCACAACAAGCAACAATGCTGCCGTTATTAAAGCGTCAGCCATGGAATGAAATCATAACGGGTAAACAATGGATTATCAGAAGCGTTGCGCAAAATGAATGGCCTCATTATGCGTGGCTGCAATTGATCCGCCGTGAACTGATTATAGAAAATAATCTGGCTTTCATCCGTGGTATAGCACATGAAGACATTTTATGGACTACCCGGCTCGCCCTCGTTGCCGAACGTATCAGCTTCTGTTTTCAACCCTGTTATGGTTACCGGGTTAACCCTCACTCAATCATGCATTCACTGTCTGAACAGTCAATCTTCTGGCGAGCAGAAAGCTACCTCTTTATTATTAAAGAATTAGTGGATATTGCCACAGGACATAATCAGGATGCACAATTACGCAAGGCGTTATTACGTCAGGCCAATCGCGAAAGTGGACACCTGTCAGGATTAATACGTAAGAAAATCAATAAACGTGCATCACGTAAAAAATTAGCAAATACCTTCATACAACTACATCTGGGCAAGGCTATTCTTCGCGGCGCAACGACGTTCAGTGAATTATGGCGCGCCATACGCTGCTGGTATACTTTTTCCTGCCTACAAAAATAATTATGCATCGCTCAGAAAAAGTATAAACCCATAAAGGAAATCAATAAAAAGATTAAGCATAAATGATGCATTCACAGACTGTGATCTGCTATCGTAGTAGTGGCAGTGATATGATTGCACACAATATCCGGTAATTTACCCGGTAACTGCTTTGTTTTCGCAGCATGCAAGGAAAAGATACAGCGCGCCAGGCAAAAAAGTGCCAGAAAACCTGATTCACCCGATAAATGTTAACAACAACTCTGGCAATTAAATTGACTCTGATTGATCAATTATAAAAATGTACATTAAAACAAGCTGGTTATACTGAGCACATAACCACATGGAGTCAGAATCAATATGTCAATCAAACATCCAATCATAGCAATCACCGGTTCAAGTGGTGCGGGAACCACCACAACCAGCCTAGCCTTTCATAAAATTTTTCAGCAACTTAATATTCGCGCTGCACAATTAGAAGGTGATAGTTTTCATTATTACACGCGTCAGGAAATGGATTCAGCGGTCCGTAAGGCACGTGAAGAAGGACGATACATTAGCTATTTTGGTCCGGAAGCCAACGATTTCGGTTTACTGGAGAGCAGTATTATTGAATATGGCGAATGTGGTCGCGGCCGTTCACGTAAATACCTGCACACTTATGATGAAGCAATGCCATATAAACAGGAACCGGGTACCTTCACTCCCTGGCAGGCATTACCGGAATCAACAGATGTCTTATTTTATGAAGGATTACATGGTGGCGTGGTCACAAAGCATCATAATGTTGCCAGCCATGTAGATTTACTGGTTGGTGTTGTTCCTATCGTTAATCTGGAATGGATTCAAAAACTGATACGTGATACCAATGAAAGGGGTCACTCGCGCGAGGCAGTAATGGATTCAGTAGTACACTCGATGGATGATTACATCAACTACATTACCCCGCAGTTCTCACGCACACATATTAACTTTCAGCGAGTACCGACTGTCGATACTTCAAATCCATTTGCTGCTAAGGCTATCCCTTCATTAGATGAAAGCTTCGTGGTGATACACTTTCAAAACCTGGTACAGACGAACTTCCCTTATCTCCTTTCAATGTTACAAGGATCGTTTATATCTAACATAAATATGTTAGTAGTCCCGGGTGGTAAAATGGGGCTGGCAATGGAGTTAATCATGACGCCTCTGGTACAACAATTACTGGACGGAAAAAAGATAACATGAAACAAGGTTAATGGTATATTTTCATTATAATACAACATGTTAAAATTTAGCCACCCGGAACCTTGATGAAATTTTTCTAAAAAAATACAGGCATCTTAACGGCGGGTATTCCTCTGAAATCAATGTCATGCAACATCGATTCAATCTTTTGCTACAAACAATAAACAAAATACATTCATTTTTTACAAAATCAATTAGAATTTAGTGATCATTTCCCTCAAAATGTCTTATACAAATTCCATCACTGTGTTATACCTTGCAGCATATTTTTTAATAAACGTAATACGCTAAAACAGCATATTAATAAATATATCAATCAGGAAACGTGAATTCCTGTTAAAACATAGCCACCACAACAGAGGATAATAACGAATGGTGCCTGGCAAACCACAAACAGACCCTACTCTCGAATGGTTCCTGTCTCACTGCCATATCCACAAATACCCATCTAAAAGTACGCTCATTCATCAGGGTGAAAGAGCCGAAACACTTTACTACATCGTAAAAGGCTCTGTTGTGGTGCTGATTAAAGATGAAGAAGGTAAAGAAATGATACTCTCTTATTTAAATCAGGGAGACTTCATCGGTGAACTGGGCTTATTCCAGGAAGATCAAGCTCGCAGCGCATGGGTCAAAGCAAAATCTGCCTGTGAAGTCGCTGAAATTGCGTATAAAAAATTTCGTCAGCTGATTCAGGTTAATCCGGATATTTTAATGCGTCTGTCTTCACAAATGGCCAATCGTTTACAAATTACTTCTGAGAAAGTGGGTAATCTCGCTTTTCTTGATGTAACCGGTCGTATCGCTCAAACGTTACTTAATCTGGCAAAACAACCTGATGCCATGACCCATCCGGACGGCATGCAAATTAAAATAACACGTCAGGAAATCGGCCAGATTGTGGGCTGTTCTCGGGAAACTGTAGGACGCATTTTGAAGATGCTGGAAGATCAAAATCTCATTTCAGCTCATGGTAAAACCATCGTTGTTTATGGTACTCGTTAAACACCCATAAAAAGCAGGTAATACCCTGACGAAGTATGCTGTATATTGCTTCGTAATGACGCTCACGATGATAACTACCAACATTGCCTTGTCTTTTCAAAAAACATATTTTTTTAAAACAGGCGTGAGCAGCATTATAAGCAGATAAAGACATAGTTCTTCCCTCTGAGTCTTTGGCAAAAGTACTTTTAATAATTGTCTGACTACAATGACGGGTATCATGGCAATTCTACAATACCCGACACTCCCTGCTGACCATGCAAAACACCACCATTAGTCTCACTTTAGAGCAGAATGACATGATTCAGCAGGCTCTGGCCCTGCACCAGGCCGGTCACTTCGATGAAGCCCGG
>CAZROT010000006.1:14904-83487 GCA_964601895.1 uncultured Yersinia sp.
GCAATGCGCTGCACAACCTCCAGCGCCATGAAGACGCACTCGACTGCTATGACCGCGCTATAAGACTGCAGCCTGATTATGCAGAAGCCTGGTCCAGCTGTGGCATGACTCTGCGCGAGTTAAAACGCTTTCAGGAAGGCCTGACCAGCTATAATCAGGCGCTGACTCTAAACCCGAAACTGGCTGCAGCATGGTACAATCGCGGTAATATTCTGCGAGATTTAAAACGTCCACAGGAAGCACTGATAAACTACGATCAAGCCCTTTCTCTGTATCCTGATCTCCCCGATGCCTGGTATAACCGTGGTATTGCTTTTAATGAGCTAAATCGCCTGCAGGAAGCCGCAGAAAGTTATGATCGCGCCATCAGCCTGCGCCCTGATTACGCAGAGGCCCTGTTTAACAAATCACTGGCAAAAATCATGGGCGGTGACTACACCGAGGGCTGGCAGCTCTATGAATGGCGCTGGAAAACAGTGGATTTCATAACCATCGATAAAACTGCATGGCCCGGCACCCTGTGGCTCGGGCAGCAGTCACTTGCCGGCAGGACACTGCTCATTCATCCCGAGCAGGGCCTCGGTGACTACCTCCAGTTCATCCGCTATGCGCCCATGGCGGCAGAGGCCGGCGCTTCGGTCATTCTTGAGGTACCTCCTGCTCTCATGTCCCTCATTGCCACCCTGCCCGGACAGTTCCGGCTGATTCCCTCAGGACAGCAACTCCCAGAGGCTGATTATCACTGCCCCGTCATGAGCCTGCCTCTGGCTTTTGGTACCTCCATAGAGACCATTCCGGCACGCACCTACCTGTTCCCTGATTCACAGAAGCAGACAGCCTGGCTGCAGCATCTCGCAAAATCCACTGCTCTCAGAGTCGGCCTCGTCTGGTCCGGCTCTGCCAGTCATAAAAATGACCATAACCGCAGTATCCCCCTGCAGCAGCTTGAGCCCCTGCTGGCACTGCCCTGTGAATTTCACAGCCTGCAGAAGGAAGTCCGCACAGAAGATGCTGCCTTCATGGCTCACTGCGGCCGCATTCATAACCATCAGCACCAGCTCGGCGATTTCTCCGACACCGCGGCACTCACTGCTGCCATGGACCTCATCATCTCCGTTGACACTTCCGTTGCACACCTCGCCGGCGCCATGGGCAGAAAACTGTGGATACTGCTCCCTTATGTCCCCGATTACCGCTGGATGCTCGACAGAAGCGACAGTCCCTGGTATCCCTCTGCCACCCTTTTCAGACAGCCTGCTCCCGCAGACTGGCACTCCGTCATACTCACCCTCAGGCAGCAGCTTGAAAAATATTGCCAATAACAGAAATATATTCTCTGTTACAAAATAGATCGTTGCTAATTATTAAGAAAATTATTCAGCAATTCATGCCCCTGTTCGCTCAGTATGCTCTCCGGATGAAATTGTACGCCCTCCAGTGGCAAAGTCAGATGACGAATCCCCATGATTTCATCCATCACTCCATTACGTTCCGTCCATGCGGTAATTTCCAGGCAGTCCGCCAGAGATTCAGGTTTAATAACCAGTGAATGGTATCGTGTTACTGTGAGCGATGGTTTTAATGCACGAAAAACACCTTGTTGATTATGGAAAATGACAGAAGTTTTTCCATGCATGACCTCACGTGCCCTGACTATCTGCCCACCAAACACCTGTCCCAGCGCCTGATGCCCCAGACAAACGCCCAGAATAGGCAGTTTGCCTGAGAAAAACTGAATAGCAGCCAGTGAAATACCTGCTTCATTCGGCGTACAGGGTCCTGGAGATATCACCAGATGTGAAGGAGCCAGTTCTTCGATATCGGATAATTGCAGGGTATCATTACGTCTTACGAGTACATCAGCGCCTAACTCACAAAAATATTGATAGAGATTCCATGTAAATGAGTCATAGTTATCAATCAGTAACAACATATCCAATCAAGCTCACAAATTATAAATACAACCTCACCAGGAAAGCATCATCCTGATAAACAGCAGCCTGGCCTTGCAACTGGCCCAAAAGAATACACAGGCTAATGTTTGCAAGGCTCCTGATTACAGCACGCGCTAGGAAAAATCCGCCAATTATCATTTGCTAAAAAATACAGGATGAAGATTGAATCTGTCACACCGCATTACAAGAGTAATCAGTTATGTTATATCAACAGCTGCCGACAAAACCTACTGCATCATAGACTTTCTTTAGTGTTTCTCCTGCGTATTTTCTCGCTTTTGCTGCTCCTTCCTGCATCACTTCGTTTAAGCGCACTTCATTACCACGCAGGGAGTGATAACGCTCTTGAAAACCTGCCAGCATTTCACAAAGCGCATCCGCCACGGCAGCTTTCAAATGACCATATTGCTGTCCTGAAAATTCTATTTCCAGCGCAGCCACCGATCTACCCGTTATCCCCGACAGAATATTCAGCAGATTAGAAACACCAGGTTTATTTAGCGTATCATAACGCACCACAGCAGGCTCATCCGAGTCAGTCACTGCACGTTTTATTTTTTTGACTATTGACTGAGGATCTTCCAATAATTCTATGAAATTATTGCTGTTTTCGTCTGATTTTGACATTTTTTTACCTGGGTCCTGCAGAGACATGATGCGCGCGCCAGATGCCGGAATAAATGCCTCAGGGACAATGAATACATTACCGTATAATTCGTTGAAACGTTGCGCAATATCACGGGATAATTCCAGGTGCTGTCTCTGATCATCGCCCACAGGCACCTGATGCGTTTGATACAGCAGGATATCTGCTGCCATCAACACCGGATAACTAAATAACCCCGCATTAATGTTTTCTGCATAACGTATCGCCTTGTCTTTAAACTGTGTCATGCGGCTAAGTTCGCCAAAATAGGTATAACAGCTAAGTACCCAATTTAGCTGACTATGCTCTGGGACCTGAGATTGAACAAAAAGCGTACTTTTTTGTGGATCAAGCCCACAGGCAAGGTACAATGCCAGCGTATCCAGAGTTTTTGTTCTTAATCTTTCTGCATCCTGACGCACCGTGATAGCATGTAAATCCACGATACAATAGATACAGTCATAAGTATCCTGCAAATTAATCCATTGACGTAATGCCCCCATATAATTACCAATAGTCAACGCGCCAGAGGGTTGTGCTCCACTAAAAACTCTTAATTTATTTGTGGCACTCGGTTTTTTTGCTATCGCTGACGTATTGTCTAAAACAGGATGAGTCATTTTATTTGCTGCTCCTTAACTGGTATCAGACTATTTTATGTGCCCTGCTCTGATGACGGCAAGATAGTCAATGCCGCAACACACAGGTCAGTTATTGACCAAACATATCCTTAATCCAGTCGGCAACATCGTCTTCTCCTTGTTCCACCGTCTTTTCGCTGTCGGATAGCGGCTGTTGCACTGCCGCCTGAGTGGTATGACACAAGGTTTCAGGATGGTCGGTCCAGACCGGAATGGCACGCCAGCTGCCAGACTCGTTACAGATAAAATTACCGGTAGCATCAATATTCATTAAATTAATTCCTTGCGGTGGTGACAGTAATAATGGTAAAGGTGTCTGGTTTTCCAGATAACGCCGATACAGTGGCAATGCACCCGTAGCACCACTCAAGCCGGCCGGCCCGTAATTATCACGACCTACCCAAATAATAGCGACTTCTTTACCATCAATGCCAGCAAACCAGCTGTCACGTAAATCATTAGTTGTACCCGTCTTGGCTGCCAGATGATAGTTCGCATACTTGCCTGCCAGAGAGCGTGAAGTTCCACGTATTACTCCCTGTTGCATACTGTATAACGTCAGATAAGCTGCCTCGGGAGATACGGTATTTTCCGCCTGCGGAAAACTCTGATACAGCACACTGCCATCTTCAGTAACGACCGAGCGCAGTGCTGAAAGAGGCGCCCGATTACCGCCACTGGCAATCGTCTGGTACTCCTGCGCCACTTCCACCGGCGTCAGGCTGGTCGAGCCCAGCAGCATGGCAGGGACAGAATCAAGCGCTGATTCTGGAATACCTAAACGCTGTAAGGTCACATTGATATTATCCAGTCCAACAGCCAGACCTAAATTAATGGTAGGTATGTTAAGAGAGTAGGCGAGTGCATCCACCAGCATCACCTGGCCACGAAACCGCCTATCATAATTTTGCGGTTCCCATAAAGAGCCTCCGGGTTGTTTCAATGATAAAGGCTCATCCAGCAACCAGTTATTCAGGCGATATTTATCTGGCTGACTGAGTGCACTCAGATAAGTTGCTGGTTTGGCAAGAGATCCAATGGGTCGACGTGCCTGCATTGCGCGATTAAAACCAGCAAATTGTGGTTGCGCACCGCCTACCATGCTACGAATTTCTCCGGTAAACCTGTCAACCACTATCATGGCAGCTTCCAGATCATCGAGCTTACGAGCCACTTTCAGTGCAGGAATACCTGCGCTAATCGCTTTTTCTGCAGCATCCTGAGAGACAGGATCAAGTGTGGTGAAAATTTTTGCACCAGATAAATCATACACCTTATCACCCAGCTTTTGCTGTAATTCCTGGCGTACCATCTGTATAAAAGCCGGTTGTGGTGAAATAACTCCACCTTTAGGCTGTACACCCAGTGGCCGTTCACTCAACATACTGTACAGCTCTGCATCAATCACTGCCTGGTTTTCCAGTATTTTTAACACCAGATTACGCCGCTCCAGCGCCAGTTGCGGATTCCGCCAGGGATTGTACAATGATGCTCCCTTGACCATACCAACCAGTAGCGCCTGTTGATCAAGACTCAATTCATCAACCGGGCGGCCAAAATAATAAAGGCTGGCCAGTGGAAAACCGTGGATTTGATCATCGCCACTTTGTCCAAGGTAAACTTCATTCAGATACAATTCGAGAATACGATCCTTGTCATAGCGAAAGTCAACCAGTAAGGCCATATAAGCTTCATTGATCTTACGCCATAAAGAACGTTTGTTAGTCAAAAATAGATTTTTTACTAACTGCTGAGTCAGCGTGCTACCTCCCTGTACGGTCCGTCCCGCCATCATATTAGCCAGTGCTGCCCGAGCAATGGCATATAAACTAATCCCCTCATGTTGATAAAAATGACGATCTTCAGCAGCCAGCAGCGTATCCACTAACAGTTCAGGAAAACCAGTACGCGGAACAAACAGACGCTGTTTACCCTCAGAGGATTGCAGCATGGTAATCAATTTAGGATCCAGGCGAAAAAAACCAAAACTGCGCTGGTTATCTGCATTTTCAATCTGTATCAGACGATCATTATCAAATAACAGACGGGCATGAATGCTATCTTCTTTTCCATCAGGAAAATCAAAAGGCCGTCGTAATATTTCAATACTATCGTTGCTTACCTTAAATTCACCTGGCCGCATAATGCGGTTTACCAGGCGATACTGCATACCTTCCAGCAAATAAATCATCTCTTTTTTACTGTAAGGCATGCCCGGTTCCAGATTAAGCATCCGGCTGTATACTGCTGCGGGCAATTGCCACACCTTACCATCAATGCGCTGACGTATCTGTGTATCCAGCCAGACACCGTAAATAGCCAGTAACAGCACGGTGATTAAAAATAATTTAATTAATAAACCTGTCCAATGGCGTTTTTTTTTCTTATTAGCAGAGAGCCTGTCAGATGCCATCAAATCATCGCCTTCGTCATAGTATTATCATGCAGTCCGAGTTTCTGATACTCATCATCGCCAGTGCGCCTTTGACGTATCCGTTGCTCACGGGTTGGTTTCTTATTGGCAAAAAATATCACATCATTGATGCCCTGCTAAGCTCTGATTCCGGCCATATGTTAGCAATCCTTGCCGGAGAAGACTGCATGGTAGCTGATAGTAAGTATCATCCAATCAACAGGTGAAGAAAATGTTCTTTTCCAGACCGTTACAACCTGCCAGATTGCTACGACGCTACAAGCGCTTTCTGGCGGATGTCACCACACCTTGCGGCACCCTACTGACACTACACTGTGCCAATACCGGAGCCATGACCGGCTGCGCGCCCACCAACAGCATTGTCTGGTATTCCACATCAGACAATCCTGCACGTAAATATACCCACAGTTGGGAGCTCACACAAACCCAGACGGGAGAGTGGATTTGTGTTAATACACTGCGCGCTAATACGCTCGTCAAAGAAGCCATTGAACAAAATCATATTATTGAATTATCCGGCTATACTGGATTAAAACCAGAAGTCAAATACGGCCACGAAAACAGCCGTATTGATTTGCTATTACAAGCTGATAATAAAGTTAATTGCTATATTGAAGTCAAGTCAGTGACCTTATTACAGCAACAATGCGGGTATTTTCCTGATACTGTGACTCTGCGTGGCCAGAAACACTTACGGGAATTAACAGCGGTGGCTGACCAGGGAAACAGAGCGGTACTTTTCTTTGCTGTGCTGCATTCAGGCATCAGACAGGTTGCTCCCGCACGGCACATTGATCCTGACTACGCACGACTTATGAAACAGGCGCAGGCATCAGGAGTTGAAATAATTTGCTATGGTGCTTCTCTGTCATCCGAGGGTATGCAATTGAAGGCTCGTTTGCCGTTATTGCCCTATTAACGCGACTTCAGGCAGGATTCAACCTCAAAGTTGTTAAATAAAAGGTTGCCAGATATGCTTTCATATCATACCAAAAAAGACAGGAAGGATTGCCAGTCTTGTTACCATCTGCTATTTATAGCCGTTTCCTATTTCTTCGGCGCTTTTTAATTTATATCATGCCTAACGTATCAGGAGAAGTATCATGAAAGAAGGGCAAAAACGTCAAACTTCATCGCTGAGCATTCTGGCCACCGCTGATGTGGAACCTTATCAGGTAAAACCAGGTGAAGAGTACATGAACCAGGACCAGTTGAATCACTTCAGGAGAATCCTTAACGCCTGGCGTAATCAGCTGCTGGATGAAGTGAATCGCACCGTCTCTCATATGCAGGATGAGGCCGCCAATTTCCCTGATCCTGTTGACCGTGCAGCTCAGGAAGAAGAATTCAGTCTGGAATTGCGTAACCGAGACCGTGAGCGCAAGCTGATAAAAAAAATCGAAAAGACGTTAAAAAAAGTTGACGATGAAGATTTTGGTTTTTGTGAATCCTGTGGTGTGGAGATTGGTATTCGCCGCCTGGAAGCACGTCCTACTGCGGATTTATGTATTGATTGTAAGACCCTGGCTGAAATTCGTGAAAAACAGATTGCGGGGTAACAGACAACCCGTCTGTTTTTCTTAAACATGTTCAAATAACATTGCGATAACGACACTCTGGTGTATCTGGTAAAAAAGCCACGCAATCACCAGCAAAAATCCCATGATATTGACATGAATAATGCACAATTTCAGAAGAATATCAGATGGATAAATTACCTGAGGAGGCGATGAAATAAGCAGGATACAACAGCATTCTCAAAAGGAATCGGGTAAGTTATTATAGGCTATTGTCTTGTTGGTGTTTCAATCTTTTATTCATCATTATCGAGGTGTACCATTTTCACACGAGTAGCAAAATTATGTCGTAACATACTGATAAAAAATAGTAAAAATATAAGTGATGATAAAGTAGCCGGTAAAAAAGGCATCATTTCCAGTGCGGACACCGCTCTTAAAAGGAATGCCACCTCACCAGCCCAAACAAATGCCATAACCGTTATTCCATGCGATCAGCACAATATTACGCGTACGGATATCAGCAGCAATGCATTAAAAGTGCTTTCTCGTCTGCATAAATCCGGTTATGAAGCTTACCTGGTCGGTGGCAGTGTGCGCGACATGCTATTAGGTAAAAAACCTAAAGACTTTGATATCACGACCAACGCCACACCGGAACAGGTATACAAACTATTCCGTAATTGCCGACTCATTGGTCGGCGGTTCCGCCTTGCACATGTCATGTTTGGGCCAGAAACTATTGAAGTTGCCACCTTTCGTGGCCATCATGTGCCAGAATCGACAGAGCAAGGCGATAAAAACTCTTCCCAGCAGACCCAAAACGGTATGCTATTACGCGACAATATCTTTGGCTCTATAGAAGAAGATGCACAACGCCGTGACTTCACTGTTAACAGCCTTTATTACAGCATTTCTGATGCAACCCTGCGCGATTACGTTGGCGGCTTATCCGACCTCAGGCAGGGGATTATCAGGCTCATTGGTTCCCCTGAAGTACGCTATCGTGAAGATCCCGTACGCATGTTACGTGCAGTACGTTTTGCTGCCAAGCTGAATATGACCATCAGTCCTGAAACGGCACAGCCCATACCACAGCTGGCTTCTTTATTGTATGCCATACCTCCTGCCAGGCTATTTGAAGAATCGTTGAAGCTCCTGCAGGCCGGATATGGTTACATAACTTACACAAAGCTATGTGAATATCAGCTGTTTCAGCCCCTGTTCCCAATTATTGCACGTCATTTCACAGAGAATAAACAGTCCTGTACGGAACGCATGTTGCACAAGGTGTTACAAAACACCGATTATCGACTACAAAATGACATGAGAGTAAACCCGGCGTTTTTATTTGCTGCCATGCTGTGGTATCCATTAACTGAACATGCGCAGCAACTCATGCAGAAAACCAATCACATTTATTATGATGCTTTTTTACTGGCCACCAATGAAATACTCGATGAACAATGCCGTTCATTAGCCATTCCTAAACGTATCACATCAACGATAAGAGACATCTGGGCATTACAACTACGTCTGCCACGCCGGCAGGGGCAGCGTGCTTACAAATTAATGGAACATCCGAAATTTCGTGCAGGTTATGATCTTCTCGCCCTGAGAGCAGAAGCTGAAGATAACGCTGAATTAACACAGCTGACACACTGGTGGACGGAATTTCAAAAAGCCACGCCAGCACAACAAAAATCCTTAATGCGTAACCTGGACACACAGTTATCAAACCGGCGGGTACGTAATGGTAAACACAAATCATGATCAGGGTCTATATTGCTCTGGGCAGCAATCTTGCAGAGCCACTGGCACAAATCAGCAACGCGCTACAGGCACTCAGGTGTCTTCATGATACACACCTCGTCACCTGCTCATCCTTTTATCGCACCAGGCCATTAGGATCACAGGATCAGGATGATTATCTTAATGCAGTCGCTGCCCTGGATACGCTGCTTTCTCCTGAACAATTACTGGACCAGCTTCAGGCTATTGAGCATCAACAGGGAAGAGTCAGAAACAAGCATCAACGCTTTGCACCACGCACTCTGGATTTAGACATTATGTTATATGGTAACGAAGTAATTTGTACTGAACGACTTACCATTCCCCACTACGGGCTCAAGGAACGTGAATTTATGCTGTGGCCACTCGCAGAAATTGCGCCGCATTTTATTTTTCCTGACAGAGAACTATTGACAGAACGACTCAAACAGGTCAGTAAAAATGGCATGTCTCTCTGGACAACAGATGCAGGTAATTAAGTCCGGTTAGTCTCTGATAAGCAAAAAATAAAAATGATAAAAACCCTCTGCCATAAACCCACCTTACCCAAAATGTAGCAAGGCCCGGCATTGCTTATTAGTACAACAGAGCACTATAATCGACACCTTTCTGATTACGTCAAACCCGAGGGAAAAAAGAGATGACTCAACACATTCTAACAGCATGCCAGGAAGGTATTTCAGGATGGCAACAGGCCTTTAACCAGGGAAACGCTGCGGGTTGCGCAGACCATTACGCGCCAGATGCTATCATGGTAGCAAAACCTTTTGAGCCGGACACCTATACTGGTCGCGAACAAATTCGGGCATTCTGGCAAAATATCATTAATCAGCGTTATGCTGAGGTGACTTACCAGGATGTAACATGGGAAGCGGAAGGCATTGATGGCTATATCCTGACAGCGAAATGGACAATGAACAAAGCCTTTGGTGCAGTACACAGGGAACACTGGAAAATTCAGCCTGATGGTAAAGCACGCCTGGTATATGACGAATTTGAAGTTCAGGGCGAAATATAATCAAGCGAGATCTGGCCTGATCGACTATAAATGGACTGAATCCACGGAAGGATAAACATATTATGAAAATACAAAATACGATGATATTCAGTCTGCCAGCAGTACAATTAAGATTTTTTTCTTTCCTGTTTTTTTTAATTCCATTATTCATTACTGGCTGCACCAAGTCTCCCAACAGTCAGCTGAATCGCATAGATGATACAAAATTTATTTTCCCACTGGATACATACAATCAGGATGTCGATGCATGGATATCCTCTGATACAGCAGGCTATAACCGCCCTTTATTGAAAAACAGCATACAACAGACGCACTTTTCACTGTTACTGGCACGTTATTTTGGTACAGCCTCTGAGGATGAATCTCCATGGAATCGTCAATTTATCGAGCGCTATCTGGCAGCAGGCGGACAAAAGAGCCTTGCCAGCCTTGAAAAAAAATTCATTGAAACCTTTACTGCTACAAGCAGTGCCGTGTATGGCGAAAATTTCAGACCACGCACAGCCGCATGGAAGCAACAGCTGGCTGATAACACACATATTGAACAGTTTTTAATTCCCCAGCATTACGACCAGAAACAACGTGCCATTATCATCACTGAAGCACCAGTCAGACACTTACCTGCTACAACCCCTGCATTTAGTGATTTCCAGCTTGCCGGTGAAGGTTATCCTTTCGATAATCTGCAGCATTCTGCACTCCTGCCGGCAACACCCGTGTATATTCTGGGAACAAGCCGGGATAAAGCGTGGAAACTGGTTCTGTCTCCCTCAGTGACAGGCTGGGTTAACAGTGAACATATTGCCAGAGTCAATAATGATTTTGTTAATCAGTGGAGAACTGCCGCCATGATACAGCTGGGCGCCCTGATTAATGAACCCGTTTCAGTCAGTGATAACCATGGCCATTTTCGTTTCATGGCACGAATCGGCACACTACTGCCGATACAAAAACAACAGAATAACACCCTGTCTGTGCTTATTCCTGTAGGTAATGATGAGGGTTATGCCACGATTCGTTATGCCAGCATGTCTGCTGACGACGTACAACTCATGCCGCTTCCTGCAACCCCGAAAAATTTTTCCCACTTAATCAAGGTAATGAACGGTAAAACCTACGGGTGGGGAAATATGTATGCTAATAACGATTGTTCAGCTGAGTTACGCAATCTGATAATGCCATTTGGTATTTTCTTACCCAGACATTCAGCCGACCAGTCCAGGACAGGCAAACAGACTGATCTGAGCCAATTAACGCCAGCTGCCAGACTGAATTACCTGAAAACACAGGCCGACCCTTTCATGAGCCTGATTTATATCGGTGGGCATATAATGCTTTATATAGGCAACGCAGAGGTGAATGGTCAGTCCACTCCCATCGTCTATCAAAATATCTGGGGACTACGACCTGCTGACGGTAGCCAGAGAGCAATTATAGGCCAGTCAGTGATTTTCCCTCTGTTGCAACAATACCCACAAACACCTTCATTTCAGTCACTCGCTGGTAAGAAACAGTTTATTGTGACACAGCTCAATAAGCTGGCTGATTGATTCTGCACAGTGCAATCACAAAAACAGCAGCACATAGCCTGTGTGAGTAATTAATTATTTGTAAATCAGCGTATTTTCGGCCATGGTCATTGCTGTGTTATTGTTACCAGCAAAATCCTAATTCTGCCTTTTCTTAAACAGCAGGAAATAATGGATTTAACACCTGAAGCAATAAAGCAAGAAGTATAACGAACACTGTCTCAGGTGCGACCACGCATGCAACGTTAAACGCAGATCAAAGAAAAGAGCTGCCGGATACTGTACAGCGTGGGTTGATTGCTCTCGAGAGACCCCGATATTTTCCCTGGGTGCTGATAAAGGCTCCTGTATGATGCTGAGTTGCCAGTGATTCCTCGCGAAAAAATACTGCAGCTTATCAGGCTGGAGCAGACATCCTGGCAGGCTGCCAGTATTCAGCGACACAAGCTACTGGCTTGTTTTTCCTGATATCGCCTGTGCAAGTGCTAACGGCGCTGAATAGAAAGGAGAATGATCAGCATTTACCAGAGTAACAACACGACACCCCACCCTTTCATACATTCTTCGCTGATCTTCGGGCATCAGCGCCTTATCCTGTAAACAGACAACGTATAGTTTCTTAATTCTGGCAAATCTTTCCTGTGAAATATGTATCGGCTCAATAAACGGGCGCAGCGGCTCTTTCTGTAAAAGCGAGTACGCCTTATCAGCCAATTCCTGGCTGCAGGTATTAAAAAACAACTCCCTGATACGCTGGCTTTTCTGCAAGGTAATGGCATTACTATCTTCATCTATGCGCATTTCTGTTGAAACACCGGGGAATCTGGATTTTTTCGCTTCCTGGGAAAGCGATTCGTGATTAGCGGGGATAAAAGCCGCAACATAAATCAGCTGTTCAATTTTTTCAGGAATATTCTCAGCAACCTGAGAAATAATCGTACCCGCCATACTATGACCAACCAGTGTGACGGGCTGTATGCAGGATTTAACGATGGCCGTTATGCTGTCTACATAAGTGCTTAAGGTAATATCCTCAAAGGGGGTTTTATCATGACCGTGGCCAGGCAAATCAGGAACAATCACGCTGTGTCCATACTGTGTAAGCAAAGGGGTAATAGCTTCCCAGCACCAGCTTGCATGCCACGCACCATGTAGCAGCAGATAAATTTTATGCTTTTGTTCTGGTCGCTTTGCGCGTTTTATTAGCATGTCTAAATATAGCGCCCTGGTATAGTTGAAAAATATCAGAAAATATCAGGCTAATTCATCCTAACTACGCAATCCGCGCCCGTATTCAATGAAATACCAGGATAAGCAATACGCCAGACAGATAAAGACCATCAACACACCAACAGTCATCATCAGAGAAACATCGGCGATACCCAGAAAGCCATAACGAAAACCACTTATCATATAAACAATGGGGTTTAGCCTGGAAACAGCCTGCCAGAATGGTGGCAATAGTGTCAGTGAATAAAACACACCACCAAGGTAAGTTAACGGTGTTAAAATAAAAGTCGGGACGATACCAATATCATCGAAAGTTTTGGCGAAAACAGCATTTAATAATCCCCCCAGCGAAAACAAAATCGCCGTTAATAATAGCGTTAACAGCACCACCCACCAGGTATGTACCTGTAATGGCACAAAGAACAGTGAAACCAGCGTCACAAGAAAGCCTACACAGACTCCTCGGGCAACCCCTCCACCGACATAACCAGCTATCACTATATGAGCAGGTACAGGAGCCACCAGGAGCTCTTCAATATTGCGCTGAAATTTGGCACCAAAAAAAGACGCGGCAACATTAGCATAAGAATTGGTAATCACTGACATCATGATAACCCCAGGGACGATAAATTGCATATAGGCCACCTCGCCCATATCGCCAATACGCGAACCAATCAATTGGCCAAAAATAATAAAATATAACGACATGGTAATAACCGGCGGTACCAGTGTCTGTATCCAGATACGTCCAAAGCGGGTAATTTCTTTCATCCAGATACTTTTTAAGGCCACCCAATACAAACGCATCATCACTTTTCACCCTGCTTACCATTAACCAGAGCAACAAATAATTCTTCCAGTCGATTCGCTTTATTACGCATGCTATGTACCTGAATATTTTGCGAATTTAATTGACTGAAGAGACTATTCAATCCCTGTTCGTTTTTTACGTCTACTTCCAGCGTGCAGATATCGATTAAACGATATGTATAGCCGTTCAGTACGGGTACCTGGCCTTTAGTCGCTACATCAAAAATAAATGTCTCAGATTCAAGTTTACTCAACAGCTGTTTCATGGTGGTATTTTCAACCAGCGTACCCTGCTGAATGATGCCGATGTTACGACACAACATTTCAGCTTCTTCCAGATAGTGTGTTGTCAGAATAATCGTCATACCCTCTGCATTCAGTTCCTTAAGAAAACGCCACATGGATCGACGTAATTCAATATCTACGCCCGCTGTGGGTTCATCAAGAATCAATAGCTTTGGCTGGTGCATTAACGCCCGGGCTATCATTAAGCGACGCTTCATTCCTCCAGACAGGTGCATGGCCTGCTCATGACGTTTTTCCCAAAGATCGAGCTGCCCGAGATATTTTTCTGCCCTGATATGCGCTTCTCTACGTACCACACCATAATATCCGGCCTGATTGACAACAATCTGCAATACTTTTTCGAATGGGTTAAAATTGAACTCCTGAGGAACTAATCCGAGCTGCCGTTTAGCACTCACCATGTCTTTGTCAATATCATAACCCAGCACCCGCACCTGACCTGCAGTCTTGTTGACCAGAGAACTCACTATTCCGATTACGGTTGATTTACCAGCACCATTGGGGCCAAGCAATGCATAAAAGTCACCGACATCAACCTGTAAATCAATTCCCCGTAATGCCTTTACACCACCCCGGTAAGTTTTGGTTAATTGCATTAGTTCCAGTGCATACGCCATAAGTAAAAAAGCTACCTTAAGTGAATATCTGCTACCCGTACAATATATCCCAACAATTATATAAAGACCGGGACATGCAAAAATTAAAAAATTATGCAATACTATTATGATATAATATGGTTAATCATGATGGTAGTTCATTAACGTTAATGAAAGAGATTAAAAAACTCATTACCAATAATCAAACCTGGTCGGATTCCATCAGTAAAAAAGATCCGGACTTTTTTGCGCGCTTATCTGCAGCGCAAAAACCACGATTTCTGTGGATAGGTTGCTCAGACAGCCGGGTGCCTGCCGAGCGATTAACAGGGATGGGGCCGGGTGAGCTATTTGTTCACCGTAACGTTGCCAATCTGGTCATTCATACCGATCTTAACTGCCTTTCTGTAGTGCAATATGCTATTGATGTTTTAGGCATCGAACACATTATTATCTGTGGTCATTACAATTGTGGTGGTGTCGAGGCTGCAATCAACAATCCTGAACTAGGACTTATCGATAACTGGTTACTGCACATCCGCGATCTCCTGCATAAGCACAATACCTTATTGCATGCACTGTCCGCTGAAAAACGCCTGGCGATGCTTTGCGAAATTAACGTTATTGAACAGGTATATAACCTTGGACATTCCACCATTGTGCAGTCGGCCTGGAAGCGTGGACAGAAGGTCATGATTCACGGCTGGATTTATGGTATTCAGGACGGGTTACTGCGTGATCTGGAAATCTCTGCCAGCAACCGCGAAAACCTTGAAACGAGTTACCACAAGGCCATAGCAAGATTGTCAAAAAATCATTGATTATCTGACACTACATAAGGCTACCGCCAGTAATATCCCCAATCTGTGCTTTAAGAGAATATCACTTATCTATCGACGCTGCATCAGCTTGCCTATCCAGGGAAGATGTCGGTAATGCTGGGCATAATCAATCCCATATCCCACAATAAATTCGTCATTGATGGTAAATCCTACCCATTCGACAGTAATATCAACTTCCCGGCGCCCGGGCTTATCCAGCAATGTGCAAATTGCCAGTGATTTCGGCTGACGCAATCTCAGAATTTCACACACTTTATTTAACGTGTGACCAGAATCGATAATATCCTCTACAATTAGCACATGTTTATCACGGATATCTTCATCCAGATCCTTAATAATCTTGACATCACGGCTGGACGCCATGCTATTGCCATAACTGGACGCCGTCATAAAATCAACCTGATGGGGTCTTTCAATAGCACGGCACAAATCTGCCATAAATATGAATGAACCTCGCAGCAAACCCACCAGCACCATCTGATCGTCGAAATTGCGATAATGATTCGTGATTTCACGGCCTAACCTTTGAACACAAGCCTGTATTTCCTGCTCGGAAATAAATACCTCCACTGTATGCTGCAAAACTATCCTGCCTTTTATTTAACATAATAAAACATATAAACCTATCTCAACCGGTACCGGCGAAATTCACATAAACAACACCGGCTACGAGCTCTCTTTTTGCCTCGATAAAAACTGAGAATTTATAATTACCTCAATGTTATCAACGGTACTGGCGCAACCAGGAAACAAAGTTATCGATTTCCTCCCCCAGTACTTTTTCATGCAAACCTGCTATGGGTAAATGCCGATAACCGAATATCCATGGCGCTTGAGGAAAAATATCCGGACCATGATTACGTATTTCTATTTTATTCGTTGTCAGTATATTTTTTTTAATGATATCAATCACGGCAGGCGAAATTTTACCCGAAATGCGGGAAGGTATCGGGCCATAAATACTCAAATACGCGTTAACCACATCAGCATGAAGCATGACGGGTAAATAACCATCTACTTTGATTTGAAAACAGTTATCCGCATCAAATTTTTTTTCAGGAAGGTGATGGCTGCGGCAAAATCGCTGTAAGAGATCGTCAAAAATCAGCTGTAATTCACTGTCTTTATTTATATTTTTTTTCGGAGCGCGCTTACAGCGACACAACTTCTGCTGTATGCGGGCGAAAAATGACGCGGCCATTAATCAACGCTACCTTTAAGTGACGATATATGATTCAGTCTATTGTTGATAGTGAGCAACATCAGGCACTGACCGTAAATCCAAGCATCATACCGGTATCTTCATGCTCCAGTAAATGACAATGAGCCATGTAAGGATACTCTGCTGATGCAGTACGATTAAAGCGGACCAGTATCTCACTACGAGCACCCTCTACCCTCACGGTATCTTTCCATCCGCTGCGATGTGCTGCCGGTAATTGGCCATTTTCCATCAAAATGCGGTATTGCGTGCCATGAACATGAAAAGGATGCAACATCATGTCGCCTTCTCCTGAAATCGTCCATTTCTCCAGCTGACCCCGTTTCGCATCAAATGCTGGCGCTGTCATTGAAAATGGCTGACCATTAATGCGATTGGCATGACGAAAATCAATTACTTTTTCATGTTCATGATGAGAGGCAGTATCGGCCATATTATGATGATCCATATGCGCTGCTGACATCGCCTGAGCGCCATAGCGCATTACCAGCTCCTGCATACCCATTCTGTCCAGTTGTGGATCCATCATCAATTGAAACCAGCGATTTGGCAATGACTGCTGTTCTGGTAATGCAGGCATTAGCGCGAGGCGGTCCGGCAAAACTTTACTGCCTGTATGCACAGATGGCTGAATACGCAGCACAGACAATGGCCTGTCAAAAGGAGGTAAGGTCATGGCAATTTGCTGCACAGGCAGGGTGACAAGATCAAAAGAGTGACCGTCCAGAGTATTTAACAGCACTTCAAAGCGTTCGCCTGGAAGCATGAATAGTTCACGCAGCGCTACCGGCTCAGGCAAAAAACCACCATCACTGGCAATAACATACAATGGACGCGCATCACTGGTGGCCAGATTTAATGAACGTGCATTGCAGGCATTCAGCAGCCGTAAACGGACCCAACCACGAGGAACAGAATGTTGCGGATAGCGCGCACCATTAGTCAACAGGATATCACCAAACCAGCCAACAGAAGCCGTCATTACGTCCAGTTGATAATCAATCTGCCCGGTCTGTGATAAGCGTTTATCCTGTAAAATTACCGGAATATCATCCACTCCCCAACGTTTGGGCAACGGTAGTTTATCACTAAATTCATCGTCAATAATCACCATACCGCCTAAACCCATGGCAACCTGATGGCCCGTTTTTCCGTGTGGATGAGGATGAAACCAGCAGGTTGCCGCGGGTTGATCAACGACGAAGGAAATATCGCGCTTACTCGCAGGTGCAATCAATGCCTGAGGGCTGCCATCAGCTGCACCAGGTATTTCCAGACCATGCCAGTGGATAGTTGTCGGCTCCAGTAATGCATTAATCACTTCAATGCTGACCGCCTGGCCACGTCTTAAACGCAGGGCAGGCCCAAAAAACGGACCATTAATCCCCCATGTGTTAGTGGCAATTCCAGGCAACCAGTGCATCTTACCCCTCTGCAATTTAAGCAGAATTTTACCATCACTGGCAGATTGTAATAGTGAAGGAACAGGCAACAAAGGAAGACTGTCAGGCAGAACAGCACGGCTCCATAACGGCAGTGAACTGGCCGCACTGAAAGCAAGCATTGATTTAATCAGGCAACGGCGTGACAACATAGTCATTTCTCTCAAAATATTATTTTTATTAACAACCTTAACCATAATCTTGCAATAAGATATGTAATGCATTCATATACTGTTACTCTGATTTTAAAATTTATATGATACATTTTAACAAAAATACACAAGCCTGCTTCCTACAATGAAAAAAACACTCTTCACTCTGTTCCTGTTTAAGATACTTTGGGGATTATCCACCGCCTGTCAGGCACTGACAGAAGCAGAAGCCGAAGATCTTGCCGATCTTACTGCAGTTTTTGTTTACCTGAAAAATGACTGTGGTTATAAGGAGCTGCTCAATGCAGACATTAAACAAGCCATTATTGTTTTCGCACAACAAAATCACTGGGATTTACGCAATTATGGCCATTATGATATGAAAGCATTAGGTGAAAATAGTTATCATGATCTGCGTGGTATCGCCATTCCAACCACAGTAAAATGTCAGTCTCTGGCACGCGATTCTTTTCTGTTATTAGCACGAAACAATTAAAGCCATCCCCTGCTATCAGCCTGTCCAACATTTAACCGTGCAACCTCAGGCGGACTCACCTATAATACTGCGCTCATTTTCTATTGCTGTTGTTATACAGAAATACCAGAAGGAACGCATCAACCATGTCGCAGGAAAAAATCTGGCATGAAACACTCTACGCTAGCTGCGGTCAATATTTTTCACTGGAAAAAATTCTTTATCACGAAAAGACCGCACACCATGATCTGATGATTTTCGAAAACCCGGTCTTAGGGCGGGTCATGACCCTGGACGGCGTGGTACAAACAACAGAGCGCGATGAATTTATTTATCACGAAATGTTGACGCATGTTCCTTTACTGGCTCACGAGCAGGCGAAAAATATCCTGATTATTGGTGGTGGAGATGGTGGCATCCTGCGTGAAGTCAGCCGTCATCAACAGGTTGAGCAAATTACCATGGTGGAAATCGACGCGAGCGTTGTGGATTTATGCCGCAAATATCTGCCAGGCCACAGTGCAGGGGCCTATGATGACCCTCGATTTAAACTGGTTATTGACGACGGTATTAATTTTGTCAATCAAACCAGAGAGAAATTTGATGTCATCATTTCAGATTGTACCGACGCAACAGGCCCGGGTGAGAGTTTGTTTACTTCCGCCTTTTATCAAGGTTGTAGCCGCTGCCTGAACGAAGGTGGTGTTTTTGTTGCACAAAATGGCGTCTGCTTCCTTCAGCAGGACGAAGCCATCATCAGCCACAGTAAACTCAGCCACTATTTCGCACAGGTTAGTTTCTATCAGGCAGCCATTCCAACTTATTATGGAGGCATCATGATATTTGCCTGGGCTACACAAAATGCGACATTGCATCAAATCAGTGCAGAGACGTTACAGGCACGCTTTGCAAAAACTGGGCTGGCATGTCGTTATTACAATCCTGCTATCCATACAGCCAGTTTCGCACTACCGCAGTATTTATTGGATACCCTTGCGGCAAATACAGTACCTGCTAACAATAAGGTGGTGAATTAAATTGCATAAGCTTAAACTGCATGGCTTTAACAATCTGACCAAGAGCTTGAGTTTCTGCATCTACGATATCTGCTACGCTAAAACAGCTGATGATCGTGACGGCTATATTGCCTATATTGATGAGCAATATAATGCCAACCGCTTAACCGAAATCTTAAGTGAAACCTGCTCAATCATAGGCGCCAATATTTTAAATATCGCCCGTCAGGATTATGATCCTAAAGGTGCCAGCGTAACCATGCTTATCAGCGAAGAGCCTGTTGATCCAAAAGATGTTGATACTTCTGAGCATCCAGGACCTCTGCCGGAAGCACTGGTAGCGCATCTGGACAAAAGCCATATCTGTGTTCACACTTATCCGGAAAGCCATCCCGAAGGTGGTATCTGTACTTTTCGTGCAGATATTGAAGTCTCTACCTGTGGTCTTATTTCACCACTTAATGCACTGAACTACCTTATCCATCAACTGGAATCCGATATTGTCACTATAGATTACCGGGTCAGGGGCTTTACTCGTGATGTCAACGGCATCAAACACTATATCGATCACCAGATAAGCTCAATTCAAAACTTTATGTCAGAGGGAATTAAATCACTTTACCTCATGATGGATGTGAATATTTACCAGGAAAACATATTTCATACCAAGATGCTACTGAAAGACTTCGATCTGAAGCATTACCTGTTTAATGTCAAGCCGGAACAACTACGCGAAGAGGAAAAAGAAAACATTACCCAGCAACTGCATAAAGAAATGCAGGAGATATACTATGGGCGTAATCTACCAGCAGCTCCGTCATCTCTGGAAACAGGCGGTTAAAACAGGTATAGCGATTTATGCACACAAAATTAAATCAGCAATACATTTGATAACATGTTAACCCGGTAATTGAAAGACATAGGGTAAAAGTGTCTGCATAAAGTAAACACCTGGCCTGGAAAACAGGCTATTTGCCCACTCAATTGAAATTGATGAAAAATTAGCGCACTTACTTGTGAAAAAATCACCATGCTCTTTTGAGTCATGGCCTCTGCTGAATGAGGCTATTTACCTCATAAGGCTTACCTCAGGAATACCATATCCTATAATTAATTCAGCTCACTCAATGAACATATTTTCGGGTAGCGTTTACTTATGCAGTGTTATCTCAACGCTATTAGTATAAACTTTAATACTATTTAACATTCCTGTGTTATATGTAGATGACAGTCACGAAACAGAATGTGATAATTAAATAACGTGTTATCAGAAGCTGGCATGCGTCAACTAGAGTAGCAAAAGACCAGAGACCATCATGCCTCTTATCAAGTCAACGGAGTTATACATGTCCAGACGGCTAAGAAGAACCAAGATAGTAACCACCCTGGGGCCAGCTACTGACCGCGATAATAATCTTGAAAAAGTGATTGCCGCTGGCGCCAACGTTGTTCGTTTAAATTTTTCCCATGGTACCGCACAGGATCACCAGTTACGGGCCGAAAAAGTCCGCGAAATTGCTACAAAACTGGGACGCCATATCGCCATTCTGGCTGATTTACAGGGACCCAAAATTCGTATCTCCAGGTTTAAAGAAGGAAAAATATTTCTGAATATTGGAGATAAATTTCTTCTTGATGCCAATCTCAAGGATGAAGGCAATAAAAATCAGGTTGGTATAGATTATAAAGGGCTTCCTGCAGATGTCATACCGGGTGATCTGTTGTTACTTGATGACGGACGTGTACAGTTAAGAGTACTGGAAATAAAAGGAATGAAAGTATTCACCGAAGTCACAGTAGGTGGACCTTTATCTAATAATAAAGGTATCAACAAATTTGGCGGCGGGTTATCTGCAGAAGCACTGACGGATAAAGATAAGGCTGACATCCTCACTGCTGCTAAAATCGATGTTGATTATCTTGCCATTTCATTCCCAAGATCCGGTGAAGACTTACACTATGCACGCAGGCTGGCTAATGAAGCAGGCTGTCATGCAAAAATAGTCGCAAAGGTAGAGCGCGCTGAAGCGGTATGCAGTGATGAAGCCATGGATGATATTATTCTTGCTTCCGATGTTGTTATGGTTGCGCGTGGTGATCTGGGTGTCGAAATTGGCGATCCTGCTCTGGTGGGCATACAGAAAAAACTGATTCGCCGTGCACGGCAGCTTGATAGGGTTGTCATTACTGCTACCCAGATGATGGAATCCATGATTACCAACCCCATGCCAACCAGAGCAGAAGTGATGGATGTTGCCAATGCGGTACTGGATGGTACCGATGCAGTTATGCTCTCTGCGGAAACGGCTTCCGGACAATATCCTTCAGAAACGGTCACTGCCATGGCTCAGGTATGTCTGGGAGCAGAGAAGATACCCAGCATGAATATTTCAAAACATCGTCTGGATATTCAGTTTAACAATATTGCTGAAGCCATCGCTATGTCGACAATGTATGCCGCTAATCATCTGAAAGGTGTTACGGCAATAATTGCTCTGACAGAATCAGGGCGAACTGCACTGATGATGTCGCGGATTAGTTCCGGCTTACCCATCTTTGCCATGTCGTGTCATAAGCACACGCTGAACCTCACCGCACTCTACCGTGGTGTCACGCCCATCTTATATTGCGACAATAATTCCGATGGTATTCTGGCAGGAAAAAATGCCATTGCCTGTCTGCGTGACAAAGGATATCTGGTTCCAGGAGATATTGTTCTTATCACACAAGGCGATGTCATGGGCACTATGGGAACCACCAATACCAGTCGCATTTTATGTGTTGAGTAATACGCAATAGAGTTATATACCAGCAGGCGTCAGTCGCGCCTGTGCTTATTTCTGGTTGTCTTCACGGTATGAAAAATAAAATGATGCCCTGACCATAAAGCTACAGGCTATGATTCTTACCTGAAAACGGCATGGCCAGCTTTGAAAAAACCCGCATAATTCTGGTAAACAAGGACATTTTTATTTCATTCCCCTGCGTTAGTTCTCCCTGACTAAACAGGTCCTGCATAAGGTTATCAGGGTCCACGCCTTTAGTACTTCCCTTCCCATAAAAATCACCGGTATCGAATATAATATTAATATCTCTTATTATTTTTTCCTGATTCTTCTGTACCCTTTACTACGTTGAGCGTGCGATAGAAGCAGCACTGGCTGTATTGATGAAAAAAAATCTTTGTTTACAGCAAAAATGGCAGAGCTAACCTGTATTAATGCAGTGTTAACGCTAACTACAATGACTTTGCAGTCTGGAGATAAACTTTTAAAATCATCAGTCAGGCTCTACGTCGAACCATTTTTTATAGATTTGTGCGTAGGTGCCGTTATCACGCAGCGTCTGCAAGGCAGTATTAATTTTTTTTCTCAGCTCATCACTTCCCTTTGGCAGAGCAATGCAGAAGTGCTGTGCTTTAATCTGGTTACCCACTGTTTTAAATTGCGTGTTACCAGAAAATTTCATGAAAGCCAGAATATTTGGCGCATCATATAAGACTGCATCAGCACGCTTAGCTGCTAACTCCATATAAGCGTTATCAATATTTGGAAACTGACGTAATTCTCCGGCATTAATATTATCCTTAGCATAATTAGCAGATTCAGTACCGCTTTTCACGGCAACGATTTTACCGCTCAGATCTTTTTCACTTTTAATATCATCATTATCCATTCTTACCAGTACTAACAATCCCCCGCTGTAATATACATCAGAGAAATCAATTACTTCCTTACGTAACTCTGTGATAGCTATGCCAGCAATCGCCAAATCAACATTGCGGCTTTGCAGTGCAGGGATTACCCCACTAAAATCCATTGGTTTTAAGGTATAAGATAAGTTCAATTCCTGAGCAATTGCTTCCCATAAATCAATATCAAAACCAACATATTTATCACCCTGTTTGAATTCAAACGGCATAAAAGCGGTATCAGTAGCAACAATCAACTTCTTCGTTTCAGCAGTAGCTGCAAACGTGATAACTGATAGAATCGACAAAATTTTTAATAACGATTTCATAAGAATGTGGCCTTTTATTTTTTAACGTTAAGACAGAAGCTCACGTTCAACACTCGGTAAGAAACGTAATTTCCAGGCTCTGAAGTCGAATCCTGCCGGGTAGTCAGGAAAAGACAGGCAGGCCGATTGTAGTAACCTTTTACCATCTATCGAGCTGCAGCCACCAGTTGTTCAATTCGTGGCTTTTAGCCATTATCAGAACTGGATGTATTGAATTGCACATGTGCTGGCGATAATGACTGACAGACTGCTACCGCATCCACTTCAACCAGATATTCTGGCTGTGCCAGCGTCTGAACACCAAGCCATGTTGAAGCAGGTGGGGATTCTGTACCGAAAAAATCGATCAAAACACGCGCAATCAGGTCAGTGTGCTCACTGGGATGAAAATTGGTAATGTAAATGCGCAGCATCTGCAGATCATCCGCCTGTCCTCCGGCCTCTTCAACAACCATGATAACCTGACGTAATACCTGGCGAAACTGCCCTTCCAGATCATGTATAACGCATACACCTGCAGAGTCCCATGCTACCTGCCCGGCAATATGGATTATTGTACCCGCGGGAGAAACTGTCGCCTGAGAAAATCCCCATTGACGAGCTGGAAACAGAAATTCTGGTTGCAAAGACTTACGCATATTTTAAATTTTTCAACAAGTTAATACTGATTATTGACAAACCGGGTCGCATGTCACTGTAACAGGTTACCCTCGCGCTTCGGACCATCCTATGAATCACCTGGCAGCACTGTGTTCAACACTAATGGCAATCAGTAACAATGTTAAAGAAAACCTGTTTCACGTCTTTCTGGTTTATCTGCATGGATGCTGTGTTACAGGCGTTTCTGAGCGATGTGGTACCTGGCGGATCAGCAAACGACCAGATACTGAAGTGTTAAATTCCTGCAATCGACCTGAATACATAATCTTTTAAAATCAGTGCCAGTGCAGCTGCCACAATAAACCATTGCAGGTGATAAAGCTTATTATTGAGATAGCGATTATCCGCTTTGATTTCGTCGAATCGTTTATTCACCTGAGAAAAATGCTGTTCAATGGTCTCTAACCTGTCATTAACTTGAGCGAATCGGGTGTTCATCTGCTCGTTCAGATGGTTGACCGATTCCTGTGTAGCATAATGCTGCTCGAACTGTCTGGCGTGCAGCAGGGCATCAATCAGCTTCTCAGCAGGGATTTGTATAACCTGTTTGCTCTCTGTTTCAGACATATTTTTCTGCCAATATAACAGTCTATTTCTGATATCAGATTATACCTGAATTTTCTTGTGAAATCCTGCAGACATTCTTCACAGCATTACCCACGCTTTCTGTAGTGGCGCTACTGCCACAATCGTTAACAGCATTGTAGTCTCGCTTTACAGTGATTTTCCGTATCGTTCCAGCACATACTGGCTCATTCCCTTAGCCAGCTCATCCTCGCCAGAAAAAATCTTCCCGGCCGCTTCCTGATCGAACATCCCTGCCTGTTCTTTGCTGTGAGTACATACGATGGTTTCGATGTCTGGATTGAGTATGCGTGCATCCCTGGTAATCTGCTGCACATTGAACGTATCAGGCGTGGCTACGACCAGCATGCTGGCACCTGCAATGTGTGCCTGTATGAGAACCGCCGGATCGCAAGCGTCACCCGAGACGCTCGCTACCCCCTTTTCCCACAAGCCTTTCGCTATCTCGGCATTCTGCTCCACCACAATGTAAGGAATGCCGCGCTCAGTAAGAACTTCACCAATACGCCGACCGACACTGCCATAGCCTACGAGGACAACCTGTCCTGCCAGGTATCTGTTATCGGAGGTGGCAGGTGGATCTGCTGCGAGTGGGTTAGCAAGACGTTTAAGTATCTGGGATAACTTAGCATGCGACCAGATCCACTCCTGAAGTGGATTAAGGCTGGCAAATACCAGAGGATTGAGAATGATGGAGATCAATGCACCGGCAAGAATCAGGCTCTGGCCTTCAAGCGGCAACAGCTTCAGGCTAACGCCTAATCCGGCCAGAATAAATGAAAACTCACCGATCTGCGCGAGGCTCGCAGAGACAGTGAGTGCCGTATTGAGCGGATAGCGCAAAGCAAGAACCAGAAAAATACAGGCAAGTGACTTACCGACGATAATAATACCGACCACCGCCAGAACATGCAGTGGCTGCTCCACCAATACCATCGGATTGAACAACATCCCCATCGAAACAAAAAATAGCACGGCAAAAGCTTCTCGCAGTGGTAGAGACTCTTCAGCAGCACGATGGCTGAATTCAGATTCACGCATTACCATACCGGCGAAAAAGGCACCCAGCGCAAAGGACACACCAAAAAAAGCAGTCGCACCGTAAGCAATACTGACGGCTGCAGCCACTACACACAACGTGAAGAGTTCGCGGGAACCAGAACGGGCAACCTGCCACAGTAATGCCGGAAAAACGCGACGCCCCACCACCAGCATCAACGCAATAAATGCCGCCACCTTGATCAGTGTCAACCCCAGTGTCTGCCACAGACTGCCTCCCACATTATCCGCTGTTTCGCCACCTAGCGTTCCGGCCAGGGGTGGCAGCAGCACAAGTACGAGTACCATGACCAGGTCTTCGACAATCAGCCATCCTACGGCTATACGCCCATTCATCGACTCCAGCGCACCACTGGTTTCCATAGATCTGAGCAGCACAACTGTACTCGCTACTGAAAGCGCCAGACCAAATACCAGCGCAGCTCCAGGGCTCCACCCCCATGCTGTAGCCACACTGGCTCCCAAAACGGTAGCA
This sequence comes from uncultured Yersinia sp., assembly GCA_964601895.1. Lineage (GTDB taxonomy): Bacteria > Pseudomonadota > Gammaproteobacteria > Enterobacterales > Enterobacteriaceae > CAZROT01. The sequence goes on from CAZROT010000006.1 coordinate 41,326, forward strand.
ACAGCGATTTGCAGCACAGCACCCGGTAGCGCTATCTTGCGCACCTCCAGGAGGTCATCGAGAGAAAAATGCAGGCCTACACCGAACATCAACAGCATGACTCCGACTTCAGCGAGCTCTCTCGCTATCTCGGTGTTGGCGACAAAACCGGGGGTGAATGGGCCGATAAGGACACCAGCCAGGAGGTAGCCGACCAGAGCAGGCAATTTGAGTCTGGCAGCCAGAAAGCCCAGCACCAGCGCCAGGGCAAGTGCCGTGGCGATAGTCGTTATCAGAGGGACGCTATGGTGCATCAATACGCTCCTTGCTTGTAACAAATCAGGACGTGCAGAGGCATGATGACTCCTTGAATAGGACCAGGCTTGAGCTCAATCTCAGTCTGATGTCAGTGAATAAATGACGGTTATGGGCGTCAGGACAGACGCCGATTTTGAATTGACTCACGGCACCCGTCAAGCTTCATGGACTTTTCCCTGACACATTGCGCATGGGAGAAGACCTTGCATTATCAGTGTACCTTGTGCACAACGCCACCATGCCATAAAACAGATAATATCCGTCTGTTTACTTTTCTGACCATAACTGCCGCATTTTCTGTCGCCATTGTTGCGGCATGTTATTCTGTTACTCTGCCACATTTATCGCTAACTTCTTCTTATCACAGCATTTTTTTCTATGTATCATGCTTAACACAGCAAAATTTTTTATTTTTTAAAATTTATTGTTGTAATTTAATAAAAAATTACTAATATAAGGAAAATAATAATCACTTAATGGAAAAAACCATGGCTATCAGCTTATAATCTCATCGTGTTACATAGCGCCATTCAGTGTACGTTTGTCATGCCATTTTAGTCCTGAAAATCCGGCTGTATATAAAAGTAAATAGTATGTCTTTTATAAAAAAATAAAAATGAAATAATAACAATCTGTCAGTTTATTAGATAATTCTATTTATATATTTTAACTTAACGTAATTATATTATGATGAACAATTCTATACGAAAAATATCAACCCACAAAAAATCTATTAATAAAAAAACATCGTTATTGGCGCTGAAATATACATTAACCTGGGAACAATGTTCTCATGAGCTGCTTGTCGATTTAATTTATATTCCAGTACAACAGGATAGTACCATGTTTAAATATGGAGAGCCGGATTTTGGCGGTCAGAAAAATATAATTAATGGCCTGCAAAAAATTCAGGTAACTGCACCTGCTTCTTTTAAATTAGATGAAACCACCCGAACAATTACCTTGTATCATCCTGAAAATAAACCCGTCCATATTACCTATGCTATTACTGATACCCGGTCACCACATCACGGCCCTATAGAGCAATTATTTCGACCTGTATTAACCAGTGACGCATTTTCCATACATGGTGCTAATTTATTTTTACAGCCTTTATTTAACAAAGGACTAAATAAACATATATTACAAAGTGTACATTGGAAAAAATGGCCAGAGCATATAACTCTTTTTCAATCCTTTGACCCACAAAATAGAGGCGATAAATTAAGCACAGCCACGGTAGATAAGTTTGTTAATGGGCTGCGTACGAGCGTAATTGTAGCGGCCGCAGATCTGAAAATTCAATCCTTTCAGGTGAATGGACTCTTTATTTACGCTATTGCAAAAAAAGACAGCATCCTGAATACAACAGCATTTCAATCATATGCTGCTAATTATATCGCTTCTGCGCGTAAATTCTGGAACAGCTATGTTGATCGTTATTATTTCATCATATTATTACCTTTTCTGCAGCCTGTAGATAAAACAGAAAATATTGGCGGTATGGCGCTGCAAAACGGTCATCTTTCTAAACATAGTTTAAATGAAAAATCGTTATCTGCTTTTATTAAACACTTTTCTCATGAAATTATTCACAACTGGATAGCACTAAAAGTGTACATGGATATACATGAACATTCCTGGTTTAACGAAGGATTTACTGATTATGTTTCCTGGTATATCCTGGTGGGTAGTGAATTCTGGCAGGCTGAAGATTTTGAGAAAAATCTTAACACTGCTATTCTGCAACCTTATTATAGTAATATAAATAAAAACATTCATAACAGGCAAATAGCAGATAAATTCTGGAATACAGGCGCAGATAATTCACTTCCTTACCAACGAGGAGCCTTATTTGCATTTTACTTAGATAACCTTATCAGGTTAAAAAATAATAATAAAAATAATATCAGGGATTTACTTTTGAGTATACAGCAGTTTAGTAAAAAGCAAAATAAGAATTACAAATTAACACAGCATGATTTTATTCGTTTAGCTGCTAATTTTCTGACAGAAAAACAAATAACAGACGATTTTAATAACTATATTATTAATGGTGATCCTATTGTGTTTTCTGGTGATAACCTGTCTCCTGTCTTTCAGGTATATTACCAGAATAGCATCCCCATTATTAATGCCGGGAAAGAATTAAAAAACTTCTATCATTTTTGATAAAAAATCAGATTAATTCTCGATTATTGAACTGTCCTGACCAGTTCTGTAGCTGCTCAATAGTTGTGGTGGCGCCACCACAAACAATAACCAGAATTGTGCTAAATGATTCAAGTTGCGGGACATTTTCATAGAGTAATGCCAGCGATGCTCCGCAGGCAGGCTCTACCAGCACACGATGATCATCCAAAAAATTTATGCAGGCCTCAACAGCGGATTTATCAGATACAACAGCATTTTTTACCGCATGTTCTGTTGCCATTTGAAATGCCTGTACGCATACCTGGCGTGCACCTAATGAAGTCGCAATACTGGTTATCCCGGCCAGTTCTACACGCTGTCCTGCCTGTAATGATTGGGCGAGCGAATCAGCTCCTGTCGTTTCAGCAGTGATGACGGTTACATCGGACCAGCCATTACGCAGCAACCCTTGTATGACACCGCACAACAAGCCACCACCTCCTACCGATACCACAACAGCGTCAGGCTTAATTCCTGTATCTGCAATTTCATCGATAATACTGGCATGGCCATGCCATATTACCGCATCGTCAAATGGATGTAAGAAAGCATCTTTCTCTTTAACCATAGATTGAGCAAGTGTATTCGCTTCCTGCCAGGAAGCACCATGTACAATAACTTGTGCATTTTCCTGGCGTAACAATGCCCTTGCTCGCGCTGACGTTGTCTCTGGAACAACAACAATAACAGGAACTTTCAGTTGCCGCCCAGCGTAAGCAACTGCGAGCCCGGCATTGCCTCCGGATGAAGAGATAAAACGTTCAGCACCATTTATTACATATTGCTGGCATGCAAGCCCGATGCCACGAATCTTGAAAGAGCCTGGTGGCTGCATTGATTCCATTTTCAGCAAAATTCTGCTGCCGGTTATTACAGATAATGGCGCTGATTCAAGGAGTGGTGTTGGTATATGCAATGGCCTCATAGGTCATCCTTCATGACAGTAAATTGGCGTGATTACGGCTTTCATACCCGAACTTTAGAAATGGATACCGCTTTACTGCCTTAGGATCAACCATGGCATGAAAAAAATCGATAAACTCACTCAGCGTTCTGGCAAGCTTTGATGAAGAGATTTCTTATTTAGTGCCAGGAAAGTGCCACTGGTACTCTTTGCGACACCTGTGGCCTTTCTGCTATTGACGCAGGGCCTCATTATTATCGCGTTGTAACGACACATGATGAAGCCTGCATTAAAATAATACTATTTTTTACGTGCCTTTGGGTTCGGCAAATCGGTAATGCTTCCTTCAAAAATCTCAGCAGCAAGGCCAACAGATTCGTGTAATGTCGGATGAGCATGAATAGTCAGTGCCAGATCTTCCGCATCACAGCCCATTTCAATCGCCAGACCAATTTCACCCAGTAACTCACCGCCATTCGTTCCCACGACTGCACCACCAATAATACGGTTACTGTCTTTATCGAAAATGAGTCTTGTCATACCCTCAGCGCAGTCAGAAGCAACCGCGCGGCCTGATGCGGCCCATGGGAAGGTAGACACTTCGTAATTTATTCCCTTCTCTTTTGCTTCTTTTTCTGTTAATCCCACCCATGCAACTTCAGGCTCCGTATAGGCAATAGAGGGGATAACTTTGGGATCGAAATAATGCTTCTTACCTGCTATCACTTCAGCAGCAACATGGCCTTCATGCACACCTTTGTGCGCCAGCATCGGCTGACCAACAATATCACCCACAGCAAAAATATGCGCTACATTAGTACGCAGTTGTTTATCCACATTAATAAAACCACGTTCATCAACCATCACACCGGCTTTGTCAGCATCCAGCTGTTTACCGTTTGGAATACGACCGATAGCGACCAGTACTGCATCATAACGCTGTGGCTCAGCCGGTGCTTTTTTGCCCTCCATGGTCACCAGAATGCCTTCTTTTTTCGCTGTAACTGCAGTAACTTTGGTCTCCAGCATTAAATTAAATTGCTGACTGATACGTTTGGTGAAAATTTTCACTACTTCTTTATCCGCCGCAGGGATGACCTGATCCAGCATCTCAACTACATCAATTTTGCATCCCAGGGAATGGTAAACCGTCGCCATTTCGAGGCCAATAATTCCTCCACCCATTACCAGCAAACGCTCAGGAATAGTCTTTAACATCAACGCATCCGTAGAATCCCAGATACGAGGATCTTCATGAGGAATAAAAGGCAACTGAATTGGACGGGATCCCGCGGCAATAATCGCGTGCTCAAAATGGATGCGCGTCACCCCGCCGTTATTACCTTCAACCACCAGCGTATGAGGATCAACAAATTTTCCGGCACCATTAATGACGTTGACAGCACGGGCTTTTGCCATGCCAGCGAGGCCAGTTGTAAGTTGATTGACAACTTTATCTTTCCAGACACGCACCCTGTTAATATCGGTTTTTGGCTCACCAAAAACAATGCCCTGCTCCGCAAGCGCTCGGGCTTCTGCAATAACTTTTGCAATATGCAGCAATGCCTTGGAAGGAATACAACCCACATTAAGGCAGACACCACCCAGAGTGGAATGGCGCTCTATCAGGACCGTTTCCAGACCTAAATCTGCACACCGAAATGCAGCAGAATATCCTGCCGGACCTGCACCCAGTACCACTACCTGAGTTTTTATTTCAGTATTCATTATCACCTCTTCATTGTCCGCCCGGATGAATAAGCCTCTTTTTTCACATGGATACTTATACGCTTAAGGGCAGCTTACCGGATTGTTAATAATCTAAAAAAGCAATGCTGAACGTGTCTTCTGACAAGTGTCAGTTACATCACCAGGTGACGGATATCCGCCATAACCTTACCTATGTGGCTGATAAAACGTGCACCTGCAGCACCATCAATCACACGATGATCAAAAGAAAGTGATAATGGCAGCATCAAACGCGGGATAAATTCCTGACCATTCCATACCGGCTTCATGGCTGACTTCGATACACCAAGGATAGCCACTTCTGGTGCATTCACTATTGGTGTAAACATTGTGCCACCAATACCACCAAGACTGGAGATGGTAAAACATCCTCCCTGCATATCCGCTGCCATAAGCTTACCTTCGCGCGCCTTTTTAGACATCACTGCTAATTCGCGTGACAGTTCAAGAATTCCTTTTTTATTGATATTACGGAATACTGGAACCACCAGACCCTGAGGCGTATCAACAGCAACACCGATATTAATGTATTTCTTCAGCGTCAGCGTCACACCATCTGCCGATAGTGAGCTGTTAAAATGAGGAAACTCTTCCAGCGCCTGCGCCACTGCTTTCATCAGAAAAACCAGTGGCGTTATTTTCACCTCCAGCTTCTTTTTTTCAGCTTCACGGTTCTGCTGCTGACGAAAGGCTTCAACATCGGTGATATCTGTTTCATCAAACTGAGTGACATGGGGAATCATTACCCAGTTACGACTGAGATTGGCACCTGAAATTTTCTGAATACGACCCAGAGCAACTTCTTCTATCTCACCAAATTTGCTGAAATCCACATTCGGCCAGGGCAACATTCCTGCCATACCACTGGCACCTGAAGATTCCGCACGTTTGACCGCTTCTTTCACATATGCCTGAAGATCTTCACGCAGAATACGTGTCTTACGCCCGGAACCTTTCACTTTACTTAAGTTAACACCCAGTTCCCGCGCCATGCGGCGAATAACAGGCGTAGCATGTACGTAAGCGTCATTTTCGCTAAATTCATTACGATTTACGCTGTCAGTCACTGGCGCTGCACTGTCAGTGCGCGTAACCGGAGCTGCTGTCATTGGCTCTGTCTGCCGGGAACCTGTCGTTTCGGCTGAAGCTGATGTCGTCTGCGGTGCCACAGTGTCAGGCGATTGCGTACCCTGCACGCCAAACAACATAATCAGTGAGCCGGTTTTCACTTTATCACCCGGATTCACCTTGATATCCAGCACTGTTCCGCTAAAAGGCGCAGGGACTTCCATAGAGGCTTTATCGCCTTCTACTGTAATGAGCGCCTGCTCAGCGGCAATGTTATCTCCGAGCTTTACCATCACGTCAGTGACTTCAACTTCATCAGCACCAATATCCGGAACCTTAACTTCCTGACTGGTTGCAGTAGCAGCAGCAGTAACATCCTGTTTTTTATTTTCTTTTACCGGCTCAGTCGCAGTAGCAACAGACTCAGCAGCCTCAAAGATCATGATAAGCTTACCCGTCGCCACTTTATCACCGACGGCCACCTTAATTTCTTTTACCACTCCTTCACAGGGTGCAGGAATGTCCATGGAAGCTTTATCGCCTTCCACCGTCATCAGTGACTGTTCCTGATGAATCCTGTCACCAGAATTCACCAGAATTTCAGTGATTTCCACTTCATCTGCGCCTATATCAGGCACCCTTACCTCAACAGTCATTCGTCTCTTCCCCTTACGCCAGACGTGGGTTAACTTTCTCAGTATCGATACCAAACTGAGTGATGGCTTCTACAACAACATTACTGGTAATATCGCCACGTTTAGCCAGCACACTCAATGCAGCGACCACAACGTAAGAAGCATCAATTTCAAAGTGACGCCGCAGGTTTTCACGACTATCAGAACGACCAAAGCCATCTGTACCCAACACCAGAAATTCTTCTGCGGGAATAAAATGACGAATTTGTTCAGCAAACAGCTTCATGTAATCAGTAGAGGCAACCGCAGGTGCATCATTCATTATCTGTGCAACCCAGGGAACACGGGGTTTTTCTGTTGGATGCAACATATTCCAGCGGGAGCAATCCTGACCATCACGCGCCAGCTCAGTAAAAGAAGTCACACTATACACATCAGATCCCACTGAATATTGCTGCGACAGAATCTGCGCTGCCTTGCGCACATGACGCAGAATTGCGCCTGATCCCAGCAGTTGTACTTTACCTTTACTACCTGCCAGGGTTTCCAGCTTATAAATTCCCTTGCGAATGCCTTCTTCTGCCCCTGCAGGCATAGCCGGCATATGATAATTTTCATTCAGGGTAGTCAGATAATAATAAATATTTTCCTGCGCCTCACCATACATGCGTTGCAGACCATCATGCATGATAACGGCAACTTCATACGCATAAGCAGGATCATAAGAAATACAGTTTGGAATGGTTAATGACTGTATATGGCTGTGGCCGTCTTCATGCTGCAGACCTTCACCATTTAACGTAGTACGCCCGGATGTTCCCCCAATCAGGAAGCCCCGTGCCTGCTGATCACCGGCAGCCCAGCAGAGATCACCGATGCGCTGGAAACCAAACATAGAGTAATAAATATAAAAAGGAATCATCGGCAAATCATTAGTACTGTAAGACGTTGCCGCAGCAAGCCAGGAGGCAGCAGCACCCAGCTCATTAATACCTTCCTGCAGAATCTGGCCTTTCTCATCCTCTTTATAGTAAGCCACCAGCTCACGGTCCTGAGGGGTATACTGCTGACCATGCGGACTGTAAATACCAATCTGGCGAAACAGCCCTTCCATACCAAAAGTACGGGCTTCATCTGCAATGATAGGAACCAGTCTGTCTTTAATGGAAGGATTTTTCAGCATCACATTCAGCGCACGCACAAAGGCAATGGTGGTCGATATTTCTTTACCCTGCTCTTCCAGCAGTGCATTAAAATCTTCCAGCGCAGGTAATTCCAGTTTTTGCGTGAAATTTTTAAGCCGTTCCGGTAGATAGCCTCCCAGCTGCCTGCGACGTTCATGCAGGTAATTGTACTCTTCTGAGTCTTTTTCAAAGGTAATATAAGGCAGCTGTTCAATATCTGCATCAGCGACAGGAATAGTAAAACGATCGCGCAGATAATGCACACCCGCCATATTCATTTTCTTAACCTGATGCGCAATATTCTTACCTTCTGCCGTTTCACCCATGCCATAACCTTTAATAGTATGGACCAGCAAAACAACCGGCTTCCCTCGAGTATCCTGTGCTTTTTTCAGTGCAGCGAATACCTTCTTCGGATCATGACCGCCACGATTTAAGGCCCAGATGTCATCATCGCTCATATCACGGACTAACGCTTGTGTCTCCGGGAAACGACCAAAGAAATGCTTACGCACATAAGCACCATCTTTGGATTTAAACGTCTGGTAATCGCCATCCAGAGTTTCATTCATTAGCTGAATGAGCTTACCGCTGGTATCTTTACGCAACAGTTCATCCCAGCGACGACCCCAAATCACTTTAATAACCTGCCAGCCGGCACCGCTAAAAATGCCCTCAAGCTCATTGATGATTTTACCGTTACCCGTTACCGGGCCGTCGAGACGTTGCAAATTACAATTAATGACAAAAACAAGATTATCCAGTTTATCGCGTGTTGCCAGCGTGATGGCGCCCTTGGATTCGGGCTCATCCATCTCACCATCTCCCAGAAAAGCGTACACGGTCTGCGCAGTAGTATCTTTCAGACCACGATGAAAGAGATATTTCAAAAACCGGGCCTGATAGATAGCACTGATTGGGCCTAACCCCATCGATACCGTTGGAAATTGCCAGAATTCAGGCATCAATTTAGGATGCGGGTAAGAAGACAGACCTTTCCCTGCAACTTCCTGGCGGAAATTGTCCATCTGCTCTGCAGTCAGACGACCTTCAAGAAAAGCACGTGCATAAATTCCTGGTGAAATATGTCCCTGAAAATACACCAGATCACCACCATCTTTCTGATTACGGGCCCGGAAGAAGTGGTTAAAGCACACCTCATAAAAAGTCGCAGCGGACTGAAAAGAAGCGATATGACCGCCTAAATCGAGGTCTTTTCTGGAGGCGCGCAATACCATCATGACCGCATTCCAACGAATGGCTGAGCGAATACGCCGTTCAAGATCCAGATTACCAGGATAAGCAGGCTCATCTTCTGCCGTAATGCTGTTAATGTAATCATTCCTGGCAGTACCTGTCACTGCCACGCTCGCGCCATTCTTTTTGGCTGCATTTAATACCTGTTCAATCAGATACTGAGCACGCTCAACACCTTCTTCACGGATAACCGATTCGATCGCCTGTAACCAGTCGCGCGTCTCGATCGGATCCACGTCATTATTAACCTGTTCTGACATGGTGGGATTCCTTTTCTAACCTATGTTTGTCTGGAACTTACTTTATTGAAACCATTTAACCGGAGTACTATTAACAATGCTCTCACACTCTTGATATTGCTCTGACGATATCCCTTGTTAGCCTCCCTGGTGTGTATCAATCTGCGCTGGTATAACTGGCACTCTGTTAATTCATGTACTGGCAGCAAAACTTTTCGAGCCGCTAAATGGCCTTGCTAAGAAAGGCCAGCAAACATGAATTATTTCGCTAGTTCAATGTGGAAGGAAGTTACTCACCAGAAAGGTCTTCTTAGTTGAAGGAGAAGATATTCCAGTGGTTGCTCCATCACCTCTGACAGCATTAATCATTGTCAGCTTTATTTTATAAGTCATAATTTATTGATTTATCTTATAATTGTGATGGCGCGAGCAAAGCAGGAATAATGAGTAATACCCATTTACACAACGGCCGGGGTAAAAGTAACAAAGTATAACCTGACTGTCTACCGGGGAGTCATGAAATCATCCATCGCGCCTCTTCCATCAGCCTTTACGAATTAAGCCTGGCCTGGATAACACACAGTCATTTGCTACCTTTCCACTATGCCATTCCTGCAAAATCATTCACACGGGTACAAAAGCGCCGTTCACTATTTCATTTTCATTATTAAAATTAGCACATAAAGATAATTACTACCGCCTTCGATTGCTGACAGCGTTCTGAGCCTGCACACAGGCATGACCGCTAACAAACGCCCCAGAAAAAATCAGCTTGAGCAAAAAATGCACTTTTTGTGACAACATCAGCTGTAATTTTATACTAGCCTGAAAGGCTGTATAGAAATTTACTCAGGAGATGCACTGATGAGCAGGATACAGGCAAAAGAACTCTCTGCAAGAGACAGCAGGCAAATCACACAAGACAGCAAAATACCTAATCCACCCAGAGGTCCCACGCCCCTAGCACAGCTAATTACCCGTATGCGTATGAGAATACGCCGGATTCTGGGAATGGCACAAGACGACGGACGATGGGTAAGGACACAAAACAACAATGGTGAATGGGGTTGGGGGAAAGCCAGCCTGACTGGCCGTAGGAACCTGAACAAGCTTGAAAAGCCCCCGGAAGAACAAGGCTATATCTGGGAACAGCAGAGCGTATGGAATTAGCAAACTCTACGCAAAAAATGGTGCCAAAGCTGACTTTTTCAGATCGTGAACTGCATTTTTTTCACCCTGATATGGCTCTACCTGATGGATCAAAAAGTGAAAAACGTATGGCTGGAAGAAATATTGATGAGCAGACTTTTTGCAATCTTTTCGGGTCAGAAACCTCTCGGCTGGGACTTTGTGTGGGGCTGGTAGAGCAGTATCTGGCAAGAGATCTGATGCAGGAAAAAGCTGAGGCTGATCTGGAACTTATGGATTATTTCTATAAAAACAGAGAATCTGTGCTGGCAAGCCAGAGAGGTTTTCAGTTAGACATCCTCAAAGGACAATTTGAATCCTGGTGGGAGACTACAGAATTGCCACTTCTGCTCCAGTCCACCCGCCCATCGCTGCTGTCTATCCTGGAAAAACTGGAACATAACCCCGATGCGCAAGAAAAATTACTTCCTGTTTTTATGAAAAAAATGGCTGAGCTTGCCGGAGCAGAAATAAAAAGCAACGCTTCCTCCACCGTTGGGAAAACGACAGAAGACCCTGCATCTGGCTATAGTGAAATTGTCAGTGCTGCCTCGCAATTGATTGATTCATTGAATAAAGAAGAAAAAGCAAAAAAGATAAATGAGCTGGCGCGCTTTTTCTTTCTGGAAAGAGGTCCAATGCACTTGAATTTCAGTGAAGAGAGTTTTATTGAAATGGCTAATAACGACAAAGGCAGAAAGATTAATCAGGATGTTTCTCTTTATGGTATTCATGGTTACAGGAAATTTCAAACCAATAAAGACGTTGCCGTGACAAAAAAGAGCCCCACCGAAACAGGAGGACTTCCCTTTCCCAGCAAGGACGGAGAGTACGGGATATTTTTTGACATAGGAAATAAAAATTCCCAGCAGCATATCGCAGCAGTACGCATTGATAGCGTGAAAAAAGTGTTTAAATTTTTCGATCCCGATGCCGGAGAACTAACGTCCGATTCTTATGAAAATTTTCTCAAAGCCGTTAATGAGTATCTGAGACAAAACTACGGCCCAATTGCAAAAATACAGGAGCACCACCCCGCAACTCCAGCAGCTCCAGCAGCTCCAGCAGCTCCAGCAGCTCCAGCAGCTCCAAAATTAACAGTCTGGAAAAGAATCACATCACCATTGTGGTCATTTGTTCAGTCTGTCAGAGCCCGATAAACTCCACAATAGCAAAGGAGCCTCAGGGCTCCTGTTTTTACTGAAAGCGATTATCCGCATAAATCATCTTCACTTAATTTACCGTAGTAGTACTTCCTGCAGTAACAGAGTAGCATGTCAGGCATATTACCTTCTGAAAGACTACGGAGCTTCTCATGCTGGTTAACAATACCCTCGCTGATAATCGCCTCTGCGCCTTACTCGAGCGTATGCAACGCGATATTCCTGTCAGTGTTACTCAGGCACTCTGTGAAGATCTGGGCGGAGAGCTGGAGACCAGCCATGATATTACCGCCCAACTCCTGCCTGCTGACAGGCAGGCGCAGGCTACCATCATTACCCGTGAAAGCGGGGTTTTTTGCGGTCAACAATGGCTGAACGAAGTGTTTATACAATTAGGTGGCAAAGTCGATGTGACATGGCAGGTGAGTGATGGCGAACCGCTCTATGCCAATCAGATATTGTGTCATCTGTCCGGCCCCGCACGCACACTACTCACTGCTGAGCGTACTGCGCTGAACTTTCTGCAAACGCTGTCTGGTATAGCGACCGAAGTCAGCCGGTATGTCGCCTTATTGAAAGGTATGCACACAACGCTGCTGGATACCAGAAAAACCATCCCTGGTTTACGTACGGCATCAAAATATGCTGTGCTTTGTGGTGGCGGCAATATCCACAGACTCGGTCTGTCAGATGCCTTCCTGATTAAAGAAAACCATATTATTGCTGCCGGCTCTATCAAAACTGCCATTACTCAGGCTCTTGCTATCTGTGCCAGTGTGCCCATAGAAATTGAAGTCGAATCTTTGGATGAATTACAGCAGGCTCTCGATGCACAAGCAGATATTATTATGCTGGATAATTTCACACTACCCATGATACAGCGTGCAGTAGCACTGACGCAAAAACGCAGCCTTCTGGAAGTCTCGGGTAATATGAACCTGGATAAAGTACGCAGTTATGCTGAAACAGGAATAGATTATATTTCAGTGGGTGCACTCACTAAAAATCTCAACGCACTGGATCTTTCCATGCGCTTTCAATAAATTCCTGTACCGCTACGCTTACCTGCCTTGTTAATTCACATAGATATTCCTGCCATGACACGCACAGTATTGCAGTAATCCGCCACACAGCTGTAACAATATGACTATTCCTGCAGGGTATTTTGAAAATTCATACACTGGCAGTATGCCTTTACATTAAAAAAACACATGCTTGTTGCTGAGCCAGAAAATAACAAGGAGTTCAGCCATGCTCAGGCAACAGGGATTTACACTTATCGAATTAATGGTCGTTGTCGCGATCATTGCCATTCTCAGCACTATCGGTATACCCGCCTATCAGCGTTACACGCAAACCGCTGCAATGACCGACATGTTACAGGCAACCGTGACTTATAAAACCGCTGTTGAACTTTGCACACTGGAACAGGGAAATTTCATTGGATGCACTGCGGGCGCCAAAGGTATTCCAGCAAGTAATACAACGCGTTATGTTAAAAACATCCAGACCACTAACGGTATTATTACCATCACCGGCCATAAAATACTGGAAGGGTTAACCGTTAAGTTAACACCTCAGAAAAATATCTATGGTCACACAAGCTGGAATAAGGAATGCACCACAACTGAAGCTGATAATCACCTCAAAGATACCTGTAAAAAAGTTTTTCATGTTGACGACCCACTAGCTGGCTGAACTCTTTTACGCTGAAAGGAAACAAATCAAAAAAATAACATTGTTAATCTGATGTCATAGAGAAACAAAAAACAGATAGCGCACTCCACCAGGCTCTGAAATTTCCTCGATAAAATACGGTGAACTGAATATGACTGAACATGCGGTCGTTTCTCAACCACTTATTAATAATGAACTTTACATGCTCTGCCGTCGATATCAGGCAGTTGCCCTCGCTATCGATAAACAAACGTTTACTATTGCACTTTCCTGCACGGCATCCAACGAATTGATAACCACACTGAGTTTTGCCAGTGGACGCAGGATTATTATTGAACAATGGCCACCTGCGAGGCTGGAACAGGCGCTGAATCAAACCGGTATTCCGCAGGCAATACTTTCAGAAGATACCACTGTGTCAGAGAAAGAAATTGAATTCGATGATGAAAATGACACACCCGTAATTCAGTTTATTAATCAGACACTACGTATCGCTACCCAAAGACGTGCTTCAGACATCCACTGTGAACCTTACCAGCATCATTATCGTATACGCCTGCGTATTGATGGCTTACTGCAGGAAATTCAGCCTCCTCCAATGACACTAATTTCAAGGCTTACTGCTCGTCTGAAGGTGATGGCAAAATTAAATATTGCAGAGCGTCGTTTACCACAGGACGGCCAGTTCAACTTACAGTTAAATAAATTATGTTATCCAATGCGCATTGCTACACTGCCTACCCAATACGGTGAAAAAATTGTTATAAGAATTATTTACACTCACCAGCAACAATTAATACTGGAGCAGCTTGGATTTAGCGAAAGAGATCTGAACGCATTCATGCAAACACTATCCTGTTCTCAAGGGCTGATTCTGGTCACAGGGCCCACGGGAAGTGGCAAAACAGTCACTCTATACAGTAGCTTGTTGAAAATTAATCACATAGAAAAAAATATCTGCAGTGTTGAAGATCCAATAGAAATTCCTGTTAACGGTATTAACCAGACACAGATCAACAATAAAACTCAACTGAATTTTTCTCAAATATTACGCGCGTTACTACGCCAGGATCCCGATGTGATTATGATTGGAGAAATTCGTGATAAAGAAACCGCAGAGATAGCTGTTAAAGCGGCACAAACCGGGCATCTGGTGCTTTCAACATTACATACTAATTCTACTCTTGATACCCTGACTCGTATGACACAATTAGGCATCCCCGGCTATTTACTCGCTGCATGCCTTAAGCTGGTGATTGCCCAAAGACTCGTGCGGTGTCTTTGTATACATTGTAAACAACCCGAAACTACACCCGTGCATTATCCTCAATATATCTGGCCGTACCCTCTAAAACCCTGGCATGCAGTGGGATGTGAGCACTGCTGTTCTGGATATTATGGTCGTACTGGTGTATACGAAATGCTGACTGTAACCCCGGAGATTCGCCAGGTACTGGAACTTGAAGCAACGTTGTCACAACTTTCAGAAATTGCACTAAGGCAGGGGCAAAAAAAATTATTTTCTGCTGGATTAACATTGGTTGAACAGGGAATCACTTCCCTTGACGAAGTTTATCGCGTAATTGGCATAAACGATAACATAAGAGATCTGGTGTGAAAATTCACCGCCTGTATTTTTGGCAGGCTATTAACATACAGGGAAAAATACAAACAGGTGAGCTGATCGCACGGGGAAAAACAGATGTTTATCAAAGCATTATCCTGCAAGGATTGCAACCTGTTATTATAAAAGCTGGCAGATATATTTTTGCATACTATTGGTAGGGTAATGCCAGAATTATATTCGCACGCCAGCTGGCAACATTACTGCATGCAGGCCTGCCCCTGCTTGAAAGCTTACAACTCCTGGCAAAAGAAAATCCTTCCCCTGGCTGGCGTTGTATCTTGCAGGAAATCAGCAAAAAGATTGCCACCGGGCAGTCACTTTCCGAAGTTATTTCTGATTACCCCATCATATTTCCACCCATCTATCAGCAACTGATTAGTGTTGGGGAACTCACCGGTAAGCTGGATCAATGTTGCATGCAACTGGCACAACAGCAGGAATATCAACAGCAGTTGCAAAAAAAACTGGCTCGAGTACTGAGATATCCTGTCTTTATCTGTGTCATTACTCTACTTGCCAGTATTATGCTGTTAGCTATGGTGTTACCTGAATTTGCTAAAATATATTAATCTTTTGATACTCCATTACCGTGGCTGACTTCCGGTTTGCTTGAGTTTTCCCATATACTGATAAATTATGGCCCTTATGTTATTTTTTTATTAACAGGGCTATGTATTATCTATCGTAACAAACTGAGAAATCGGCCAAAATGGAAACAATGCGAACAGAGCTTATTACTGAAGTTACCGGTAATACCTTCCCTGATTCAGACGCATTGTTTAAGCCAGATATTTTACACTCTGGCGATGACACAACAGGCGGGATTGACGTTGATAGCGGGCTTGAATGCCACATCACTATCTATTAATAATGTTATTTATCAGAATGAGCTTATTAATATTCAAAAGCAGGTAAGCCAGGGCATACCATTTCATCATACATTAGTTGAACATGCCCTCTTTCCTTCACTGTGTCAGCAATTGATTCGTGCAGGAGAAGAGTCTGGTACTCTTGATATCTTCTTAAAAAATCTGGCTGACTGGCATCAGCAACATCTTCATGAAATAGCCGACAGTCTGCTGCAAATGCTGGAACCTGTCCTGATGTTAGTTGCTGGTAGCATCGTCGGAATACTGATTATTGCCATGTACTTACCCATATTCCAGTTAGGTAATGTCATAGGATAATAAAGTACAATGAATGTAAGACAACTTAATCGCTGTCGAATACACGATTTTCCTGTTCAGCAACGCGAATAAATGTAGTACGTTTAGTCAACTCTTTCAGATGTGCGGCGCCAACATACGTACAAGCGGAACGCAATCCTCCCAGCATATCCAGAACCATCGCCGTCACCGCACCACGTAGTGGTACTTTTACCGTTTTTCCTTCAGTAGCACGGTATTGTGCAACACCACCTACATGGCGTTTCATTGCTGACTCTGAACTCATGCCGTAAAATAGCATAAATTTCTTATTATCTTCTTCAACAATATAGCCTTCGCATTCATCATAACCGGCGAGCATACCACCTAACATGACAAAATCTGCCCCACCACCAAAGGCTTTAACAATATCACCTGCTACAACACAGCCCCCATCGCTTACAATTTGACCACCGAGCCCATGAGCTGCATCTGCACACTCGATAACCGCAGAAAGCTGTGGGTAACCTATTCCTGTTTTTACACGCGTAGTACAAACCGATCCCGGACCAATACCGACTTTAACAATATCAGCACCTGAAAGAATCAACTCTTCTACCATTTCGCCAGTAACTACATTACCGGCACAGATAACTTTATCCGGGAAAGCATCACGGGCTTTTTTAAGGAAAGTAACAAAATGCTCTGAATAACCATTGGCAACATCAATACAAATAAATTTTAACGCTGGAGACAGTTCTTGAATTTGCTTTATTTTATAGAAGTCTGTTTCAGAAGTTCCTGTAGAAATCATGACATGACGCAGAGTACTTTCTGACACTCTATTAACAAAAGAGCCCCATTGTTCGATGGAATAATGTTTATGAATTGCCGTAAGAAGACCCAGAGGAGCAAGTGCTTCAGCCATACTGAAAGTACCCACTGTATCCA
Organism: uncultured Yersinia sp.; assembly: GCA_964601895.1. GTDB lineage: Bacteria > Pseudomonadota > Gammaproteobacteria > Enterobacterales > Enterobacteriaceae > CAZROT01. The sequence goes on from CAZROT010000006.1 coordinate 58,603, forward strand.
TGTTGGCAGCAATGACAGGAACACCAGACCACTTATATTCTGAATGCTTAAAGATAAACTGGCGCTTTAATTCTACTTCAGAACGACTTTTTAATGTGGAACGTTTAGGGCGAATCAACACATCTTTAAAACCTAATTTCAAACCTTCTTCGATACGCATGTCTTTCCACTTTGCTTTATATTATTTTAGATAAAATAGTAAAAAATTATTGTGTATGAGTGCCTTTTTCAATCCAGCTATCATACCCCATAATTCATTGACATGACAAAACCGCATTATAATGCTTATTTAATTCATGATATTGAATATGTAAGAGTAACCGAACTCAATCAGGAATATTTAATATCCATTCGCTCAGTCATATAAATCAGTGAGTAAGTTACTTTGTAAACATAAACAGAGTTGTTAAATAATAAAAGTACAATATATTAATTGGATGATAACACATTGCATAATATCTATTATTTCTGATTAATTAACTCAGTCATAATCATCAATGATATAAATGCTATCATAGTATCTTTACTTATCAAAAAGTTAACGGTGCCAGTTTAAAGGCGCTAACGAGCTTTTTTACTATGTGCGCCGGTAGATTTTGCAGTGATTTCAAGTGCGAGAAGAAATCAGGGTTTTTCCGCGTCAGGCGTTTACCTTCCACAGATAAGCCCAGACTAAGCATCTGGTTTTCTGAGTAAAAAAATTTTCATATTTTTTACTTCAGCTTTGGCACGCATTACTAAAGAACTTTTATCTTCTACTGACAGGCCGGTTGTGCACAATTTAATACAGAGCAGGAGTAAAATTACAAACTTCACAACTCGATGAATAATCAGGCAACGACAATAACTGCCTGGTTTTTAACTCTATTTTTAGCTAAGATGCTCATTAATTACTGATAAATTAAACAATTAGAGTAAGGCAATGAGTTGGGTTGTTGCATTAACAGGCGGTATTGGTAGTGGTAAAAGTACCGTTTCTCAAACATTTGCAAGTTTTGGCATCCCTGTTATTGATGCAGATGTCATTGCGCGCCAGATTATAGCACCAGAAACCATAGCATTAAACGCCATTGTTAAACGTTATGGAAATAGTATTCTTTTCCCTGACAGGACCCTGAACCGCGCTCTACTGCGTCAGTACATATTCCAGGATTTTAAGGAAAAAACCTGGTTAAACAAGCTACTGCATCCTTTAATTCACCAAAAAACCCAGGAACAGATATTAGTAGCGGCCACGATGACTGCAGCCTACATATTGTGGGTTGTACCTTTATTAGTTGAAAATAAATTACACACCAAGGCCAACCGAATCCTGGTGATTAATGTCAGCACCGACATTCAGATTGCCCGTACCATGGCCCGTGATGGAGTGACCCGCCAGCACGTAACGCATATTCTTGAGGCACAAGCATCAGAGGAGCAGCGTCTTGGCTATGCCGATGATGTTATCGATAACAACGGTACTTTTACAACACTATTACCGCGTATCGTTTCGCTGCATCATAAATACCTGATACTGGCAAAAAGTGCTCGACAAAATTCATATAACTCAATAAAAAATATAAACAAGTTATAAAATTTCTCATCGAAAAAAATAATCAGTCATGATGCATTATCTGTTATCGATTCATCTCTCTCACCAATTCAGCCAGTGTCAGTATTTTATGTTTTTTTATGAAATGGTAAAATTCATTAAGAAAATAATCTCATTATAATTTTACAGCATCAGGAAACACAGATGAAACTACCTGACATCCAGGTTAACTGCCCCGCCTGCAGCAATCCTGTGATATGGAATGAAAAAAATCCATGGAGACCATTTTGCTGCAAACGCTGCCAGCTGATTGATCTTGATGAATGGGCAAATGAAAAGAAGATAATTCCCGGTGATGAGAATCTGTCATTGCATGAAAACGAAAATAACGAGTAAGATCGATACTTAATAGCTATCATTAATAAAAATTTCATGTTCATATCAAATAATTTTTTGACCACATGAAAAAATAAGTAAACCAATTTTATAGAAAAAGGCAGTTATTGATGTGATAAAAAGCCAGCGCCATTATGACAGGATAGCAGCTTAATAATCGATACGTTGGAAGGCGGAAAATCATCCATTTTCAGTTTATTCTGAGCTACCCAGCGTACCGGCTGCCCTTCCCGACCAAATGGCTCTCCTTTCCACTCGTTAATCAAATAAAAATGCAATACTGTTACTCTTTCCGGACTCTCGGGAAAATAATGTCGTGCAACATTCAACAACGATGCCTGTTGTACCACAATACCCGTTTCTTCCCATAATTCGCGTTTCAATGCCATTTCGGGCGTTTCACTCAACTCTATCTTACCACCGGGGAATTCCCAAAATCCCGCCAGGTGCGCATTACCAATACGTTGCGTAATAAAAATTTCCTGCCGTATATTGCGAATAATACCTGCAGCAACATGCACATGTTTCAACATATAGCTTTCCTTAAAATGAATCTGCTCATAACTGACGGGTAGTTTATCGGCAACAATAATGGCGTAATTTGGTAAGTAACTGATGTATCATAAACAAATTAAACATCCTGGTAGCAAAAAGATTTTAAAATAGAATATTGCTGTTTCATTACCAGGATAGCAACCCGAAAAACAGGTGAGTAGCCGTTACAGGGAAGCTTACAGTGACAGATATAATACATGTTCCTGTGTTTCAACACCCGCGGTAACTATCGTGCCCTTACACTTGCGTCAGCTCCCATAAAGCACAGACGATTCACAGAAGACATTCATATGGGCCTGTTCCTGTAAATATTTTCATCAGGATGCATCAGGTTTCTTATAAAAAATGGTCAGAGATAATGGGGTTTGGTGAAGGTAATCTGCTGCCAGTCGCAGTCAGGCAGAATATGCTGCTGCCAGGTAATTCACTTCAGTTGCTTTCATGCCGCAGGCACTGCGAATTTCACAGAACTGGCAGCGCCAGCGTGAATGGCTGCAGGAAGCAGAGAAGGATCAGTAGTACTCTCCCCCTTTTTTTCCAGCAGGGCTGAGACAGCTCGCGCGCGGGATCAACTTCTGACGATTTAGTGTGTTTCAGGCTGTCGCGCTTGCCAGGCATCCCGCTCACGCCACAAACGAGCTAAGTTCGGGGACGCTACCATGCACTGCATGCAAAAGGGGACTATAATTTAACAGGCTCTTTTTTAATAAAAAAGATTGAGCAATATCAACAGGGGTAAATTACATTCTTCACATCATAAGGAATTTGTCGATGGCAGCAATAACTCCAAAGACTCTACATAAGGCTTTAAGTGCCCCAAAAGCGATGATTGACGCCGCAGGTGAAGATAAGTTATCAACCACAGCAAGGATTACTACTTATTTAACGCTTGGGCTTAGTTTTATAATCACCTTCATGATTAAGCACTTTAGCCAGCCAGGAGATAAAATCAAAGGGTTTATTGATGTTCTTCCTAATATACATACCGTATTATCAGAAGCAAAAAATGTTAATGGAGATAAAATAACAGCTTCTTTAACGCTTGATGATGGTACGAAGGTGACTTTCAAAGAGGAAGCTGTACCTGATGATAATACGAAGGTGACTGTGATATTCACCAGAAATCAGCAAACGACAACGGAAGAAATAAAAAATATGTCTTTTGATGGTTTAATTAAAAAAATTAACAAAGATATTTATGAAAATCTTAAGTCATATCAATATTATAACGATGACGAAACGAATGATTTTTTAGAAAAATGTTATGATGCGCACGTAGAAGCAGAAAAATTACCGAAGATTGATCATAATTCCTCTGTCCAGAGCATAAAATTGAGTGGATTTTTAACGACTGGGCTTCGTGCTGGCAATGGGGGGAATATAGAGTGTATTAATTATCTTCCAAAGATACATTCGGCATTATCAAAAGCAACAGAGGCCTTTGGTTATAAAGAAACCACTAATTTTATGCTGGATCGTGAAACAATAGCCTTCTTCAGAGAAGCAATACAGCATGATGGTAAGACAAAGATAACGATGACCCTGACAAAAGGGACGGAAACAGCAACAGAAGAGCTGCTTGATATTTCTTTTGATGATTTGATTAAAAAAATTAACCGCGATATTGATGAAAAACTTGGTTTATATCAGCAGCATACCAACGATAAAATGCAAGATTTCTTAGAAAGATGTAGCAACCAGCATCAAAATCAACTGTTACAAATCAGACAGCTGAACGCTTTGCGTTAAAAATTATTCATCATGCGAAAATTCTGTCTACCAGATGCACCTTCCTCTGGATGCCCGTACTACCATGACACAACCTTTACGCGCAGGACGTGCATGACTTCAATTTTACCAGGGATAGCATAAGGCCGTTTTCCGTGTTTTAAACCTCAGGATCCGGTTAATGATCCCCTTCATTTTATTACCATGATCACATTCAATAACCTTATTTAAGGTACTTCATCTGCCGCTGCACCACCTATGCCGGGCATTTTCCTTCCCTTTTCAGCAGGGTCGGTGCACACCCCCGTATGCGGGTGCCTTATCCGTATTAATGCACATGAAGAGCGGCCAGTTACGTACACCATTCAGGATTTTTTTCAGAAAACGCTATGCAGCTCTGGTGTTGCGGCGAGTGAACAGGTAAAAATCAATGCCATCGCCACAACTGTCAGCCACCCGCGGTACAGATGTGCCCGTCTACCACCGACCCTCACATAAGTTTCATCCACATGCCATGTCTTCATGGTCGGCGGGATGATGCCCAAATAAATGACTCATTCGCCAGGAATTAATCAAGGCAAGAAGTCGAAACAAGAGAGCTTTCCTGCATATCATCACTGAAAATATCATCGGCCATAGTAGCTGGTTCACCAGTGCCGTTCAGTAATAATTCACGCAGTTTTACGTCTAACTCAGCAGCAATTGCCTGATTTTCTTTCAAGAAATTACTCACATTGGTCTTACCCTGACCAATTTTGTTACCATTATAGCTATACCAGGCACCTGATTTCTCTACCAGTTTATGCTTAACACCAAGGTCAACTAATTCACCATAAATATTAATGCCTTCACCGTAAAGAATCTGGAATTCAGCCTGCTTAAAAGGTGCAGCAACCTTGTTTTTGACAACCTTAACTCTGGTTTCACTGCCAATAACGACTTCTCCTTCTTTCACAGCACCAATGCGACGAATATCCAGACGCACAGAAGCATAAAATTTCAGCGCATTACCTCCCGTTGTTGTTTCGGGATTACCGAACATTACACCCAATTTCATACGAATCTGGTTAATAAAAATTAATAAGGTATTGGCATTTTTAAGATTACCCGCAAGTTTTCTCATTGCCTGGCTCATCATACGTGCCGCAAGCCCCATATGTGAATCACCAATTTCCCCTTCAATTTCCGCTTTTGGTGCGAGTGCAGCCACTGAATCAACAATAATCACATCAACAGCACCTGAACGAGTTAATGCATCACAAATTTCTAATGCCTGTTCACCCGTATCAGGCTGAGAACAAAGCAGGTTATCAATATCAACACCTAGCTTTTTCGCATAAACAGGATCCAGGGCATGCTCAGCATCAATGAAAGCACAGGTTTTACCGCCACGTTGTGCTGCAGCAATAACCTGCAAAGTTAATGTTGTTTTCCCTGAAGATTCTGGTCCATAAATTTCAACAATACGCCCCATCGGTAAGCCACCAGCTCCCAGGGCGATATCAAGCGATAAAGAGCCTGTAGAGATCGTTTCAACGTCCATTGAACGATCTTCTCCAAGACGCATGATTGAACCTTTACCGAACTGCTTTTCAATTTGAGCTAACGCAGCTGCTAACGCCTGTTGTTTATTTCCATCGATAGCCATTTTAACTCCTTGACTGGACAACATAAGAGGACTGTTATTATCACAATTCAATTACTTCATAAGCAATACTGCATCAATTCTACTGTATATTTATATAGTATAAAAATTATTTTTAGAGAAATTTATCTGATAATGTCTGCAATGAAAAAATAGCAGCCTGCAGACGTACTGATTCACGATCACCGGCAAAAAACTGCCGGTATGCCTCAACACAGCCAGTATTTGTAGCGAAACCAAACCATACCGTGCCAGGAGGTTTTTCATGAGTACCGCCATCGGGCCCAGCTATTCCACTAACAGATAAAGAAACGCTTGCTCTGGCGCAATGGAGCGCACCAACAGCCATGGCACGTACAACTTGTTCGCTCACTGCGCCATTCATCAGCAAAATTGATTCTTCTACATTCAGTAATTCACATTTTGACGCATTACTGTAAGTTATAAATCCACGATCAAAATAAGCCGAGCTTCCTGCAATGTCAGTGATTGCCTTAGCAATCCATCCACCTGTGCAGGATTCAGCACAGGTTAGCCACTTACCCTGTGCTGTTAATTTCTGGCCAACAGTGCTGCTGAGCTCCCGCAGACGTGCTTGTGTCATAATACACCTCGACGCTGATAAAAATACCCGCCATCCGATAATAGTGCATGTGTTTTTTATACACATATACTATTAAAAGAGATGCTACTTATCTCGCGAATAACGGACATAAAACAGATTCAGACGTGCAGAGTTACCAGCTTTTCAAGAAAATCAATATGCGCATGGTTATCATTGAGAGCAGGAATATATGCAAATTTCTCCCCGCCAGCCCGGAGAAAAATGTCAGCATTTTGCTCCTTGATCTCCTCCAGCGTTTCCAGACAATCTGCAGAAAAACCAGGGCAGATAACCTGAATGTGACGGACTCCTTGAGCCGGCAATTCTGCAAGCGTTTTATCGGTATAGGGTGAAAGCCATGGTTCGCGACCAAAACGTGACTGATAGGTCAACAGCAACTTTTCTTTCGGCAATGGCAGCACATTCATCAATGCACGTCCGGTATCTTCACAACGGCGTGGATAATCATCGCCATACCTGACATAACGTTCAGGTATCCCATGAAAGGAAAGAATAAGTCTGTCAGGCAAACCATGCTGTTGAAATGACTGCTCAACAGAGTACCTGAGTGCCGCTATATAGTCTGGATGCTCAGCATAATCGCGGATAAAAGTAATTGATGGCAGGCGACGGTAGTTTTTCAGGATGCGCGCTACAGCATCCCACACTACTGCACTGGTTGAGCAGGAATACTGAGGGTACAACGGCAAGATTATCAGTTTATTGATGTCCTGAGATAACAGAGCCTTTATTGCATCTGCCAGACGGGGGGTACCATAGCTCATTCCCAGTTCAACAGGAATATCGGGCATACGTGCCGCCAGTGCTTTTTGCTGGCGGCGGCTGTAAACTAATAAGGGCGAGCCCTCATCCATCCATATTGACTGATAAAGTTTTGCTACTCTTTGAGAACGAAACGGCAGAACAACACCGTACAATAGTGGACGCCACAATACAGGCGCAGTATCAACTACACGCCTGTCACTTAGAAATTCAGCTAAAAAACGCCTTACCGCCTTTGTATCAGGCGCTTGCGGCGTACCTAAATTGACTATCAATACCCCAGGTCTGACTTGCATGGTATCTCTGCTACCCCAAAAACAGACAAAAATAATTAGTTATATAACCTTTGATAATCTCCATTAATCAAGAATTTCCATCAATGCTGCACTTACTTCAGCAACGCTACGCGTACCATCCAGCCGCTCATAATGCGTACGCCCTTCCTGCGCGACTCTACGATAATAATCAACTAAAGGGGCGGTTTGCTGATGATATTCAAATAAGCGTTTACGTACTGTCTCTTCTTTATCATCCTTACGCACAGTCAGTGGTTCACCAGTAATATCATCCTTTCCTTCACTGGCAGGTGGATTGAATACAACATGATAAACACGGCCAGAAGAGGCGTGAATACGACGGCCAGCAATGCGCTCAACAATCATTTCATCCGGCACAGCAAATTCCAGTACATAATCAATATGAATATTGGCCTGATTCAGTGCATCTGCCTGATGGATAGTTCGTGGGAAACCATCTAACAGAAAACCCTGAGAACAATCCGCTTGCCTGATACGCTCATTCACCAGCGCAATCACTAATTCGTCAGAAACCAATTGGCCGACATCTATCATTGCTTTCGCTTTTCTACCCAGTGCAGAGCCTGTTTTAATCGCCGCACGTAGCATATCTCCAGTTGATATTTGCACAATACCATACCTTTCCATAACGAATTGGGCTTGGGTGCCTTTACCTGCACCCGGCGCGCCCAGCAGAATGATATGCATGACATTTATCTCCTTGCTATGTCATTTTTCATATGGACATCTTATTACATGACCGATTTGGTGAATGGAAAGGGCATAACCATAGCATTTGCCTGTAGGCTACTCAAGGCGATTAAGGGGATTCGGATACCTGGCTAAGAAAAAATACAAACAATCATCGAACAAATAATGCATTTGCCTGTTATACCAAGCCATGATTACAACAGCAGCGAGACAGACCATAAAAATAATTGTGAAGAACATTCAGATTTTATCTTTATGCAAGGTATGGCTCGAGTGCCATACATCTCAAATCAGGAAATAATCGCCCTGTTGCCTCTGGCAGAAAAAATCACAGTTTTCTGGCAGAGTTAAACAGTACAATGATTAAAAATCAGTTCCATACCCGCACAAAACACCAACAGCAACGCTGTTGAATAAGATAAGCAGTCAATCTGGAACAGAATTTTTCTCTTACCGTAGTACTCTACGGTGCCATGCAGGGACACAACCATCGAATATCTGCAGTGATATTGAAACCGGCTACATCGACATTTTCACTAAAGATGTTGAAACAATGCGATTTCATCCGGAAACAAAATAACCTGAAACTTCTTACACTGCAGACACATGATTGATCAAGCGATAAGTAACTGATTCATCCTGCGAATAAATTTATTTGGATCTTCCAGAGTCCCGCGTTCAGCTAATAATGCCTGCTCAAGTAGCAATTCTACCCATTGTACAAACTGATCTTCATTATTGATATCAGCAACACGTTTTACCAGATTATGCTCAGGATTTAGCTCAAAGATGTATTTAACTTCTGGCGCCTGTTGACCTGCAGCCGTAAATAATTTTGCCATCTGGGTACTCATACCCTCAGCATCAGTAGTCACAATTGCAGGGGTATCCGTTAGCCTGTGAGTCAGACGTACTGCTTTAACCCGCTCACCCAATAACACCTTTACGCGTTCGATAAAGGGCTCCAGCGCTTCATCGGCTGCCTGATGTTGTGCCTGTTCTTCATCCGCCAGCTTATTTAATGATTCGTCCGCCTTACTGACTGACTGAAATGCTTTACCATCAAAATCAGTAAGATAGCTCATCATCCATTCATCAATACGATCGGACAACAATAACACTTCTATACCTTTTTTACTGAATAGCTCGAGATGCGGGCTACTGCTCGCTGCGGCATAGCTGTCAGCGGTAATAAAATAAATTTTTTCCTGACCTTGCGTCATACGGCTGACATAATCCTCTAAAGAAACTGTCTGCGCAGAACTGCCCGTATGAGTAGAAGCAAAACGCAGCAGTTTAGCAATCGCCTCTCTATTACTGCCATCTTCAGCAGGACCTTCCTTTAAAGCCAGACCAAATTGCTGCCAGACCTGTTGATATTTCTCGGCATCATTGCCTGCAAGTGTTTCTAACATTTGCAATACACGTTTTGTCAGTGCGCTACGCAAATTTTGTGTAATACGGCTATCCTGCAAAATTTCACGCGAAATATTTAACGGTAAGTCGTTAGAATCAATTAATCCGCGGACAAAACGCAAATAATTCGGCATGAACTGTTCAGCTTCATCCATAATGAAGACACGCTGTACATATAATTTTAGCCCATGCTTGTGATCACGATTCCACATGTCCCATGGAGCCTGTGCGGGGATATATAACAGACTGGTATATTCCTGCTTCCCCTCGACACGGTTATGGCTCCAGACCAGAGGATCAGTAAAATCATGCGCAATATGTTTATAAAATGCTTTATATTCATCATCACTGATATCTGATTTACTGCGATTCCACAACGCCTGGGCTTTATTCACTTTTTCCCAGGTAATGGTTTCTTCTGCGTCACCCTCTTCCTTATTCTTCACCTGAATTTCTACCGGTAAGGCAATATGATCAGAGTATTTACTAATGATTGAACGCAGTTTCCAGTCATCCAGCCAGGCTTCTTCGCCTTCACGCAGATGTAAGGTAATTTCAGTACCGCGTTCTTCTTTTATGATATCAGCGACACTGTACTCACCTTCACCGGTTGATTCCCAAAAAACACCCTGCTCCGGTGGTGCACCTGCGGCACGGGTACGTACCGTAATTTTATCAGCTACAATAAATGCAGAATAAAAACCAACGCCAAACTGACCTATCAATTGACTGTCTTTAGCCTGTTCAGAACCAGCAGCTTCGAGAAAAGCTTTAGTACCTGATTTAGCAATGGTACCGAGATTATCAATGACTTCTTCACGGCTCATGCCAATACCATTATCACTGATCACCAGTGTATGTTTTTCTCGATCAGAGGAAAGGCGCACAGACAATTCACTCGAATTTTCATACAATTGGGGAGAAGAAAGTGCACAAAACCTCAGCTTATCAGCGGCGTCAGAGGCATTAGAAATCAACTCACGCAAAAAAATTTCTTTATTGGAATAAAGCGAATGAATCATCAAATGAAGTAACTGTTTAACTTCAGACTGAAATCCGCGTGTTTCATGACCTTTCATAACTTATTCAAGACCTCAAGCACAATCATAGAGAAAAGATAAAATAATAATGAATACAGTCTGTTAGCATTATACAAAAGGCGGTGTCAACAGACTGAACTCTCCTTTAAAGACAAATGACCTTGTTTACCGTCAGGTTCATAACAGCAATGATAAAAATGGGGTTCGTGAAACAGGGTTTCAAGCACCATGCAGATGAGAATTGAAAAAATCCTTGCAGTGTAAATATACCGCTTTTACAACTTCATGGGTTGCCTGCCCGCAAGGGAATGCGACAATGTCGTGCCATCAATCATTTCCAATTCACCGCCAACTGGCACACCATGAGCAATACGGCTGGGCAATACATGATATTGCTGGCACAACTGGGCAATATAGTTTGCGGTTACATCACCTTCGAGCGTTGGATTAGTTGCCAGGATAACTTCGCTAATAGTTTCAATAGATAACCGCTGCTCTAACTTATCCAGACCAATATCAGCCGGTCCTATGCCATCCAGCGGCGAAAGATGCCCCATCAGCACAAAGTAACATCCAGAAAACTGACCGGTCTGCTCAATCGCATGAATGTCTGCCGGATTTTCCACTACACAAAGCTGCGGATTCTGCCGACGCTTTGGATTAGAACAAATCGTACAGTATTGTTGCTCAGTAAAAGTCCGGCAGTCTGCACAGTGGCCAATCTCAGACATGGCTCGCGTCAGAGCACGGGCTAATTCCATGCCACCCCGGCGATTACGTTGTAATAGCTGAAATGCTATCCGCTGTGCCGATTTTGGGCCCACTCCCGGCAGACAACGTAACGCTTCCATTAATGAATCGAGCAACAGGCTGGTTGGCATCAGAAAGGCATCTTAAAACCAGGAGGTAACGGCATGCCACCAGAAACCGCAGCCATCTTTTCTTTTTGAATCTCACCAATACGGCGGACAGCATCGTTTAATGCCGCTGCAATCAAATCTTCCAGCATCTCTTTTTCGTCCGGGACTATCAGGCTGACATCTATGTCAACGCGACTGCAATTATACTCACCATCGATGGTTATTTTTACCAGACCTGCGCCCGCTTCTCCTGTCACTTTTAATTTTGCAATTTCTTTTTGCACCTGCTGCATTTTTTCCTGCATTTGTTGTGCTTTTTTCATCAGGTCGCCCAGACCGCCTTTACCAAACATAATCATCTCTCTTTATAATTAGCCACACATATATATAAATTTTTCATAATACGATATCAGTCACGTCGGTCTGATGCTGTCTTCATCCAAATCTGCATCAAAAAACAGGCGTAGCGTTCGAATGTTATCGTCTCCAGTAATAGACCGATGTGCTTCTGCCAGCTGTTCTGCATAAATGGCCTGCCGCCATTCCAGCGGTGTTTTGCTGGCAGTTGAATCATCTTCAACGATAGTCAGGTTAACCGTGCTACCATACAGCTCACTCAATGCATCTGCCAGTACCTTTTGTGCCGATACTGAGTTCAAATGTCGCTGCGCTGAGCGTAAGTGAAGACAAAGGTTGCCAGATTCAGACTGCTGCTTAAACGCATTAAGAGCCAGCTGCTGCACTAGTTTTGGCAGTGATAATTGCGCAATTTCAGCTGCCCACAGATCCTGCTTTATCACTGCTTCGGCAAGTTTCGATGAGTGCGGATTTTTCTCACGCTGTAATACTGAACGCGGCAATGGCTGGGTTACAGCCATTTCCGTAACTGCAGCCGGCGGCTGAATACGTCTCAGAGGCAGGCGCGTCGATTTTACTTCCTGCGATTCTGTCATGTAGTCAGGAATTCGTGAATTTTTTTTTGCGTTGTCCGTAGTTTCGCGTTGCCTGCGTAACTGTGCTCTCGCCTGTAATACCTGCTCCATAGCGTCAGGCAAGACAGGATCTGAAGAAGTTATCGCAGCAGAATGCACCTCCTGTAAGGGGAGCTCATTACTACAGTCCGCCACTGACACAGAAGGAAGTAATTTCGCCGCATTATCATCTGCTGTAACCACCTCAGGTGCAGTGTGATATTCAATCGATATCGCTTTAGGGTGAAATGCCAGCGCACGCAGCAAAGTCATTTCAACACCCATACGACGATTCGGTGCGTAAGCGAGTTCCTTACGCCCTGTCAACATTATTTGATAATACAGCTGAAGATCTGCGGGAGGTAATATGCGCGCCAGATGACATAAACGTGATGCAATGGCCATATAATGATTATCGGGCTTTGATGGCAGCAATTGTAACATTGCCATCTGATGTAATAATCCCATGATTTCGCTGAGAAGGGCGTCCCAGTCCCCGCCACGTGAAGCAATATGCTCAACCAGAGCCATGGCTCTTGCTCCGTCTGCATTGACTAATGCTTCAACGATTGCGAGTGGCTGTTCATCATCCAGAATACCTAACATGCTGCTAACTGTTTTGGCAGTCACCTGGCCATTTCCCAGTGCTATCGCCTGATCGGTCAGGCTGAGGGCATCACGAACACTACCCTCAGCAGCACGCGCTAAAAGCTGAAGTGCACGCACATCATAACTGACCTGTTCTGCATTGAGTACACTATCAAGCTGCTTTTGTATCTGTTCAACATTCAGTGCCTTAAGATAAAACTGCAGGCAACGCGACAGAATGGTGACTGGCAGCTTTTGAGATTCAGTGGTGGCAAGAATAAATTTTACGTGGGCAGGAGGTTCTTCAAGCGTTTTCAGTAAGGCATTAAAGCTATGCCGTGAAAGCATATGGACTTCATCAATCAAATAGATTTTAAAACGCCCGTGAGCAGGCGCATATTGCACGTTATCCAGTAATTCACGCGTATCCTCCACTTTGGTACGTGAAGCAGCATCAATTTCAATCAGATCAACGAAACACCCTCGCTCTATCTCACAACAACTAACACAATGCCCGCAGGGTGTTGCAGTAATACCAATGTGACAATTTAAGCTTTTTGCCAGCAGACGAGCAATAGTTGTCTTACCAACGCCCCTAGTACCAGAAAACAGGTATGCATGGTGAATACGCCCAAGCGTGAGGCTATTAGATAGCGCGGTCAGAACATGCTCCTGACCAGCAACATCAACAAATGTTTTTGGACGCCACTTACGTGCGAGAACCTGATAGTTCATGAGTACCAAAACATAAACCAGACAACCTTAACTATTCCTTACCAGCCGTTAAGCCGATAACAGCCAGGAAACATCAATTAATTACCTGTACAGGAGACCAGACTAAAACTGCGGATTCCAAGATCAACAAGGCGTTGTTTACCACCCAGTTCAGGCAATTCGATAATAAAGGCAGCATTTTCGACAACACCACCTAAACGACGAATCAGTTTAACTGTTGCTTCAACAGTGCCCCCTGTTGCCAGCAAATCATCTATCACGAGTACATTATCCGTCATATTGATACTATCGGCATGAATTTCCAGTGTATCGGTGCCATATTCCAGCTGATAACTTTCACTAATCGTTTCACGTGGAAGCTTTCCCTTTTTGCGTACCGGGATAAAACCTACGCCAAGTGCTAATGCTACTGGAGCACCAAACAAAAAACCACGTGCTTCAGTCCCTACAATTTTAGTAATGCCTTCATTAAAGTAATGCTCTGCTAATAACTCAACACTTGCAGCATAAGCAGGCGGGTTACCCGTAAGGCTGGTAATATCGCGAAATAATATACCCGGTTTCGGATAATCCGGAATCGTTTTAATACTTGCTGTAATTAATTGAAGCTGCTTTGTATGTGCAACCATGGGTTGAACAGTCGCTGTCTGAGCTTTCATAAGCTGTACACACCTGATGATATGCCTGATAAAACTTATATCTTATTCAAAATAATAAAACAGAGCCATAGTACCCGAAATACCAATCTCATTCATCACAACTGCATTTGCAAGACTAACATCATGCTATGAAAGAAAAATGTGAAGATATTTTTTTAACATTGATCACATTATTTAACTTCATATCGATGTATTTTCCTTTTTTTAAAATTTATGAACATCTTGACACACTAACAATTACTGATGTGTCTATTTACAGAGTTACACCAATAACATTAACACAATATATTTTTTTACAATGTTTCATTCATTCACAAGTCTAAAATTTAATGCTGGCCTCTATGTCGGTGGATGAAGCACCACCAGAGTTCCAACTTGCTGTAGATCTTATTTATCTGCTGGAGCGTAACGAAATCGCACCCGAGTTAGTGCTGGCTGCACTGGAAGTAGTAAAGCGCGATTATCAGGAAAAACTCGCCAGAGAAGATTCCGAGTAACAGAGCACTGGCCAGTGCAATCCATCATGCTTGCCCTGTTACCCTTTAATACACTCAATCAGTGCATCAAAATAGTAAATCAGCAAACTTAACTTGTAACATGCCAGTTAGCTAACTAAATATCAGGCTGAGGCAACCATTGCCGCTGTACCTCTTTTATTTCACTATCCTGCTTACCATTATGTAAATGGACTTCCAGCTGATTAAAAGCAATCTTAATATTATTTTCACTACACAGCTTATTAATACTTCTGTTCAGCTCATCCACTGTATAACTTCGGTCTGCCAGCTCACGAACATACACACGCAATTCATGATCAAGCGTACTGGTGCCAAAATTTAACAGGAATACCTGAGGTTCAGGCTCGGTCATCACTCTGGGATTATCAGAAGCAGCCTGCAATAATATTTTTTTTACCAGATCCAGATCAGAATCGTAAGCTACACCCACTTTAATGATAATGCGAGTAACGGTATCTGACAGCGACCAGTTAATCAATCGTTCAGTAACAAATGCTTTATTAGGAATAATCACTTCTTTACGATCAAAATCTGTCATGGTAGTAGCGCGAATGCGAATTTTACTCACTGTTCCCGAAAATGAACCAATACTGATGGTATCACCAATGCGCACCGGCCTTTCGAACAAAATAATCAAACCAGAAGCAAAATTAGCAACAATTTCCTGTAGACCAAAACCTAAACCTACTGATAATGCTGCCACCAGCCACTGTAATTTATCCCACGAAACACCAAAATAGCTAAGCGCAATTACTCCGCCAATGACAGTAATTAAATACGTTAACGTAGTGGTAATGGCATAGGATGCTCCCTGTCGCAATTGCAAACGCGAAAGAACAAGTACCTCCAGTAATCCGGGTAGATTACGCGTCATAATATAAGTGATAATCATGGCTAAAAAAGCCACCAGCAAATTACCCAATGTTACTGCATGTAATACATCACTGCCCGCAACGTTGTTGCTGTAATGCCACAAAGATACGCTATCAAGATATGAAATCACTGTTATCAGATCTGACCATATCCAGTAAAATCCAGTGCTAAATAATAAAAACAGTACCATGGTAGTCAAACGTAATGACTGTTGATTGATTCTATCCAATGCTAAAGGTGGATCTTCCGCAAGATCACTGTTTTCAGTACCTTCTTTTGCTAACTGTAACCTGCGTGCTATCGCCCTGCGATATGCCAGACGGCGCGCTGCCACCGCCAGACCACGAATAACAGTCAGATAGACAAGATTCCACAAAAGCAATAAGTACAAGCTATTGATCCAGCGATCAACCAATTGTAGCGTAGTATAAAAATAACCAGCAATCATCAGGCCAGTCAGAATGGCGGGTGTCAGTGCCATGGCAGTAACAACGATAAAACGAACTGCATGGTTATTTTTTTTGCGCCAGCTATCGCGACAGAAAGGCAAAAGAAACAGTGACAACAAAGCAAGATCAAATACGATAATCACCTGTCCAATAACATCATCAACCAATAATAACGGGTTTTCTTCACCTATAGCAGTCCAGACTATTACCGGTAACAATGCCATTACGAGGCGCACAGCTTGCCTGCGATAATGTGAGCAACGAACCGCATTAATACCAAAGTGCCGCCGGGCAATACCACTGGGCGACAACATTCGATAGGTCAGATCAAACATCAGCCACAAAAGCGCCAGCCGCTGAGAAAGTAACCATAAAAAATCACTGATTTCAAAATCACAACGCAGACACCAATAGCCCACACTCAAAATAATAAAGACACCTGGTAGTACTTTTAATAGTGTCAATATAATTGCCTGTGGCGTATGTAACTGACTGTCATGCTTTAATTGTCCGACACTGTGCGCTAATTTTTCAAGATAGCCATCTATAGCTTTATAACGCCAACGTACTATTCCAGTAACAATCAATACCAGTATAAAAAGCACTAATAATGTTACTATGCTGTTTAACAGATCGTCCCAATAGATATTAAAATGTACCTTAGCAATTTCGCTATGTATGGCATTGGGTAAGTTTTTCAACCATACCCAATCCATTGGTTTATTACTACTGACCCAGAAAATCTGTTGAGTGAGTGTATGTTGCAAAGAAGTATTGACACTGGCAAGTTGCTGTTGATTAATTTGTAAATTAATCAACAATGCCAATTGATTACCTAGCTGTTTACTAAGTTGATCCAATAATGTTCGTCGAATATTAATTATCTGATTTAACTCATTTTTAACACTGTCAGTAATTTTATTTTTACTATTGCTAAGCAATAACTGAATATATTCATCTTCCTGAGATAACTGATCACGTTGCTTATTGACTTCAAATTGTTCCAAGCGCAAATCAGCAATGCGGGTTGCGATATCAGTGACCAAAGCAGTAGCCGGTAAATTCAGTTGCTGTTGATAGAGAATGCGCGACAATAATAAACTGCCCTTCAATACCGAAATCTGCTCTTTCAGACTCAGTTCGGATTGCAGGGCGCGATCAAGCCAGTTCTTTACTCTGATATTCTGTTGAACCAGGGTATTACCTTCTTTAGTGTCATTAATCAACCGTTGACTCAGTCTGAGATTGATAGCCAGTTCACGTTTAATTAAAGGGTCATTTTGAATGTCAGTGAGTTCTTTAGAGGTACGTGCTTCTTTAACCGTGGTTTCAGAAAGCGTTAATCGCTTATTACTGATGATTTCTTGTGACAGTTGGATATATTGCTCTAATCGCTCAATATAGGCGGTAACATAATCCCTTTGCTTTTGTAATAAGTCCTGCAGGGTGGTATTCGCTTCTAAATTCTTACGTTGCAATTCCAGTTGGGCGTTTAAATATGTTTGTTCCGTTAATAACGATACCTGCTGTGTTGGACGCAAATCTTCCTGGTTTATTGCTAATGCATTCAGCTGATTGCGAATGCGCTGAATACGCAGGGACAGGTTATACATCATGCTCTGCACGCGCTCTGGCTGCGTCTGAAGTAAAACTAACTGGCTGTTATAATTGGCCAGATCTTCCTGTGCTGATTGCAAATTATCCAGCATCTGGCTAAGACGCACTTCCAGTTGTTTTAACGGCAGGTTTACCAGAGACTCACGCGTTACTAAATTATCAGATACGTTTAATACATCCAAATCCTCTTTAGCTTTACGTAATTTTACGGGTGCTTGTGTTAACTGTTGCTTAAGCTGGTTGCTTTCCTGCTTTATCCGTTCGATACCATCGAGAAATTCAAGTGTTTGTATGAGATCCTGCTGAGATAGCTTATCCCCTGAAGTCAGATTCTTTTGTTTATCCAATAATTCTAACTGGTTTTGTACGCTATTACGACTTGGGAGTTCATTATTACTACCAGTTGCGTAAGACCATGGGAAAACTGCTACTACACTACATAACAACAGGTACAATAATTTGATACCACAAAAAGAAAAAGTTATGCTAATGTTTTGATTCATATAATATATTTATCTTAAATTGAATGTGAATCTATCCCATTTCCCAACCGATAATACAATTAGCAAAGACGATATCATAAAAACACATAGCTCATTCATTGCAACTACTATAATCACTTATCATTACAGGCATAGAATGAATTAACAAATATTATTTATTAATTCGAAAAATAGGAAAAATATCACGTTAATACATTTTTAAATATATATATATATTTTGCCTCAACATAAACAACAACCACCCTTTGCACGGGCTGTAACTTAGCAGATGTCAACGAAGACAGTGTCAATAAACGTACCCCATTACCCGCTATTTTATTCAGAAAAATTGTTTAACCGCGTTACACAACATCATTTATAGCTACGCTGACATTCAGAAAAATCGGCATTGCTTATGCTCAATCACAAACCATAATTATGCTGATTCTCAGGCAATCATATTGTTAACATACCCTCTGAGATTAAATGCTGACTCAGTACGCGATAACTACGTATTGATAACCTCGATGTGATTTTTACATCACTACCCTCAGAAAAAGCTGAAAGCACTGCTACAAGCAGCCAGCAAAAATCTATACCCGATAATGGTTCACAATGGTAAAGGTTTTCACCCTGTTAACAATCAATAATACTGTCCATATATTACATATAAATTTTCATTATTATTAAGGTATCATTATATTAAATATATTACTATTGAAAAAAATAATACGCAATTATCATAGCAGACATTGTTATCGTACTAATTTTGAAGCCAACTACATCATAGTCATGTAACACATATAATTATTAACAAAAAATATTAATAATTATAAGATAATATAATGAAAAACTTTGTAGTCGAAACAGTACATTTTTGTTATGATTTACCATTATTGAATTTAAATCTTACTAAGATCGTTTTTAGTATGTATTCACATACTGCCTGGTTCTCAGGTCAACGCAAATTTTGTATATGATCTATTAAATTAAAATGTTAAAGCATACATATAAAATTATACTTTCATAAAACGTACTTACTTATACTGAATTCATGCTATCTGATTATATTTCAGGGAAGTTGTTCTTATTTACCTTGTTGTATAATGATAACCAGTTGACAGAAAAGATAATACTTATACAATTTAGCTGGATAATTTTTTTTCAAAAAAACCACCAGTCATTGAAAATGACTCCATGACGAAATAACAAGTAAATTGTGCCACCAGACATAAAAAATCATAAACAGCAGGTTTCATTTTAAGTTACATGAATCATGAATAAGAGGAGCCATCGAAATTGATTTATACTTACTATTAATTCTTTTTATTCACTCTGTTCATAGTACTAATTATTATACTACCCAATTGATGCTATCGGCATCAAAATCTGGAATGTCGCAAAGTGACATTAGTAATACTTGTGGTAAAATGACATTCTCTGGCAGCAATTTCCGTATAAAAAATCTTATTTCTATGGTTTAAATATACTAAAATTGAGTTTAAGTTACTGAATCTTGTTTTTTTACATTATTCAGTATATGGCCTTATTAAACATAAAGTTCATGAGAAATGTATTTTAAAATAAAATACACTGATAAAGAACAATTTTTCATATCAGTGGAAAATCATTCATACAATACCTATACTTTAATTCATGAGCTATGCAATACGGCATAAGCACTGCTGGAATTATTGTACCAACAGACATCTCTGTTGTTCTAAAATCAGGATACATTTCCGCTTAGAAATTTGAAAAAGACTGCCAACTTTATTAGTTATATATTTTGAAATATAGAAAGGAAATTATGACAAAAACTGAATATTTGTTACGTTTGAGAAAATGTACCACAATTGATACTCTGGAACGTGTAATCGAAAAAAATAAATATGAGCTCTCCAATGATGAACTGGAGTTATTCTACTCCGCAGCTGATCACCGATTAGCAGAACTCACAATGAATAAACTTTACGATAAGATTCCCGTTTCAGTCTGGAGATATGTCAAATAATCCAGGAAACTGATAGCTGTTTTATAATATAAAACCGGCTCTAAAACGCCGGTAAACATATCGGTGTCAATTAATTTAGCAAAATCTATAATAGTAAACGGTAAATTTTAGCGCACTATGTCCTTGCCCTGTTACTTTGTATCGTATATTTTGATACCCATTTCAAGTTAATGGTGCTTTTTTAAAATGAGCTATTGCTCAGATTTAAAAAGAGTATTGTTAAATTTAATTAATCAATTTAACAATACTCTTTCAAAAAGCCTGCTTGATTTATGTCAGAAAACAATATTAACGCTAGGGAAATGGCATTACTTAAATAGGGTGGAGATCTTGCCAACAACATCCCTGCACACACTTTACCTGCTACGGCTGCTTCCTTCCAGACCTGACCGGATTCACAAGCTGGTGTTGCGGGAGAGCCAACAAAATCTCCGTTGACATTGATTATTTCAGTAGTGTAATAATCCGCGTGCATTATCGACTATGCCCCATAAAATAGCAAGATCGCGCACATGTAGAAAATGATTTTCTGTTTAAAGGTTTTATTGCAATATAATGAGCTCAAATAATAATTCAGCACACGATGCTAAATCTCCAGAAAACAGGCACACCACATGAGTCTGGCATTACATAATTTTTTAAAGCTTATCAATTTAAAAAAAATCGAAGAAAGGCTATTTCAAGGACAGAGCGAAGATTTAGGCTTAAATCGAGTATTTGGCGGGCAGGTCATCAGCCAGGCAATATATGCGGCCAGACAAACAGTTCCCCATGAGCGTAGCATTCATTCTTTCCATAGTTATTTTTTACGGCCCGGAGACAGTCATAAACCTATTCTTTATGATGTAGAATTACTACGTGATGGTAACAGCTTCAGTGCCCGTTATATCAGGGCAATGCAAAATGATAAGATCATTTTTTATATGACGGCTTCATTTCAGAATAATGAGACTGGCATTGAGCATCAATATTCAGTTATGCCACAAACCATACCACCTGAAGGACTGCAATCTGAAAATGAACTGTCTTTTGCTATTTCAGACACAAAAGAAAAAAAAATCTATGAAAAACTAACCAATAATCAGCCTGTAGAAATACGGCCCGTAAAATTTCACAATCCATTTCAGGGACAAACTGAAAAGCCTGTACAGTGTGTCTGGATACGCGCTAATGGCACTATGCCTGATGAACAATATATCCACCAGTGCCTTCTCGGTTACGCATCAGACTTCCACTTTTTACCTACTACACTTCAGCCTCATGGTATTGGTTTTCTACAACAGGGAGTACAAATAGCAACAATTGACCATTCAATGTGGTTTCATCGCTCATTTAATCTGGATGACTGGTTGCTATATGCCGTTGAAAGCACTTCAGCAGGAGGATCGCGTGGTTTTGTTCGCGGGCAGATATACAATCAGGCTGGAGTATTAATCGCCTCTACGATACAAGAAGGTGTTATTCGTCTTACATCTTAGTTGCTGATTTAACTGTATTGCCTGCCTGATATATCGGGCAGGTAATATCACATAGCTTATGAAAATATATGGAATTGGTGCCCGGACTCGGAATCGAACCAAGGACACGGGGATTTTCAGTCCCCTGCTCTACCGACTGAGCTATCCGGGCATTGGGGCGCATTAAACCGTATTGATTACAAAGCGTCAACGGATTTTTACCATAACATCGATTAATTGCCTTATTTTCAGTCAAAACGGCCGTTACTCACGCCAGTAATGTTTTTGTGCACTGTTTACTTTAACCAAATAACGACGAGATTGCAGTGCTGGATGCCTGGTAGTCAGTATCTGAAAAACTTCACCGGGTGACATGTTATTGATAATCGCGAGGGCTTCATTTTTATCATTTGAAAATACGCGTAATACACTGCCTGCACCAGCGTTATAAGCCGTAATAACTGCATAACGACGAGAAACAGAATTTTTAATTCCACTCAGATAGTTAGTTTGTAACATAGCAATATAAGCTGTACCGATATCAATATTGTTTTCTGGATCAAACAGATAATGACGGCCCGGTTTACCCAATTGACCACGCATTTTAAAAACATCCCAGCCTGCTGTATGCTGAACGACCTGCATTAAACCTAACGCATTAGAATTACTCACCGCATAAGGGTTAAAGCTTGATTCAATCTGCATAATAGCCAGAATAAGGGATGCATCGACGCCATGCTTTTTAGAATATTTATGCACAAAATGTAAATATTTATGCGATCGCTTATCTAAATGGTTTGCTACAAGCTTGATGGTCACAGACCACACGACACGTAAACCAGAAACACGTTTCTGCATTTTTGTTTGTACAAGGTGGTCGGCAAAGTTTGCGGCACGCCATTGTGAACGAATAGGCTGACCATTATTATCCAGCACCTGAGCATACAGAAACGGCTCTCTACTTATTTGAATATTGTTAACATCAGAGTAGAGATCGATAGAGCCAGGATCATCTCCCATCATTAAAGTAGTGATTATCGCCTGACGTAGATGTTCTGCCGGTTCAGTAGTAGCAATAGTCTCTACAGTAATCTCACCAGTATCGAAATTAATATGACTACGTGTCTGGTATCGGTCAGTATATTTAACATAATCTTTAGGACCCGCAATCAATACTTCGCTGAATCCCCAGATATTTTCAATATCATGGGCAAATTGCCCCATAAGGATATCAAATCCATTAGTATCTTTAACAACAGACTCAATTTTAGCCTGCTTTTTTCCAACAGAACACGAAGCCAGAACACAGGCTATTACCAATGAAGGCAGTACCCTTTTCATTCTGGAAAACTCTGCCACAGCCACGAATTATCTGTGGTAATAATCAGCACCCCAGAATAATTATTTATCTGGCTGCACATAACCTTCAACGTGTATCTCTTTATTGTTGAATAAAAAATCAGTCATCGCCTGTTCTAACAATTTACGATCTTCTACATTCATCATGTTAAGTTTTTTTTCGTTAATTAGCATAGTCTGTTTCATCAGCCATGCTGACCATGCTTCTTTGGATATTTTTTCATAAATGCGTTTCCCCAAATCACCGGGGTAGATCTGCACATCCTGACCTTCTGCTTCTTTTTTTAAAAATTCACAAACAATCATCCTGGCCATAGTTTATTCCTTATATTCAATCGGCAACGGTTTAATTAACGTAGATTCTACACATTAGTTAAATCACGTAAGCGTTGTTGTAGTAGACGTTCAACCGGTGCTGCAAGACCAACTGACGGTGGTTGTACCAGATCATACCAGATACCTGCTTTCTCATTCATGCTAGTATCCAGTGAGGTAACATTTAGCCAGATTGGCACAATATTCAGATGAAAGTGACTAAAAGTGTGGCGAAATGCTGTTAACAGCTGCAGATCTTTTTCCTGAACATTTTTTTTCTGAAAAGCCTGTTCACGTAACCAGTACAAAAGGTCTTCACGCAGGCTGAATTGTGGAAAGCAATATAATCCACCCCAAATACCTTCAGAAGGCCGCTGTTCCAACCAGACACGGTTGTTATTTTGCATTAACAGGAACCAGGCCGTTTTTTCTGGTAACGTCAGCTTTGGTTTTTTACCAGGGCATCGCGACCAGCTATTGCGGGCACAGGCAATACATCTGGTGTGCAGTGGACAAATTTCACATTTTGGCCGGGTTCGCTTACAGATAATCGATCCCAGGTCCATCATCGCCTGATTAAAATCTGCCACCTTATCAATAGGTGTCACTTCTGTGCTGATGCTCCACAGGCAATTTTCTACCTCTTTTTTACCCGGCCAGCCTTCAATACCATAGCAACGAGCTAAAATTCGTTTTACATTACCATCAAGAATAGGGAAATGCTGTCCCAACGCCAGAGATAAAATGGCTCCTGCAGTCGAACGACCCACACCAGGCAATGCAAGTATTTCATCAAAGGTAGTGGGAAATTCTCCCTGATATTGCGCCACAATAATCTGTGCTGTCTGATGCAAGTTTCTGGCACGGGCGTAGTAACCTAGTCCAGTCCAGAGACAAAGTACTTCATCCAGTGGCGCTCTCGCCAGACTATATACATCAGGAAATCGGGTAATAAAGCGTTGAAAATACGGAATAACAGTCGCTACCTGAGTCTGTTGCAACATAATTTCCGATAGCCACACCTGATAGGGTGTTTTATGCAATTGCCATGGTAACGTCTTACGGCCATGATGTTGATACCATTCAAGCACGACTGACGCGAAACTCTGTGCCTGGGTCATGGTCTGATATTAATATCCTACTAGATCAATAACAAAAAAGAATTGGAACACAGCGCACCTCGATCTGTAAACCATAATTTTTCCAGAAAACAACTCATTGTGCGTTAGTGCGTTAGTGCGTTAGTGCGTTAGTGCGTTAGTGCGTTAGTGCGTTAGTGCGTT
>CAZROT010000006.1:83587-107324 GCA_964601895.1 uncultured Yersinia sp.
AGTCTTTGCATCATGCTCATTCTTTGGTATATATGCCAGCATCCTTTTTAATCGAAAAAAATCACTATGATTAGTACATCCATATCATCAGCATTTGATGTATCAGACAACGGGCCATTACCACACATTCGCAGCTTTGTACTTCGCCGTGGCAAGCTTAGCAGAAGACAGCAACAGGCGTTAAATGATCATTGGCAGAAAATGGGAATAGAATATCAGGCTATGCCCATGGCGATAAATGCCATGTTTGGTCGTGAAGCCCCATCAGTCATGGAAATTGGTTTTGGTATGGGCGCTTCATTAGTTGCCATGGCTGCCAGGAATCCACAACAAAATTTCTTAGGCGTTGAGGTTTATTTACCTGGAGTTGGTGCGTGTCTGAGCTCAGCACACGAAGCTAACCTGACTAATCTGCGTATAATCCGTCATGATGCAATAGAAGTATTGCAAAAAATGATCCCTGATAATTCACTGGATAAAATACAATTGTTTTTCCCCGATCCGTGGCAGAAATCGCGCCACCACAAACGCCGTATCGTACAACAATCCTTTGTTGAACAGATACGCAGCAAGCTAAAAGTCGACGGCCTGTTCCATATGGCAACTGACTGGCAGGACTATGCCGAACATATGTTACATGTCATGCGTAGCGTTTGCGGATACCGTAACCTTTCCTGTAGTAATGATTATGTAGCTCGCCTCGATACACGACCAGTGACAAAATTTGAATCACGTGGCCAGAAACTGGGGCATGAAATCTGGGACCTGATGTTTGTAAAAACCAAAGAAAGTTAAAAATATTTTATTTACAATCAATGACTGGTCTATTTTTCCATCGCATTAAAGGGAGCAAAATTATCAACGGACCTCCCTTTCGTCATGCAATAAAATACTAGCATTCTGGTGATATTTATATTTCATAAAATAAAAAATATGCATGTGAAATTATCTGAATGCAATAAAATCAGATTCAATAATGTAATCCTTTTTATATCCAGCGATTTCATAACATAGTGAAAAATGAGAGTTATTAAAAAAAGAGTAGTTAGCCTTATAATGATCACGGTTACAGATGTGCTCTCCACAGGCCTGGTAACGGTACTCATCTAACTCCAGATGATAAAAAAAACGCCCATCTGAAAATGTTACATATATTTGATCAGCTATCTCATCATAATGATAAACATACTCTCTATAAGCATTATAAGTACCAGAGGAAGCATAATTTTTCATTTTCATTTCTTCCCGGTACGCTATACAACAGCTCCCTTTTAAGGAAAAGCTCGCTTTGCCACTAGCCTCAGCAAGACAGCCTATTTTTCTGGACACCTGCCAGGACCCCAGAAAACCGTAAAATATTTTTTGAGCTGGTGTCATCGCTGATATTGCCCATCATTATCCCGTCAGACTAAACAGAATTTTTACCTTAATAATATTTTTAAGCACAGAATTACACGACATTAATACCCTGAACCTGTAGATCAGCATGGTAAGAAGAGCGGACGAATGGACCGCAGGCAGCATGAACAAAACCCATCTCTACTGCCTGTACTTTCATTTTATTAAAATCCTCAGGACTCACATAGCGCCGTACCGGTAAATGATGCCTGCTGGGCTGCAAATACTGCCCCAGTGTCAACATGGTTACACCCTGCCTGCGCAGGTCCTGCATTACTGCAATGATTTCTTCATCTGTTTCCCCCAGACCAACCATAAGGCCTGATTTTGTCGGAATTTCTGGGTGTAATTGTTTGAAGCGTGCCAATAACTTTAGTGATCCCTCATAGTTCGCACCTGGTCGCACCTCGCGATAAATACGTGGAACGTTTTCCAGATTATGATTAAATACATCAGGCGGTGTTGCAGCCAGAATCTCCAGCGCACGCTCCATACGCCCGCGAAAATCGGGAACAAGTATTTCAATGCTGATATCAGGATTTTTACTACGAATAGCAGAAATACAGTCAGAAAAATGCTGTGCACCACCATCACGTAAATCATCACGATCGACAGAAGTAATAACCACATAGCGCAACTTCATATCCTGAATCGTTTGTGCAAGTTTTTCTGGTTCCTGTTCATCAGGAGCCAGTGGCCGGCCATGGGCAACATCACAAAATGGACAACGACGGGTGCAGATAGCACCAAGGATCATAAAGGTTGCAGTACCATGATTAAAACATTCTGGTAAATTAGGGCAGGAGGCCTCTTCACAAACCGAATGCAACCCATTTTTACGCATAGCTGCTTTAATAGCCTGAATACGGCTGGAATCAGCAGGTAACTTGATTTTCATCCATGCAGGTTTACGCAGTACTTCCTGTTGTTCAACAATCTTCACGGGAATCAATGCCACCTTAGCGGCATCACGGTACTTTACACCCTGTTTTATCTGAGTCGATTTATTCATCATTGACTATTCTTTAGTTTTATATTTTCTGGAACAGATTTTTCAAAAAACTTTTAACTTTTAAATAATAGCTTATACCGTTTAGCGCTTGATAACGTCATCTTCCAACAGAAAGAAGATAATCATTAATATTCCATGAATGCTGCTCAACAGTTTCGTATCCTGCTCTATGCATGAATTCATGTACCAGAATCTGTGCAACGTTATCAATATCGACACCGGCTACCAGTGAGCTCATTTGCGTCATTTGCATACCTTCATAACCGCAAGGATTAATGCGCTGAAACGGTTCAAGATCCATGTCTATATTAAGTGCGAGACCATGTAATGAACATCCTTTATGAATACGTAATCCCAGAGAACAGATCTTTTCTCGCCCGACATAGACGCCAGGCGCATCCATACGCGCACAAGAAGTAATACCGAAATGGGCCAGTGTCTTTATCACTGTATTTTCAAGCACATTTACCAACTGACGAACACCAATTTTCGCACGTTTCAGGTCAACCATCACATACATAATTTGCTGACCAGGACCATGGTACGTTACCTGACCACCACGATCACTGTGAATCACCGGAATATCACGAGGCTCCATGATGTGCCTTGCTTTTCCTGCCCGGCCTTGCGTAAACACGCGTTGATGCTGGACTAACCAGATTTCATCTGGCGTAACAGGATTTCTGTATTCTGTAAACTGATGCATCGCCTCGAAAACACAAAGGTAAGGCTGCAATCCTAGCTTTCGCAAAATGAGTGTTTGCTGTTGCACATTTATTATCATGTGTTAAAGAAATACTGATGCCAGTATAGCTCGTCTGAATCTCTACGGCCAGGGCGGGTCCGATAAGGCACAAGAGGTAAAGTCACATAATAAACATGTCTGTCTCGCAAAGACTGACGCATGCATTAGAGTACCATACGGACAGATTCAAGCTTACTCAGCTCTGCGTATAATATTTCTATCTGCTCAACATAAGTGGCAATAACCGTAATGGAAATAGCATGATAATTACCACCGCTACTGGCTCTGACCTGAGGCGTATAGTCTCCCGGGATGTAGCGCTGCACCAGCTCAACAACCTGATCAACCAATTCAGGTTTAGCCAGCCCCATCACTTTGTAAGTAAAAGAACAGGGGAACTGAAGTAGCTCATCAAGTTTAGTTTTCATGTAACCTCTCTGGCCCAACTGACATAATGTATTATTCAAGCAAACCAGTGGCGAAACAGTAGCCGAATATTATCTATTATGCGGCTGAAAAATCCGCTTTCTTTCACTTCATTCATCACCACCAGAGGGCGTTGCTCGATTGTTTTACCATCGAGTTGAAAACTGATAGTACCAATCGTTTGATTTGCAGCAACAGGCGCATGGATTTCTTGTGTATTCAGGGCATAGCTGGCCTTGAGATCTTTTATGCGGCCACGTGGTATTGTCAGATAGACGTCCTCGGCAACACCTAACTGGACATGCTCCGTCTCACCAAACCAGATTGGCTCAGAAGCAAATTCTTTACCCATTTTTAATGGCATTACGGTTTCAAAAAAACGAAATCCCCATGTAAGTAGTTTCTTACTCTCGATTTCACGGCCCTTAAAAGTCCGATTACCTAATACAACAGAAATCAGTCTCATCTGGCCGTCAACCGCCGAGGCAACTAAATTATAACCTGCAGCTTTAGTATGCCCAGTTTTGACACCATCTACGTTAAGGGTTTTATCCCATAACAGACCATTACGATTTATCTGACGAATTTTGTTGAAGGTAAATTCTTTTTCTTTATAAACAGCATATTCTTCAGGAACATCACGTATCAACGCCTGGGCAATCAGTGCCATATCCCGCGCTGAACTAAATTGACCCTCAGCATCCAGACCATGTACCGTTTTAAAATGCGTATTTTTTAAACCCAGCTCATCAACATATTTATTCATTAAATGAACAAACGAATCCTGACTCCCTGCCACATGCTCTGCCATAGCAACACAAGCATCATTACCAGATTGTATATTGATACCGCGCGTTAATTGCACAACAGGCACCTGATCACCGGGCTTTAAAAACATCAGGGACGATCCCTGAAACTCAGGATTACCTGTCGCCCATGCACCTGTACCTACAGTGACCACGTCATCCATACCAATTTTCCCTGCTTTTACTGCCTGACCAATGACATAACTGGTCATCATTTTAGTCAAGCTTGCAGGTTCATGGCGGACATCAGCATTCATTTCTGCCAGTACTTTGCCAGAATGAAAATCAACCAAAATGTAAGCCTGAGCATCAATATGCGGAATACTGGGAGTCAATGTATTAAAATCTGTACCCCCAGCACGAGCAAACGCAGCAATACTCATGACAAAAACAAGGGTTATCTTTTTGAGTACACAAGAATGGGTAACATATTTTTTCATTTTCAGGACAACAGTTCTCTACGGGGAGTAAGATTCAAACAACAGATAACATAGTAACAGATTAAAAATTGGCAGGCACCAGACAAATACACAAACCGATTGCACTTAAATAACTTAATAAATGCACCATACACTGTCTGTTATTTCGCTTTATCCATAATCGGTAGTTAAAAAATACGTACGTGCTCACTATTGCAAACAGCGATACATTGCACTCTGTAGCGCTGCAGATAGTCGAAGACTGCAACGAGATTGTTACTCTGGCCACTATCTGGTCCTGGCGCATAGTATCGCCAATGATTTTATTTATCTGGTCATTACCTGCACGGCAGCGGGTGCTGCAGGAATAACTTCAGGAATTTCCGTTGAGCTGGCTGAAGCAATATCAGGAGGAGCAGGAGGCGCATACTTGTTGCTGGGAAAAGTAATGCCCAATGTGCCAGGTCCTGAAAGCGTACCATCCGGGTTTACATTAATAAAATCAATTTTTATTTTAGAATGATTAGCAAGATCTAAGTGAACCGCTGCAGCCCTGGATAAGTCAATCACTTTTCCTGTCGCATAAGGGCCCCGGTCATTAACACGTACAATAATTTTACGGTTATTACTCAAATTAGTGACACGCACATAGCATGGCAACGGCAGGACAGGGTGCGCGGCGGTAAATTTATCAGAGTCAACCAGCTCACCAAGCACGGTAATTTTGCTGCCAGCCTCTTCCCCATACCAGGATGCGCTACCCGTTTCACTAAAATGCTGCGGATTTTGCACAATCTGGTATAACCTGCCAGCCATACTATAATCCTGACGGGTATAAAGGTTATAAGGCTCATAAACAGGCTCTGCACCACCGATGTTCTCAACCACATCAATCTGAGACAAATCAGATTGTTTTAAACCATGTTTTTCAGTACCACAGGAGACCAGCATGATAATTATAACAATCATCCACCAGAGCCCGTTTTGACGCATTACCATCTTCTTATAAATGCTTGGATAACAATTTCCTATGCGTATGTATTGACATGACAATGCCAAATCCGGCCATAACGACTATCAACGCTGAGCCACCATAACTAATTAAAGGTAAAGGCACACCAACAACAGGCAAAATACCACTGACCATGCCGACATTAACAAATACATAAACAAATAAAATCAGCATCAATCCACCTGCAAGCACCCTGCCAAATGTAGTTTGCGCATTAACTGCTATCATTAATCCACGTATGATAATAAAAAGATACAGCCCCATCAGCACGAGGACACCTGCTAAACCCAATTCTTCCGCCAGAACAGCAAAGATAAAATCAGTATGGCGCTCTGGCAGGAACTCCAGCTGTGATTGCGTTCCCTGTAACCAACCCTTGCCAATAAGTCCACCTGAACCAATAGCTATCTTTGACTGGATGATATGATAACCAGAACCAAGAGGATCAGATTCTGGATTGAGCAGCATCATGACACGATCACGTTGATAATCATGCATAAGAAAAAACCACATCACCGGGATAAAACATGCCAGTAAAATTATTGCAATAACAATCAGTTTCCAGCTCATACCCGCTAAAAACAGCACAAACAACCCGGATGCCGCCACCAGAACTGAAGTACCCAAATCAGGTTGGGCAGCAATCAATAAGGCAGGGAGGAGGATGAGAATAAAAGCAATACCCACATTTCTTAGTAGCGGCGGGCACACATCCCGATTCATAAATCGGGCCACCATTAAAGGGACAGCAATTTTTGCAATTTCTGAAGGCTGGAAACGAACAAAACCAATATCCAGCCAGCGTTGCGCACCTTTACTTATCTGACCAAAAGCATCCACCATAACTAATAAAATCAGACAAATAAAATAAAGATAAGGTGCCCAGTATTCATAAACACGGGGAGGAATCTGCGCCAGAGTCAGCATAACTGTTAAACCAATAGCAATCTGGCTGATTTTGCGGATTATCATATCGATATTCTGGCCACTGGCGCTCCATACCACCAGTACACTGTAAGCAAGCAACGCTATGATTCCAATCAAAAATGGAAGATCAATATGCATCCTCGACCATAACGAACTACTTGGCTTATCTTCAGTCATGACCTGTAATACCAGCAACTGTAGAATTCGCGTTCATGCGTACCACAGGCTTTTTATCATCTAACAAAACATGATCGAGAATCTGACGAGTAATAGCACCAACAGTGGGTCCGGCACCACCATTTTCAAGAATAACCGCTACAGCAATTGTCGGTTTTTCAAAAGGAGCAAAAGCCATCATCAGCTTATGATCACGCAAATGCTCAGCGACTTTACTGGCATTATAGGTTTCATAACTATAGACCTGAACTGTGCCAGATTTAGCAGCGGCCTTATACGGTGTTCCTGCAAAGAAATGACGGCCTGTACCATTAGAGCGGTTAGCTACGCCAAACATACCATCTTTAGCAATCCCCCAATAGTCGGCATGAATGTCATTGATTCGACGTTGTTCCTGTTGTTTCCAAAAAACTTGTGAGTCATTTATTTGTGTGTGTAATAACAGGTGTGGCGTTTTCACATGGCCATCATTAATTAACGTAGTCAATGCTTTGGCCATTTGCACAGGTGTCGCAGTCCAGTAGCCCTGCCCTATGCCTACTGGAATGGTATCACCCTGATACCAGTTTTTATTATAACGTTTCTGTTTCCATTCTCTGGTAGGCATAATACCGGCACGCTCTTCTGCCAGATCTATTCCTGTGTAATCACCATAACCAAATTTACTCATCCATTCAGAAAGCTTATCTATACCCATTTTATAAGCTAGCTGGTAAAAAAAAGTATCTGAAGATTCTTCTAACGCTTTGGTGACATTCACGCGGCCATGTCCCGTTTTTTTCCAGTCACGATATCTTTTTTCAGAGCCAGGTAATTGCCACCAACCAGGATCAAATAAAGTGGTCTCTTTATTGATAACACCGGCACTCAGTGCTGACACAGCAATATAAGGTTTCACTGTAGAGCCTGGTGAATAAATGCCCTGAGTTGCGCGGTTGATAAGCGGACGATTGGGATCATTTAGCAGCGCCTGGTAAGCTTTGCCGGGAATATTTTTTACAAATAAATTAGGATCATAACCCGGCGTTGACACTAAAGCCAGAATGCCACCAGTACGTGGATCACTCACGACTACAGCAGCTCTACTACCCGCCAATAATTGCTCAATATGAATTTGTAAATTCAGATCTAATGTCAGCCAGATATCTTTACCTGCCTGAGGAGGTTGTTCATGTAATCGACGAATTAAACGGCCGCGATTGTTAATTTCAACTTCTTCATAACCAATTTTACCATGTAATACAGATTCATAAAAACGCTCTATACCTAATTTCCCGGTATCCTGAGTTGCCGCATAATTAGCGAGTATTCCTTCTTTTTCCATATGCTCAACATCTTTTTCGTTAATCCGGGAAACATAACCAATAACATGAGCCAGGGCAGAGCCATAAGGATAATAACGTTGCTGATAGCTTTTTATCTCAACACCAGGAAAGCGAAATTGATTAACAACAAAACGCGCAACCTGAACGTCAGTCAATGATGATTTGAGAGGAACAGACATGAATCGCCGTGAACGCTGCCGTTCTTTATTGAAATTTACAATATCGTCATCATTCAGTTCGACAATAGGCTTTAATGCCTTCAAGATAGCAGGTAAATTCTCTATTTTTTCTGGCATCAATTCCAGCTGATAAATAGTTCGATTAAGCGCTAAAGGTATACCATTACGGTCATAAATAATGCCACGGCTTGGTGCAATCGGCACCAATTTAATCCGATTTTCATTAGAGCGTGTACGATAATCTTCAACACGGTTAATTTGCAAATGGTATAAATTTACTATCAATACCCCAGTGAGCAATAAAATGACCACAATTGCCACTAAAGTACGACGTACAAACAAGGCAGATTCAGCCGGGTAGTCACGAAAAAGATTAGACTCTATTTTCATTTATAAATGGTATGCAATTATAAAAAATATTTAAAATTAGCTAGTTCAACATTAGCTAGCACAGCAGACAGACTCAACGTAAACATATTCTGTTCATGATTTTTCCTGAAAGCCCATCGATTTTTTCCAGGATAAAAAATTATATCGATCCTGTCTTTTATTTTATTTTTCAGGATATGCTGTTGCAGCTATAATAAATGCTTATTAAGAAAGCAGGACAGTCACTTTCTAACAAAGTAACATTATTCTATAAAGCATCGCATTACTTTTACCCAATTACAGCTACAATTTTACCTATTACTAAACTACATCTGAGATGACACTACACTGCTGGCAGCTTATTTCACTCATTAATATTCATTAGTCTATTATAAATATAATACTATAATGTAGAAAATAACTGAATTTTAATTAAAAGTTCATAAATAATACGTTTATAGCATATCTATTAATTTACAGAATTATAAGCCTGACACTGCCTTATTAATAAGACCAATTATAATTAAGTGAAGTTAAATTTAAACTATGTATTAATTATATTATTTGCGTGATCACACAAATCATCGTTTTATTGATACAGGATCTATGTATAAAATGTTACTAATCAGTCAGGTACATAAAAACTGCGGGCCTGTTTAGATACAGAAATTACAATTCTGTTATAACAGCAAAAAATGGTTGGATACTGGCACATAATATCGACATAGC
Source organism: uncultured Yersinia sp. (assembly GCA_964601895.1). Taxonomy (GTDB): domain Bacteria; phylum Pseudomonadota; class Gammaproteobacteria; order Enterobacterales; family Enterobacteriaceae; genus CAZROT01. Next base: position 93,112 of record CAZROT010000006.1, read on the forward strand.
AGCTAATCCTGTAGCCGGTAATGGATTCCATGCAGGAAAATAACGATTATAGCGTACGTCGAATAGGCTAATTTAAAAAAACGGCCAGTATTCTACTGGCCGGTTCAAAGAACTTATAAATCACAACAGGATAATGCCGTTAGATATGAGTTAGCACTATTCTATAACTGCAACTTCTGCTGTTTTATCAGCACCACGATCAACTAATTCAATATATGCCATAGGTGCGTTATCACCTGTGCGAAAGCCACATTTTAAAATACGGACGTATCCACCAGGGCGATTTGCAAAACGCGGACCTAACTCATTAAATAACTTTGCTACGATTGCATTGTCACGAGTACGGGCAAACGCCAGACGACGACTGGCTACACTGTCATTTCTGGCAAGGGTAATCAGAGGTTCAACAACACGACGTAATTCTTTCGCCTTAGGCAAAGTTGTCTTAATTATTTCATGACGCACCAAAGCGCTTGACATGTTACGAAACATAGCAGAACGATGGCTGCTATTGCGATTCAGCTGACGACCACTCTTACGATGGCGCATGACCTTATCCTCTTTATCAGTAAGACCTTAAATGATCCTTGTTACTTTTCAGCAATGCTATCTGGTGGCCAATTCTCAAGGCGCTGGCCCAAAGACAGACCACGTGCAGCCAGCACATCTTTAATTTCGGTAAGTGATTTTTTACCTAAATTCGGTGTTTTTAGCAATTCAACTTCAGTACGTTGTACGAGATCGCCAATATAATGAACAGTTTCCGCTTTAAGACAATTAGCAGAGCGTACAGTCAATTCGAGATCATCAACAGGGCACAACAATATCGGGTCAAATTCCGGTTTTTCTTCTTTAACTTCCGGTTGGCGAACATCGCGTAAATCGACAAAAGCTTCCAGTTGTTCAGCAAGAACAGTTGCCGCGCGACGAATAGCTTCTTCAGGATCAACCGTACCATTAGTTTCCATATCAATAATGAGCTTGTCTAAATCGGTGCGTTGCTCTACACGCGCCGCTTCAACATTATAAGCAATACGCTCAACAGGGCTGTAACAGGCGTCAATCAACAAACGACCAATTGGGCGTCCATCTTCTTCCAAATGAACCCTAGCTGCAGCGGGCACATAGCCACGGCCACGCTGAACTTTGATACGCATATTGATGGATGCATTCTTATCAGTAAGATGACAGAGAACATGCTGTGGCTTGATGATTTCAATACTATCATCATGAATGATATCAGCAGCAGTTACAGGGCCAGTTCCAAATTTATTTAAAGTAAGAATGGCTTCATCTTTTCCATGCATTTTTACTGCCAGACCTTTCAGATTGAGCAGAATTTCCAGTATATCTTCCTGCACGCCTTCTTTAGTACTATATTCATGAAGGACACCGTCAATCTCAACCTCAGTGACTGCACATCCAGGAAGTGATGAAAGCAGAATGCGGCGCAACGCATTACCAAGAGTATGGCCAAAACCACGCTCCAGAGGCTCAAGAGTCACTCTGGCATGTGTCAAACTGATCTGCTCAATATCCACAAGTCGTGGTTTTAAAAATTCTGTCACAGAACCCTGCATTGTTTCCTCTCTTTAATACTAAGCCTTACTTAGAATAAAGCTCGACGATCAGGTGTTCGTTAATATCCGCAGACAAGTCAGCACGTTCAGGAACATGTTTAAACACACCTTCCATCTTTACAGCATCCACATCGAGCCAGACAGGCTTTTCACGCTGGTCAGCCAGTTCCAGTGCTGCTTTGACGCGAGATTGCTTCTTAGCCTTTTCACGGATACTAATTATTGAGCCTGGAGTCACCTGGCAGGATGCGATATTAACAACACGCCCATCTATCATGACAGCTTTATGACTGACCAGTTGACGCGATTCTGCACGCGTAGCACCAAAACCCATACGATAGACAACATTATCCAAACGGCCTTCCAGTAACTGCAACAAATTCTCACCTGTATTGCCTTTGAGGCGTGCAGCTTTTCTGTAATAGTTACGAAACTGGCGTTCAAGAACACCATAAGTACGACGAACTTTTTGCTTTTCACGTAGCTGGACACCATAACCAGATAGCCGCGGTTTACGCGCACCATGCTGACCGGGAGCCTGTTCGATTTTACACTTGGAATCTATCGCCCGGACACCCGAATTTAAGAATAAATCCGTACCCTCGCGACGGCTCAGCTTGAGCTTAGGTCCCAAATATCTTGCCATTTTATTTCTCCAACAATCCCGAAGACAGCAGAACTACACTCGACGCTTTTTAGGTGGACGACAACCGTTATGAGGAATGGGAGTCACATCAGTAATATTAGTGATGCGAAAACCAGCAGCATTCAACGCACGGATAGTAGATTCACGACCTGGACCTGGTCCTTTAACCATAACTTCCAGATTTTTAATACCATATTCTTTCACTGCATCAGCACAACGCTCTGCCGCAACCTGTGCTGCAAATGGCGTGGATTTACGAGAACCACGAAAACCAGAACCACCTGCAGTTGCCCAACCCAATGCATTACCCTGACGATCAGTGATAGTAACAATGGTATTGTTGAAAGAAGCATGAATGTGCGCCATACCATCAGGAATTTGCTTCCTGATACGCTTACGTACACGGACAGGTACCTTTGCCATTATTCAATTAACCCCACACATTATTTTTTGATCGGCTTACGTGGACCCTTGCGGGTACGTGCGTTAGTCTTCGTACGCTGACCACGAACAGGTAAACCACGACGATGACGCAAACCACGATAAGTGCCAAGATCCATCAGACGCTTGATGCTCAGGGTAACTTCACGACGCAAATCACCTTCCACAACATATTTGGCAACTTCATCACGCAATTTTTCGATATCTGCTTCAGACAGTTCACCGATCTTTACATGCTCGGCAATTCCCGCCGCAGCACAGATAACGTGCGAACGAGAAACTCCAATACCATATATCGACGTTAATGCGATCAAAGTATGCTTTTGATCAGGAACGTTAATGCCTGCTATACGGGCCACTATGTACTCCTGGATTTAAGGAACAACACTATTCTGAAAGCCCGTTTTCAGGATACTTAAACAGTGTTGCAATTACACACAATAAAAAGATCGGCTGGTTAATCTATCCAGCTCAATCCAACTTTGCAAGAAAAAAAAACTGTTAAATTAACCCTGACGTTGTTTATGTTTAGGTTCATTACTACAAATAACTCGAACAACACCCTTGCGCTTAACAATTTTACAATTACGACATAACTTCTTAACGGAAGCACGTACTTTCATTTTTTTCTCCGTAACCCTGCTACATCTATGACTAACGGTTATATCCTTTAAGGTTTGCTTTTTTTAATACAGACTCGTACTGACTGGACATCATTTGAGTTTGTACCTGAACCATAAAGTCCATAATAACGACAACGACAATAAGCAATGAAGTACCACCAAAATAAAAGGGCATTTTCATTGCATCACGCATGAATTCCGGTATCAGGCAAATAAAAGTAATATATAACGAGCCAATAAGAGTAAGACGCGTCATCACTTTGTCAATATACTTAGCTGTTTGTTCTCCCGGACGAATGCCAGGCACGAACGCTCCGGATTTTTTTAGGTTATCTGCAGTTTCACGTGGATTGAATACTAATGCAGTATAAAAAAAACAGAAGAAAACAATCGCAGAAGCATAGAGAAGAACATACAAAGGTTGCCCGGGCTGTAAGTACATAGAAACTGCCGTTAACCAGCTCCAACCGGTCCCGCCTCCGAACCACGATGCGATAGTGGCGGGAAACAAAATAATACTCGAGGCAAAAATCGCGGGAATAACACCAGCCATATTAACTTTTAATGGTAAATGCGAACTTTGTGCAGCATAAACGCGGCGGCCCTGTTGACGCTTTGCATAGTTAACAACAATTCGACGCTGCCCTCGTTCAATAAACACTACAAAATAGGTGACGATAAATATGAGTATTGCGACCAAAAACAAGAGAAGAAAGTGCAGATCTCCTTGCCTTGCCTGCTCAATAGTATGACCTACTGCCTGTGGAAATTCAGCAACAATACCGGCAAAGATGAGAATAGAAATACCATTCCCAATGCCACGCTCAGTAATTTGTTCTCCTAGCCACATCAAAAACATAGTTCCAGTAACCAGACTGATAACCGCAGTAAAATAAAAAACGAATCCGGCATTGACGACTAACCCTTGCATTCCGGGCATATTCGGCAAACCTGTAGCGATACCAATCGACTGAAATACAGCTAATACCAGAGTACTATAACGGGTATACTGACTTATCTTGCGTCGACCGACTTCACCTTCTTTTTTCATTTCTGCCAACGCAGGATGTACCACCGTCAGCAACTGAATAATGATGGATGCAGATATATAGGGCATAATGCCCAAAGCAAAAATAGACGCACGGCTAAGCGCACCACCGGAAAACATATTGAACATTTCGATGATGGTGCCTCTTTGCTGCTCAAGTAACTTTGCAAGTACTGTCGCATCAATACCAGGAATAGGGATAAACGAGCCGATACGGAAAACAATTAATGCGCCTATGACAAACAAAAGCCTGCGCTTTAATTCACCTAAACCGCCTTTAGCACTTTGAAAATCTAATCCTGGTTGTTTAGCCATCAGTTCAATTATTCCTCGATTTTACCACCAGCAGCCTCGATAGCGATACGAGCCCCCTTCGTCACACGCAAACCACGCACGGTAACTGGACGGGTAATTTCACCAGAAAGCATAACTTTCGCAAATTCAATTCGAATTCCAACAATATTAGCGGCTTTCAATGCATGCAAATCAATAACATCAGTTTCTATATCAGCCAGTTGAGAAAGGCGTACTTCCGCTGTGACCATAGCCTTACGTGAAGTAAAACCAAATTTTGGCAGACGACGATACAACGGCATCTGGCCGCCTTCAAATCCACGACGGATACTTCCGCCAGAACGGGATTTTTGACCTTTATGACCACGACCACCTGTTTTTCCCAAACCAGAACCAATACCACGACCCCGACGTTTGGGTGCATGCTTCGATCCTTCAGCCGGAGCCAGAGCATTTAAGCGCATTTTTTACTCCTCGACCTTAACCATGTAGGAAATCGAATTGAACATGCCACGCACAGCAGGAGTATCATCCAGCTCTACGGTATGACCAATACGGCGTAGACCCAAACCAACCAGCGTTGCTTTATGCTTTGGCAGACGACCGATAGCGCTACGAACTTGAGTAATTTTAACTTTCTTTGCCATAACTTTTCACCCAAGAATTTCTTCAACGGATTTACCGCGCCTGGCAGCAATCATCTCTGGAGTCCTCATTCGTCCCAACGCGTTGACAGTAGCATGGACAACATTAATTGGATTAGTTGATCCATAAGTTTTTGCCAACACATTATGCACACCAGCAACTTCCATGACAGCTCGCATTGCACCACCGGCAATAATACCGGTACCTTCGGAAGCAGGCTGCATAAAAACATGCGATCCCGTATGAGAACCTTTAACAGGGTGCTGCAGAGTACCATTGTTCAATACAATATTCATCATATTGCGGCGTGCTTTTTCCATCGCTTTTTGGATTGCGGCAGGAACTTCACGTGCTTTACCGTAACCAAAGCCAACACGACCATTACCGTCACCAACTACTGTGAGTGCAGTAAAACTGAAAATTCGACCACCTTTTACTGTTTTGGATACCCGATTCACTGCAATTAACTTTTCCTGCAGTTCGCCAGATTGCTTTTCGATCTGAGCCATCACACCCCACCTTAAAACTGAAGACCAGCTTCACGGGCTGCATCTGCCAGTGCCTGGACTCTACCATGATATTGAAAACCTGAACGGTCAAAGGCAACACCTGTAATACCTTTTTCCAAAGCACGTTCAGCAATTACTTTGCCCACAACAGCAGCTGCGTCTTTATTACCAGAATACTTTAGTTGTTCACTAATGATTTTCTCTACAGTAGAAGCCGCCACCAGTACTTCAGAGCCGCCAGGTGCTATGACCTGAGCGTACATATGACGCGGGGTACGATGTACCACTAAACGAGTTGCGCCCAATTCTTTAAGCTTACGTCTTGTGCGAGTTGCACGGCGGATACGAGCTGCTTTTTTATCCATAATGTTATCTTATTTCTTCTTGGTCTCTTTAATACGCACGACCTTACCAGCGGGGCGAATACCTTTCCCTTTATAAGGTTCAGGACGGCGATAAGAACATAAATCCGCTGCAACCTGACCAATAACTTGTTTATCAGGACCTTTCAGGATGATTTCAGTTTGAGTCGGACATTCAGCAGTGACATTAGCAGGCAATTTGTGATCAACAGGATGAGAAAAACCCAAAGCCAGATTGACTACATTACCTTTAACAGCAGCACGATAACCTACACCAACCAGCTGAAGTTTTCTTATAAAGCCTTCAGTAACACCAATAACCATAGAATTAATTAATGCACGCGCAGTTCCTGCCTGCATCCAACCGTCTGGAGCCCCTTCACGCGGAGTAAAAGTAAGCGTATTTTCTTTGTGCGTAACATTGACATCATTGTGAATCGTACGCACAAGATTTCCATTTTTACCCTTAATGGAAATCACCTGACCGTCGAACTTTACCTCTACACCGCCAGGAATAAGAATGGGTGCTTTTGCAACACGAGACATTTTTGCTCCTGGATTTAAGCTACATAACAGATAATTTCGCCACCAAGACCTGCGCGACGAGCGGCTCTATCGGTCATCACACCCCTGGAGGTAGAAACAACCGCAATACCTAAACCAGCCATCACTTTTGGTAACTCGTCTTTTTTCTTATAGATTCGCAAACCAGGACGACTGACACGCTGAATATCTTCTACCACTGCTTTGCCCTGGAAATACTTCAGCGCTAATTCCAGCACGGGTTTAATACCACTTTTTACATTAAAGCTTTCAATAAAACCTTCTTCTTTTAATACACTGGCAATTGCTACTTTTAGCCTGGAAGAAGGCATGATAACCATAACTTTATTTGCGGCCTGACCGTTTCGAATACGTGTCAGCATATCCGCAATAGGATCCTGCATGCTCATTGTCTTTAACTCCGATTCAATCTGGCGATAATCACCAACTTGCCTTTTTAAGACCCGGGATTTCTCCACGCATAGCGGCTTCACGAACTTTAATTCTGCTCAAGCCAAATTTGCGAAGATATGCATGAGGTCTTCCCGTCTGGCGACAACGCTTACGCTGCCGACACGGACTGGAATCACGCGGCAACGTCTGCAATTTGAGAACTGCATTCCAGCGATCTTCACTGGATGAATTCACATTAGAAATCACAGTCCTCAACGCTTCACGTTTTGCACGAAATTTTTCAGCCAGTTTGATACGAACAACTTCGCGCGCTTTCATTGATTGCTTGGCCATTCAGTTACCCTTATTACTGTTTACGAAATGGGAAATTAAAAGCAGCTAGCAATGCATGGCCTTCATCGTCGGAATGCGCAGACGTGGTAATAGTAATATCCAGACCACGAACACGGTCAACCTTGTCATAATCGATTTCCGGGAAAATAATTTGCTCACGCACTCCCATGCTGTAGTTACCCTTGCCATCAAAGGATTTGGCGGATAAACCACGAAAATCCCGGATACGTGGTACAGCAATAGTAATCAAACGCTCAAAAAATTCCCACATACGCTCGCCACGGAGAGTGACTTTACAACCTATCGGGTAACCCTGACGAATTTTAAAGCCTGCAACAGATTTTCGTGCTTTTGTAATAAGCGGTTTTTGTCCGGAGATTGCTGCTAAATTTGCCGCAGCATTATCCAGTAACTTTTTATCAGTAGTCGCCTCACCCACGCCCATATTTAGGGTAATTTTTTCAATTTTAGGGACTTGCATGACAGAAGCGTAATCGAACTGTGACATCAGTTGTTTGATTACCTTGTCTTTGTAATAATCATGCAGTTTCGCCATCATACCACTCCAAATTTTACTGAATAATTTCGTTATTTGATTTGAAAAAACGAACTTTTTTGCCGTTTTCAAATCTGAATCCCACACGATCAGCCTTTCCAGTTATTGCATTAAATAATGCAATATTGGAAATAGCAATCGCAACTTCTTTCTCAATAATACCACCTGGTTTATTCATAGCAGGCACAGGTTTCTGGTGTTTTTTAACCAGATTTATACCTTCAACAATGACTTTACCAGAAGACAGGACATTTTTAACTTTACCGCGTTTACCTTTATCTTTTCCTGTCAACACGATAACTTCATCATCACGACGAATTTTTGCTGCCATTGTTTACTCCTTAAAGGACCTCTGGTGCCAGTGAGATAATTTTCATAAATTTCTCACTACGCAATTCACGCGTCACTGGCCCAAAAATACGCGTACCTATTGGCTGCTCGCTATTATTATTCAACACAACGCAAGCATTACCATCGAAGCGAATAACAGAACCATCAGGACGACGTATTCCTTTTTTGGTGCGTACTACAACGGCTTTTAGCACATCACCTTTTTTCACCTTTCCGCGAGGAATGGCTTCTTTGATGGTGATTTTTATGATATCACCAATGCCTGCGTAACGACGGTGCGAACCACCCAGAACCTTGATACACATTACGCGACGCGCACCGGAATTATCGGCCACAGTCAGCATGGTCTGTTCCTGGATCATGTTTAGTACTCCGCTAGGATCAATTTAGTATTACCATTAGGATTTTTATAAAACCCTTAAAACCTTCAGGAAAAATATCCTGAGACTGCTTTTTAACTCAAACTAAAGATAAGGCATCATGATTCAGCCAATTTCATGGCTATTTATGCCTGTACTGCTTTTTCTACAATACGTACTAATGTCCAGAATTTGGTTTTAGAAAGCGGACGGCATTCACGGACTTCAACAACATCGCCAATACTGCATTCATTGTTTTCATCATGTACATGCAATTTGGTTGTCCGTGTTACGTATTTTCCGTAGACAGGGTGCTTAATCTTGCGTTCAAGCGCTACGACGATAGATTTTTGCATCTTATCGCTCGTTACACGACCTTGCAGAGTACGAATCTTATCATCAGCCATCTATATATCCACTTTTTTCAGTCAATAAAGCTTTTACACGTGCAACATCACGGCGCGCCTGTTTCAACAAATGCGTTTGTTGCAGTCGGCCAGTTGCCGCTTGCATGCGCAAACTAAATTGCTCGCGCAACAAACCCAAGAGCTCATTATTTAACTCTTCAACGCTTTTCTTACGCAGCTCTTGTACTTTCATCACATCACCGTTCTGGTTACAAAAGTGGTTTTTACAGGTAATTTAGCCGCTGCCAGAGTGAAGGCTTCACGCGCCACTTCTTCAGAAACACCATCCATTTCGTAGAGAACCTTTCCTGGCTGAATCAAAGCAACCCAGTATTCTACGTTTCCTTTACCTTTACCCATACGCACTTCAAGTGGTTTTTCCGTAATAGGTTTATCCGGGAAAATACGGATCCAAATTTTACCCTGACGCTTTACAGCACGCGTCATAGCACGACGTGCAGCTTCTATCTGGCGCGCAGTCAAACGACCCCGGCCAACAGCTTTCAGACCAAAAGTACCGAAACTCACGTCTGTACCAACAGCAAGGCCACGGTTACGCCCTTTTTGCATCTTGCGGAATTTTGTACGCTTTGGTTGCAACATCAGTGAATCTCCTTACTTACGGCCTTTACGTTGCTGCTTTTTAGGCTGAGCTGCCGGTTTTTCTGGTTGCTCAACGATAGCCATACCACCCAGAATCTCACCCTTAAATATCCATACCTTGACACCGATAACACCATAGGTGGTGTGTGCTTCTGAGATATTGTAATCAATGTCGGCACGCAATGTATGCAAGGGGACTCGTCCTTCACGATACCATTCAGTACGCGCGATTTCCGCTCCGCCAAGCCGGCCACTGACTTCAACCTTAATCCCTTTTGCACCAAGACGCATCGCATTCTGTACAGCACGCTTCATAGCACGACGGAACATAACACGACGTTCTAGTTGCGCACTGATACTATCGGCGACCAGTTTTGCATCGGTCTCTGGTTTACGAACTTCAGCGATATTAATTTGCGCAGGAACACCTGCTATTTGTGCCACTGTCTGGCGCAACCTTTCGACATCTTCCCCTTTCTTGCCAATCACAATACCCGGACGAGCTGTATGCACAGTGACACGGATGCTTTTGGCAGGACGCTCAATAACAATACGAGAAACAGAGGCTTTCGATAATTCCTTGTTAAGGAATTGACGTACACGAAAATCACTGTCGATATTGTCAGCAAACTCTTTGGTATTCGCATACCAGGTAGAATTCCATGGTTTTACAATACCCAGTCGAATACCATTCGGATGTACTTTCTGACCCATTGTCAGTTCTCCAGGTTAGCGATCTGACACAACCACAGTAATGTGGCTTGTACGCTTCAGGATACGGTCTGCACGACCTTTTGCTCGCGGCATCATGCGCTTCATGACAGGACCTTCATCTACGAAAATTTTCCTGACTTTCAGATCATCTATGTCAGCGCCATCATTATGTTCTGCATTCGCAATAGCAGATTCCAGAACTTTTTTAACCAGGCGAGCTGCTTTTTTATTGGTATAAGTTAGCGTTTTCAATGCTTGTGATACGTTATTACCACGAATCAAGTCAGCCACAAGGCGAACCTTCTGTGCAGAAGAACGAGCGTGACGATGTTTAGCAATAGTTTCCATCTCTCTCTCCTGTGGTTTTAGCGTTTCTTAGTTTTTTTATCAGCTGCATGACCACGATAAGTACGCGTGGGCGCAAACTCACCCAATTTGTGACCGACCATTTCATCGGAAACGAATACAGGCACATGCTGGCGACCATTATGGATAGCGACGGTCAAACCAATCATATTCGGAAAAATCGTTGAACGGCGTGACCAGGTCCTAATCGGCTTTTTGTCTCCGCTTTCCACCGCTTTTCGTACCTTCTTCAACAAGTGCAGGTCAATAAATGGACCTTTCTTGAGAGAACGTGGCATGGCTTATCCTCTAAATATTATTTTTTACTACGGCGACGTACGATAAACTTATCCGTACGCTTGTTGCTGCGGGTCTTTTTACCTTTGGTTTGAATACCCCAAGGAGTTACCGGGTGTTTACCAAAGTTACGACCTTCACCACCACCGTGTGGATGATCTACTGGGTTCATCGCCGTACCGCGCACAGTTGGACGAATTCCCCTCCAGCGACTGGCACCTGCTTTACCCAAAACACGCAACATATGTTCAGAATTTCCAACTTCGCCTAAAGTAGCACGACAGTCAGACTGAATTTTTCTTATCTCACCGGAACGCATGCGCAGTGTAACGTAGGAGCCTTCCCGAGCAATAAGCTGAACATACGCACCCGCAGAACGAGCCAACTGCCCACCTTTACCCGGTTTCATCTCAACATTATGCACTGTTGAACCCACTGGAATATTACGCATGGGCAAAGTATTACCAGTCTTAATTGCAGCATCAATTCCGGACTGAATGTGATCACCCACGCTCAACCCTTTCGGGGCCAGAATGTATCGGCGCTCACCGTCCTTGTACAAGACTAACGCAATGTTTGCAGAACGATTAGGATCATATTCCAGACGTTCAATGACAGCAGGAATACCATCTTTGTTACGTTTAAAATCAACCAAACGATAGTGTTGCTTATGGCCGCCACCAATATGGCGGGTAGTAATGCGACCATTGTTGTTACGACCACCGCTTTTACTGAGCTTTGCTAACAAGGGAGCATAAGGCTTCCCTTTGTGTAACTCAGGGTTAACCACTTTCACAACATGGCGACGTCCTGGAGATGTAGGTTTACATTTAACAACTGCCATTGCTTTACTCCTCCGCCCTTATTCTGCAGCGCCCATTAAATCCAGGCTTTGCCCTGCTTTTAAGGTAACATACGCTTTTTTCCAATCACTACGACGACCAATGCGTTGACCATGGCGTTTTACTTTACCTTTAACCAGTAAAGTGTTAACTGTTTCAACCTGGACATCGAATAACTTCTGCACTGCAGTTTTAATCTCTGCCTTCGTCGCATCTGTAGCAACTTTCAGGACAACGGTATTGTTTTTCTCCATTACCGTGGATGCTTTTTCAGACACATGCGGCGCACGCAGTATTCTTAATAAACGTTCTTCCGGAATAAAAATCATGCCAGCATTTCCTCAACCTGTTTAACAGCACCGGCTGTCATCACAACTTTGTCGAAGGCTATTAAGCTGACGGGATCAATACCTGCTGCATCACGAACATCGACTTTATACAGATTGCGCGCAGCCAGAAATAAATTTTTGTCAACTTCACCTGTCACAATCAGCACGTCTTCCAGAGACATTTCTTTCAGTTTTTGCACCAGTAATTTAGTTTTCGGTGTTTCAACAGAAAAATTTTCAACGACGATCAAACGATCCTGACGTACCAATTCAGACAAAATGCTTTTCAACGCACCACGGTACATTTTCTTATTTACTTTTACACTGTGATCCTGAGGCTTTGCTGCAAAAGTTACCCCACCTGAACGCCAAATCGGACTCTTTACAGAGCCTGAACGCGCCCGACCAGTGCCTTTCTGACGCCATGGCTTTTTACCTGAACCTGTGACTTCGGCCCGACTTTTCTGAGCACGCGTTCCCTGACGAGCACCTGCTGCATAAGCAACAACAACCTGATGCACCAGTGCCTCATTGAAATCACGCCCGAAGGTAGTTTCGGAAACAGTCAGTACGCCTTGCGCGTCTCTCATTACCAATTCCATTCCGATCTCCTTAACGTCACGCCTTAACAGCCGGTTTAACGATCAGGTTACTACCAGTCGCCCCAGGTACTGCACCCTTAATTAACAACAGGTTACGTTCAGTGTCGACACGAATTACATCGAGGCTTTGTATTGTAACGCGCTTGTCTCCCAAGTGACCCGCCATTTTTTTACCCTTGAAAACTTTACCGGGGGTTTGATTCTGGCCAATAGAACCAGGAACACGATGGGACAGAGAATTACCATGACTTGCATATTGAGTACGGAAATTCCAGCGTTTTACAGTACCTGCAAACCCCTTACCTTTAGATGTTCCTGTCACATCTACCTTCTTGGTTTCAAGAAAAATGCCAACGCTAATTTCCTGACCAATAGTACATTCCACGTCTTCAGGAAGACGAAATTCCCATAAACCACGACCGGCTTCAACACCTGCTTTAGCAAAGTGGCCCGCTTGTGGCTTAGTAACATGACCCGATTTTTTAAAACCGGTCGTCACCTGAATGGCACGATACCCATCACGCGCCAAATCCTTTACCTGAGTGACACGGTTTACTGTAACTTCGATAACCGTTACAGGGATGGATATACCATCTTGGGTAAAAATACGTGTCATTCCTAATTTTTTACCGACTAAACCAATCATTGTTGCAACCTCTCAATTGTTCAATGACTCTGAAATCAACCCAAGCTGATCTGCACATCTACACCGGCAGCCAGATCCAGACGCATCAGAGCATCAACGGTTTTCTCGGTTGGCTCAACAATGTCAACTAAACGCTGGTGAGTACGAATCTCATATTGGTCACGTGCGTCTTTGTTGACATGCGGAGATATCAAAACAGTAAAACGTTCTTTGTGAGTAGGTAACGGGATTGGTCCACGTACCTGTGCTCCTGTGCGCTTTGCGGTTTCAACGATCTCCGCAGTTGATTGATCAATCAAACGATGATCAAATGCTTTCAAACGGATACGGATTCTTTGGTTCTGCATGAGACCAGAGCTCCAATTATTTTAAATTCGCATAATAAATGAGTTAAATAGCATCTCATACCATCATCATGGTGAGCGCAATTATAAAACACACATAACCCCCATATCGGGGATATTGTCCGGTTTTTTATGAATCCTGCAGAACTAGCTTTCTTTGCATAATCTGGGCTTCACCGGGTGAGCTCGCGCATTATACGTAAATTCAAACAAGAAACAAGCCTCTATTGATATATTTCCACATAAATCACGCATAAAAAATGCCGGCCCGATTTCACTGGCCAGCATTCTTTCATCATAACAATATGTTCGGATTATTAGATACTTTTATTCTATAATTTTAGCGACAACACCAGCACCTACGGTACGACCCCCTTCGC
>CAZROT010000007.1:0-92714 GCA_964601895.1 uncultured Yersinia sp.
ATAACTGTAGCAGTTCGTTATACGTGCACCGCGATGAAGGCGCTCTGCCCGGGGGAATGATGTCCTCTGTGCAAGGGATATCAGCATCCGGCAATACCACTGATTCCCCGCCAGATAGTTATATTCCCTTGTATCAGGAGCTATCCAGTCACCCCGGTGTCAGTAAATTCCGGGACAATCTCTGGGATTATGACACAACAGATTACAGCTATTTCAGGATACCCCGTACCCTCTTTATTAATTTTAAATTGAATACTCCTGATAAGGAGCAGATTGATTTGAGTGGAGATAAATGGCATATCAGCGTACATATTGACGATGTGCCTGCTGCGTTTAACCTGCTGGCGTCGACATTATTGCGCAAAGACAGTCCTGTTACTGAATGGAAAGTGACCGATATGTCTGATACCAAAATTGACAACGAGAGTGTACAGCGTGTACGCAGGGGAGCCCAGTTTACCCTTTATTTTCGCCCAGAGCAGGAGCAAGGGTACAGTGCTGATTACCTGGCTCGCATTAAAAAATTCGGTGAAACGCTGGATCAACGTTTACTGCAGGGAGGTATCAGAGCCGGTGTGGTTCCTGATTCAGATATTGTTATGAGCCACTACCGCTCTTATCGAAATGATAAACTCATACCTGCTAACGATAGTATTAGCCCGCAAGAAAGAGAGCTTCTGTGTCAGCAGATTTTTTTACAGGCGACGGTTCCCGATAGTTAAAAAAGTTACTATCTGTGCATCTTATTATTGCTGCTGCTGGTCTGCTGAAGTGACCAGCACTGGATATTGTTGTGCATTGCAGATGCAGTAGTAACTATATAGTAATGATGCGCTTTTCACTTTTATGCCATTAATAATTTTAATTATAAGAAAAAATTATTCAGCGTGTGACTGAAATATCAAGAAAGTAGTTACTAAATAATTAAATATAAAAGCTTTATTGTATTTATTTTATATATAATTTTAAAGATTAAAATACAAAAAAATTCTATAGTCTTCCAGCTGTTATAAAAAACTGAAAGACTATTAAATGTCCACCATATGTTAATTAATTGCAATCTTAACGTTTTAGTTTTTGCAAAAATTAAATAAAATAGATGTTATTATGAAAATAACTTTAACTGCATAGTGCTGGGAAAAAATTGCTCAAATTTTTTAGGGAGCAATATATTTTTTGGCGGCGAATAAACCATAACTAAACCAGTCTGTGTAATATTTTTGCGAGAAGTTATCATTATTCCAGCAATTAGCTGATTTTATGCTAATCAGCCTTTCATAAGGTTCATCATATTTATTTATTATTGCTGGGCGTTGAAATTTAGCTACCAAATAATTTATATTGTCCGCTTTTGCTACAACAAATGTTACATCAGGTAACTCATTATTTTTTATGGCTTCATCTTCTATTTTTAACTGATTTATATTAATGCCCGTTTCTTCACTAAGCTCGCGGCTAATGTTTTCAAGCATACTTTCATTTTCATTTATACTTCCGCCCGGAAGATGATACCCTGCCCGTACTCTTCTATTGATACCTGAACATCCCCCTTCTCCCACAAGTACGTTGCTGCCATCATGTATAATGATATACGCTTTTTTACTCATTATTTATTTCCCTTGTTTGATAATAGTAAGATAGCTACGTATAAATACTACAGTGCGAGTATTTTCTTTTTGCATGCATTAAATTATCGATGCTATTTATATGGCTGGAACAGTTTATTCTCCTGAGTAAGAGGATAAAGTGAATCACCATCTGATATATAAGTTTTTACATCGTAAAAGTAATGTTGGATAGTTGTTGTAGAAAATATGTTGTCAGTATCTTTATTTGCCGCTCAATTAGTTATTTTGTAATCAACGCCATTATTAAACTTCTTTTTAAAATTTATAATTTTTTTTATTTTATTTTTTGTGTAAATAAATAATTGTTAATTTCAGTAAAGAATAAAAAAATAATATTAATCTGTCTAGCTAAATGTTAGTTAACAGGTGCTATTTCAGGTATTTACTGAGTCCAGCAGTTAAATTTTTTCCAGGTATTGCGATATTATTATTTATGATGAATAAGTTGTAATAAAAAATAAATATTTTTGTTTATAAGGTTTTAATATAAATTTTTTTACTGAATAAAACTAAAAATATTATTATTTTATAATTAACTGCTTTAAGAGAAAATAATTTACATAGTTAAGTAAATATCGAGAATTTATTCTCAGAGACCTATTGCTGTCTCTATGCCTGGTGCACAAGACGCCAGCCGATTGCGACAGCAGGGTAACAGGGTAACTTTTCTTGCCTGACATCTTCAATGCCAGTAAATCCGCTGAAACATCCACTCTGCCTGACGTCCAGTGCCCGCAAGTCATTCCGACTCTGTCTGATTTTAATGAACTATTGCTACATGTGGTTTATCACTCTCACGATGCGTCAGTAGTGTGGACATATAACGTCTCTTTTTACTGACTAAATTGCTACCTGTCGGCTAATTTCCACCACCTGGTCACCAGGCAGATGATAGTAATAGGTCACATGAGTACAGTTCCTCACCATAAAAGCAAAAAAGCTCCGCTGCCAGGCAGTCATGCCGCTACCATCCTGACGGCTCACGATAGCTCCATTACCCACATAATAGGTCACATCATCGAGTGCAAACTGGGTGTCAATGTCGACCATATTCTGCAATAACTCAGGAATATGTGGCCGTTCCATGAAGCCGTATTGCGCGATACCACGCCAATAATTCGGTGCCTGCTCGGTAATCACTAACCGCTGTGTGGAGTCCACATAGGGAACGTTAAGAACGTCAATCGTCAGTGACAGTACCTGCTGTTGTAAAGCACGATTACGGACCACATGCCAGTACATTACTGGTGGGATATTAGTGCGGATTCGGGTTAAAAACACAGCGTAACCAGGGACTCGAGGGATGTTTTTTTGACGAATGTTAGCAAAAAATTCATCCACGCCTGGCATTTTCTCACTGATAGCCTGAGCGGCTGCATTCACGCCGCGGTTCCAGACCAGCATGACAGTAAAGATAACCATTGCCATCAACAGTGGAATATAACCGCCGTCCAGTACTTTAATCATATTGGCCATTAAGAAACTGCTATCAATAATGAGAAATCCTCCCGCCGCCAACGCACTGCCGAACAGATTCCAGCGCCATATTTCCCGCATTGCGACAAATAGCAGCACGGAGGTCATCAGCATGGTTAACGACACAGCAATGCCGTAAGCAGCAGCAAGGTTATCAGAAGATCTAAAGAGCATAGCCAGACTAACGGTTGCTATCATTAACAACCAGTTTATGCTGCCTATATAGATTTGCCCGTAACTCTCGGCTGCTGTCTGTTTAACGCGCAGGCGGGGTAGCCATCCTAGCTGAATTGCCTGTCGTGTCATGGAAAAAGCACCGGTAATCATCGCCTGGCTGGCAATAATTGTCGCGAGCGTTGCCAGAATAACCAATGGGATTTGCATTGCTGGTGGACATAAATAGAAAAAGATATTCTGGGTAATATCCGCACCGGCCAGAATTAGTGCTGACTGACCCGCATAGTTAAGCAGTAAACTCGGAAAAACTAAACCAAACCAGGCAATCCAGACAGGCTTTTTACCAAAATGTCCCATGTCAGCATACAGTGCTTCCGCACCAGTTACGCAGAGAAAAACACCCCCTAATACCAGGAAACTGATAAACCCATTGGAAAACAAAAAGCTGATCCCATACCAGGGATTAAGTGCCAGCAATACCGTCGGATGTTGCACTATCCCCGCAATGCCGAGCCCCGCGATAACAAAAAACCACAACGCCATTATCGGGCCAAAAACTTTACCTATTTTAGCGGTACCAAAAGGCTGAATAGCAAATAGTGCCACCAGGATGATAACCGTGGCAGGCAGGATATAAGGACGCGCTTCAGGAATAACAATATTCAAGCCTTCGAGGGCTGAAAATACCGATATAGCGGGTGTAATGACGCCATCACCATAAATCAACGCGGCGCCAAACAACGCAGCAAAAATAATCCACTTATTGCCTTTTCCTTTACGTACCAGTAGTGACATTAAGGCCATAATGCCCCCTTCACCCTTGTTATCAATACGCATGGCGAAAGCGGCATATTTTACTGAGGTAACCAGAATCAGTGTCCAGATAATTAACGACAGCAAGCCTAAAATCACCGCCGGCGTTGGGTTATTTCCTGATAACGACAAAACGGCTTTCAGTGTATAGAGTGGGCTGGTACCGATATCGCCGAACACCACACCGAGCGCACCGCCAGCCAGTATAATCCCGTGGGGAGATTGTTGAGCGGCTACATTATTGCCAGTCAATGTCATATTACCCATTACCATATCCTTTTACCTGTTTACCCATCATTATGGCTCGGTCGTATTAACTGCAATAACCTGCATATCTGCAACTCTGTTACCAGCATCCTGCCATTTAAGCCTGTATTACGTAGTGTATTAAGTGAATTATTAAACAATGCTGGTACTATGATTTAGTGAGTACAGAGAAAAAACTAAACGCTTTTGCCTGATTTTTCTTTTTTATCCCGTTATTTATTTCTTGCAGGGTATTTTAATGAAGCAGATCATACTTTTATGTTTTATTGTCGGGCTGGTGACAGGGTTAACTCAGTTATCAGCAGCACCAAACAACAACGATGACAGGGAAATCGTTCCGCTGGTAACAAAGATGACGCTCACAGCAGTAGAGCTGGGCGATATTTCATGTTATGTCAGTGGTGTTGATGATAAGGGTGCCGAGCACATTTTATCAGCTGACGTTGATTTATGTCCGGGCGAGCCTTTAGATGTATCACACCTGATTGGTGTACCAGTGCTGCTTACCTGGGGCAAGGCGAATGTATTATCGGCCAGTTGTGACGGTGATATTGATTGTGGCAGGAGTGATTACATTGATATCGTCACATCGCTGGCAGCTGTGCGCAGGTAAGCATTATTCATACAGCGTTACCAGATAAAGGGCATTGTTGCCTCGCAGTAGCGAGGCGTAGCAGTAAAAAGCAGACAAACTACAGCGCAGTTATCTGTACCTGCTCTCCTGAAGAAATGTTTCTGAGTGGCTGCCCGGTATGAGGTACTTCTCTCAACAAAACCCCGACTCTTACAGGCATACCGGCGGTAGCAGGAGAAGCCAGTGCGATACCCCTGACTTCAAAACAGGCATCTCTTGCGAACAGGGCTTCATGTTCATCTGCCAGGGACAAAATACCACGCAGAAGTGGGACCGCTGTGGTGGCATTTTCGATTTTGTAGATAACTATTCCCTCGCGATATCCTTCTTCAGGCTCCAGCGAACCCTGTTCAGATATGATGTCCTGTGCGTGGTTTTCTGTTTCTGAAACACTCATAAAGC
Source organism: uncultured Yersinia sp. (assembly GCA_964601895.1). Classification (GTDB taxonomy): domain Bacteria; phylum Pseudomonadota; class Gammaproteobacteria; order Enterobacterales; family Enterobacteriaceae; genus CAZROT01. The sequence goes on from CAZROT010000007.1 coordinate 5,398, forward strand.
AGGGAAACCCGGTCACCGTATCGCCAACATTAATGCGATTTCCCCATGGCATATCATCGGAATCAGGATGGACTTCAATGCCTAAATATTCGCCCCTTACTGACGGGAGCTGACTTAATGCAGCTGAGAGATTAAGACAGGCTTCATGCTGCTCAGGGGTCAGGGGGGTACCTGCATCCAGGGCGGCATTCAGATCATAATGGATACCGGATATGCGCTGCCTGTTAAGGTTCAATGTTCCATCGCTGAATCTTTCATGATGTTCTGCCTCTGTCATTGTCCAGCGACGTACGACCTGCAATTGTTCAGCAGGTAGTTGCAGGCAGGCCTGTTCAAAAGCGGTAGCATCAATGTGCTCCTGCATAAGATTAATGCCGTTTTCTGGAAACAGGATATCTTCGCAATGACTGTCTCCGGATACATTAATATTAAAATCTGTACTGACGCCATCAAGAGTTACTGTTTTAACACATGAAGGCTGAGCAACAGCAGCACCAGTACTACTCTGATTCATGGAGGCAGTTTGAATAGGGGAAAACATAAACGCTCACTCCTTAGCTATTATTTTATTTTTTATTAGTAAAACCGGCTTTTATTCATGAAACACTATACTATCGATATCACTAAGTAATCTTATACAGGCAGTCCGCATTCTGTTGATCCTGTGCATTTTGCTTTATTTATTTGCACACATCTGGCAGGTCATATCTGCTCATAACAGAAAGACCATATAAAGCTCATAGCTTATCCTGCAGTCTGCTGATCGGCTGCGTCAGCCGTTTTAAATTTATCTGCAGTTAATTGAATATGTTTTAATGTCCTCGATAGCAGTGAAAAATTCTGTTTTTTGGTTACGTCATTTTCATGTATTTTTTCATCAATCGCTTCAAACATATAATCTTTATCTATATCAAAACGCAAAAGATCATTCATTAATTCTTTTTTATTTATTAGAAAAAATTCCACCATTGACCAGCGAACATCTGGTGCAAAATCATCTGATTTTATATATTCTTCTAAAGAAATAGATTTTTTATTTAATTTACTTTTTAACTCACTATTATGGTTTAAAAAATCTGCATCATTATTAATAGCATAATTAATAGCCATTTCTCCAAGATGAGATATCAAATTCTTGTCTTCAACTTTGCATTCCATTATTTTATTATAACACTGATCAATGTGCTCAGAAAAAATACTGTTTTGTTTAAGTTCATTAAAAATTTTTTTAAAGTCGTCATAATCAGCTTTTTTATTAAAAGCTGCCAGCTCTATCGGCTTAGTTTTAGGATCTAGTGCGCTGATATATAATTTATTTTCTTCTTGATATATTTTATATGCACCATCTGGTGCAGAATAAATTTCTTTACTACTTTCTCCTTTTGTAAAATCAAAATAATGTTCAGGAAGAAATTTAAACACAGCTAACGATATATTAAATAGTTCTTTTTTATTCTCTTCTCTGATTTCATATAATCCTCTGGCTATTCCCAATGTTAATAGCTGATAGAAAAAATTTTTTATAGCAAATATTACTTGATGTTTATCATTATTATTAACAGTAGTGATTTTCTTATCGATAAACGCATTTGCTATTTTAGATATGGATAAGTTCATACGATAAAATCCTGTTAAATAATATACGTATTTTTATTATAGAGGGCGAGTCATGAAGTTGCCTTGCTAAAACAGAAATGTAGTACCAGCACTGCTGGAAGGTCCATATGGCGAAAAAACAAAAAGAGACGTATACCGTAATACGAAATATATTGGCCGTTACCTGGAGCCTCTGCCGCTGTCAATATCCAGAGTTGCGTTATTTCAGAATGAGGCGTTATTGCAGTTTTCTGTCATAACGCAAGCAGGCAGGACTGCTGAGCAGGGTATATACCCTGCGTGGAAAGGGAAAAAATAAGCAGGCTAAAAAATCGGGCCATGCAGCGTTTACTATACACCACGCCCAGACTTGCGTTTCTGGTAATAACGCCGGACACAAAAAAGCAACACCAGTCCCACTACATTCGGGCACCAGATATACCAGTGTGACCAGGGGATACCATCTATCTTAAAATCGGAAATTGGCCAGAACAACGGAGTAGGGAAGTACTCGAGCGAATGAAAGGGAAAATCCAGCATAATATGAAATGGCCAGGCTAACATCGCAAAGGCAATCTTTTTGCGCCATAGTGCCACCAACGCAATGGTGGATAAACTAATGACAAAGCTATGCCCAATGGCGTATGTGGTAAACAGCCAGGCAGGTAAAATATCAAGAGGAGGGCGGCCCCATTGCCAGGTGCCCTGTACAATCTGTAAAACCAAAAACAGGCCAAAGGATATCAGATCGGGCATAGCACCAAAAAATACCGCCAGCCACATATATCTTTTATAGCCAAATAGCCCATAACCCCAAAGTGCATGACTTAATGTATCCATAAATTTTTCTTATGTTAACCTGTGATACGCTGCATTAACTTGTGTGCGCTGATGAACCTTTTTGGGGTTCTTTTTTGCATGATAATCATAACGAAAACCATTACATTGATAAAATTTTTAGTTCAGATCCTGTTCTCTCAAGTTACATTAGCGATTTGAATACAATGATAATTATTCAGGATAGCCAAAACGCTAATATTGTTTGGGTAGCCACATGAAAATTACCTGCTAATTTTTCGGCAGCCCGGAGCGCATTATTTTTTCCATCTGTGCAATTTCTGTTGCTGTGGGGGCAAAATTGGCCTGCAATTGAATGGCCGGGTTTTGGCTATCGGTGATAGTAATGGCAATATTTTTTGACTGGTGCTGAACGAAACTGCGTAAAAACATCAGTGCATCCTGTTGTTGCAGCAGAGCAAAATGCCAGACAGCATATTCTTCTTCTGAACGAGTGCCAAAAGATTCACTCACACCCATCCATGAATTAGTACGCGCTGTTATTTTTTTTGTCGCGGTGCCTCCTTCGTTACTGATGGTCAGTAATTTTCTCGCCCTGGTTAATGGATCCGGGCCTTCGAAATCAGAGAAATGAAATCCCCCCAGGACCACATCACCACTATTTTCTGCGCTGTCAGCAGTGTTCTGATGTTGAACAGAAGTACCAGGTGCAAATTCAAATTCCATCGCTAACACACCCAGAGAGCAGCAAGTATAACCGGGTTGTTTCATCCTGTCGGCCTTATCCTCTGAGCGGGAAATATGTAGTAAGGCAGCAATGCTCTCACCCCCGGCAATGCTGGCATAGCCATTAATGGTCAGTACCAGGTTTGCCGCTGCCATGGCATGACTGCTGATGGCAAAAATCATGGCAGTGACAGGAAAATAATACAGTTGCTTTAGATAGTTTTTCATCGTGTGTTCATTCCATGAGTGTGATTTTGCCTTACTGGCGCACCATTAGCTATGTAATAAGGGACACAGGCGCGTGCTAGCGGCGCGAATCCACGAATCATATCAGCAATCTTTTCGGCTATCATGATGGTGGGCGCATTCAGATTACCTGTCAGGATTTGTGGCATAATTGAGGCATCCACCACGCGCAGACCATCAAGTCCGTGCACTTTCCCGTCATTACCCACGACAGCCATATTATGGTATCCCATCGCATTGGAGCCGCAGGGATGATATGCCGTTTGTGCATGCTGACGTACAAACTGGTCCAGCTCGTCATCACACTGAAGATTATCTCCTGGAGAAATCTCTCTGCCACGAAAAGGCTGCAGTGCGCGTTGGTGCATAATTTCACGCGTGATGCGAATTGCCGCACGAAACTCGCGCCAGTCCTGCTGGTGAGACATGTAGTTAAACAGGATGTCAGGATGCACTCTGGGATCGCTGGACCGTAACAGTACCCGTCCGCGGCTGGGTGAGCGCATGGAGCCGACATGTGCCTGAAAACTGTGTGTCTTAATCGGATTCGAGCCATTGTAGTTAACTGCTACCGGCAGGAAATGATACTGAATATTCGGCCATTGAAACTCGTCATGGGAACGAATGAAACCACCGGCTTCAAACTGATTACTGGTGCCAATTCCGCTGCCATGAAACAGCCACTCGGCACCAATTGCCGGCTGGTTATAAAATTTCAATGCAGGGGCGAGTGATACGGACTGTTTACATTCGTACTGCAGATACATTTCCAGATGATCCTGCAGGTTAGTGCCGACGCCGGGCAATTCATGGATAACGTTGATATCCAGACTTTTCAACAGCTGGCCTGGCCCTACTCCGGAACGCTGTAGAATTTGCGGAGAAGCAATCGCCCCTGCACACAGCAGCACCTCCTGTCTGGCATGAGCGTGATGCAGGCAGTCGTTTTGCAGCCAACAGACACCGATGGCGCGTTTATTAGTAAACAGAATGCGATCGGTCAGTGCATGTACGTTAATTGTTAAATTAGCGCGTGAGCGTGCCTGATCCAGATAGCATCTGGCCGTGCTGGCCCGGCGACCATCTGGTGTCACTGTCCTGTCCATCGGACCAAATCCTTCCTGCTGATAACCATTCAGATCACCGGTACGTGGATAACCCGCCTGAACTGCCGCTTCCACCATGGCATGAAAAAGTACATTGTTGTCGGTTTTTGGGGTAGTAACATTGAGTGGGCCGCTGTCGCCATGATAATCATTCGCGCCAGTATCGCGCCGTTCTGCCGCTTTAAAATAGGGCAGGCAATCGAGGTAATGCCAGTTTTCCATTCCCGGCTGTCTGGCCCAATTGTCATAGTCGAGTGCATTACCGCGGATATAGCACATACCGTTAATTAATGACGATCCACCAAGACCTTTGCCACGCCCGCATTCCATACGACGGTTATTCATAAAGGGCTCAGGTTCAGTCAGCCAGGCCCAGTTATAACGGCGCCCCTGCAATGGATACGCTAGTGCTGCAGGCATCTGAGTACGAAAATCGAAGCGGTAATCGGGCCCGCCTGCTTCCAGCAGTAATACGCTAACATCAGCCTCTTCAGTAAGGCGCGTAGCCAGTACGTTACCGGCAGAGCCGGCACCGATAATGATGTAATCATATTCTGTGTCTATTTTCATACTGCGTCTCTTGTTAACATTAAAACACAGAAACAAACGGGTTGAGCTCAACCTGAACCGATTTAATACGGGTATAGTGCATCAGGGTGGCAAGGCCATTTTCCCGTCCCACCCCGGACTGCTTATAGCCACCAACAGGCATCTGTGCGGGTGATTCTCCCCAGGTGTTAATCCAGCAGATACCTGCCTGCAGTTGATGAATAATACGGTGTGCTGTTACCAGATCAGGCGTGACTACGCCTGCAGCCAGACCAAAGTGGGTATTATTGGCGCGATGTATCACTTCTTCTTCATCTTCATAGGTCAGAATGCTCATCACCGGGCCAAAGATTTCTTCTCTGACGATGCGGTGGTTATCCTCGCAATCAGTAAAAATAGTGGGTTGCACCCATGCTCCTTTGCTATAGCTGCCGCTTATCTCGCGTTCACCTCCGGTCAGCACTCTGGCGCCTTCTTTTTTGCCGATGGCAATATAATTCAGGACTTTTTCCATATGTGAAAAACTGACCAGCGGGCCAAAATTAGTGTCTGGAGAGAGCGGTTGTCCCAGCCGGATACGTTTGACAGCGGTGAGAAGTTGTTGTTCAAGCAGCGCTTTTTGTGAACGATGTACAAACACCCGGGTACCATGGGTGCATACCTGACCGGAACTGTAAAAGTTCGCCATCATGGCAATGTCTGCTGCCAGCCTGATATCAGCATCAGGCAGGATTAATAACGGTGATTTGCCACCCAGCTCCATCGTGACCTCTTTTAATGACGAGGAAGCTGCGCTGGCCATGACTTTTTTACCGGTTGAGACACTGCCAGTAAAAGATATTTTTTCGATACGGGAGTGCTCTGTCAGCCACTGGCCAGCCTGATGGCCTGCTCCCTGTATCACATTAAAAACCCCATCAGGGAGGCCAGCTGTGGTATAAATTTCTGCCAGCTTCAGGGCCGTTAATGGTGTTACTTCACTGGGTTTAAAAATCATGGCATTGCCAGCAGCCAGTGCAGGGGCAGATTTCCAGAGCGCAATTTGCAGCGGATAGTTCCAGGCACCGATGCCAGCAGTGACACCCAGTGGTTCACGGCGGGTATAGAAGAAGCTTGTTTCACGTAGCGGATATTGTTCTCCTTCAATCGCCGTGGCCAGTCCGGCGTAATATTCCAGCACATCTGCACCCGTCGTAATATCAACGCTGGCGGTTTCAGAGACCGGTTTTCCGGTATCAAGCGTCTCAAGATGTGCCAGTTCGTCGTTGCGGGCACGCAGCAGGGTAACTGCACGATAAAGAATGCGCGCACGCTCCGTCGCACTCATGGCTCCCCAGACGCGTTGACCGCGTTCAGCACTGGCAACAGCCCGCTCAATATCGGTTTTGGTGGCAGATTGTACCTGTGCCAGCACTTCGCTATTGGCAGGATTAATAGTAGTAAAAAGGTCATGCCCGTCAGAGTCAGTCAGCTGACCATGAATATAAAGTTGTTGTAGCGGAAATTGAGCCATGGCGCTTTCCCTTCAATTGTGCGCGCGGTAAACAGGAGATTAATGGCTTTTTTTGCATATTATTTAAGCAATCGCTGAGCACAACATAAAAAAGTTAAAATAACTACGCAATATTGTTAACATAATATTAAATTATTTTCTCATACGGCAAAAACTAATAATGACAGTGATGAGCCACCCTGCGCCAGAACAACCTGTGCGTGTCAATATGACAGTTTTTGTCAGTTCTGCTGCAGTGAGCCTGCTGCTTGGCATCCTGATGATACTCAACCCGCAGGCCAGTCAGACATGGTTGCAGGACACTCAGCGCTGGCTTGCTGACGTCTTTGGCTGGTATTACATGCTGTTGATGACGCTCTGTATGGTATTTGTATTCTGGCTGGCACTGTCACGGTACGGCCAGATAAAACTGGGCTGCTCTCATGAGCAGCCACAATTTAGCTATATATCATGGTCATTTATGCTGTTTTCAGCCGGTATTGGTATTGCGCTGGTTTATTACGGTGCCTATGAACCTCTGGATCATTTTCTGGCGCCCCCGGAAGGGGCGGGGGGAACCGCTCAGGCTGCGCGTGAAGCCATGGTTATCTCTTTCCTGCACTGGGGTTTGCATGGCTGGGCACTTTATGCCCTCATTGCCACGGTACTTGCGTGGTTCGCCTGGCGACGTAATTTGCCACTGGCATTGCGCTCTCCTCTTTATCCTGTTTTCGGTCAGCGTATTCACCGTTGGGTCGGGCATCTGGTGGACAGCTTTGGTATTCTTGTTACCGTTATCTCGATGGTCACCAATCTTGGTATTGGTGCATTGCTGGTGAATGCAGGCCTTAATTATCTGTTTCAGGTCCCGGCAAATACCGAGGTACTCATGGTGCTTATCATGGTGATGATGCTTGTCGCTACCGTGGCTACAGTCACCGGGATTGAGAAAGGCATCATGATGCTTGCAAATATCAATGTTGGTTTACTTTTGTTACTGCTGATGTTTATTTTTATTACCGGTCCCACACTTAATCTGATTAATGGGCTGCTACAAAATACCGGTGATTATCTCAATGCCATTATCAGGAAAAGCCTGGATGTCTATCTTTATGGAAATGCCCGCCAATGGCAGATGATATGGACTCAGTTTTACTGGGCCTGGTGGATAGCATGGTCACCTTTTGTCGGCCTGTTTATTGCGCGTATCTCAAAAGGACGCACCATTCGTCAGTTGATTACCGGTGTTTTATTCATTCCTCTGGGGTTTACACTGACATGGCTTTCTTTATTTGGTAATACCGCCATCAGTCTGGTTCTGGAAGGAGGAGAGCAGATGATTGGAAAAATTGCCCTGACCTCTCCACCAATGACCGTATTTAAATTATTTGAATACCTGCCATACACTCACCTGACAGCAGGGTTTACGATTCTTGTCAGTTTCATCCTGTTTCTGACTCCTGTAGATTCCGGTACGCTCATGATTGCCAGACTTTCCAGCCAGGGTGGCAAGGTCAGTGATGATGCACCGGTATGGATGCGTGTCTTTTGGGCAGGTATTACTATGCTGATTTGCATGGGATTATTTTATGCAGGAAGCTTCAATGCCATGCAGACAGCAGTTGTGCTATGTAGCTTGCCTTTTTCACTGGTGGTTATCTTTTATATCATCAGCCTGTACCAGGACCTGCAGGCTGACTATTTTTAAATACACAATTCACTCTGCGCTGGCGAGTAAATAGCCCATACCGGTTCGTGATATTAGCTGCGGAGAATATTGCAACACAGGCCTTGCTGAGTCAGTGGTTTAATTGCGCACTTAAGATTTATATATTTTGCTTAATTTTATGCGGCGGTAAAATTTAATGATAGTTAGTAAAGATTTGGTATTTTATTGATTATAAAAATTAATGAGATATGCGGCGTATTTATTAAAAATTTTTTTATTTATAATTTTAAAATAGATATATCAATATATCGATATTAAGTGATAACACTTGTATTTTTCATTTTACACGACCTGATAAATAGCAATTTATATTAGTAATATTCTGTTTTTTATAAAGTTTTACATTGATTTTATCTGCTTTACATTAAAGCGAGTATTTACCTTATCTGCTATAATCAGATAACAATTTTTATAAATGAAATAAGTAATTGCTTCGTATTGCTTCATGAGGTTTTTTTACTTTTTGTAGTGAGAATAAAAATATGTTGGGTATTTTTTTTCAGGGATTCATAGTAAGTGCCGTGATAATTTTCCCCCTTGGTCCACAGAACATCTTTGTCCTGCATCAGGGTATTCGCCGGCAGTATCATATAATGAGTGCCACTTTTTGTGCATTGAGTGATATTGTATTGATTTGTAGCGGTATATTCGGTGGCAGTGCCTTATTAAGTACTTCTCCTCTGTTGTTAACGTGGGTGACATGGGGAGGGGTTATTTTTCTCATTTATTATGGTTTTACGGCATTCAGGACTGCGTTATCGATGAATACGATGACTGCTGGTGTAAAAATGGTCGTACAGAATCGCTGGCAGATACTGTTAATATTACTGACAGTAACCTGGCTGAATCCCCATGCATGGCTGGATGCTTTTGTGATACTTGGCAGTGTGGGGAGTCAGCTGGTAGCAGATGCTCGCCTCTGGTTTGCTTTTGGTGCTGTTACCGCATCGGTAAGCTGGTTTTTCCCACTGGCGCTGCTGGCAGCACGCTTTGCACCCACTCTGAACAGGCCTCAGGTACAACGTATTATTCATGGTATGGTAGGAATACTGATGTGGGGCATTGCGCTTCGGCTGGTGCTTGTGAACTATTCCTGACTGACTTTTTTAGCGTTAACCTCTTATGTTTATTGCCGGTTTATAATAAAAGGCAATAATTCTTTATCATTTAAAATTAAATAATAAAAATGCTCATTATTGATTAAGTAAGATTATATTTATTCTATGCTAACGCAACAGGTAATGCATTGAATTTTTTTATTTTACGTATTACATTATTATTCAGCTTTATTGTATGCCATTTGACTGAAATAAAATTATTATCTGGTAGTATTAATTTTCACTAGTAAATTACCCCATATTTTTTAAGTAAATATTACCGTAATTTTTGTCTGGTTATTAAAACATATATATAAATATTACTATGCGTGGATTATTTTGATGAAATCATAAAATAAATTAATTACTTTTATTCTATGATTTTAAATGCGTATTTATGATCGATTGTATGTTTTTATATATGAATTTGTGAACATTATTAATATGTTGCTTTGATAATGTTATTAAATTTCCTATCTCCATGTTATTTATCCAGATTTTATTACTGTGTTTTTTAAAATTATTAATGTGAATAATATAATAAAGGGAATTAAAAATGCCAGGCAGTCAAATAAAGAGCAATGAGTTACCCCCGTATTCTGACAAAACACATTCCGCGACTGTGCAAAAAATTGTCTTTATTGGTGGCGGATCAGCAATTATGCAAATACTGCATAATATGAATGGAGAATATGATCGACAAAACAGTGGTCCACGACCTTATGAAAATAAAGGAATAGCCATTATTGCTGTACAGGATGCCTGGCATGTGGATCAGCGTGGCGAAGGGTTTATTAATCAACAACATGAACTGATTGATCACGACGGTGCTACCGTGACTCAGTATAATCAGGATTACGCAGATCGAGGCGCCTTTACCGTAGCAAATGCAAAGATACTGGAAGAAACAGTTGCCCGCGGAGCAGTACATATTGCACGGTCAGATGTCCGTCATATCGAACAGCTCAGTGATGGCAATTTCCGCATAAGCTTTGATAGTGGAGAGCCTGTTATTACAGAGAGTGTCGTATTGGGAACAGGGTTAGGAAGAGATACCACGCTTTTCGATCCCTACCCTGCAAGACCGGGTGAAAGAACCACTCTTCAGACTGGCAGGCTGCAGAATATGCGTCTGGAAAACCAGCCGGAATTAAGAGCCAGGGGAGTGGTGATGACGGCGACTGAGTTTTCTCTGGCCCTTGACAGAAATCCGGGGCAGTTTGCCGGCAAGGAAATTGCTGTGCAGGGCTCGCTGGTGCCCATAGATGTCGTTGAAAAATTTTCTGAAAAAGTTCCCGATGGTAAGGTAAAAAAATGGCTTATCCGTGAAAATATTAATTTTCTTGAAGGACAACAATTACAGCATGCGCCAAAGATAGGTCGGGATAAAAATGTTGTCGTATATGCCAGAAAAAATGTCACTATTCGCCCGAATGAAGCACCAGGCAAGACAGGTGTCATCATCGATGTCGAGCCTGAAAATGCGGCACATCCGCTGGAAACAATAGAGGCAGACTATTATGTGTATGGTCTCGGGCAGGATCCTGAGTTGCCGGGCTCTACCGCCTCTCTACTCGACAGGGCACTGCTTTCCCGTCTTGAACCGATTTATGACATTAATCAGGCTATTAGTGACAAGCCTTACCGTACAGTAATCGGACTGAAAATTCCCGGTAAAAACCCTGGGCAGGGCATTTTTGCTGTTGGTGGTGCCATTTTATCACTGATAGCTGCCGGGAAAATACAACATACTTATCTGGCAAGCCAGGAACAGGCCATCAGGGAATGGACCGCGGGTCGTGGTGCTGCGTCGCTGTCCGCGCAAACGCATAATCAGCTGAATAATGCGCTGGCCAGCCGTCTGCAGAGTAGAGAATTATTTGAGGTACTAATCAGACTGCTCGCACAGGAATGCAGCCTGCCTGTCAGTGAGTTAACCACGACCTTTCAGGGCAGTTTAACGACTGAAAGATTCTTCGATGTTTTTAACAACGTTATCAACAGGGAGCAGAACGGCGGTAAAAGAGCGGCTCTGCAGGTACTGTCAAACAGCGTCAGACACTATCTGGATGCGCGCAGCTACCTCGAACCAGGTATTGACCGCCCGGGAACTGCTGCTCCCTCATTGTCAGAAGCAGCAGAATTCATTCATTCCAATCAGGTCGCGTCTGTAATGAGTGCTTCTCAGTTAACGGCAATCCGTTCTGCACTACACAGCCTGTATGCTATGGTTCCCGACCATATCAGAAATGGTGAAATCAATTATTCACGCGACAATCATACCAACATGCGTATTGCCATCGTGCAGCGCTATGAGAGCAAGGCGAATTTTGTTAAATGGCCAGGCTATGAAGAGGCTATTGCGTCGTTTATACAGGAAGCGATTGACTTAAGAAGTTTTAAAATAATTAAAGGCACTGGAACTCAGCCAGATATTTCTGCTGCCGAGCAGTTTGTCACGCGTGCAACTGATGATGTCATGCGTCTGGAACTACTGCCTTTGCTAAATGGACAGGATAATTCATCTGACAGAAGATTCGAGCTTGCTGAAAAACTTGATTTTTTCAGAATAAAAAATGAAACGCAGACTGCGCTGAGGAGATGGTTTTCAAAACGTCCGCCATCGACTACGTTACCAAAAAATCTGGAGAATACGTTAAAAAGCGAGGTCACTGAGGCTTTTGCGTCAATCAAACAAAAACCGATTCATGGTGTCCCTGACGTGGTACGACAAGCTTATACAGCGCGGCTTGAAGAACTGGCCCACGCTGGCATTAACGGTGAGATTAAAAAAGTCGCTCTTGCCAGGTACTGGCTGTTGACTAATGGTGACGCGGCAAGTGCGCAAGACGCTAAACCATACGGCCGCTTTTCCGGTACGCCTTTATCAGAGCCCTGGGAGGCTCCCGACCTCGAGAGGCTGACTGCCAGAATAAACGCGGCCCCGGTTTCCACTGGCGATGACACGCACTATAAAAAACAGTTGATTGTCCAGCTGCAGGGAGATGAAACCAGTTACTACGCCGCTGAAGATCTTTTTGCAAAACATCCCCGCGAGAGTGAATGGCTGCAATTGCGGGCAGGGCAGCAGGCTGAAAACATCGCAGGCATTGTATGGAACAAGCTCAGTGGCGCCGTACAGGCAGGGAAAGCTGAAAAAATCACTGAAGGTCCGATGCGTATTGTGCTGACAGGGCATACGTCTACAGCAGATGGTGAAACGCTGTTTGGTGGCAGGACCTCTGCGCACGTGGAACAGACAATTATCGGCCTGCTGCGCAGGTGCGCTGGTGTTGATAAGCTGCAGGTAGATTTGCTGGGTTGTACCTTGATGGACGTTACTCAATCCCTTGAAACCACCATTCCCGGAAAAATAACTGCCCGATTGATGGAAGAAGCTACCCGGCTGGGCATTCCCCGGGAAAATATTCTGGTCAGCGCACGCAAATATCCCGTACGTGTTAATGCAAAAGGTAAAAAAGAAATTCTGACCGTTGAACATGGGTGGATAACCAAAGAGGCTGCACGTCTGGCGGATATGGTTCATAAGATTATTTTAGGCTGGGATCCCAGGACGCAAAAAGTAGTGGAAATCCCGCTACCGCTTTCTGAGCTGATAACGGCAGGAAAGGAAATAAAAAATGCCATTGATGCGCCTTCTGTTCAGCTGCCGGAAACGGAACGCCAGTCATTATCATCACTGTTAAGCCTGGCAGGTGAAAGGACAGGAGATGCGCTCAGAGAACAGCAGGCACCTCAATCTACCGAGCGTACACCGATTGAAATTCTGGCACAGGAAAATGCCGCTACTCTGTCACTGGGGGCAACATGGGAGAAAGTGATTGCCGGAATAAAAAGCCGGACTCCTGCTATTGCCGGTAATGAGTGGATCCCTTTGCTGGAAACCCGTACCGGCACCGATGGGGCAACAGAAATGACATTTGCTCATCAGACCACGGGGCAACGTTATTCTGTTACCGTGAGTCCTGAACATGCCGGTGTCATTAACGATTTTAGCAAAAAATCACAGAGTCTGGTTGAGACTTATCAGCGTGGTCTCGGCGCTAATGCAGCGGGAGACGCGTATCATCCCACGCTAAATAACCTGCATACATCGGGTGTGTATACATTGAATGCTGCTTTTCTGCTGCAGACATTAATAGAAATGAACGCCGATAAAGATAAATATACCCATCTGACTCGGGCAATGAAAATACAGCTGTATGTGCAGTTAACGCAAAATACCACAGGCCTTATAGGTGATGCGGCTCATGTGGCACAAATCATTAATGCGGGGCTAAAAACGTCTTTTCAGCTGGTAACAAAAACCGGCATGATTTTGGGTAATGCGCTGCCCGTTGTCGGAACACTGCTTGATGTGGCTAACCTTGGGCTGACCAGCTGGCAGTTATCTCATACCATCGATCCCCTGCAGAAAGCAGTACTGAAAGGGAGTGTAGCTACAGCGGCTATAGGAGCAACATGGGGGCTCCTGGCGACGATATTTCAGTTCAGTCGTATTGCCTGCCTCGCGAGTATGTCTACGCCAATGGGGTATCTCATGGTGCCACTGATGGGTCTGTCTCAGGGTGCCGTTGCACTGGTGCAGGCCTATGCAGCAAACAGCCTGGATTTTGACAGATGTGTGGAGCATTTTGATAGCATCCTCGACAGCATCGCACAGCCTGGATTTCAGGTGCAGGATGGTATGGCGAGAATACATGAAGGTGCGGTTGTCTGTGATATTGATTTCACTACCGGAGTACTGCAGTACGGGCAGATAAGGGTCACTTCAAATGACAGTGGCTGGGGAGCAATGCATCTGGGAAAATTTCCGCATTACTTTACCCGTCCCAATGCGGACTGGCAGGAAAAAGACATGCTGGATGTGTATACCGGTCTGGGGCTGCAAAAAGATCAGCATTTTGCAGTGGCACAGATACAGGATATTGTCCTGCCGGGAGAGGTGAACCGTGATATTGAGGTCGATTACACCCATGCCTCGTTTCATCGCGGTGTAGCGGCACCTGCCTTAAGAAGACTGCATGAATACTACCAGGGCAGGTTTGTATGGTTGTTGTATTCCGGGTTTACTGACTGGGGTTTTTACCTGGCCGGGCAGATAATGCATGACACACCGGTTGCGGTAAAGCTGGATGGCAGTGCGCGCAGAATCATCATGCCTAATATTCTGGATGAGGCGACACGTCAGCATTTATCTTATTCCCTGAAGGGGCATGGCGGGCGGTATCAGGTAATGCTGCCGGTTACTCCAGTCAGACTTGAGATTGAAGCGAGCGCAGATGCCGCCGGCGAGCTTTGGATAGTTAATATTGATGCGGTTTCAAGGAGTTACACATTTGCTGCAGAGCGGATAACTCAGGGCTCTTTTAAGCCCGCATTGTTTCAGTCAATGCAGATAACCCATGATCGGATTGTGATTGGCGGACAGACGATAATCTTTAAGAATCAGGCTCCCCCTACCGTACTTCTGAATCAGAGTATAGGAGAAAATGCAACGCTGGTTGTCAGTGTCTATCTGGCCAGCCAACGTAGTGAAGTGATGGTGCTTTTAGAGAGCACGCTTACTCAACAGGCGCTGGAGGCAGTACGCAGTCATTTTACCCAGACAGATGCCAGTGTGTTAGCACCTGGTGGCTGGACGGGTATTGAGAGTGGCCTTAATGTGCAGGATGGTATACAGAGAGGGATTCTTGATCTGAAAAGCGGCGATGTGCTGTCAGCAGGTTTTGATGGCAGATACAGCAGACTATGGTGCCTGCAGCAGGGTAAAGTGAGTGAATTTTCCTTAAATGCCAGCAGTCTTGTTGTCCGGCGTGATGACAGCGCGCAGTTATTTGTTTGTGGTGCTTTTGAGCGGCAGCCCTGGAGCGGTCAGTTTGTTATCAGCGTAGAATCCAGTCGGTTGCGGCTGCAGGAGCTGCAGCTTGATAGTCTGTCCGAAGACCCTCATATTTTTGATGAACTGGTACATCAATTTACTACGGACGGAACGCTAGCGGTCGCCAGCTGGTTTACCACTCATGTGGCTGGTGCAGAGGTAGTAGAGAAACTGAAACTGAGTATCCAGGATAAGAGTACACAGCGGCACTTTTATTTCTCTTATGAGCACGGATATTGCGCGCTGGAACAGGCTACCTGGTTTAGGGATGAAAATAAGTATGCATACAGCAGGGAAAGTTCAACGCTATGGATTTGTGGACAGAGCGTGCGACTGGATGTACTGCATAAGGATTTCATGTTCCTGCCACAGGAAACCAGAGTGCTGGTTGCGCCTGGCATGCGCACGCGAGACCTCTATTTCAATGAACGTGTGCTGCAGGGTTACCGCATTGCTATTCTGATGGAAGAGATGGAGTTACTGAATGTGCATCTCGAAAAAATGGCACTGCAGTCAATAAGCTGGCAGTGGGATGGCGCGGATTTATTACTGCTTAGCCCAAAACAGCTGCGGCTCAAGCTGATGAATGTACTGAGCAGTACTGTGCATTACCGCATGAATAGAATAACATTTCATATTGGCAGCGAGCGTATTGTGGCCAGTGAAGTTTTTTCCAGGATGCCCGCCACTGTGTGGCTGGATAACGTGGCAGCAAAAAATGCTGAAATTCCTGATGTGCGCTCTGCACGTGTGCGCTGAGGCGTTTTTTCATAAACGCCTGTCTGGTTCATAAGACGATAACAGCAGGAAAAGGCCTTTTTTCCTGCCTGTCAGGATGGCTGATTGGTAATAAAATAGTAGGTTGTATTTCACACCGGGCGATTTTTATGATAGCGACATATTGGTTGCAGGGAGAAAAAATGAAACTACATGCGTATGTCATATCAGCCATCCTGGGATTGAGTGCCTTCCCTTTTACGCTACATGCCGCGGAGGTGGAGCATAGGCCACATCTGGTCACTTCAGGTGAGGCCAGCATTGAGGTCATGCCAGATATGGCAACACTGACGGCAGAAGTGAGTGTGTTCGATAAGGATGTCAGGGTGGCTAAAAAAAATGTCGATATACGTGTGGCAGAGTATCTGGATTTTCTGGAAAAAAACGGTATTGAGCGCAAAGATATTGAAGCTGCCAATCTGCGTACCCGGGCTGAATATAGTGATAAAAAAGCGGGGGCAAAAGCACCGCGCGGATATCGTGCACTGCGTTATGTTCAGGTGACCGTGCGTCAGCTTGATAAATTAACAGTGCTGCTGGACGCAACATTAAAATCAGGGTTACATGAAATTCACACGCTGGAATTTGGTGTGACTGACAGGGAAGGTTATCGTGAACAGGTACGCCAGAAAGCGATTGCCAATGCCGTGCAACAGGCTAATTCGCTGGCTAAGGGGTTTTCAGTCAGACTCGGGGCGGTATTTAGTATTCGTTATCTGCCCGTCAGCCATCAGCCAGC
Source organism: uncultured Yersinia sp. (assembly GCA_964601895.1). GTDB lineage: Bacteria > Pseudomonadota > Gammaproteobacteria > Enterobacterales > Enterobacteriaceae > CAZROT01. The sequence continues at coordinate 22,155 of CAZROT010000007.1, forward strand.
ATTGTTGACACGCATGTATAAAGCGGCAGAGAGTGAGGCATCCGTCGCACAGACCTATGAACCCCAGGCGATGCGTTTTGATGATAGAGTCGAGGTGGTGTTTGAACTGCAGCGTTAGTTTTTTCTGTTGTCATCCCCTGTCCTGACATCAGACGTTTTGCGCAATGCGATGACGGGAGAAGTAAGGCGTTGCAGCTGGTATGTGAATACGCATGTACGTCGTGTAAACCAAGGTTCTGTGTTACCTCCTCCCCGCATTATTTCTCTGCCGCGAGTTTCGCAAGCGGCTTTCCGATTTCAGGCTATCAAATAACGTTCTATTTTCATCCAGCGATTAGCATTAATATTCATTTTCTCTTACTCTTTATTTACAATCTAAGTGAAAAATTCTCTGGAAAGCGCAACCATGGTGAACGGGAGTTGATTATGTTGCAGGAGCAGAAAATTGAAGTGCCTTCTATGGAAGAGGTGCTGCAGCGTTGCCAGCAAGCCATGAGTGAACAGAAAACGCTGGCAGAGCTTTCCGGGATGACCAGTGACATGCTGGAAGACGTTTACCGCCGCGGGCTGGAACACTATGAGCGCGCTGAACTTGAGGACGCGACACTGTGCTTTACTTATCTGGTTATGCATCAGCCCTGGGACAGGCGCTTTCACATGGCATTGGGATCGGCTCTGCACTGGCAGGAAGAATATCAGTCCGCAGTCAATTTTTATGGTTATGCGCTGGCGCTCGATGCGCGTGATCCCGGGCCGTATTTTCGTATGGCTCAGTGTTTACTGCAACTCGGGGATACCGAAGTGGCCACTGAGATGCTGGAATTCGCCGTCACTCACAGTGACAGGGATCCGGCTTACACAGAAATTGGTACGCTATCTCGCGCATTACAGGGGGAAATTCTGGCAGGGTGCGCCTGATTTTATATTGCGTTAAGGGTGTTGGGAGGTGTGCTATGAAAAGAGTTACTTCATCAGGCATGGTGAGACGCCCCACGATCAGAAGGAGCGAAAGTACCAGAAGAGCCGGGAATATTGACACCGCGAAAGGAATCAGTCATGCAGAGTTATCTGGGCTTTTAAAATTTTCCCCACAGCATGTATCGTTACCACCCGCTTTATCACCCCATGCTGAAGAAAATCAGCAGCCTGTCGAACAAAAAATTAGCACACAACGCGATGTCGCGGTTCAGGCAACAGAAGACCCGGATACTGCTGCAGTTATCGATAAATTAAAGAAAAGTGCTTTCGTCAATATTGCCATTGCCGTGGCGCTTGGGTTATTTTTGGTCGCGGCGGTAGCGGCAGCAGTGATTTCTGGTGGTCTTGCCATACCTGTGGCGGCAATGGCTGGTGTGGCAGTGGCGGTTGCAGTGGCGGATGCCGGCACGGCGCTGTACAACTGGCGTAGCAAAGCAGGGGGTAGGGAAGAGCTGCCCATGAAGGGAGACTCCATCGGTAATTTATACTATCTCGTCGGATACTGTATTAAGTCTGTCACCGGCAATAAGCATGAACTTTCTGATCAAGCAAAAAACTATATCCGTTATGCATCAGGCGTGTCGCGTTTTCTGATAGGTATATCCTCTATCGCGCTGGGTAGTATCAATACTGTAATAATGGCTAATACTATTGCGGTATCGACAATGATTGGACCAGCCTCCACGAGTCTTGCGCGCTCACTGATGGAATGCATAAATCTGTTCCTCTTTGTAAATTCCTCTGCGCCTGCTGCACCGAAGCACATGGAGGCGCGCAATAGACGCGACGAGCATGGTACTGCCCCCTCTGGCAATGCCCCCTCTGGCATTGTCCCCTCTGGGTCAGAAGAGACGCCAGCTGCCGGTAGCTGAAAACGATGCTTCTGGTTGCCCGCTGGTTATCCTGCAAAGGAAAGCAGGTCAGCGGGTGTGCCAGTGAACAGTGCTGCTGGCAGCCTGCAGTTTTCTTTAGCTGTTACCATTCACTGCACTGCCTGTTGTTCGCTGGCAACAGATTGCCAGTTAATCTGTTTTTAATTGTGTGTCCAGCGTGGTGAACTCACCCTGTCTGATGACCTGATGTATCCCTTGCCTGTTGGTGTCAGTCACCTGTAATTCGCCATTTAGGGAGGGTTTCAGTGGCCCGCTTAAGCTCCCGCTAAGCTGCAGGACAAGATTGCCATTACCCTGGCCTGGTAATAATGGCCATCCCCAGTTGTGTAAGCTATTGATATCTACTGCACGCCCGTTGAGCTGTAAGGAAAATTGATGATTATGCTGGCTGGCTGTCGCGCTACCTTCCAGCAGGCCCATTTTTGACAGGGCACTAAAATCAGTTACTGTCACCTGCTCATCATCTGCTGTGACGGTGATGGCGGGCCGACGCAAATCACTTTTATTGAATGTGGCATTACTGGCGTTGAGTGTCAGGGTGCCTGACCACAGATTCCATTGATGTTTTCTGGCCAGAGACAGATTATTAGCGTAACCGCTGAGTGCGGTTACCTGAAAAGGAAAATCGGGATTGATATCAATCAGTAAATTGTTATGCGCCGCCAGCTTTATGACCGATATTTCAGACAGCCATGAAGGTAATGGCTCCTGCCAGAACTGTTTCCACTGAGTCGGTAAGGTATATTCCAGTGCAGCGATAGCTACGTCATCAAGCCGAAGGTGTTTGTTTTTAGCGGTAAAGTTTCCACTGGCTCTTAATAAACCGCCTTCCCAGCGTGTGGTGAATTGTTTTATCAGGATGTTTTCCGAAGAAAGCTCCAGGTTCATGATGGGATCGATCAGATGAATCTTCCCACTAACGAAATCAGTGGCATTAAGCGCAAGGGTTCCGTTATCAGCCTGCCAGTCACCCTGATGAAAGCGGATATTTTGTAAGGTGATATCCAGATCGTGCAGTGCCCAGCCTGTTCCTTCCAGACGGGCATCAATCAGGTCAAAACGTTTGACTGTCACAGAAGGCAATGGTGGTAACGATTGCCATAATTCTGCCAATGTCATGGAAGACTGCATGCGCAGGTTACTGAAGCGTAATCCGTTAACTAACCAGCTACCTTCTGCTGCGCGTGCTGCTTCTCCTGTAAGCGTTCCCTGTGAAACCTCAGCGCCAAAATTGTTCAGTACCAGCGTATTGTTATGAATGCTTCCTTCAATTAAAGCCTGTCTGGCATCGATGCCGTTGAGCGTTAATACCCCTGCGCTTACGGTAAACCTGTTTTTATCGCTGGTATTAGCAGCAGACAAAAACGGCCATGGCACGACTGTGGCATTGATTTGTTGTCCTGATAACTGCCACTGGTCGATAGTGGTGGTCAGTGACATATTATCCAGTTGCAGGGAATCAGCCTGAATGGGCGATTTTATATCCAGTCTGTGGCTAGCTAAATGCAGATTTCCGTTCTGCAGTACCAGGCTTTTAAAATGCAAAGGTTTGGTGATTTGCTGCCAGCCAGGATTCAGGATTATCTGTCTGGCATCAAGACGTGCAGATTGATTCGCTGTTGACAATGTGACATCAATCAGCCTGAGCTCCGTGGGTTTTGACCATGAATGATCGATATGGGTGAAAGAAAGATGGTACTCGGGATAATGATGATTAAACCAGGCGCTCAGGCGGGCGGCAACCCAGCTTGTTTGTAATAATAAATATAATAAAATCACCGCCAGCATTAACAGCAGGAACACTATGGCTGAGGGTTTACGGATAAATTTCATTTGTCAATCCAGATCCTTTCAGGATTCAGGTGGTATTGTCGGTAATTAATGGCTCGAAGTAAGCACATTGTCGGGAAACAACCGCTAAAATGCGCGACTCTGTTGACAGCTTATGAGTGGATTTAAGCATCAGTGATGCTGACAGCCTTGATGGTAAGCTATTTATTTTTCTTTGCAAAGAGGAAGGGAATGCGGATATTAAATGGTGACGGTATTGCTGTGCGCAGTATTACTGTAAAAACGCCATCTGAACAATGAATCGATACAGCTGGCCTAAAAAGAACGACTAACTCAAGGGAGATTGAGTTAGTCCAGGAGGTGGTTCCAAGTGTTGTGTGTAGCTATTTTAATTATTAGTTATACCCGGCTGAGGATAAAAGATATTTCATATCAGTGATGTGATCTATTTCTAATTTTTATTAAAAATACCCTCCTTTTATTTTGTCGGCTGGCGTACAGTTTTAACCTGCTTTTCATGAGGTTAATTGTATCGCAGGCCAGTGTTATCATCCCGTTTCCTGCTGGCAGGGAGCGTTAGCGATATGCCTGGTAAGCAGTGCTGCATACTCGTCAGCTTCCGCCGCCAGTGAAATGAATGGCTCATGCTTCGGTGCATGTATTAACAGTTTTCTGGCTCGCTTGAGTGCATGGTCGAGTACAGTGGCTTCTCCTGCAGGATAGATTAACCCCTGAGTAATGCGTTCCCAATCCATCAGATCATCGAAAAATGAAAGCTCGTACGTTATTAATGTTACCCGTACCCTGATATCGTCAGGTGAAATTTCCAGTGCTTTTCTCAGCATATTCATGTCATGCCTCAGCAATCCAAGCCAGCGCAGTGGAATGGATTCTCTGGGTTCGTGGTGAATCCAGCCTGTCAGTACTGGAACAAGGAAATCACACTGAAGAGGTTGTGCCAGAAACTGGTGAGCTGCCTGGTATTTTTCACCAAGTACTAAAATTTTTACTGCTGCCGTGCGCGCGGGCAGTATGTCCCATGAACAGGCAATGGCAATAAAGCCTTTCAGGCAATGAAAGGCCTGCTGGCGCCTGCCTTTCTCGCGCAGGCGACAATATTCTGCAAGAAGCTGAAACCGGGCGTCAGTTTCCAGCTCTGCGGCAAGCAGGAGTAAATTGTTAAAATTTTCCTGGTTCCATGAATCCATGTTTTTTAGTTATCTACAGTGAGTAATAATATCTGACATTGGCAGTAAGTACGCTGAGCATGTTACTGGTCGTCATGTGCCAGTGAGTAATATCGGGAGGTAGCGTTTTATTTTGATGTAGTGTACTACAGGATAATTTCCCGGTGCCTGATAATATTGAGTCTGCCCCTGCTATTTTAATGAGGTAAGAATGCGCAAAAAAACACTAGGACGTTCGGGTATTATCGTGCCAGCACTGACCTTTGGTGGCAACGTGTTTGGCTGGACAGTTTCTCAGGAAAATGCGTTTAGCCTGCTGGATGCGCTGTCAGACCATCAGTTTAATTTTATTGACACTGCTGATGTTTATTCCCGCTGGGTGAGTGGTAATCAGGGTGGTGAATCTGAAACCATTATTGGTCGCTGGTTGAAAAAAAGCGGTAAACGTGATCGTGTCATTATTGCCACTAAGGTAGGTAAATCAATGGGAGAAGGCAGAGAAGGCCTGGCTCCACATTATATCCGCAGGGCAGTGGAAGATTCTTTGCGCCGTCTGCAGACCGATTATATTGATCTGTATCAATCCCATCACGATGACAAAAATACGCCATTAAAAGCCTCTCTGGAGGTTTTTGATGCGCTGGTTAAAGAAGGAAAAATCAGAGCTGCAGGGGCCTCCAATTACAGCGCTGAACGCCTGCGTGAAGCACTGGATATCAGTGAGCAGTACGGCCTGGTCCGTTATGAATCGCTGCAGCCGGAATATAATTTATACTCGCGAGAAGAGTATGAACGTACTCTGGAGCCGCTGGTAATAGAGCACCAGGTAGGCGTTATCAATTATTATGCGCTGGCAAGTGGCTTTTTATCAGGTAAATATCGTACTGCTGAAGATGTCTGCAAAAGTTTGCGTGGGCAGGGTGTAATAAATAAGTACATGAACCCGCGTGGAGAAAAAATTCTTCTGGCCCTTGATAAGGTTGCTGATAAATACGCAGCCACGCAGGCTCAGGTCGCTCTGGCCTGGCAGATGGCGCGTCCGGGAATTACCGCACCCATTGTCAGCGCGACTTCTTTAAAGCAGCTGTCTGAACTGGTACAAGCCGCAACACTGCAACTGGAGGACAAGGATATTACTTTACTGAATCAGGCCAGCGCATGGCAGTAATATTCCTTTTACCTCCCTGGCTATGAGCAAATCAATGTATTATCTGTGGAACCCGGCTCCTGATGCACCTGGTATAAGCAGGCTCTGCGCCTTCCAGGAGTTGAATGATAAAACCACTGGTGGGAAGGGGCAGTGTGAACAGGCATTGTTTTTTCTGCTGCTGATGTCAGTGTGCTGAAGTCAGAGAAGCATTTTCACTGGTAATAATCAGCTGCCAGCCGGTGATATTGGCCCAGTACAGCTGCTCTCGTTCAAGACTAAGTTGCACCAGATTATTTTTCCTTAAGTAGTCATGAGGAAAGCATAATGTCCAATGATTGCCCTCAGTGACTAATTTTAACGTTTTTGGTTTAGTCACTGACTGGCGTTGATTGTTGAGTAACACAGCAAGTCTGAGTAATTGTATTAAAGGAATGTAGTGTTTTTTCTTGAATAAATTCAGTTTTGGCAATTCATCGAGCCTGATTGTTTTGCGGTGAAAACGTATCAGTGTTGCCAGTAATAACTGTTGTTCCTGATTAAAACCGGGCAGGTTAGTATGCTGTATGATGTAAGCGGAGTGGCGCTGCATACCACTCTGATTAATCGTTAAACCGACTTCATGCAGCATTGCTGCCCATTTTAGCAGATCTTCCAGTTGTGGGCAGACCAGCTCGTTATTCTGTTTCAGCCACTGGTTGTAAAGTTGTTCTGTGGTTTTCAGTATCCGCCTGGCCTGCTCTCTGTCGATATGATAGTGCCTGGCGAGGCTCCATGCCGTACGCTGGCGAATATCCTCATGGCGGAAACGGTCAATGATTTCATACAGCACACCTTCGCGCAGTGCACCATCAGATAACCGCAGTTCTTTAATGCCCAGTGCTTCAACGATGCCACATAAGATGGCCAGCCCTGGAACGAAGACTGGCTTGCGTTCTTCGGACAGTCCTGGCAGATCGAGGTCAGTAAAGTTTTTGTATACAACTACCTGTTCAATCAGCATGTTAAGGCGTTCAGGAGTTATCAGGCCATCTTTATGGCCGGCGGCGATTAGCACTTCCTGAATTGCTTTTATGCTTCCTGATGTCCCTGATACATGTTGCCAGCCCTGGCGCTGATACTGCGTAGACAGGTTGCCCAGCATCTGGGTGGCCGCCAGACGAGCCTCGGTAAAATTTGTTGCGTTATTCTCGCCATGGGGAAAAAATTGCTGCCCGAAGCTGACACAACCCATGCTCCAGCTGTTGATTAATAAGGGCACGAAATTCTCTCCGATGACTAATTCGGTGGAGCCGCCACCAATATCAATAATCAGTTTGCGCCCTTGTTCTGATTGGGTATGCTCAACACCCATAAAGATCAATCGGGCTTCTTCATGACCGGAAACAATTTCAATGGGATAGGGAATGATGCGCGCAGCCCGGCTGAGAAAACTCTCTGAATTAACTGCCTGACGCAGGGCATGTGTACCAATAATACGTACATTTTCAGCAGAAAAACCCTGCAGACGTTCAGCAAATAACCCCAGACAGGATAAACCACGTTCAATAGCCTCTTCACTGAGAACAAAGTTGCTGTCGAGTCCATCAGCAAGGCGCACTCTCTGTTTCAGGCGCCCGAGAATTTGCAGAGCATTGTTAACGATACGCGCGATAACCATGTGAAAACTGTTTGAACCAAGGTCAATGACAGCAATTTCGTGAGGCGGAGTAATCTCTTTATTTTCAAGGGGCATAACATCAGGCCTGACTTTCAGATTGTTCCAGATTTTTTAGATAGTCATAAATAGCGTTCTGAGCACGTACTTTACTGCGGTTACCACAGGAGACGTAGCGATTACTCAATTTTTTATCAATATGACGCGCTTTTGCGGTATCGTTGAACAGTAATTCGAGAATATCAAGTACTTGTTGTTTTAACCTTGGATCCAGTAGCGCAACGGCGACCTCAATACGGTAATCGATATTACGTGTCATCCAGTCAGCAGATGACAGATAAACACGTTTATCTCCTTTGTTTTCGAATACATAAACTCTGTCGTGCTCAAGGTAGCGGTCAACGATACTGATGGCCTGGATATTTTCACTGATGCCAGGTAATTTAGGGATTAATGAACACATTCCCCGTATTAACAAGCGAATAGGCACACCGGCACTGGCAGCACGATATAACCTTTCTACTAATTCATTATCTACCAGATTATTTATTTTTAGTGTTATTCCTGAGGGCTCTCCTGCTTCGGCGTTGCTGATTTCCCTGTCAATCAATTGATATAACATCAAGCGTGAATTCTGCGGCGATACGATGAGATGTTCAAATTTTACTGGCAGGTAAGGATTTTCTATAAAATTAAAAACGCGTCGTACTTCATTGGTAATGCAGGAAACTGCAGTTAGCAGCGAATAATCGGTGTAAAGACGTGCTGTTTTTTCATTAAAATTACCGGTGCCAATGTGTGCGTAACGCACGATTTTACTGCCTTCCCGACGGGATATCAGGAATAATTTTGCATGAATTTTTAATCGGGGTGCTGAAAAAATCACATGCACTCCTGCGGCTGTCAGACTTTTCGCCCAGTGAATGTTGGCTGCTTCATCAAAACGAGCCTGTAATTCGACCACAACAGTCACTTTTTTACCATTATGCGCAGCATGGATCATCGATTCCATAATGCGTGAATCTTTGGCAACGCGATAGATATTGATTTTTATGCCGAGTACATTGGGATCAAATGATGCCTGACGTAATAATTCCAGCACGTGTGCAAATGTATGATAAGGATAATACAGCAGCACATCCCGTTCACGTATCGCATCAAAGCCATTACGAAACTGGTTAAACCAGAGATGGCGTAAACGTGGTTTTGATGGGTAAATCAGACTACTTTTACCTACGTCAGGAAAGTTAACAAAATCTCTGAAATTGTGGTAACGGCCTCCTGTAATCGCAGAATTAGTATTAGACAGCCCTAATTTTTCACACAGTAACTCAATCATAGCTGTGGGCATGTCATTTTGATAAACAAAGCGCACAGGCTCTGCCGTCAGGCGTTGTTTTAAGCTGGATGACATCAATTCCAGCAGGCTGGATTCCATTTCAGTAACCAGATCATATTCAGCATCACGTGTTATTTTCATGGAATAGGCGTTCAGCGTGTCGTAATCGAAAAAGCCTTTAAAAATTTCATCCAGACAATAACGAACAATATTATCCAGTAATATTATCGAATGACGACGACGTGACGATTCGGGTGGCAGATTGACGAAGCAATAGACTTTATCTGACGGAATTTCCAGCAGAGCATATTCACTATGGGGCCCACGAACCATTTCCACGGCCAGATAGGTATAATCATCTTTCAGGAATTGAATCAGATTAGTATCCTGGTTAATCAATATCGGTGTGATGTGCTGGCGCAGGTGTTGTTTAAAATATTGCACTAACCAGTGTTGCTGGTTTTCTGAAATCTGGCGTTCATTGATTAAAAAAATCCGATTACGCGCCATTTCTAACAGCAGATCGTTATACAGGCTATTAAATCCCTGCTCTGCTTTAACGATTCTGGCCTGAATTTTTCTTAACAGGCGTTTTGAGGTGCCTCCTGCCCCTTGTTCTGTACGAATGAGTATGCGCCTTTTCAGATCGGCAAAGCGCACTTTGTAAAATTCATCCAGATTATTGGAATAAATACCAAGAAAGCGCATACGTTCAATCAGAGGATTGCTTTTGTCAGCCGCTTCCTGCAGTACCCTTTCATTAAAGGATAACCAACTGAGTTCTTTTTCGACATAACGCTTTTCCTGACTCATTGTTACTCCATTCAATGGCACGTGGAAGTATTGCATGTCTTCATACATTATTATTATTGTCAAAAACAGGCAGGTAAAGAAAGCTGGACTGTTTAATTATTATCAGTATTTGTTGATAATGCCTCTGACCTTGTGGTTTATCCATAAAAATGAGCCGCGTAATGATACAGAGCCACTTTTTCGGATAGCATTAATAAAATTATTTTTGATAACTTCATGAATAATAGGTATTGAATTTTTGTCTCTGTCCTGTTGCCTGTATCAGGCTGTCGTTTGCAATAAAAGAGATTATAATTCGCACGTCGATGGTGATACTGACTACGCCTGAAATTGGGAGAGAACGATGAAGCTCGTTGAAGTAAAACACCCGTTGGTACAACACAAACTGGGTTTAATGCGTGCAGGTGATATCAGTACGAAACGTTTTCGTGAACTGGCTTCTGAAGTGGGCAGTTTACTGACCTATGTTGCCACTGCAGATTTGGAAACTGAAAAGGTGACTATTAATGGCTGGTGTGGGCCAGTTGATGTTGAGCAAATTAAAGGCAAAAAAATTACCATTGTACCCATCCTGCGTGCTGGCCTCGGTATGATGGAGGGCGTACTTGAAAATATACCCAATGCGCGCATTAGTGTGGTAGGCATTTATCGCAATGAAGAAACATTAAAGCCTGTGCCGTATTTTCAAAAGCTGGTTGCTCAGCTGGAAGAGCGTATGGCGCTGGTAGTGGATCCTATGCTGGCAACAGGGGGGTCTATGATAGCCACCATTGATTTATTGAAAAAAGCCGGATGCCAGCATGTTAAAGTACTGGTGCTGGTTGCTGCGCGTGAAGGTATTGCTGCTTTAGAAAAAGCACACCCAGATGTTGAGTTGTATACTGCAGCCATTGATCGGGGATTGAACGAAAAAGGTTATATTGTTCCTGGGCTGGGTGATGCGGGTGATAAACTGTTTGGAACTAAATAGAGAAAAAAAAACATGTTGTATATCATAAAATTCAGTGCGTCCTGCTGCTTATTGTTGAGGTGTTTCTGAATACGCTGGCACAACTCTCCTTACCACTTTATTTTCCCGATGATGAAACTTTTGCCAGTTTTTATCCGGGGGAGAATCCTTCTTTGTTAGCGGCAATACAATCTGCGATTAATCAGGCGCATGCCAGTTATATTTATTTCTGGTCGCGTTCAGGTGGTGGACGTAGTCATTTACTCCATGCTGCCTGTGCTGAGTTATCTCAGCGCGGTGATGCAGTCGGTTATGTTCCTTTGGATAAACGCGCCTGGTTTGTACCCGAAGTGCTGGAAGGCATGGAAGAGCTGGCACTGGTATGTATTGATAATATCCAATGTATTGCGGGTGACAGGTACTGGGAAATGTCTGTCTTTAATCTCTATAATCGTATAGTAGAAACAGGGCGCACGCGTTTATTGATAACGGGAGATAGTACTCCGCGCCAGCTTAATTTACAGCTTCCTGATTTAGCCTCTCGCCTTGACTGGGGCCAGATATATAAGCTGCAACCGCTATCAGATGCAGGAAAATTACAGGCATTACAATTACGTGCCCGATTACGTGGTTTTGAGTTGCCGGAAGATTTAGGGCGTTTTCTCTTAAAACGTCTCGACAGAGAAATGCGCACTTTATTTACTGTCTTAAACAGACTGGATGAAGCGTCTATTACAGCACAACGCAAGCTGACAATCCCTTTTGTTAAAGAGATTCTTGCGTTGTAAAAATAGCTAATGTATTTATTGTGCTGATATATAGTTATCTGGATAATATACGCCAGTCAGGTTGGCAAAAACCTGTCGTTACTAAAAGCTATATTCAGGATATAACTCGTATAACAACTATTACACATACCAGGACGCACATTTCTTCCTGGCTTAGTTCTCCTCTCTTCTGTAACTGAAAAATTATTTCAGTCCATAAATGAAATAGTAAATCAGCATCATGTACCCTGGTACTGGCGGTAACGCTCGCTTAACTGGCGTAGCTGATCGATTCTGGCATCATAACGCGCCTGTTTCAGGCTACCCATTTTCACCAGTGAACTGGCGTTGCTGAGCAGGGAAATTGCCTGAGATAACTGTCCGTTAAGTGCCATGCTTTCTGCGTGTGCAGAAAGTTCTTCATCGCGTAATCCTTGAGCAGCACAAGCTTCGGCAAGCAGATTCCAGCCGTTGGGATCATTGGGATGACTGAATGTGTAGCGATAAAGCAGTCTGGATGCTGCGTCAGCTTGCCCTGCTCTAATCCAGGCATTAGCCAGATTCAGCTGCAGTACCGGCTGGTTGCTTTGTGTTGCCATGGCTTTGTGCAGCCTTGTAATCGCCTGTTCGGTTTTATTCTGTTCCAGGTAAATGTCGGTAATTAAATCCAGTAGCCAGATGTTGTCTGGTTCGAGGTTCAGTAAATTTTCTACCAGATGGCTGGCTTCTTTATATTTTTTCTCACGATAATATAAAATTGCCTGAGCGTATTTTTCTGCCAGTAGCTGTTTTTCATTATTCTGGCGCTCTGTATTTAACAGAAGCTGATTCACACTAGTGTGTTCTGAACCATACAAAGCAAGAATGCGCATACGGGCAAACAGATAATCCTGTGAAGACGGCTTATGATTTACCGGCATCAGGTTAGCACGGTTGCGTACGTCTGCCAGACGGCTTTCAGGCAATGGATGTGTTAAGAGTATTTCGGGTGGTTTTTCAGCATAACGAGACTGATCAGCCATGGTTTGCATAAAAGCCGGCATGCCCTGTGCATCGAAACCTGCTCGTTGTAAGATCTCCATGCCTATGCGATCAGCTTCCTGTTCGTTTAATTGGGTAAAACTGAGTATTCCCTGACGGGCCCCTGCTAATGTAGTGCTGAGGGCTGCTATACCCGCCTGTGGATTTGCCATACCCAGCAGTATTGAGCCCAGCGCGCCTATCCAGGTGAGTGGTGTCTGTTTTTGTTGTTCTTCCATTGCTCTTGCCAGGTGGCGCTGAGTAACATGAGCAATTTCATGCGCCACAACCGATGCCAGCTCACTTTCGTTTTGTGTATAACGAAATAATCCTGAATGCAGGATGACATTACCGCCAAAGAACGCATACGCGTTAATGTGTTGATTGTTTATCAGATAAAAATGAAATTTAGTACGAACGGAACTGGCATGAGCCACCAGTTGATTACCCAACTTATTAATATATTGCATTAATAATGGATCGGAGATAAACGCTGTGCTGGACCCCATCTGGCGGATATAGAAATCACCCATAGCAATTTCCTGATTGACACTCAATACGGTACCGGCGGTGGTACCTATATCCGGCAATTGATCCTGAGGCGCTGTATTAACAGGATTTGCCATGGATAACAGCAGGGTCACAGGCAATAAGGTAATAATTATCTTATTGAATTTACTAGGCATATGAGGAGCACTGGTGGCTTTTGATTAATTTTTTATTGTTAACAAGGCTGATAACTTTCCTTCAGGTAAGTTAATACAATGTCATGGTGACTATGGGGGTTAACGTTTTCAAAAACCTGTTCAATTTTGCCATGTTTATCAATCAGGAAGCTGATACGGTGAATACCGTCATAGACTTTCCCCATAAAGGTTTTTTCTCCCCATACGGCGAATTGTTCAGCAATTTGATGGTTTTCATCAGATAATAAGGTAAAATTAAGCACTTCTTTTTCAACAAAGCGCGAGAGTCTGCCTGGGTTATCCGTGCTGATGCCTAACACTTCAACATTGAACTTTTTTAGCTCCTCCATATTATCACGCAGTCCGCATGCCTGAACGGTGCAGCCGGGAGTCATGGCTTTGGGATAAAAATAAACCAGTACACGCTGTCCATCAAAATCGCTCAAATTGATTAGTTCACCGTCCTGGTCAGGCAGACTGAATTGAGGTGCAATATCACCTGGCTTTAATGGTGGCATCATTATTCTCCATTTTATTGTTATGCAATAGATTGTTTTTTAAATATAGTAATGCTGCCTCGCACAGTTAACGCTATACATGAGCGGCGCAGGTCTAAAACCGGCTCTGGATTATTTTTGTGAGGCTGACTGTAATATTCATGAAATACGCAAGTTATAAGAATTTTCATCTCACACTAAAACTTCAGATACAGGTTTGACAACATTTATTTATATTGCAAGAGTTAAACAAATCAGTAAAGCGTGCAAATAAGGTAGTATATGTTAGTCATTCTGCAGTTCATCTGTCTTAAAAAAAGAGAGGCATAGTTTAAGTATCTGATATTATCTCATTATCATCACTTTTTGACAGCGATTGTGGGTGCTGAGCAGAATGAAATTTTTCCCTTACGACACTGGCCAGGCACAATGCTGTTGTTTACTTGCTTTTCAATGAAAATCACAAGTACCATGAGCGGTTTTTTGTAACGGGGATGGTTAATGTTTAGCGGAAGTATTGTTGCATTGATAACACCGATGGACAACAGCGGTGCTGTTGATAGTACCAGCCTGAAGCGGTTGATAGAGTATCATATAGCCAGCAAGACTGCGGCTATTGCTGTAGTCGGGACTACCGGTGAATCTGCAACCCTGAGCGAGAATGAGCATGTTGACGTGATTACGTTAGCTGTTGAGCTGGCAGAAGGGCGTATTCCTGTGATAGCCGGGACAGGGTCTAATGCCACTGCGCAGGCAATAACATTAACAAAACGGGTGCATAATTCAGGAATATCAGGTTGTCTGGTTGTCACTCCCTATTACAACAGGCCAACACAAGAGGGGCTATTTCAGCATTTTAAAGCTATTGCGCAAGAGACTGACTTGCCGCAAATTCTCTACAATGTACCTGTTCGTACGGGTTGTGATCTTCTGCCAGATACGGTTGCCCGCCTGGCAGATATTAAAAATATTGTTGCTGTTAAAGAAGCGACGGGAAATTTAGAACGAGTTAATCAGATTAAGCAACTCGTTGATAATGAAAACTTTATGTTACTCAGTGGTGACGACATCACCGCGCTCGATTTTATGCGTTTGGGTGGAAATGGAGTAATTTCAGTAACCGCAAATATTGCTGCTCGTGAAATGGCACAACTTTGTTTACTGGCGGCACAGGGTGATTTTATCAGGGCATATGCTTTAAATCAGTGTTTAATGCCAGTGCATCAGTGTCTGTTTGTAGAGACTAATCCTATTCCGGTTAAATGGGCGTGTAAGCTAATGGGACTGATTGACGCTGATACGCTGCGTCTGCCCATGACGCCTTTAAGTGAGACAGCTCGGGTTACGATAGAAAAAACATTAAAAAATGCTGGATTATTGTAACTTTTGGAGAAATTTAATGATAATAAGGTTACAAATAGAGGTAAAGATCGCGGTTGCTTTACTGGTGACATTGTCTGTCGCCTGCTCTACTGATAAGCATCATCAGTATCGTGCCAATGGTGATGACACTTATCTTGATTTACCTGCGTTAAAAGCACTGCAGGCGCCTGCAGGAATAATTCTGCCGCTACAAAACAGTGATTTTGCCATTCCAGCAACCTCGTTAACGCAACCTGTTGGTAAGCAGGTTGATATTCGTCCTCCGGAGCAGGCTGTGGCATTACTCAGAGGCTCACGGGCAGAATATGCTAACGGTATCGGTAAACTGCTGGTCGAAAATAATGCGCGTTATCGTAACATGTGGGCACAGGTGTTGCAGATAATACAGGACAACAACTTTCCCATTACCAGTCACCAGCGTGTAAACCAGACATTGACTACCGACTGGCTGAAATGGCCACGCGCAGATGAAGATGTGCCATTTGAAGGGCGTTATCAGATAAGTGTCAAGCCAGAGGATTACCAGCTGGTGCTGGTAGTCAGGTCGCTTGAGTTACAGAAAGAAGGCGAAATCATCTCCGATAAATCTGCTATTCAGCGTTATAATAGTATGATGTTAAACACCATTATTAGTGGTTTGGATCAATTTTATACTGATGCTGAAAAAATTTCATCGGGGTCTGACAGCGGGATACTGTATGTCCAGAGTGGTACGGATGAAACTGGTTTACCCATGCTTATCGTGCGTACGACATACAATGAATTCTGGCAGCGCTTGCCTGCTGCGCTGGAAAAAGCCGGTATGAAGGTTGTTGACAGTAGTCGTTCTCAGGGAATGTTTAAGGTGGCTTATAAACCTGGCAGTGTAGATTGGGCTGCACTGGGTGCTAAAGATCCTTTGCTGAAAGAAGGAGAATATAAAGTGCAGGTGGGTGATCTTAATAATCGCAGTAGTCTGCAGTTTATTGATCCGAAAGGCCATACGCTGACACAGGCACAAAATGATGCACTGGTGGCGGTATTTCAGGCAACATTAAATCAGACTGAGACCAAAGCGAAATAACATAATCATTATACTTCAGTGTCTTGTGACAGGAGCGCTGGAGTGTGTGTTACCTCGGCATGATTTATCCTGCGCTGGTCTGAGCGATAAACATGGCAATTATGTCACTGTTGTGTGCGGGTGCGAGTGGGGGTGTCAGGCTCCATAATGCGCCCAGTGTTGTCTCTCCTGCTTTGTTATTCCAGGCGACGCTACGTACTTCACTGGCATGCATACCTTCATCGCCAATCATAGTCCTTAACTCCTTTTTTGGGCTAGCAGCCAGCCGCAGTAGCGTGTCGTCTTTTTGTGTCATATGCCCATCGCTAAGCAGAGCTCTTAAATTATTAAATGATGATGTCTTTAGTGCATCTTTAAGTCTCTGGCCACGAAACTCATACGTGGTGGCAGCGCGATTAGAGACTAACAATGAATCCTGCTGAAACTTCACAATTAACTGATTTTTATCGTCAGCATTGACCTCATATCCACAGAAGTTTTTTCTGGAGTAACGGGCGTCATCAAGATGCTCTGTCAGGTAGCGCTGAGTATTTTTATCATCAGCCATGCATGCCAGGCGACCCTGGATTAATTTGTCCAGTGAAAGTTCTGAGCGGTATTGATAAAGAGAGTTATTAAAGTCCATGGCACATTTTAGTGCGCAAAATGTACTGAATTGATTTTCGTGGCTGTAATCCATAGGTTCTGACTGATAGATATGATGTTCGTCGATATTCAGGGTATATGACCATTGGCCCTGCTTTTCACTGTTCTGGAATATGTCGATAGCAAAATACGGCTGGCAGGAATCATGGGCCATTTCTCGTAACCGGTTAAACCGGTGTGCTATTTTAACAGTCTGGTGTTCATACAATTGATTCTGATCAGGCATGGCCAGCTGTTGATAAAGACCGGTGATGGTTTCTCTTTTAATGCCGTGATGAAACCAGTCCCGAATGCTATCCAGAAAGCCCATTTTGGAAGCTTCATTGAGTGTACTGGCGGTGATGATTTTTTCTATTCTGTGATCGTTTAGCCGATAGTTCAGTGAGGTATTGAGTCTGGCGAGTATATCGTAATCGGGCATAATGTCTCCATAACATGAGCCTGTTTCATCCTGCGTTGAGGTATGCTGAAATAACTATCGGCATTGCTAATTTTGTTAAAATATAATGCATTAAGTAATTTTTCTATAAAAAATATGTTTATTAATTTTAATTTTTTGTTTTTGGCGGGCGAGTTTTAACAACAAACAGGATTATCTTCAGTCATGAGACGGCTGCAGAAAGCAGGAAGGGTATGTTGTGGACGACAATAATACGCAATATCTGAAGTCTTGTTTCAGGCCACTCGTGCATATTGCTGTCAGGCAGGCTTTGGTAGCGCAGATAAGCGCAGGAAAATGGCCTCATCTGCGAGTTATCTCTCTCATAACAGGGAGTTGCCGGTGAATGATAATATCATTGCCAGCCAGCAGCTGATGCAACAACTGGGTATACGCCGGTTACTGGTCATCAGCGGTACACATGACTGGTGCTGGTCTCAGGCACAAACTCTGCGGGCTATGTTAGCCGGTGACTGGATTTGGGTCGGAGATAGCGCTCCCTGCAATAGTCAATTTATCCGCCCGGCTGCTGTGAAAAAATGGCTGGGTCAGGAAAAGCTGCATGGCATATTTGATGCCCTGTCCGGACTGAACGTTGAAGCACTGATGATACTGGCTGGTATGCTTCGGGCCGGTAGCTGGTTGCTATTGTTAGTTCCGCCCTGGTCTGTCTGGCCTTTGTTACCTGATAACGACAGTCTGCGCTGGAGCGGGCAGGCGCTACCTGTGGCGACGCCGAATTTTATTCGTTATTTTCAGCAACAGCTGATGCATGATGCTGATGTCGTGCTGTGGCGCCAGGGTGATAATCTCATTATCCCAGACGTTCGACTGTATTCTGCATGGCAGCAGCGTGACGGAAAACCCAATCCACAGCAGCAGGTAATTCTGGAGCAACTGCTCGTGGCAAAAAGTGGCATATGGGCAGTCACTGCCCCCCGTGGGAGAGGTAAATCAGCGCTTGCGGGTATGCTGATTGCACACTGGCCCGGCTTGTGTTGGGTGACTGGGCCCGCCGGGGCCGCCATACAGGTACTCAGGCAATGGGCGGGTAAACAGGTATTTTTTCATGCACCGGATGAATTGTTACAATATTGCCATAAACAGGATGTCAGTGAGGTAGACTGGTTGCTGATTGATGAGGCAGCTGCACTTCCGGGTCCGTTGTTGCAAAAGCTCATCAGTTATTTCCCCCGTATTTTACTGACAACCACGGTGCAGGGTTATGAAGGGAGCGCCCAAGGTTTTTTACTCAAATTTTGCGCTTCACTAACAGATCTGCATGCCTTCACACTGACTGATTCTGTGCGCCAGGCACCAGATGATCCCCTGGAATCCCTGCTGAACAGGATATTACTGTGGGAGAATAAGGTTAGCGTACCCTTATCCCGCGAGCCTGCGAAGCTTGTCTGCTGTTACCAGACTGACTGGATTACCTGTCCACAACGTCTGGCACAATTTTATCGTCTGCTCATTGATGCACATTATCGAACTTCACCACTGGATCTGCGGCGTTTGATGGATGCCCCCGGGATGCATTTTGCTGCGTTAATGTGTGGTGAATGTGTTGCGGGTGCATTATGGATTGTAGAGGAAGGTGGTCTGGATGAGACTCTGGCGCAGGCTATCTGGGCAGGATATCGCAGGCCGCGTGGCAATCTGGTGGCACAGTCACTGGCTGCACATGCAGGGTTTTCGCGTGCGCCGGTATTACGGTCTTGGCGCATCAGTCGGGTGGCAGTGATAGCCTGCTTACGTCTTCAGGGCTTTGCCCGTCAGATGATTGCTGCATGGCAGCACCAGGCGCAGCAACGGGGGATAGATTTTTTATCAGTGAGCTTTGGCTATACCCCGGAACTCATGAATTTCTGGCAGGCCTGCGGTTTTGAGCTGGTTCATGTGGGGACACATCGTGAAGCCAGTAGTGGCAGTTATGCCGCCATGGCTATGCTGCCAATCAGTCCCAGCGCTCAGGCATTGTGTCGCGCAGCACGGCTGAGGCTCACGCGTAACTGGCACTGGATAAGGCAACAGACCGGTGTCTGTTGTGTGGATATTGTCTGTGATGAGGATGCCGCATTGCATGACGATGACTGGCGTGAGCTCGCAGGTTTTGCTTTTGCCCTGCGTTCACCAGAGGCCAGTTTTGCAGCGCTGCAACGGTTAGCGATACAAAGTACCTTACCCCTGGTGACATTACGCCAGTATCTGTCTGCCGTGGATATGAGCACATCGGTTTTATTGTCTGAATCTGGTCATCAGTTACCGGCAGAATATTCAGGGCGTAAGGCATTAGTGCGACACTGGCGTAATGAAGTTGCACAGGCAATGATGGCGCTGGATACAAGCCGGTGCCTGTACTGGCAGCAGTGGGCTGTTTTGTGCTCAGGCCCGCAACAGGATGGCGGCCACCATGCTGACCCGCCGAAGCTAGCGTAGCATTGCCTGGATGTGTGCTGATGCCTCGGGGATACTACTCTTTCCATGTTCACGTATATAATTCTGATGAGTAGTAAGATAAGCATCCACATATTTTTTAATAACATCAGAGTCTGAGTTATCTACGTTTTCCAGAGTCTGTAAAAAGCTCTGGTTCCAGCTATAAAAACCTGTCATAACGCTCGAAAAAGGGAAAAACTTATCCGGTGGTATTTCCTGGAGTACGGCGAGCCAGGTGTCCGTGGTTAACAATCGAAGCTTTTTCAGAACAGGTGAATCATCGTCACTATTAAGATGATGCTGATTTACAGAGGCGGTTTCGCTTTCAATGGTGGCCAGCAGGGAAGCCTGTACGGCAGAAATATTTTCTTTGATATACGTGGATATCTGTGGACGGATTGTTTTTCTCATTTTCCACGGCAGTGCGGCGATACCGTCTAACCCGAGTTCGTTCAGATAATTCCGCTGAGCAGCAACATAGGTATGCATATATTGTTTAATGGCGTTAGCCGCTGATTTACCTTTGTTATCCATAATAGCCGAAAAATAGTCACTCCATTCCACGCTACTTATCTTCGTTTTAAAAAGAGGGGAAAATTTATCCGGTGGGATTTGCTGAAGCACGGTGAGCCAGGTATCAGCCGTCAGCACTTTCAGCACTTTCAGGGTGGGCGAATCATCTTCAAGCACAGGATAGTTTTCATTGCGCGAGGGGATAGAGGCGATTTCGCTTTCCATGGTAGCCAGCAGGAAAGTTCGTACAGCAGAAACATTCTGCCTGAGAAAGGCAGATATCTGTGGTGTGATTATTTCTCTCACGCTGTGCGGAAGTTGTACGATACCATCCATGCCGAGTCCATGCAGATAATCCGGGTGCTCAACAAAGTAACGCTTGAGATAATTTTCAAAAGATCCTGTCCCCCCAGTATGGTCAAAGGTATTGCGGATGCAGGAAGAAAAGGGCGTGCTGCCAACGTTATGGTCACAGATAAACAGTCTGTGTGGTGCTATTCCCCGCACCACGCTCTGCCATACATCAGGAGGTAGCATTTTTATCATGTCCAGCGTGAGCGCGGATTTTTGCTCCCTGTCTTTTTGCAGCGTTGAGAGAATGGATGCTCTCACGGCTGCAATATTGCCTCTGATATATAAGGATATCTGTCGGGAAATCACTTCCCTCAGGCCCTGTGGCAATACGGCTATTCCGTGTAGTCCGAGCTCGCGTAAATAGTTGGGGTGAGCATTGAGGTATGCCAGTACATCCTGATGAATACGTTGTTTTTTTTGTAGCAGGTCTGTCCACAACTTCTCACCGACTTCAGCAGTAAAAATTTTATGTATGGGTATTTCCCTTAACAGGATGAACAATTCCACATCCAGATGCTCAGGCAGCTGCAATAGCGACGCTGTTGCGATGTCTGTACCTGTCGATACGTAAGCTCTGAAGTAATCCGCAATCACGTCCGCCATCTCGCCGCGCTGTAGTACCTGCGGGGAGAAGTTCAGTAGATCTTCAAGAGAAAGCGCGTGAAATTTCTGCCTGCCGGTCGTTTTCAGGCACTGCACGATATAAGACGCTATCCTGTTTTGAATTTTTTCAGCCAGGGTAATTATTTTCATCACATCAACCTGGTGGGAGTCACCAGGAAACCACACGGGGGTCAGTAACTTGATAAGCCTGTCTGTCTGTTTACTGTCCATGCGGTCAAACATCCAGGATGGCAGTGTCGCCAGATCTGTTGTATTCAGGCGCAATATACTCTCTGCCAGTGGATTGTGGTCAAAAGTGGGCAGGCATTTTTTAAACCAGTCGGCATGCTGGATGACATAGTCAATACCTGTCCTGTCACCTGACATTTTACTTAAAAATATTGCCACTTTTCTGCTGTCTTCTGGCAGGTACCTGGGCTCCAGCTGACATAATAACAGGGCCTCTTTTTCTGTCGCCTGCGCGATAATGGAAAAACGCTGCCTTACACTGATGTCATCAATATGTCTGAGCAGATCTGCCATTTTCAGCTGAAAAACACGACCATCCGGTGATTCACGCCAGCAATAGCCATGGGGTAATTCTTCTGAGAAAAAGTCCCCCACCTGCCAGACGATTGTGCCATCACTGTCCTGCTGTACGACTATTTTATCCGGCCAGTTCAGCTGACTGAGTGATTTCGTTCCCTGCTGTACTGCCCGGTCCAGAATAGTAAAACACTGTTTTTCGTCGATATCGTTAAAGCGGTGCAGCAAATCCTGCACGCCAGGCTGAAAAATGTCTCCGTCCGGTGATTCGTGCCAGAACAAGTCTCCGACCTGCCAGACCGTTCCTTCATCAGTGCGTGTGATAGCTACTTTCTGCCAGTTAAGGGGTGGAGCCCACACACCCTGTGCGTGTATGCGGGTTAATTTTTCCACAATGTCATGCACAAAGGACACTTCCACACGCAGGGCAGCATCCGGGTGCAGACCCAGAATTAAGCCATCTTCATCCACGAGATACAGTTTATCGATGCCCGGGAGCCTCGACGCACTTGTATGGCTGGCTGCATCCGTTTGGTAACAGGACTGCTGCTCTGCGATATCCAGAATTTCCCGGGTACACTGATACCTGCGCTGTATCAGATCTTCTTTTTTATCCTCATCTTTTAATGCTAATTCTAATTGAGATTTGTCCTCAGAAGAGTCAAAGCGAGGCAGGGAATTAAACAATTTTTTCACCACCCCTGATCTCGCCAGTACAGCACGTACCTTCAGTCCATCACGCAGTGCGTTAATCGCTTCGGTAATGTGCTCCGGCAGAATGGTTCTGCTATATCTGTCATCCCCCAGCGTTGGAAGACCCAGCACTTTTCTAAATGCTGCGGCGAGATGCACACTTTCTTCGGTATCCCAGAACCCGGTGTTGTAATATTTTGTCATCATTCTGCTGATGATGTCATCAATGAGACCCCTGACCCCTTTTTCTACCCGGCTATAGAGGGTATCCAGGTCGTCAGCATTCAGTTTAAGCAGCACATCGCCTGATTGAGTCAGCAGTCCATCTGAACATTTCTGCAGTGCTTCCAGCAGGCCATTGAGAGCACCCGTTTTAAAATAAAAACTTTCCTGTCTTTGTTGATTTTCTTCAGAAGTTGCTCCTTTACCCAGGTGCGCTTTTGCATCCTGCATTATCTTAAGCGACGCTTCAAAAAAACCTTTCAGCAGATAAAACTGATGGGCCAGATGCCGCGCTTCACCCGGATTCTCGTTCAATGGCTGCCCTGAAGGTGGAAAAACACGATCGAGAAACCGGCCAAACACATTGTCTGTGTCTTCAACAAAGCAGGACAATTTACGCACAGCGGTAGTATATTCTTTGGTAAATTGAGAAAAATCATCTGACTGTTGAAACCCGGGTACGTCATTCTTATTTTTTCCTGGATAAGAAATACGTGCCCGTAATGTATCAGCGCAGGATATTTCATAGCAGTCTTTTATACATTTTTCTATCTGTGCTGCACGGACAGACAATGAGGTATTTCTGAACCGGGTATCGCTGTTGTGGCGGTGTGTGATGCGCAAGTACGGCCCCTTCAGGCAGCTGGCGTGGTGTATCCGCGTGGCCTCAACCATCACATTACTTTCATCCAGACGAACCAGGTAACTTTCATGGGGTGTTGTTAAGGTTACCGGCCCATTTTGCAGAGCTGCATACAATAAATCGCAGGAATTTCTCACTCCATGAATTAGCTGGCTCCAGCGACGATAACTCCATCTGTCAGAGAATTCAGTTGTGTTCGCAGCGATGCTGGATCTGTTTGATAGTAAAGTAACACCTGGCATGTTGGGCAATTTCACATTAAATTAATAAATTTTATATAGTTTATTAATAATAAAATGTATTGCTTTCAGATAATGCTCATACAAGAAAATGATAATAAGTCTTATTATTATTTATGGTCAGGCAACCGCAATGTGTTGATGTGACAGGCTGAACGCGATCTTTTCCAGCAAGCGCATTGATGGACGCCATTGCCAGTCGCAGGGGCCTTGTGGCTTAATTGCTGCCAGGGGGATCTTTATCATCCATGCCGCTGGTGTCATTGTGGTCTGAAGGTGGTTGCGGCCTGTTTTTGAGGTAAGGCCGGTGATCGAGACGCTGGAGCGCTTTAATACCATTAAATATCATGCCTGCCAGTAGAATCAGCAGGATCCACCAGTAATCTTTCAACCAGTGCATGTGCATACCTCCTGTCATCATGCGATAAGCTGTTCCATAACGCGCTGATACATGCGACTTAATAGCTGCAGATCAGTGGTACGTACACATTCGTTCACTTTATGAATGGTGGCATTAACTGGCCCGAGTTCAACAACTTCAGCGCCTGTTAACGCAATGAAACGTCCGTCCGAGGTTCCGCCGGTGGTGAGCAGTTGTGGTGTCAGTCCATTGCAATCCCTGACGGCGTTAATCACTGCGTCAACCAGCGCTCCTCTGGCTGTAAGAAATGGCAGACCGGAAAGCTGCCACTCAATCTGGTAATTTAACTGGTGTCTTTCCAGCAGTGCAGCAACACGCTGTTTAATAGCGTCAGCAGTAAGTTCAGTACTGAAACGAAAATTGAAACGCACCTGACATTCCGCCGGGATAATATTATTGCTACCGGCGATGCCAGCCTGTAAATGAGTCATCTGCAGGCTGGTAGCAGGAAAGAAGGCATTACCCTTATCCCACTCGGTAGTGGCCAGTTCCTGTAAAGCCGGCAATGCACGCGATATCGGGTTATCTGCTAAATGAGGATAAGCCACATGACCCTGAGTACCCTTAATATGCAGGGTGGCGCTCAGCGATCCACGCCGACCATTTTTCACCACATCCCCGGCTTTTTCTTCACTGGACGGTTCGCCGACCAGACAGTAATCAAGCTTTTCACCACGTGCCATCAGCGTTTCAACGACTTTAACGGTGCCATTGATGGCGCTCGCTTCTTCATCAGAAGTGATAAGAAACGCCAGACGCCCATGGTGATGAGGATGCATGGCAATAAAGCGTTCTGCGGCCACTATCATGGCTGCCAGAGAGCCTTTCATATCGGCAGCCCCGCGGCCATAGAGCATATCATCATGCAGGACAGCTGCAAACGCAGGTGTTATCCAGGCACTTTCATCGCCAGGGGGGACCACGTCGGTATGGCCAGCAAATACCAGCGTTTTTCCTGTGCCACGCCATGCCCAGAAATTACTGGTGTCATGCACACTCATCGGTTCCACAGTGAATCCTGCGGCGCTCAGGCGTTGCATCATTATGGGCTGACAGCCGGCATCACATGGACTTAAGGAAGGGCACCTTATCAGCTGCTGAGCCAGTGTAATGACCGGGCAGTTCATATTTCGCTCTCGCTGCTTACTCGCAGTTGTTGATAATATTTTTCACTGAATCCGAGCAGGTACTGGCCTTCTGGTGTAACCAGCAAAGGCCTTTTAATTATGGCAGGCTGTTGTAGCATCAGCATGCTTGCGGCCGTCTGATTATCAATGGATTTTTTTACGGTTTCATCTAATTTACGCCAGGTAGTGCCACCGGTGTTCAGCAGTGCACGCCAGCCAAGGTTATCAATAAATTGTTGCAGTTGTTCCGCATTCAGGCCGTCGGTACGATAATCGTGAAAGGTATAAAAAATGTGCTTTTCTTCCAGCCAGCAGCGGGCTTTTTTTACCTGAGAACAGTTCCTGATGCCATAAAGGGTAAATGGCGCGAGGGTTGAAGAAACAACAGACATGACAGCATTACCTTTATGATTTGCACAGAAAGATGACTGATGGAAAACGTCGCACAGACACTGATTAGTTAGTGGATAACAGGCAGCACGTCAGTGAAACACTACGCCTGCAGGTTGAAATCAGTCTGGTTTCTTTTACTGCTGCAGCTTCCCGACGTGGGTACCAGTCTTTACGTAAAAATAAGTTGGGATACGACATACCATATATGTCTTTGAATGATTAAAAAATGTTCAAATATGCACTTGCGTATCTGAGTTTTCCTGACACATTACTCACTATACTGTTCTATTATTGTTAAAAGTACAAAGGGATTATGTGATGGATGAACAATTAAAGCAACGTGCTCTGAATTTTCATCAATATCCGGTACCTGGAAAAATTCAGATATCATCGACCAAGCCTTTGGTGACGCCGGGGGATCTGGCGCTGGCTTGTTCACCCGGGGTAGTTGCTCCCTGTGAAGCAATTTCCCGCGATCCTCTGGACGCTTATAAATATACTGCGCGTGGTAATCTTGTTGCCATTATATCCAATGGTACTGCGGTGCTTGGTTTAGGTAATCTGGGTGCGCTGGCATCAAAGCCGGTAATGGAAGGTAAAGCGGTTCTGTTTAAAAAATTCTCCGGGATTGATGTGTTTGATCTTGAAATCAATGAATGCGATCCCGATAAACTTATCGATATTATTGCTGCACTTGAGCCCACCTTTGGTGGTATCAACCTTGAGGATATCAAGGCACCGGAGTGTTTCTACATAGAGCAAAAATTATGTGAGCGCATGGCTATTCCGGTATTTCATGATGATCAGCATGGCACGGCGATTACCTGTACAGCAGCCGTGCTCAATGGCCTGCGTGTGGTTAAAAAAAATATTGCTGATGTACATATGGTGGTGTCGGGTGCTGGTGCGGCATCCATTGCCTGTCTTAATCTTTTGGTTGTGTTGGGAGTAAAGCGTAGCAATATCAAGGTATGCGATTCAAGAGGCCTCATTTATCAGGGACGTGAGCCTGATATGACAGCGACTAAACTGGCTTATGCGGTCATCGATAACGGACAACGTACACTGGCTGATGTGATTCTTGGCGCAGATATTTTCCTCGGTTGTTCGGGTCCTGCGGTACTGACACCCGATATGGTAAAAACCATGGCACCCAATCCACTGATTCTGGCACTGGCAAACCCCGAGCCAGAAATTTTGCCCGCACTGGCAAAAGCGGTACGCCCGGATGCCATTATTTGTACCGGACGTTCTGATTTCCCTAATCAGGTGAATAACATTTTGTGCTTTCCGTTTATCTTTCGTGGGGCATTAGATGTTGGCGCGACCCGCATTAACGACGCAATGAAACTGGCCTGCGTTCATGCCATTGCTGATTTGGCGCTGGCTGCACAACATGATGTGGTGACTTCAGCGTATGGGGGGCAGGAGCTTTCTTTCGGGCCGGAATATATTATTCCAAAGCTGTTTGATCCGCGTCTGATTGTCCGGATAGCACCCGCTGTGGCCAAGGCGGCCATGGATTCTGGGGTAGCAACCCGTCCCATTAAGGATTTTAATGCGTATGCCGAAAAACTGACAGAATTTGTCTATAAAACTAACCTGCTGATGAAACCCATTTTTTCACAGGCGAAAATGTGCGCTAAACGCGTTGTACTGGCAGAAGGTGAAGAAGAACGGGTATTGCAGGCGACGCAGGAACTGGTGTCTCAGGGCCTTGCTTTACCGATACTGATTGGCCGTCCACATGTGATTAACATGCGGCTAAAAAAACTCGGTCTAAAGGTTACTGCGGGTAACGATTTTGAAATTGTTAATAATGAATCTGATCCACGTTTTAATGCCTACTGGCAGGAATATTATCAGCTTGCGAAGCGTCGTGGTGTATCGCAGGAGAAAGCACGCCGTGAAATGATTAGTAATCCTACACTCATCGGCGCCATCATGGTACACCGCGGCGAAGCCGATGCGTTGGTGTGTGGCACGATAGGTACTTATTACGAGCATTATCAAATTGTTGAAAGAGTATTTGGCTTTCGTGAAGGCGTGCATGTGGCTGGTACCATGAATGCGTTACCTCTGCCGATGGGTAATACATTTATTGCTGATACTTATATCAATAACTCTCCCAGTGCGGAACAGCTGGCAGAAATTACGCTGATGGCGGCACAAACCGTGCGCCGTTTTGGTATAAAACCGAGAATTGCCCTGCTTTCTCATTCCAGTTTTGGTACCTCTGATTGCCTGAATGCGCAAAAGATGCGTCTTGTGTTGAAACTGGTCAGGCAGCAGGAACCTCAACTGGAAATTGACGGCGAGATGCATGCGGATGCCGCGTTAATCGAAAAAATTCGTCATGAACTGATGCCAGACAGTCCGCTGAAAGGCACGGCTAACATTCTGATTATGCCGGGTATGGAGGCGGCATGTATCAGTTATAATTTATTGCGTGTGACTTCTGCAGAAGGGGCGACGGTGGGTCCGGTGCTGATGGGTATTGCAAAACCGGTACATATCCTGACACCGGTAGCATCGGTACGACGAATTGTGAATATGGTTGCGCTGGCTGCTGCTGAAGCGCAATCACAGTAATCAGCGATGGGGCGGTCACTTTCTTTGCGCATAGTTTTCTGTCAACGAGTGTACACGAAAAGGGCTGGCGCACCCTGCAGGCTGCCATCGAAATTTCTTCAGGCATGAGTATCTCTAAACGTCAGGCAGAGGTGTAGCCCCTGCTACTCTGTCCAGTTTTCAATATGCAGGCCAGTCATCTGGCAAAAAGCCCTGTCGTTTGTCACCAATACCGCCCCGATGCGCAGTGCGTGTGCCGCAATCAGTAAATCAAGAGGTGCAATGATTTTGCCTTGTCTTTCCATAGCAGCACGCACTATCCCGTAATGCTCTGCCGTAGTGTTTTCCCATGGCTGCACCTCAACACGCAGGAGAAACTGCTGCACGGCAGTGTGCAATGCTTTGGCGAGGGGACGTTTCGCCAAGCCAAAAAACAATTCACCTGCGGTGATGGCTGAGATACAAAGAGAGGCCATTGGCACTACAACGACACGCTCAGTGACGGCAGGATGGGCTCTGAGGAGATAACTGACTGTATTCGTATCCAGCATGTATCTTTTCATTCGTGATGCCATTCAAAGGGGTCGCGATTTTGCCCATGCTGGTGCCGTTCTTTTTCATCCAGGAAATCGACGGGCACACTGGCTTTCTTGAGTGCAGTAAAAAAACCATCCCAGGTGTCTGGCCTGAGTGATAAAATCACATCACCGGTTTGTGCATCCTTGCGGATAAAAACTTCCCGGCTATTGAATCTGTAAGCAGCTGGCAGACGTACTGCCTGGCTGCGCCCATTGGTGAATAATTTGGCAGTATGGCTCATCATTGCCTCACTTTATTATGATAGATACCAAAGTATATTCATATGTAAAATATATATCAAGGAATATACTCCCGCGGGTATGTGCTTGTGCCAGGGCTATTCTTATCGAAAGAAGCTCTGTAACATTCTCTTGCCTGACAGATAACGCGATTATCTGCTTTTGCTTCTGCTATGTCGGCAGGGAGACGGGAAAGGCAGTTTTCTATGCCGTCAGCGAAAGGCTTATACCCACTCTCTTATGGGTAAGAAATCCCGGTACAGCGCGGATTCCGGGCTATTATCAGCGGGCTGATAGTTGTATTCCCAGCGGACAAGTGGCGGAAGTGACATTAAAATGGATTCTGTCCGTCCACCTGTTTGCAGACCAAAAAGTGTGCCACGATCCCATACCAGATTAAATTCGACATAGCGCCCCCGGCGATAAAGCTGAAACTGGCGCTCGCGCTCTCCCCAGGTGAGATGCTTACGTTTCTCCACGATAGGCAGATAAGCCGTTAAAAATCCTCTGCCAACTGCTCTGGTTAAGGCAAAACAGGTAGTGAAATCCGGACTATTCAGATCGTCAAAAAACAGGCCACCAATGCCGCGGGCTTCATTGCGATGTTTAAGATAAAAATAGTCATCACACCATTTTTTATATCTGGCATAAACCTCTGGGCCAAAGGGATGACAGAGTTGTTGTGCGCTGCGATGCCAGTGGATAGCATCTTCCTCGAAACCATAAAAGGGGGTGAGATCAAAACCACCACCGAACCACCAGACAGGAGGTGCTCCTTCTTTTTCGGCGATGAAAAAGCGCACATTGGCATGGCTGGTAGGTATATAAGGGCTTTGTGGATGTACAACCAGAGATACACCCAGTGCCTGAAAGCGACAGCCTGCCAGCTCAGGCCGGTTATTGGTGGCACAGGCGGGCAGAGCGGTACCGGAAACGGACGAAAAATTTACCCCCGCCTGTTCAAATACCGCCCCATTAACCATGAGCCTGCTCTGTCCTCCGCCACCGCTTTCATGCTGCCATTGTTGTTCACGAAAAACGGCACTGCCATCAGCATCAGTGAGATGAGCGCATATTTCATCCTGCAGGGATAAGAAGAAGCTTTTGATAGCGTTGATGTCAGGCAATATCTGATTCATTTTTATCGATCAATAGTAAGTATGTCATTAATTATACTTACTATTTTTTTTATCTGCTACTTTATTTTATATGAGCCTTACATTGCAATCACCTCGATGAGCGGGGCAGTGAACGGGTGTCTTCAGTAAGGGATAAATTGATGACACGCCAGTGTTTTAAGCAAATTAAGCGGTCATTTATATACATTACCGTGCCATTTCGTTATTTTTACAATACAGGGATAAGCTAATATAAAATAAGGGGTAATCATATGATTGATAATGGAAACAATAATGATCAAGCGCCATTAACTCCCTCCAGTGACACGGACACTACCAACCCTGACAGTAGCAGGCATGCTCATGAGCTTGCTAAAATTATCAATACTACCTGCCTGGCCATAGTAACCCGCCCCGCCCCGCCTATACCTATAGCAACCAGACCTGCTCCACCGATACCCACATTATTAAATCAACCACCTTCTGTGAATCGTCATACAACAAAAACAGCGGCTTCTTATCGGCTATCGCTTGAGGCTCCCATTGTAGAAATTGTACCAAACGACATAGAAGAAACAGTGGAAAGATTTCTGGAAAGCCTGGATGTTGTGGATATTGAAGCCCACGGTGACAACATGGCAGAAAAAGCACAGGGGTGTCGCGCTATTGCTGAAGATTGTATTGATGATACCAGTGATCAAGCCCGGATTTTTTCTTATCAACTGGATAATAACAGTGTTGGTTTAATTTCTGTTAAAATCTCGCCGGATGATATCTATGTGGTGGGTGTGATGGCTCATCCCGGCGTGCATGATGCCGGTTTTTTGCTGATTGAACACGTTTTACAGTACTCCTTGCGGCAACCACCTTTGGTGAGATTAAGGCCAGCAGGTCCTGCTATAGCAGAAATCTATAAGCGTATGGGTTTTAAGTATCGAACTGAATTGACTGATACGTTATGGCTTGACCTGGCCGATGTTGATACAGAGAAATTCTGGCATAAAATTGCTGATCGTTATGTCTGTATTCAGGCAAACGGAAAAATTTTCAGTAAACATCCGCGTTATCTTAGCAATACCTGATCTGATAAAAATGGTCTGTGATATTACGGGGTGCTCATAGCGTCCAGGTAATCCTTATCGCCTGTCAGGCCGCTGGTATTTTCTATCAGCCCCACTGCGTGGGCGGTGCTCACAGCCAGTTTTTTCGTTTAAAATAAAGCCATGGAACCAGACCAGCAATAATCATTAAACCGATGGCGCCCGGATAACCCATGGACCATTTCAGCTCTGGCATAAATTCGAAATTCATTCCATAACTGGATGCCACCAGTGTTGGCGGCAGGAAAATAACTGAAACGACCGAGAATATTTTGATAATGCGGTTTTGTTCAATATTAATGAATCCCATTGCTGCCTGCATCAGGAAATTGACTTTCTGGAACAGGGATTCATTGTGTGGCAATAATGATTCAATATCGCGTAATACTTCACGTGCCTGTTCAAGCTGGCTGACAGGCAGGCGTGCTTTACGTAATAAAAAATTAATTGCCCGCTGGGTATCCATCAGACACAGACGCACCTTCCAGCCAATATCTTCCTGTTCAGCCAGACTTGACAGCGCGTCGTCGTATTCATTACCCTGCCGGCCTTCCATGATGACCCGGCTCAGGGCTTCCAGGTGACTGTAGATATTTTCGATTTCATCAGCCAGTTGTTCAATTTTTGTTTCAAATAAATCCAGTAACAGCTCATAAGCATTACCGTCTACCATTGTCTGACTGCGTGCACGCATACGGTACAGGCGAAATGCGGGTAATTCACGCTCACGTAAGGTGTACAGGCGGCCCTCACGCACAGTAAATGCCACTGTTTCATTGCCGCCATGATCGTCGGTATCCTGAAAATAGAAGAAAGAATGGATATGCAGGCCATCTTCATCTTCAAAAAAACGTGCAGACGCTTCAATATCATCGAGCTCTGGTTGGGTAGCGAGACTCTGTCCCAGTTCATGCTGGATTTTTTCACGTTCCATCTGTTCAGGTTCAATCAAGTCAATCCACAGTGATGCAGACAGTTGATCCAACTCATCCAGTTCCATACGGGCCAGGCGATTATTTTCTAATTTAAATGCGCTTAGCATGTGGATAACTCTCTTTAAAATAATGGCAGTGAGCAAATGTTGTTGAAGCACAGAAACAGAGGAGAATAGGTGTCACCAGCATGTTTCAGACCATAAGAAAATCTGACTCAGAGCGACACAAAAACGCAGTCGCTGACAACCACAAGGCTATCAGCAATAGATAAGGATAGCGTCAGGGATTGTATGTTAACAACAGATTATTGAGCCAGTATCTACTGGGTGTGTTCAAGGATCCTGCCCTCACTGATAATGGTAAGCGCATGTTACGCTGACAGGAAAAAGGCTGTCAACCGCTTATGGCCTCTAATCTGGCAAAGGCCGTGACCAGCCATTTCACTCCTTCTTCCTGAAAAGCGATTTGTAACCGGTTATGCTCACCCTGTCCTTCCATGTTAATAATAGTACCTTCACCGAATTTTGGGTGACGTACCCGCTGTCCCAGAGCAAAGCCACTGTCGTTGTCGACTCTCTGTACGCCGGAATGAAAAGTGGTAAATGGTCGTGTAATACTGGCACGTAAACGTACTTCTTCAACACAGTCCCGTGGTAATTCACCAATGAAACGCGAAGGGCGATGGTGGTTCTCTTTACCGTACAGCCGGCGACTTTCCGCGTAGCTCAGGGTCAATTTTTGCATGGCGCGTGTCACGCCTACATAAGCCAGACGGCGTTCTTCTTCCAGGCGCGACTCTTCATGGAACGACATCTGGCTGGGAAACAGGCCTTCTTCCATACCAGTGATAAACACCTGTGGAAACTCCAGTCCCTTTGCTGAATGTAAGGTCATCATTTGTACGGCATCCTGACCGCTATCCGCCTGACCTTCTCCTGATTCCAGGACAGCATGTACCAGAAATGCCTGTAGAGGCGACAGATCCGGGTTTTCTCCCGGGTCGATGAATTGTTGTGTTGCAGTGACCAGCTCCTGTAAGTTTTCTATCCTGGCCTGGTTTTTTTCTCCTTTTTCCTGCTGATACATTGACCATATACCGGAATCATGTATAACGCGTTCAGTCTGCACGGACAGGGGGAGTGCTGTTGTTTCCTGGTCCAGTGCGTTTATCAGTTCGATAAAGCGCTGTAATGCTGATGCTGTCCGGCCTGCCAGGACGCTTTCCTGTAGTAATGCATGCACTGACTGCCATAACGTTACCTGGCGTTCACGCGCAGTCTGGCGTATGACGTCCAGCGTGCGTACCCCAATACCTCTTCCGGGGGTGTTGATAACACGTTCCAGCGCGACATCGTCATTACGATTGATGATAAGACGCAGATAAGCGAGTGCATCTTTGATTTCCTGGCGTTCAAAAAAGCGCTGTCCGCCATAAATACGGTATGGCATTGCCGCCTGCAATAATGCCTCTTCCAGTACACGAGATTGCGCATTACTGCGATAAAGGATGGCGCAGGCCTGTAATGTGCCACCATTTTCCTGCCATGTTTTTATACGATTCACTACAAAGCGTGCTTCGTCGAGCTCATTGAAGGCAGCATAAACAGAGATG
The DNA here is from genome assembly GCA_964601895.1 of uncultured Yersinia sp. Taxonomy (GTDB): domain Bacteria; phylum Pseudomonadota; class Gammaproteobacteria; order Enterobacterales; family Enterobacteriaceae; genus CAZROT01. Next base: position 55,756 of record CAZROT010000007.1, read on the forward strand.
GGCTCACCTGCTTTACCCTGCGTCCATAAGTTTTTTCCTATACGACCACCATTATTATCAATAAGGCTGTTGGCAGCCTTGAGAATATTACCTGTGGAGCGATAGTTTTGTTCCAGACGTAATGTCTGTGAACCAGGAAAATCCTGCAGAAAACGTTGAATATTTTCTATCTGAGCGCCTCGCCAGCCGTAAATTGACTGATCGTCATCACCCACAATCATGACGCTGGTGTGTTCACCGGCCAGAAGGCGCAACCAGGCATATTGAATGTGATTGGTATCCTGAAACTCATCGACGAGAATACAGCTAAAGCGTGCACGATAATGATGCAGGATGTGTGGCCTGTTCAGCCATAATTCATGTACTCTTGGCAGCAGTTCAGCAAAATCTACCATGCCGGTACGCTGGCAGGCATCCTGATACGTCTGCCAGATGCGAAGCCAGGTTGCTTCTGTGGCGTTTCCCCGGGCATCAATATCCTGTGGTCGCAGGCCTTCGTCTTTCTTCGCGTTGATGTACCAGCCTGCCTGGCGAGGTGACCATTGTTTTTCATCCAGATTGAGTGCATGGATAATGCGTTTTAACAGGCGGTGTTGATCGTCCATATCGAGAATCTGAAAATCAGCGGGCAGACCGGCATCCATGTGGTGCGCTCGTAGCAGGCGATGAGCCAGTCCATGAAACGTTCCGATCCACATTCCATTCGCGCTATCTGGCAGTTGTGCAATACGATGACGCATTTCGGCTGCCGCTTTATTAGTAAAAGTGACCGCAAGAATAGAATACGCAGAAGCGTTTTGAGAGAGTAACCAGGCGATACGGTGCACCAGTACTCGGGTTTTACCACTTCCCGCCCCTGCCAGTACCAGCATATTGCCATGAGGTGCGGTGACTGCTTCACGCTGTCTGTCGTTTAACCCACTAAGTAGTGAAAAAATATCCATAAAAATACCGTTTGTCTGATACGGGCAGGTGGTTTGTTGCGTAAGCAGTCTATTGTGTCGTCAGATTTTTTTGCTGCCATACTATTTTTTTCAGCATTATAACAGCGCGGTCAGACAAGCCAATTGAGAAATCTCAACATGTGGAAGTAACCTGTTGTTTTTTATTACAATGATATTTTTTCGTTCATTAATCCAGCAGGCCTGCATACCACAACCTAACGCACCGGCGACATCGGTTGTTAAGCTGTCACCCACATGAAGCAGGGTTTTTGGCTGTCGCGCAAATAGTCTGGCTGCCTGATAATACATATCAGCTTCCGCACGGCCGGCATGTAGTACGAACTGAAAGTAATCTCCTAATCCAAAAGCATGGGGGCAGGCGTTACCGTTAGTAATTGCAGCCAGTGGGTAATGTGCAGCCAGAGCACGTAAGGTATGGTGAGTTTCCTCGGGGACATGAATCTGGTTACGCCACCAGCAAAAATGGTCCATTGCACTATCGGCCAGGTTTTGTGCTGCGCTACGTGCGAGTCCGCGTGTCATTAACCAGGAACACATGGTCTGCCAGCGCCATTGGCTGACATCATGATGGATGTCAGGATATTGCATCAGCAGTCTGCCACGCATCTGTTGAAAATCCGCCAGCGGTAATGCAGGTAAATCAGGGTAATGCTGTGTTAAAAAATGTGTCGTCTGTTGTTCTGCGCGCAGAATAATCAGGTGGTTATCGTACAGTGTGTCATCGAGATCGAAAGTGATGGCGGTAATGGCGGTTAAAGGGCGATAAAAATGTATCATTTATCTCGTTTAGCTCTTGGGTGAGCGGCATCATATACAGCGGCAAGGTGCTGAAAATTAAGATGGGTATAAATTTGCGTGGTTGCAAGGTTGGCATGACCAAGCAGCTCCTGGACAGCACGCAGGTCGCCACTGGATTCCAGCATATGGGTGGCAAAAGAGTGGCGTAGTTTATGGGGATGAATATGACTGTTCACCCCCTGTTTCATGCCCCATTCGGCAAAGCGTTTTTGTACGCTGCGCATTGAGATGCGTTTGCCAGTGCGGGCAACAAACAGGGCATCATTCTCGGGAGAAAAAGTAGCGCGTAATTTCATCCAGTCTGTTAACCAGGTCACTGCCATTCTGCCAAGCGGAACATAACGTTCTTTACTGCCTTTACCCATTACTCTGGCCTCGCCAGCGACAAGATTGATTTGCCTGCAGTCCATATTCACCAGTTCAGATAACCGCAAGCCTGCGCTGTACATCACTTCTAACATAGTGCGGTCACGTATCGCCAGGGGGGAATCAGAGCGAATAGTTAGCAGGCAATTTACTTCATCAACATCTATATTTTTTGGCAGAGGGCGTGCAACTCTTGGGGTATTCACCCCTTTGGCGGGGTTAGCAGGCAGGATACCTTTGTTGACCAGCCAGTTCAGGAAGCTGCGTAATGCAGAAAAACGCAGTGCAAGACTGGTTGATTGTAAGCCGGCACGTTTGCTCATAATAATGAGCAGGCGCACCTTTGCCGCATCGAGGTGATGCCATTTTGTGATGCCAGTCTCACCAGCAAGCAGAGCCAGTGTTTGTAGCTCACGGGTGTAGCTGGTTATGGTCAGTGGACTGAGCTGGCGTTCAATTTTCAGGTAACGTAAAAAATCGGTAATGGGTTTGCTAAGCGCAGAATTTATATCCGTCATACGGGTTCAATCCAGCGTGTTATCAACCCGGGTAGCAGGCCTGTGAGATAATCGAGCAGGGTTGTACCCATACCCGGTTGATAATGCTGCTTATCCTGACTGCTGAAAATAATGATGCCCAAATCGGCATTGTCACCCAACAGTGATAATGCCACTGAACCAGTCTGACTGCCTGCGGGTAACAGTAGTGATAATTCTGCATTGTTCAGATGGCCGAGATAATGCCGTTCATGCCCCAGGCGCTTTATCTTCAGCGGTTCAAAAGCATCGCGTAACATTGCCAGATGTGTCACATCTTCGCGTTTTTCCATTTTCCAGCAATCGCTGAACAGGCGGATATCAAAGCCAGTCAGACCAAAACTGTGTGCCCAGTGATTCAGTCGCACGATCATGTCCTGAATATTACTGGAGGCAGTTAACTCTGTCTGGAGTTGCAGTAGTCGTTTAAACAAAATTTGATTAGAATCAGCCTGTGCCATCAGCAGCGCAATTTCTTCTTCCAGCCGGCTTATCTGATTACGTTGTCGTGCCAGCTGCCATTCCACTAGGGAAACACTGCCTTTTACCGGGTGTGGGATATGCATCTGTTCAACCGCACAGGCGTTACGTGTAAAAAAATCAGGATGCTGCAGCAGGTAGTGCACGACAGCACTATCGTTTAATTCCATACGCGTGGCTCGCTGCTCCTGTGCACGGTTAATGAAATTGATAACAGATAAGATATTACCTTATAAACGGATAAATCCATCATAGACATGAGTAGCCGGTCCTGTCATATAGAGGGAATAACCTGGCCCCTTCCAGGTAATATTCAGGTTACCACCAGGTAGTTCAACCTGAACCTGTTCATTTAATTGCTCATGAATAATACCTACAGCCACTGCAGCACTTGCACCGCTACCACAGGCTAGCGTTTCTCCGACACCGCGTTCGTAAACCCGCAAGCGCAGGCTATTGCGGTTGATAATTTGCATAAAACCAACATTTGCTTTTTCAGGAAAATAGTCATGCTGTGCCAGCAGTGGGCCAAGGAACTCGACTCTGGCAAGTGCGACATCTTCTACCTGCAGCACACAATGAGGATTTCCCATGGACACTACACTGCAGAGTAGCGTTTGTTCAGCAATTCGTAAAGGGTAGGTTTTTTCTGTGGTAGTCGCATGGAAAGGCACGGCCTGCGGATTAAAATTGGGTTCCCCCATGTCGATGCGCACAGTGCCATCTTCAAGGATGCTCATGCAGGTACGTCCCGTCTGGTTACTGACGCAGATGTTTTTTTTACCCGTTAACCCTTTGGTATAAACAAAGCGGGCAAAACAGCGTGCGCCATTACCACACTGAAAAACTTCACTGCCATCGGCATTGAAAATGCGATAGTGGAAATCCAGTTCAGGATCATAAGGTGGCTCTACTAATAACAATTGATCGAATCCGATGCCCGTATGTCGATTGGCAAAACGCCTGATCTGCTCCGCTGAAAAGTAAACATTTTGTGTTACTGCATCAACTATCATGAAGTCGTTACCGAGTGCGTGCATTTTAGAAAACTGCATATTCATATCTCACTCGAAGGTATGATGGTCTGTTTGTTGAGGTTTCTGTGCCTGATGGTACAGTTTCTGCTGCAAAATTATCAGGTGCTAGTGGCATATAAAGGGGACCTTTTAGTCCACAGCCTGCTATTTCTGATAGCAGGATCAAACCTGGCAGCCAGCGCAGTGTTTTTTTCATGAGAACCCTGTTGATGATGCGTTGATGTTTTCTATAATCGCAGACAGGTGATGAAAAGCAAACAGGAGATTGATTATGCATGATAGTGAATTTCATCAATTAGTTGACCAGCTTATGCTGAATATTGAGCAGACTGTCGATTGTTATTTGGGAGATAGTGATTATGAGAGAAGCGAAGGCACTCTGACGCTTACCTTAGAGAATGGCAGCAAAATTATCATCAATCGTCAGGAGGCGCTACAGCAGGTATGGCTGGCTGCTAAAACAGGAGGATATCATTTTAATTATCAGGATAAGCACTGGTGTTGTGTCAGGAGCGGCAAACCATTTTTTGCACTTCTCTCTGAAATTATCGCCCTGCAATGTGGTGAAGTGATTTATTTTAATCAGCTATAGCAGTGCATGCTGCATAGAATTTTATCAGGTTAACTCACTGTTTTATAACTGCTTTTATTCTGCTGTGCTCAGCGTCGCTGCAAGGCTTTGGCTACGCTCAACAACAGGTTTCATCCATTGACAAATCCGCTGGCGGTGTTTTTGGGAAAATGATTTTATCTATGATTAATGGTAAAGGTGGATCCCTGTGACAAAAATAATATAATCAATAACATGAAATGAAATTTATGTAATATGAGTCTGTTTTATGCCCTCGATCGCAAGCCATGCTGTACGCCATACTGCTTATTACTCACAGGTAAACAGCTCTGGTGCATATTTATCAGGATCGTTAAGAAATACAGTAAACGTATCCCAGTCAGATGAAAGGCCCGAATTCTGTAAAAAACAGAATCATCTTATTCCTGTCAGGCACATCACCAGCAATGGAGTTTCTCATGTTTCTTTCAGAAAGGCAGACTATCCTGTCACTATTCCTGGCAGCGATATCGCGGTGACAATAGAAAAATATTTACACCAATCAATAATGATTGAAAGTGACAATAGTCAGCAAAATAAAGAGAATATCGCCAGATTTTTTAGCAGCCTGGTAAGCATAAAGCTGACTCTGTCAAGCAAAATTTATACCTGTCATATCACTGCACTGCCTCAGGAAATTGCCATCTCTGATGACGGGCACGCACTTAGGGAAAACTGGAATTTTTCTGCACAGAGCAGGCTTTCTTTGACCGCAGAGTATGGTATGGCTGCTGTATACCTGAACGCTGATTCAGACAGAGCTGGCAGCCTGTCAATGGTATCAAAACAGTGTAACGAAACACTCTCTGCCTGTCTGGTGAATAACAGCTATACAGTGCAGAGCCAGGGCACTGATACAGCCGGTGTGTTGGTGTCTGAAAATTCCTGTGAATATGTGTATATGCAACAGCAGGATATTCAGGTTGCTGCGCAAGAAGTGCGTACCAGAAACGATACCGATAACCTGTTGAATAGCGGTAAAAGAAACTCTTTTTTCGTGAAAATCTGGGACAGATTTAAAGCTATTTTTCATTCTGATGGCAAACCTGACATCATCACGGGTACAGTAACCGAATCGATAATCTCTGGTGTTACAGAAGTAGCAGCGAGTGCAATAACAATAAAGAGTGCGCATGACTATAAATTAATCGTACAGAGCCATGTTGCAACGGCGGCTTATGTTCAGGAATTCTGTCAGCGTAGTCAGAGAAAAACCTCTGTGCCTGTCGTGGTTGGGCAGGAATTTATGCCCAATACAGACAGTAATACAACCAGTTATACGCTTCCATTTTATTATCATTCACTTTCTCCCTATGTAGTAAAAGACCTGTCTTGTTCACAAAAGATTCAGCTGGCACAGAGAAAAGAGGCGGTAAAAGACGATCTGGATTACGACGGAGCGCTGATAACCAAAGACGGTGCGATTAGAATAGGAACACTTAACCAGCTAGACTGGCATAATCTGCCGGGTATCATCCCGAAAACCGGGACATTAAGTGGTGATACCCTGATATACATTAATGGGCAAAACACACCGGTCTACAGCCAGGTTACCGCCATGCAGGCAATAGCAGATGCTTATGGAGTAAAAGTATTAGGTATCCATACTGCGACTCATGGCCATCAGTTTAAAGACGGTCTTCAGTCTTTAGAAGATAAATTGAACATGAGTACCGGGCCGGCAAAAGCGCTGGAAAAACTTATTCTTAATTATTTACTGGAAAATAATGCTAAAGAGAAGCCATTACGCTTAATGGCGCACAGTCGTGGCGGCATTATTACCAGTCATGCATTAACAAATGTATATGAAAAATTGACGCAAGTGTTTCAACAGTTGCCCGACGTAAATAAGAAAAAAGCCAGGCAAATTGCCAGGGAGCTGATGGCAGACATTAAAGTCACCACGCTTGCCGGGGGTGCATATCACTACCCGCAAGGTCCGGATTATGAACACTGGATAAATAAAAAAGATCCGGTGCCCATGATTTTTGGTGCGGGAGAATATGGCAAGGAAGGGAAGAACGTTCACTTCTTTTCGGCAACCACAAGAAAGCATAACGTGGATACCTATTTAAAACATATTCAGCAGCAATGTAGTCAATTAAGCGATGATGAATATGAATCTACCTGGCTGTGACCGTACGCGTTCTTCCCCAGACGCAAGGGTATTTATAGCGTTATTAAGCACAGCGCATTGTCATGGCCATTACCCGCTACCCATTTGTTGTAGTTAACTGTTCTGACAGCGAGTAGGGCAGCGCCTGGATGCACAGTTCACTGCTGTCATCTCCCGGTATACGCAACTTTGTGTCAATTGTCGTGTCGTTGTTCAGCACTGCCTGCACCCACAGTATGCCGTCCGGTAACTGACTCGCTACCAGGACCGTGCCTGTGCGTCGCCAGTTACCATCCATTAGCTGGAACTCTAAATCTTCACCCGCTGCAGGTACCCGAGCGGATTGGCCCGCCAGCCAATACAGTGCCCGCTTGTTGGTGCCACGATATTTAGCGCGTGCCACTGTTTCCTGGCCGGTATAACAGCCTTTGGTGAAACTGATGCCATCCAGCGCCTGAAGATTTACCGCCTGAGGGAGGAATACTCCACTGTTTACGGCGTCTATTATCGGATAACCCGCGGCAATATCCAGCGACAGCCATTGCTGGCTGCCGTTAAGTTGTACGTTATATCCTGCTTTTCTTGCCTCGTCTTTCAGAATTTCAACCTGCTCATGGCTGCTGATCAGTAAGAAGCGTTCTTCCGGCAGAGAAAAATGTAAAAGTGTGCTCTGCTGGTGCTGTACCACAGAGTGCTCTGCATCAGGGAGTGTGCCGAATATCGATGCCAGCAGCTCGCGTGCCTGTTGTCCACAGATACCTGATAGCAGGGTTTGTTCGTCCTGATTAATAGATACCCTGGAGAATACGGCGTATTTTCTTAATTCTGTCAATTGAGTGTTTAACAGGCTCTTACGCTCAATAAAGGCAATGTGTTCTCTTTGATGAAATACTATCAGGCTGCTCCACATTTTTCCCTTTGCATCACAGTGTGCACACAGCATATGCCTGTCTGGTTTCAGCGCATTAATGTCTGCTGTTATTTGTCCCTGAAGATAACGTAGTCGATCCGGCCCTGTGACTGTCACTAAGGCCCAATCGTCGAGCGAGATTATACTCAGCGATGATGTAATAGAGGATAGCTGATGCGCAGGGGTAAGTAGTTTATCTGTCATTATTATCGATCCTGATATTCATCAGATTGGTTAGTTAAAATACGAAGAATGCTGAAAGCTTTGCAGGTAATCCAGCCATTTGTCAACCGGGGAGAAAATAGTTACAAAAAATTAAAATTGTTTAATAAATAAATGATTTTAAAGTAAATTACACACAATAGAATACAACTTCATGTAATGCATTTAGTTTTTTCTGCTTAAGAAATGACTGATACAGTATCTGACTGATAGTGGTATCCCCTGATAACGTAGATTCAGGGTTACGTCGGGAGTACTCCATGGATATTAATAATAAGGCCTGTCTGCGCTGGGCGTGTCGTCGTGGTATGCGTGAACTCGATATTATCATCATGCCATTTTTTGAATATGAGTACGACATATTGAATGAGAATGATAAGCGTTTATTTGTTCGCTTACTAACGAGCCATGATCCCGATCTGTTTAACTGGCTGATTAATCATCATCAGGCACCGGATAAGGATCTACAAAGAATGGTCAGTTTCATCCAGAAAAGAAACCAGGCGCGTGGCCCAGTGGCAATGTAACCTGAAGGTTTCAAGGCGTACCCAGTTTTTTGCGTTTCTGGCGCAGGGTATGCTGTTGTTGTTAATTATTATTATAGTCTGTCCGCAAAGCAATGGCATGTTTTGTCTGGTGTTAATCGCCATAGTTATCTTTGATGGCATTCGCAGCCAAAAAAATATCGCACGGTGTCAGGGAAGAATTGAATTGAAGGGAGGTAGTCTGTTGATGTGGAAGGATCAGGAGTGGCGTATAGCCAGGCAGCCATGGATGATGAAACAGGGTGTTTTATTTTCACTTCAGCAGGCAAAACACCCTGTTCATCAGGCGCTCTGGCTGGCATCAGACAGTATGAACGAAAGTGAATGGCGTCATTTGTGCCTGGTATTAAGGCAATTTTTTTATTCAGGTCGCTAATCATGAAACCCTTGATTTGGCTGGTTGAGGACGAGCCAGGTATTGCGGATACATTGATTTATTTGTTTGAAAGTGAAGGGTTTAAGCTTAAATGGTTTGATCAGGGTAAACCGGTGCTTACTGCCCTGCAATATGAGCAGCCAGCGCTGGTCATTCTCGATGTTGGATTACCTGATATCAATGGCTTTGATCTCTGCCGTCGCTTGCTGACACAGGTTACTGCGTTGCCCATACTGTTTCTGACTGCCCGTAGTGATGAGCTTGACCGCATTATCGGCCTCGAAATCGGGGCCGATGACTATGTTGCCAAGCCTTTTTCCCCGCGTGAATTAAGTTCCAGAGTACGTGTCATTTTACGACGACTCCAGAGAGCGCAGTCTGTATCTGTGCGCTCGGGGAGACTTGTGTTAGGTGCATTTGTGCTGGATGAAGAAGGAGCCCGCGTTACTTATTATCAGAAATTATTATTGTTGACACGCTATGAATATATGCTGTTGAAAACATTATTGATGTCATCAGGACGTATCCTGTCACGGCAGCAGTTAATGAATACTGTCTGGACCCAGGCAGAAGACAGTCTTGAACGTACAGTAGACACGCATATTAAAACGCTGCGTGCCAAGTTACATAAAATTAATGAAAAAAAATCTCCTATTCTTACTCATCGTGGCCTGGGCTACAGTCTGAGCATCTGTGAATGAAAATCGATTTGCGATTACTGCTGAGTTATTTTTTCGCTGTTGTGATGACAGGTTATGTTGTGTTCAAGATACTGGCTATCAATTTTGTTTTTTCCCATGACAACAGGGAAGAGATGCTGATGAAGACAGCAAAGCTGTTGGTACACTTTATTCAGCAGGATATGCACAGGCCCGGCGCAGTTAACGGGCAATCGTTGCAGAAAATTATTAATTTCAACAGACGGTCAATTCTTACCTGTATTACCGGGCTTTATAAAAATAGTCATGGCTATCACATTCGTCTGACCGATGCCAGCGGTATGGTTTTTTTTGATTCCAGCGCTAAAAAACAAAAAAAGCTTTATTCAGGCTGGAATGAGATCTGGCATGTTGTACGTGACCAATATACTGACCATAACGATTCGCCGAGTTTTTATAATTCATTGAGCTGGACTGCGGTATCGGTGATAGCAGAATCAAAAGTGATGGGTATTGTCAGCGTGGGCCAGATAAGCACGGATATGATGCCGCTCATGAAAGAAAAAAAATATCAGTTTGCCTTTGCAGGGACGATATTGCTAAGTACAGGTTTACTTATCGGTTTATTTTTTATCTGGTGGATTAATCATTCTGTCAAATTAATGACGCGCTACACCGAAAATGCTACGCAGGGACAACCGCTATCATTGCCGGTATTGGGTGAATTTACTGGTCTGGCGCAGGAGCTGGAAAGTATGCGTCTGAAACTAGAGAAAAAAGCCTATATTGAACAATACGTCCATACCCTGACTCATGAGCTTAAAAGTCCGCTCGCAGCAATTCGCGGTGCAGCAGAACTGCTCAGAGAATCACCGCCACGAGAGGTTGCTGAACGCTTTTTACGCAATATCGATCAGCAAAGCATGCGTATTCAAAAATTGATTGAAACCATGTTAATGCAGGCCAGAGTAGAAAGTCGTGCTGATTTGGAATGTTTTCCGATGGATATTGGTTGCGTGCTCAGGCAGGCTGTGGTTGACAAAGAGCCGCAGGCTGTAAACTGCGATATCATATTGCAATTGAATGGCTGTGATAATGCCGGGATAGTGGGAGATGCTTTTTTGCTGGGACAGGCATTGGTTAATCTGCTCGATAATGCGTTGGATTTTACTTTACCTGGTGGCAGAATCGATATCAGTGGCGTACGCCACGCAGATTGTTATCAAATTTGTATTGCTGATAATGGCATCGGTATTCCTGATTATGCCCTGGATAAGATTTTTGAACGCTTTTATTCTCTTCCGCGTCCCTGCCGACCCAAAAGTACAGGCCTCGGACTGAATTTTGTTCGGGAAGTCATATCGTTACATCATGGAAGTGTGACGGTTAAAAATCGTACAGAGCGAGGCGTCGAAGTTCAGCTTATTTTACCTTTTCCGCGTTAGCTGTTGTTAACTTCACGCTATTTTCACATAACCTCATGTTCTTTTCATCTGGCAGGATTAGCCTGTGAGTCCTGTCGCTATAAGCAAGCAGATTTGATTGATCAAAAAGGATTAAGTCAATGTTTAAATCTAAGGCAGTTGCTTCATTTGGGTTGATAATGCTGATGTTGATTTCCAGAAGCCTGTTGCTGAATATGGCAGAAGAACGACGTAGCTATCACAATACCGTTGTTGATAAAGCGGGCAAGAGTCATAGTCATGCACCCAAAATTCTTGGTCCCTTTATCGTCGTCCCGTATGTTGAATCGATTGAACGTAAAAAAAATGGTAAAAAATACCGACAGGATGTGATGCGTCATCGCTATCTCCTGCCAGATATGTTGCATATACAAGGTGCGCCGAATGTGAATGTTCACCAGTCAGAGACACATCAGGCAAAGGGTTACCGCGGTAGAATCCATTTTAGAGGGAAATTTAAGCCAGCGGTGCTGTCTGATCTGCACAGGACTAATGTCAGTATCAGGAAACCTTATTTCGTCGTAGCGTTGAGCGATATTCGTGGTATTCAGCAGATCTCTTCATTAACAGCCAATCAAACAAAAATTCATTTTGAGCCGGGCACGAAAGTAAACAAATCGCTCCAGGGAATACATGCACCTGTACTCATGACACAGCTTGAAAAAAAACCGCTGGACTTTGATTTTACATTAACGCTGTCAGGTAGCAGTCATTTATCCATTGTTCCTCTGGGCCGACGTAGTGAATTAACATTACAGAGTAACTGGCCTGAGCCTGGTTTTTCAGGTGACTTTATACCAGACAGCTACAAAATTGATGAAAACGGTTTCCACGTTCACTGGACCAGCAGCTGGTTTGCTAACAATATTAATGCTGCTTTTGCTAATGATGATAAGGTGATTAATCTCGCGATGTTCCCCGCTTTTATTACTCACTTTATTGAATCTCCAGATAATTACCAACTTATTGATCGAGCTATAAAATATAGTGTTTTTTTTATCGGCCTGGTATTTATGGCACTATTTTTGTTTGAAGCCATGGCAGAATTGTGTGTTCATCCGCTGCATTATGTATTGATGGGAACAATATTAATTATTTTTTATTTAATTCTGTTGGCCTGCGTTGAACATACTGGATTTACCATGGCTTATATTATCGCCAGCTTGAGCTGTTGTGCCTTGGTTGCCGTGTATTTCAGTGTTGTTTTGCATACCCGGTTACGAGGAATGATGTTTTCCGGCTGCTTACTGGTACTGTATGCGCTACTTTATGGTTTACTGCGTTCACAGACACATATTTTTCTTCTGGGAACGGGTCTGTTATTTGTTATCTTCAGTGCTGTGATATTACTGATGTTGCGGTTAAACTGGCATAAATTTTCTGATATACATGGCCTTATGCAACATAAGGATTTTTATAAAAAAGCCGATGGGTAATCAGGCAGGCTTGATTTCAGGTTGTCGCTGTATTTATTGAATCATCAGGAATCATGTGTATCAGGCGATTATCAATGGGGGCACTATGAAATCACAGCAGAGTTATCTGTTGGTTGAACAATTTCTGGAAAATTTATGGCTGGAGAGAAATCTGGCTGAAAATACGCTGTCTTCCTATCGCCTTGATTTAGCATCACTGGTTACCTGGCTGGACCATAAAAAAATCGCTATCCTCGATGTTCAGGCTGTGGATTTACAGAGTTTTCTGGAAAAGCGTATTGAAAAGGGATATAAAGCAGCCAGTTCTGCACGTTTACTGAGTGCCATGCGACGATTATTTCAGTATTTATATCGGGAAAAACAGCGTGTGGACGATCCCACCGCTTCGCTGGCTTCACCTAAGTGTGCACGACGTTTGCCTAAGTGTTTAAGTGAATCACAGATTGAAACACTGTTAAATGCGCCCTGTATCGATAATCCGCTTGAACTGCGTGATAAAGCAATGCTGGAGGTGCTGTATGCAACGGGTTTTAGAGTATCAGAGCTGGTTGGATTAACAATGGCGGACATCAGCCTGCGTCAGGGAGTAGTGCGTGTCACTGGTAAAGGGAATAAGGAACGGCTGGTTCCTTTAGGAGAAAATGCCATTTACTGGATTGAACAGTATCTCAAACATAGTCGTGCCTGGTTAATGAATAATCACCCCGCGCGGGATGTATTGTTTATCAGTAACCGCGGTCAGAAAATGACCAGACAGACTTTCTGGTATCGCATTAAATATTATGCAGTTCTTGCCGGTATTGACAGTGAGTGGTTATCTCCTCATGTTTTGCGTCATGCTTTTGCAACGCACTTATTAAATCATGGTGCAGACTTGCGTGTTGTACAGATGCTATTAGGCCACAGCTGTCTGTCGACAACACAGATTTATACTCATGTGGCTACTGAGCGTTTAAAACAGTTACATCAACAGCATCATCCACGTGCATGACGGTGGTATGAAAGAAACAAGGTTTTTATTGATGAAAAAAATAGTATGGCAGTTTCAGGTAGTGATGGTGTGTTTTGCCGGTCTGGCTTATGCAGATGATGCGGCTATTTTGCAGACATTGAAGAAACTTGCCATTCAGGAGGTTCTGGTGCAGCCTTCACCGGTAGAGGGATTAAAAACGGTCATGACTGAAAATGGTGTGCTGTATGTGACCGCTGATGGTCGTTATATGCTACAGGGTCCTCTATATAAAGTGAGTGATGCAGAGCCGGTCAATGTTACTCATCAGCTACTCAGTAAAAAGTTGCAAGCCATGAGTAGTACAATGATTGTGTACAAGGCACCTGAAGAAAAGCACGTTGTTACGGTATTTACCGACATTAGTTGTGGTTTCTGTCGTAAATTACACCAGCAAATGAAAGAGTATAACGATCTAGGTATTACCATTCGCTATCTTGCTTTTCCACGTCAGGGGCCAGGTTCCCAGGCAGCGAAAGAAATGCAGTCGATCTGGTGTCAGGCTTCCCCTGGGAAGTCTCTTGATAAGGCGATGAAAGGAGAAGCTATCACATCCACATCAGTAAACTGTAAAAAAGATCTCAGCGAGCATTATCGATTGGGCGTGTGGTTTGGTATTCAGGGAACACCGGCGATGGTCTTACAAAATGGCATGGTTGTTCCTGGTTATCAGGAACCCAAAGAAATGCTCAAAATGCTTAATGCGTCGGGAGCGTCAGCAGGAACTTCTGGTTAATTGCAGTGTATGAAAGTTCATCTTCGCCGCCGTGAAATTATCGATAGCAGTTACCTTTCAGGCAGATTACATTCGCGACTTTGTGACCTTTACGCCTTACGTGGTGTTAAAAGTACCCAGGAGCTGGAACGCGGTCTTGACAGATTACTGGATTATCGCGAGTTAACGGGTATCAGCACAGCAGTAGATTTGTTACAGCAGGCGCTGGTGGATTGCTGTCAGATAACGATTGTTGGTGATTTTGATGCGGATGGCGCAACCAGTACTGCTGTGGCGGTACTGGCACTGCGTAGTATGGGAGCGGTTAATGTCAATTATCTTATCCCTAATCGTTTTGAAGATGGCTACGGTTTGAGCTGCCCAATTGTTGAACAGGCTGCTGCCTGCGGTGCCCGGTTAATTATCACGGTAGATAATGGTATCTCTTCCTGTGATGGTGTAGATCTGGCGATTGCCAAAGGTATCAGGGTGATAGTGACAGACCATCACTTACCGGGAGAGCGATTACCTGCTGCCGACGCAATAGTCAATCCAAATTTACCAGATTGCGCTTTTCCTTCCAGGACACTCGCGGGAGTGGGCGTGATTTTCTATGTGATGCTGGCGTTACGTGCCAGGTTGCGTGACTGTGGCTGGTTCGAACAGCAGGCTTTAGCTATTCCCCGTCTGGCTGAATTGCTGGACCTGGTTGCCTTAGGGACAGTGGCTGATATTGTTCCATTGGATGCCAATAATCGTATCCTGGTTTATCAGGGCATCAGGCGTATTCGGGCAGGTCAGTGTCGCCAGGGTATTCGTGCGCTGCTGGAAGTGTCGAAGCTGAATGCACGTCAGCTGGTGGCCAGTGATCTTGGTTTTTCTCTTGGCCCACGCTTAAATGCTGCAGGCCGCCTGGAAGATATGTCGATGGGCGTCGCTTTACTGCTCAGTGATGATGAGTGTGAAACCCGGCGTATTGCCATCGATCTCGACCGGCTGAATCATACCCGTCGTGCTATAGAGCAGACCATGCAGGTGGATGCATTGCAATTATGTTCACAGCTGGAACAACAGCCTGGTCAGTTACCCTATGGTATTGTTATGTATCATCCTGAATGGCATCAGGGTGTGGTGGGTATTCTCGCTTCACGTATTAAAGAGCGTTTTCATCGTCCGGTGATTGCTTTTGCCCCTGCTGGTGACGGTATTTTAAAGGGATCTGCCCGTTCAATAGCAGGTCTGCATATGCGTGATGTACTGGAGCGATTGAGCGTATTACATCCAGGACTGATAGATAAATTTGGCGGCCATGCTATGGCTGCAGGTTTATCCCTGCAACACAGCCAGTTTGATAAATTCCGGCAGTGTTTTGCAACTCTGGTCAGTGAGTACCTGGATATTTCACAGCTGGAAGGTATCATCTGGTCAGATGGTGAGCTGACAGAATCTGAACTGTCGCTGGAATTTGCTGAATTACTGCGTGAAGGCGGACCATGGGGACAGGCGTTTCCGGAACCGTTATTTGATGGTGATTTTCGCATTCTGCAACAGCGCCTGGTGGGTGAACGCCATTTAAAGCTGACAGTTGAACCGCTGACAGGAGGGCCATCTCTGGACGGTATTGCCTTTAATATTGATACTGAACTCTGGCCGGATAACCGCGTACACGAAGTTAAATTAGCTTATAAGCTTGGTTGTAATGAATTCCGTGGTAACACACAGGTACAGCTGGTGATTGTGCAGTTGTGGCGTTGCTAGTTTTGTATGGCAAAAATGATTACAGCCACAACAACAAATTGCTATCATCAGCTTGCGCTAAATTGTTATGCCTGCCTGTCAGGTGATGTACATCAAAATAGATTTCGTTATTTATTCACTTAACTTAAAGATAGTAAAAATCATGTTTGAAATAAATCCGGTAAAATTGCGTATTCAGGATGTTACTGCAAGAACTGCTGTTCTGAGGGGGTATCTTTGACTATGATGCCAAACGAGAGCGTCTGGAAGAAGTCACTGCTGAGCTAGAGCAGCCTGATGTCTGGAATGAGCCAGAACGTGCTCAGGCATTAGGAAAAGAACGTGCTGCGTTACAGGAAGTAGTTAGCGTCATTGATCAACTGGATCAGGGGCTGGAAGATGTATCCGGACTGCTGGAATTAGCTGTTGAAGAAAACGATGAAGCTACCTTAAACGAAACGGTGACCGAGCTGGAAATGCTGGACGTTAAATTAGGCCAGTTAGAGTTTCGCCGTATGTTTTCCGGCCAATATGATAGTGCTAACTGTTATCTGGACCTGCAGGCTGGTTCAGGTGGAACAGAGGCTCAGGATTGGGCCAATATGTTATTACGCATGTATCTGCGTTGGGCTGAATCCAGAGGTTTTAAGACTGAGTTGATTGAAGAATCGGCAGGCGATGTTGCCGGTATTAAATCTGCTACGGTAAAAATCAGTGGTGAATACGCCTTTGGTTGGTTGCGCACAGAGACGGGAGTGCATCGTCTGGTGCGTAAAAGCCCCTTTGACTCTGGCAATCGTCGCCATACGTCTTTCAGTTCTGCGTTTGTTTATCCCGAAGTTGATGACGATATTGATATTGAAATTAATCCTGCTGACTTACGCATTGATGTTTACCGGGCGTCTGGTGCCGGTGGGCAGCATATTAATAAAACGGAATCGGCAGTACGTATTACGCATCTTCCTACCAATATTGTGACACAGTGCCAGAATGATCGTTCACAGCATAAAAATAAAGATCAGGCGATGAAACAACTGAAAGCAAAATTGTATGAGCTGGAAATGCAGAAAAAAAATGCTGATAAGCAACTGATGGAAGAAAGCAAATCTGACATTGGCTGGGGTAGCCAGATTCGTTCTTATGTCCTGGATGATTCCCGCATTAAAGACCTGCGTACAGGTATAGAGACGCGTAATACACAGTCTGTATTAGATGGTGATTTAGATAAATTTATCGAAGCAAGTTTGAAAGCAGGGCTATAGGGAAACACCATGTCAGAACAACAGGATAGCGAACACACCCTCAGTAATGAGCTACAGGTACGTCGTGAAAAACTGGCAGTATTGCGCAAACAGGGTCATGCTTTTCCCAATGATTTTCGGCGTAAGCATATCTCCAGCTGGTTGCATGCTGAATTCGGCCATAAAGAAAATGAAGAATTAACCGCACTGGATATTAACGTGGCGGTTGCGGGGCGTATGATGACACGCCGTATTATGGGAAAAGCTGCATTTGTCACGCTACAGGATATGGGTGGTCATATTCAACTGTATGTTTCACGTGATTCTCTGCCTGAAGATGGCTATAACGAGGAATTTAAAAAATGGGATTTGGGGGATATTCTTGGTGCACAGGGCAGACTGTTTAGAACCAAAACCGGTGAACTTTCTGTTCACTGCGTACAATTACGGTTACTGACCAAAGCGCTGCGCCCATTGCCAGATAAATTTCATGGTTTGAGCGATCAGGAGCGGCGTTATCGCCAGCGTTATTTAGATCTGATTACCAATGAATCTTCGCGCCATACTTTCAGGGTACGTTCCCAGATAATCTCTGCATTGCGTCAATTCATGATGGAAAAAGATTTTATGGAAGTGGAAACACCCATGATGCAGATGCTTCCCGGTGGTGCAGCAGCACGCCCATTTATGACACATCATAATGCACTGGATATGGATATGTATTTGCGTATCGCGCCTGAACTTTATCTGAAGCGCCTTATTGTTGGTGGATTCGAACGTGTATTTGAGATTAATCGTAATTTCCGTAATGAGGGAATTTCACCAAGACATAATCCTGAATTCACCATGATGGAACTCTATATGGCGTATGCAGATTACAACGATTTGATTACGCTGACGCAGGAATGTTTCCTGATGCTGGCTAAAAGTGTGCTTGGGACTTCAGTGGTGCAGTATGGTGAATATACTTTCGATTTCGCAAAGCCTTTTACGCGCCTGACAATGAAAGAAGCCATTTGTAAATATTACCCACAAAGCCAGATAACTGATTTAGATGACAGGGATAAAGCTATCGCCATAGCAACATCCCTGGGTATTGGCATTGAGAAAACCTGGGGAATAGGGCGCATTCAGTGTGAGCTTTTTGAAGCCGTTGCAGAAAAACACTTAATCCAACCGACTTTTATTACCGACTATCCCGCTGAAGTTTCACCGCTGGCGCGCTGTAATGATAACAATCCCCTGGTAACTGATCGTTTTGAGTTTTTTATTGCTGGCCGTGAAATTGGCAATGGCTTTTCTGAATTAAATGATCCGCAGGATCAGGCTGCACGTTTTATTGCTCAGGTGCAGGCAAAAGCAGCGGGTGATGATGAAGCCATGTTTTTTGACGAAGATTATATCACTGCACTGGAATATGGTATGCCGCCGACAGCGGGTCTGGGTATTGGTATCGATCGCCTGGTGATGTTGTTTACTAACAGCAACAGCATTCGTGATGTTATTCTTTTTCCGGCAATGCGCCCTGTACAGTGAAACACCGATATATTGTCTCAGCCTGAATACTGCTGGTGATTGGTGTAGCTTTGGCGGGTTTAATTCCCTTTACCCGCTTCAGCCTGTAGTTGTTTTAGTATTGCCTGTATTTTTTTCTCTCTTTTAAGGCGTCATGACAGTCTGATACCTTATGGAATGACATTTTTTATCGAGATTTTTAGCAACTCCTGGATCAAAAGCTGTTGATCGCTATTTTTCAGCCAGACTGCATACAATGGGCGCACTATTGCTGATGGTGCAGGCGATGGTATAAGTTGCGGATATTTCTGCCCCCAGTGTTCAGGTAACCAGGCGTAGCTACCGGTTTTTTCCAGTAACTCGCAGGCTAGGCAGGCGGAAGGTGTTGTTAATATTATCATCTGTTCATTCAGACCATGGCCATTCCCCTGTTGATGGCAATCGCCATCCCACTCAAGCTTGATGTAAGACATGGCCTTTGGTTTATTGCTGCTGGCTGATGAATAAAGCTGTAATGAAAATTTTCCTAACAGTTGATTGTCCAGTTCATCCATCTTGGGCGCATCTGTCGTAATGAGCAGATCAAGTTCCCTTTCATATAACTGTCTGAGCAGTGATTTTCTCGATGCTATCTGTATTTCAATGCGTAATGATTCCTGCTGCAGATAAAGCTGCTCCAGCCATGGAGTCAGGTAAGCTTCCCATAATGAAGCTATAGCGCCAATAGCAATTACCGTTCCGGGGGCTGAGTATACTACCTCTTTTTTTGCCAGTTGCCATGTGCTCATCAGCGTTTCTGCATAGGGCACCAGACGCTCCCCCGCAGGCGTTAAGCGAATATTATTTTTATGGCGAGTAAATAAATGCGTCCCTAATTGGCATTCTAACTGACGAATACGAAAACTCACCGTAGATTGTGTTAAATATAATGCTTCTGCTGCCCGGCCAAAATGGCGCGTTTTTTTGACTTCCAGAAAAGTTTTCAGTAATTCGGTATCCACATATTTCTCCAAATTATTTTATCGTGATGATTTAAACTTTTTGTTTTACAGGATGTCAAGCCTGTCTAATACTCCGCGCCATAAGTAACATTATTGTGAAAGTATTAAGAGAGTGTCATATGTCGGACAGTTTCAGTGCAACGAATCGTTTTTTTGATCCTAAAAATTATCCTCGAGGTTTTTCGCGTCATGGCGATTTAACAATTAAAGAGGCCGATTTACTGGAGCGTTACGGTAATGCTTTCAAGGAGCTGGATGAGGGAAAACGTAATCCAGTGAATGAAGAGGAAGTAAAATTTGTTGCGGTTTGTCGTGGGGAATGTGAGGCTGAAACCGAGCTGGAAAAAGTATGGTTAAAATATTTAAAACATATTAATAAACCCAAACGCTTTCATACTCTTTCTGGCGGTAAACCGCAAATGGAGGAAGATTTTCCTGAAAGTGACGATTAAGTTTGAGCAGATGATTTTCTCTGTCGGGCTCATTGTTAACCCGCTTCTATGTAAATAATATAGAGTGATATGTCAGATTACATTTGAGCTACCACAGGTAGCTCAGAGTAGGGCCTTTACGCCTGTAGCGCGCTCAGCTGCTTGCGTGCTGTTTCGATGTCCTTCTCGTTCTTTTTCAAAATGAATCTGGCACCCGGGTAATCTTTCACCTTTGAGTCAACAACCTGAAAAAGTGCTGTCCTGTATTTTTTCCCGTTCTCTCCTTCTTCCTGGATAAATGCCCAGAGAAGCAGCGAAACAAGTTCCTTTTTTGAGTCAGCATCCAGATTCTCCAGCAAGACATCTCCATCCTGGATACCTGACTCTTTCAGGTAAGTGGCAAATTTGTTTTTAAGATTTTGCCCAAGATCTCCATCCCACCAGCTGCCTGACAAAACTCCGGCAACCCAACGCATTTCGAGTCGCTGTGCTTCGGGTGCTTTAGCCTCGTCTTTCAGGATGAACCATCATGAGAACTTCTTTCTTCACAAGACTGATGAAGATCTCCCTGTGCTACTGTTTATGAGCGTCCAGCCTGTTACTCAGGTGGGCTTTCAATGCAGTTAATGCGTCATCGGAAGTTGTCTCGATTTGTTTCTCATGGTTGGCTTCGTCTGTGGGTGCGGCTTCCGGGGCTGAAAGAGTTATGAATTTTTCAGCGTTTTTATTGTTCATTTTTTTGAGCAATTGAGGCGGCTGGTTTTGCAGTAAACGCGGGCACATCCGGTGTTGCATCCGTTACTTTTGAGATCTCTGCTTTTATCCTGTTGCCTTGATTAACAAGACTATTGAATCTGGCACTCAACGACGCGATGTCCACTCTGGAGGCTTCCTGAGGAGATTTGTCCATTGTTTTTGCAATTTCCTTCAACTGCTCTTGAAGCGCCTGCATTTCCTTTTTTACACTTTCCAGTAAGGCTAGTTCCCTTGTACAGTCCTGCGTTTTTGCATCTGCTGAGCTGTTCAGCCGTTGGATATCAAACAGTTTTCGACCAATCTGCGTTCCTAAGTTTGTCAGGTAATTTTTAACGCCCTCAAAATGCTCGAGGCCATGCACGTCTCTTGCATCTGCTATTGCGCCGTACTGATGAATAAGGTGATTGGCGCGCTGAAGGTAGGTCTCTCTTTTTCTGTGAGCCGATACGCTGAATGTAATGGCATTTCTGGAACTGCTGGTGAAAGAGGACATGAACCTGGTTTGCCTGCTCTTTAATGTTTCGCCTTTTTTATTTACCTCTTGCTGGCTTTCAGCAGGGTGTTTTTTAAGAAATTCTTCGACTTTCCTGGGAGATTGGGCGTGCTTGAAGAAACTAATGGGAAGGTAGTCAGTGGCTGCTGATGCTGAAATGACAGACGGGAGCTTCCCCGCTCTGTTGTCGTTATGTAATCTGGCCAGCGCTGCCTGCTCTTTGTACATTTTGCCGGCAAAAGACAGACTGAAAATACCACACTCCTGCTCACTATTTTGCAGTTGCGCTTCGATGAGCGTATACCTTATCTTTGCGGTACTCCCCTCCCTTGCAGTGATTTCCAAAAAATTTTTAGAGATTTGTTGATGGAGGTGGTCTGCACTTGTCTGTTTCAATTTGTTTGAAACTGGAGCCAGCTGGAAGGGTTCAATGCCTATCACAGAGGCCTGTTCTCCGACTAAGGAATAATCAAAAGCTGCAAAATGCACTCTCTTAGAATCCAGGTTGACTATAAAGCGTGCATGGGAGACTCCGTCGGCAACGAATTGGGTCACCATTTCGCAAAATAACTCAGGGCTTTTCGCAAAATAGAGGTCCTGCCCAGGATTTCTTTTGTTCTCTGCTTCCACGTAGAGAGGCATAATATTCAGCTCGTTCGATAGAGGGCTAAATGGTGCCACCTTGCCACTGTCCAGTCGTTTCGTCACCATTTTCAGGTAGTTTTGAATATCGTCTGGATTTTTTTTGGGGCCCGTAGGGTGAAAGGCGACTATTTCCTGGGTCACGGGATCGCGAAACAGCGTTCCGCCCTGTGCAGGTGGTTGCTGGTTTTTATCGGGGTTGGATTGAATTTTGTTCCAGCTTTCCGCTAAGCACTCAGTTTTTTGCTGCTGGCCCGGAGCGTTCTGAGCGAGGGGGGCGATGACTGTAGACCCTCCAGCACGATTAGAAACCTGCAGCACCTGAGAAAGCAGCTCCCCGACTCTCTCTTCTGTCTGTGGTATCGGTAATGTTATTTTGCTGGCCTGTTGGCCTTCTGTCCTGTTGATTCCAACCATCGTCTACTCCTTCTTTTCGTTATGTCATTGTGAGAAAACAGCTGCCGCAGGACGCCCCCAATACGGAGTTCACAATCCGGACTCTTCCCCCTCTATGTTCTAGACGTTGTCTGCAATCTTTGCTTTCACGAAGCGCTCACTTTTTCGATGAACCCTGCAGTAAAGCCATGCGTAGTAGTGTGTAACCCAGCAGGGTAGATGAAACAGGCCCGAACAGAATGCCTGGCCTTGCACAGGGGCTTTGGGGAACAAAAAATTAATTTCTGGCGGTAAACCGCAAATGGAGGAAGATTTTCCTGAAAGTGACGATTAATTTTGAGCAGATAATGTTATGTCAGGCGGTTGTGTAATTGCGCCAACAGACGATCCATACAACGATAACTGGTTGCTTCACAAAGGTGTGTGCGCTCAATATGATGCTGTTGTGCTAAATCTGCCAGGGTTCTCGCCACTTTCAGAATACGGTACCAGGCGCGTACTGACAGACCTAATTTTAGCAGCACTTGTTCCAGAAACAGGGCGTCAGCAGTGGTTAAATGACAGAAATTTTCTACTTCTTTGTTGGTCAGATGTGCATTGATTTTTCCTGCACGATTCAATTGCTGCGCGCGCGCGTTTAGCACACGTAGCCTGACGGTATGACTGCTTTCTCCGCAGCTTTTTTGCTGGCTCAGCATACCCGGTGGCAGCAAAGGTACTTCAATAGATAAGTCGAATCTGTCGAGAAAAGGGCCCGATAATTTAGCCAGATAACGCAGTATCTGTTGTGGTGAAGTCCTGCTGTATATCCCCTGATAGTGGCCGGTAGGGCTTGGGTTCATGGCAGCAATGAGCTGAACGCGTGCAGGAAAAGAAACTTTTGCATTTGCGCGAGAAAGCGTAATTTCTCCTGATTCCAGGGGTTCGCGCAATGAGTCCAGAACACGCCGCTCAAATTCGGGTAATTCATCTAAAAATAGTACGCCATTGTGCGCCAGAGAAATTTCGCCCGGGCGGGGAAAAGATCCCCCACCTATCAGTGCAGCCATGGAAGCACTGTGATGCGGTGCGCGAAAAGGGCGTATCCGCCAGCGAAAATCTACAGTGCAGGAATTCAGTAAGCTGGATATGGATGCGGTTTCCAGTGCTTCTGCGTCAGTCATAGGGGGTAATAAGCCGTTTAACCGATGGGCCAACATGGTTTTACCAGTACCGGGCGGACCTAACAGCAACAGATTATGTCCTCCTGCGGCGGCGACCTCAAGAGCGCGCTTGGCTTGTTCCTGACCCATAATTTCCTGTAAATCTGATGTGATTTTTGCCGGTTCTTCACAGGTTGCAGGAATGACTGGGCTGAGTTTTTCCTTTCCATGAAGAAAGCCGCAAACTTCCAGCAGATGCTTTGCTGTCAGTATGCTGTCACCGGGGATAAGCCTTATCTCATGACAGTGATCGCTGGCCAGCACTAATTGTCGGTTATCTTTGATTGCGGCAAGGGCCGCGGGAAGTGCCCCCTGTATGCGTCGTAATTGCCCTGAAAGTGCCAATTCACCTAAAAATTCGTAATGCATTAATTTTTCATCAGGTATTTGCTCGGATGCTGCCAGTATAGCCAGGGCAATGGGTAAATCGTAGCGACCTCCTTCTTTGGGAAGATCTGCCGGCGCAAGACTGACAGTGATGCGTTTGGCAGGAAAAGTAAAACCGCTGTTCAATAGTGCACTGCGTACCCTATCTTTAGCTTCTTTTACAGTTGCTTCCGGTAAGCCAACAAGTATTAATCCGGGGAGTCCATTGCTGATGTGCACTTCAACACAAACCAGTGGTGCCTGTACTCCAAGAATTGCCCGCGTATGAACAACAGCCAGTGACATAGGTATGTGCCCTCATCAATACGTTTAGTATCATGCATGCCTGTTTTTTGCTTGAAAAATAAAATTCTTATTGTTACGACGGGAGTTAACCAATAATGACTGCGATATGCATCCTGCACTGATTTTTTTACGGGAGGTTTTGCACAGTGATAGCGGATTTCCACAGGCTTTAAGGCGGAGGGGTTGTTGCAATGCAAAAAATAAGTAAGATGAAGATGTTAATGAAACAATTAATAAGGAATGTATCGCATGACTCGCAAGATGGATTATATCTGGTTTAATGGTGAAAAAGTGAAATGGGCGGACGCTCAGATTCATGTTATGTCACATGCGTTGCATTACGGCACATCAGTTTTTGAGGGTATCCGTTGTTACGATTCTCATCTGGGTCCCGTGGTGTTCCGGCACCGCGAGCATATGCAGAGATTATGTGATTCTGCGAAAATTTATCGTATGCCAGTCACACAATCTGTCGATGAATTAATGACGGCATGTTATGAAACATTGCGCTGGAATAAATTGACCAGCGCCTATATTCGTCCTCTGGTATTTATTGGTGATGTTGGTATGGGCGTTAATCCGCCTGCAGGCTATAAAACAGATGTAATTATTGCTGTATTTCCATGGGAAGCCTATCTGGGTGGAGCAACGCTGGAGAAAGGAATTAATACGATGGTTTCTTCGTGGCGTCGTTTAGCGCCAGATACCATTCCGACGGCGGCGAAAGCAGCAGGTAACTATCTATCATCGCTGTTAGTTGGTAGTGAGGCGCGTCGCCATGGCTATCATGAAGGGATTGCACTGGATGTGCAGGGTTATGTTTCTGAAGGCGCAAGTGCAAATCTGTTTGAAGTGAAAGGTGGGGAATTGTTTACACCACCGCTGATTTCTGCAGCACTGCCTGGCATTACTCGCGATGCTATTATAAAGCTGGCGCAAGACAGAAATCTGAACGTTCATGAGCGAATACTGTCACGCGAATCTCTTTATCTGGCCGATGAAGTCTTTATGTGTGGTACGGCTGTGGAGGTTGTTCCTGTGTGTACTGTTGATGATATACCGGTGGGAAATGGCAAACCTGGTCCGATAACCAGTGAAATTCAACAGGCATTTTTTGGTCTGTTTAACGGCCAGACTGAGGATAAATGGGGCTGGCTGGATAAAGTAAATCTGTCATGACCGCCATTTCAGCAGGAGATGTGGATAAAAAAAAGACGTTTCAATGTTATGCCTTCCAGTGTTACCCTTTTTTGTAATAACATTTTTATTACCTGTGGTTTATGAAAAATGGCGACTTATGCCCTTACCGGTGATGTTGGTGGTACCTGTCTTCGTCTTGGGCTCTGTTCTCTGGCGACAGGAGAAGTTAGTCAGGCGAAAATATATTCCAGCAGAGAATGTGAGAGTCTGGATGTTACTATTCGTCAGTATCTTATGGAATGCCGGGTAGAACTGGAAAGTGCCTGTATCGCTATTGCCTGCCCTGTTACAGAAGACCAGGTAGCGCTGAGCAGGCATTCCTGGACGTTTTCTATCAGCGAAATGAAGCAGAATCTGGGTCTGTGCCATCTGGACGTGATTAATGATTTTACTGCGATGTCAATGGCGATTCCCATGCTGCAGGCACATGAGGTTATACAATTTGGTGGTATATCAGCACAGGAAGATAAACCCATTGCGGTGTATGGTCCTGGTACCGGGCTCGGTGTTGCGCATTTGATGTATATTGACAGCCGGTGGTTAAGTCTGCCGGGTGAAGGCGGGCATATGGATTTTGCTCCAGGCAGTGAAGAAGAAGATGACATTCTGCAGATATTGCGTACTGAATGGGGACATGTTTCTGCAGAACGTGTTCTTTGTGGTTCAGGGCTTGTTAACCTCTCCCAGGCGATAGCTAAAATTAACGGACGTCAGACCCAGGAAATCGAACCGCAAGAGGTAACAGAACGAGCTCTGGCAGGAAGCTGCATTGACTGTTACAGAGCACTGTCGTTGTTCTGTATCATTCTTGGGCGCTTTGGTGGCAATCTGGCGTTAAATCTTGGTACCTTTGGCGGTGTTTATATTGCAGGAGGAATAGTCCCGCGGTTTATCGAGTTTTTCCGGGCATCGGGTTTTCGGGCGGCGTTCGAAGATAAAGGGCACCTCAGTGGATATCTTCATGATATCCCTGTATTTATGGTAACGCATCCGCTGCCGGGTTTGCTGGGTGCAGGGGCATATTTGCGTCAGAGATTGGGAATACCCCTGCCTGCGCCCCGGCATCATCATCAGAAATATTCCCGTGCTGTTGTTAGTGATTAATGGCGTTTAACAGACCAGCGCGTGTGAAAAAGCGCACGCCAACAGCGATAGTTTGCACAAGGCTAACACTGAGCGGTTGGGTGCTATAACCTGTTTACTGAGCACTTTTTCTTCGTGAGTTAACAAAATTTTCCTGAGGCGATATCCTCACCGCCTTACCTGTATTGTCACACTTGCAGGTGCCTGCTGATACATGAGCAGGCGAGTCATCTTGTTGCGCCGCCTGCATTAGATTGATAGCAGACAAGCGCCCGTCCAGTATAATAATCCGGCAAGTACCATGGAAACAGGTAATGTTAATATCCATGTCAGCATGATATTTTTTACGGTTTTAGTTTGTATGCCTCCTGATGTAAGCATGGTTCCAGTCACTGCAGAAGACAGTACTTGCGTCGTGGAAACTGGCATGCCGGTATAACTGGCAATCCCTATACCAATCGCGGCGGTCATCTGGGCGGATACTCCCTGAGCATAAGTCATCCCTTTTTTGCCAATTTTTTCACCGATGGTGGTAGTCACTCGCTGCCAGCCAACCATGGTGCCCAAAGATAATGCCAGCGCAACAGCAATAATAATCCATGTGGGGGCATACTCGACCGTTTTCAGTAAATCTTTATTCAGGGCCTTGATAAGACGCTTATCTTCAGGCTGAATTTCCGGCATCTTACTGATAATTTTTGCTGTTTCAGTGATACACATCAGTAGATATCGTATATGACGACGTTGATCAATGGTTAATTCATCGTAATTTTTCAGCTGGGCAAGCAGTTTTTTGGCCTGTTCAATTGCTGTGATGGAACAGGTGATGCAGGAACGATCACAGTTTGAAGGTATTTCGGCATTCGGTAGTGCTGTCAGTTCGACGTCAGGTATCAAGTGTTGCACTGTCGTGGGATGTGCAACAAGGTCGGCATTTTTCTGATAAAATTGCTCAAGCTGTTCCACAGCATGGCGGGTGCGGGCAATATCATAGCTGGTCGCACTCATGTTCACGACAAAGCCTGCAGGAGCAATGCCTATCAGGACTAACATGATAAGCCCAATTCCTTTCTGACCATCGTTAGCGCCATGAGAAAAACTGACACCAATAGCAGATAAGATTAATGCAGTGCGGGTCCAGAACGGGGGCTTGCGTTTACCATCTTTTTTTTCACGTTCAGCCGGAGTAAAGTGGATACGCTGGCGCTTTTTAGTGCCATTCCAGTAACGGCGCAGCAAAAATACTATCAGGCCCGCAACAATCATGCCTATGAGGGGCGACAGTAACAGAGATAAGAAAATACGTATCAATTTAGACAGATTGAGCGCTTCCATTATGGAAGTACTGGTCATGATGGCATTGGTCAGGCATACGCCAATAATGGCACCAATTAATGTGTGAGAGCTCGATGCAGGCAAGCCAAAATACCATGTGCCCAGATTCCAGATAATTGCTGCCAGTAACATGGAAAAAATCATTGTCAGGCCATGGGCTGAATTTAAATTCAGCAGCAGGTCCCCTGGTAATAAGTGAACGATAGCATAAGCAACACTCAATCCTCCCAACAGGACGCCCAGAAAGTTAAATATCCCGGACATCATAACGGCAAGGTGTGAATGCATGGCACGAGTGTAGATAAGTGTGGCCACTGCATTTGCCGTATCATGAAAACCATTGATGGCTTCGTAAAATAATACGAACAGGAGTGCAAGAACTAACATTATGCTGGTATGAAGATCCAGATCGACGAAAAAATGTAGCATAAAAGTTGCACCATTACTGTCTATTAACGCGGCGCATTATCCGTGACAATGAGGTAATTGGAAAAGAAAAATCTGCATTTTTTTTGAAAATCACATTGACAAAGTTAATGACGAGATAACATTAATCAATGATATCATTGCATTAGAGCTGAATATGTTATTAATGATTTTTTCTTTCCTTACCTGTTTTTGTCCTGAATCCCGATGATTTTTTAAACCAGAATGTTAAAACAGGCGATTTAATCCGTTGAGTGCTGCCACTCTGAAAGCTTCTGCCATGGTTGGGTAATTAAAGGTGGTATTCACGAAATATTCAATGGTATTGCCTTTGCCTTTCTGCTCCATGATAGCCTGACCAATGTGAATAATTTCCGAAGCACGTTCGCCAAAGCAATGTATACCTAAAATCTGCCTGGTTTCGCGATGAAACAAAATTTTTAAACTGCCTACGTTCATGCCGACTATCTGTGCACGGGCAAGGTGCTTGAATTGTGCACGCCCAACCTCATAGGGAATTTTCATGGTAGTGAGTTCCTGTTCAGTTTTACCGACGGAACTGATTTCTGGAATGGTATAGATCCCGGTTGGAACATCATTCATGAGATGCGCTTTTTCTTTTCCACGCAGGATGACCTGTGCGGCAATACGTCCCTGATCATAGGCTGCTGAGGCCAGGCTTGGATAACCAATCAGGTCACCGACAGCATAGATATGTGGTAGCGTTGTTTGATAGGTGTTGTTGACTTTTAATAAACCCCGATCGCTGATTTCAATATTAATTTTTTCCAGTCCAAGATTTTGCGTATTGCCTGTCCGGCCATTTGCATAAAGCAGGCAGTCTGCTTTTACTTTTTTGCCTGACTGCAGATGCACAATGACACCATCTTCGACACCTTCTATTGCTGAAAATTCTTCGTTATGGCGGATGACGACACCATTATTCCAGAAGTGGTAAGAGAGGGCATCGGACATTTCCTGGTCAAGGAAAGCCAGCAGACGATCACGCGTATTAATTAAATCAACTTTTACGTTTAACCCTCTGAAAATAGAGGCATATTCACAGCCAATGACACCCGCGCCGTAAATAATGATATGTTTCGGATCATGGCTGAGTTGTAAAATAGAATCACTGTCGTAAATACGCGGATGATTAAAATTAACTCCCGGTGGATGGTACGGACTGGAGCCGGTAGCAATGACAATGTGTTCAGCATGCAGTTCATCGTAAGTTTCATCTGGATAGCGCACATTAACCGTATTGGCATCAATAAAAGTCGCTTCTCCTGAGAATAATCTGCAGCCATTACGATCATAAAATCCCTGCCGCATGCGTACCTGTTGATTAATAACGGTACCTGTATGGTGTAAGATGTCAGAAAAAGAAGAGCTGAGAATGCGTGAACTATCGCTGTAGAGCGGGTTTTGATTGAATTCAATGAGACGGCTGACGGCGTGACGCAGGGCTTTGGAAGGAATGGTGCCCCAGTGAGTACAACCACCACCGACGCTTTTATATTTTTCGATAACAGCAACTTTGGTTCCGTGTTTAACTAAACCCATAGCAGCGCCTTCGCCGCCCGGACCGGATCCAATGATAATGGTGTCAAAATGTAGATGTTGTCGTGTCATAATTGATGACCTGTTTGCACATAATAACAACTAAATTTTAACATCATTATGGGTATAACCCAACTATGGTTTAATTATTTTGCATAGACTCATTGAAACAATCTTTGATATTGCTGTCAGAACATTTGTATTGATGATGTATTTTATAACAGCAGCATTAAGATAAAGTATAAAATTTTGTTACACTGCCGCATGTAAATCGTATCAGAAGGAAATACATATCTTTTGAACACAAATCTGGGAATCAGGGCACAACAAAAAGAGCGTACTCGTCGTTCTCTTGTCAACGCGGCATTCAGTCAGTTAAGCGCTGAGCGTAGTTTTGCTAGTTTGAGCCTGCGTGAAGTCGCACGTGAAGCGGGTATTGCTCCTACTTCATTTTATCGCCATTTTCGTGACGTTAATGAACTTGGATTGACTATGGTTGATGAAAGTGGCCTGATGTTGCGCCAGTTAATGCGTCAGGCACGTCAGCGCATTGCTAAAGGTGGCAGTGTTATTCGTACTTCAGTTGCTACCTTTATGGAGTTTATTGATAAAAATCCCAACGCGTTTCGTCTGTTACTGCGTGAGCGTTCTGGGACTTCAGCAGCTTTTCGTGCTGCTGTTGCGCGTGAAATTCAACATTTTATTGCGGAGCTTACCGATTATCTGGAACTGAGAAATAACACGTCTCGTAGTTTTACTGAAGCGCAGGCCGAGGCTATGGTCACTATTGTATTCAGTGCCGGGGCAGAGGCGCTGGATGTTGATATCGCACAGCGGCGGCAGCTCGAAGAACGCCTTGTGTTGCAGTTACGGATGATTTCCAGGGGATCCAGCTATTGGTCCCGTCGGGATCAATAAGCTGCATTGATTCAGTCAGCGTTGCTGAGAAGCTTACCCATGCAACACGCATCCCCAAAAAAATAGAAAACAGCCTTTTTGTCTCATGTACTTTATTCTGTTACATGAATCTGTGAGAGGTTTGATGCCAAAGCCAGGTTATTATCGCTCCTGATGAATTTCAGGCTTGCTGGGTTAAACTCCTTTTCAGACGCGCGGCAGTTTTGCAGATGTTCAAGGATTCCGAGGCAACATGCTCTTATATTAATAAAATCAGTGCCATACTTTTGGGCAAACGATTGAGCGCCTCCTTCCCCGGTAATTTCAATTTCACACTGCTGCGCTGCTATGCCAAGTGTATGTAATGCATTGGTTAATTGGGGTATTATTGCTGCTGAGTAAGGTGATTTGATGTTGAGATTTTCAAGCAGCGCAGGGCCATAATATAAATAAATACTTTTATCGAGAGATCCGTACATTTCGTGTAGTGCAGTGTACGCATTGATATCACGTGTATGTAGCATATCAAGTGCGCTAATAAGCCATTCAACATCTTTTTTTTCCATACGGCACATGCGTGAAAGGCGACTGACCAGAATCAGTGTCTGTGCATCATCATTCAGCGTATTTTTCACTTTTTCAACGGTTGCTTTATCCAGCTCAGGCAGCAGTTTTTTATAAAACTCTTTTGCTTTTTCCTCGATATTTATTGCCGCTGTGCTGCTTTCCTGTCTCAGATTATCTGCATATTGAATGAGTGTATCAAACATGTTCAGAACGGGCTCTACCACCATTTTTGGCAAAACAGGTAAATGAGGATTTGCTGCTCCCAGAAGATCAGTTGCCTCATGAACGCACCAGGTTTTTAGTGATAGTTTTAACGTTTCATATTCAGCATCGGTAGTACTGATTACCTGTGCAAGAAAAGGAGTTAACTGTGCCGGATGATTTTCGCCCTGATTGGTTTGTAATGAATTAAGTTGCATGCCCCACATTGTTTTCATTATCTGCACTATTGCTCTGTGTTCACCATCAATAATTTTTTGTTGTGGGAAAAATTCAGCAGTTAAGGCTTGTGGGTTGGCATCAGTGCTGTTTAATACTTCTTTTTCCATTAAATACAGGGCGACTAACAACTGCGAGTCATGGTCAAGATACTGAAATTTATCTTCCGAATACGTTATTTCATTGAAAACGACAGGATTATTTTTAAGGTGTGTTCTGACGAGCTGACTCGTTTCCTGTGATTTCAGAATGTCATGAATGGCTAATATACTTATCAAGGGATCAGTATTGTTCTGAAACTGGCCAGAAAAATGTGTATTGATACAATTCAATAAGATAGCGAGTCTTTTTTCTAGTGAGTTTTCACTATCAGGAGAAGAGCCGAAAATGTTACATCCAGAATGAAGCGCGCGTAGCGCAAGACAGGAACCCATGGTTTTTTGAAATTCAATTTCCGATGAAAGACCGCCTTTAGGTGTTCCTTCTAAAGAAACGGGATTTCCATACTGGTCGAATAAATACTTTACTGCAATGGTGTCAGATAAGAATATTACCGCTGCTTGAAGCAAAAACTCGCGCTTTTCTGTTAATTCCGGCAATATCGCCATCATTTTGTTAATAATGGGTTGAGTCAAATCGAGCGCTTTTTTACGCTGTATATCCATTTGCTCTTTTTTTGCCTGATTCAGTATGCGTGAGCGTATATCTTGTGTGCTGTGTTGTATTTGTTGCGTATTGTCTTGTGCTGTATGTTCGCTCGATGACGATACAGGGGGTAAACACGTTTCTTCTGTTTTATTAGTGTGTTGTTGGTTAGTACTGGCATCTGAAATAATGCTGCGATTAACTATCGGACTAATTTTCATAACAATACCTGGCATCCATGAATAAATATGGCAATTTTCATTACCTTGTTAATTGACCTGTCTTAATCTGAATAACTGCATGAAAATCATCACCCTGTCTGGCATTCCCGCCCTGTTGCTTACATAAAGGTAAGTTATCAAACCATTAACGCAGATCCAGCGAATACCCCAATGATATACAGGCGCTGCCCATGGATGGCTGCCATTTGTCCGGTAAATGAATTGACATATTTTGAAGATATATCCGTATCTATCTGACATAGATACTTTTTATGAAAATCATTATGGTATCTGGAATACGGGCAGGTCCCTGTATTGCTACTGGTTGTTACTGAATTAAGCGCTTTTCCAGTAACAGGCCACATTCCATATGATGCGTGTAAGGAAACTGATCGAACAATGCCAGTTGACAGATCTGGTGCGTTTTTTGCAGGACAGACAGATTTTCACACAGCGTTTGCGGATTGCAGGAGATATAGATAATACGGGCATGATTTTGTACCAGTTTGATGGTGTCCTCATCCAGACCACTACGTGGCGGATTAACAAAAATGGTTTCACAGTGATATTCAGTGAGATCGAGATCGTTTAAGCGGTTAAACTGACGCACACCTTGCATGGCCTGGATAAATTCCATTGCGGACATACGTACTATACATACATTATCAATCTGATTGATAATACAATTATATTGTGCTGCTGCCACTGATGTCCTGGAGATTTCGGTTGCCAGCACACGGCGAAAATTTCTTGCCAGCGCCAGAGAAAAATTGCCATTGCCGCAATAAAGCTCCAGTAAATCTCCCTGTGAGTGGCGGGTAATTTCTGTTGCCCATTCCAGCATATGGATGTTGATGGCAGCATTGGGTTGAGTAAAGCTGTTTTCCACCTGGCGATAAACAATATTTCTGCCACTGACAGGTAAAATCTCATCGATACTGTCACTATCCAGTAAAATTTTCATTTTTGCCGCGCGCCCAATCAGCTGCAGATCAAAGCCTGCTTTTTGTAACTGCAAACGCAGGGCAGTCGCGTTCTCTCGCCACTCGTCATCCAGCGGCCGGTGATAAAGTAACGAAGCCATGATCTTCCCACTTCTGGTCGCAAGATAGTCAATCTGAAAAAGTTTATTACGTAAAACAGGTTGATGTTTGATGATGCTAATTAACACTGGCATTAAGCGATTAATCAACAGGCAGGCTGTGGGAAACTGCGCAACAGGGACAGGCTTTCTGGTTTTTGGGTCAAACAGGACGTGATAGAGCTCTGTACCTTCATGCCAGATGCGAAATTCTGCTCTCATGCGGTAATGGCGGTCTGGTGAGCGAAACACTTCAGGTAATGGTGCTTTAAAGGGGAGCATCATGCTGGTTAAGCGACAGATTTTTTCTGTCAGCTGTAATTCATAGTTTTCTACCGGCAGGGTATCGGTAATCATGTTGTTTGTGTCCATAAAAATACCTGTGATTTTTGCAGGATTGTAGAGAATGTGGCTATGAAGTCCAGGCGTGTTTGTTATTGGTGAGATGTCAACGGCATGAAGAGTAAAAAATATCAAGGGTATCTTATCTTTTTGGCAATGGCATTTCACGTAAATCTGTATGCTCATCTCACTGATAATAATCGCGAAAATAACAGCATGACAGTCACCGGGCATCGGTTTACACTACTGATTACCCCCGTTCTGATATCAGTAAAAACAGTGACGCGTGATGATATTGATAGCTGGCAGGCAAAAAGTATCAATGACGTATTGCGCCTGTTACCTGGTGTAGACATCACGCAAATGGGCGGAACAGGGCAACAGAGCTCGGTGTTTATCAGAGGCACAAATTCAAATCATGTAGTTATCCTCGTTGACGGGATACGCATGAGCCCGTCTGGTATGGGTGGCTCTGTTGATCTGAGTCAGTTTCCGCTTTCTTTAGTACAAAAAATTGACTATATGCGTGGTCCTGGTCTGGCAGTGTATGGCTCAGATGCGGTGGGTGGTGTGATTAATATTATTACTCATCGCCACAAACCAGGCAGTATGCTGACGCTAAGCGCAGGATCCAGTGGTTATCAACGTTATGATATTACCACACAGCAAAAAACAGGCGACAGCACATTGCTGACACTGGGAGCAAATTATACGGGTACAAAAGGTGAAGATGTCGTTGCCAATGCCAGTGGGGATAACAGTCAGCCTGATAGCGATGGATTTAGCAGTAAGTTATTATGGCTAAGCCTGGAACATGAATTTAATAATCAATTCAGCGGATTTGCTCAGGTTTATGGCGTTGAGAATCACACTGATTATGATGGTTTCGCTTATCAGCCCCCAGCCTTGCTGGATACGCGCCAGCTCTATGGCCGCACTTATAATACTGCGCTGCATTTCAAGGAAGGTATATATAGCGCTCAACTGCTTGCTGGCTACAGCCATAACAAAGAGTATAATTACGATCCGCGTTATGGTCCGTATCATCATTCAGCGACTCTGGATAATACACAGCAATACAGCCTGCAATGGAGTAATAGCTGGCGCAGAGCAGCAGGTGCAGTCAATGCAGGTACTGACTGGCGGCAACAATCAGCTTATCTCAGGCTGGGAGATGATCAGGTTTTTTTGCGTAATATCGGTATATATTTAACGGGCCATCAGCAGATAAAGAACATTATTCTTGAGGGTGCGTTACGTCATGACAATAACAGTCAGTTTGCCGGGCATTCAACCTGGCATGCCAGTGTGGGCTGGGAATTTACTACAGATTATCGTTTAGTAACTTCTTATGGCACTGCGTTTAAGGCACCAAATTTGATGCAGCTTTACAGTAGTGCTGGCAGCATTGCTTTAAAACCAGAAGAAAGCAGGCAGTGGGAAAATCGTATTGAAAGGCTAACCGCGCCAGTCAAATGGAGCCTGTCAGTGTACGGTAATTACATTGATCAACTTATTGATTACAATAAAAATCATTATGAAAATCTGGGTAGTGTGAAAATACAGGGTGTTGAATGGATAAGTGAATTTGATACTGGCCTTTTGACGCACCAGATATCAGTAAATTACCTGAATCCACGTGATAGTAAAACAGGTGAAGTCCTGTTGCGGCGCGCGAAACAGCAGGCCAATTATCAGCTTGACTGGCAGGTTGCCGGGCTCGACTGGTCAGTCATGTGGCACTATATTGGTCCGCGTCATGACAAAATTGCCAGTGGTACTGTCAAATTAGGTGGTACCAGTGTATGGGATATTGCCGTATCATATCCGATGACTGCGGCTTTTACCGTTCGTGTCAAAATCGCCAACCTGCTGGATAAGCATTATGAGACAGTTTATGGCTACCCACTCCCGGGGCGTGGATACTATTGTACGGCAAGCTATGCTTTCTGACACCGATTCCACAGCGTGCCCAACAGTATTAATTTTTGATTCAGGTGTGGGTGGATTATCTGTTTATAAAGAAATTGAGCGGAAGTTACCCGGTATTCACTATATTTATGCTTTTGATAACACTGCGTTTCCTTATGGAGACAAATCAGAAAAATTTATTATTGAACGTGTCCTGAAAATCATTACTGCAGTACAGCAGCAACATACGCTTGCTGTGGTTGTCATTGCCTGTAATACAGCCAGCACCGTGTCATTGCCTGCCTTACGTGCCCGATTTTCTTTTCCCATAGTGGGTGTGGTGCCAGCCATTAAACCAGCCGTTCAGGTTACTCGTAATGGTATTATTGGCCTGCTGGCGACTCAGGCGACAGTCAATCATGCTTATACATTGAATTTAATTAAACGTTTTGCCAGTGATTGTAAAATCGAGCTGTTAGGCTCGATAGCATTGGTGAAACTGGCTGAGGCGAAACTACGGGGCGAAAGCATATCCCTGTCAGCGCTAAAAAATATTCTACATCCGTGGCTGAAAATGCCTGATCCACCGGATACTATCGTACTCGGATGTACGCATTTTCCATTACTGGCGCAGGAAATTACGCAGGTTTTGCCAGAGGGTATACAATTGATTGACTCTGGTCAGGCGATTGCCCGCCGTACTGCGTGGTTAATTCAGTCTCAGGAAGATACCTCATTGATTCAGCGTGAAAACATTGCCTATTGTATGCAGCTAAATGCCGGTGTTACTGCATTAATGCCTGTGCTGCGGTCATATGGTTTTCCTTTATTGCACGAACTCACCACTTAAAAAATGTTTTTGATTACACGTAAGAGTAAATTGTATTTTATAAAGTAAAAGAAGTAAGGAATAAAAAAAGGTTG
>CAZROT010000008.1:0-78092 GCA_964601895.1 uncultured Yersinia sp.
TAGCGGGGTATCAGCAGTTTTTCCGCTTCCTTCAGATTGATATTGCGCGACGTCAGCTCCCTGTCGAGTATCTGTCTTCCTGCAAGGATATTCTTATCGCGATCCTGGCGGCGAAACCAGTTGTGAATTTTCGCGCGCCCGCGGCTGGTGGTGACATAACCCAGATGCGCATTCAGCCAGTCGCGGCTGGGGTTTGCCTTTTTCTGGGTAATAATTTCAACCTGATCACCCATGCATAATTGATAGGTAAAAGGAACGATACGCCCGCCAACTTTAGCACCAATACAGCGGTGCCCCACATCACTGTGGATATGATAGGCAAAATCCAGCGGTGTAGAGCCCGCGGGTAAATCAATCACATCACCTTTAGGGGTAAACACATAGACCCGATCATCAAAAACCTGGCTGCGCACTTCTTCCAGAATTTCGCCGCAATCAGCCATATCTTCCTGCCAGGCAATTAACTTACGTAACCATGCAGTGCGAGCGTCAGCGTCAGTTTCTGCGCCTTTTCTTATTCCCTCTTTATAGCGCCAGTGGGCGGCAATACCTAATTCAGCATCTTCATGCATCTTGTGAGTACGAATCTGAATTTCCAGCGTCTTACCTGCAGGCCCGAGTACCACAGTATGAATGGACTGATATCCATTTGGTTTTGGATTCGCCACATAATCATCAAACTCATCCGGCAGATGGCGAAAACGGGTATGCACAATCCCCAGAGCGGCATAACAATCCTGCAATTGATCCACCATCACACGTACGGCACGCACATCAAAGAGTTCATCGAAAGCCAGCGATTTTTTCTGCATTTTACGCCAGATACTGTAGATGTGTTTAGGACGGCCATAAATTTCTGCCCGAATGCCACCATCAGCCATGGCCTGGCGCAATACCGTGACAACATCTTCAATAAACTGCTCTCTATCAACCCGACGTTCATGCAATAACTGTGCAATGCACTTATATTCTCCAGGGTGCAGATAACGAAAAGAAAAATCTTCCAGCTCCCACTTCAGCTGGCCGATACCCAGCCGGTTAGCCAGTGGTGCGTACACATTAGAGCACTCAATAGCGGCCAGCACTCGCTCATCTTCCTGTTGCGCATCTTTCAGTTCACGCAGGTGCACGATACGCTCTGCCAGTTTAATTACCACACAGCGAACATCTTCCACCATGGCCAGTAACATACGGCGGATTTTATCCAGTTGTCGTGTACTGACATCCGTGTGCATTTTTAACTGACGAATGGCATCCATATCGCGTACACCCTGTACCAGCGCGCCAATATCACTGCCAAATTCCGCGGTTAAGGTAGTGTCATCAATAAGGGTATCGACCAGTGGAAACAACAGGGCTGCTCGCAGGCAGTCATTATCCATATTCAGGGTTGAGAGAATTTCAACCATTTCCAGGCCACGCCAGAGTAACAACGCAGCATGCGGGTGATGCTCAGTCTGACGCTGGCAGTAGTGCCAGGTTTGCGCGAGCTTATCACAGGAAACTGCATCAGACAGACCCAGGCTTGCTATCCAATCACCCGGAACAAATTCACCTGCCGGGCTTAAATGTGAACTTCTGATGGAAACCATCGATTCCCCTTGACGTAACTGTCCATAGTTTTACTGCAACATACTGATAAATTTTATAAAATAACGACCATCGTTTTCTCAGTAACACGGACTCACTTTGTCGTCTGCCAGACTAATGATAGTCTGATAAAAAGTATTTTTTCTTCTTAAGCTGGCAGTAAATAACCATGACCCAATACAGTCTGCGTACACACATGATAATCCTGATACTGGCTCCCGGATTGTTATTGGGTCTGTTACTCAGTACCACGTTTGCCATTCATCGCTATAACGAATTACAGGATCAAATTATCAGTGCCGGAGCCAGTCTCATTGAGCCACTGGCTGTTATTAGTGAATACGGTATAAATTTTCACAACAAAGAAAATGTCGGGCATTTAATAAGCCTTCTGCACCGCAGAAATGCCGGTATCGTGCGTGCCATCACTGTTTTTGACAATACGCATACGCTCTTTGCTACCTCTAACTCGCATTATAATTCTGCACCATTACAGTTGTCCGCCACTACACCGCTACCCCATGCACTGATGCGCAGTATTCATGATAACTCATTGATTTTACGTATACCCGTTATTCATGAAGCGCATTTTGCAGAGAAAAAAAATGCCGTGGCAAACCAGGCATCAGGCTATATTGCCATTGATTTAGATTTACAATCAATTCGCTTACAACAGTATAAAGAAATTTTCATCGCAGCGCTGTTCCTGCTTTTCTGCCTGTGTGTCACCGCTTTTTTTACCTGGCGCCTGCTGCGCGATGTGGCGGTTCCTATTGGTAACATGGTCAATACCGTGGATTTAATCCGGCAGGGACAGCTGGACAGCCGGGTTGTAGGTGCCATGCCCGGTGAGCTGGCTGTGTTAAAAAACGGCATCAATTCCATGGCAATGTCACTGTCCGCCCATCACCAGGAAATGCAGCAGCACATCGTTCAGGCAACCGCGAATTTACGCAACACACTACAGCAGATGGAATTGCAAAACATTGAGCTTGATCTGGCCAAAAAACACGCACAGGAGGCGGTACGGGTTAAATCTGAATTTCTGGCAAATATGTCTCATGAATTACGTACCCCACTGAATGGAGTTATCGGTTTTACTCATCAGACGCTCAAAACGCCATTAACACCGACACAAAAAGATTATCTACAGGCCATTCAGCGTTCGGCCAATAACTTACTGACCATTATTAATGACGTACTGGATTTTTCTAAACTGGAAGCAGAAAAACTGATGCTGGAACATATGCCTTTTTCGTTAAGAGAGGCATTTGATGAAGTGGTGGTTTTACTGGCTCATAGTGCCCATGAAAAAGGCCTTGAGCTAACGCTAAACATTAACAATAAAGTCCCTGAACAGGTTACCGGTGACGCCATGCGCCTGCAGCAGATAGTCACCAATCTGCTGGGTAATGCCATTAAATTTACTCAGAAAGGCAACATTGACATCTACGTTTACCCGGATTTTCAGGATGAAAAACAGATAAAGCTGGGGGTAACTATTCAGGATAGCGGAATCGGCATGAGCACTCAGCAGCAGTCACAACTTTTTCAGGCATTCCATCAGGCAGATGCCAGCATTTCCCGTCGTCATGGTGGCACCGGCCTTGGCCTTGTTATCACACAAAAATTAGTCAAAAAAATGGGGGGTGAAATCAATTTTTACAGCAAGCCTGACAAGGGCTCTATTTTCAAATTTTACATCTGCCTTGATATCAATGAAACAGGATATGCACCACCAGCGGCCATCACCCGCATGACGGGTAAACTCGCTTATGTTGAAGCCAATCCTGCTGCAGCACGTGTAACACTCAATATGCTTAACATGACGGCCCTGGAAGTGATTCACCGCTCCACCCTCGCGCAGCTGCCAGAAAGGCATTACGACATTTTACTCGTGGGTGTCCCTATTCCTTTTCGCCACAATATGGCCATACACCGGGATAAGCTGCTGGACGCACTGAAAATCGCGCAGGCCGTTATCCTGGCATTACCCAGTCAGTCACAGGTTGAAGCAGAAACACTAAAACAACTCGGTGCACACGCCTGTCTGATTAAACCCATTTCCAGTAATCGTTTATTTCCTTTACTACTACAGAGCCAGGCAGTACCACTGACAGCCGCTGTTGACGTTACATACCAGAGCGAACGCCTGCCTCTGACTGTCATGGCCGTAGACGACAATTCTGCAAACCTGAAGCTGATAGGCACTTTGTTAAACGAACAGGTAAAAAAAACCATCCTGTGTAAGAGTGGTCAGGAAGCGATTCAGTCAGCACAGACTCATCATCTGGAT
This sequence comes from uncultured Yersinia sp., assembly GCA_964601895.1. Taxonomy (GTDB): domain Bacteria; phylum Pseudomonadota; class Gammaproteobacteria; order Enterobacterales; family Enterobacteriaceae; genus CAZROT01. Next base: position 3,887 of record CAZROT010000008.1, read on the forward strand.
ATGATCTTAATGGACATTCAGATGCCCGAAATGGATGGTATTCGCGCCAGTGAGCTCATTCATCAGATAGCACACCATAAAAATACACCGATTATTGCCGTCACTGCCCATGCCGTCAGCGGTCAGCAGGAACAATTCCTTAAAGCAGGGATGAATGGCTATCTGGCAAAACCCATTGATGAAGCCCGATTGTTACGGGTACTTTCCCGTCATACAGCAGGGGCCACACAGCCACAATCTGCAGAGACAGCAGTACCAATGGCAGTGCATAGCCATACGGGAACTCCCTCGCTGAACTGGCCACTGGCGCTACACCAGGCAGCCAATAAAATCGAGCTGGCCCGGGAATTATTAGCTATGCTACTGAATTTCCTGCCACAGGTGAGAAAACGCGTTCAGGCCATTCTCCAGGGGGATAGCGATACCCACATACTGGAACTCATCCATAAACTGCACGGTAGCTGCAGCTACAGTGGTGTCCCGCGTCTGAAACAGCTGTGTTTTTATATTGAACAGCAGTTACGTCTAGAGGTTCCACAGCAGGATCTGGAGCCTGAATGGCTTGAATTACTCGATGAAATAGACAACGTTATCGATGCTGCCAGCCTGCCATTAATTTAACACAACACCCCCTCCTGCATACTTTCTGAAGTTCAGTCATATCAGGTTGCTCTGATTAAAACACTGCCCTGATTTTATTAGTCAGCGGTGCCATGGCTGTGAACTGTTATAAACAATATATAATTAAATTATTACACGAACCGTTAATTATATTCGGGTAAATATATAATGCAGAGTTTTTCCGCTCCACCGTCTGCTGCCCTGCTTGCTGAGCTGGGTGACGATTTGGGACTCAAACTGACCTTTGATGAGCACGGTCAGTGCCTGCTGGTACTGGATGATAATCTTATGATTTCCATACGGCAGTCAGAAAACAGCTGAGTGCTGTACGGCATGCTGGGGGAATGCTGGCAGCCGGACAGTGATTTTTTCTCGTATCTGCTGTCACTAAAACCGGACTGGCTGGAAACGCGGCTGCAACGTCTGAATCAAAGTGCGGCAGGCAAAGCAAGAATACAGGGGCCGGCATTTAGCCCGATGAATAAGTGCCCGTCAGCAGACCAAGAGGATATAATGCCTGTCAATGTCAATGTCAATGTCAATGTCAATGTCAATCACATCCAGAGTATTGCCAGGTCGGCAAGCAATACCCCACTGGGTATTGAACGTGAACAGGGCAATAAGGGCGCAGTGACTGGTATCGTGCAGCAGGCCAGCACCTCATTTAAGGGGAAGGTATTACAGTTTCTGGCCCAGGTACCCTTACTGAAAGATTTGCCTGTCGTTACTGCCTGGGTCACTGAGACACGTATAAATAACCAATTACTGCTGACTCAGTTTATCTCAACCCTTTCAGAGGTAGTCAGTGAAACAAAACTGGTTGCTACCGCAGAAGCTTTACAGATGAAAGCCGGTAAGCCACTGACCGGCCGTGATTTTAAGATTATGACGGACAGAATTGCCAGCTTCGATGGTATCGGGGATGCCAAAGAGCTGCCACGCAGGCTAGTAGTGAATATCTGGCCCTATGAAACTATTAATCATTTGGGTCATGCTTCCATCACGGTCAATAACGATAGTGCTGCAAATGCAACAACACATATGAGTTGGGGAGCAGGAGAAACTTTCGGTGAAATGAGTGGTAAGCATCGTATTTACTTCATGGGACATGACGTTGAGGTAAATAAAAACTATGGAAAGGATGCAAAACAGGCACTTTCTGAGAGGACAAGAGAGAAACTGGAAAAATTTAACAATTTACGTGAAACACAAAAAAACAACGGCAGTATCAGCAAAACGCTGCAAAATATAATTGATAGCGAGCTGAAAAAAATATTTTCTTCCTGGCAGCAGTCAATAAATGACCACACTTTTTCAACGATGACCCTTGAGGAGAAAAAAATCACCTGACAAATAATTTTAAAAAAAACAATAATCACCGGGATGCGATAATAAAAACACTTATGGCAGAAACTGCCCCTAAAATTATCAACATTATGCTGGATGAAGCAGTCAGTACGACAAAAAATAGAAATTTAGAAAAAACTTTTACCGGGATAACGCTAAAAGAGCAGGGAGAATTTCTTGAAAAAGTAGGTCAAAAATTGCTGGCTGCCAACGACATTCAACAGGCTAAAGATAAAATCCTGAACGCTATCTTAAGCGAGATCCCCTATTTTATGCCCCGCGCCAGACAGGTAAGAGATGACAAAGGATACTGGAATACCCATTCAGAAAAAGTTTTCCTGCCATTAAGAGGACAGCAGAAGCAGGAAAAGTTTGCTCTTTTCGGGCTGGATGAACAGGCAATACAAATACATTGGATAGAGATACAACAAAAGGTTAATAATAAGGAAATCGATTACCGTGCTATCAGTAAGCATAATAACTGCTCAGGTATTGCCGCAGGAATACTGGCTGCGGGCGGCGCCGGGGATTTTGTTCCCTTTAAATCAAGCATAATAGTCGAAACTCCGAACGATGTTCACCATTATGCTCTGGCGGTACAAAACAAGATTGACAGGCTGAATCAGCAAAGCAAGGAAATTCAGGCATTCTATGAGCGTGAAAAATCGAATCCATCACTGAATGTTATCAGCGGTCGGCCTGTTTCTGGCGCCAGCATGACAGCGTTACGCAACAATATTCATCATGCAATAAATGCCATGCCATCTGTGGAAAAGCAACGCCTTTCCGCACTGGAGAAAGCAGTGCGTGATATAGAGGGTGCAGATCAGAAAGCACTGACAAAAGCGAGTATTGCTTTTGTAGAAGCATTAAGTGACTTGCTCAATAATCCCTTACCGTCTCCGCAGACTGCGGCAGTTGCCCACACATTATTCAGAGCGGCGGCCATGCGAGAGTTACTGGAAAAAAAGATCAAGGACAGCATAACAACCCGTATTAACTAACTGTGTTATGTCATGATAAACACAGCACCTGGCATATGCTATCAGAGTCACAACAGGGGATGACATTACCTCTGTTATAAATACAACAACATCTGCTTTCTCAAACTATATCTCCTCACACTTATTTCCTGGTATTGGCGCAACTCTGTGAATAAACTCGCATTTTATTGTTAACGCGCTCAAAAAATGTGCGCTGATAGTGCTACTATCCGCAACAATGTTACATAAATGCATCAATCTGGCATAAAAATTGTGATTAAGAAGGGAAAAATACAATGAAGAAAGCGTCTGGCTCTGCAGGTACACATCAGGAAGATATTCACATAACTGCGATGGACAGGGATGCCTTGATAGCCAGCATGCTAAAGCCCTATGAACAAATGACGCTGTCTGCACTCGAAAAAAAATGCCGTCCTCTGATAGTCAGCATCATCAATGATTTCCCTGAACCACAGGAGCAGGAAAGACAGCTCACTGCACTGATGAAAAAAATACTTTCTTTCCCGCAGGTTGCCTCTGCTGCCGCTGCCGACAGGGTCAGGTTATGTACTGTGCTACTGGAAGAAATGATTCGCTTTCCGATGTCCCAGGCACCCGCTTCGGCAGAAGCGTTAATGGCACTAATTCCTGTTTTCGATAATTTTATTAAACGCGTGTCCCTGCAGCCCAATGAATTACAGGAACTGGAACAGGCACTGCGTCAGGCATTGAGAAAAGCCAGAGCCCGGCAGGTTGCCCATGAAATTATTACGCCATTAAAAAACAATTTTCTCCCGGAACTGACTCAAAATCTTAGTGAATTCATCAGAGTCGTCAACGCTTATGAGGAAAAGGATCTCACGCTACCTGAAAGAATAATTTTTCTTGCTACGCTGATTGAAAAAATTTATGAATTTCCCTGCATTACTCTTGCGTCATCAGATGACAGGATAGCGTTCTTTTCCCTGCTGATGGGTACAATGATTTCCCTGAATATGGTCACTACACCTGATACGCAGGGACAGCAACTGCTTTCTTCGCCACAGGCAGCACAAAAAGAATTAGCTGATTTTTTTCAACGAGTGATAGCAGGGGCAAATCTACCATTTGCTGGCGCCTTGCAGGAACTCAGCCAGGCAGCGAGAATAAACGGAATCAGACAGCGCGTTAAAAACCAGCTGCAACCCTGGCAGGGAAAGTCTGTTTCTCAGTTACTCCACATCCTACCTGCGCTGATGCAGGCAATCAATACGGCAACAACGCCACATACCCTTCCTGTGGAAGAAGGCAAAGCATTCATCGCTGCCATCATCGCTTCATTTTCTTCTTTTAAGAAAGTCATTGCCGCTCTGCCCGAAGACCGGATACGGTTATTTTCCTCCCTGGCAGGCTCCCTCGTACATTTAAATCTCGCCAGTGAGCCTGCTGCCCTCAAAGCATTGCTGCTCCCTTTTGGCGAATTGATTGAAAGAGAAACGGCGTTGAATGCGGCTTTCGGCCAGACACTACGCCAGGAAATCGCGCGCAAATTGGACGAGATTATCATCCACAGTCTCAGTACCTGCAATGCCATGACACCCACAGCGCTTGCCAGAAGTTTTCCAGCCTTGATAAGGCATCTGTATACGGCTGCAGACATGCTGATTACTGCAGAGAAAAACAGTCTCCTCGTTGTGGTAATGAAAACCATTGCGGCTTTTCCTGGCATTGTGGCAAATTCATCCGACGCAAAAACCAGGTTATTTTCTGCACTGATGGAAAGCATGATTCCTCTGCTGACTGTGACCGGGACGGGTCTGCAGGATAAGACTGCTGTATCGCACAATCAGCAGGCATGGCTGCTTTTTTTTGACGGCATGATAGAAAAAATTGCACCACAACAGGATAGCGCCACACAGGAGCTCAGGATAGAGCTTGAACGTGCATTACGGCACGTACGTATCCGGCAGTCCGTCATTCATACCCTGACTCCTTACAGCAACCTGGCCATTGTTGATCTGAAGGCTCATCTCCCTGCTTTTATCACGTCACTAGATGATAATATCAGCCTGCTGTCACTGCAGGAACGCAGAGTGCTGCTGGCAGCTATTTTCACCACCCTTATTTCTCTACCCAATGTCGATGATTATTTTTCCAGCGACAGGGCGATGCTATTTGCTACTCTGATAGACGAGATATCGCGCCTGAAACTCATGACATCCCCTGATGCAGCAGGCGAACAGCTAATTTCTGCTTCCGCCAGCCCACAGGAGCTGACTGCTTTTTTTCAGCATTTTATCGACAGTATCGCTCCCACGGTCGGCCCGGTATGGAAGCAGGCATTTGAGCTGGCGCTAAGACAGAGCGTCATCAGAAAAGCCATACGTCATGTTTTTCATCCCTTCAGGGGACGGTCACCTGCTTACCAGCAGCAATCTCTTTCGCTACTGACAGGAAACATCGACGCGCTCTCTGCCCGACCTGACATGACAGACAGCAGGACTTTTTTCACCATACTGGCAGAAGAAATCACGCTGTTTATTAAAGAAGTAGCAGCACTCTCCCTGCCTGCGCTGAGCGCCAGGGCCGCAGACGAGACAGAGCTGTTTACCACGGTACTGATAGAGCAGTTGAGACAGCTCAACGTAGTTGCCTCGCTGGCAGAACAGGGACAGGCAATGATGCGTACCCTGCAGGATAATATAGAAAAATTCCTGGCGCCGCGCAGGCGCTACCCTGCTGATCACATCATTATTCTGCAACTGCACAACACCGACAGCGAAGACGCGGCTGTGTTACGGCAGGTGAGCAAACTGCAGCAGGCGTATCCCCACGCCATCACGGTGCGTTATAACGTCACCGACAGATTACCTGAAGTGCTACAGGGCATACATCCTCTGCCACCCGCAAAAATTGCGTTGCTGGTTGTTGCACGTACATATCGGGATGCACATACCACTGGCCGCAATCACAATGAACAGGCGGGCATCAGCCAGCAGCAGTTACGCATAGCTTTTAATGCATTGAAAAAACCGCAAGTTAATGTTCTCAGTCGTGGCAGTACCGTACATCCCATCCTGATGCAGGCGCGTACTGATGGAGTCAGGATAGTCCCCACCTCCATCCGATCCTTTATCCTGGATGCACCCAGAGGCGCACAAAAACTGCCTGCTGCTTTACCCGCTAGCGCATTAACTTCTGCCCGCATCCATGAATCCGTTGTCGACAGTAAAAAAGAAAAAAAACACACCACCACCATTGGTCGTTTTACCGTGACGCGCATCAGAGACAGTGAATTACATCCCACTGCTCTGGCACAGTCCATTTCCAGAGTGGTGCTGAGTACTGCTTCTGAACATGTTGTTGCCCTGATTCCCGTCAGCCAACAACCCGTGCCGACACAGCTCCCTGACTCAGTAGCGCACAGCCAGTACGAGTGGACGATAATTATTCATACCGGCAGTGATGCGGCTGTACTGGATAATCTGCATTCCCTGGCTGCTAAAAATGCCGGGAAAAGTCTGCTCATTCAAAGAGACCGAAAGGATGAGCTTGCTTTCAACATACTCTATGGCAGGGATAACCTGGTACAGATAGCCGCACATCACAGAGTGCGCTATATCCTGGCAGGGCACGGTGATGCAACAGCCGGCACACTTGATGGTCATCATCCCGAGCAGGCTTATTTACTCTATCAACAGGTACGACAGCAGTTTACGCTACCGCCGGCCGCACGCCTGGTGTTGTTAGCCTGCGGACTGGGTAATGATGGCAGCAGACCGGGATTTAACAATAATTTTGCCCTTAAGTTTGCCAGATTAGCCACCACAGAGGCCCCTTCTGCACTGTCCGTACAGGCTTACAGTAAGGCAATATTTATTAACGCAGCAGGCAGACGTATCCCTGCAGACAACCTCGATCCCGACGGCGATGTCTTAGCGAATCACCGGGTAGACTATCGCAGACCTCATCAGGTTATGGAAGTTAATGGCATTCCGGCCCCGCTTATCGAGCTGCTGCAGGAACTAAAACAGGCAGATACAGCCGGAAAAATGCCAGTGCTGCTGCAAACACATCAGCACCTGCTGCGACAGTATTTTCCTGCTCATGATGGTGGCATCGACAAGACAGCGCTTACCGTGGCAATGCAATCCTTCACCACGTTGCAAACAGCAGTACTGCAGGCGCGTTTGCAAGCGTCACCAGAAGCACTCACTCAGCTACCGTGGGCTGCGTTATCACAACTGACTACGCAATTATGGCATGGCCATATCCATCCGCAAAAATTGACTACGGCTCAACAGGCGCTGTTCAAAAGAGTACTGGGAAAAGGCCTGTTATATGGTGATACCGTCGAGGATGTGGCGATGGCACTCGCTGTTCGCAGTGATGCGGGCCGTCTCACACGCCAGTTCTTTCAGCTACAGGCGCTATTGCTGAACGATGAAATGCAACGCATTTTCTCCTCTCCCGCGAATACAGACAGCAAAACACCCCTGCATTCTGCAATAATCGTTGCAGCCAAAAAAACAACATCTGGCAGCACGATGACGATGCCTGCCGATAGCGATAGCAATACCGTTACCCGTGGATTGTTTACCCCCCTGTCACGTACCCTGCAGATACTGGGTGTGCTGTCTGCCATAAAAGAGCTACTCACCAGTCAGTTCAGCCAGGGGCTGACACCTCAGCAGAAAAGTCTGCTGGAAACACAACACAACATTCTCATCACAACACTGGCAACCACGCTTGGTAATGAAGCAACACAGCATCTGCTGGCATTCACAGGCAGACAAACTCAGACTCTTAATCTGCAGATGCCGTGGCTGATAAACCAGGCAAAACAATTATCGACAAACGCAGGCCGATTACTTGCAGCAGGCTCCCTGTTGCATGCTGATGCGGTAACTGATGCAATCCTGAAGGGACTGCGTGCTTTTTCCATGGGCATGAATGGTACTTTCCTCGCTCTGGGTACCGGTCTCGGTATTTATGAAGCACTGCATACAGCAATGACACTGGAGCAAGAAGAAGATCCGCAAAAACGCATGGATCTGCACGCCAGCTTTGCCCTGTCGCTGGCAGGTACTGCAGCGATTTTCACCGGCCCTGCTGCCCTACCACTTAGCATGCTGTTGCTAGCTGCAGGTATGGGTTACACCACGTTTCGCCATTATGAAAATATTAACCGCTATCTGACGCTGAGCCCTGCACAAGCGGCTATGGTGCTCCTGTTACCTCTGGGTATTCTGCCCGATACGCTAAAAATTTCTTTCGAAGCAAACAGAGCACGGGCTGAATTGAGCCGGTTACAGCTGGAACAGGCCCGTACGGTATTACAGGAAAAATCTCTTGACGCCGTTTATTTCACTCCTGGCAGCATTGAACCCGGCCATAAGCTGTCGGGAGAAGAAACACAGGCCATTTATCATACCATTCAGAGCAGCTGGTTTGCTCAGCTGGTACTGGCTGCCACACGCCTTTTTGCCACACCGACCACTTCACCCTCAGTGGACAATAGTCGTGATGAAATTGATCTGAATAACGGACAGTTCAGCAGTGACGGGATCCCGCTTGCATCAGAAAAAATGCGCCTGTTGCGCACACGGCGGCGCAAACTCGCTGACCCGCCTAAAGGAGCCATGCCGGCTCAGCAGGCGCTGTTGTTTGATGTTAATGGTAGTCACAGCGAGCAGCTGGCTTCATTTGACGGCACTTTTATACGCATATTCGATGATAAAGGAGCAGTGAAACATCGGGTAGCGGCACAAACAGGCAGACTGCCACGCTGGATATTGAGCGGTAATCTTTTCGGTGATAACCGAGATGAAATACTGCTGCTCGATCCACAAAAAGACAGCATGACGGTACTGGCGCTGTTCAATGGCCGTACACGCGAGTCTCACTGGATCTCTGGCGTACATTCTGAGGGCGGTGATTATCTGCGCAGACAAAAAGCAGCAGCGATAGTCAGCAGACAGCAAAACTATGACGGATTCAGTGCACGCAATGCAGACGCACTGACTGCCGCCCCCCTGCTCGCTGATATTGATGGTGATGGTTTTGATGATCTACTACTGATACATAGTGATGGCATCAGCATCTGTTATGGTGGCTGGGAGACACAACAGAAGATATCGTGGTCTTTTTTTTCCTTCCACACTACCGCCCTTGCCGATAAATCATGGCGTTATGTGCTGTCAGGCCGGCAGAACAAAGACAGCTATGCTGATCTGGTTGCTATTGCCGCTGACGGGACAGTACATACTCTACTCGGCAGTCACGATCGCAGAAAAAAATTCACTGTACTGGCGGGAACGCCGAACAGCATCAATGCACAGTTACTGCAACAAAAAAATGTGGCTGTTTTACTGCACGATATGGACAGGGACGGACGTTCAGACCTCGTGGTGGTACATGACGATAATCGGAGTACACGTGCAACGGTTGCTCACGCACAAACGCAGGGACAATTTGGCACTTTTATTACAGATGCCTTTTCTGTCTGGCGTGATAGCGGGTGGCTGGGGCTTGCCGGACATCGCATTATCGGGTTTAAAAAAGGCAGTACTACCCTTGTGTCCATGGATAGCAGTAATGCACTGTACGAGCATATTTTTACCCGTGATCGGGTTGCACAAGTCATGCTGGGCAATGGTGACGACAGCTTCCGTGCACTCAGCAACACATCAGACTGGCGTTATATCATCAGGGTAGCAGAAACAGGTAAACAGCGGCATGAAACCGGGACCAGCGATGATATCTTCTGGCTAGCGCGAGCGGTCAGGGACAGCAGCGGTTCCGTGCTTGATGGTCAGCAGGGGCAGGATACATTGATTATCGCCGCCGGCAGTCGTGATGAAAGCCACCGTGTTTTTCTTGGCAAGGCTGGCAACGCCGGCCAAATCACCACAGAAAAATCCAGCAGGCAGCCGTATTTCGGGCTGGTTGATGACAGCAGCAGCAGCCTGTCTTCAGATGGCATCGCTTTACTGAATATTGAACATATCCAGGGACACAAAAACAGCCGTGATTACCTCACGGGCAATGAAGAAAATAACTGGCTAAGCGGTGTGCACGCCAGTAATTATGATAACACACTGATGATGGAGCAGGAAAAAGACAGCGCTCACTGCGAATGTGAAGAAGATTATCTTGATGGAGGCGATGGAGATAACGAACTGACGCTGTCACGCGGTACTGCTGTCAATGGATCTGTCTGGCAGATTCTGCACTGTGAACACGATGCTGATACCGAGGTTATCCTCAAAGCAGGCAGTAACCCTGAAAAAATCAGCCAGATCTTTCTGGGCTACCGCGCAGAACAGATGCAGCGCCCACAGCGCGCGGGTAATGACCTGCTTATCCGCCTGCGGCATAACAATGGTACACATAAAACACTACGCCTCGGCAATCTGTACAACAATACGGTTGCCCTGCAGGATAGAGAAAACGCACTCACTGTACCGGGTGGCTTCGTACTGCATACGTCAGACGGGGTAAGTCTTTCGTTGCCCCGTCTGCCTGATAACCGGGCACTATCAGACTGGCACAGTGTCAACGTCACCTGGAATGCCACCCATCACCGCAACTGGAGTGAATTGACCCGGGATCAACCGGCACAACATATCGAAGTTTATCAGCAGAAAAAAGATCCTGTCGATAACCGTGGCAAGATAAGAATATATGGCCAGGGTTTTGCCAGCAGTACAGTGATACTGGCTGATTTTATGCATCTGACACTGACAGATACACCCTACACTAACCGGCCACAGGGCAACGATAAGGGGGATATATTATGTGCCTTCTGGATGAAGGTCAGTGAGGGCCGAGACAGCTACCACTGGGATGGCAAAACCAGGGAAACCATTATTGATAATTATGCTACTGATGGCATGCAGGATGAACTGCAGCTTCCCTGGATTGCGAAAAACAGCAGGCTGAAAAGGCAGGGTAACAACCTGGTAATCAGTGAACAGGCTACCGACGAACGACGCTTTCTTATCGTAAACTTTTTCGTCACTCCAGATTATCGCCACCTTAATGTGCGTGATATCAGCGGCAACCTTTGCATACTGGATATGGATGAGCATCACAATGCCTGGCTTGCGAGCTGGCAACTGCAACAGGCTGCTAACCGAAGTACCAACAGACGCACACTCTATGCCACCACGGGCCCGCTTACGCTGGATATGCGCACTGCGACAGACTGGCTGCTTACCCAGGATTACAGCATGCACGCACACCGCTGGTATGGCAGTAACCATGATGATGTGCATATATTCCACGCAGATAATAAAACGCTGCATGATGCCCGTGGCAATGACATTTATCGGTTTGAAAGCGGCAGTACGAGGAATGTCATCTCAGACAGCACAGGCGACGACATTTACCGCATTGATGCGGGTAGCGGACATAATGTCATTGCAGACAGTAATGGCAGGGATACCCTGGAGCTTACCGGAGTCAATCAGGCCGAACTGCAACAAAGCAGGGCGGGTAGCGATCATTTGCTAACCTGGTCTGCGACTGGCAGCCTGAAAATCAGGAATTATTATCTGCATGAGGATAACAGAGTGGAAAGCATCCTGCTGACTGACGCCATTTCAGTCATGTCAGTGGCTGATGCCCAGATTAATACCGCTGCTGAATCTGCGCACCTGACAGTCATGCTGCCTGATATTGTCACGCTATCCGCAGCACTGCCGTCCCCTGCATACCGCCCATGAGCACCTGCTCTACAAGGAGAAATTTATACACTGATAAATGCGCACAATAACGCCAGCACCGATGCTGCCGAGCAACAGAGCAGCAAAAGCCCTAAAAGTACATTAATTTTTATTCCTGTATGGTCATCATTAACTAAAAATACTTTTATTTTTTCAAATAAGATTAACCAGTTATAAAAATAATTAAAGATTACACAGGATAAATTGTTACCCGGCAAATTCTATTCATATTTATTAAATTAAGTCCGTTACATCAAGAATATAAATTTACTGTTGTTATAAAAATGACGAAAGGATCACTTTTATTGGGTTGCTTTATGCTTTTATATCTGTTACGTTGTTTATTAATTGTGATACATATCTCATATAAAAAACAATTATGATTCAATGTTAATAACGCAAGGAGAAAATAAAACATCTAAGAAACAAATTCATTTTTAAAATTAACCAAATTATTATAACGGTAATGCCAGAATTAGTTTTTAAAATTAATTAGTAATTAATAATATAATTTTAAATGAATGCTAAGCAATAACTTCTCTTCATAAAAAAGAAGGAGGTGTTTATGACTTATTCTAAAAAAGAAGTATTGGACAACGTTAAAAACACACTACCAGAATCAGAATATGACAGGGAAATTTATTATGCTACTGTTAATAAACAATGGCAGGGATATGTAAGGTCTGACAGGACCAGAAGTCATCTTGATAAAAATCAGGAAATAAACAATATAATAATAAATGACGAAAATAAAAATAAATTTTCTTTACTAATTAATCGTCTTATCAAAAAATAAATCATAACAACAACACGTAATTTATTTAGCCCATTCTTTTTTTCTATGAAAAACGTTTAGTAAAAACGTAACGCTTTTTATCAATGAGGAAAATTCATGCTGAGTATTATAAAAATTCTGTTACTTATTTTTATTATTGGATCTATTCTTTCTCTCCCTGTATGGCCGTATAGCCATGGCTGGAATTATTATCCCGGTATTGTGTTGGGAATTATTACTATAGTCCTTGCTATCATGGTATTGAGGAGTATATAGCGTAAGCGATATAGTGCTGACTGCAATCACTTATTCCCGCATTCTTATAATGAAATAACCTCTTATTAATAAGAGGTATAAATCATCTGACAGATAATATGGCTGATGGAGTTATTTATGGACAAAATAATTTTTAATCCTTCAAACACTATGTCAATAGGCGCTGAAGTAGAACTTCAACTTATCAATCTGACAAATTTTGATTTATCAGATCAATCAGAAGTAATTGTACAGCAGGTTAATGACAGGCAGCGTGTCAAGCAGGAACTCACTACCTCCATGATTGAATTGAATTCAAGCCCTCAGCTTTCTGCTGTGTCTATTTTCCAGGAATTAGTACAGCTGGTGGAAAAAGTACGTGCTACTGCAATAACCTATGATACAGAACTGTGCGGAGGAGGACGCCATTACAGTAGTGACTGGAAAGATATGTCCATTACCGATAAAAAAAGATATCAAAATATAGCAGCCTATTTTGGCTACTTATCAAAAGCAGGCTGCGTGTTTGGTCAGCATATTCACATTGGTGTTAAAACCGGTGATGATGCCATCTATTTATGCCATGCATTGCGACAGTACATCCCGCACTTTATCGCATTAAGTGCTTCATCACCGTATTATCGCGAAGAAGATACCCAATTTTCAAGCTCAAGGTTCAGTTCGTTAGAGTCAATGCCTAACTATGGCAGCTTCGAAGAAATTTATTCCTGGCATGAATTTGAAGATTTTTTTCACAAAGTGACTTCATCAGGGGCCATAAACAGTATTAAAGATCTGTACTGGGATATCAGGCCACAGCCGCAGTTTGGTACCATAGAAATAAGAGTCTGTGATACGCCACTGCACCTTTATCATGCTGCCATGTTAGCAGGCTATGCACATGTGATTGTAAGAATGTTATTACAGCAAAAAAATACCGTCACTGGGGATTATCGTGCAATTTATGCAGCAAATAAATTTCGTGCAAACCGCTATGGCTTAGATGCAGAAATTATCAACAATAATACTTTTGAGACAGTCATTCTCAGTGAAAATATTCTGCATACTATTGAACGACTACGTACCATGAGCCTGTCTACAGATGAAACTCATGTTGTCAATTACATACATAAATACGTACTAAATGGCATTAGTGACGCTGATATAATAAGAAAAATGATTGACAGTGGTTACGATAAACAAAGGCTGGTATCACAATGCATCAAAAAATTAACCCACGTTCAGGATGAGAATATGCTGTCATTTTCTTAACTAAGAAAACATGGCACCCGTTCTTTATGATTATCCGGTATGCAAATAAATTCATACCGTTCTCGTATCCATGTTAATGCTGCAATACTATTGATTTAATTGACTGCAATAATAACATAGCTTTATCTATTAAGGATAACGCCCTGTTTCCGCCAGCATCCTGTTATCAACAACCCCGCAAAAAACATCACTGAACTTCACTTAATTCCTTGATCTTCATGCAATAAAAACCAGATCTGACCGACGTATTTTCAGCCTCTGACAAAGATAATTATGGAAGATTATGTTAATAAAAAGTTATATTACTGCTTATAGAATTTCATGAGATTACCTTCACTGGAGCCAGAATGACCGCTTACCCGCATTTATTTGCACCACTGGATCTGGGTTTTATCACACTAAAAAATCGCATTATGATGGGATCGATGCATACCGGTCTCGAGGCGCTACCCGAAGGTCCACAGCGCCTCGCTGCGTTTTACACAGAACGCGCAGCAGCAGGTGTCGGGCTGATTGTCACCGGTGGTGTGGCTCCCAACCAAAAAGGTGTGTTAACTCAGGGGGATCTGTCATTAACTGATACACAAGAAATCGGCTGGCACCGTATTATCACTGATGCCGTGCACCAGGCAGGCAGCAGGATAGCGTTGCAAATTCTTCACGCCGGGCGCTACAGCTATCAGCCAGAACCACTGGCACCTTCAGCCTTGCAGGCAGTTATCAATCCCTTCTCCCCGCGCGCCATGTCACACAGCGAGATTGAACAAACCATTGCTGATTTTGCCCATTGTGCTGCGCTGGCACAGCAGGCCGGTTATGATGGTGTTGAAATTATGGGCTCTGAAGGCTATCTGATTAACCAGTTTCTCACTACCCGCACCAATCAACGAACAGATGCATGGGGAGGAAGCTTTGCCCACAGAATGCGCTTTCCTGTTGATATTGTGCGCGCAGTACGTCAGGCCACAGGTAGCGCATTTATTGTCATTTATCGATTATCCATGCTGGATCTGGTGCATGAGGGATCTGACTGGCAGGAAATAGAGCAGCTGGCCTGCGCCATTGAACAGGCAGGAGCCACGCTTATTAATACAGGAATAGGCTGGCATGAAGCACGCATTCCGACAATAGCAACCCGGGTACCGCGCGCAGCATTCAGCTGGGTCACCGCTAACCTGATGGGTAAAGTCACTATTCCTCTGATAACCACAAATCGCATCAACGATCCGGCTGTGGCTGAACAGGTGCTGGCACAGGGACATGCCGATATTATCTCCATGGCCAGACCCTTTTTAGCTGATCCCGCTTTTGTGAAAAAAGCATTTGAAGGCAGGGCAGATGAAATTAATACCTGCATTGGCTGTAATCAGGCCTGTCTGGACAAGGTATTTAAACACGAAACTGCTTCCTGTCTCGTCAATCCACGTGCCTGCCATGAAAGTGAAATGCCGGTAAAAATGGCAAAAAATGCCAGGTCTCTGGCGGTGGTGGGTGCAGGCCCTGCAGGCCTGGCATTTGCCATTACCGCAGCCAGCCGGGGTCACCAGGTTACCTTATTTGATGAAGCTGATGAAATTGGCGGGCAGTTTACGCTCGCACGCCAGATTCCGGGTAAGGAAGAATTCCATGAAACGCTACGCTATTTTAACAGGCAGCTGGCACTGCATCAGGTCACGCTGATGTTGAATAAAACCGTTGATGCCACAGAGCTCGCCGCGTTTGATGAAATCATTCTTGCCTCTGGCATCAAGCCACGGATACCGGAGATTAAGGGAATCACACATCCAAAAGTGTTAACGTACCTGGATGTATTACATGATAAAAAACCAGTCGGCCAGTGTGTAGCCATAATCGGTGCCGGCGGTATTGGCTTTGATATGGCAGAGTATCTGAGCCATACAGTCCCATCTCCCCGCCTTGATACTGTTCAGTTTAATGTTGAATGGGGTATCGATCAGACATTAGCACACCGTGGTGGCCTGTCACCACAGGGTGCCAGAATGGCGCCTGCTACGCGCCAGCTATTTTTGCTACAGCGTAAAACCAGCAAAATGGGGGAAGAACTGGGTAAAACTACCGGCTGGATCCATAAGAGCAGTCTCACCCTGCGTGGCGTTAACCTGTTAAATGGTGTCAGCTATGAAGCCATCGACGATAAGGGGTTACATATCAGTCGTAATGCGCAGAAAAGCTGCCTGCCAGCAGACACTATCATTATCTGTGCCGGGCAGGAAGCACGCAGGGAACTGTACGACCCACTGGTTGCACTGAAAAAAACCGTACACTTGATTGGCGGCGCAGATACCGCCCTTAAGCTGGATGCCTTTCGGGCCATCAAGCAGGGCACCTATCTTGCAATGCATATTTAACTCATTCTTAGCACATCACAATGTGTCATGAACGTAACAATAAGGCTGGCTAAGCATACCCACTGCATGCATTTTCTTTCATTTCAGCCAGCAAAATGCTGTTTTTTTAATGAAAAGCCGCTGGTAACGATGAGCCAGCAAAGGAAATGTTTGCATACAAGGTCTATCAGTGGCGACATGGTGATTTTGTAGCATTATCGCGACCGCAGCGTATATCGACTGGTTATCTGTCACAACCTGGCTAAAATTAAGAAACAGGCTTTTATAAATAAAGAATAAGGTAATGATAACCTAAAAAAATCTGTCACACTTACTGTATCACCATGAAGAAAAAAGTGAATCTTTCCTGTTTTTCAGTTGTAATCACATACTGATGTACCTTACAGTGCGTTTTTCTTAATGCCTAATTAAAGAACAACACAGTGACTTCAGGACAAATCGGATGGAGATTATCCAGCAACTCTTATATGCGTTATGGCAACAGGATTATGAAACTCTGTCCAACCCTTCTCTGGTTTGGACAATCTATATCCTGTTATTTACGATACTGTTTTTAGAAAACGGTCTGTTACCGGCAGCATTTTTACCAGGAGACAGCCTGTTGGTTCTGGTGGGTGTTCTTATCTCCAAAGATGCCCTGAGCTTTCCTGTAACACTGGTTATTCTGACTGTCGCAGCAAGCCTCGGATGCTGGATGAGCTATATACAGGGGAGACTCCTGGGTAATACCCAACTGGTACAGGGCTGGCTTGCTCACCTCCCTGCTCATTATCATGAGCGTGCACATCAGCTGTTTCATCGTCACGGCTTATCTGCACTGCTGATAGGGCGTTTTCTGGCATTCATTCGTACTCTTTTACCCACCATTGCCGGTCTTTCTGGCCTCAATAATGCGCGCTTTCAATTTTTTAACTGGGCAAGCGGGTTCCTCTGGGTATTGATTTTAATCTCTATTGGTTTTGCACTGGGAAAAACACCCGTGTTTCTGAAATATGAAGATGAACTGATGTTCGTGTTGATATTATTACCATTAGCATTACTCGTGACCGGATTATTCGCTTCTCTTTACGTTCTCTGGAAAAAAAAAGGCGCCAGCCGTACTGATAAAAAATGAATTCTGTTGAGTACCATCTATAGATGGTACTGTTTTTTGCCCGGCCTTCTTTACCCTCAAGGCCAGCGCGCCTCAACATCATGCATGCCATGCCCTCTTTACAAAAATAACAATGAAATATCAACTAGTTAAAAAAATTTAACTAAACTATCGCCATAATGATTGATTTGTTAATGAGTATCGTTATCATTCTTATTTTAAAAAAAATTAAGAAACAGTTTATGGCCATTAATCTACAACGTACTGCTTTTACTCTTACAGATAACCAGAAGAACCTCGCTGTCAATCTGACGCACAAAGCTGGAAAAACATCCATCAATACCACGCCTGGATCGAATGCATTTTTCAATCTGATAAGAAAAATTTGTAATACCATCAGAAATACCTTTCGTTCTGTTGATGGCATTGACGAAGCCACGCTTCCGGTGGGGCTGCTATTATCGCCTACAGGACAAGCCATCCTGTCTTTAACGGTTGTTGGCGTCGGGACACCGTTTGTTGCTTTAGGCGCAGAAGGTGCTGTTATTGAAATGCGTGAACGCTTTCATGAGCGCATTCCACAAATGCTGGAAAAAATGCTCAGACACTGCACTGAAATTGAGAAGCTATTGGAACGCCATGGAATTGCCACAGAATCCGATGATATTTCAATGACATTTGATGATTGTGAATCAGGACTGCAACTGATTCAACTTTCCAGCAAAGTGACCAGAAAGTGTCAGGCGTTCTTACAACTGCTCGAAACACACAGAGACAGGTTTGAAAAGGATGTCCAGCTGGTACACATGGTGGAACAGTTCGGTCAGGACATGAATATACTTGCTGCTGAACTAATCGATCGTAACATGAGTCCATTGGGTGCTTACGCCATGATGAGCATGACCGTGGGAATGGTAATGTTATGTGCTCAATCCATCACAAAATTGATTGAATTACACTCCGCTACAGTCAGTGCGGCAATAGCAGCTGGCAAAATAGTACCAATCAGTGGCTGCATCAGCGCGACCGGAATGCCGGTATTTCTACTTGCCCAAATCGTGATGGCCATTTACGGTGCCGGCTGTGCAACAGCAGGCATCAGACATGATAACAACATGAAAAAAGACAGTGAAGTGTTGCATGAATTCCAGCAGCTTTATGATAGCGGTGTTTTTCCTGAACTCGCTTTATTGCCTCAGGCCGTTACCATGTCTCAGGAGCTGCTGAAAGAAAAGCGCCATTGTAACAGATGGCATTCCACGTTATATGGATCAGGTACTGCAGTCGGGCAGTCATTCATGGCCAGTTATACCCTCATCACATTATTGATATCCGCTGGCGTGGTCACCGCAGCAGCAGCCCCGGCAATCGCCGCTGTACTGGCTGCAGCTGGTGTACCACTGACCGTTGGCATGGCCGCCAGCAGAATCATTTACAAAAACAAAGAAAGCCGGCTACTGGGCGCAGATGCTTCTGATGCTGCACGCACCAAAGCAACCGCGTTTGTGCAACATAAAATCATCCGTGCCGCTGCTGAGATTGACCCACAGCGTGCACTACAAAACGCAATGCAGGCAACAACAGAGGAATTGGATAAACAACAAAAACTGGTGGCTGAATCAAAACTGCATTCAATTATTGACAAAGCGCTGATTAAAGCCCGTAAAAATCACACCGCTGTGACAGCAGAAAACCTGCGTGCAGAGGTTAGCAATGAAATCAACAGGCTTATTGCCCACAAAGAGAGTCGTTTCAGAATACAACATACGACCCTGTTAGCAGGCGATTTAAAACTGATGAAAACACTATTTGAGCAGGATTATGGGATGAATTTTTTCGCTAACGACATGGAGAAAACACAAGAAAACCTGAATGAACGCGTCATGAAAAATCTGGCTGACAGCCAATTAACGCTATCTGATAACAGTATCGAAAAAGCACTGCATTATACCGCGAAAAAATTGATAAAAATCAACGGCGAGCCAGAAATTAATGCGGCTCTGCAGACAGACCACTTCACTGTTGCTGCCATGCAACAGCTAAGTGAAACGAATATCAGTGCCAATAGTATTATGAACCGTAAACTCACCAGCCTTGCCATAAAACAGCTAAAAGACGACGGTAAATATCTGAGAAATATGACCAGCGGTCATCTGATTCCCTTAATGAGGGTATTCAATCAAATTGTAGAAATAAAACGTGGTTATATACCAGTAAATAGCGCCCACACCCTCAACTTACAGACACAACAGTAACGATGCTGCATAAGTGGCATGCTGATGCGATTTTTTGCATTAAACGCGCAATAAACCAGCAATCAATGGACTGTGTTTAAACGATGATAATCCCTGTGAGTCAAGATCATGAAAGATAACAATAAACAGCACTCCCAACAACGTCGTGATATGTTAAAACATGCTGCCGCATTAAGTACCTTAACGCTCTTACCTGCTTTTGCTGGTACCGACAAAACGATAAATACGATTACACACACCAGAGACAATAAAACACGCACGGAAACAAAGGCTCCCTCTGTCAGGCATAACATCGCTATATTGATTTATCCACAAATGGTTATGCTGGATATGATCGGCCCACAAATGGTGTTCAATGAGGCGGGCTGCAACATTGATCTGGTATGGAAAGACAGGGCTGCCGTTAGCACTGATCTCGCCATCCCACTTACGGCAACCGCCACTTTTAATGAATACACACATGCTCCCGATGTATTGTTAATTCCGGGTGGCCTCATGGGCAGCATCGCCTGCATGAACGACCCGCTGGTGTTAGATTTTGTACAAAAAACAGGAAAAAAGGCACGCTGGGTCACCAGCGTCTGTACCGGCTCTCTGGTACTCGCGGGCGCTGGATTATTAAATGGCTACAAAGCAACATCACACTGGGGAGTAAGGCATTTATTACCACTTATGGGAGCCATCAATACTGAAGAGCGTGTAGTCATTGACAGAAATCGTATAACCGGTGGTGGTGTGACGGCAGGTATCGATTTTGGTCTGACATTACTGGAAAAATTACAGGGCAGGGAAATCGCTGAATCAGTTGAACTGGTGATTGAATACACGCCCAAACCACCATTTAATGTAGGCTCACCGGAGCTGGCGGGCCCAGACAGAATGAAAGCAGCCATGCTACAGCGCCACGATATTGATAAAATGGCCCTTAATGCTGCCGAGGCTGCCAGAGAAAGACTAAAAATTTAATCAGCAGACAAAAATACCGCGCTGACAACACCGCCTTGACAGGCAAAAGCAGCAGATGACTGCTTTTGCAGCGGATACAGAAACTGTTTTTTTAACTAAAAATAAACGCAAGAAGAAAGTTGACCGATAAGCCGGGTTCTGTCGTGGACAGCCATTCCTCTAGGCCAGCACTCGCGTACTGGCTCAAGCAGCCTACCCGGGTTCAGTACGGGCCATACCATGTGAACCCCTATTTGGCCTTGCTCCGGGTGGAGTTTACCCTGCCACATGCTGTTACCAGTTGTGCGGTGTGCTCTTACCACACCGTTTCACCCTTACCTGATCTCACTTTCATGAGCCATCGGCGGTTTGTTCTCTGTTGCACTTGTCGTAGGCTTGCGCCTCCCAGGCATTACCTGGCACCCTGCCCTATGGAGCCCGGACTTTCCTCTCCTGCGCCAGCCCTTAAAAAGGACAACAACGCAGCAGCGACTGTCTGGTCAACTTCAGGGGGCGATTATAATGATATCAGGCAGGAATGTCATTCTTTCGTTGTGCTAACAGGTGGCGATAGAGGGCATTTTTTTTCACATGATGAATTTGTGCTGTCAATGCAGCGGCTTTTTTTAATGGCAGTTCTTGTTGCAATAAAACCAGAGTATGCAATACCGCGGCAGGTAAGATATCTTCACGGGGCGCTTTATAGCCTTCCACTATCAATACCATCTCACCCCGGCAGCGTTTTTCGTCTTCCTGCACCCATGCCAGTAGTTCACCCACAGGTGCTCCATATATAGATTCCCATATTTTGGTCAATTCACGTGCCAGAACGACATAACGCAAAGGGCCGAATACAGCCACCATATCCTGCAAACTGTCCAGTAATCTGTGCGTGGATTCATAAAAGATAATCGTTCGCGGCTCTTCCCGTAGTTGCTGCAGGCTGTCTTTACGGCTTTTTGTTTTGGCAGGAAGAAATCCTTCGTAACAGAAACGCGTTGCAGCAATACCTGATGCTGACAATGCAACAACAGCAGCACAAGCACCGGGCAACGGAGTAACGCAAATGCCTGCTGCACGGCAACGCTGTACCAGATAATACCCCGGATCATTAATGAGGGGCGTTCCTGCATCAGAAACCAGTGCTATACTTTTACCTTCCTGTAACTGTATTAGTAATTCATCCGCTTTTTGCTGTTCATTATGATCATGAAGTGCAAATAAACGTGCACTGATAGCAAAGTGCTGTAATAACAACCCTGTGTGGCGTGTATCTTCTGCCGCAACGATATCAACCTCTCGCAGTACTGCTAACGCACGCAGAGTGATATCCCCCAAATTACCTATGGGTGTAGGCACCAGGTAAAGTGTAGATGAAGAAACTGCTGTTTTGTCATGTTGATTCATTTGTATCATCCACATTGTCGATTTAACATTAACCTGTTTAAAAACAAATCATCCGGACACAGCATGCTTTTTTTAACATTCTCTCGCCACACAGTCATTTGGCTCTTTTGTGTCACTCTGACCATGTTGATACTAACGGGCTGCGCAAATAAAGTGAAAAAAATCACAGTAAATATACCCAATGATGCCATTGCCAGCTCCGACTATTATTTACAACAGGGGCAACAGAGTAGAGTCGAAGACAGAGACAACTGGCAATTACTTGCCATTCGTGCACTTTTACTGGAAGGTAATAATCATCAGGCCGCCGAACAACTGGCTACGCTATCGCGAAACCTGGACAATTTCCAGTCCCATGAAAAACAGCTGCTGGAAGCAGAACTACAGCTGGCGCAAACAAATGATGCAGCGGCCAGAGACAGGATGGCGACATTGCATCCAGCATCACTTTCTACCAACCAGCAGGTACGTTACTGGCGCATGCAGATAAGCATGCATCAGAACCAACCAACAGTGGAATTAATCCGCGCTTATATTGCCTGGCAATTGCTACCCATTAATCTCGGCAAAGAAGAGCAGGAAAACATCGATAAAATATGGCAGGCCATAACACAACTCTCTCCACAAGATTTAAAAACTACCACCATTGATGCTGATGAACATCTCCTCGAGGGATGGCTGGATTTGGGCCACAGCTGGCAGAACAGCAGGCAGAATCCGGATTCACTCAAAGCGGCAATCAAGAGCTGGCAGGCGCGCTATCCACAACATCCGGTGGCAGGCAGACTGCCAACACCCTTAAATCAGATTAGTACGGCACAAGAGTCTGGCAAAATTATTGGCTTATTACTGCCACTTAACGGTTCAGCAAAAGCCTTTGGAGAAGCCATTCAACAGGGTTTTATTGCTGCCAAGAACGGCCTGTCAATGGATGCGCTACCACCGGCTGATATTCCTGATAATAGCGACAACACTGCAACACTGTCTCCAGATAGCGCTATACCGGGCACGGCAATCAGCAAACCTGCCGCTAATATTGAGATAAAAATTTATGATACGTCAACACAACCCATAAATACCTTATTAACTAAAGCGCAGCGCGATGGCGTCTCTCTGGTTGTCGGCCCACTACTAAAATCCGATGTAGCACAATTAGCCAATATCACTACTTCACTCAGTATCCTGGCACTTAATCAACCAGAAACAGTTAACAGCCATCCCGGCATCTGTTATTTTGCACTTTCTCCTGAAGATGAAGCGCACAATGCCGCTCAGCATATCTGGCAACAGCAAAAGAAACTTCCATTACTGCTACTCCCAAGAGGAACATTCGGCACCCGCATAGCCAGCGCTTTTACTGAACAATGGCAAAATCAGGGAGGCATGACCGTTCTGAAGCAAACTTTTGGCTCCATCAGTGAACTGAAGCAGGCTATCAACAACAATACAGGGATTCGTATGGCCGGCATCCCCGTTCTCACCCCTGCTGACCAGCCGCCTGCATCTGTCAATGGCAACATTGATGCGGTGTATATAGTCGCAACACCGGATGAGCTGAGCTTAATTAAGCCGATGATTGATATGGCCTCCGAATATCATGACAGGCCTGCATTGTTCGCCAGCTCGCGAAGCCACCAGGCCGGCACCGGTTCAGATTATTACCTGGAAATGGAAGGCATACAATTTAGTGATATCCCCTTCATGTCAGACACAAACTCTACATTAAGGCAACAGGCAGCCGTAGCAATGAACAATGATTATTCGCTGATACGTCTGTATGCCATGGGAATGGATGCCTGGATTTTAGCTGAGCACTTTGCCAACATACAGCACGCCGCTTTCCACATACCAGGATTAACGGGAATATTGGGCGTATCACCCGGCTGCATCATTCAACGTAAATTATCCTGGCTACAGTATCGTAACGGTACGATTATTCCAGTAACATCATAACAATGTCAGCACAGCTCATCGTTTGTACCCGATGAATATTTCAATAACGGACACAAGGTAAGGTAATCAACGCTGAAATGATCACCAGATTAAACCAGAGAAATATTGGAAGCAGCTATGAAATTCTGGCCCGGCGCTATCTTGAACATAACGGGCTGGTCTTTGTTGCTGCTAATGTGATGTTACGTTGTGGTGAAATCGATCTTATTATGCGTGATAAGGAGACCTGGGTCTTTGTGGAAGTGCGCTTCCGTCGTAATGCCAGTTTTGGCGATGCGGCCGCAAGCATTACGTACATAAAAAAACAACGGCTACTGCAAACTGCAGCCGTCTGGTTAGCACAACAGGGAGCGAGTTTTGATACCTCATCCTGTCGTTTTGACGTTTTTGCTATTACCGGTGATAAGCAGGAGTGGTTCACCAATGCTTTTAGTTTGCACTAAACTGTTATCTCAATGATAGATAAAATAATTTAATTTTAATAATAGGTTAACTTAACGTGCTGGATAGAATAAGAATCTGTTTTACTGAAAGTATTCAAACTCAAATTGCCGCCGCCGAATCGTTGACAGAGACCATCTCACAGGCGGCCACAGCTATTGTAAAGTCACTACTGAATGGTAATAAAATCCTTTGTTGTGGTAATGGCCTCTCTGCGACAAACACCCAGCATTTTGCAGCCAGTATGATAAATCGCTTTGAAACTGAACGTCCAAGCTTACCCGCGGTTGCCTTAAATGCAGATAATGTAGTACTGACAGCAATTATGAATGATCATTCGCATGATGAAGTCTATGCTAAACAGGTACGAGCGCTGGGTAGTGCCGGTGACATACTGCTGGCAGTTTCCATTCATGGCAACAGTCGTGATATTGTGAAAGCCGTTGAAGCCGCAGTCACCCGGGATATGACAATTATTGCGCTGACCGGCTATGATGGTGGAGAGCTTGCTGGTTTACTGGGTGAACATGACGTTGAAATTCGCGTCCCTTCCCATCACAGTGCTCGCATTCAGGAAATACACCTGCTTACTGTAAATTGCCTGTGTGATTTAATTGATAACACGTTATTTCCCCATAAAGAAAGTGATTAAAAGGAGAATAAATGAAGATTTATTCCATACCCGTGTTAGTTAGCGCGTTATTATTACAAGGCTGTGTTGGCGCACTCATTGTTGGCAGTGCAGCAGTTGCCACAAAAACAACCACCGATCCACGGACAGTAGGAACACAGGTTGACGACAGCACATTAGAAGCCAGAGTCAATAATACATTAAGTAATGATACCGCATTGAAAAACCAGGCGCGCATTACGGCAACGGTCTATCAAGGGAAAGTCCTGCTCACTGGACAGTCCCCTGATGATGAGCTGGTGAAACGTGCAAAAAACATTGCTTCTGGTGTTGAGAACGTCACGGCAATATATAACGAAATACGCAAAGGCACTCCGATTGACTTTACTACTGTTTCCTCGGATACCTGGATAACTACTAAGGTACGTTCCCAGCTGCTGACTAACGATTCCGTCAAGTCGTCACATGTCAAAGTGGTCACTGAAAATGGCGAAGTGTTTCTCCTGGGGTTAGTTTCCGAGCAGGAAGGACAATCTGCGGCACAAGTAGCCAGTAAAGTGAACGGAGTCAAACGTGTTATTACTGCTTTTACTTATGCGAAATAACAGACTATTCAGCGCATAATCACACCCTGCAGACTGTATGCTGTCTTCATCAGGCAGCATACGTTAACGAAACATCCCCTCCCTGCCAGGATTGATACTGCCCTTTTCAGCATCAGCTATCCATTCACGTAGCAATTTTACATCAACACGCCATTCCTGCTTTAATTCATCAACCCAGCCTTGTACATTATCCCACCACGCAGGCAAAGACGGCGTCTGGATTTTCTGCGCTAACTGCTGCAAACGAAGTAGCCCTATCGAACCGGTAGCCCCTTTAATTTTATGCGCTTCGTTGGTAATGCTGCTCCTGTCTCTGGCTGTCATACTGGCCTCAAGGAGAGCGAGATAACCTGGCATCTCCCGTTCAAATAATGTCAGACTCTGATACATCAGTGTGGGACCAATTAATTCCATATACTGCGCCAGCATTGCAGTATCAAGCAATGATGGCTTAGTCTGCAGCTCACTACTCGTGTACTGTTTCGTTTCATGAGCGGATCGGTGGGCACAAAACTGCTCAATGACTGCCCTGAGTGCAGGAACCGAAAGCGGTTTGCTCAACACATCATCCATTCCTGCATCCAGATATTCTTTTTTATCTTTTAAGACATTTGCAGTCAGCGCAACCAGCAGCGGTAATGCATTATTGTTATAACGTTCACGAATATGACGCGCAATATCCAGACCCGTCATATCTGGTAATTGGATATCCAGTAAGACTAAATCAAATCTGTCAGGGTGAAACATGGCTAATGCGTCATGCCCATTCATAGCGACATCAACACTATGTCCCAATTTCTCCAGCACTGAACGTGCTACAATTACGTTCAGTTCAATATCCTCAACCAGCAATACACGTAACGCAGGTAGCCTGTCATGAGCAGGGTTGCTGTTCTCTATGTCCTGCACAGCTGGAGCGGTAACCGACAGGGTAAAGCAGGAGCCTTTTCCCTCGGTGCTTTTAACAGTAATATCTCCGCCCATAGTCTGGGCAAGCCGCCTCGAAACGGCCAGGCCAATACCGGTGCCTGTTGCAGAACGCTCACCATAACTGTCTGAAACCTGGTAATACATCGCAAAAATCTTTTCCTGCTCATCCTGCGGGATACCCACGCCTGAATCTTCAACTTCAAATAGCAAGCGCTCAGGCATTTCATACCTGACACGCACAACAATTTGCCCTTTCTGCGTAAATTTCACTGCATTACCAATTAAATTCCATAAAATCTGCCGTAATCGGGTACCATCCAGGGTCACCTTTTGTGGCAATGTACCTTGTAATTCCATAAAAAACTTCAAATTCTTAGGTTGAGCCAGTAATCCTGACTGGTTTTCTAAATCAGCAATAAACTCCATAAAATCAATATCTTGATTATCAAGTTTAACTTTTTGTCGTTCAAACCTATCCATTTCAATGATATCATTGAAAATATTTCCCAGCGTGATGGCACTGACATGAATAGTTTTAAGATAACTTAATTGTTCAGTATTGAGTTGGGTATCAAGCAGAATGCGACTCAGTCCGACAATACCATTCAGCGGGGTGCGCAATTCATGACTGATAGTGGAAATAAATGTGGTCTTATCTCTGCTGGAATTCTCCAGTGCCTCCTGGTAGCGTTTACGTTCAGTAATATCACGACCAAAACCCATCAAACCCTGGCGTTTGCCAAAACTGTCATAAAACGGCACTTTAAGCAGTTCAAAACACGCCCTGCGTCCATCTGGATAAACAAACCACTGTTCATAAGTCAGGGAAACATTATGACGAAAAACTTTTTCGTCAGTTTCTATTATTTTTTCTGCAATGTCCGCACTGAATACTTCCTTAGGCGTTAAACCAACCAGCTGCTTTTCACTTTTACCAGTCAGCAGCTCCGTAGCACGATTGCATCCGGAAAATTCGTTTTTTTCGTTACGATAGTAAACCAGATCAGGAGAAGCATCTAAAAATGAACGCAGTAAAGCAGACTGTTGCACCAGCTCAATTTGTGTTCGCTCACGGTGCTTCATTTCTTTTTTCAGCTGAGAAACAGCTTCAAGATGTGCCTGTTCTACTTTTTCACGATCAGCAATTTCATGGCTGAGCTGGGATATATTTTTTTGTAGCTGCTGATTCAGTTCCAGATCGCGATAACGCATCACTTCGAGCTTATCAACCAGGCGCGAAAGCCGCTGGCGTGATTCTTCCAGTTGTTCAACAACGATAGATAAAAAATAAACAGACCAGGGAGTAATCAGTAAACCAAAAAAAATAGAATGAATAAGATCAATTCCTTTAATTTCGCCACGTAATAAAAGAGTAACCACAACCTGGACTACAACGGCCAGAAACACCAAGACAAAAGCCAGCAATAGAGAAAATTGTACCAACCCTAGCTTCATCATTAGATCAACGTAATATTGCGCTAATAATTTAATTTTATTCATCATTGCTCTCATTAATCTTGCTTTAATGAACCGTATCGTAATACCAGTACAGTCGATGCTCAAAAACAGAGGGATGGTTAATTACATCACGTAAGTAATGCTAATAAGATTTGAATAAGATGAACATATATATGAAAAGACAGATATTTAGAATATTATTCTAAAATTACAGTCATTATCAGCATCATGCAACGATGGAACACGTAAACTATAGTGATACGACTCGCATTTTTATCTTAGATATGCAATAACAACAGCAGGATAACTCAATAAAATTATAATTGTTTTTACTCCTGACTTTAAAACATCATCTCTCAAGTTAATGATTACAACTGCCATAGGAAATTCGCGCTTTTATTGGTAAAGAGTGGCCGGCTAACCAGAATCTGCTGCTAAAACACCACTGTTATGGTCATTATCACTGCCATTTCCCCGCTGTTCTTTAGCTGCATCTTCCAGCAGCTATGCTATCATCTGGAAAAAACTACATGAATACACCTGATAACAGAATGTTGCTACGCCTATATCAGCTATTGCTTTACCTTATTCAGCCTTTGATTTGGCTGCGTTTATTACTACGCAGCCGCAAGGCTCCCGCTTATCGTAAGCGCTGGAGTGAACGTTATGGATTCTGCCATGGTAAGGTGATTGCAGGTGGTATTTTGTTGCACTCTGTTTCTGTTGGTGAAACTCTCGCTGCGGTTCCTCTGGTCAGAGCGTTACGCCATCGTTACCCTGCGTTACCGATTACCGTGACGACCATGACACCCACAGGCTCTGAACGAGTACAATCTGCTTTCGGTAAAGACGTTCAGCATGTTTACCTTCCCTATGATCTGCCATGCGCAATAAATCGTTTTCTTAATCAGGTTAAGCCAACCCTGGTAATTATTATGGAAACTGAATTATGGCCTGGCCTTATTACTGCATTATTTCGACGCCGGATACCCTTAATCATCGCTAATGCGCGACTTTCTGAACGCTCAGCGATGCGCTATAAAAGAATTGCTGGTTTTATGCGTAACATTCTGCAGGGTATTACGCTGATAGCGGCGCAACATCGGGAAGATGGCCAACGCTTTCTTGAGCTGGGCCTTGCACGTTCGCAGCTTGTGATTACAGGTAGCCTTAAATTTGATATCTCGGTAACCCCGGAACTGGCGGCACGGGCTATTACCTTACGCCACCAGTGGGCCCCAAACCGGCCTGTGTTTATTGCCACCAGTACTCATGAGGGCGAGGAAATCATTATCCTGGATGTTTATTGCCAACTTTTAGCGCTTCATCCAGATTTATTGCTTATTCTTGTTCCGCGTCATCCGGAACGCTTTAACAAAGCAAAAGAACTGACGCAAAAAGCAGGACTCAATTATATCTTGCGTAGTAGCGGCGAGTCCCCTGCAGCCAGCACACAGGTTGTTATCGGTGACACTATGGGGGAACTCATGTTGTTATATGGCATTGCGGATATTGCTTTCGTTGGTGGCAGTCTGGTTGAAACAGGCGGACATAATCCACTTGAAGCCGCTGCTCACGGCGTTCCAGTATTAATGGGACCCCATGTTTTTAATTTTAAAAATATTTGTGCCAAACTGCAACAAGCCGGGGGACTTATTACCGTCACGGATACACCATCGCTGGTAGAAAAAGTCAGTATGCTACTCACCGATAACAAAAGCCGACTTCACTACGGACGCCAGGCCGCCGAAGTCCTGCGTGAGAACCAGGGGGCTATGCAGCGCCTGTTACACCTTTTGGCTCCGTATCTCCCTCCCCGGAGCCATTAAATGAGTGCAAAAAAACGCCTGTCTGTCGTCATGATTACAAAAAATGAAGCTACTCTGTTACCAGAATGCCTTGCTTCAGTCGCTTTTGCTGATGAAATTCTGGTACTTGATTCAGGTAGCACAGATGATACCGAGGCAATTGCACGGCAGTCTGGAGCTAAGGTTTACACCAGCACTACATGGCAGGGATTTGGCAGACAACGCCAGCTTGCACAGCAGTATGCTACCGGTGATTACATTTTTATGATAGACGCCGATGAACGGGTAACACCCACATTAAGAGCTGCTGTAGAACAAGTTATCGCTGCCCCCGATGATAATGCTGTTTACAGCTGTACGCGACGAAATTTATTTTTAGGCCGATTTATGCGCCATAGTGGCTGGTACCCTGACACTGTTGTGCGCCTGTACGCCAGAGATCGTTACCATTACAACGATGACCTGGTGCATGAATCTCTGCAGACGGAGTCAGCCAGAATCATTCCTCTTAATGGTGATTTATTGCATCTGACCTGCCGGGATTTCTGTTCTTTTCAACGTAAGCAACTCAGTTACGCCGAAGCCTGGGCAATGCAATATTACCAGAAGAGTAAAACCTGTTACTATTTCTCTATTTTTAGTCATTGCGCCGGGGCTTTTTTAAAAACCTGGCTATTGCGGGCCGGTTTTCTTGATGGAAAGCAGGGGTTGTTACTGGCAATAGTAAATGCGCAATATACCTTTAATAAATACACCGCCCTATGGGCATTAACTCATCAACAAAAACACAACAATATGCTATGACTATTCATGCTATTTACCCCGGCACGTTCGATCCCATCACCAATGGCCATCTGGACTTAGTCACACGCGCATCAACGCTCTTTGAACATGTCATTCTGGCTATCGCCAGCAATGGAATAAAAAAACCACTCTTTACTCTGGAAGAACGGGTTTCCTTAGCTGAAAAAGCGACTGTACATTTAAAAAACGTCAGGGTAATGGGATTTAGTGGACTACTGGTTGATTTTGCCAAAAGTCAGAATGCCAGGATCCTGCTACGAGGCCTGCGTTCTTTTGCTGATTTTGAATATGAAATGCAGCTGTCAGGCATAAATCATCGCTTGATGCCAGAACTGGAAAGTGTTTTTCTGACACCTTCAGAAAAATGGGCATTTCTTTCTTCATCCTTAGTAAAAGAAGTTGCATTTCATGGTGGAGACGTTACTGCTTTTCTACCGCCACCTGTCACGGCAGCATTATTACTGAAAAAGCGTGTCTGATCGTTGTTTACTGCTGACAGACGCGACAAAAAAAGGTACTGCGCTGCCCCTGTTTCATTACTTCTATCACTCCGCTACACCTGGTGCACGGCAGGCCTGCGCGACCATAAACATGTAACGCCTGCTTAAAATAACCCGGTTTTCCATCTGCCTGTAAAAAATCACGTAACGTTGTTCCTCCCTGTTGTATCGAATGCAATAGCACGCCCTTGATGGCTGTCACTAGTTTTTCTGTTTCTGTCAGCGTTAATGAATTAGCGGGTCTGTCTGGCATAATACCTGCAACAAATAACGATTCACTGGCATAAATATTACCAATACCAACCACCAGTTTAGTGTTCATTAACCAGGGCTTAATGTGTGTACGGGTATGTCGTGATTTTTCAAACAAATATTGGCTATTAAAATCCCCTTCTAACGGCTCACAGCCTAAGTGTGCCAGTACAGGGGTATTGTTAATATCATCACTCCATAACCAGCAACCAAAACGTCGTGGATCACAATAACGCAATATTTTCCCGTTGCTCATAACCAAATCGATGTGATCATGTTTCTGTACTATGCTGTCTTTTAACAGTATTTTCAGACTACCGGACATGCCAAGATGAATAATAATCCAGCCAGTGTGTAATTCAACCAGCAAATATTTTGCACGGCGTTGCACACTCACGACAATCTGGTCACGAAGCGATGCGATTTCATCAGCAACAGGCCAACGCAAACAGGAATTTCTGACTATAGCCTCAATAATGGTATGCCCGACAAGATAAGGGGCTATCCCGCGACGGCTGGTTTCTATTTCAGGTAATTCAGGCAAGAGTTTCTCCACGCTACTCACAGATAAAAAACAGGCAACACACTGTTTTATTAAATAAAATCAATTAGCTATATTATTCAGGCTATTGCTCTGGCAACTCTGTGCCAGCGCGATTAGCGTTATTTATAGCCGGCAGGTTATCACACTGAATCATAATGATGACAGGCCAGAGAGATGAAACTCAGGTTTCACCGCCCCGCAGGAATAACAACCGTCCTGCCTGCTGTGGCTTTATACTTAATTTTCTCTCAGGTAATGATGGACTGGAAGTATAATCAGCCACATACATCAAGCAGAGCTCATGGAAATATCGAAAAAGCAAAAATGACCAGCCAGTTTTCACCAGCGCGCTATTACTTAGTGATATATACCAGTGATGGTTTATGACAACTGCAGGGGTTTGAAAAAATATCCGCAGACCGGCTGATGGGAGTAAAACTCCAGCCGAATACGGTGAAACAAGGAAAATAGCACGCAGGGGCATACTGTCAGCGCTGGCATCGATAATTAATTGCCATTGCAAGAATGAAAAACGCAAAAACTTACCGCTATTAGTGATGTTTTCAAATGCATAAGCAACTTAATTTTCCAGCTATCTGACTTCCACGTAAACGATGCTTTACGAAAGCGCGAATAGCCTGCTGACTACATAGCGATGTATGCAACTATCATGAAAGCAAAAGGATATATCAAATTATTTCAGTCAAAGAAGCGATAGCCGGGCAGGTAAAAAAACAGGCTGAATTTCTGGTATTTTTCAGAATCCGTTTTCACAAACGCTAACCCGCCTTCAGGCAGGCCATCACTATCAAGTAAGTGAGTGACGACCATCAAAGCGCTATTCTCTTACTTAACCTTATATTTTCAAAGAAAATACAGCAGCTCATGTTAAGAGAATAAAATCTTACTTCAACAGGCTAGCATCTGAAAAATATAACAAAATCAAAGTGATAATATCAATTAACGAGTAATCATATGCTAAATATGCCAGGCTAATGCATGCCTGTTAGACGCTATTTGATTTTACTTTCTTTATACAACACATGCTGGCGAATTACCGGATCAAATTTCTTTAATTCCAGTTTCTCCGGTTTAGTGCGCTTATTTTTCGTCGTTGTATAAAAGTGACCGGTATCAGCAGACGATACCAGCTTAATTTTTTCACGAACACTTTTAGCCATGGCTTAAACTCCTCAATACTTCTCGTTACGGGCACGCATTTCGGCCAAAACAACCTCAATGCCTTTTTTATCAATACAACGCATTCCATTGGCTGATACACGCAATCTCACAAAGCGATTTTCTTTTTCAAGCCAGAAAGAATGGAAATGTAAGTTAGGCAAAAAACGACGTTTTGTCGCATTCATGGCATGGGAACGATTGTGGCCACTCATAGGGCGCTTACCCGTAACCTGGCAGACTCGGGACATAATGGTGTTTCTCCAAAAATAAAATTTCACAAAATCTGATTCTTTCGAGAGTTTAGGGTATATCCCTCACAACCCTGCCCATCCTGCTGTGATGCCACTTTTAGTAAGTGGAGCATACACCCCATTTCATGCAAATAAGAATCAAAAGTGGCTAAGTATACGCGCTGCATCGCCAGTGCTCAAGTCCTGTACGCTTAACGACGTTAAAAGGATTAAAAAATGCCATTTAAATCCAGCCACGCTCAGCAAAAGAAACGTATTCACCACGACCAACCACTAAATGATCCAGCACACAAATATCTAACAGCGAACAGGCTTTGATGATTTTCATGGTAATCATGCGATCGGCATTACTGGGTTCAGCCCTGCCTGAAGGATGATTATGGGCTAAAATCAACGCAGCAGCATTAACCTTAAGCGCCTCACGTACAATCTCCCGCGGATAAATTTCAACACTGTTAATCGTGCCCATGAACATCTCTTCATAGCGAATAACACGATGCTGATTATCTAAAAACATCACTAAAAAAACTTCACGTTCACGATGTGATAGCAGATTTTGCAAATATTTTTGCGTAATTTCGGGGTTAAGCATGGCACTTTTTTCTGCCAGATGAGTAGAAAAGAAGCGGCTTGCAAGCTCTGAAGCTGCCTGTAACTGAGTATATTTTGATTCCCCCAATCCTTTTTTTGCACAAAATGTTTCGTAATCTGCAGACATTAAATTATAGAGTGATCCAAATTCGTCTATAAGATCTTCTGCCATTTGCATTACATGAAGGCCTGGTAAACCCGTAC
The DNA here is from genome assembly GCA_964601895.1 of uncultured Yersinia sp. Lineage (GTDB taxonomy): Bacteria > Pseudomonadota > Gammaproteobacteria > Enterobacterales > Enterobacteriaceae > CAZROT01. Next base: position 38,071 of record CAZROT010000008.1, read on the forward strand.
GCAGAAAAATAGCCAGTAATTCGCTATCAGCCAGTGCTGCCGGGCCATGCAGCATAAGCTTTTCCCGTGGAGCCAGCCTACCATACCATCCACTCATTCATTCATTCTCCAGTCATTATTCAGTCGACTAGTATCGCCTATAGCGAAACACGAAACGATTTTGTGTCTCCAATTCTGTAAAATGTTACGCAAAATTTTTACTGGCAGGCACTAACTGTCTATGATCTCTTGAGGAATAAAAAATTATGCTAGTATTCTGCTCATTAAATTTCATGCCATGCAGGCAATCATGATGACGGTACTTTCTGGTAAACATATTGTACTTGGTATCAGTGGCGGTATAGCCGCCTGTAAATGTCCTGATCTGGTTCGTCGCCTGCGCGATATGGGTGCAGAAGTACGTGTAGTAATGACGGATGCAGCGAAAGCATTTATTACCCCCCTGACCTTACAGGCAATATCAGGCCACCCGGTATCTGACGACCTGTTTGATCTAACTGCAGAAGCGGCAATGGGACACATTGAACTTGGAAAATGGGCAGATTTGCTTCTCGTGGCACCCGCTACTGCTGATTTTCTCGCTCGCCTTGCAGCAGGGATGGCAGATGACTTACTCACGACTCTTTGCCTTGCGACTGCAGCACCCATCGCAGTTATTCCCGCAATGAATCAGCAAATGTACCTGGCAACAGCCACACAGGCAAATATTCAGCTATTACAAAATCGCAATATCCTGCTATGGGGACCGGATAACGGTAGCCAGGCATGTGGTGATACTGGTCCGGGTAGAATGCTGGAGCCGGCAACAATCGTTGCCTTAATAAACGACCTCTTTTCCCCTCTGCAGGATATGCTGGCTCTGGAAATCCTCATTACCGCAGGTCCAACACAGGAAAGCCTGGATCCGGTACGGTTTATCAGCAATCACAGTTCGGGAAAAATGGGCTTTTCCATCGCACAAGCGGCTGCCAGGCGGGGAGCAAAAGTCACGTTAATTGCCGGACCGGTCACTTTACCCACTCCTGATAATGTTACGCGTATCAACATTATCAATGCGCTTGAAATGCAACACGCTGTGCAACAACAACTTGCAACAAAAAAAAATATTTTCATCTCATGCGCAGCAGTCACTGACTGGCGCGTAATAGAGCCCTGTAAAGAAAAAATTAAAAAACAGCATGACGAAATCACTTTCAGAATGATCAAAAATCCTGATATTGTTGCTGAGGTGGCTGCAATGCGTGAAAATCGTCCTTTTGTTGTTGGCTTCGCTGCAGAAACACAACATGTAAAAAAATACGCGCGACAAAAAATGGTGCAAAAAAAGCTGGACCTTATTTGTGCCAATGATGTCTCTCTTCCCGGTCATGGTTTCAGTAGTGATACCAATGCATTGCATCTTTTATGGCCAACTGGGGAGAAACAGTTAGCACTCAGTGAAAAATCACTACTCAGTCAACGCCTGCTGGATGAAATTATTGTGCTTTATGATGCAAAAAATCGACATTAAAATTCTTGATCCTCGTGCCGGGAAACAATTTCCATTACCCGCTTATGCAACATCAGGATCGGCAGGGCTCGATCTGCGCGCTTGCCTGGATACCACGTTAACCATAGCTCCAGGTGAAACCACCCTGGTTCCTACAGGACTCGCCATTCATATTGGTGATGATAATCTGGCTGCTGTCATTCTGCCACGTTCAGGACTGGGCCATAATCATGGTATAGTCCTCGGGAATTTAGTGGGTTTAATTGACTCAGATTACCAGGGACAACTGATGATATCTGTCTGGAACAGAGGCAAGGCGGCGTTCAACATCGAGCCTGGAGAGCGTATCGCACAAATGGTTTTTGTTCCTGTTGTACGGGTAGAATTTAATATGGTCAGTGATTTTTCGCAGAGTGAACGTGGTACGGGTGGTTTTGGTCATTCCGGTTGTAATTAACCGATGCACGCACATAAGCGCATAATGTGACCATAAAAGGAATGCCAGGATACAACACCGGCTGCTGCTCTGCGCAAACAATCAACAAATGCAGCGATGATGCCATATGACGCTTCGGGAATGGTTATCTCAGGAAAATCGGCTAAGGTCAGCGTTAAACGCAGATACTATATCGCTGATGATAGGTTTGCATTGCAACCAGATTGTCCGCCATTTCAGGTTTATCTTTCAGGAAAGAAAATAAATCTGTCAATGTGATAATTGACATCACCTTACAGTGGCAGCTGCTCTCGATTGCCTCAATGGCAGACAGGGAGCCATAACTCCGCTCCTGCCTGTCCAGCGCAATCATCACTCCCGCCAGGGACGCCGCATTTTCTTTGATAATCTCCATCGCTTCGCGTACTGCAGTTCCCGCAGTGATAACATCATCTACCAGCACAACCCTGCCCTGCAGTGGGCTACCGACGATAACTCCACCCTCTCCGTGATCTTTGGCTTCCTTGCGATTAAAACAGTAAGGAATATCGCGCCGGCACCGTTCAGCTAATGCCATAGCGGTTGCCGTTACAATAGGGATACCTTTATAAGCAGGCCCGAACAATACATCAAAATTAATATCAGCATCCATCAACGCCATCGCATAAAAATGCCCCAGCAATGCAATATCACGTCCAGTGTTAAACAACCCGGTATTAAAATAATAAGGACTGATACGCCCTGATTTTAGGGTAAACTGGCCAAATGACAGAATGCGTCTGTCCAGCGCAAATTCAATAAAATCACGTTGATAAATTTTCATTAATGCCTTCCACGATAATATGTCAGCAGCTTTTACAGGTTATACTTTATTGATACACACCACAGTTAATCACCGCTTTATTCCTCAGGCCCCAGAAGAGGCACAATGGCTGCCAGGTGACAAAACATCCTTCTGGCCTGCTCTGGTTAATGCCGCTCGCTGCGCCTGAAAAATCGTCTGAATTCCACTGCGTGCAAGAGACAAAAGTGTCAGTAACTCTTCCTGATTGAAGGGTTCACCTTCTGCAGTGCCCTGTATTTCAACCATTCTGCCATCTTCCATCATCACAACATTCATATCCATTTCTGCAATGGAATCCTGCGCATATTCCATATCACAAATAGCTTCACCGTTTACAATACCTACAGACACTGCAGCCACCAGTCCTTTCAGTGGATTTATTTTGAGTTTTCCATCACCAGCCAATTTATCCAATGCATCAACCAATGCAACACAGGCACCGGTAATCGCTGCAGTGCGCGTACCACCATCAGCCTGGAGGACATCACAATCCAGTATGACAGTCAGTTCTCCTAATTTTTTAAGATCTACCGCAGCGCGCAATGATCGGGCAATAAGCCGTTGAATCTCCAGGGTGCGGCCGCCCTGTTTTCCTGTTGCCGCTTCACGGGCATTCCGGCTGTAAGTGGCGCGTGGTAACATACTGTACTCAGCAGTAATCCACCCCTGGCCTTTATTTTTAAGAAAACGGGGGACGCCTTCTTCTACTGTGGCAGTACATAATACCTTTGTGTCACCAAATTCAACTAACACTGAGCCTTCAGCATATTTTGTATAATTTCGTGTCAACGTTAAGGGACGAACCTGTTTTACATCTCTGCTTACAGGATGCATGATTTACTCCAGTTTGATACCAAAATGACTGGCCCACAGTATACTGCCTCCATGACAGGATGCCTATCCTGCCCGGTGAAGCCACGCTATAATAGCCTGTTATTTTTTACTACCAGAGAACAATGATGATCCGCAGCATGACAGCCTGGGCCAGGCATGAAATTAAACGTGAATGGGGCAGCGCCATCTGGGAACTGCGCTCTGTTAATCAACGCTATCTGGAAAGCGATATTCGCCTGCCAGAATCCTTTCGCAGCCTGGAGCCAACAGTACGTAATCAACTGCGTGCACGTATTACACGTGGTAGAGTCGAATGTAATCTGCGTGTTGAATTGAGTACTGAGGCACAGCATGTACTCATCCTGAACACCTCGCTGGCAAAGGAGCTTATCAAAGCAGCCAATTGGATAAAAAGAGAAAGTCTGGGCACAGAAATAAATCCTCTGGATATTTTGCGCTGGCCCGGTGTCATGGTTGCGCAAAAGCAGGATCTGGATGTTATCAGTGGCGAGCTGATACTTTCACTTGAAAGGGCACTGGATAACTTCATTAGCGCCCGCCAGACTGAAGGGGCAGTGCTGAAAGCGTTGATTGAACAACGTCTGATTATAATCAGTGGTGAGCTTGCTAAAATACGTGCTTATTTGCCTGAAATTTTGCTCTGGCAGCGTGAAAAGCTACTTCACAGGCTGCAAGAAGCACAGATTCAATGCGACACAGCCAGAGTAGAGCAGGAGTTAATATTTACTGCTCAACGCCTCGACATCGCAGAAGAACTCGATCGCCTGGAAGTGCATGTTCAGGAAGTACATAATACGTTAAGCAGGGAAGAAGCTATCGGACGGCGACTGGATTTTATCGTCCAGGAATTAAATCGTGAATCAAACACGATTGCCTCCAAATCAATCAATGCTGATATTACAAATTCTGCAATTGAATTAAAGGTCTTGCTCGAACAAATACGGGAACAGATTCAAAATATCGAATAATCGGCAACAAAGCTGTTACTTATCTTGATGTAATGAATGATAAAAATATCATTTATTACCTTCCAATAACCTGCCTCTGGGTAGCAAGAAACGCCCTTTTTCCTGGTTTTAGCTCAGAAAAACGCCATTAAACAGCAAAATTCAAAATAGAGTATGGCATAATCATCACCGTTGATTATTGATGAGATGCAAATATTAATAGATTTACTGCATAAAATCATTGAATATCAATATATTAATAGAGTAATGAACTGATTAACGCAGAGGAATGACAGGCGATTTATAACCTGACTTCTTTTGTTTGGGGTGCAGACAAAGGGCATACTGAATAGTACAGTACCATTCTGAACATTGTTTGCGTAGCGATTATTGATAACAAGTTAGCGCCAGGCAAAGCTGTCAAGCTGTATTGATACAGTCAACGACACACTAATGATTGCAAACAGCGCTACTGAGAACAACTCTTTGACACATTTAAAATTTAATTATTTTGTGATCGGCGTTGTTTCCCTGCTGCTAGCGCTTGCGTTGTGGCCAAATATTTCCTGGCACAACAATCAGCATGGAAAGCTCTCACAAATCAAAGCACGGGGAGAACTGCGTATCAGCACAATGGACTCCCCCCTCATCTATTCCACGGGTAAAGAAGGCTCGAGTGGCTTCGATTACGAGCTGGCGCAGCGTTTTGCCAATTATCTTGGTGTCAGACTGACAGTCAATATACACAATAATATTGATGATATGTTTGATGCTTTACATGATGAGAAAACTGATCTTCTGGTGGCAGGCTTGATTCAAAATGATGAAAGATTAGGCCGTGCATATACCAGTCCGACTTATTATTCAGTGTCTCAGCAGCTGGTTTACCGCAAGGGCTTACCACGACCCAAATCTTTTCATGACCTGAAAGGGAAACTGGTTGTGGCAACAGGCTCTGCGCATATGGCCAAGCTGAAACAGTTAAAACAAGGTGGCTATCCGGATTTAACCTTTGAATCATCAACCGAGCACTCGCCAAAAGAGCTGCTGGAACAGGTTATTGAAGGAAAACTTGATTATACCCTGGGCGATTCAATGACTATCGCCATGCTGCAGCGTATTCATCCACAACTTACCGTCGCCTTTGATGTGACTGATGAAGAGCCAGTATCCTGGTTTTTTAAGCGTACGGATGATGACAGCCTTTATGCAGCCATGCTTGATTTCTATAGTCATATGATAGAAGACGGTAGCATCGCGCGTCTGGAAGAAAAGTATTTAGGGCATGTTGGTAGTTTCGATTATGTCGATACCAAAGTCTTTTTAAACGCCATCGATACTGTTCTACCCACGTTCAGACCACTATTTGAAAAATACGCCACACAAATAGACTGGAAACTGCTGGCTGTCATTGCTTATCAGGAATCACACTGGAACCCCGATGCTGTTTCACCCACCGGAGTACGTGGATTAATGATGCTCACGCGTGCAACTGCCTCGTGGATAGGTATTAATAACCGTCTTGATCCGGAAGAAAGTATTAAAGGTGGTGCTGCTTACCTGAAGTTCCTGATGGAAAAAATACCTGACACTATTCCAGAAGGTGAACGTATCTGGTTTGCTTTAGCTGCTTATAATATGGGTTATGGGCATATGCTGGATGCACGCCAGTTAACCAAAAAACAGCACGGTGATCCTGACAGCTGGATGCACGTAAAAACACGCCTGCCAATGCTGAGCCAGAAGCGTTACTACAAGGATACCGTGTATGGACATGCTCGCGGGCATGAAGCCTATAAATATGTAGAAAATATCCGCCGCTACCAGATGAGCCTTGTTGGCCATCTGCAAGTCAGGGAAAAACAACTTGCACAACAGCTCATCAATAACCACTCAGACCCGGGGTATTCGGTAGTAAACTCTGGCTGGCTGGCAGAGCAGCAATAGCATAATCATGGCATATCCACTACGAGGGGATGTTGAATGCGTTGCATACCCAACTGACTGTTTTGCGCACAAAGGCTAATCACCCATCGAGATGAAGCCAGAAAGTAGCCACTCTGCTGGCAAACAAGTATCCTGGCCTGCGAGATGAACGATGATTAGGCGGCTAACCGGCAATGCACATAAAACACCAGTCTTGACAAGGTTTTGTGTGCAATTTTATTGCAAAACAGGCTGCTTACCTCCCCACCCACGAGATTAACTAAAAACAATAATTTTTTATAAAAAAACAAAAATAATAAAATTAATATATTATTAAGATATATTAATAAGCACATTAATGGTGATGATATGCCAACTACCATTATGCCCCGCCATGCTACTCATGTGGATGAAGTAGCGCAAAAAGAAACTGAAAAAGAAGCACCTGGCCTGAAATCACCTCTGCAAAACACCATGACAGACATACAGAACACAAATACCAGTTCTGTATCGGCTGAATCCAGCAATACCTCAACAACAGCTGAAAGCCAGCGATCATTTTCTATCGAGCGCTGGGCAAATGGTGAATTTGACCGTGCCTGGAATGGAATTAAACAGGATTTGTTTCCTCTGCCAGACAGCATTCCAAAGCAGCGGATAAAAAGTGAAAACAGCTTAAGAAATTACAAGATTCAAAATGAAAAAAGTATATTAAAACACATCGAGCAGGCACTGAAACAATACAAAGACAATCAACATGCTGCATTCAAAAATAACAGCATTCTTTTTTCTTTGTATAACGATTCTTCATATTATTCACTGGGTAATGCATATCAACAGAATACCTTACAGAGCGAGCTCCTGGCCCTTACAGCCATTGCCCGTGCCTGTCATAAGTATGTAGAGTCTGATGATTCACATTACCGAACTCCCCCTGAGCCTGTTGTCGATCTTGTTATTTCTCTCGGCCGGGATATCTTTGCAAGAATACAGGACATCTTTAAAGAAAAACTGTCAGATAACAACAGAGATTTAGCATCATCAACTAAAGCCAGTGCAAGATGGGATACATTAAAACACGTGGTTTTGGGGGGACAGCCTATAGACAGCATGTACCACGGAGAACTATTAGACAACAGCAATTTAGCAGGAAAATCTACTTTTTTCTATGCCTTAAGAAAGTGGGATGAGCTGCATGCAGAAACAGAGCCTGGCGATGCAGCAAAAGAGCTGCCTGCTGTAGAAAAGGATGCTGTTTCAGCCTTTATGGAAAAACCTAAACGCAGTAAGGTTGTTGACGTAGAAAAACGCATATCATCGCTTAAAAACGAAAAATTTCAGCAATGGGTATATTCAGAATTTCTACCCGAGAAATTTATGGATGCTGAGATTCCCGTAGATGAACTCTACGATATCGCCGTATTTTTATTAGGCCCACAGAATGGACTGACCTACCTCGACGCTACAGAACGCAAAAAATATGCAGTTACCATTGCTGACGGAAAATTTATTGATTCTTCAGGTCAGCCATTCAGCACTGAACACATGCAAACACGGGATGGCAATGGCTGGGCCGCCTGTGTTTTAGCGCCTGATGGTATATTTTATGGCCATTCACATATACCGGGGAAATTTCATCATTCCAGTTTTCTCAGTGGCGGACCTGTCATCTCTGCAGGCACGTTCTCTACCAAGGCTGATGGAAGTCTGGATGCCATCACACCACGAACCGGGCACTACAAAACTGATCCCTTTATGTTCACAGCAATGCTGCAAGCGCTGCACAGACAGGGTGTTAATCTGAAAGGTGTTGCGGCCCGCCCGGACTTATCTTCGCCGTATTACTATGACGCCATGGAAGTCATGCTTGCCGGTGGCCATGCATCAGGTACCAGACTTAACAGAATGGCAGTCATCTGACATGGATACTATCCGACTAAAGCGCAGTTTTTATCCAACAGGCAATGCGCATTAAATATGCTCGTTAGCATAACGCTCAATCACAATATCGGCTGCCTGTCCTTTATTTGGACAATATAATAACTTCTCCCAGCCCGGCATAATCATGGTGCATCCCAAATTGCTTCTTGAATTCGGATTGGGCAAATTCTCCTGAACAATGCCCTGCAGCAATACGCTTAATCTGCCATTTTTGTTTTAAGTCGTTAACGACTTGAATGACTGAATGATCACTGGCACCGATTAAATGCAATCCTCCTGCTAATGCATGGATCTGCACATCAATACCTGCTGCTTTCGCCAGGATTTTCTCTATGCCCGGATGCGAGCAGCCAACAATCACCAGCATACCTTCAGGCGTTTTAATGGCCAGAGACAACTCACTTAACTCCATGGTGCCTTTATTATCCGAAATGGTACGGAATAAAAAAAATCCTGGCACCACCTCAAGTACATCGTCAATATGTATAAAATTTGCACCTGGCCAGTGTGAATCCAGCAGGTAATTTTCCACATACTGACCATCAAAATATCGGGTATTTGCGGGTGCATCCTTCACGCCACGTTCGATAGCTTTTTTCATTGCTGCGGGAACAGGCGCACCAAAAGAGCCATTTTCCAGAGGAACATAGATGTTAATTTTCGGATTTTTCTGCAGTACGTAAGCCAGACCCGCCGTATGATCATCGTGACGGTGTGAAATCACCACAAAATCAAGGGACTCCAGATTAACATTCAACTTATTCACATTTTCAGCAAAAATACGCGTACGGCCACCCGTATCAAATAAAATACGCTTACCCGCATATTCAATCAGGGCCGAATAACCCCAGCCACGCTCAAGATGTGACGGCTTGCCAAAGGCATCATAAAGAATGGTAATGCGTGCGGGCTTTTCTTCCGCCTGTGCGCAGGGTAAAAATGCACTGGCTGCCAGCAAGAGAGCGAAAGCATATGCTAATAAGCGTGCTACTCCACATTTTACCTGTTGCTGACAGATAGCACTGATATTACACAACCCAAAGTAACCCAATGAGTGAATAGCTTTATTTTCAGCCATACGGAAATTTTTCTTACAGAGAGATATAAACTGTATTTATATCAAATACAGAAGTAATAATGAGGATATTTTTGAAGAAAATTATTTACAGTTAGCAGGGTTACACAATGACCACAACGCCCCGGGTGGCATCGCTTAATTCTTTTTTTCAAGACTGGTGGGCCCAGCACGATTTGAACGTGCGACCAATCGATTATGAGTCGACTGCTCTAACCCCTGAGCTATGGGCCCAATTACTGTAAAGCTCAATCAACAATCACACACTACTGGCAGTGCCATGACCTGCTGACTACATTGTGTAACCTTTCAGGATTTTGATTACACAACACTCAATACTGACTGGCTATGCTAAACCACATCAGGCCGCGCGATTATACGTTACTTTTTACCTGCAGATCTACAACCGATAATTTTTATGCACACTTCCTGCGCAATAAGCGGAACAGGCGATGGTACCATTCATGCTATTGCTCCAGTTACCGGAAGTTAATTCCCGTCGCTGCCAATCAATCGTCCAGGAAACTGCGCAATATTTCCGAACGACTTGGATGGCGTAGTTTACGTAACGCTTTTGCCTCAATCTGACGAATACGTTCACGCGTAACATCAAACTGTTTACCTACTTCTTCCAGTGTGTGATCGGTATTCATATCGATACCAAAACGCATGCGCAACACTTTGGCTTCACGGGCTGTCAAACCTGCAAGTACATCATGCGTTGCAGAACGCAGGCTTTCAGATGTCGCAGAATCCGGTGGCAACTCCAGAGCAGCATCTTCGATAAAATCACCTAAATGCGAATCTTCATCGTCCCCGATGGGCGTTTCCATAGAGATAGGCTCTTTAGCGATTTTTAATACCTTACGAATTTTGTCTTCGGGCATTAACATACGCTCGGCCAGCTCTTCCGGGGTTGGCTCTCTACCCATTTCCTGTAACATTTGACGTGATATACGATTAAGCTTGTTTATCGTTTCAATCATATGTACCGGAATACGAATGGTACGTGCCTGATCAGCAATCGAGCGAGTAATCGCCTGGCGTATCCACCAGGTTGCATAAGTTGAAAACTTGTAACCACGGCGATATTCGAATTTATCCACCGCCTTCATCAGGCCTATATTGCCTTCCTGGATAAGATCGAGAAATTGTAAACCACGATTAGTGTATTTTTTGGCGATAGAAATCACTAAGCGTAAGTTAGCTTCAACCATTTCTTTTTTGGCACGACAGGCCTTGGCTTCACCAATAGACATACGGCGATTGATGTCTTTAATCTGTTCAATCGTTAACCCCGTGCTCTCTTCGATTTGGCGCAGTTTTTGCCGGCTGCGCTGTACGGCATCGGCAGCGTCCTGCAGTTTCTCAGATAAGGGTTTAGCCAGTGCCATTGCCGCGGTAAACCAGATATCACTGGTTTCCTGACCGGCAAACAATGTCATAAAATTCTTCTTCGGCATCTTACATTGTTCAACACAAAACTTCATGATGACGCGTTCCTGGGTACGTACGCGATCCATCATGCTACGCATGTTATTGACCAGATGATCGAACTGCTTAGGAACTAAGCGGAATTGCTTGAATATTTGCGAAAGCTTTTGAATTTCCTCAACAGTTTTGGAATGATTGCGGCCATTGTTTTTAATTTCAAGGCGTGCAATATCGTACTGCTCACGTAATTCAGCGAATTTCTGGCGCGCGAGTTCAGGATCTACACTATTGTCATCTTCACGGTCATCTTCACGCTCGTCAGCGCTCTCATCATCATCATCTTCTTCGTCTATCTCTTCAGCAGGCAATTCTGAAACAAAAGGCGTGGCAGCAGGTAAGACATCCATTTCAGCATCAGGATCAACAAAGCCTATCATGAGATCAGACAAGTGTAATTCACCCGTTGCAATGCGCTCATACTGTTCGAGCAGATAGGTAATGGCCTCCGGGTATTCAGCAACAGAGCACTGTACCTGGTTAATACCGTCTTCGATACGCTTGGCGATATCAATTTCACCTTCTCTGGTCAAAAGCTCAACAGTACCCATTTCACGCATGTACATGCGCACCGGATCTGTTGTGCGACCCAGTTCAGATTCAACACTGGACAGCACCTGTGCTGCAGCTTCTACAGTATCATCGTCGGTATCATTCGTGTTTTCTGCCAGCATTAAATCATCGGCATCCGGTGCTTCTTCCAGCACCTGAATACCCATATCATTAATCATCTGAATAATGTCTTCTATCTGATCAGAATCTATCAGATCTTCTGGTAGATGATCATTGACTTCAGAATACGTCAAATAACCTTGTTCTTTACCCCGGGTAACAAGTAGCTTCAGCTGTGACTGCGGGTTTTGCTCCATAAGACGATATCCACACTTCAGAGTAGTTAAGTTGTGCCGGTCAGGTTAAGAGAGATGACCAACAATATTATCAGGGCCTTTATTATCTTGCTGTTGCCTGCTATGACATTACTTTTGCACTCACTGCTCACCGGACCCCGTCTGGTATTTCATTTTTTTTTGGCTAATGCCAGATTTAATGACCAGAGTTCCTTGCGTTCTTGTGTATTCAATCCCTGCGTGCGCTCTCGTGCAATCAGGATATCCTGACGTTTTTCCAGGATAGCATCGTACAGGCTCGAAAGTGTATCCATAAAGTACTGTTCGATGGCATCCTCAGCAACCATATGATCCCACATTGCCAAAGTTTCAAGTTGCTGGCTAAAACTATTATCACGATAGAATTCCAGTAACTGGCCTGTGGTCAAACCTGGCTGAGAAAGACAGGTATTTACCAATGCAGTAAACACAGGCAAATCAGCTAACTCAGCCTCTTCAAGGCCCTGTAATGACGGCACAAGAGTGGCGAGCCTGGGATTTTGTATCAACAACCCTGTCAGTATATGCACAGTTTCCTGTTTTAGTCGGAATGGCTGCCCGATATGAGCGTTTTTTGTCTGCTTTTGTAATTGCCGTTCCCATTGAACAGCATCCGGCATACCTAATTTATTACCCAATTCCTGTTTCAGATAAAACTGTAATGCTTCTCCCGGAATCTGATTTATCAGCGGCGCTGCCAGTGAAGTCAGTTTTGCACGCCCTTCGGGAGTGGACAGGTCAACGCGTGTCAGTAAGGTTTCCAACAGAAACATCGATAACGGTTGAGCACGCTCTATGCGTTGTTCAAAAGCTGCCTTTCCCTCTTTGCGCACGAGCGTATCGGGGTCTTCACCTTCAGGTAAAAACATGAATCCGAGATGCAGGCCATCATTCAACCAGGGAAGTGCAGTTTGCAGCGTTCTCCACGCAGCATCACGGCCTGCTTTATCACCATCGTAACAACAAATTACATTATCTGTAGCACGAAATAATAACTGAATATGCTCTGCCGTAGTTGCAGTACCCAAAGAGGCAACAGCGTAACCAATGTCAAACTGTGAGAGTGCAATGACATCCATATAGCCTTCAACGACCAGTAGTCGCGGCAGGGCATTGTACATGGATTGCGCTTCATATAAACCATATAATTGCCGGCTTTTATGAAACAAATCGGTTTCAGGTGAATTGAGATATTTTGGTAACCCGTTCCCTATAACACGTCCACCAAAAGCGATGACACGCCCGCGTCTGTCGCGAATAGGAAACATGATACGCTCACGAAAACGATCGTAGCTGCGCCCGTTATCCTGAATAACCAACATACCCGTATCGTTCAATATCTTGCGATCGCTAACCTGACGACCGTAACGCTGCAAAATAGTTTCCCAGCCGCGTGGCGCAAAACCAACACCAAAACGATGAATTATTTCTTCATTCAGGCCACGTTCTGCCAGATAACGACGGCCCGGTGACGCACTAACGGTGTTGAGCGATTGCTGATAAAACGCACTGATTTTTTCCATCAACTCATAAAGATTTTGCCGCTGATGACGTTCCAGCTGTGTCGTATTTTCTGCGGATACATAAGGTACTTCCAGGGCATGCAGCGTTGCCAGTTCTTCAATACTTTCGACAAATTCAAGACGATCATAATTGATCAGGAAATCAATGGCATTACCATGAGCACCACAGCCGAAACAATGGTAGAACTGTTTTTCTCCATTCACAGTAAACGATGGCGTTTTTTCATTGTGAAACGGACAACAGGCCTGATAATTTTTGCCCTGCTTTTTAAGCTTTATGCGGGCACTGATCAGATCAACGATGTCAGTACGTGCTAACAATTCATTGATAAATATCTGAGGAATTCGTCCAGCCATAAGTTTTTTTATGAAGTTACGAAAAAAGAGCAACCCTTGCATTTTTTTTTAAAAATGCAGTTTTTCCTCCCATGACTGAACCTCAGAATACAATCAGATCATGAAATAATACTGAAAGGACTAATACAAACGGATGCGGCGTGCATTCTCACGAGCTAGTTTTTTCGCATGGCGTTTTATGGCCGACGCTTTAGCCCGTTTACGTTCAGTAGTTGGCTTTTCGTAGAATTCGCGACGACGCACTTCAGCTAAAACCCCTGCTTTTTCACAGGAACGCTTGAAACGACGCAGCGCAACATCAAAGGGCTCGTTTTCACGTACTTTAATCACCGGCATGTACTCTACCTCAAACCAGACAGATACTGACTTAACCTGGTTGCTAAACCAGCAGTCATCAGAATAAAACGGAGCGCGATTTTACTGCAATGCATACCGCTTTGTAAAGCATCATGCAATCATGCCGACACAGTGCCTTACGGCTGCGGTATTTTTTGCATACATCACCAAAATTGCACTCAATGAATATAAATGGGCATGCAATGAACATCAGCATATTTTATAGTGGGTGTAGATTATTCGATCAGTGGCACGAATACCATTAAAAATGGGCTAAAACTCATAAATTCAGAAAATCATAATGTTTCCTGCTGCAGATAACCAACTGATTTTGTATGCATTAAGGCACAAAACTATGCGAGTATTGGGAATAGAAACTTCCTGTGATGAAACCGGCGTGGCCATTTATGATGAAAGCCTGGGCCTGTTAGCCAATCAGTTACATAGCCAGGTGGCACTGCATGCAGATTACGGTGGTGTAGTTCCTGAATTAGCTTCACGCGATCATATACGTAAAACAGTACCACTTATCAAGGCTGCGCTAAAACAGGCACAGCTCAACGCTAAAGAAATTGATGGCGTAGCCTATACTGCAGGACCCGGACTCGTCGGTGCATTACTGGTAGGCGCAACTATCGCCCAGGCACTGGCTTTTGCCTGGAATGTGCCCGCAATCCCAATTAATCATATGGAAGGCCATTTACTCTCGCCCATGCTGGAAAAGCACGTACCCGCCTTTCCATTCGTTGCCCTGTTAGTTTCAGGTGGCCATACTCAACTGATTAAAGTAACCGCTATCGGCCACTACCAGCTACTGGGAGAATCTGTTGATGATGCCGCAGGGGAAGCTTTCGATAAAACTGCCAAGTTATTAGGACTGGATTATCCGGGAGGCCCAATGCTGGCACGCATGGCACAAACAGGGGTTCCCGGGCGGTTCGTTTTTCCCCGGCCCATGGTGGATAATCCGGGATTGAATTTCAGTTTTTCTGGTTTAAAAACCAGTGTCGCAGTTACCATCGCCGCTCATGGTCATGATGCTCAAACCAAAGCGGATATTGCCTGTGCTTTTGAAGATGCGGTAGTGGATACGCTTGCTATTAAGTGCAGCCGTGCGCTGGAGCAAACGCAGCTTACCCGCCTGGTGGTAGCAGGAGGAGTCAGCGCCAACCAAAAATTACGTCTGACATTAGCCAGCATGGTGAAGAAATACAACGGCGACGTGTTTTACCCCCGTCCTGAGTTTTGCACTGATAATGGCGCAATGATAGCTATTGCAGGACTGACACGCTTAAAGAATACCGTTAGTGATTTGCATATTCAGGTCAAACCAAGATGGCCACTGGCTGAATTATCCGTCATTCAATGACAGCGCCTGCGCATCAAATGCAAGGCTCTCAGGGTGTTATCATTCATCATGATAAACATTTTCTCCTGGCATGAAATTGTATTATTTTTTAACACTATCCTGAAGCCTGTGCTCTTCACGATGCCACAAACGCTGTATATTTTCCTGATGCCTTAGCAAAATCAGGCAGGAGAGCATAGCGACAGGAAAAGTAAATTGTGGTTTTAACCACCAGACATACACAGGTGCCAGCAGGGCACTAATAATCGCACCGAGCGATGAGTAGCCACTGAGTAGCACAGTGAGTAACCATGTACCTGCCACTAAAGCACTACTATCCAGACCAAGCGGTAACATAGCTCCGAAAGCAGTCGCAACACCTTTACCGCCAGACAAACGAAAAAACACGGGGTATATGTGGCCAAGACAGGCTGCAATGGCGACAGGACCAAGGTAGAATGAAGGAATGTGCAAAAACCATGCAATGGATACCGGTAACATGCCTTTGAGCAGGTCAAGGATAAGCACTGCAACAGCACCACCAGGACTACCCATGCGCAATACGTTCGTTGCACCGGGATTGCCTGACCCCTGTTTGCGCGGATCGGGCAAGCGGGTCATCCTGCATATCAGGATTGCGCTTGGAATAGAACCACACAGATAGGCAAATATCACCATACCAGGTACGATAGCGTTCATCGCTTCAACTCCGTCTAACCTGTAATATAATCGTGGCCCTGGTAACCTATTAAATAGATAATACGCATATTAAAAATTAAATGATATCCATCATAAATAAAAACACAGAGAAGAGCAGATATGGACAAAGTATTTATTGAAGGGTTATCAGCCATGGCAATAATAGGCGTTTACGATTGGGAACAAAGCATCCGACAGCAATTAATCTTTGATATTGAACTGGGTTGGGATCATCGTAAGGCAGCAGTGACTGATGATATCCATGATTGCCTGGATTACGCTGATATCAGCACAGCAATCCTGCAACAGGTTGAGCATAACCATTATGCCTTATTGGAAAGAGTCGCAGAAGAAGTCGCCACTATGCTAATACAACGTTTTCATTCTCCCTTTGTACGCATAACAGTGAGTAAACCCGGCGCAGTACATCAGGCTAAACGGGTTGGTGTGATTATTGAGCGCAGGCCTGATAGCCATTAAAACCTCTTGCGGCACTCATGACTGGTGCACCAAAAAATTATTTGAACACTTATGTACCCAGTTAAGTATGCTGCAGTTCCACGTTATTAATTTTTGGCAGATCTCCCCACCAGATTGCGAAAAAGATCTTACTTGCCCGCTTTCGGGCCGTGCTGAAAAGCAAACTTTTCGGTTATGAATTAATACAGGTGATTTGTATGACTGATATGTCTTTGTTATTTATTGCTTTTATTCTCGGCATTGTTGAAGGATTAACTGAATTTTTACCGGTGTCTTCGACCGGGCATATGATAATCGTTGGCAGTATACTGGGTTTTACTGGCAAAAAAGCAGAAGCTTTTGAAGTGATTATACAATTAGGCGCCATCATGGCTGTCGTTGTTGTATTCTGGCGTCGTCTGCTTATGCTGGCAGGTACATTTGTCAGCCCGCTGGCTCATAAAAACAAAACGCCTGCCAGGCAGTTAACCTGGCTGCATGTGTTACTGGCGATGGCTCCGGCAGCTATCCTGGGGCTGTTATTGCATGATGTAATAAAAACGCTATTTAATCTGCAATCGGTGGCTTATGCGCTGGTAGCAGGCGCTATTTTGTTACTTATCGCTGAATGGTCAAAAGCAAAAAATCCACAGACCACTCTGCTGGATAATATGACGTACCGCCAGGCATTCGTCATCGGGTGTTTCCAGTGTCTCGCTCTCTGGCCCGGTTTCTCCCGTTCAGGCGCGACAATTTCTGGTGCCATGTTGATGGGGATGAGCCGTTATACTGCCTCAGAATTCTCCTTTATTCTGGCAGTCCCTGTGATGCTTGGAGCCAGCGGACTCAGTTTATATCGCAACCTCGATATCCTGACAGCAGATGATCTTCCCATGTTTGTTACCGGATTTATCACGGCATTTATAGTGGCGTTAATGACAGTAAACGTTTTTCTGGCATTGACCAGACGTATTTCTTTTATCCCTTTTGTAATCTGGCGTTTTGCTGTTGCAGCAGGTATCTATCTCGTGTTTATGTAACAATATTGCAAACATAATCGGGAGAAAGATAAAAATTTCCTGTCAGCGAGTAACTGGCTGATTTTTTTTCCATTCAGTGAGTACAGCAAGACGGCGTTGTTGCAATTCATTGCTAATGGCCTGGCCCTGTATACCCTTTGCTATCACGTCCTGAATCGAAATACTTTTCGCTGCATGCAATGCAAGGCGCAGGTAATCTCCCTGAGGATAAGGCGCATTCTCGAAGCCCGTACGGCCACGAGCGTCAGCTTCGCTGGTTGCAATTATCTGTTCCAGGCGCCATGGTTTACGCCAGACATCAATGGCATCGAACAGTTTCAGGAGTGTTTGCGGCTGCAAATTATACACATTATGAATAATATCGTGATATTCAGCCACCAGCTTTGCCAGGGAGCTTATTGTACCAGGCACGTGCAGGCGCAGGCAAAGCTGCTCAATAAGTTTTACTCCTACCTTACCATGGCCAGGATGATGAGGCCACTTCTCTTTAGGTGTCAACCCCTTACCCAAATCGTGGCAGAGTGCGGCAAATCGTATATCCAGCTGCTCACTGATTTGTGCAGCCATAGCGACTGTCATCAACGTATGAATGCCAGTATCAATTTCAGGATGCCATTTTTCCGGTGCCGGGACCCCAAACAACTGATCAATTTCGGGGAACAACACTCTCAGAGCACCACAATCACGCAGTACCTGAAAATATAGTTGAGGACTCTGGCTTAATAAGGCTTTTTCTGTTTCTTTCCATACTCTTTCAGGAACCAGCGCAGAGAGTTCGCCCGCTGTTACCATTTCATTCATTAAGGCCGAAGTCTCTGCGGCAATACTAAAGCCAAGGTGAGCAAAGCGGGCAGCAAAACGCGCCACTCTTAACAGACGTACGGGATCTTCACTAAATGCTTCTGATACGTGACGTAATACCCGATTTTCCAGATCCCGGCGCCCCTGATAAGGGTCAATTATCTGGCCATCCATACTACGGGCAATGGCATTGATAGTCAGATCGCGACGTAATAGATCCTGCGTTAATGTCACTTCTGGCGTTGAATGGCAGACGAAACCGGTATAGCCGCTACCTGATTTGCGCTCTGTACGCGCCAGCGCATATTCTTCATGGCTTACTGGATGAAGAAAAACGGGGAAGTCTTTACCGACCTGATGATAACCCTGGGAAAGTAGTTCTTCCGGCGTTGCGCCTGTTACTACCCAATCACGCTCGCTGACGTTAAGGTTTAACAGACTATCGCGGACTGCACCACCGACCAGATAAATTTCCATCATTATGCTCCCCTGTATTGCCGTTGATTCAACTCAGGTCCAGATTACCACAGAGGAGGACTACTTTTATGGATGCATACCCGCGCCCTGGAAAAAGTAACCGGATACCGCCAGTTTAATGGGCGAAATTTTCTACAAAGCTAACAGGATACGAAATGCGCCTGTATATAAATAACATCAGTCAGGAACTGGCAGTAACCGGAATACGCGATTCAGCGAGCCAGAGTTAACTGATTTTCTGCGTATCATGCAGGCGACGCCAAGCGACAAGATCTTCAATAGTCAGTACAGACATATTATGCTGGCGTGCAAAAGTGATAACCTGTGGCATACGCGCCATGGTGCCATCATCGTTAGTCAGCTCACACAACACACCTGCTGGCCTGAAACCTGCTAACCTGACCAAATCAATGCTCGCTTCTGTGTGCCCGCGACGTGTGAGAACCCCACCGGGTTGGGCACGCAATGGGAATACATGGCCAGGACGATTAACATCGCCAGGTTTAGCATTATCGGCAATCGCTGCTCTTATTGTTGTCAGACGATCAGCGGCAGAAACTCCCGTAGTGACACCCTGCGCCGCCTCGATAGTCACCGTAAACGCAGTCTGAAACTGGCTGGAATTATGTTCTACCATCATGGGTAATTCAAGCTGCACCCTGCGCTCTTCGGTAAGACACAGACAGACAATACCGCTACCGTGACGGATGGCCAGCGCCATCTGTGCTACGGTCATGGTTTCTGCCGCAAAAATCATATCCCCTTCATTCTCGCGATTTTCATCATCGAGAACCATAACACCATAACCATTACGTAAGGCATCCAGCGCGCGTTCTACACGTTCCAGCGGCGCGCCAAAACTGGCAAGCGATGTCTGATTCATGGTAAAAATCTCATCAACATTAGTAAGTAGCGCATAATCATGGCTATTTTTCAGGAGTCATGACATGCTGTTAATGCTATAAAAAGCAGGGCATCTCTTAAGATACGCTAACTTTTTTCCGGATATCACTGTCGCCACAGGCTTGTGGATGACACAAAATTGCTGATTACAACCTGAATTCATGCACAATTCCAGACACACTCAACTGACTGCTGGTTGGCAAATTGCTATAAACATAACTGGCATGAACCTGGCAGAAGTTGTCAAAAAACGTTACGGTCATAACGGTAATACCAGTTTCAGACAATTACCAGTATATTTCATTCAGGTTGCTGATTTGAGTCTATAAAATAGTTCACCAGAGAGTACACTAAAACAGGATCAATAACGTTATGTTAACATCAGGAATATGCTCATGATCGACACGAAAAAAATCGAAGAACTTGCACGCAAGATACATGAAGCCATTCCCAAAGGAGTACAAGAGCTTGGCGACAACGTTGAAAAAAAAATCCGTCAGGTACTGCAGTTACAACTCGCTAAACTCAACTTCGTTAGCCGCGAAGAATTCGACATTCAGACCCAGGTGCTACAGCGCACGCGGGAAAAAGTGACCATGCTGGAAAAGCGCATGGATATCATGGAAGCCAGAATACAGACCATGTCTGAAGCAGATAAAAAAATCGACTAAATTTAGTCCGGTCAATTAAGGTATGTTATTCAACGCTGTCATCAGCAACACACATTCTTATTTTATTAATAATATGGGTTGTTGATATATTTTCCTCGAAATTCAACACCTTAACCTCACCTCCTGCTGCCAGAACGCTTGCGCTGCCAGCTATCTCATCGGGTTGATAGTCACCGCCTTTTACCAGCACATCCGGCAACATATCGGCTATCAATCGTTGTGGTGTGTCTTCTTCAAAAGGGACAACCCAATCGACTGCTTCCAGCGCACCAAGCAGCTGCATGCGTTGTATCAAGGGTGTAATTGGGCGTGTCCTGCCTTTCAGCCGACGGATGGAGGCATCGGTATTGACAGCAACGACCAGTCTGTCTCCCTGTTTACGTGCATTAGCCAGATAAGAGACATGACCTGCGTGCAGAATATCGAAACAACCATTGGTCATCACTATTTTTTCACCCCGGTGACGTGCGTCTACAAGTGCTACCTTAAGCTGCTGTTCTGTCATCACACCAAAGCCAGTTTCAGCGCGGCCATGAACCCTGTCCTCGAGCTCACGAGGGGAAACTGTTGACGTCCCCAGTTTACCGACAACGATACCTGCCGCTGTGTTTGCCAGAAGACAGGCATCTTCCAGTGCATGGCCGGCCGCCAGCGCTGCTGACAGCACACCAATCACCGTATCCCCAGCACCCGTGACGTCAAAAACTTCCCGCGCCTGAGCAGGTAAATGTAAAGGTGGCTGGCCCGCACGTAGCAATGTCATCCCTTTTTCAGCACGCGTGATTAACAGCGCTGAAAGTTCGAAATCAGTGATGAGTTTTGCTCCTCTGAGCACCAGCTCTGCTTCATTATTTTTACAATGCCCGGCAACCGCTTCAAACTCTGACAGATTTGGTGTCAGTAATGTCGCACCACGATAACGTGCAAAATCACTGCCTTTGGGATCAGCCAGAACCGCAATACCGGCTGCTCTGGCAAGTTGAATGGCCTGTTGTACACAGGCGAGTGAACCTTTACCATAATCAGAAAGCACCAGAACCTGTACCTGCGGCAAAATGTTCTGGATACGTTCAAGCAGGGGATCCGGATTGATATCAGCAAAACCTTCTTCAAAATCAAGGCGAATTAATTGCTGATGACGTGAAAGAACACGCAATTTTGTAATCGTCGGCTTTCCGGGCACAGAAAGAAAATTGCAGTGCACATTGATAGCCTTTAATTTATCGGTCAGTGTGCGGGCAGCATCATCCATGCCGGTTATTCCCACCAGATGAGACGTGGCACCAAGAGCGGCAATATTCATGGCAACGTTAGCGGCCCCCCCAGGACGCTCTTCCATGTCATTGACCTTGACAACCGGCACCGGAGCTTCTGGCGATATACGCAGGGTCGACCCATGCCAGTAGCGATCCAACATCAGATCACCTGCCACCAGAACACAGGCGCGACGAAAACCAGGTAATGTCACTTTCATATCATCCTTTACTTCAAACGGGCACTTTTCAGCAACGCATACTATTATAGCCATATGAAATACAATTAAAAATCGCTCGATCTCCTGAGCTATTCTTAACATGCATTCAGGTGTTCGATAACCTGTATTTTTATTTTACTGATGCCTGTTAGTCTATATCAGTACTATGAACAGTCATGATAAAAACAGTTTTTCCAGATAATGGGGTACGGCATCATCAACATTAGACCCAATCATTTCAAGCTCGGGTAGCCTGTCTTTCAGACGTGGGTGTGCATTGTTCATGATGCAGCCTTTACCAGACATGGACAGCATTTCCAGATCATTCATTCCATCGCCAAACGCAATGCAATCAGCCAGCGAATAACCGATAATTTTAACAACCTCTTTCAAGGCATGTCCTTTAGAGACGCCGCCACCCATAACTTCAAGGCAGGTTGCCAGAGAAAAACTAACGTTCACTCTATCCCCCCAACGGGCATTAATCGCTTCTTCCATAAATAACAACTGCTGATGATCGCGGGAAGTATAATAGACTTTACAGACACCATCTGTTTCCAGTAAACCCGGTTTGAAAATCTGATAATTAAAAATGGATTCCTGAAAAAATGCTTTCTGCTCAGGACTTTCACGGTTTATAAACCACTCATCGTTACGATAAACGTTAGTGAGAATAGTGGGATTATTGAACTCCATGCCGTAAAGGTCCTGGGCGATATCTGCATCGAGATTGTGACTGAAAATCAGCTCACCCTGTGAATTATGCACACGTGCACCGTTAGACGTTATCATAAACGCACTTATTCCCAGACTATCGCGAATTTGCGCGACATCGATATGATGACGGCCCGTGGCAAAAATAAAATGCACGCCCCGTTGTGTCAGCAATTTCAGTGTTTTTCTGGCATAAGGTGTTAAGGTATGTGCTGGTGACAGTAACGTGCCGTCTAAATCGGAAACAACAACATGATACATGGCAATATGTCCTGTTTTGGTGGCATTTGACACTGTCATAGCCGCAACTAATGATGTTGAGCAAAAAAATCTGTTATTGCACTCAGCGCTTCGGCACGCAGTCTGTCCTGCTCGAACAGGATTTCGTGACGTGCTCCTTTTATAACAATCAACTGGTTTTTTGTACGATTCTGCCCGGCTTGTGCCATTATCTTGCAAAAAATAACATGAGAACGATTATCTACAATACTGTCTTCACTTGCCTGTAATAATAGAAGTGGCGTAGTAATATTACCGGCCCTGGCAAGAATTTTTTTTATCGCCTGGAGGCTTTCATGTACCCAATGATAAGTAGGGCCACCCAGCTGTGATGCGGGCAAGTCGGTGTAACAATCATGGTAATACTGATAACGCGCATGACTGTGCGTTAATGGATTGCCGGCATAAGGTACATACTGCCATCGGGTTTTTCCGGGTACACAGCAATTACGTATGCGCGGATACTTTTCTGCCCAACTCAGTATCCATTGGACAAGCGCTAACGGTGCAGGCAAATGAATACCAAACATAGGTGCACAGAGTGCGACTGCATTAAATATGTCAGGACTATCGATAATCAATTGCGTCAGAATGGCTCCCCCCATAGAATGCGCGAGTGCAAAACGACGGATATAAGCCCGCGGCGTGATTTCCAGTTGAATAAATTGCGACAAATCGTCCACATAATCATCAAAAGCATCAACATGCCCACGCTGTCTGTCTGCTAATAACCTGCCTGACAGGCCCTGCCCACGATGATCCAGTATCATCACATCAAAGCCCGACGTAAAAAGATCATAAGCCACTTCTGCATATTTTATGTAGCTTTCAATACGTCCTGTCACCAGCACCACAACCTGGGTATGTCTGGCATGGCAAAAACGGACATAACAAAGACGAACATTACCGACACCCACGAATATCCCTTCTTCCCGCTGCTGCCAGAAATCGTGTAACGGCCCCTTTACAAAGGCAGTAAACTGTTTTTCACGCGTTAGCCAGTCATCTGCAGGCTTTCCAGAAACATCGGTGCTCAATTTCATCCTTTACACTGATGGTGAGAATAAAAATGCCATACTGCCTGAAATAATAGTAAATAATCCCTCCCCTGTCTGATGATAGATCAGAATTCATCTGCATGTGCACATATTGCAGACAGAAAAAGGGCACCAAAACGCTCAAGTCTGCGCTGTCCTATACCGTTAATGCGCGATAGTTCACCTGTTGTTACTGGCATTTTTTCTACCAGTTCGCGTAAAGTTGCATCATTAACAACAACATAAGGTGGAATATTTTCTTTATCTGCGATGGTTTTGCGCAATTTACATAACGTGGAAAAAAGCTTCATGTCATAGCGGCCTGTAGGAAATTTTTGCGGCCCTTTTTTTACAGCAGGAGTAGCAGGTATAGAAGGTCGTGCCAGTTTTAGCGCTACCTCACCACGCAGCACAGGTAATGCAGCCGGTGTGAGCATCAGTGCTGAATCCCGGGCAACGCTCTGACGCAGAAGCCCTAAATGGATAAGTTGATATAATACACCTTGCCAATGATCACGACTCTGCGTGCGTCCAACACCGTAAACAGATAATTTATCATGTTCAGATTCACAGATACGCTGGTTCCTGACACCACGTAATACGTCAATAATGTATCCTGGCCCAGCCTGCTGGCCAACGCGGTACACACAGGAGAGCGCTTTTTGTCCATCAATAAGTCCATCATAAAATCGCGGAGGATTCAGGCAGATATCGCAATTACCGCAAATTTGCTGCCTGTTTTCACCAAAATAATTAAGCAGGACTAAACGCCGACAGGTTTGTGCCTGGGCAAATGCCTGCATGGCAAGCAGCTTGTGATGCTCAATATCCTGTTGTTGTTTTGTACAAAGCGCACTGGGAGAAGCAGGCGGCTTTGCTGCTTTTTCCTGCAAACAATGCGCAAGCCACGTGATGTCTGCAGGACTGTAGAGTAAAATAGCTTCCGCTGGCTGATTATCACGCCCGGCGCGCCCGGTTTCCTGATAATAAGCTTCAATAGTGCGTGGAATATCAAAATGAATGACAAAGCGCACATTGGATTTATTGATACCCATACCAAATGCTACCGTGGCCACCACCACCTGCAACTCATCCAGCTGGAACGCTTCCTGAATCTGCGCGCGTCGCACATTGCTCATCCCGGCGTGATAAGCGGCAACCTTTACACCACACTGGCAAAGGTGGGCACTAATTTCTTCTGCCCTGATACGACTGTTACAGTAGATAATGCCGTTTTTTCCCTGCCTTTCTCCAATTAACCGTCTGAGCTGATTCATGGGATTAAATTTATTGAGCACAATATAGCGAATATCAGGCCTGTCGAAGCTGCTGATATGAATTAGCGGATAAGTCAGATTCAGCAGACGCACAATATCATTGCGTGTCGTTTCATCTGCAGTTGCCGTCAATGCAATAGTCAATAACTGCGGAAAACGCTGTTTTAATTCACTGAGCGCCCCATATTCTGGACGAAAATCATACCCCCACTGAGAAATACAATGTGCCTCGTCAATAGCAAGCAATGAAGGTTTCCAGTCATACAGCTGCTTAAGAAAATGCGCCATCATCAGACGTTCAGGAGAAAGATACAGTAGCTTTATCTGCCCACGCTGACAGGCATTCATGACTTCCCGTTGCTGCTCACGGGTTTGCGTACAATTCAGATAGGCAGCCATCACACCACAGGCAGTCAGCTGATCAACCTGATCTTTCATCAATGCAATGAGTGGTGATACTACTAAGGTTATTCTGTCCATAATAAGCGCAGGAATTTGATAGCACAGCGACTTGCCTCCGCCGGTGGGCATAACAGCCAGACAATCCTGCCCGGCAAGAAGCCTGTTAATAATTTCCTGCTGCCCTGGCCGAAATAATTGATAACCAAACGTAGTGCGTAATACCTGTTCCGCCTTACTTTCATGCTTTATTAACGTTGTCATACTGTTTTCTGACTGGTTGTTTCAGGACGCTTACAAAACCCGCTGCAGAGACGCAGAGAAACAGTAAGCATTATTACTGCATGCAGAGCCGCAGTGTACACGCAACTATATGAAGATTCGAGGACCAGAAATAACCGCGCACCGCTATTGCACAAATGTGTTGCGCAAACGGTGTGGAAAAAATAACCTTTCAGGAAAATAACAAAAAAAATTAAGCAGTTAATTACTCATGACAGCAGCCACCCATTACACTAACTATATTTACCTTATCTATAACATGTTACAAGAAGCATAAAATGCCCATTAACAACGCCACAAATCCACACGCCAGCATTACCTGCGTGCCTGGAAACCACGTATTGCCTGCTTTCCAGTGTAAAGAAGGCTATGGCCAGTTCATTAACGAAATAAACAATACTGACCGTAACCCACAATGGCTTCAATCTCTGCGCAGGCAGAAAGCCATAACGTTAGAAATAGAAGGCGAGTGTTATAACATCGGGATGGATAAAACATGTGACATCACTGTAACATGCGAAAAGATACTCTCTGGCAACACTTCACTGAACACCAAAGCCGCAGACATAAAAATACAGGTAGAAAAAAAGTACTATCATGCACTCTGGGATCAATATCCAGTCTGGGAAAAATGGAAAAACGATACCCCTCCAGGGAGCAACGAACAGCGCGATCAAGCCTTAGCTCAGCTGCAGATTTATTTAAAATTTGCTAGCCCTGACTTTAAAGGCTTCGGGTTTCACACCGGGTATTTTGACTTCAGCAATCATCACCTCAGTTCATTACCTGAATTACCCCCAGATATAAAATTTCTTAATGTTGCTAATAATCAATTGACAGAACTGCCTGCATTACCCAGCTCTGTGGAGGATCTTAATGCTTCTAATAATCAACTGACCCAATTACCTGAATCGATAACCCGTCTGCCACGCAGGGCCAGAGTCAACGTCAACGCTAATCCGCTTTCAGAGAGGACACTGCAGGACCTGCAGCGTCTCAATACCAATCGCAATTACCAGGGGCCACAAATTCATTTTTCCATGGATGGATCTGTGGCAAAAAGGCCTCTGCAGCCTTTGAGTGATGTCGTTATTACATGGTTTCCTGCTGAAAAAAGAGAAAGCATCGCCGCACAATGGACGCCAGTCAATAAAAGAAGAAAATGCAGCGGCATTCAGTGCCTTCCTGGATTATCTGGGTGAAACAGTAAGCGCGAAAAAGGTCGCTACATTTAAAGAACAAGTGGCCGCCTGGCTGACTAAGCTGCATTACGCTCCTGCTCTGCGTGCACGTACCTTCCTTGCGGCTTATGGCACAACAGAAACCTGCGAAGACAGAGTGGCACTCGCTTACAATGGGATGCAGAAATTGATGCTGATACACGACATCGAAAATGGAAAATACGACAACAATTTACCCGGGCTGTTTTCTGTAGCCCGTATCATGTTCCGCCTGGAGAAGCTGGAACAGATTGCCAGTAAAAAGGTAAAATCACTGTTTTTTGTTGATGAAATAGACGTTTATCTGGCTTTCCAGGTTAAACTGTGCCATACCTTAAAACTCACCGGCGTCACAGAAGAAATGGGCTTTTTTGGTGTAGCCGGCGTTACAGAGAATGACCTGAAAGCTGCAGAAATACAGGTAAAAAGCGCGGAAAACGATAAATTTTCCGGCTGGCTGTCACAATGGGAGCCCTGGCACAACATACTAAAACGTATTGAACCTGAACATCATGAAACCGCTCTTCGGGAACAGCACCATGCGTTTGAAACACGTTATGATGCCATGGTCGATGCTGAGTAACAATTAACAAACTGGCGCACGATGATACTGATGCAAAAGCGGTCATAGGTAAACAGGTTATGGATACCCTGACCGGGGAAATTTACGCAAAGCTTACCAGACAGACTCTGGATGCAAGGAACTCCATGTCACTACTCAGCCGGCAATGGGATATCTGATTTGTCGTGCCACGCGCGCCGGCCAGTGGGGTTCACGGACTGCGCTATCAGGGCTGGTTACAGCAGTAACACACAAAAAGAGTTATCCCGGCAGATCCCACTCGCAGCAGAAATGGGCATCTGCCACAAAGCCCGCGCTATCTGGGGGTAGCAGACACGCTAAAAGCTTATAATATATCGTTTAGCATCACCCCTATACCAGCCCGGGTTTGTCTTAAGTTATAGTCCAGTAACGATTCCCCATAACCACTGGCGATTTGTGTATAAAAACGCACATTCCTGCCTATAGGATAACTCCAGCCTAATTGCGCACGACCGTACCCGGTATTCCAGTTATAACGGCCTTCAAAACTGATGACATTATCGCCCCATGTGTATCCCACTGCTGCACGATAATAGCCCATATATTTCATAATATCGGCATTATCGTCTTTACCAGTAGCTTCCGGGAAGCGAAACCAGGGTTTTAAATCCAGCTGCCAGTCACCCTGCTGTGCCATCAGGCGCATATAGCCACGATTCCAGCTTCTGGAATTAAGCGTTGATCTGCCATTAGACTGATGATTAATGCCAAATTCCATTTCACGTAATCTCCAGCCGGCAAATGAATAATCGGTTGCCCATGCCAGAAAAACCTGGGGTTCATAATTTGTTTCACGAAAGGGTGATGATTCTTTGCGATTCGCTACCTGCCACCAGGAGCGCTGCGTATAAGAAGCACCGAGTACAGAGTTATTACCCAGGATCCCTCGCCAGAGAGGAAAACCAAAGCTTAATTGAAACATGGCTTCATGTTTATCAAGACTTTTTTTCTGACCATCAGCGCTAATTATTCCATTATTACGTCTGCTACTGAGCGTATAAATTATATAATTTGTATCATACAGATGGAGTAATAATGGATTTTCGTGTATCTCAAGCATGGAAGCAATAATACTTCCCCGTACTTTCGGCTCATCATGAATTTTTTTTATTACCGCCTCATCAGCATGCACCAACAGTGCCGATAACAATCCAATTAATAGCAAAACAGCGCGCATTTCCCCTCCCGATTTTTCATTAATTATTTTTCTTTCTTATTTGTTGAAAATAAGAAATCGCAGATATCCGTTAATTTAAAAAACGCTATAGACAATATACGAAAAATAAAAAATAAGTGAGACAATCTGGATAAATTAAATTTACCCAAAAGAATAAAGCAATATCTGTTGATGTGCTTATTTTCAGACTATCCGCCGTCTGATTCAGTAAACTATTTATTTATCAGCGATATTAATCAATAGCCCGGACTGAATTTACAGCTGGTTGAACAGGGTGGTACACAGCTGGTACTTTTGCCAGCCAGGAATAAAGTGGCAGCAATATGGCAGCGGGTATTTTACCGAGGAATTTATCGCAGCAGGCACCAGCTCTACTACCGGCTATGTGAATAACCATCTGATGCAGGTACAACTGATCTCACGGGTGAGTGGCTATATGGGCTATACCCAAAATATTCCAGGTTGCAGCAAGGCGGCAAGAACAGGCATCTCCATGAGCATAAACAAACTATGTGATTGAGGTGACTGTTCGCAGCCAACGCAGCTGCAGTTTGAAAGACGAAGGATATATAACAGCGACCTTTACTGCCAGCGTGCCGTCATCACTTGGGCCATGGCGGTGTGGTGGTAATCCGATGAAAAGCGCATCTGCCCGACAGCAGGGTGGGTAAATGCCGTCAGGCTGTCAACCAGACTGTCCATCGGCTCATGATGCAATGTGTCGTTAACGCTATTTGGCTCGTGCTCATCTGCCGGCTGTCCTTCAGCTAAAAGGGGATCCTGGCCATGCTGTATAACGGTATCCCCGTGTAACAGCCGGTTACTGTCACGCGGCTCATTAGGGGCGACATCCCCGGTGGCTGGCTGCAACTGGCTGATGCCTGCTTCACTGAGATTGTTCAGTTCCTCCTCTTCACCTGAATCAACGCTACCAATATTAGCGCCATTCACCTGGCTCTGAGCATTCTGGCTGATACCGGCCCATGCTTTCAGTACATTCCAGAAGGCATGAAGGATATCGACGGCTGTATTCTGGCTGTCATTATCATAGTCACCATCCTCACAGCTGTAATCATCACAGATATCATCATCCTGGTTGTTATTATTATCCTGATTACCCTCTTCATCCCCGTCTTCCCCGGGTGTATGGTGCAGGCCGTAGATGTAGGGTGAGAACATTTTGAGGATATCATTGATGATACCGTCACGGTTATTATCATGTGCAAGAAAGCTGTTCCTGATGCTTATCTGCACCAGGAAGCCACCTCCGGTGCCCACCCAACCACTTTGCCTGAGCTGCCCACTATTACCAGGGTCAGACAGTACACCATCGCCATTTATGCCCGACACCAGCGGGTCAACGGCAGTCTGCTGTTGCTCTTCCGCGACCAGGCTGCTACTGTCAGGCTCACCCTGATCAACGTGGACTGCGGCGCTGGCAGGGTGATGAGCTTCGCCCTGCTGCGTTTCCTTATCTCCGTAGTAAAGCTGCTGTCTGACTTCGGGCTCAGGAGTCACCTGAATGGCAGGAGAGCCGCTGTTGTCCGCTGGTATCAGGTTTTGTGCCGGGAGCCTGGAAAGCTGGTCTGTGTGGGCATCGCCACCGATATAAGGCACGAGTGGAGAGCGTCGTGGAGGTGTTGTTTCTTTGGCTCCTGTATCCTCACCGCCACTAGTGCCGCCTGAGCTGCCAGTACCACCAGTGTCGCCGCTGCTGTTTCCTTCAACAGGGGGATTATCTCCGCCATAGCGCCGGGCATCGTTTTTAGCATCGATAATCAGGTCACCGCGCTTTATTGCTTCGTATACCTGACGCGCTATATCATCATTATTACTGGTGACATTTTTTCCAATGTCACGCCCGACGGCGTTATTCCACTTGTCCATGTTCTTTACATTTTCGGACTGGTTACGAATAAAATCGCCATAGATCTCGTTCAGGTCACCAAAAACATGGGCGGCCGTTTCACTATATTCCTGGGTCATGGCGCCACTGGCATAGGCATGACGAAAAGCATCCCATGCACCATCAATCTCAGTTTTCGGATTAATTCCATATTGAGATGCGTAGATATTGGCTTCCTGCAGATACCGGTTATACAGACTATCGTATCCATTCATCGTATTTCTCCCATGATTAAGTAAATGTAATTGTGCCATTCAATCTTTGTGATACCCGCCTGCGCTAAAGATGTGCAATGGGTCGGTACAAAGGCTGGCAGTAACTGCGTTTCGTATCCTAGCTGGGTTGCACGGCTAACGATATCCAGTTTCCTGGATCGCTTAAATCTCGACAGATGTACCCTTTCAGGCTCGGCAACAACAAACGCCCAGTGAGACTCATTCGCTGTGTACCCTGAAGCTTCCAGATAGGAATTGATGCGTGCACTTTGTGGGTGCTGCTGAGTTACACGCGTTCGATATGGATACAGAATACAGACGACCCCATCAGATGTTTTGACGAGGCTACTCAGACGAAGAACCTGGCCGACCTTTAACTCATTCTCTAGCTGATGTTTTTTAATCAATTGCCTCCTGTCCTCTGAATCGCATCCCGGCATTGATATGAGCAGCATTGAGAAAAAAACCGCCACAAGCACCCGCCACGACTTGAATAAAGTCTGCACATTCACAGCGTATCTCCTGCAACACCAAAAATATGGGCAGGCGTTTCACTGTATTCCCGCGTCATGGCGCCGCTGGCATACCCATGACGGAAGGCATCCCATGTACCACCTTTATCAGTTTTCGGATCGAGTCCATAATGGGCTGCGTATGCTTTGGCTTCTGTATGGTACCGGTCGTACAGACTGTTATATCCACTCATTTTATTTCTCCCATGATTAAGAAAATTCCATTGTGTGATTCAATTTTTGTCAGCGTCGCATGCGCCAGGGATGCGCAACCTGCCGGCACAAAGCCTGGTGGTAACTGCGCTTTCTCCTCTGGCTGGACTGGGTAACGAAAGGCGTGCAGCTCATCGGAACGCCGAAATCTTGACAGATGTACCCTTTCAGGTTCGGCAACAACAAACGCCCACCGACCCTCATCCCCCGTATAGCCTGATGCCTTCAGCCAGGCATTAATACGTGTACTTTGTGGATCCTCTCTGGCGACCCTTTCCTGGTAGGGATACAGAACACACACGACCCCATCAGATGTTTTGACGAGGCTACTCAGACGAAGAACCTGACCGACCTTTAACTCATTCTCTAGCTGATGTTTTTTAATCAATTGCCTCCTGTCTTCTGAATCGCATCCCAAAATCGATACGCAGAGGAGGAAGCAAAAAACCGCGGCAGGCATCCACCGTGACTTGAATAAAGTCTGCCCATTCACAGCGTATATCCTGCAACACCAAAAGCATGGGCAGGCGTTTCACTGTATTCCCGCGCCATGGCACCGCTGGCATAGGCATGACGAAAGGCATCCCATTCACCATTAATCTTAGTGTTCGGATCGATGCCATAATGAAATGCGTAGGCATCGGCTTCTTCATGGTACCGGTTGTACAGACTGTTATAGTCACTCATTTCATTTCTCCCATGATCAAGTAAATTTCACTGTGTAATTCAATTTTTGTCAGCACCGCCTGCGCGAGGGATGCGTAATTTACCGGCACAAAGCCTGGCGGTAACTGTGTTTTATTCTTTTGCTGGATTGCATAACTAGTGACGTCCAGTTTTCTGGATAGCCGGAACTTTAATAGCTGCATTTTTTCAGGTTCGGCAACGACAAATGCCCAATGACCTTCTCCCCCCTTATAATCTGATGCCTCCAGATACGCATTGATGCGTGTGCTTTGTGGAGCTTCTCTGGCGACATCATCCTGATAGGGATAAAGAAGACAAACGTCGCCGTCAGCTATGTTGAGCACGCTGCTTAGCGGAATAATCTGGCCGACCTTGAGCTCATTTTGTAGCTGATTAATGATTTGCCTTTCATACTTTGAATCGCATCCCGACATTGATAGGCAGAGGAGGAAGCCAAAAACCGCGGCAGGCACCCGCCGCGACTTGAATAAAGTCTGCCCATTCACAGCGTATCTCCTGTATATTTGCATTGAAGTTAAAATTCACACTACTAGCAGGATGGTGACTTTTACAGCAGTGATTAGCGGTTTTTCGTGCCTGATCGCGGATTTTTACAACATAAACGTAGGAGCACAGCGATGAGTCAATTCCAGCTCGCGTTGCCAGCGCTGTGCAATATTCACAGCAAGATAACCAGCATCTATAAGCCAGGCGCATACCAGCACCATCTGGCCAGGCAGTAAGATCGGGCAAAAATAAGCGCCCTTCTCCGGGGGCTGTTTATGTACAACTGAATTGTTACCAACGAGGAATCACGCGCCGACAATATGACAGCGCATATTTTACCTGGGAATATCATCGCAGCAGGCACCAGGGCTGCTGCCGGGTGGGTGAATAAGCGTAATAAGGTGTTTACAGCTTATCTGGTGAGTGAGCTGCCATGGACAGAATAGCTGTTACTGCCATCGTGCCGTCATCACCGGTGCCAGGGCGGCGGTGTAGTGATAATCCGATGAGAAAGGCACCTGTCCGTTAGTCGGAGGAACAAATGCCGACACCATGCTGTCCATCAGATTTTCAATGGGTGCATGACGCAATGCGTCGCTAACACTCTGTGGCGCCTGCTTATCTGCCGGCTGTCCTTGCGCCACCAGGGGAGGAGGCACCAGTGCCGGTTGTGGGAGAACGTCAACGGGTTTGGGTTGTACACCAGTAACAATAAAATCACCTTCACTCAGCTGCGCAGGCATAACTGTATCCAGATAAGCCAGTTCCAGCGGTTTTCCCGTTACACCCGGTAATTGAGCGGTGATTTGTGTGCCGCGGATGGTGGCCAGCCCGTTAACAATGCCCCGGTCACGCTGCTCCAGACGTATTTCACTGAAACGACTAATACCGGCTGCCGTTAAATCCAGCTTATCGATACCGGGTCTGAAACCCTGAATCGCATTGCCATAGCGCTTTATTTCTGGCGCCTGCGCCTGAACCACAAAGTGATTGACAGCAAATTGTGGATTGCGCTGGTAAATCGTGCCCCCAAGGAGCCAGCGCATTTTGCCAGTTTCCATCGTTACACTGACAAAAGCATGTCCGCCAGTCAGATTGACTTTACCCTGACCGGCAGGCAGTTGGGTAACCGTGCTGGCACTGTTGAAATAAGACTCAGGGACTTTCAGATGCGTCTGCATCACAATATGCTGCTGCGCATTGACTGCCTCGACGGGAACATTTTTCAGCACAATGTGCTGCGTACCCCAGGTTATCTGGGTATCTTTTCCCTGCCGGGTTAAGGTAAAGTCGCGCTCCTGTTTGTCCCGCGCGCCCACAAGATGAATTCTGTCACCCTCTGCGACAGTAAAGTTATGCAGGGTATCATTCCCCTGCTCGCGTTTGCGGATAACAAAGATATCCTTACCCTGCCCCCGGTCAGATGATTAATGCCGCGCCCACCGTCCAGCACACTGTTTTCGCTGCCCGCAGTCAGACTGTCATTGCCGTCACCAGTGAACAGATTATGCAGGGAAGCAGGATTTATTATCGTAAGAGGTACACCATCGAGGCTTGCCCTGCCGCTCTGCAGGTCGAGTACCACGTCCCCGGTGACAGCCGCTGCATTAACGGTATTGCGCCCACCGGCAATGCCATTAACGGCGTCGTTGAGTACGCGTCGCCTGCTGTCCCTGGTCGCTGATGCCGCATATTCATCAGTGTAGATATAGGTATCATCCGCTGTCTGCCTGCTGCCATAAGCACGCAGATGCCAGCGATTCAGGGTCAGCGGTGTGCCGCTGGTGGCATCCCTGACCTCCAGTTTCCATTCACCCTGGGACGCTTCACCGCGATGATGGTTGCTGAGAAAGGTATGACGTAAGTTGCCCGCGCGTTTGTCCCCGACATCAGTGTCCTTCGCACCCTCCATACCCGACGGAATCTTCCCCGGCCGGTTTAGCAGCAGGCTGTGCGTACCCGTTGGCGAAATCAGACGTACTACAGCGTCGCCAAACTGCTCAAAGTCAAGATCAAGATCGACTTCAATATGCTCTATGGTTATCCCCGGGTCCAGCTGCAGGCCATGGGTCACCACTGGCTGCGCCACCTGGCCGGGCAGGGCACTGCTGGCTTCATAAAAAAACAGATTGTGCGCGGTCTGCTGCCCCAGCCAGGTTTCGGCCAGCCGCACCGCCGCGCGCGCATCAATATGCCCAAAACCGTAATCATCGCTGGCATGCATACCGCCACCGTTCCAGCCTGTGGCTTTGTTATCACGCCATTCGGTGTGGCTGTCGTTAATGTGATACGCACTGGCTGCCAGCATGGCCTGCACATCGCGGTAGCCTGAATCAGGCCTGGCCTCGAGTATCAGTGCCACCACAGCTGAAGCTACGGGTGCGGAAAAGCTCGTGCCCTGGGTCAGGCTGCTGGTGTTTCCCTGCAAACCACCCTGGGTATTGTGCACCTGCTGACTGGTGCTGAGTATCTGGCTACCGGGTGCCGAGAGTAACAGGCTGGTGCCCGGACTGGAAAAAGGAGCAGACTGTACCCGCAGTGTCGACAGATCTCCTGCCGCATTGACAGCGCCCACCTGAATGCCGAAGCGGTGGTTATTGGTATAAGAGCCCTGAGCGCTGCCACCCTTTGCCCGGTCATTACCCCCACTGGTTACGTTGATAGTACCGAGGCCAGCCCGCCCCTGCTCGGCGGAGTAACGAATGTTCGCTACAATAGCCGCGTCCATGCTGACTGTAATATGCCTGGTCTGATTCAGTAAAAAATTCTCTTTCAGGCCCCAGCTATGGTTGGCAACATCATAGTTACTGAGATAGCTTAACCCGCTGACATCATTGCCGCTGTTGGCGAGATAATGCCCCGCGAGCGTGGCATGGGGTGCGATACCTGTAGTGCCCTAGTGATTTTTTGCGGCCACCATCACGCCGGCCACCTGAGTGGCATGTTCGGAAAATTGTGTCGCCAGACTGCCCGCTTTTTTCTGTGCCGCCAGCCAGCGCTTATCAACATTGGGGGCCAGATCTTCATGCGTATAGTCAAATACTTCCGCACCCGTGGTAAACTCACCACCCGGCTCGAACTGGCCGATACGCACTCCACGGCCACTGTAACCATCCTGCCAGGCGGCAAACACACGCGCATCAGACAGGTAGTGCTGCTGAGCCAATAAAGCATCATCCGGTATTTCTGGCGTTAACAGAGCAACCCAGGCGTACATCGGGGCAGTGGCGCCACTGATTAATTCCTGCACCCCGATGGCAGGATTACCGCTGGCATCCACCACCGTGTATTTAAAACGCATGATTCCGTGGTAACGGGCATCCGGTACAAACAGTACATCGCCCGCTTCACTCAGGCTGACGCTGCCACCGCTGGCTTCACTGACGCTGGCAATGCGTAACTCTCCCTCGCTGTTGAGACGGTGATCATTGGCCAGCAACTGGGCCGCGGCAATCTGTTGCGGGCCATGGCGCTGCAGCGCCTCGCCAGCGTGATTTACGCGCAGGGCATCCGTCACTGGCATGGCACGCTTACCCTGCAGGGACACCGCAGCAATATCATCAAAGGTCAGCCGCTGGATGTTTTTTATCACCAGCTCCCCATTACGCCCGGCCATAGTATCGCTGATGCGCCAGCTGCCCGGCTGCCCGTCAGGCAGTTTTTCTATGCGATATTGTGCATAACTGCCCTGCAGCTCAAGCACATTGACTCCTTCACCGCCATCAATAGTGGCCGTACCTGTGCCGGCGATGATGACATCATTACCCTTATTCCCCAGCACCTGGTCATGCCCGCCCCCGAGATAAATAACGCTGCCCTGCTCTGCGGCATAAATCACATCATCTTTGGGTCCTGCATGAATAACGGCCATGCCGCTGCCGCCGATAATGATGTTGCTACCCCTGCCACCCACCATAACATCGTCGCCCGCACCACCGACGAGCAGGTTATTGCCCTCGCCACCACGCATGTACACGCCGGTATGCCCGCCGCTGATAATGGTTGCATCACCCCGGCCCGC
This sequence comes from uncultured Yersinia sp., assembly GCA_964601895.1. Classification (GTDB taxonomy): domain Bacteria; phylum Pseudomonadota; class Gammaproteobacteria; order Enterobacterales; family Enterobacteriaceae; genus CAZROT01. The sequence goes on from CAZROT010000008.1 coordinate 75,100, forward strand.
CTCGGCAATATGGATGCGCGCATCGGCCATATTTAAGGTGATGGCGCCCTCACCGGTAAAAATGGCCATATTGGTGCCACCACCGCCATCGATATCCTCCTGCCGGTCGCTGGCGCTGATGACCAGCACATCATCACCGTCCCCACCTACATAACGGTTGCGTCCCCCGTTACCCACCAGCCAGCTTCCTTCAGCACGGGCAATCAGGGTATCGTCGCCACTGCTGCCAAAGAGATGACTGACATCCAGCTCGCTGGCATCCAGGGTTTCCCCGGTCTCACTGTGGCTTACCCAGGTGGTGGCAGTATTGATAACCGTGGGGTCCAGCACATCGGTCAGCGAAGCACGCAACAGGGTGCCGTTATCCTGCACGCTCAGGGTGTGGCGTACTGCATCGGCGGTAAAATCCACACTCCAGGCCTCCTGCGCCTGCCCGTTACGTATAAAGGTACCCTGACGCAGCAGGCGATTACCGCCGCGCTGTTCATCCAAAGCGGCTTCGCGCGTGGTTAACTGCAGCTGGCTGATGCCCAGTTCATCGAGGCTGTGCAGTTCGCTGTGTTCACCGGAATCCAGGCGGCCATTATTATCGCCATCCACCCAGCTGTTACCGTCATGGTTGGCATCCACCCAGACTGTTAATGCTTTCCAGATGGCATCCTGATTATCGATGACGCCATCCTGATTATCATCATGGTGCGCCAGTGCTGCCCAGCCATCCTGCCAGCGCTTATCGGAGGATTTCTGTCCTGGGCTGTAAGGGGAAAAAGTTTCACTGATGTCATTGATGATGCCGTCATGGTTGTTATCCCACACCAGCAGGCCATCCTTACTATCCACCCAGCCACTGCGCCTCTGCTGCCCGCTGTTATCAAGGTCAAACAGCACACCATGCCGCCAGTCAGTGAGCTGCACACCATCGCCATTCATATCCAGCACCAGCGGGTCAACGGCAACCTGCTGCCGGTCGCCCGCGGCCAGACTGCTGACACCAACGCCCTTCAGCAGCGCGTGAATGGGGGTATCGGCGGCCAGCCATTGGGCCAGACTGGGATTAGGATCGCGCTGGCGCGCCCCCGGGCGCACGCCGGCGGTAACAAAACTGGCACGCTGGCTGTCCTGCAGGACACGGCTGTCAAGCTCGCCATGATTAAAGCGCACGGAGGAGGTGGCGGTTTTATGGGCATAGCCCTGCTGTACATCCTGCGTATTCTGATCTTCGTGGCGAATCTGCTGTTTAACCTGCGGCTCTGGGGTAATCTGAATCAGCGGTGAGCGCTGGTTGTCAGGCTTCGGGCTTTGCGTCGGGCGGTTAATCAGCTGACCGGTACGGATAAAATTTTTATCCTGAATCTGCGGATTGACCGCCAGCAGGGTCTCCAGCGGCCAGCCGTTGCGCCGCGCAATACTCCACAAGGTATCGCCCTGCTGTACGCGGTAATTTGGCACCGATGCGGCCACATCCACATCCGGGGTTTTGCTGGCATTAAAAATCCATTTCATCTGACGATCCAACGGGTCCAGCAGCAGCCGCGAGGCCAGCACGCCATCGGCCGCCGGCAGGTCACTGGCTTGGGCTGGTTCAACAGGCGGCGCTCCCTCAGTGCGTCTGATGTGCAGGTTAAACAGATTGCCCATCTGATGGCTGCTCCACTGCCCGGCAGGAGTATGGCGCAGCGTGTCATTCCAGAATGCACTTGTTTCATTAGACGCTACATAGCCTGCAATGCCAGCGCCAATGATACCCACAGGAATGGCCCAGGCAACTCCAGATCGTGCTGCCAAAGCTGCACCACCACCAACCGCACTGGCGGCCAGTGTGCCCATGGCGGTGGAAAAAATTTCCCGCGCCACTCTTTCCGGGTCACCGCTTTTTACCGCAATGGTAATCTTGAGGGCATCATAGCCATGCTGGGCAGTAACTTTACCTGCCGTCACCAACACATAAGGCAGCCCCATCGCAGCCCGACCGGCAATGGCACTGACCGCATCCTGGCTGGCCGCTTCCTTAAAGGCCTCCACAATGCTTTTCTGCGCCGCTTCGGTCACCGTTTCAATGCCTTTAGTGGCCGTGCTAAGCATTACTTCAAAGGTCATTTCTTTGCTGTCAATTTCTTCCATGATATTACTCCTCTGTGCCAATTACGTTGGGTGGTGAATTAAGGCGCCGGGAAAATGCCAGATAAATTTGTGCTATAGCGATATTGATAAATAGCGACATCAGTGACAGCCCTAAAAACAGGAAAGTAGCGAATACGGTGGGGGAATACATCCCGATGGTACGCCAGCTAATACTGTTACTGGATCTGCCGGTAAAAAAACCTAAGTAAGGGAAAAAAGTGAAAAGAATCAGTATGAATAAACCAATAAAAAACAGCTTAACACGAGAATAATTGTGCTTCCTGATTCCTGTTACCATATTATTAAGTAATCTTTCGCGCGCGCGCTTATTGAAATACTCTATTTTTGCTGAATATAGCACCAGCAAAGGCATACCCAGTACGCAGTACAAGATAACCAGCTGAATGGGGAAAGGATCATGGTCTTTGAGCAGGCCGACCCGTGTTGCTGTGTGAATAGCCTTAATCACGGGCGCCCACCAGGCCATAAAGTCCGGACCCCAGACAGGCGTGGGTAAGGCACGGGCAGCAAAAAACAGCACGTAGCCGATGACAATGTAGCTGAAGCACACCAGCAGCACCGGGCGTGCCGGGTTATCACGGGAAAGTAGTTTCATATTTGGTGACAGATTAATAGACAGTAATTATAAATAAGGATAATGCTATCAGCATGGCAGGTGCTTTTTAAGCAACGATTAACGATTTTCTGTGCTCGATCCGGTTTTTTCCACCTGCCTGCAATCGCACAACAACGCAGCAATTTTATCAACAATCATAAATATAATCAGGACTAATAATAAAACTAAATTACTTTATTACCTGAATTCATTACGAACTGTTGACATTTATGATTTGGAATATAAATTTCATGGA
>CAZROT010000009.1:0-71169 GCA_964601895.1 uncultured Yersinia sp.
GCATTCACTTCCGGCACCTGCGGGCTGGTGATGGCAATCGTTTTTTTCCCGGAAGGGGTCTCTATATCAAAGGCAAAAACATTGGAGTCAGTGGGTTCTTTCAGCCTTATCACTTCTGTTTTCTTGTTCAGAAAATCAATTCCGATATAAGCATCTTTCTGAAAAAGCCGCATCTTCCTCATTTTTTTCAAGGAGATGCGGGAAGAGGTGAGATTGGCCACGCAGCCATTATGAAATTCAATGCGGACATTGGCAATGTCCGGTGTTTCCGTCATCACCCCCACGCCGCTGGCGGAAATATTTTTCACATCGCTTTTCACCACACTCAGGATGATGTCAATATCATGTATCATCAGGTCGAGGATCACACTCACTTCGGTTCCCCTGGGATTGAATTGGGCCAGCCTGTGCACTTCAATGAACATCGGGTTTAGCTGTAAATCCTTTACTGCCAAAAAAGCCGGGTTAAACCGCTCCACATGTCCCACCTGGAATTTTACACCTGATTCCTGCGCCAGTTTTACTAACTGTCTTGCTTCATCCATTGTGTTGGCCAGTGGTTTTTCCACAAAAACATGCTTCCCTTTTTTAATAGCCTGTTCACACAATTCAAAATGAAAATTAGTTGGGGCTACCACATCCACTGCTTCACAGGCATCCATCAAAGCACCGGCATCCACAAAGCGGGGCAACTGGTATTTTTCAGAAACATCTTTTGCCGTATCATCATGCGGATCGTAAAAGCCAACGATCTCAGCCCCGGCAATTTCTTTCCAGTTATTCAAATGAAATTTCCCGAGATGACCCACGCCGAAAACACCAACCTTGAGCATAACAATTTATTAATCCTCAAAGATAAAGATTGACAAATGCCGGAGGGGATGAATTATGAACAAATTCATTGCAACATTGCGGAGTGTCGGATGTAGGATGGGTGGTAGATAAAAAGGCAAGAACCTTCTTTTATAGTATTGATGATCGGCTGAGAAACAGTGGCAGGCACAGCAGGACAACCTTCACTGCGGCCAATATAACCTTGTTTTTTTACCAATGATGGATTGACATACCAGGCGCCATGCATAACAATAGCCCTGCTGAATGCCTTATCGTTTATACCTTTTTCCATCCCATGCAACCGGAGAGAAAAGCCATTATCGCCATCGTAAGTGTCACCGGTTACATAAAACCCGGGACTGCTTTGAAAAGATGCAGGCTTGTTGGATAATGAAGTGACCCGGCTGCGGCCTGAGTTGCGGCCATGCGCCACCCATGTATTGTACATGACTTTATAACGACGGAGATCAATGCTGTAAAGTCTTTTTTTGTGACTGGGCTGACTAAAATCAATGATGGTGATGACGGAATCATTCAGCAATTTTCCCTGTTCCTGTAATTGATTAAATCCTTTTTTGGCAAACTCAAAAACCTGCCGGCTAAGACCGGGTAACTGAGTTTGTAAGCTGTCGAAAACAGATTTCACATTTTCCGAAAGCGAAACCTGGTGTGCTGAATCAACTGCTGTGGGCACTGCATTGCTTTCACTGGCTGATTTAGCCGGAGCAAAGGGCAGGTGCAACAGGTAAATAAAAACGGGAGTAATTAGAAGGTAACCTCCCCTGATCTTTTTCTTCATTGCTTCTAATCAAATTAACCATTAACCAAAATGTGTTTTTCTTGAAGTGCAGAGATCGCCTTAACAACAATAGTTCTTCTTCAGGATAATGCCAATAAAAAACCCGTTGATCTGTCAACGGGCAGTTTTGTTTGGGGTGCGGACCGGACGGCCGTAGTCAGCCTTTTATCATGTTAACGGGTCGTAACTCTATAAAACACAAATGTGTTGTTTTTCAGTAAGTTATAACACCGCCCATTTCTTCCGCATCATACCTTTGCATTGAGTAACAGCATTGAATTACACTAAAATTTCGACCAACCTGCTTTCGGCCGACTATTGACCCGGAAGTTGGTCCGCAGGATTGTTCGACTAAATCGACTAAACTATGTTGTTACCAATTACTCCCATTTGCCCCTCGAACAAAGTTCGCAGAGATGGAACCAGCCTCGTTTTTATCCAGTATTGTATGAATGCGTCTAATAAGACGTTGCTCAATACTGGGATTGCGATCCCCCCAGCTTACTGGCATAAGAAGCTTAAACGTATATCAGAAAAATTGCCAGAGGATTTTGGCAACGCCGAATCTCTTAATGCAGAGATTAAAAGGCAAATGCGTTTGGCCGAGGATATAATTTCCTTTGCGCTTAAAACAAAGATTCCTGACCCTGTTTCATTCGCTAAGAAAACCTTCTCGAATGATTTTGATGTTGCCTCGTTAGAGAAAACATATCTGCAAAATGTTAAGAATAAACCTGACCTGGACTTCTATCGACAATTTGACCTTTATATTGAGTTAAAAAGAAAGAGAGTTACTAAGTCAACAATAAATGTTTATCACGAAGCCATACGCTACCTCCAGGCTTTTGAAAGACATGCAGGCAGAAAAATCACTTTTGACAGCTTTACCTATGAATTCTATGATGAGCTTATAGAATTCCTGACATACGAATATCAGTCGTACAGGTACAAGGATCAATGTGGTTTAAAAGTGAACACCATAGGCAAAGCCATCAAGCACTTGCGTATTTTTTTGAATGATCGGATGAAAAGAAAGATCATTCCTTATATGGATATATCCATGTTTAAAACAATGGAAGAACAAGCTGATGCCATATACCTGAGCAACCAGGAAATTGAGAAAATATTCAATTTGGATTTATCGCATGATCTCATTCTTGAAACTCATAGAGATCTATTTATTATTGGCTGTTACACTGGATTGCGATTTTCTGATTTTTCAATAATTAAACCTGAAGATGTAAGAAATGGAATGCTCCATAAAAAACAAGAGAAATCCGATCATTGGGTAGTTATTCCTCTTAGGGGTCATGCAGAATATATCTTTCGTCACAAATTTAAAGCTGGCGTTCCCAAAATCAGCAACGCTGAATTTAATGCTTCATTAAAAGAAATAGGCAGTTTAGCGAAATTAAATGAACCAATAAAATTTTCACACAAAAAAGGAAACCAAAGGATTTCGGTTTGCAAGCCAAAATACGAATGGATCACTTCGCATACATGCCGCAGGTCTTTTTGCACCAATGAGTTTCTAGCGGGAACCCCTGTAGAACTTATAATGAAAATAAGCGGGCATAAAAGTCTAAAGGACTTTTATAAGTATATAAAAGTAACACCAGAACAGGCAGCAGAAAAGATTAAAGAAATATGGGCAAAACGAGGAGAGCTAGCTGTTGCTTAATATCTATCTAAATTTTAAACTTATAACTACATGGAACTACAAAATCATTTTGAAAATATCCGGCAGATCATCCGGCAAGGCCGGGCAAAAGCATTACAGGCGGCATACACTGAGCAATTAAAGGTTTACTGGAATATAGGCGCTTATGTGCATCAAAAGCTTGATGAAGCCAGTTGGGGCGGAAAGGTAGTTGACTCTTTGGCTAACTGGTTAAAGGAAAATGAACCCGGTTTAAAAGGGTTTGACAAACGAACCCTTTATAGAATGCAAGACTTCTACTTGACTTGGTATAATATGGATTGGGCTGCTCTGAAAGACAACGGGACTGTAATTGGGAGATCAGCGACCCCACAATTACACAATTCTGAAAATCAATCACTTGAAATTGTGGGATTGTCAATCCCACAATTAGTAGAAATGCCTTCTATTTTAGGAAAGCTAAGTTGGTCACAACACCTTGAACTTCTGAAAAGAAGTTCTACTCTGGAAGAAAAGGTATTTTACCTTTTTCTTTCAATCCGGGAAGGATATACGGTAGAGGATTTAAAAAGACAGATAAAGACCTCTTTGTACGAAAGGCAAAAAATGAGTTCACAAAGAATCGTCGCCAATCAGCATCCTGCGGCAGAGAAAATCCCTTCCATCTTCCGGGACAAATACATTTTTGAGTTTCTTGATCTCCCTGAACCACATAATGAATCGGATTTTCAGAAAGCCCTAATTAGTCGTTTGAAACAGTTTATCCTTGAATTGGGTAGGGATTTCATTTTCATGGGAGAAGAATATCACTTGCAGGTGGGCAAACGGGATTTTTACATTGACCTGCTGTTTTTCCACCGGGAATTACAATGCCTCGTTGGATTTGAATTGAAAGTGCAGGAGTTTGAACCGGAACATATAGGAAAATTGAATTTCTATTTGGAAGCACTGGACAGGGATGTAAAGAAACCGCATGAGAACCCTTCCATTGGCGTGTTGTTATGCAAATCAAAGGAAAATGAAGTTGTCGAATATGCGCTGAACCGAAATATAAGCCCTGCACTTGTTGCAGATTATGAAACGAAAATGATTGATAAAGAGTTGTTGCAACGTATGCTGCATGAATGGTCAGAAAGTATCAATAATAGCGATTAACTAACAACACTTAGAAGTCCCTAACAACAATACATGAAATCATTCGAGACCGCTTCATATTTTCTGTTCACATTCCGAAATTTTAATTAGATACTTCTTTTACCCGACCTGAATCTATTTATTTCCTTTTTCAGGTTTGGAAGGTTTATCCGGTTTTGGAGGTGGGTGCGAACCAATATTACCCCCTTTAATTTTATCGGAATTGATTTTTACAACATCTGAGTGTTTGTTGCCTGTTGGCTTTTCTTGATTAGGTTTTGACATAATTATAAACTTTATTTTTTCCCTTTTGCTTTTAGTACAGGTTTTCCTGGCTTAATAGGTGCTGTGGAAGATTGCAGTCCAAATTTGCCTTCTATGAGCTTTTGATCCGACCTATCTTTTTTTGAGTTGGACTTCTTTGAATTTGACATAACAATTTATTCTTTATCCTTTGAAGGCTTGGGTTCAGGCTTCTGAGGTACTTGCGGTATTTCGGGAGGTGCCGAAGATGTAAAGCCAAGCCCGCCTCCTGAAGACTTGTCAATCATATTAGTTTCTTTTATATCGTTAATTGAAATCTTCTCATTTGGATCTCCGTTATTCATTGTTGATTAATTTTTAGGTTTTGTAGAAGTGGATTCCGGCTTCTGCGGTGACTGTGGTTTGGGTGGCGCATAAGAAGAACTATTGCCTTTCTTTATATCAGGTTCAATAGGTTTTTCAATGCGATCTCCCTTTTTGGGTTCAAGGTTGTTATTTGACATATCTAAGGTTTATTTTTTAGGCTTGATAGTTTGGGAAGGTGGTGTTGGTGCAATGGGCTTCTGTGGAGCAGAATAGGGATTCTGCCCTCTTGTCTGATCTGGAAAGTTTGGTTTTTGAATATTATTTCCTTTATCCGATTTCGGCTTATCACTCATAAAATAGCATTAAAAGTTATGTACAATACGATCAAAATTATTCCACCTGCAAGCATACCAACTGTTGTCCAGTTTATACATTCCATTCGCTTTGCTCTCTTATCAATCTTTACAGGATCATACGCATTTTCTATGTCCTCAGTTTCCTTTGCACCTATTTTCGCATATTTCCCTGCGAGCATGTGAGAAACAAGATTTAAAAGTAAAGTCGAAATAAGAAGTCCCCAACCTGCAAGAAGCATCCACTTGAAACTTGAAGCTTTTATCGGAGTTACAATATCTTTTATAAAGCCAACCGATAAAGCTAAAGCACCAGCAGAAATATAAGACAACTGCTTTTCAAAAGTATCTTGGCTTTTATGAAACAACTCTTTTAATTCTTGTCCATAGGTTCTGATATGGGCGAGTCCTTCTTCATATTTCTTTACAGATTCCTGATACCTTTTTTCAGCTTCCTCGTCAGTTTCTTCTTCATGAATTTCTTCACGAGTTTCCTTGACCGTTACACTTACTTCCTCTTTTACAACAATTCTTTGCTGGCCGTTTTGCTGATCTTCCTCTTTTTTGAGCCCAGTTTCCGGTTGCTTGTCCATACTCCAAAAATACCAAAATTTTTAGTTATGCGATTTCTTTTACATCAATGTTTAATAGTTGTGAAAAAGTATATAAACTATTAGGAAATAGAAAATTAAAGAGATTGAGCAAGCTGCAAAACTAGAGCTCATCCACCTCCTCCCTCGCCATCTTCAGCCGATACACTTCCTGCTCGATCAGAGCACGAATATCCAGCTTCACCTGGAAATAATTATCCGTTACTTGCTGTGGTGTAACATCTGATACTTTTGGAATGGGCTTAAACCCTTTGGCTTCCTCATTCAGCTTGGCGGTTTCATTTTGTAACTCAGAATGAAACATTTTCAGCTTTATTTTTTCATGCGGATCATCGGCTACCATGCCTACAAATTCACCGGAAGAAAGCGAAGAAATTTTAGAGGCTGGTATCGCAAAATCTAACTGCGAAGATTTGCTGATCGAAGTGTCCATCCGATTGATAGATAAACTTTCCCTGTCCTGCATGATCTTGCCAAAGCGTTCCGATAAGAATTTTGCTGTATCACCCATCACCTGGCCGCTAAGAATATTGCCGGTGATGTTTACAATAACGTCTGCCTGTTCCTTACCATAGTCTTTTCTAAGTTGACTGAAGTCCTGCATCGCTAACGTAGTTGCCACACGGTTGCTTCTTGCTGTTGCAATGAGTGAATCCATGTGATTAAAAAAGATCGTTGGAAATTCATCGAATACCAAACTTGAAGGAAGCTGACCCTTCTTGTTTACAATCCTGACCAGTCTTGAAATATACAGCGACAAAACAGCCCCGTATATCTGTTGCTTTTCCGGGTTATTACCCATGCAGACAATTTTGGGTTCTTCGGGGTTATTGATGTCTAATTTAAAATCCTTGCCAGCCAATACCCAATAAAGCTGCGGTGAAGCTAATCTTGACAGCACAATCTTTGCGGATGCTACCTGTCCTTCCAGTTGTTCCATTGCATCATTCTGATAAGCGGTGATAAAAGGGTTCATTAAAACCTGTATCTCCGGTTCTGTATTCAGCACCGGGAATAATTCATCATAGTCGGCTTGTATCATTTCAATGACGTGCGGCAAGGTGCAATACCTGCCGTTATCATATTTGCGCAAGTACCAGATAACAGCCGTCACAAAATTGATCGGGGATTCAACAAAGAAATCTCCCTGCTTTTTAATCCACTCCCGGTTCAGTCCTAAAAGGATTGTCCTTGCTGATTCGGTAGCATCCGTAATATCGTGCATGGCCTGCGGGTCTAATGGATTGCAGCGGTGCGAAGTGGAAAGGTCATCAAAGTTGATGATGTAAAAAGATGGCTTCACTTTATACTTGTGCCGATTTCGGAGTAACCAGTTATAGGCAATCTTGCTGAGGTCGTCGTACTTGAAGTCATAGATGAACATGCAAAACCCTTTCTCGATATGTTGTTTGATGACATGCTGGATCACAAACCATGACTTACCGGAGCCGGGACTACCCGTTACTAAAAATCCCCGGAACGGGTTGATGATATTGATCCAGCTTTCCCGAACCTTTCCTTTCAGGTTGTAACGTGCAGGTAAATTGATGGAATACTCGTTATTGATTTTTCGTTCTTCCTGCGGGAAGGTTTCATTTATCTCGTTGAATACATCTTTCCGCAATTTCGTTTTGATCAGGCGGCTCAATAAGTTTCCACCGGACAAGATCAATAAATAACCAATTGCTGTAACCGCCATGTAAACACCTGTTACAGTCTGCACAGTTTCATTCCATTTAAGTAATAAAGGACTGAAAAAGTAAATGAGCAACCCTGTAATCAAATGCAGCCATATCGTTTTAGGATGGAGCTTATCACTTTTCTTTCCCTTTGCTCCTAATAGTGAAATAGCCAGTAAACCCAATGCAATTACCCTCGATGTAATCACATGATTAAACAAACCTGTCTTGCTGATATTCACTAACAGCCGGTCAGTGATGGTGCTGGTCAGTTCCCATTGGTCAAAAGCTCCATAACAATAAAAGTAAAAATGCAACAGCAAAATAAAGATGCTGGCAAAGCGTGTGATGTCCAGTATTTTTCTCAACCCCATTTCATTCTCTCCTGTACCTGACATAGCATTTGATTTTAAAAGTTATTGTCCCAACCTTCTTTTCTTTCTTTTTCGTTTTTTCTTCAATAGCTGGTAGGGTATAAATTCCGATTGATTTTTCGCTGCCATCAGGTCATCCAATACTGGGGTATTGATAGCAGATACAGTTTGCTCGGTTTGCAGTGGTAGTTGTTTCTCCAAGATCCCGGCAGTTACGGATGCCGGTGAAGCCGCTTGTTGTTCCGGCTCTTCCTTCTTTTCCATTTTTGCAGCCTGTATGCTGCTCTGCAGGTGGGCCGCTGTATAGGCTTTACCCAGGTCGCTGCCGTTGAATACTACTTTGCTTGTATTGTCCACAAATGTGATCCCATAAATTCTTCCTTCCTCATTTTGGCGCAGAACGGTATAAATCCTTTTCAGTTCTAACAGCCTAATGAGTTCCTCCATGCTGACCGGGTTTTGTGCCAATGCTTCATCTAATTTTTCCTTTACTGCTTTTTTCAGCGGTTGCTTTTGTGCTTCATTCTGCTCAAACAATTTTTCCAGTTTGGCAAGTGTCGGCTGGCTGTTGATGGAACTGGCTTTAACAGGCACGCCGGTTTTGTTGCCGTTTTCGTCCAGTACCCGGTAGATCAATCCCCTGTGTTTATAAATCCTTCCTTCTTCCTTTCCCCGGTCAGCTACTACGTTGTATTGTTTCAGTATGGCATTGAACTCCGGCAGCGAAGCAAACTTGTACGTATTCAACACTGCATTTACTACATTGGTGATCGCTTTCTTGGTTTCCGTTTTTCCGTAAATAACTTTCTCTGCATTCACAGGTTGTATCGTTTGTCTTTGTAGCCGTTGCTGCTTTTCGGCTTTCACCAACCTATATACCTGCTCTATTTCCTTACGGGCTGCTTCGGATTGAATACGTCCGATATTATGCGTATTGATACGGCTGCCATTTTCCCGGATAGTGGTAGTAACGATATGAATATGCGGATGACCTGCATCATTGTGCTTATAGACAAGGAAAGGCTGATCCCCGAAACCAATCCTTTCCATGTAGTCCGTTGCAATCTTTACCAATTTGTCGGAAGGCAGCTTTTCAGAAGGATCAAAATTGAGTGATACATGCACCGTCTTTGTCTGTGCCCGTTGGTTCAGTTCATTGCGCCTTTCAAATGTTTCCAGCTTATTGTAAAAGTTCATGCTGTTTGCATCTTTTAAAAAATTCCCCGCATACAGGCATTCCGCTTTTCCCTGGCTTACTTTGTTTTCGTTATAGTTCAATGCTGCTTCCATTCTTTTGGGGAAAGTTATTTTTGCGACCATTGCTCATACAGTTTATTCACCTTCACATTTATTTCTTCCACCTTCGCCACTACTGATTGGTGCAATCCCTGATAAAAATTTAACCAGGTTCGGAACTCCGGGATCTTATCCAGTATGTGCAGTTTGTGTACGGTCTGGTTGAAATTGTTGCCAATGGCATTGAGTTCTTTTTTAAGCTGTACCATCTCGGTTAAAAAATCATCGGCGATCTGGTTGCGGTATTTAATTACTACGGGCTTTTGCAATGCCACTTTTCTGACATAATCGCTAAGGCTTCTTTCGGTGCTTTGCTGCTGCCGGTTTTTCAACTGCTTTTTTTCATCGGCATTTATCCGCACTTTGAAAAAGATCTTCCGTATCTCACTTTCCTGTTTCTTCATACACCTCGTTTTCAAAATCTTTACACTTGTTACATCTGCCTCAATCCCCCGAAGCAAGTTCCGCAGCGAAGGGCAAGATGCTCAAACGTGGCCACGTTTGTACATCTTGCCGTGGGCGGGAACCGGCACACTGACCCGTCTTGAAAAAGTAATTGTTCCTGGCTCCGCATTTTCATTCTTCACTTTAAAATCAGGGAAGACTATAAAATTACTATTGTATAAACCCGTAAAGAATACATGGGTAAATTCTGCTCATGTAAAGGGGCATGATTCGTCAAAGGTTGGTGTTGGTTTTCCTCAGATGAAAAAGGATGGTGGCGTTTGGGGGTAGGATGAATAAAAAAAGGGGCTATAAAACCCCTTCATCCGCATAACTGTAATAGCCGTCTTTGGTAACAATCAAATGATCCAGCACTTCAATATCCAGGAACTTTCCGGCTTGCTTGAATTTCTCCGTCATCTGGTCGTCTGCTCGGCTTGGTTTTAGGTTGCCGGAAGGATGGTTATGTGAGAGAAAAATATAGACACTGTTTGTCTTCAACGCTGCCGCAAAAATCAATCTGATGTCTGCCACTGTTCCAGTGATCCCGCCTGTTGACACTTCATAAAGTCCCAATACCCGGTTGCCCCTGCTTAATAGTAAAACTTTGAACTGTTCCAGCAATTCAATTTTATTCATGTCCCATGTTTGCAGGAGCAGTTTGTAAGCATCTTTTGAGCAAGTAATTTTTGGCCTGTCCGCAGCTTTTACTTTTGTCTTGTAGATCAGCTCCACTTCTGCTACTTTGAGCAATTCGGTTTCCATCATCATGAGTTCCATAATCATTGTTTTAAGAGGTTATTAAATGAATTATGGAACCCTGCCCGGTTTCAGGCAATCAAGGCAATGAAGCAACGGAATAAATAGCATCTGTTACTTTATGGGAAGGGATTTCTTTATGCAGGAATTTCATTGCCGCTTCAGCAGCCTGAAACCGAACTTTGTGCAGTAATGAATGAATAATAAAACAGTATTTTCTGCTTGTCATTGTATGTTAATACTTTTTTATAACTGATTTCCCTGAACAACAATAAAAACGAATCTGCTCCAAACACCAAGCTGCCACCCCCTTTTATAACATCTGACGCTATACCGGGTGGCAGCTTTCCGGCCTTTAAAAATCAAAGGCAGCCTTAGCCGCCTTTGATACCGTCCTTTTACTTCTTCTTTAAACTGTTCATCTTCTTTTTTAGCTCCTGTATTTTCACTTCCTGTTTGGCTTTGCGTTCCTCCCGTTTCTGCGTTTGGCCTTGTTCTATTGTGCTGACCGGAATACCGGCATCGGTTGCCATCCGGTATAAAAAATACCCGGCTTCCTGATGGGGGTATTTGCTGTCGGATTTGCAACAAACTGCCATCCGTATCAGGTAAGCAAATTCGCTATTGGAAAGGCTGCCCAACCTTTCAAATAAATCCTTATCGTTTTTAACTGCTTTCTTGCCTTTCCCGGTCAATAGGGTTTTGTTTACTTCCTGCTTGTTATGGTAGTCCAATGACTGGTAAATAATCAGCCTTGCGCCGGTATGGTCGGCTTTGGTCAGCTTGGTATTATTCTCCGGCTTCTTTGCAAATTCTGAAAAGCTGTTATGTACGGTCAATTGTACTTTTTCCCTGTCCAGTTCTTCGGCTCTTTTTTCCCGTTGTTTGATACGGTCTATTTCAGCCTGTAACAGTTCCGGCGTTGCTGAACCTGTTTTGATAGCTTCCTGTACTTCTTTGGCGGTTATGGTCTGTCCACCGTTACGGGATGGTTTCGGTTTTTCCATGCTGAAATATACAGGTGAAAATTCCTTATTGCCCAGGAAGATGGCAATGGAGTAATGACCGCTTTTGATATGCAGGTTATAGGCTTCCAGTTCGCTGTAATAACTTTCCATTGCGGCATTAAATTCGTCCTCGTCCGGCTCTCCGGTATCATAATCGGTATAATCTTCTTTATCCGGCAATGCAGGCTTTTCAATGACAGTTATCTCCTGTGCATTATGCCGGGGTAATTCGGTTGCGCCGGGAATAAGTCCGATTATTTTTTCAGCCATGTCCGTAAGCTGATTATTGTATAATAATGCAACGGGCTGATAGGTGTTTATCGCATTGCTTAATGCTGCAATGAAATGCAGTGAGCATTTGTTATTGTAGCACTCTTTATTCGAGCAAACGGACTGCTTCGCCATATCAGGAAAAAGGCTTTTGAGTGTTGCGGAATTAGACGGACAGCCGACACATGCCCCTGCCTCCGGTACAAGGGTTTTATCCTTTGTATTAAAGGGGGCGTTCTTTAAATCATAGCGGTAACGGTTCAGATAGTAATCGAGGTTATAGATTTCAAAATTCTTTTGCTTTTTCCATTTGGTGCAATGCTCGGTAAAGAATTCCGTTTGTGATTCGGGAGAAAGTGCGGCGATCTGTAATGCTTCTTGCAAGCTGATCACATCAGCCAGTATCATCTCCTGAAAAGATTCAATCAGGGATAGCAGTTTTAGCCGGGTATAAACAAACTGTTTGGATTTACCCAACCGGGCGGCAATTTCATCAATGGTTTTTCCTGTCTGCTGCATCTGTCCGATCGCCTGTGCCTCGTGCATCGGGTGCGGATTTTCCCGTTGCAGGTTCTCCGCTAACTGGATTTCTATAACCTGTTCGTCTGTCAGCGAAACAATAGCAGCCGGAACGGTTTGCAGTCCGGCAATTCTTGCGGCTCTCAATCTTCTTTCACCTGCTACCAGTTCGTAACGGTTGCTGTTGCTTACTACCCGTACCGTCAGCGGTGAAATAATACCATGCTGTTTGAGTTCTTCCGCAAAGTTTTGCAGGGCTTCTTCCGAAAAGTATTTACGATAATTGAGTGGGCTAAAATCTATATCATCCGTTTTGATGTTTGCAAAGTCTGCATCCCGTAGCAATGCGGTAGTAACAGGGATTTTTTTGTCTTGCCTGACCTGTTTTGTATGTCTTGTTTTTTGTGTTGTTGTCATAAAAAAGTTGCGCCCCTTGTTACCCGGCTGCGCCCCCGGTTTTTAATTACAGCTCCTTGTTGTTCCATATTTCGGTATTGCCATCATAAACTTCAATCGTGGCTTCGCCGTCATTGTCAGCCGGGTTCATTCTTTCTTCTGTATCAATCAATGATTCCGATGCCACAAAGCCGAGTTGATCGTCTATGACTTCATCCAGCCCGTTTTCTTGTATCAGGTCAACAAGCCCTTTCATATTGGCTTCTTCTGTAAAATAGAATCTGTGCCAGCCGGTCATTTTTACATCTATGTAATTTTTCATTGTATGTGTATTAAAATGAAAGAAAAGGCAGCCCTTCCGGGCTGCCGGTTTGTATCAGTTTACAATGCCTGTTAACCCACCCTGAAAAAAATCAGCGCACAGGTTAAAGGCTTTCTGTGTCCGCATTTGGGCAGTGCCGCCGTATAACAGGGATTTCAGTTTGCTTTCCTCGTCCTTGTAATTGCGTACATTCTGAAAGTAACCTGTTACGCTATTGTAAGCCCCGAACAATGTGCCTTTTGTTGTTTCGGTCTGTTGGGTCGGGCTGGTCATGGCATATTCAAAAACCGTATTGCACATATTGTTAAAGCAGGTGCTTAATTCATCCCATTCACCTTTTTGGATATTGTCCAATACTTCTTTGTTCGGCACCATTGCCAACTGGATAAGCCTTTGCAATTCCGGGTCAGTGATCTTTACCTTTGTCCAGTTATTAAAGATGTTTTCCAATTGCCCGGACAATTGATTAGAAATGCCCATTACCTTATGTCCCTGCTCCAATCGTTCTTTGGCATTAGCGGTATGCCTGATTTTAATGGCGTTGCTATGGTTACGCATAGCGGCGTTTAAGGTATTTTGGCAAACTACTCTTATGGGTGTAAACGCTGCGGTAATACTGCCATATCCATCGTGCGAAGTTGTCAGGAACAAATACTGCTCTATTAAATCCTCCCGGCCTACTTTGATATAGCCCGGCAGTTTGGCCGTAATAAAAATGCGTTCGCCTTTGCCGAGGGCACCAGCAGTTTCGTACTGGATGCCATCACCACCGACAATCGCATCAAAGAAACTGAACGCATCCCGGTTCTGTACGATCTCGTAATCTTTACCGACTACTCCCAATACCTGCTGCGTATCGGTTCGCATGGTAGCGAAGTACCCCGGCACTTCTATTTCCGGGATGATAATATCTACATCGGCGTTTCCATGCTGGTTCTCGTTGTCGAATGTGAACAGTTTGCGTTTCTCTACGGTAAAATCCAATCCGGCGTGTTTGATTGCTTCCGCACTGGTGGGATAGTCCTGTATGACCTGGCCTAAGCCGTGCCATGCTTTTTCTTTGACTGAGAAAAAACTGTGCTGTCCTGTCTGTTCGTTGAAATTGATGTTGTGCGCCATAATTGATTACCCAGCTTTAATTTCTATTCCGCAGGCGGTACTGCTGCGGTTTAATGAATGATTGATTTTTTAAAATGGTAAATCGTCAATGGGTTCGGTGATTTCAGCAGCAGCCGGAACAGTTTCTTTAGTAGCTGCATTGGTTGCGGCGTTTGCTTTTCCGTGCAGTTTGATACTGTTCACATGGAAATTCAAACTGGCTTTGGCTTCGCCTTCGGCGTTTGTCCATGCGTTCACGCTGACACGGCCATACACTTCTACCAATGTGCCTTTGGTGAGATAGGTTGCGATACCGGGGTTAATCCAGTATGAGCAATTAAAGTAGGTAGCTACTTTCACGGCTACCTCGCTGCCTTTGGGTTTGTAACTGTCGTTCACGGCTACTGAAAAATTAACTACCTGCCGCCCGTCTTTCACGGTGCTGACTTTCGCATCCGCAGTGATTCTTCCTGTGAGTTCCATAATTTTTAAAGTTTTAATGATGAAAAAAAAATTGTTTTGTAAAAGAAAAAGGGAAAAAAGAAAGCATCTCTCCCAGGCGGCGGCGCAGGAAGCAAAAAGGAAACGGAATAAATAGTATCTAAAAGAGTATGCGAAAGCGTTTGTTTATGCCGTAGTCTTTTTGCCGCCTGATAAAATCTGTTATCGCAGCCGCCTTTCTTTGCTTTCGCATTTGCCCGGTTTCTTACAAAACGCTACTCCTACATAATCAGCCTTGCATTATCGCTGATGCCCAATGAACAGAACGATGAACGTAATGCGTCGCAACAGGTGATGCCCAATGAACAGGACGCTGGTAACAAAAAAGAAAAGGAGAAGATCAATAAACAGGCAGGAAAGAACCATGTAGCTATTGCACTAACAATATTGCTTACACCAATGAATAGCCTATCAACAGCAATGCCATCATGTTCGATAGACTTTAATCCAAGCCAACACAAGAAAACCGGTAGTAGTAAAGTCGGAATCTGGTCCAAAAACGAAATTCATCTGCTTCATCCTAAATAAAAGCTTTCCATTATCACAAAAAAAAGAGCCAATCAGTACGGTGATAAAAGAAAACAACCAGCATCGAAAAAAAGAATTGATTGTCGTTTTGCTACAAATCCATTATCACCAAAAATATTCTTGCATAGAGAGAAAACAGCATCGTTCAAAAACAGTAATCCTAAATTACCGGCATAGGGGCTTTGGAGTGTCTGTGTTTGGAGTGTCAGGGTATTTGATTGCCGTCCCGCTGTTAAATCATCACCCGGCATATTGGAAAAGCGGGGCGGCAATGAAATACCACAATAAGCTTGAAGGCATTCTATCCGAAGCATGAGGATAGTATGCCGTATCATCCCGACGAAAAATGCCTCTGCCCAAACATGACAAATCGTATGTTTGTTTCGCTTGGAACTTTTCCAAAGAAAGTGGGAGCACTCCGGTCATAACGCCGGTTCAATTCCTGCAACCAAATCTTAAATGCGGATTTTGATTTGTGCCGGCAACAATCTTCAAAGACATCGAGCATTGCTTCGCTTAAAATAATTTCATCATCAAAGATGACTTTGTATTGCCAGTCATAACCCTTCCATTTGATATAGGCTTCTGCCACTTCCCGGCGGCGCTGCAACTGGGGATCATGCTGGGCGGCACGGGGTTTAATCTCGATCAGGAATGCTTCGCCAGTATTTTTGTTACGGATCAAAAAGTCAGGTGTGTAGCGAAGCACTCCTTCCCTGATGTAATCGGTCGGTTGCAGGGAACCGTTGCGATAGAAAATGACCACACGTTCCCGCAGAAATTCATAATCATCCTGAATGGAGATGGCGAATTTCAATTCGAGCAGGGAATCAAAGGAACATCCCCAGTGAATGATCTTAAAAGATTTCCGGTAGGTGAATTTATTTTTTCCAGTTACCATAACTATAATTTTTTGAATGATTGAAAAGGATTAACGGTCGAGGTTCATCAGGCTCTCCGCTTTTATTTGTGTGATATAGCGGATATGGCCCTGCTTGTCCGGGTAGGTCCGGTATTCAATTGCTCCCTCGACCATGATCCTGCTTCCTTTTACAAAACTTTGTTCGGCGTATTCGGCAGTCTTGTCCCAGGCCACTACATCATGCCATACGGTTTGCCACTTGTTCTCACCTTCTTTGTTCTTGCGGGGATAATGGGTGACCATGCGGATGCCCACTCTTTTAGTGCCGTCTTCCAATTTTTTTGACAGCAGGTTGCTGCCTACATAACCGATCAGTGTTACACGATTTCCTTTCATGATTGTTTGTTTGTCGTGATGAATTGCGTTGACCCGACGAATGTATATCCCATTGAAAGTGAACATAAAATACTACACGAGTGCTACCTGTTTGCTACCCGGGTAGTACCCGGATATTTTGTACATTTAATGATGAAAGAACCGATCGGTTATTGTTTGCAGTGCGAAGGCCCTATCTATGTAGGGAGAAGCATCAAGAAGTTCTGCAACCCGGAATGCAAGGACAAGTATAACAATGCGATCAAGATCAAAGAACAACAGGAGATCAAAAAAGTGGATACGGCACTGCGGAGAAACCGGCGTGTTTTAAAGAAGCTCTATAACCCCAAAAAATCAGACCGGCTGGTTACACGAGAAGAACTGATACAGGCTGGTTTCGAGTTCGGTTTTCATACTCATTTTGTCATCACCGGTGCCAGAGGCCATGAACTTACTTTCTGTTATGATTACGGCTACCGGGAAGTAGTCAACGACAAGTATCAGCTCTATCCTTCGTTTGCCAAAGTGCAGGTGAAGGACGGTCGTATTTACGAGATCACCTGAATACCCAATCAGTCATTATCTTAAGCGATGCCCACCACTCATTCTCTGGAAAATTTAAAGTATTACCATCAACAGGCGACACAGTTCTTTGCTTCGGAGTTGATGCTGTTGAAAGACGTTCAGCCCAAGATCACGGATAAACGAATAGGTCAGGCTGCTACTTTACTGAGAAGTGCCTGCAATACCGGAGCAGCCCTGCTGCAACTGGCTCATCAGACGGACATCTTCAGCAGCCAGTCCGTGATGCTTGCCCGTTCGTTTATGGAAACGGTGATTAATTTTTGTTATGCCTGCATCTGTGATGAAAAAGAATTCCGGGCCTTTGTATTGCACCCCATCTATAAACAATATCATAATGCCGGTCATCCCAAGATGGAAGATGATCTGGAGGAATTGCACGAGAATATCAAAAGGCGTGAAGAGAAGCAGGCGAAGCTGCGTGAAAAATCCATCGTGCAGGAAGCATTATCCATCTTTTCGGAAACGAAGCCCGGCATGAACTGGACCAAGAAACGTCTTGGTGAACGTATTGAAGCGATAGAAGACTGGGGTAAGGTACTGGATGTATTTTTTACGATCAGCAAGCTGGAATATTATTCCGATGCCTCCGAAATCCTGCACGGTTCACTGTATGGATGCACTTATAACATTGGGGCTTTCGAACCAGGCTTTAATCCGACCGATCATGAAGCACTGTCTAAAAGAACCTATAAAGAAAGTACCTGTATGCTGCTTCACCTGGGCATGCTCGTTCATGAAGCATTTACACTGATCAACTATACGAATGATATCAAGGACATGTGGGATCATTCCTACCGCAACAGAGGGCAAGCACTTAATCTATTACTCTTTGTCATCGAGAAAAAGGGATTTGAACCCGTGCTGCATCCTTCCCTCCGTCAAAAGCCCGATGTAATTATTCCAAACCATTCTACAGGTATCCTATTTGATAAAGATCGCTTTCTGTTGGGTAAGCATGCCAATACTGCCGGTTGGGCACCCGGTTTCTGGGACGGGATTGGTGGTCTATCGCAAACCAACGAACACCCTATAATCACATTGCAACGTACAATTCTGGAGAAAACAGGTTTTCAAGTGGTGAATGCCGAACTGTTGAACATCGCTGATGTGTTCCGGGATAGCGACGGAGAAGTGTTGTTTAAGCAACATCTTTATATTGTACATCATTTTAGCGGAAAGCTGCTTCGCCAGTCGGACGAGTTCAACGAATTGAAATGGTTTAACCGTGAAGAACTGGAGAGTAGTCCCATTTTACTGCCCGCATATATCGAGTTCATTGATGAATGGCTTGACAAAAGAAGTTGAAAGCTAATGAGTAATAGCATCACTTTGCAGAAGATTGATTAAACCTAGCCAGTTATCTCCTTTGGAGTAGCGACTTTTTAGATCCTTATCTGCAACTATTGTCACTTAGTTTATATACTGATTATCATATGTTTATCCCATTCACCTGACGTATTGTCCTACTTTCCCTGCCCGCTTTGCGATGGCTTCATTTTGGATGCCCCTAAACGTATTTATTTAATGAATTGCTTATGAGTTTACCATTTTACTTCGTGATTTTAGCTTTTGTGGTCGGGGTGATAATTACCTGGCTATGGATCAAAAGCAAAACATCCGGACAAATTGCAGATTTACAGTCAAAACTCGAAATTGAAAGAAGCAGTCGTATTTCCAGCGAAGAAAGACTGTTTTCAGTGACTGCCGCTAATGAAAACACAGAGAGGCAGCTTATAGCTTCTGAACAGCAAAATGCTGTTTTCAATTCCCAGCTTCAAACCGCCGCCTCAACGCAAAGTGAACTTCGCGAATCCAATCAGCGTTTAAAAGAGGATGTCAATAAGTTAAATGAATCCCTGACCTCAGCGCTTCAGGAGAAAACCAAACTCGAAACACAGCAACTCAATACAGCAGCCACTATTTCGGAATTACAGGGTCGAGAAAATCAATTGGTAGAAGAGCTGAACAATCTTCGGCGGTTGAACGAAAGCCTGAAAGAAGATAATGCGACTTTACGTGCAAAGAATGAAGAGACGCTGGTACGCTTAAATGAACAGCAGGATTTTGTACAAAAAGCTAACGAGAAATTGAAGGAAGCATTTAATTCTCTTTCCGCCGAAGCTCTGAAAAATAACAATGAGTCCTTTGTAACCCTGGCGAAAGCGACATTAGAAACTCAGGTGACTGATGCTAAAGGAGAACTGGATAAGAAACAACAGGCTATTGATGCATTGGTAAAGCCACTCAGTGAAAGCCTGGGTAAGTTCGATACGAAAATACAAGAGCTTGAAAAAGTCCGGATGGAACAGCATGGACAGATCAACCAGTATATTCAGGGGGTGCAACTGTCAACAGATAAGTTGCAGAAAGAAACGCAAAGTCTTGTAAGCGCCCTTAAAACATCGCACGGGCGAGGCCGATACGGAGAGATAGCATTGCGTCGAGTGGTTGAAGTCGCCGGAATGACTGAACATTGTGACTTTGAAGAACAAGTTTCGGTTAACTCAGATGAAGGAAGGCTTCGCCCTGATATGATCATTCGACTCCCGGAACGTAAATCGATTGTCGTCGATTCAAAAGTTCCGCTATCAGCTTATATGCGTGCGTTTGAAACGGATAATGAAGATGAAAGAAAGGCTTTGCTGGGACAACATGCAGGAGCTGTCAAAGACCACCTCAAAAAATTAAGCGAAAAGGCATATTGGAGCCAGTTTGAAGAATCACCCGATTGGGTTGTGTTTTATATGCAAATTGAGTCATCATTTGGTGCTGCTCTCCAAGCCGATCCCACATTGGTAGAGGAAGGGATTAAAAACCGGGTGATCTTTGCAACCCCTACCACTTTGATCACCTTATTGCGTACTGTAGGGTTTGTATGGCAGCAAGTCAGTATAGCTGAAAATATTGAACAAATCCGTGATGCTGGTATCGAATTATATAATCGTACAACAGTATTGCTGCGTCATTTTTCCAATATTGGCGGAAGCCTTAAAAACGCGGTAACTCACTATAATAGCGCCGTTGCTTCCCTGGAGAGCCGCTTTGTGCCGCACGCCCGGAAGTTATATGCTCTTGGCTCCGCATATACAAAAAATGTATTACCAGAGGCTGATCCTATTGAGGTAAGCGTAAGAGAACTTTCAATGATTTCGGAGGATGCACCTGCGCAAGGCGGGACCCTTGAAGAAAGTGATACCAGCATTATCCAACATGAAGATACAGGAAATACAACCGCATAAAAACCTTAAACCTTGTTTATGAGAATTACAAAATTACAAATCAAAAATTTCAGGTTACTCAAAGATGTATCCCTCTCGCTGGAAGACAGTACAACCGTGATCGTCGGGCGAAATAATTCCGGCAAAACTTCTCTTACTGAAATATTCCGTCGTCTGCTTTCCAGCATGAAGCCGTTTTTCAGTCTTCACGATTTCAACGTAACAGCGGTGGAAAGGATCAAGGAAGCATTGCGTATGCACGTTGCAAATGCTGACCTCAGCGAAATCAGAAATACAATGCCAGCGATTGAAATAGGCATCACAATCGATTACGATCCAACTATAACAGAACTGGGTATTCTAGGTGAATTTGTAGTTGATCTGAACCCGGACTGTCATGAAGTTCTCGTTCTGATAAAATATGAAATTGCGGAAGGGAGCATTAGTGATTTTTTCGACGGATTTGCAGATGCCAGTGAAGAGACCTTAGCACGTTTTATGAAAGAGCTAAAAGATCGCATACTCCGATTCTTTCACGTTCGTGTCATCTCGCAAGACCCGAATGACGAGCAGAATATCAAAGTAATTGACTATAGTAAATTCAGGCAGCTTATCGGAACCGGCTTCATAAATGCACAACGAGGGCTGGATGATGTAACACACACAGAAAAGGACGTTCTGGGTAAGGTGCTTGCGAAGCTTTTCAAAACGGCTAATACAGATACCGCTCCTGAAGACATGAAAGAAAAGTCTGAAGCCCTTAAGGCCGTTGTTGACGAAATTCAGGCTAAAGTAGATACCGATTTCAACCAGCGACTTGATGCGTTGCTACCTGCATTAAGGATCTTCGGTTATCCTGGTTTATCTGATCCTAACCTGAGTACGGAGACAACTATTGATATCGGTAATATCCTCGATAGCCATACCCGGATACGATATGGACAAGGCAATGGGTTGTACCTGCCTGAAACCTACAATGGATTGGGTTCACGCAACCTGATCTATATACTTTTTCAGCTCTTTGAATTCTTCAGGGATTGGCAGGCCAATCCTACACCCAATGGCCTGTACCTCATTTTCATCGAAGAGCCTGAAGCACACCTGCATCCCCAGATGCAGCAGGTTTTTATAAAGCAAATCAATCAAATTGCCCAGGAATTCGCACGAACCATGAATGATGGACTCCCCTGGCATGTGCAATTTGTAATTACGACCCACTCCACCCACATTGCGAATGAAGCAAAGTTTGATGCGATTCGTTATTTTCTGACTACACGAAATGAGCAAAAAGAAACCCGTGTAAAAGACCTGGGTGCAGAGTTCATGGATCCCGGTCTGGCGCAGGACAAGCAATTTCTTCATAAATACCTTACATTGACAAAATGTGATCTTTATTTTGCTGATAAAGCCATTCTGGTGGAAGGTCCCACCGAGCGGATATTAGTGCCTGTATTTATTCAAAAAGCGGATGCTGTCGATGACGGGTCCCCTTCTCTTGCTTCTCAATACATTTCTGTGATTGAGGTAGGAGGCGCCTATGTCCATCATTTCCGCCGGTTCCTTGATTTTTTAGAGCTTCGTACGCTTGTTATTACTGATCTTGACGCAGTAGTGCAAACAGCAGGCGACCGCATTACTTATCCAGAATGCCGGACAGCCCTGGGCACACATACTTCCAATGCGGGTATTAAAAATTGGTTTGATCCTACCATTGAAGGACATATGCGCCTGGAGGACTGCAGGAACAAAAATGCTGAAGAAAAGGTAAGTGGAAGTCGAAGAATTGCGTACCAGATACCCGAAACAGGTTCTACTTGCTGTGGCCGAAGTTTTGAAGATGCATTCATGCTTGCCAACCGGGAAAAATTCGGATTAACAGGAGAAACTGATGATGAACTGGAAGAAAAAGCCTTTGCGAAGCGTCCTAAAAATAGTGAGAAAACAAATTTTGCCATTCTGCATGGTGTTGATGATACTGACTGGAATGTTCCTGTTTATTTAACCGAAGGCCTTAAATGGCTTTCACAGAACTCCCTTCAGCCGGTAGCGCCTGTAGTAGTGGCAGAAGTTGTAAATGTGCAAGAGGAGGAGCCAGCCGCATGATCAACGAAACAGTAATAAGCCCCGCAGAGCAAGCATCTGTGCGGTGTCTCCAGGAGGTATTCGAAGCTATGGCAGCCAATAAGAATTTTTTGGTAGAAGCCGGCGCTGGCGCAGGAAAGACTTATACCTTAATTAGGGCCCTTCGAAAGCAGATTGATGAAAATGCGAAGAAGTTTCTTCGTATGCAACGAAGAATAGCCTGTATCACTTATACCAATATTGCCAAAGATGAAATAAGATCGAGAACTGATAATCATCCGGTGGTTTTTGCAGAAACCATTCATGCGTTTGCCTGGGATGCCATCAGAGACTTTCAAAAAATACTAAGATCGCAGGTGCATACGCTTTCGGATCGCTGGCCAGAAAGGATAGCCGAAGCAGGCGGTGTAACAAATCAGGAGGTTATTTACAATCTGGGTTATCCAAAAATCACCGACAGTGAAATCTTTTTACACCATGATGATGTCATCAAATTACTGGTCTATTTGTTAGATGACCCGAAATTTCAACAAATCCTGACAAGCCGCTATCCTGTGATTTTTATTGATGAATACCAGGACACCAATACGGATCTTGCCAATGCGCTGCTGAGAAATTTCATTGTTCCCGAACAAGGGCCCTTAATAGGTTTCTTTGGGGATCACTGGCAAAAAATATACGGAAGCAAAAGTATAGGCCTAATCCAGGCTGACGCTGACAAACTAAGAGTGATCGGAAAGGAAGCCAATTTCCGCTCTGACAGAACTATTGTAGATGCGCTTAACAATATGCGACCGGAATTACCGCAGGAGTACAAAGACCCTGAGTCCGGGGGAAATATTATCGTATATCATTCCAATGAGTGGGCGGGACAGCGAAGAACGGGAAGTCACTGGGCCGGAGATCTTCCGGCCGATGTAGCGCATGAATATTTGAACGCAGTTATTAGCGATTTAAAAGAAAAAGGCTGGGTGTTTGAAGATAATATTACCAAAGTACTCATGTTGACAAATGCAGTGCTGGCTGAAGAGCAAGGCTACAGTAATTTAATTGATGCACTCGGATCTGATGATTTACTGGAAAAACAAGATGATTATGTTTCTTTCCTGATAGATACAGTGGAGCCAGGTATTGCTGCTTTTATTGAGGGCAAATATGGTAAAATGATCGATGCTTTCGGATTGCAATCACCGGCAATTTCGGCACACTCGAAAAAAAAGGAATGGCATGAAAAGATCAGCCGGTTGGAGGAACTGTGCAGGGAAGGGACAATCGGCAGTGTTATTGACCTATTGAAGGAAACAAAAAAGCCACGACTTCCCCGAAGAATCGAGGAGAAGGAGGCTAAACTAGCTGATCTGCTGACTAAGTTACCCGAGGATAGGGATGAGACGGAAACCCGGTTCGTTGAGAAGTATACGGCGTTACGAGCCGTTTCATATGCAGAAGTTTCAAGAGCTGCTGATTTTATCAATGATCTTACACCTTTTTCAACAAAACATGGAGTGAAAGGTGCACAGTTCGATAATGTGTTAATAGTACTTGGTCGTGGCTGGAATCATTACAATTGGAAACAAATGCTCGAGTGGGCCCATGACGGCATTCCTGCCGGCAAACAAGATACGTTTGAAAGGAACCGGAACCTGTTTTACGTGACATGTTCACGTCCCAAGCATCGCCTTGCTTTACTTTTCACACAAGATTTAAGCAATATTGCTATTGAGCAATTGACTACCTGGTTTGGAGATGTATTAGTGCCGTTTAATTTACCCGAGTAATTTTTTTGCTGATGACCTACAACGATTTTATCAGGCTTTCAAACAGCGATCTGTACGAATTCAGGTTTTATTATGGAGAGAAGAAATATGGCATACTCGCAGAAGACCATCGTGCGGAAAAGATATACCTGATACCTCCTTATAGAATTAACGAACTCAATCAACCGGGAAAGATGCCGTCCGATGTTGGAGAACTTGTCAATATTTCATGTATTTCCGGGTGGAAGATCCTGGACCGCCATCAGAGAGACAGACAAAGACCTACTTTCCAGATGATCAACCCGCCTGTTATCCGCAAGCTTATTATTTTGGGAGCCGGCGCTTCTTATGACTGCGGCATCAGAGAGGAAAAACAGCGACCGCCGCTGGCCAACGAATTATTCCATGATAGCTATATCGGCCCGGGTTCGTACTACCAAGGTGCTTACCAACTTTGCGCCGATCTTGCACATACAAAAGATATTGAAGCCTACTTTCAAAATAAGTGGGACAGGATTGTAACCCATTTTGATCCCAATGCCCTCAGCAAGATCATTAATGTCCAGTTTTACCTGCATGACCTGTTTATTGGTATTTCAAAAAATTGCGTCAATCCCAAACAAAGCAATTACAAAAGCCTTGTTAACCTTGCCGATGATTATTCCGTAAGAACGGGAGAGCATGTCGCATTTGTCAATTTTAATTATGACCTGCTTTTAGAGGATGCCCTGAATAAGTGTGTCAAATACAATTTCAATGATATTGACGATTACGTAGATTATCATTCGCGAAAGCTGCTGTTATTTAAACCACACGGGTCCTGCAATTATATCCGTAAACTAGATCCCAGTATAGCAGAGATACTGCCACCCCATTTTGAGATGCGGTCTGTAAGTACACTTGCAGAATTTCTTTATAAAGAAAACAGGGACCTGGATTATATACTCGGCAAGCTGAACGGGGAAATAGAATTATTGGGCAGGGATGAGATCATCCGCAATACGGACACACCTGAACTGGTATCATACCTGCCACAATTACTTATTCCCTATAAAGCAAAAGACAGTTTTGTAATGCCAGCGAAACATGAAATATGGATGGATCATTTCCTGGCCGGTGTTGATGAAATCATTGTGATCGGTTGGAAAGGTACAGAGGCTAAGTTCCAGGATTTGCTGAAAAGAAGATTGCATAACAAGAAAGTAACGATCACTACTGTCACCGGGACAGACGACTCGGTGCGAAAGGAATTCAATCAATCCATACCGAATGCTGTTTATAAGGAAACGGCTTCTACATTTTCGGAATTCGTCCAACAATCTGTTTCTGAAAATAAATCCATTTTTGATTACTGAACATGATCAGCAGAAAGTGAATTATTGAAATCTGCCACAGCATTCTAATTTAAAAAATCAGTATTCTGTTCTTGAAATTGTACCAATTTTTAACCTGAATAAATTAGGCTGTAAATTCTAGCCAGAAAGAAGGAAAACCAGAGCCTAAGATTAGCTTTACCTTTAATCTCTCAGACGAGGAGAAATATTGCTGAGCCTAAATCTTAACCAAATAAACCAACTACCATGACAAAAACTTTGACTTTAATAAGTCCGGACGTCGTTACGTTTTCAAATACATCCATTCAAATCAAGATGACTCACGAAGTTTACAGTGAGCAAAAGTTTGGAGTAAAAACACCGGTTACCCATTCTGTTTTAATAGTGTCAGAACCGAATTCCGAAGGCAAATTTGATCTACCGCTCGACCCACAAATATTGTTTGGAAAAGAACTAGTCGCAGAACTATCGGGAATAAAAGGTGTAATTGGAACCTGTGCTCAACTTGCAGAGCACCTTTTTGGGCAGTTGAAAGCACTAAATGAAAGGTTTAAAGCAATGGCTGATTTACAAGATTGTTTTCAAGATCATGTGCCTAAGTATGAGAAATTAGATTTTTATGGGCATCGAAAAATAATTGGGTGCCTGATAAAGTCAGGAAAAAATGACTGCATAAATGAGGTGTTAAAGGATTATGATGCAGCGTCCGTCCGGAAAGTTCTCGATGCGTTCATTCTTGACCGAAATAAATATACACATGGAGACCTGGTTTATTGGCAAGGAGAAAAGAAAACGATGCTTGAATACGTAAATAATGTGACTTACAAACCTGAATATGCAATCGTAAATTCGGATATTTTGAATTCTTTTACTGACTCCTATAACGAATTGAGTAAGATATTCACAATGATTAGCCAATGCCTGGGATAATATGGTCAGTAATTGTATCCACTATATGGTCAGTAATTGTATCCACTATGCTAATAACTCTAATTTCACGAAATGCAACAACCATATATTCCTAAAAAAGGAGACTTTTTTATTTGCACATCGGATAGCTTTGAAAATGCAAAAATTCACCATGCTTACGAAAACGAAAAGGAGAATGGAGAACTCTATGCTTATTTTTATGCGCCAGGTACAAAAGAAACTGCTCCAGAATACATTCACAAGAGACTGTTAGATTTTCCGGGACCCTATTTCCCTGTTATGCTTTGGAGACCTGAAAAGATTGTGGGATTGGAAACAGAATTTAATTTGTATCGAAGGATAGGAAGAAAAATTGAAGATTATCTTCTAACACAGGAAGGGTATGCTGCGAAAATCGAAGAGCTTATCCGGCATTTGACAAAGGATGATGGTGAAAAACGAAAAGAAGCTGAAACGATCATAAAAGTACTTACAAGTGAGCTTATCGGTTACCGATATAAGAAACTGAAAACCGGGGAGTACATTGAGTTTTCTGACCTTAAAACCGGAGCGGAAAAAGGAAAAATTTACTACGGTTCCATAGCAGACGAAATAAGTATAAAAAGTGAAAGAATTTCCCTTCTTGTTTCGCATGGACAGACGGTTGGGAATTACCGTGAACTTATTTTAAGGCAACTACTAAGAAAGTATATACCATCGAAGTTCAATGTAGCTACTGGTTTTATCGAAGGGCTTAAAAGGCAGGTTGATATCCTGGTTTACGATGCGCAAAATCATGTTCCAACTTTTATTGAGGGCGATCTGGTAGTCATACGCCCGGAGGCAGTGAGAGCCATTATTGAAGTAAAAACCGATCTTACAACAGATAAACTTCAGGAATCTCTCCAGTTCTTTTATGATTTAACTAGACCTGGTATTTACAAACCTGACATCCCGATTTTTAAAGGGATATATGCCTTTGATTCACCTTATAGGGAAGACTCAAGTATGGCAGGGGCAATATTCGATTTTTATAACAAGCCTTTTTTTCATCCGGAACTGCACCTGGACATGACAAACGACATAATGTATTTGCAACATGAAATTACCTGTATTTCCGTGTTAAAGAAACATTGTCTGTTTAGCCAATATAACTTTGCCAATGATGATGAAACGGGGAATATAGTGCCCTGGTTATATTCTATTTCTGATCAACGGCAATTAGATGTTCAAAGTGCTATGTTCATAGCCATTTTGTTTGATTACCTTGACGTAGATTATAATGGCAAGTTATCTGCGACAAGCGGCTTTTCGAGGATCTATCAATCCAAAACTGTAAGTATGAAACGTGAACGGAAACTGACTCCCGATGATTGGATTCCGCGAACAGCTTCGCAGGGGGAACACGACTTTCAGCAGCCATCCATAAGGGCCAGACTCGAAAAGATCGGGAAGTGGTTTACAGGAGAACTATCTACTTCCGAGTTCATAAAATGATTTTTGATCAGAACTAACTTTCCTTCAGCTTGGGAGAATGATTAAAATAATAGACATTGCAGACATTTCAAAAAGTGGAAGTAGAAGTTAACACCTGCCGGTTGGCTACATTCAAGGTCTTGCCTTCTACAATCCGATAGGTCTTGGTCCCTTTTCCTGTATCATCACTTCGATAAGTTTGGATACATTACGTCCTTTGGACTCGGAGAAATCAATCAAGTCCCACTCCAGTAATTGTTGAAGCCTTTCGGCTTTGTCGGTGATAGATTTTATTTTTTGCAGGATGGAATCCATAACGACAATTCGATTTCCCTGCTGGCTATCCCGCATGGCGTGATGTACTAACCAGTTTCGCTGCTCCAATAATTCCTCCAATGCTGTTTGTAATTCCTCCGGGTAAGCGCCTTTTTTTGCGGCCAGCCTGACCACGCTACCAAATGTATTTCGTTGCTGCTGCAAAAGAAAGATATTCGCTTCGCTTTCCTCCAGGTCGGGATTCACCTTAATGGTCAGGCAATGGCTTAATGCCTGTTCCAGAATCTGAATCTGGCAGATTGCTTCACCCATGCGTGCGTATAACCACATCTGTTCCTGATCAGCTTGCTTCATAACGTCTGGTTTCTTTCCTTAAAGGTATCCTGTCCGGTCAACAAAATTAGTCCGTTGTGAAACCGGATCAACAACTGTACTGCTTGAATCCATCAATCCCGATTCTATACAAGCCTCTATAGTTTCCTGTATTTCTTTATTTTATGCAAGTGTAATGCAGCAATATTTATCGTATGTTCGTCATAACATATGTTAGCATTTCATTACTTTTAGCCTCAGGGTAACCACTTATTCTTTTGATTCACGGTCAACTATATAATGAAAAAGAACTGCTCCGGCAGTTGGCGGAGGGAAGCGAGGCTGCCTTCCGAACACTGTTCCTGGCTTACAGGGATAAGCTCTATACCTATGTGGCGAAGGTATCCGGGTCAGAGGAAGCTGCAGAAGATGTCGTTCACGAGGTTTTCCTGAAACTATGGTCGAAAAGAGCTGAACTACCTGAAATTGAAAACCTGAATGCTTACCTGTACAGAATTGCCCGAAACGATTCTATCAACCTGTTTCGCCGGATGGCGAAAGAAACCCTGATCCTGTCGGAGATCGGCCGGGAACAAGGGCTGGAAACAGGGTTTGAAGGGGAAGACCGGATCACCCATGCAGAGGTGCTGGCCACTATCAAAGAAGCCGTCGAAAAACTCACTCCCCAGCAACGACAGGTCTTCCTGATGAGCCGTGAGCAGGGACTGAAAGTATCAGAAATATCCCAACAACTCAATATTGCAGAACAAACCGTCAAGAACCGTATCACCGAAGCCCTGAAAGCCCTTCGGGCCGACATTGGCCGGGTGTACGGACCCCATGCCATCATCATTTATACTCTTTACAACCTGACAGGTATATAGACCTATCGCCCGGCATTAAAAAAAGTTTGGTTTTTTACGGTACTATCAAATTTCCCAGTTGTCCCATATTAAGAAAGGGTCATTTTTCGGTTATTTTTTGATAAACCTATCCTGAATACTTTACCATATGCCAAACCAACGATTGAAATATTTATTTGACCAGTATGTGCAGGGCAACTGTACACCCGATGAAAAAAGGGAACTCTCCGCCCTGGCACTGGCAAAGCGAAATGACGAAGATGTGCAGCAACTATTGGATGACTATTGGGAGAAAGTGAGTGCCGAAAAGACGATGCCAGACGGCAAATCCGAAGACATCGTAAAGTCCATACTCGGAAATGAAATAAAGGTGATTCCGAGGGTTCACCGGATTCATTTCCGGAAAGCAAGATGGTGGGCAGCAGCTGCGATCTTTATTTTGTTTGCCACTGGCGGCTATTTTCTGTTCTTTAATAATAAAGGAAATAAGCAAGATCGGATCGCAAATGGGCAACCAGCCAAAGATATCAAAGCCCCGGAAACCAACCGGGCGATGATCACTTTGGTTGACGGAAGAACGGTTTACCTGGACGGTGCAGACAATGGACAATTGGCTGTACAGGGAAATGTGAAGCTTGTCAAATTGTCTAATGGACAGATCGCTTATGAAACAACAACCGGGGAAGTACTCACGGAGTTAAAGTATAATACACTTAATAACCCACGAGGCAGCAAAGTAATTGATATGGCACTCGCCGATGGAAGCCATGTATGGCTAAATGCCGGTTCATCCATTACTTATCCTATTGCTTTTGTTGGTAATGACAGGAATGTAACAATAACAGGGGAAGCTTATTTTGAAATTGCGCATGATCAATTAAAACCTTTCAAGGTAAGTAAAGGTGAAACAACAATAGAAGTGTTAGGTACCCATTTCAATGTCAACGCTTACGAGGATGAAGATGATATCAAAGTGACGCTATTAGAAGGTTCAGTGAAAGTGACGAGTGATCAACAATCATTAACTATCCAGCCGAACCAGCAGGCTGTTGTTGCAGCAGGTAATGTTTTATTGAATACCAAAGTAGATGTGGAAGAAGTGATGGCTTGGAAGAACGGACGTTTTGAGTTTACCGGCAATGATGTTGAATCGGTGATGCGGCAGGTTTCCCGTTGGTATGATGTACAGATCGTTTATGAAGGAATAAA
Organism: uncultured Yersinia sp.; assembly: GCA_964601895.1. GTDB lineage: Bacteria > Pseudomonadota > Gammaproteobacteria > Enterobacterales > Enterobacteriaceae > CAZROT01. Next base: position 30,413 of record CAZROT010000009.1, read on the forward strand.
ACCTGTTGCGAATTTCCGGGGAGGTATTGGACGGACAGAAAATGTATCGCAGGTATTAAAGATGCTGGAATTGACTGAAACCGTAAAGTTCAAAATAGAAGATAAAAAAGTGATAGTAACCCGTTGGAAACAGTAGTTCTTATTCCCGCAAAAAGCGGGACAAGCGGATAGCCTTAACAAAAACAGGGAAGTGCTCCTAACACCCCCCTGCGAATTGTTCAGGTTAACCCAAAATTCAATCGTTGACAGACTGCTTATTGTTTAACCCAAACAGTGCAAAATTATGCATTTAAAGGCTCTTTGTGCCTCACCGGATTCTATTCGGAAAGGCATCACCAAAACGCTGTTGATTATGAAGTTTACAGCTATTTTCCTGCTTTGTGCCGGCCTGATGGCCAGTGCGACGGGCAACGGACAACAAATCACCCTCACTTTGAAAAGTGCCACGCTGGAGAAGGCCTTTGAGGAGATCAAAAAACAATCCGGCTACAGTTTCCTGTACACTGATCAGATGCTGCAACAGGCAAAACGGGTAGATATTGATGTGAAGAAACAGGAACTGGCACAGGTATTACAAATCTGCTTTAAAGATCAGCCGCTTGACTATACCATTGTCAATAAGACCATCGTTGTAAAGGCTAAAACGGCAGATAAAGTAAATGAACAGGAACCTGAAGCTATTCCTCCACCTATAGATATTAGGGGTCGGGTTCTTAATGAAAACGGCGAGCCTGTGATCATAACTGTTACAGTGAAAGGAACACGGAATGCGACCAGCACGAATGCAGAAGGATATTTTGAGCTGAAAGGCGTAGATGAACATGCTATTCTAGTCCTCACTGGGGTATCAATTGAAACTGTAGAATGGAAAGTGGGTGGTAAAACGCAATTGGATCTGATTGTGAAGATGGCTGTCAAAGAAGGTGAAAGTGTTATCATCAACACCGGCTACGGAAAGGTATCGAAGGAACGCTTTGTTGGTGCTTATTCCCAGTTGGATAGTGCCGCCTATCACCGCCGGGCAGGCATGAATATCCTTGAACGGTTAGACGGCACCGTGCCCGGATTACTTTTTAGAAAAACTGCTTCCGTGGGTCAGCCCATACAAATAAGGGGAATCAGTACACTGGGTGGAGGGTCGGATATATCTTCTCTCTGGAACCCATTGATCGTCGTAGATAACTTCCCAATGGATGAACGTTTTTCTTTAGATAATCTGAACCCCAATGATATTGAAAACATCACCGTGCTCAAAGATGCAGCCGCTGCCAGTATCTGGGGTGCAAGGGCCGGGAACGGCGTAATCGTGGTTACCACCAAGAAGGGACGTTATAACAAAGCCCTGCAAACCTCGGTCACTTCTAATATTACTTTTATCAGCAAACCCGATCTTTATTATGTTGACCGGGTAAGCACCAGTGATTTTATCGATATTGAGCGATCTCTCTTTGATCTCGGATTTTATAATAACAACCTGAATAATACCTTCACCTGGCCGGTTGTTTCACCAGTGGCGGAAATCCTGAACCGCAAAAGGGCTGGCATTATTTCTCCAGCAGATGCGGAATCGCAAATCAACGCCCTGCGGACCCCAGATCTTCGTGCAGAAATTGACCAATATGTAAACAGGGTAGCCGTACGTCAGCAACATCATATCGGCATCAGCGGCGGCAGCCGAAACCTTGGTTACAATATGTCTGTTGGCTATAACCACAATATGTCGGGGATACAAGGAAGCAAATCGGACTATCAATATACCATCCAGACTAATGTTTCATTAAAACCTATAAAAAATCTTGAAATACAGGCCGGTATTAATTATGGAAAGGGTATTAACCAGTCTGTTCCTTCCTTTTCATTGAATAACCCTTTCCCTTACCTTCAGCTAAAGGACCAGCAAGGGAATTATTTGGGTGTACCGTATAATATAAGAAGTTACTACCTGGATACACTGGGTGCACTCAATTCAGGACTGCTTGACTGGCAGTACCGGCCGCTGGACGAAATTCGCAATTATGATAATACCATTCAGAACCAGTTTGTACTGCTGAATGCCAGCCTAACCTACCGGATCACCCCTTCTCTTACAGCAGATTTAAGCTACCGGCATACCAGCGAGGTTAGCCTTGGCCGCCAGTCTTTCAGTGAGCAAAGTTTTTATACCAGGGACCTGATCAATAAGTTTACCAATTTCTCTGCGAGCAACCCGGATCTCCGATACCCGGTGCCACGGGGCAGTATTGTGGATCTCCAGGCAGGAGAGGCACAGAATTACCAGGCCAGGGGCAGTTTAGGTTATAGTAAAAATTTTCAGCAAAGTTCTTTTTCGATACAGGCAGGTGGCGACATCTCAGAAAACCGGGGTCTTCGCAGAAGTAACCGGTTATATGGATATAATGATAACACAGCCAGTTTTAAACCCAATATTGACTACTATAACTTCTACCCCTGGGCCTACGCCACTTTTGCGGGGGCAGAAAGTACTATTCCTTATGTGAACGGCTATGACATACAACCGCTTAATCGCTTTGTTTCGGTTTGGGCCAATGGCTCTTATACCTTTAAAGACCGCTATACACTATATGCAAGTGCAAGAAGGGATGGCACTAACGTTTTTGGCGTAAATACCAATAATAAATGGAAGCCGCTCTGGTCAATTGGAGGTAAATGGCAACTCTCCAAAGAATCATTTTTTAATATTTCCTCTTTTGATCAGCTTTCCTTAAGGGCCTCTTTTGGTTACTCCGGTAATGTCAGTAATAGACAAGCCGGTGTTCTTACCATCAACTACATTAATACCCCTGCGACATATACCAATTTATTATATGCCACACCAGGTTTTCCCAATAACCCGGAACTACGCTGGGAGCAGGTACAGCAGATGAACATAGCGGCTGATTTCAGCTTATTCAAAGGACGACTGTCAGGCAGTTTGGACCTGTTCCGGAAAATATCTACTGATCTAATATCTCCTTACCCCTTTGATCCCACAACCGGTGTTTCCCAGCAAACTGTCAACTCTGCCAGTTTAAAGGGCAGCGGTTTTGAACTCAGCCTGCAGTCTGTTAATATAAAAGGCCCTGTACGATGGACAACATCTGCCGGAGTTAGTTATGCCAGAACCGTTGTTACAGAAGTTTATAATGGAGGTTTACTCGCCAAGGACTTGCTTTTGACTAATGTAAACGCCTCCGTCGGCCGCCTTGCTTTTGCCATGAGCAGTTACCGCTGGGCCGGTTTAGACCCGCTGACAGGCGACCCATTAGGCTACTTGAATGGCCAGGTGTCTAAAGATTATATAGGTATATCTAACGATGCTATTGACAATCAAAAATATCATGGGTCTTCCGTTCCCCTATTATCCGGATTTTTGCAAAACAGTTTTAGCTGGAAAGGCGCTACGCTGTCTTTTAATATAACAGGCCGGTTTAATTATTATTTCAGAAAACCTGCTCTAGAAATATCCCATACAGGACAAATGAGTGGTACGAACTACCTGGCTGAATATTATGACCGCTGGCAAAAGCCGGGAGATGAGGCTTTTACCAATATCCCTTCCATCCTCTATCCTGTTCCTTCCGCAGTAGCTAACCGGCGTGCTTTCTGGGGATCTGCCGAGATACATGTAATGCGGGGAGACAATATCCGGTTGCAAGACACCCGCATCAGTTACCGTTGGAATGTAAAACAGGAACAAAGCAGGACTTTTAAGAGTATAGATTGCTTTTTTTACCCTAATAACCTGAACCTTGTTATCTGGAGAGCGGCAAAGACTTCTTACGATCCTGATTATTCAGGCGGTTCTTCTGACCCGACATTTGCCCCAACACCACGTACGTGGACTTTTGGAATAACAGTTCAGCTTTAGTGAATTTTTAAAAAAAATAGTATGCGAGTAAAAATAATCATATGGTCAATGCTGGTTATCCTGGCGACCCCCCAACTGGCCTGCAAAAAATACCTCGACGAAAAGGCTATTGCCAGCCAGCATATTCCATCAACTATTGGTGATTTACAGGCTTTGTTTGATAACAATGCCGTTATCAATAGCCGGGAGCCGGCACTGCTGGAACTGGTAGCGGACAATTACTATGTAACAACCAGTTCCTACCAGACTTTATTAGCAGGAAGTGCAATTAATGCGAGCAATGCGCTTAATTACAATTGGGATTCTAAAGCCACTCCTTTAGATGCAAGCTGGACCAGCGTTTACCAGGGGCCTATTTATTATGCCAATATTGTTTTGGAGCATCTTGACAAAATTGAGCCAACTGACCCTTCTCTTTATAATAAAGCGAGGGGCTCGGCGCTCTTCTACAGGGCTTTTTCTTTCTTTGATCTCGCCCAGCTTTTTTGTTTACCCTATCGCAGCAGTTCCGATTCCGATCCCGGAATTGTGCTCCGAATGACTTCGGATATTAATATCAGGTCCGTACGGGCCAGTGTAAAAGAAACCTATGAACGTATTGTTAATGATCTGAAGGAAGCGGCAGAACTATTACCGCTTGTAACAGCCTTTGCATCGCAGCCTACCAAAGCTGCTGCATACGGTCAACTGGCAAGAGTTTATCTTTCCATGCGGGATTACCCTAACGCCAAACAATATGCACAACTCTGTCTTGACAACACTTCGAAAACCTTACTTGATTATAATGACTTGATACCGCTGCAAACTCCCCGTATCCGCAGTTTTAACCAAGAAGTGGTTTATCACAGCAACCCGCAACTTGGGGTTATTATGGGTGCAACCCACGCCAGGATCGATACGGTCTTATATGCATCCTATCAAACGGACGATCTCCGGAAGACTATCTTTTTTAATCCCAATACTGGTGCTAATCTAGGTACCTATTCTTTTCAGGGAAGTTATCATGGGAATGGAGGTGTGGGGAGTATTTTTAATGGTATTACTATTGGAGAAATACTATTGGTCAAGGCGGAATGCCTGGCGAGAGACGGGCAAACAACGGAAGCACTGGATGTCCTTAATTTCCTGATGCGCCGCCGATGGAGAAATACAGTAAGCTACCCGGTCATTACCGCCGCGAATCCGCAGGAAGCCCTTTCCAAGATATTAACAGAACGCAGAAAAGAACTTGTATTCCGAGGGCTTCGATGGACGGATCTCCGACGTTTTAACGAGGAAGGTGCCAATATTACCCTTAAACGAATTATTGGGGGGACGGAATACAGCCTTCCTCCCGGCGATCCCCGTTGGCTAATGCTCATCCCTTATGATGTGATCAATCTGTCGGGGATTGCACAGAACCCCAGATGATAAACAATTAAATCAGTATTTAGTATGAAGAAGCTTTTTTGGACAGTACTGTTAAGTGCTGTCGCTCACAGTCTATTGTCCCAGGAAGTATTTAATAATAATATTAATGACCGTGCTTACTTGCTGGAACTTGCCAAAAATGTTAATGACACGGGCTACATCAACCGTCGCAGTAAGGGTTTGATGGTGGGAGACAAGATGCCTGATATGTTGTTAACTGATCTTGGCAAACTCATTAATTACCAGGGAAGCGAAAAGCGAATTTCTGATTTCAAGAGAAAGTTGATTGTATTTGATTTTTGGAATACCTGGTGCAAGCCATGTATTGAAGGTTTCCCTAAAATGGAGCAATTACAAAAGGAACTGGGAGATAAAATTCAAATATTCCTCGTTAATGATGCGGAAACGGAAGAGATGATATCGCAGTCCAACACAAAATTCAAAATGCCTCAATTACCCATAATCGCAAAGCATCCTAATGAAAAGGAGGACAACTATTCGCTTTTAGCACAACCAGACTTTTTTCCTGCTACATCAAGTGGTCAGCAAGTCTGGATTGGCCCGGATGGGATTGTGCGGCTGAGGGGAACTTCCAGGAATAATTATAGCCAAAAAATGATGGATGTCCTTGAGGGCAAAGATGTGTTCATGAGTAAATTAAATGGTACGGCTGTTTTCGCTAACAAGTTGGTTCCTTACCATGATGTGGTGTATAATTTTAAAAATAACCCGGTTCGGCAGGGCTCTCTGATTACCGCATTTAATATGAACTATGACCCAGAAACCCGCCCTACTATTGAGAACCTAATTGATACTGTGTTAAAGACCAGGCGCAGTACATACATAAATCAAGATATTCTTTCCCTTTATCTTTTTGCTTACAGGCCATTTCTAAAAAGCTTCAAAGAAAACCTGCTTTATGGACCGTCTAATAATTTAGGCACAATCGAAACAAGGCATGGGCTCGGTCTTAATTCATTTATTATATCCGAAGGAATAGATACTTCAGAATACATATATGAACTCTCCGACCATTTTGCTTTACCACCAGATATTGCCCTTGTTAATGCCCGCAAATGCTACGAGCAGATTGCACCGATGGAAATTACAGAAGAACAGTTTTTAGAGAATATGCGGTATGATCTGAACCGTTTTATCGGCAGCAAATATGGCACGGAAGTAATAAAAGAGAAAAGAAGAGTCAAGTGCTACGTACTGACCCGCACTTCCAGTATGGATAAAGTTAAGGCAGCACCCCACGCTAAACAAAGCAAGAGAATCATAGACTCGGGAGATACGAAGGCTTTGCATTTAATTGGGATGCTTTCAGATTTGGGTCGGATAGGATGTCGTGACTCTAAAGCCATTCATGATTTTTTTGACCAAGAACATGCAAAAAGGAATTCCTTGTTTTTCCTCAATGAGACAGGCTGGAATAAGGACAAATTGATTGATATAACGATCCCGCCACCTGAATCTTACAAGAGTATGAGTGAACTTGGGAATGCTTTAAAGAAATATGACCTCGCTATTAAAGAGGAATACAGGGAGTTAGAATTTCTTGTATTGAAAGAAGTAGGTAATCGGCAGTGATGAGTATTGCGTAATTATCAAACAGATATAATAATTACAATGAAACCGACCATTATTGGACTTTTTATTTTGTTGTCCCTTAGTTCCTCCGGGCAAAATTGGATTAATCGAATCAAGGATGACGATTATAGTACAAGGCTTGCTAAGGGATTAAATGTAGGCGATATCATTCCCGATGTTCCTTTGGGTGATATACATAACAAGCAGTTGTTAGTGGGAAAAGATAAATTCTCCGATTTCAAAGGAAAACTTATCATACTTGATTTCTGGAATTCATGGTGTAGTACCTGTATTGAAGGATTTTCAAAAATGTCTAAACTACAGGAACTGTTTGGAGATCAAATCCGGATAATACTTGTTAATGATTTCGAAGTAATTGACACTTTACTAAGTACCAATGGTCGCAACTATTTAGACAGCCTGATCCCCAAAAATCTTGTATCAGTTTTTACGAAAGAATGGCTTACGGACCATGAATTGAAAAAGTATTTCCCGTCCCGTGAAACAGGTGAGCAAGTGTGGATTATGAATAACAAAATAGAACTAAGAGGAGATCCTGCCAATAACCAACCTGGCAAAATAAGAGAGGCCCTTGCCGGGAAACCTGTCTTTTGCTTGAATACCGCTAACACTACACCAGTATTGGATAAGACAGTTCCTTATTATTCATTAATTACTGATTTTAAATCTACACCCCTGCGATTAGGATCATTTTTTACTTCGTATAATAATGATTATGATCCATATGGTTTTCAGCTAGCAAAGATTGTTGATTCTTCTGCAGGAACATACAGAGAGACATATTTGAACAAGGAAGTATTGCACTATCTAGATTTATGCTATAATGATGTCCTTGACAAAATAAGAGAATCGGTCATTTGTAGTCCTTCATTAACTAAGTATGGAGAGTTCTATATTTTGCCCAAAGACCCTTACCGTTATACTTACCGGCGAGTCTTTGATCGAATTGATAAGATATCTCTTACAGATGAGCATATAATTAAGTCGAAATTATGCTATGAGATGGTAGTTCCGCTTACGCTTTCCGAAACGGAGAGAAGGCAGGTCATGTTAGATGATTTAAAGCGGTACTTGAATTCTTTATATAAAACAAGGGTGGAATTAAGAACAGTTAAACTGCCGGTCTATATTGTTACTACCACTATTCCTTCGGAAAATTTTAAATCTATCTCTACAGATCCCGAACACGACGTATTGGGCCAAATAAACAATGCCTTCTATTTCAGTGAATCCTTGAAGACACTTCTGCGTGAAAACAAAAAACATGGCAAGCCATACTTTGTATTAAATGAAACAGGGTTCCCTTTAAGAAAATTCCCTATCAGCATGTTTATAGATTTAGGAATTCCTGATAAGGGGAAGGGACTAAAAACGGTAGAAGATCTTCGGAAAATATTGAATATGCACAACCTGGATATAAAGGAAGATATCAGAGAGATGAAGTTTATCGTTATCACAGACGATAGTAATTAAGTGGATAATGGTCAACATTCTAAGGCTGGGAATATTATGACCTATTTAGAACTAAAAACAGGTACAAATGGAAGTGGGGATTAAACTAATTAATAAGTTTCTTGGCACTTACAAAATCTGAGAAATAAATTTCAAATAGTAAAACAATTTAAAATACTCACATAAAAATGAAACGGATAATAATTGCTATAACAGGATTGATTTTTTTTACCGGTACAGGCTTTTGTAATTCCAATAACACTTTGTTTTATGGCCCGCAACGCCCAGATAGTGCGCAGGGGAAAAAGGCGATCATAAGCGACTCAACAAGAAAAGTTGCCAAGATAAAACCTTACCAGGAAGTAATAACATCAAAAGCTATTTCGGATTTCGGACTGTTGACCTCTCACAAAGTGGAGGAGCGCTATCTTTTTGAACTACCAGACACGATGTTTGGAAAAGATATTTTAGTAGTTACCCGCATCAGTAAAGCAGCTACTGCTAACCGGCCGAATAATGGATTTTCCGGGTATGCAGGGGATGAATTAGATCGGAATGTGGTGCGCTTTGAAAAAGGCCCCAACTACAAAGTATTTCTTAAAAATATTTCTTATAACGGGGATAGGTCAGCCGATTCTAATACGCAAGGGATGTACCTGGCTGTGCAGAACTCCAATATCCAACCCATCATTGCTTCATTTGAAATCAAGGCTTATAGCAAGGATAGCAGTGGAATTGTAATTGATCTTACAGATTATATCAACGGCGATAACTCATTGTTTTCTTTTTCTGCTACTGCAAAAAAAGCCTATAAACTTGCCGGCCTGCAGGCAGACAAATCTTTCGTTAGCACTGTCACCTCATTCCCTACTAATACAGAGGTTCAGACCCTAAAGACTTTTATCAGTGGCGAGGGAGGGTTTGCCACCTATGAATTAAATACTTCTTTACTTCTGCTTCCAGTAATTCCGATGCAGATACGCCATTACGATGCAAGAGTGGGTTATTTTTCAACTGAATACCGGAATTTTGACGCTCCCCAGGAAGCAAAGATCAAAACACTGACTGTTCGCTGGCGAATGGAACCCAAGGAAGAGGATATTCCCAAATACTTACGGGATGAACTGGTAGAGCCTAAAAAACAGTTGGTCTATTATATTGATCCTGCGACCCCCAAAAAGTGGATACCTTATTTGATTGCAGGTGTTAATGAATGGCAAAAAGCTTTTGAACAGGCTGGTTTTAAGAATGCCATAATTGCGAAAGAGGCCCCGACAAATGATCCGGAATGGAGTTTGTATGATGCCAGACACAGCGCTATCGTATATAAACCTTCCTTTGTAGCAAATGCCAGCGGACCTAATGTTAACGATCCCCGAACCGGCGAGATCCTGGAATCCCATATCAATTGGTATCATAATGTGATGCAACTGGTAAGGGATTGGTATATGATCCAGGCCGGCCCTAATGATCCCAGGGCAAGGAAAATGGTATTTGACGAAGAATTAATGGGTGAACTGATAAAATTTGTTTGCGCCCATGAAGTGGGACATACATTAGGCTTACTGCACAATTTCGGGTCTTCCTCTACAGTACCTGTAGAAAAACTTCGGGACAAGAATTATTTGCAGGAAAACGGCCATTGTCCCTCTATTATGGATTATGCACGCTTTAACTATATTGCTCAGCCGGAAGACAAAATACCTGCTGATCTCCTTATGCCCCGCATCGGCGTTTATGATAAATGGGCCATTGAATGGGGATACCGCTGGTTTCCTCCATTCAAGAGTGAGGACGAAGAAAAAACCTTTTTTAATAACTGGGTGATCAAAAAAACGGGTGCTGATAAACGACTTTGGTTTGGTATGCAATTTCCTTTCGGTGTGATTGATTACCGCTGCCAGTCGGAAGACCTGGGCGATAATGCGATGAAAGCTGGGACCTATGGCATCAAAAATCTTCAACGTGTGATGGACAGTATTTTTTCATGGAGCCGTGTTGCTAATGAAGGAATTACTGGAAACCTATATAATATCAGGACACAGTTATATGGACAATACTTCCGGTATATAAATCATGTACTCAATTATTTTACAAACCCTCGTCTTAACTGGAAAACAGTAGAGGAGACAGGAAGCCAGATTGAGTATCCTTCAGGAAAGCTACTGGTGGAGGCCATGTCTTTCTTAGATAAAGAACTTTTTACTACCCCAAACTGGCTGATCAATAAGAAAATGGAAAACTATATAGGCGGTAATGGAATTTCGCAGCCGTTAGGTTTTCAAAGGCCTGCGTTAGAAAAATTATTGTCTTATGAAACCTATTCCCAGCTTTCTATTAAAGCTTCTTCTACTTTGGCGAAGAATGAATACAGCTATGATGACTTGCTGCGTGAGTTATCCTCCTGCATCTGGAGGGAATTGAAGTCGGGCAGTCCGATTGATTTTTCAAGACGGGCATTACAAGTGGCGTATGTGCGGCAATTGTCCGCCGGTGCAAACGGGAAGCAGTTGTTAGGGTTCCCGGCGATTATGAAGCAGCATATCCGTGAATTGCAACCGAAGGTGAACAGTGCATTGCTTGCAACAAAGGATAAGGATACCCGTGTACACCTGGCATATATAAAGGACCTGCTAAAGGAAGCACTTGAATCGAAACCCCCGGTAGCAGCCGAAGAGAAACCGAAGATCGGAATAGCGGACCAAAGCATCCTTCAATTAATAGAAGAGTCCTCCCGAGTTGGTGCATTTCCTTTGAATTGCTGGGACGATACACTAAGGAATGATTTGTTTAACCCCGTTTATGAATAATCAATCACAATTATTTATTCAAGGCATCTTAAAACGTCAATCATGAAAGTAAAAATCCTAATCAGTGCTATCGCCCTGACGCTGCTGATCTCGTCTTGTGAAAAGGATGAGCAGTTTATAGCTTATTCCAATCTAACCGGTTTTAATGCCGTCCTAAATACCAGCATCCGTATGCTTCCTGACAGCATAATGACTGCGGGTATGAAAGCGGATGTTGCCGTCAATGCAAAAGGGACATTAATACTGCCCCGCACCGCTATACCGATTAAAATTCAAAACACGGCCGATAATAGTACACTTTATAACGGGCAATTAGACTTTAAATCCGGCATTTATACTCTCTTTATTGCCGGGGATGTTGCTTCGCCTGAAGCTATTCTGAAAGAGGAAACCGATTTTCCGTTTATACGAACCGATGATGGGGTGACCACTTCCGACAGTGTTGTGAATGTTCGCTTTGTCAATTTATCGTCCAATAGTGTGCCCTTGAAAATCAAACTGGCAAGTGCCACCGGCAATGAAGTGGATAACCTGCCTTACAAAGCGATCGGAAACTGGAAAGCATACAATTCGCTTACCGCAAGCACTGTCTATGCCTTTCAGTTACGGGATGCGGCTACAGATGCGCTGATTACCACTTTCAATTTTACTGCAAACAGCGCAAACCGGTTTAAGAATGTCACGCTTGTTGTCAGGGGATTGCAAGGAACAACCAGCGGTGGCAGTGCTTTTGGCGTAACAGCATTGAATTATTTTTAATTACTTGATTTAATAAATGAGTAACCCTTATGTAAACACTAAAGTGAATAATTATGACACTGAATTTATTTTTTGTTGTTTTTTCCTGGCTGTTTAGCTGGGGAACAACTGCTCCGCAGAACCCTGTTACCTGGACTTATTCCGCAAAGAAACTGGGAGATAAAAAATATGAACTAAGGCTTGCTGCCACAGTGGAAGGTGGCTGGCACATTTATAGTCAAACAACTCCAAAAGGAGGGCCATTCCCTACAACAATAAAGTTTGTTAAGAATCCCCTGGTTATTCCCGCAGGAAAAATCAAGGAGGACGGGTATATGCAAATTAAACATGAAGAAGTGTTTGGCGTAGATGTGCATTACTATGACGAGAAGGTAGAATTTGTCCAGGTTGTAACATTGAAAGCAAACGTAAAAACGAGTATAAGCGGGTCAGTCGAGTTCATGGTTTGTGATGAGGAAAAATGCCTGCCTCCTAAGACAATTCCATTCTCTATTTCCATTCAATAATTACATGGCAAGCTACAAATGAAATTGATTTTTTTTATTTATTTCCTGTTGCTCTCTTTTGACGGTTTATGTAATCAACAGCCAGTCGGCTGGAAGCTGTCTGCTGAAAGAATGAATGTTGACCGGTATGTTCTTATACTGGAAGCAGAGATAGTAGAAGGATGGAATGTGTATGCTGAAGCAGACAAGGAACTGGGACTGGAAGATATTCAATTGCAATGGCAACATACAGGAGTTACAGCAGCGAAGCGTAGTCAAATCTCTACTGTATTTGATTGTGCCGATCCATTGTTTGGAAATAAAGAATTAAAAGTTTACCGGGATCATATTGTTATTCATCAGGAGATCCAAATAAAAGGTCTCATTCCATCAAAAATATCTGTTACGATCACTGGCTTTGCTTCCCGGAAAGATGAGTTTTTGCCACTAACAAAAACAATGGAAGTAACATTAGAAGGTGGAAAAGATACTGTAAAAACCAAAAACTTTACTGTTGATTTGAATAATCCTGTTGCCCGTTGCGGTGATCAAACAGGTGTTGGACAAAAAGGATTGTGGTCTGTATTCGGCAAAGGCTTTTTGGGAGGGCTGCTGGCACTTCTGATGCCGTGTATATTTCCCATGTTGCCGGTAACAGTTTCCTTTTTTATAAACAGGGCAAACAGCCGACAACAAGCCATCCGGCATGGCGTGTTGTATGGCAGCTTTATAGTTTTGATTTACCTGGCTACCAGTCTTCCTTTTCATGTTGTGGGTAAAGTGAACCCACAACTCTTTAACATCATTGCTACAGATAAGTGGGTAAACCTCGCATTTTTTTTTGTGTTCTTATTGTTCGCCATGTCGTTGTTTGGACTATTTGAATTAAAGTTACCAGGTGCAAATAAAGCCGGTCGAAAGAGCGATGTTGCGAGCAGTGCGGGGATTTTTTTTATGGCACTTACACTTGCCATCGTATCCTTCTCCTGTACCGGGCCGATACTTGGTTTTTTGCTGGTCAATTCTATCAGTGAAACAAACGGAGCCTGGGCGTTAACCACAGGCATGGCAGGATTTGGGCTAGCATTGGCTTTGCCCTTCGGACTATTCGCCATATTTCCGCAATGGATGAAGAAACTCCCGAAAAGCGGCGGCTGGATGGAAACGCTTAAAAAGTCATTGGCGTTTGTTGAACTGGCATTGGCCTTAAAGTTTCTAAGCAATGCTGATCTGGTAGAACATTGGGGGTTGCTGAAGCGGGAAATTTTTATAGCGATCTGGCTACTCATTACCATAACACTGGCATTATACCTATTGGATATAAAATGGCTGCTTCGTTATGGTAAGTTTAATATTACTAATGGACGACTTTTATCCGGAATATTGGTTTTATTGTTTGCGGCTTACCTCATCCCGGGACTTACACAAGGCAAACATGCTAATTTAAAATGGGTCAGCGGTTTTCCACCCCCGCTCTCGTACAGTGTATATGGAAAAGATAATGTACATGGAAAAGGACTGGAGCCGGATGTGGTGAATGATTATGATAAAGCTATTGCACTTGCTAAAGAAGCTGGAAAACCTTTACTCATTGATTTTACCGGGTGGGCTTGTGTGAATTGCCGGAAGATGGAAGAGAATGTATGGACAAAGCCAGCTATACAGAACCTGATCGAATCAAAATTTGTGTTAGTGTCTTTATATGTTGATGATCGTTCTGAACTGGAGGATGGAAGTACCGTAGGTAATAAATGGGCAGCGTTCCAGTCAAAATATTTTGGTTCAGCCTCACAGCCGCAGTATGTGATATTATCACCTGATGAACAGTTATTGAATCACCCGGTAGGATATACAGCCGCATCCGATTATGAGGCATGGCTGGAATGTGGAGCTGAAGCCTTTCAAAAAATACAAACTACACAATGAAACCAAATCTTTCTAGTCAATTAAGCGGAACTGGTGTCGCCCTCGTTACCCCATTTACCAAATCCGGTGATGTTGACTATACTGCGCTTGCCAATCATGTTGAATTTGTAATTGAGGGTGGTGTGGATTACCTCGTTGTCCTGGGAACCACCGGTGAAACTCCTGTGTTAAGTCTGGAAGAAAAGACAACCATTATCTCGCATTGCAGGGATATAAATGCAGGACGTGTGCCCATCGTTGCTGGTATCGGCGGAAATAACACCCATTCAGTCTTAGAGGAGATCAATGTGCTGCCTCTTGAAGGAGTATCAGCGATATTAAGCGCCAGCCCCTATTATAATAAACCATCGCAGGAAGGAATATTTCAGCATTATAATGCGGTTGCGGATCTTTCACCTGTACCAGTGCTTTTGTATAATGTTCCTGGTAGGACTGGCAGTAATATCACGGCAGAGACAACACTGCGGTTGGCAGAGCATGAAAATATTACAGGCATTAAGGAAGCAAGCGGGAACATGATTCAGTGTATGCATATCCTGGAAAAAAGAACCCCGGATTTTTTAGTATTGTCAGGGGACGATCACCTGACATTGCCTTTAATGGCTCTTGGTATGGATGGGGTAATCAGTGTAGCCGCCAACTGCTTTCCGAATGAATTTTCATTGATGGTACGGCTTTGCCTTGAGAATGCGTATGACGATGCCTCTATTGCACATTATAAGTTATTGCGGGCATTTGACCTGCTATTCGCTGAAAATAATCCCGCTGGTGTTAAGGCATTTTTATCAGAGATAGGGATTGTAGAAAATAAATTGAGGCTGCCTCTGGTGAGTGTGCAGAAAGGATTGCAAAAGGAAATCAGGCGTTACATAAATTCTGTAAAGGAAATGGATGTAGCCGGGTCATGATAGAATTTATCAGTTCTTTCCTTACTGTGAAACTATTTGAAGAATATTAACTATTTAACCGCATTTGCGGTGTAATGATGTCTGACTATGATCGAAAGGGAAGGCCCGGAAAGGCTGCCTTTACAGTGTTGGAAAGGCCCCCCTTTTATAAGAGTTTTTCTCATGTGAAGTCCAGTGTCCTACGGAAGGGTTTTCTAATCCATCCTCATACACTTAAAGTAAGGGAGGCCGCAAGGCTAAAGTTGGTCTCCCTCTTTTTTAAAAAGGCAGTATAGTTTTCTCATAAGTCCAGCTCATCAAAATATCTGTAGTCCTGCAGAAATTATGAGCAGTTAGTTTTGGTTGCGGGGAGGTAAAAAGTAGTGCCTCCCCTTTTTTTAAAAAATTCTTGTTTAATATGAATATGCCCCTTCCTGACATGTCGTATTCGGCATTCCTGGTAAAAGGAATGCAGTTGTATGAGGCCATGCAGAGGGATATTCAGTTATTCCAGAAAAAGGAACTGGAAAGAGAAACTACTATTCAGGGATGTTTTGACATTACGCACAACTACCGATCAAAGTTGAATGATGAAGTGAGTTCGTATTCATTTGAAAATACGGCTGCTGAAGTTTGCTTCTTTAAGACAATTAAGCCTCTCTTTAATGCAGAAGCGGAATACCATACCTATTGCTATCATGCGGAAATATTCTTAAAGACGGTTGAAGATAGTGACCCGATGGAGGCAGAGCTTTTTTATCGCCGCCAACTGCAGCGCATGGAAAAATTCAGCCGGGATCATAGGGAATTATATGAATACCTGATGGCAGACAGGATTGATAGAGATACAGAGTGGTTCACCCGTTTGGCGGATAACCCGGCTTCAAGTTTTTATGATAAACAGGTAGGAACCTGGCTAGCTATACGCCGTTACGAAGAAATCGTACAGGATAAATTACAAAAGCTGGCTGCAGTCTCAGACCTTAAAAAGAAAAATGAAGAATGAACCCATTGACCATAGAAATAGTGCAAAAGCCCTGTGCTTTTGTTATGCAAATAACAGGTGTGGCGGAGACGTTGAAGAAACTGGCGATGTTCTTTCAGGACAGGCATATCGTTCTGGACAGTATGCAAATGCACCGCTACCGGGATGGGGATGCCATGATCATTGTTCACTGCAAATTGGAAAAAGACCGGATATACCGAACCGTTGAATTGTTGGAGAAATTGCCCGGCGTAGTGACGCTGGAACGCATGGAAGGCAAGTAAACCATACTATAAACCACCTGTGAAAGTTCTTTGATTTAAGGATTGGGTAAACCAAATGTTTGAAATGTAATACCGGTTTCCACCGGGTAAATTTCTTTACCTGAAATCGTGTTTAGTATAACTGCATTCCGGTAAGGGCCTAGACTGAGATCAGCCGCATTAAAGCCATGCGTGGCTTGTTCACCGTTCTGGACAAAGATTGTGTTATTCCTATCAATGGAATAATTACAATTCGTTTTTTTACTGAGTAAATGACGTACCGGGTGAAGAAAGTCCGGCTTCGCTGTTTTGTAGCCGGTGGCCAGGATCACGGCACTGCTTGCATGTATAAACTCCTTTTGCAGTTCCCGGTGCTGAAACTGTAAATTAAACTCGCCCTCGATGCCTGTCAGTTCACAGTTAGTATGCAGGTGTATGTTTCCAGACCTGTTATCATCTAAAGCTGCATAAATCGCTTCTATCAGGGAGTGATTGATCCCTTTGTATAAGCCATCCTGCTGCCTGCTTACTTCTCTACGGATATTTTCCGGCAGGGAATAAAAATGAGCAATATAATCCGGCGTACTCATTTCCAGTGTCAACTTTGAATAGTCCATTGGGAAAAAACGGGCGGAACGGGTGAACCAGTACAATTCACCCTGATAAGTTTGCATCAGGTCGTAGAGTATTTCAGCGGCACTCTGGCCGCTGCCAATAATGGTAATTCTTTTCTGCTTCAGGAGTTCTTGCTTCCGATATAAATATTTCGCTGAATGAAGCAGCAAGGGATGCTGGAGGTTTTCAGCAAAGGAGGGCATGAAAGGAACGCTGCCAATACCTATGACGAGATTTTTTGCATGGTACGTGCCGTTGCTCGTCTTTACCTCGTAAAACTTGCTGCTTTCGTTATAATGAACCGCTTCGCATTTGCAGTTGAACCGGAGGGATGGTAATTGTGCCGCCACCCACCGGCAGTAATCATTATACGTGCTTCGTTTAATGTAGAAATCTTCACGGATACCAAAACGAAACATTTTTGCATGGGCTTTCAGGTAATTCATGAAACTAAACCGGCTGCAGGGATCGGCCAGTGTTACCAGGTCGGCATAAAAAGGGACTTGCAGTTTTGTGCCCGGTATCATCATTCCCGGATGCCAATTAAATTCATTGTTTTTCTCAATGAAAAGGCAATCCAGTTTTGGTATGGAGTGGCATAATGCGGCCATGCCCAAATTAAAGGGGCCGATGCCGATACCAGCGATATCATAGATCTTATTTGCGGCGGGCATAGGTCAATAAAAAAGTGAATACAAGTGTTGCAGTGGTGATGCCAGCCATCCAGCAAAAGGTCGCTGTGAAATCCAGTTGCAGATAACCTGTGATCGACAGGCACCAGCATATCATGATCCATTGCAGGATATAAATGGCCGTGATGTTCTTGCTGCAAAAAGTCAGCAGTTTGAAAAATGGATTATCAGGGATTTTTTTATTCAGCCATTGAAAGAGCATCAGCCATGTCCATACAAATCCCAAATGAAAGATGGTATCAGCCGGTGCAGTCCGGTAAAAAGGCAACCAATCTTTTTGCGGCATTGTTGGCGGAAAGTATAGGGAAATAGCTATCAGCAAAAAGCCTGTGTAACCTGCTATGCGTATTACTTTAGTGACGTTAAAACGTTTCAAAAAATATCCCAGCGATAAACCGGCCAGCGGATAGAAAAGCCAGGGAAAGACAGGAAAGAAAGTCTCAGGCGGATGGCCATTGAAAAGAATGAGTACGTGGTCTATTGGAGCATTACCCGTTTTATAATCCCATACATAGGGCGATAACAGCATGATGACTATGGCGAGTAACAGTGACCAGTATTGATAATGTTTCAGGCGATAAACGAGGTATGTCAATGGGAAAGCAATGGCCGCAAAATGAAGGACGTCGCCAATGTAAAAGAAAAAGAAAGAGGAGGAATAATCATTGGATAAGCTCAAATCATTTAACAGGTTATCCGGCAGCCATCCCATATATAAGGGAATGATGAATTTGAAAATATTCAGGGCATAGGCGGCGATTAGTAACATACAAGTTCTTTGGATTATATATACTGAAGTAAGGCGTGATGAAAAGGCGAAACCTATGCCCATGATCAGCATGAAGAGTTGTGCGCCGGGACCTTCAGCGATAAAGGCCAGTATATCGCCTAATAATGATTCCTGCACTCCCGCTTGGCTGTACAGCATCACTACATGAATGGAGGGCATGATGAGTACGGTAAAGCCTCTTGCGAGGTCAAGCGATGTTATTCTTTGCATGGAACTCGTCTTTAGTGATGGAATAGAGGTTGGCGGTTTTGTAAGAGAGCTGGATTGTTTTCAATAGTTGAAAGCCGGATCTTTTCGCAGCGATGTTGGCTGCTGTATTGCGGTGATCCGGTTCACCGTATAATGTTTCCGCTGCACCAAATGAAAAGTAGAATTTGATAAAGGCTTTGAGCATGGCTTCCGTCAATCCCTTTTGTAATTGCCTGGGCGGACACATGAGTATATGCAGGCCGCAGTTGCCGGGAGCTGGCTGGACATGCTCTTTTAATTCGTCGGTTGCTACCTGGTAGCAATCAATCTGGCAAACGATCTTATTGTTGAGCAAGCCGACGAAAGAATGTGCGGAAGGATTCTTTAATAACGTGTTGTAGGTTTTGTGCAATAATTTTTTATCAATATTCATTTGCCAGTAACGGCGGGTGTAGGGCTGGTTAACCCAGTCGTGGATCGTGTCAATATCAGTAGTTAAGCATAATGAACGGAGTGAAATTATTCCGTTAAGGTCTTTGTCCCGTAGCAAGAACAGAGTTTCATTTTTCTGCATTCCCGTAAGGGGTTTGCAAAACAGCGAAGATTGATTCATAGTAGTTGGTTTTGGTTATGATCTGATTGTGACGCAAACTATCCAGGCGCAGCCGGGATTTGTTATGCCAGAACTTTTAATAATTATGGTAAATCCACCAATATGAATTATGAGATCACTATCGAGGGAGGCGGTGATATTGTTGTTTATAAGGACATGCCCGAGGAACTCTCCCGGTTATCCAAACTGCCAGCTTCCTCCTATACGTTGAAAGGTGATTGGGGTAAAGCGAATTTTCTGCATTACACAGGAAAGGGATTTACCATTTCTTTCAATGAGTACAGGATGGCAAAGCGAACCATTCTGAAAGGACGTTCATCGGAAACGATCATCGAACTGCATATTGCACTCGGTCATCCGTTGCAGGGAACCTGGGATGGCATCATCCAGCCTTCACTTTCCCGCCGTCAATTCAACCTGCGCCATACCGAATCTGTCAGCACGAGAGTCATCTTTGAGGCCGACAAATTATATGACAGCTTTGATATTTATTTTGAAAAGGGCTATCTCATCCAGATGGCTTCTGACTTTCCGTTGCTGGCGCAATTCCTGGAAAAGGTCGAACGCAAAGATGCGGCCAGTTTATCTGCTGTTAATTACTACTGTAATAAAGAAATGCTCTCGGCCATAAACTTCATTGAGAATAATGTGTATAATGCCCGTTCTCAAAAATGGCTGGTAGAAAATAAAGTAAAAGAGATCCTGCTGGCCGCATTGGAAATCACCGAAGAAATTCCACCTCGTAAGGAAATCAAAATTTACCCGCATGAAGAAGAAGCACTCATTGCCTTAAAGGCTTCAATGACAGACCTGCTCGACGATACTCCATCGCTTGAATCATTTTGCCGGCAATGCGGTATGAGTGAGAACCGGCTTACGAATGGTTTCAGGCAACTCTTCGGTATTACGCCACATGAACACCACATCGCTATGCGGATGGAAGAAGCTAAACGGTTATTACTGGAAACAGACGATCCGGTCAGCAAAATTGCCTACAAAGTCGGCTATCATTGGGTTTCCAATTTTTCAATTGAGTTCAAAAGAGTAACAGGATTTCAGCCGGGCGTATTCCGCCGTCTTGGAAAGAAGCCGAAGAACTAATCCGCCGTCCTTTCCTGCTGTAATGAAAGCGTCTTTTCAAGCAGGTACACCCCCCGGTGGTGATGGTTGTAAATGACGGAAAGCGATTTTCCCATAATACCGGCAATAACCTTCAACGGCTGCCCGTACCTGTAATGCAGGTGCAGCACCAGCGCTGTTTCCAATGGAATCCCACTTGTTTTTTCCCAAAAAAGCCGGTTATATAATTCTTCACCTGACTGACGGGTTTTCATTGTGGTATTTGTGGCCGGTTTTTTCAATTTGCATAGTATATTCTATGCACTAAGATAGCATCTTTTCTTCTCTTGCGGGTGCTATGGCTTCAATCCGCAAATCGAAAATTGATATGGCCGTCATTGATAAGGTAAAGGAGTTCAGGATCAGTAATGGCCTGAGCCAGGACGGTCTTGCCGCTATTCTTGGTATGACAAGAGGTTATATCGGGCAGGTGGAAAGTCCCAGCACACTCAGTAAATACAATATGGTCCACCTGAATAAACTGGCCCTGGAATTTAGTTGTTCCCTTAAGGATTTTATGCCAGATCCTATTCCCGAAGATTACACGGCAGGCAGGAAAAACAATTCAAAAAAGAAGAAAAAAGCCAAAGCACCTGTTAAGAAATAACCGGCCTACCATAACTTTTATCCGGTTTAGCATAACCATTTGTTTGGGCCCGGCAGCAGTTTTGCTGTATGCCGGATTACCATATTCCTACCGATAAAGAAATCGCAGCAAAAGCCAGGCAAATCATTCTCGCCGATCTCAGCAAGTATGATTCCGTGACTGACCTTGCTACCGAATGCGGCATCAACCCCTCAAGGCTGAAAAAGATATTCAAGTTAATATACGGTATCGGCCTGTTCCAGTTCTCCCGCCAGCAACGAATACAGCTCGCCCAGGATTTGCTTACCAGCACCAATAATACCCTGCAATCAATCGCCGAGCAATGCGGTTACACGGAAGGCAATAATTTCCAGACGGCCTTTAAGGAAGTCGTGGGCTGTACGCCGGGGGAATGGAGGAAGAATAAGACTTAACATGTTAGGATTATCCGAATAATCCTAACATTTTTCCTTTAAAACTCCTATCTTTGTTAGGATTCTCTGCATAATCCTAACAAATCAATGACCGAAATAAGCCTACATACCCGCTTAGAACAGCTAATAGCCGATAAAAAGCCCGGAAAGATCTTTTTCCCGGCTGATTTCCTGGAATTAGGAAGCCCGGAGGCTGTCCACATGGCTTTATCGAGGCTGACCGATCAAAAAGAACTCGTCCGGCTGGCTAAGGGCATCTATGTTAAACCCCGTACAGATGATCTACTGGGTGCCGTATTACCCTCGCTGGAAGAAATAGCCCATGCCATTGCCGAAAAAGAGCATGTAATCATCCGGCCCACCGGGGCCTATGCCCTCAATAAACTGGGATTATCCACCCAAGTACCCACCAAAGTAGTTTTCTTAACCAACGGGAGCAGGCGACAAATCCGGATAGGAAAAGGGATGCTGACATTCAAACCCACCACCCCCCGTAACCTTGCCGCCAAAAATGAACTTGTTTTCCTGGCTATTCAATCCCTGATCGAACTAGGGGAACAAAAAACTACTGATAAAGTGAAAACCATTCTCAAAGAAAAACTGCAGGTAGTTTCACCGGCTGTTATCCGGGAGGATGCGAAATTTGCTCCCCAACACGCCTGCAAAACCTTATTGGCTATTGCTAACGAACTTGCCCATACACTATGATTGAATTCTTACAACTGCCGGAAGAAACACGCCGCCTGCTGATAAACCAGGTCAATATTAAAAAAGGCATGACCACCAAATCAATTGAAAAGGACTGGTGGGTAACGCTTGTGCTGAAGGCTTTGTTCTCCTTGCCTATGGCTTCCCATTTTATATTTAAAGGAGGAACCTCTTTAAGTAAAGGATGGAAACTGACCGAACGGTTCTCTGAGGATATTGATATTGCACTAGCACCGGAGGCTTTTGGAAAAGTCTATAAAGAAAACCCGAGCAATAGTTATGTCAAGCAATTGAAAAAAGAAGGTTGTGCCTATACGACAACAGTGATAAGAGAAGCGTTGGAAAAAGAATTGAAACGCATGGGAGTACCCGCAGGCATGGTAACTGTAGAAGCAGACCCGGTAAATCCTACACTTCCTGATAAAGACCCGCAGACACTCTATGTACGGTATCCTTCCCTGTTCGAGACTAATAATTATTTAGGAGAACCCGTGAAAATCGAGTTCGGTGTCAGGGCACTCAGAGAGCCTTTCTCCACCGTCGCGATTCAATCTATTATTGGTGAAGAGTCCGAAACAAAAGCCTACAGGGAAGAACCCTTTCCCGTAACTGTTGTCGCACCTCACAAAACCTTTATGGAAAAATTATTCCTCCTGCATGAAAAATTTCTTACCGGGCGTGCAGAAGGTGATGCAGGGGAAAGACAGTCCCGTCACTTATATGACCTGGCGCAAATGATGAACAAAGGGATCGAGCAACAAGTCGTTGATGATACTGCACTCTATACGATACTGCTTAATCACCGGAGTTCCTATGTAAGATTGAAGAATGTGAATTATGCTGCCATGCAATTGGGCCAGTTGGGTTTTCTTCCACCGTGGGGTGTATTGGAGGATTTCAGGAAAGACTATGCTATTATGCGGTCTGAAATGATCTATGGGGAATCGCCTGAGTTCGATGACCTGATCCAGCAACTGCGGGACATGAATACCCGATTTGCAGCGATGGGGCATCAACTAAGCATTAACAGTGTTATCGTCCAGGGATACCGGCAAATTGAAAACGAAAAAGGCGATTGGGACTTTCAATCAACTATTGTGCATTACAACAGTGATCTGCAACGGCCACTCGGACCTGATAACATGAATATCAGTTTCGATGTAGAGTTTATAAAAGGAACTGATGATCTAAACTTTCACAGGATAAGAATACGTTAGCTTTTAACCACGTCACATGAATATATTCCTGACCGCTTTAAGAAATTTAGAGATCATTGATCCCACCGAATCTTCTTTTGAAATAATGCCGGGCATCAATTTTACGAACAGCGGGCTGATGAAAGAATATCTCATTAACGATATTGTTGTGCAGGCTGTCGGTATCATTGAATATAATTACATTCTTCAATCCAAAAATATTGCGTATTATAAATATGACCTTGAGGATTTCAGGGAACATGATAACGAAACATTTTTAGTTATTGTACTTAGCTGGCTGGAAGAGTTACTTAAAAATTCCTGGCTGGTGAAAGATAATTGTATTGATTGTGATTTTGCTTTTCTTGGACGAGGGCTGGATACTGATCATGCTATATGCAGCAGCAATTTTCTTGCATCCAAACGGAATATGGCCGACGGTAGCAGGCCAACAGTAACCTTCACTTTAGCAGAGCTACAACGTTGGGCCGACCTGCACGATAAATCCGAAACTTATTACTTCAGCAAAAACTCCAACAGCCCAAAGAATTTTATGCTGCAAAAGAATTTCAGCAGGATCGGCAGAAGCATGGAATTTGTAAAATCAGCCCGTAACGCCACCAACCTAGCCTATAAACTTTCACATTATTGCAGCGCTTTTGAATCCCTTCTCACAACAGATTCAAGTGAACTTTCGCATAAGCTATCTGAAAGGGCAGCATTCTTTCTAAAAGAAAGTTTTCCTGATAAACTGAGTACCTATAATACCATAAAGCAGGCGTACAATGTCAGAAGTAAACTTACACACGGTGATGTTTTAAAAGAATCTCAAATTGAAAAAGTACCGGAGCTTTCTGTAGCCTGTGATAACCTGCTGAGGGCAACGATACTTAAGATACTCAATGATGAGCAACTGATGTTATTGTTTGATGGCACTAATGAAAAGATTGATGAATTTTTTAATCATTTGATCTTTAATCATTAGATTTTTTCTCTTCTGTTCATTTTCCATAGAAAGTTAACCACTTTCCATAGAAGGAATGTATTTATAGCACTCGACTTTTGTATTCACAACAAATCGAATGCTATGCTTCAATCAATCTCCTGGCAACAATACATTTTCTTTTTGCTTGCCGCCACTCTCTGTTATTACCTGTTTGTATGGATAGTGTACTTCAAGGCCCGCATTCCCTCTTTCTCCGGGATGCGGAATTTCAAGGGCATGTCGCTTCATGGAGAAGATGAGCCGGATGAAATGCTGTCCACAGCGCAGCATGTAATGGATGAATTACGGACTGTGTTTGAAGGAAAGCAAAATATGAACGAACTGGTGATGTCACTGCAACAACATCTTTCTAAATACAACCAGTGGGATGAACCCGGCTTTCGGGAAACCCTTAACGAATTTATCGCTGCCGAAAGCGAATCTACATGCTCCATCCGTCTCGGTGAAGACGAACTCCGTGCGATCTGGAAGGGATAAGGATGGAGCACCAATAATTATTCACCCTATTATAAATGTGCAAGTGAAAATGAAGTGTATGAAAAGAAAACTCAACCGCCAAGTGCAGATCCGCCTCGCCTATCTGCTCTTATTTCTCCTGACCGGTCTGATTGCTTTTTCGCAAGATGGAAATGCCGGGATCAACGAAGCGAACACCCGTGTGCGAAGCTATTTCGCCGCCGGTACTAACCTGATGTATGCCGTTGGTGCGATCGTCGGACTGATCGGTGCCGTGAAAGTGTATAACAAATGGAACAGTGGTGATCCTGATACCGGAAAAGTGGCTGCCGCCTGGTTCGGCAGTTGTGTATTTCTTGTTATCGTAGCAACTGTGATCAGGTCATTCTTCGGTGTGTAGCCCCCAACCTAAATCCTTCCCCCGCAAGGGGAAGGACTTACTTCAACTTTTAAAACCAATCAACATGAAATTGAATTTTATTCTTATTGTGCTATTGCTGTTATGTAACGGTACCGGTTATTCGCAGTATATCGGCGTGAAAGCAAGATATACGGAAACAAGGTTAGTAGATGACAGTCCTAATCCACCCAAAAGAGAAAACCGTTTGATCCTGTCCTTTTACGAAGTGACCGCATCGGGCAGTTATATCCCTGTATCACTTTCCAACTATGATATATGGGTTTACAAGCAAGGATTGCAATACGGTAATGTCATGGGTGGCGTATTGGATTCTACCGGCAATAATTATCCCGGTTATAGTTATCCTGCACCTATTGCTGTTTCCTATTACAACTCACTTGGGTTGAATTATATTGACTGTGATCCAAACGCCGCTACACATTATGTAGTGAACGGCCATCAACTGGATTGCGGCTTCGTCACGGTGTCCTATTGGGATGTGGATTGGGGCACGATGGTTCCCTTTGAAGCGTTCCCTGCACCCAATATCTGTTTGCCTTATTATACATGGCCGCATTCTTATTTTCTAATACCGGGCAATGTCAATTTTCCTTATGTGGGAACCCCGCCGTACAACTGGTATAACTTCCATTGCGGCGGCACCTTGCAATTGGTCATCCGTGGCGTACTGCCGCATGAAACAAATTTCATTACGCTACCGGTACGGTTTGATAACGTAAGGGCATCGCTTATTGATAATAGTAAGGTCAAAGTGGAATGGTCAAATCTTACTGAATCGGATATAAATTATTATGAAATGCAGCGGTCTGTGGATGGACAGAACTTTCAAACCATTGGCCTTGTTTTTCCATTACACAATAATGGCGGAAGAGCTGACTATACTTTTTTCGACCTGCTCAATGCTAACGGTACTTTCTATTACCGGGTAAAAGCATTGGAAAATAATGGGACTGTTCTTTACAGCCAGGTCATGCGGATCAGCAACGACAATTTGGCAATAGCAACATTGACAGTTTATCCGAACCCTGTTACCAATAACCAGCTAACCATTAGTGCTGTCAATATCCCAAAAGGACGATATACGGCCCTGCTCATTGATATGACAGGCAGGCAAACAATACTTAAAACTATTGATCATCCCGGTGGCGCATTCTCACATTTCATACATCACTTTTCATTTGCTGCCGGGATGTATCAATTTATGCTGCGTTCACGAGACATTACTTTATCTCAACAAATAATCATTAACCGCTGATGGCTGTTTCCGTTTACCAAATAAACAAGGGAATCAATAAACCCATTGAGTTTCGGGGATTAAAGGCACAGTATATCTGGTATCTCGGCGGCGGCTTACTGGCACTGCTGATCCTGTTTGCGGTGCTCTATATCTGCGGGGTGAACACCTTCATTTGTCTTGGGATAATCATTGTCAGTGGTACGGGGCTGTTTGTCCATATCTACAAGCTCAGCCATAAATACGGGGAACACGGGATGATGAAGTCGCTGGCGAAACGAAGCATTCCAAAAGTTGTAAAAAGTTATTCAAGAAAAGTATTTACCGGCACATGCAAAAAGAACTGAAAGACATATTTCCCATTTTCGGTGTTGAACATAACAGCATCCTGTCCAAACAGGGTGATGTAACGATTGCTTATGAAGTAACACTGCCGGAGTTGTTCACGATGAGTGACCAGGAATATGAAACCCTGCACCAGGCATTGATAAAAGCGATCAAGATACTACCCCGGCACACGATCTTTCACAAACAGGATTGGTTCACGGAAACAAAATATGCGGCTGATTTTTCAAAGGATGATAAAAGTTTCCTGACCCGCAGCAGTGAACGGTTCTTTAATGAACGTCCCTACCTGGATCACCAGTGTTATATTATGCTGACCAAGAAACCAGCGAACCGGAAATTAGGTAGTTCGCTTTTCTCCAATTTACTCCGCCGTTCTATTGTGCCGGAAGAAACCTTAAAGCCGCAACTGTTACAGGATTTTTTGGATAGTACAGGACAATTTGAACGGATATTAAAGGACAGTGGTTTTATACAATTGCGCAGGTTACATGATGACGAATTATCAGGGGATAAAACGTACTGTGGTTTAGTGGAACGGTATATGAACCTGCAGCCCAATGAAAGTTCCTTTTTACTGCATGATACTGAATTTAAAGAAGGAATAAAGGTCGGGCCTCATCACTGCCAGCTTTTTACGTTGGCGGATGCAGCCGACCTTCCTGCCTATTGCGGCAGCCGTATCAACTACGATAAATATTCAACGGATAAAACAAAGTTCAGTGTGGGCTTTGCTTCACCGTTAGGACAACTGCTTCCGTGTAACCATATTTTCAACCAGTACATTTTTATAGACGATCAGCAAAAGACCTTACAGAAACTCGAAAGTAAAAGATTGCGTTTGCAAAGTTTATCTGCTTATTCGAGGGAAAACGCTATTTCAAGGGATGCTACGAATGATTTTTTGAATGAAGCGATCTCGCAACAGCGATTACCTGTTAAAGCACATTTTAATGTACTGGTATGGACAGACAACAAAGATGAATTAAAGGACGTACGCAACCTGGTATCTTCCGCCTTAGCCCAGATGGACGCTGTGCCCAAACAGGAACTGGATGGTGCGCCCCAGCTCTTCTGGGCGGGCATACCGGGCAATGAAGCGGACTTCCCGATGAATGACAGCTTTGACACATTCGCCGAACAAGCCTGTTGTTTCTTAAATCTTGAAACCAATTATCGTTCTTCGATTTCACCCGTGGGCATACGGTTGGGAGATCGCATGTACGGTAAACCCGTGCATGTGGACATATCGGATGAACCGATGAAAAAAGGCATCTGCACCAACCGCAACAAGTTTATTCTCGGGCCATCCGGCAGCGGGAAATCATTTTTTACCAATCACATGGTGCGTTCTTACTATGAGCAGGGAACGCATGTGGTGCTGGTGGATGTAGGCCATAGCTATAAAGGATTATGTCAAATGGTGAAGGGTTATTACTTCACTTATGATGAAAAGAACCCCATCCGTTTTAATCCGTTCTATATTGGACAGGGCGATGTACTCGATACTGAAAAGAAAGAAAGCATCAAAACGCTGTTGCTGGCCCTTTGGAAAAAGGACAATGAAACTTTCAATCGCAGCGAGTATGTCGCTCTTTCTAATGCTTTGCAGCTTTACTATGAAAAGCTGGAGAAAAACCCCGACCTGTTCCCTTGCTTCAATACGTTTTATGATTTCCTGAATGAAGATTTTGTTGAAGTATTAAAAACAGATAAGGTAAAGGAAAAGGATTTCGATGTGTCGAATTTCCTCTATGTGCTGCGGCCTTACTATAAAAACGGTGAGTTTGACTACCTGTTGAACGCAACAGAGAACCTGGACCTGCTGAAAGAACGCTTTATTGTTTTTGAACTGGACAATATCAAAGATCACCCGATACTTTTTCCTGTTGTGACCATTATCATCATGGAAGTGTTCATTTCTAAAATGCGGAAGCTGAAAGGCATCCGCAAGATGATCCTGATTGAAGAAGCCTGGAAAGCGATTGCGAAGGAAGGAATGGCGGAGTATATCAAGTACCTGTTCAAAACGGTACGCAAGTTCTTTGGCGAAGCGATTGTTGTAACGCAGGAAGTGGAAGATATTATTTCTTCCCCGGTGGTGAAGCAAGCGATCATCAATAACTCTGATTGCAAGATACTGCTCGATCAAAGCAAGTACCAGAACAAGTTTGACCAGATACAGGAACTGCTTGGCCTGACCGAAAAGGAAAAAGCGTTAGTGCTGTCTATCAACAAGGCCAACGATCCTTCTAAAAAATATAAGGAAGTATTTATATCGCTTGGTGGTGTGTTATCGAAAGTTTATCGCACCGAAGTATCACTGGAAGAATACCTGGCCTATACCACCGAAGAAACCGAAAAAGTAAAGCTGATGCAGTATGCGGAAAAGAACGGCGGCGATATGCACAAAGCAATTGCCGCTTTTGCCGCTGAACTAAGAAACCAATAGTCAATTATTACTTAACCATAAAAACAAAACAATGATGAAGACAAGATTTGTGAGTGCGCTCGTGCTGTTGATGCTGTTTGCAGCCTGTGAGAAAAAAGAACCTGCATCTTCGGGAAGATCAACCGGGCCTGTAGCATCTGTGGACGTGCCTGTTGATTGCGGAAAAGAGATCGTTGCCAAAGAGCCGGTAAAGGTTGGCGAAACCGGGATCATGTTGCCGGTGGGAACAAAGCTCTGCATTACGAAAGACGAAATGCAGGTAAGAGTGGAACTGCCGGAGGGATTTGCTATTGTTACCAGGGAAGGAATGCAGGCTGAAAGAACATTGCCCTACTTTGGTGGCACTTATGCCTGTTATTGCAGCGGCCAGGGCAGCGCCTGCAATGTATTTTATGCCGATGGCATGGGCTTCGGTTGCCTGCAAAGCAGTTGCACCGGTTCCTGTACCGGCAAGTTCACCTACAAAGGGTACAGTGTTGAACGGGTGGCAGTGACAATGGAGAAAGAAAAATTCTTTGCTTTACCGGAAGTGCAGAAAGCAGTAGCCAATGTATCACCGATGGAAAGCTATGTGAAGATGGATATGTACGGTTTTTCCTTCTATGTGGTGAACGACGAAAAAGCATTTCTTTCCAAAGCAAGCTGTGACTGCGAAGGCACGAAAGCCTGTAAGCTGAAAACGGTCAGCCTTCCATTATTGAAAGCTGAAACATCCAAGATCAAAATCTATTTCTGTGAAGGCGGCTGTAACGGCTGTGAACTCACGATCAACTGATCCCATGAAAACACTGCTGTTTATCCATATCATTTTGGTTGCGGCACTATACGGTTGCCGGGAGTTCAGACCTGATCCCGTTCGGGAATTTATTCCCGGCACCTATATCCGTTTTTCGCAGCATGAGTTCGGAACGGAATATGATACGCTGACCATAACTGTGCAAAATCAACATGCGGATGAATATAAAATCATACGCCGCTGGAACTATGAACGGGTGATTGACGGTGAACTCATCGAACCGGAATACAAACTAACCATCACAACCGGTTTCTACGAACCAAAACATAAGTTGCTCCGGGAAAATGAAACAGGAAGTGTGTATTCCTTTGACCCAAACATGAAACTGTTATTTAGTGGATCAATAAAATACAGGAAGTTATGAAAAGACTATTGGCAATTGTGGGACTGTCGCTTTGTTGTATCGTGATGCCAATGCAAAAAGCGGAAGCGCAGATACCTGTGCTGGAAATCATCAAACAGGGCATCAAGAAAGTAATTGTGGCGGTGGATCTAAAAATTCAACGTTTGCAGAATAAAACCATCTGGCTGCAAAATGCGCAAAAGACGCTGGAGAATACGATGTCAAAGCTGCACCTCGATGATATTTCCGGTTGGGTAGAACGGCAACGGACATTATATGCTGATTACTTTGATGAACTGCGTAAAGTAAAAACAGCACTGACCTATTACCAGCGGGTACGGGATATTATTTCTCAGCAAGTGCAACTCGTGAATGAATATAAAGCGGCCTGGGCCTTGTTCAAACAGGATAAAAATTTCACGGTAGATGAACTGGATTATATGTTCGGTGTCTATACCGGCATGATGGATGAAAGTGTAAAAAGCATTGACCAGTTGTTCCTGGTCATTAACGCCTTTGTTACGCAGATGAGTGATGCCAAAAGACTGGAAGTGATCAATGCCGTTGCCGTTAATGTGGAACAAACCCTGATGGACTTAAAAGAGTTCAACGAGGAAAATAAAATGATGTCACTGCAACGGGCAACGGAGAAAAATGAGATCGAGTATGTGAAAAAACTATACGGCTTGTAGTAATGTGCCGATTAGCTAATTTGAAAATGTGAAAATGATATGAGGAAGATGCTGCTACTACTGTCACTGTTTGTTATCAGTGTAAATGCAAACGCACAGACCTGGGAAGAATGGACACAACAGAAAAGGACAAAGATCAAACGGCTGATGGAACAGATCGCCGCTAACCAGGTATATATAGAGTATGCGAAGAAAGGCTATAATATCGTGTCAGGCGGCCTACACACTATCCGGGATATTAAAAATGGTGACTTCCGTTTGCATCTTGGTTTTATAGATTCCCTCAAAGTTGTAAATCCCAAGATTAAAGGCTGGGTGAAGGTGGCGGATATTATCACGGCACAGCTTCGCATAATCAAGGCAGGCAAACAGGCACTGGATTTTATTCGTGAATCCACCCAGTTCACTAATGACGAACTGGACTATTGTAAAAAAGTATTTGATAACCTGCTGGAAGAATGTATTAAGAACATAGATGAACTGTTCATTGTCATTACCAACGGAGAACTGTCCATGAGTGATGATGAACGGATAAAGCGGATAGAAAAGCTTTACCTCGATATGCAGGAGAAATCTTCTTTCACTGCTTCGTTCAGCAATGAAATGAGTGTGCTGGCTATCCAGCGGCTGACAGAACAAACAGAAATTGATTATTCTAAAAAGATAAAAGGATTCTGATGAAAAGATATTTTTTAATTGCCCTGATCGTACTGATGAGCAAATTCTCATTTGCTCAAACACAAGAAGCACAGCAATTGCTCCTGAACTTTGAAAAGCTCACGCAGTTCAAAAAGATATTGCAGGATATGTACGATGGCTGGAAAGTGATCAACAAAGGTTACAATACCATCAAAGATATTTCTTCGGGGAATTTCAGCCTGCATAAAGGTTTCCTGGATGCACTGATGGAAGTCAGCCCGGTGGTAAAGAAGTATAAACGAATCACCGATATTGTCAATTACCAGCTACTCATCGTGAAGCAATACAAACGGGCTTTCCAGCAATTTAAAGAGGATGACACATTTACCGTACAGGAGATCCTGTACATGGAAAAGGTGTATACCAACCTGTTCAATGAAAGTATAAAAAACCTGGATGAACTCTTTATGGTCATCACTGCCGGGGAATTGCGCATGAGTGATGATGAACGGATGCAGGCCATTGACCGCATCTATACAAGAATTGAAGACCAGTTTTCTTTCCTGCAGGACTTTAACAGTAGCACGGCTTACTTGTCGCTACAACGAAAGAGTGAGCAGGCAGAGATCAATATGTCGAAGAGAATTTACGGTTATTAAAGGCATCTCCGGCAAGGGAGATTAAAACAGTGAAGTATGAAAATGTGTGTAAGGGTTTTAAGCCTGCTGGCTATTGTTTTATTATTGCCCCATTTTGCCGAAGCGCAAATGGTGCAGCGTATCCGTTCCTTAAATGAAGTACTGGATACACTCTATGATGACATGATGCCGATGTGTAGTACACTGATCGGCGTGGGACGTGGTATTGCAGGCTTTGCCGCTACCTGGTATATCGCAGCCCGTGTATGGGGGCATATTGCAAGGGCTGAACCAGTGGACTTCTACCCGCTGTTCCGTCCATTTGTATTGGGCTTTGCTATATTGATCTTCCCTTCAGTGCTTGCCATGATCAACGGGGTGATGAAGCCTACCGTTACCGCAACGGCGCAAATGGTGGAAGATTCCGATAAGGCCATTGCACAGCTCCTGAAGATGAAAGAGGAAGCCATCAAGACAACCGCTTACTGGCAGATGTATGTTGGCCCATCCGGTAGCGGCGACCGGGATAAATGGTACAAGTATCATTACGGTGATAAAAGCGAAGGCTGGTTTAAAAGCATTGGTAACGATATAAAGTTCGCCTTTGCCAAGTTCTCATACAATTTCCGCAACTCCATCAAACAGTGGATGGCCGAAGTATTGAAAGTACTCTTTGAGGCCGCAGCACTTTGCATCAATACTATTCGCACTTTCTATTTAATTGTACTTGGCATATTAGGGCCGCTTGTCTTCGGTATTGCCGTCTTTGATGGCTTCCAGCATACACTAACGGTATGGATTGCCCGCTATCTCAATATCTTTTTATGGTTGCCTGTGGCGAACATCTTCGGCGGCATCATGGGCAAGATCCAGGAAAATATGTTGAAGGAAGACCTGCACCAGATCGCCAGCAACGGGGACACTTTCTTTTCCAGCACTGATACGGCCTATCTCATTTTTATGATCATTGGTATCATCGGGTATTTCACGGTGCCTTCTGTTGCTAATTATATCATTCATGCCGGTGGTGGCAATACGCTGCTGCAAAAAGCGACCAGCATGATGAGCACAGCCACCCGCACCGCTACGGGGACAACGGCTGCAGTGGCAAGCGGGGGTCTTGGAATGGCAAAGGATGCATTAGGCGGTGCTTACAATGCGATGAGCAGTAGCATGGCCGACAGCCATGCTTCGGGTGGTTATTTCAAAGATAAAATTTCAGGAAAAACTTAGATCATGTTCAAAAAGACAAAAAATATAGACACGGCATTCCGTCATGTGCGGCTGTTCTCCATTGCTTTCCTCGTAGGTTGTATTCTCATTACGGTGATCAGCAGTTATAAAAGTTATGAGCTGGCATCCACGGCGCAACAGCGTATTTACATACTTGCCAATGGGAAAGCACTGGAAGCCTATTCAGCAGACCGGAAAGACAATATACCTGTTGAAGCCAGGGACCATGTAAAGATGTTTCATCATTATTTCTTCACCATGGACCCGGACGATAAAGTAATTGCTGCCAATATTACCAAAGCTTTATACCTCGCTGATGGTTCTGCCAAACAGCAATATGATAACCTGAAAGAGAACGGGTACTATACCAATCTTATTTCGGGCAATATCAGCCAGGAGATACAGGCGGACAGCATTATCATCAACACCGAAAGCTATCCCTATTATTTCCGGTACAAGGGTGAACAAAAAATCATCCGGCCAACCACGATAGTTACCCGCAGCATGATCACCGAAGGTTATTTGCGAAATGTAACCCGAAGCGATAATAATTCGCATGGCTTTTTGATCGAACGCTGGCGGACACTGGAGAATAAAGATGTGAATATCCAAAACCGCAACTAAGCATGTTTGGGAAAAGAAAAAATAAAAAAACCAAAGCACCGGGCGAAGACTGGAAAGATAAAGCCGCCGGGAAGATCGCTAATGTAACGATCAGGCTGCAGACAAAATTTGCTCATGTTATGAATAAACTTGTTTCAACTATGCCGCAAAAAAAACTAAAGATAATATTGATAGCCTTCTGCCTTATCAGCGGAGGGTTCAGTATTTATCTCGCTGCCAATGCCATTTTCGGTACTACAAAAAAACAACCTGCGATCAAGGTAAACCCTATCCATATTCCCCGGCACTATGATAAGACCGGCAGCGAGATCAACGAACCGGACAACGCTATCGGCGACGACCTGTACCGGGAGATGCAGGAATACAAACACTATATGGACAGTTTGGGACAAACGATCCGGCCCGGTTTACTGGATAGCATTAAAGTACTGGAGCAAATTTATCATTCACAAAAAATAAAATGAAGCACATGAAAACAAATCAACGAAAACGAAAAATGCTGCTGGTGTTGCCGCTGCTGGTAATACCATTTTTGACCTTGGCTTTCTATGCACTCGGTGGCGGCAGGGGAAGCGAAACGAAAATGACAGGGGATCTTACAGAAGGGTTGAACCTGAAACTACCCGATGCGAACCTGAAAGAAGAAAAGCTGATGGATAAACTCAGCTTTTATGACAAAGCCGATAAAGATTCAGCAAAAATGCAGGAGTGGATGCGCAGCGATCCATATTACAAGGAACAATTGCAAATGCCAGAAGCTGCAACTGATGAACTGGAACAACTAACCGAGAATACTGCCTCAAAATACAACCAGCGGCTGAATACTTCTCCCTACGAACAAACAAACAGAAAGCCCGAAGATGAAGTGATGCAGAAATTAACGCTGTTGCAAAAAGAGCTGAACAAGAATAGCACGACCTCCTATAAACAAACAGAGCCTAGTAGCTACAATCGGAATAATCCTGAACTGTCCGGTGATATGGACAGGCTGGAAGCCATGATGAATATGATGAGTACAGGAAATGATGAAGACCCGGAGATCAAACAGCTTTCTTCTGTGATGGATAAGATACTTGATGTGCAGCATCCGCAACGAGTAAAGGAACGCTTAAAAGAAAAAGCAGTACAGCAATCAACGGATGCACTCGCTGTCAGGGCTACCGCTGCTGCTGATACAATGGCAAAAGGTTTTTACAGTTTGGAGAATGGCGATGCTGTTAAACAGTCCAACGCCATTGAAGCGGTGGTTAACGAGAATCAACTATTGGTAAACGGTGCGGTTATCAAGCTGCGTTTATTGCAGGATGTATTCGTCAGCGATCAGAAGATCCCTGCCGGAACTTTTGTGTTTGGCGTAGTCGGGCTAAATGGTGAACGGCTGGAAATAGAAATTAACTCCATCCGTAGCGGCAGCTCGCTATACAAAGTGAAGATGGAAGTGCATGACATGGACGGACTGGCGGGCATTCATATTCCCGGCGCTATCACCCGTGATGTGGCGAAACAATCTGCCGACAACAGTTTACAAATGATGGAGCTTACTACGCTTGATCCTTCATTGAAGGCACAAGCTGCCGCTGCCGGGATCAATACAGCGAAGTCACTACTTAGCCGAAAAGTAAAGTTGATAAAAGTAATGGTGAAAGCAGGCTATAAGGTTTTGCTCATGGATAAAAGTACTCAACAATAAACATTCATTTTTAAAATCAACAAACATGAAACGATTCGTGTGTATGGTTTGTGTGTTCGGATTACTCGTTTCCATCAATGCACAGACTTCTTCATTACCTATTACTACCGACAAAACAACGAGCCTGATCTTTCCTTTTCCCATCCGTCATGTGGACAGGGGCACTAAAGAAGTGCTGGTGCAGCAGGTAAAGGAAGCGGATAATATCCTGCTGGTAAAAGCGGCTTCCGCCAAGTTTCCTGAAACAAACCTTAGTGTCATCACCGGCGATGGCAGCGTTTATTCTTTTGTGGTCAGTTATACCGGGCAACTCGATGTTCCGGTTTATCACCTGCCCGTGATGAAAGATGCTACTATAGCCACTTATGCAAACGGCATCTTAGACAATCACCGTACCATGCGAGGCATCAAAGACAGTAAGTGGGATATGGAAGCAACCGTAACTGGAATTTATATTAAAGACAATATAATTTACTATCAACTGCTTCTTTGCAATCGCAGCACTATTGATTATGATATCGAGCTTTTGAAATTTTATATCCGTGATAAAAAGAAAAGCAAGCGGACGGCTGCGCAGGAAAATGAACTGACACCGCTACATATCTCCGGTAATGCCAGAAAGGTGAAAGGGTATGATTTTTCTGTACTGGTCGTGGCCCTGGACAAGTTCACTGTTCCTAATGCGAAGTATCTCGCCATACAACTTCTGGAAAAGAACGGCGGCAGGCATTTGCTGCTGAAAGTGACCAACAGCAAGATCGTGAAAGCGGTCCCATTACCTGACCTGCATTAAATCGAAAGCTATGCAATCAGTACGAAACAGGGTTATTGAGGGAATGGAAGGCTGGCTGCAGCGGGAAAAAAATATGGGGCAGTTGTTTTCTCCCAATACGTTGCGGTCAAAACATTTTCAGAAACTGAAGCTGGATTACCTGCGGGAACTCAACCGCACATTGCGCAAAGATGCTTCCAGGGATGAGCGCATGACGCTGCGCATACTCCGGGGTGAGATGAAAGATATGGAGAAATGGTTATACCGGCATCCGTTGGAACGATTGCTCCGAAGGATCGGAAGGGCAATAAAGAACCTGCTTACACCCCGGCCAAAAATCATCATCGCTGAAAAGACGAACTGGATGATGAAAGTGAGCCACAGCAATGTGAGAAAACCGCAGAAGGATATTTCAAAAGAAAATACGATCCGTCCTGAACAGGTGTATAAGCAAAAGAATCAAAAACCTGAGTTGCTGGAAAAGAAACGGGTATCACAGAAAAAAGGATTAAGGATGTAAAAAACGGCAAAAGATGACGGAAAGCAACATCATACAATTAAAGAAAGAGCTGACCCGGCTTGGCATTAGGGATACTGTCCCGGAAATAGAATATTTCCGGAATATAAACCCTACGTCTTTTATGCTTTACAGTGGCGGAAATCCTACAGGGGATGATCAACTGCTATATGCGCTGCGGTATAACAAGAATGAAAAGGGACTGTTTC
Organism: uncultured Yersinia sp.; assembly: GCA_964601895.1. Classification (GTDB taxonomy): domain Bacteria; phylum Pseudomonadota; class Gammaproteobacteria; order Enterobacterales; family Enterobacteriaceae; genus CAZROT01. The sequence goes on from CAZROT010000009.1 coordinate 67,881, forward strand.
AATTGGCGGAATATAAGCTAACCCTGAAATCAGTTCCCATTCCCGAAGTAACCATCCAGGGAATCAATACAAAGGAACTGGTGGAGAAGATGGAGAAAGCCGATGAATTGTATAACGAATATTTAAACGGCAATCAATATCCTGAAAAGAATCATGTTATAGAATCTGCACATAAAGACCTGGAGGTACTGCTTGACTCTGGTGAAAAAGGAAAAGATATAGCGCATCGGTTTATGTTCAAATACTGGCCGGAAAGTGAATACCGGAAGTATATACCGGATGATACCGAACTAAGACAAAAGTATGAAGCCGTTTTAAGTGTTCCGGCAAATGGCAATAATACGCTTACCGCAAACCAGGCCTATGAAAAAATAACAGACAGGTTTAAAGAGCATGTTATAACCGATGAATTGCTTACAGAAGCCCGTTTAGCTTTTTCAAAAGGCGATCATTGGATTGCCCATAATACCATCCCTTATTACCTGGACAAAGGAGATATGTATTTCTTTAAAACTGCCGATGAAGCCCGTGAGTTCTCTGCCGATAATATCAGCGAGTATGATAATTACAGGTTAACTCATGCCTATTCCACTGATGATTTACTGCGGCAAATTCCTTACGGAGAAAAACCCGAAAGACAATTAGTAAACCCGGATGCAAACGGTTTGTATGATACAGACGGGAATGCTTTTACTGATGCGCTGATTGAGCATTTCGAGCAGCAGCAAATTTTAAACAACAAAAAATTATCAATCATGAACGAAAAGAATTTTGATTATCTAAAAGATAATCTCAAATACATGGGCTTTGGTGAAAAGCAGCATGACACTCTTGCGAAACATTTGAAGGAAGGAAAAGATTCCTTCCAGATGACCTTCAGTACAGAGATAAATCAAAAACCATTTGAAGCGGTTATGCAATTCCGGAAATCTGAAAAATCAGATATGTATTTCCTGAATAGTTATAAAGCCTCCTTGGAATGGGCCAATGGTGAAAAGAAAGAGCAGACGTTTTACCTGAACTACGGCAAAGGCGTCACTGCCAAAGAAGCGTATAACCTTCTTGATGGCCGCAGTGTTGAAAAAGAAATTGTCCGCAAGCTTAATGATGAAGAAAAGTTACAGTTCAAAGCAGAACTAAAGTTGCCCCGTGAAGAACAAGGTTTACCGCAAAATTGGGAGAAAGCACCTACCTATAAAGCATGGCTGAAACTTGACTTCGAGAAAAAAGATGAACACAACAATTACGATGTAAGGCAGCTCCATGAAAAATATGGGTACAACCTGGAGGAAACAGTCAGAAAATTTGGCGTTTCGGAAATGGATGGCGGCGAAAAGGAAAAAGCGTTGTTGCAATCATTGAGAAAAGGTAATGTCCAATCCGTTTCAATTGAGGTCAATGGTGAATCGCAAAAAATGTTTATCGAAGCCAACCCGGAATACAAGACCCTCAACCTGTACAATGAAAAAATGAAACCACTCAATAAAGAAGAAAGAGTGGAGTTTCTGGAAAAGCTGGGTGTAAAGGAGGTAAAGTCCGAGCAGAAGCAACAGGAAGTAAAACCCGAAAGCCCGAAGCAAAATGAATCAGTGAAAAACGATAAATCAAAAAAAAACGATAGCCTGCTGCCTAAGAAACGAAACCGTACTAAAAAGGGCCTGGGTCATACAGGGTGATATTTTCTAATTACTATAATCGAGATCCATTTATGAATATTCAGCATATTTCCTCATTAGCATCCATGATGGTGGCCGCCGGGTTTGAAGAAGGCATCGGAAGAAGATTACTACGCCATGCTTGTTTCAAGCCCGGTCATTTTATATTGACCGAAAGGTTGGCAAAAGGAAACGATATACTGACCTGCACGTTGATGTTCGAGCAAAAAGGCGATCAGTATTACTGCCATTACTATGATGCGGCACTACTACGGTTTGCAGAACTTCCTGATACGACTATTCAATCTGTTTCTGTCCGTGAGTTGGATGAACGTATGTCAACAGTTGATTGGAATGGTAGCAGTCAACATACAGCATCGTTTAACTGGAAAGATGAATCAACCTGGCAAGAGGAACTATTGATAGAACAAATTGTCAGCGACCTGGTACGCCTGTCTGTTACGGAACAAGGCCGGCAGTATGCAGACTGCCTGAAAATAAAATACTGGCAGGAGAATGTTTTTGCTCACGTTAACCTGCAGGCGATCCGCAGTAAGATGGAAGTCAGCCAGCGGTTTTATTTTTTTGACGGGCAGGGTATCTCCATTGACGAAGCCTACCGGTTTTTGCTGAACCGCTGGCTGGAACGAAAAGTACATGCAAGGAAAAAAGCCGGCGAAAGCAGTGAAGTTGCAGAAAGCGGTGCTTCGGATGACAAGAGTCTGTTACAGAAAAAGAGCAAACGAAAAACACATAAGGTAAAGCGGTAAGCCATTGGACCCGGTAAAAGAAGTTGAGCAACTGGCTTCGTTTTATGAAGCGATAGAAGATGATGCAAGGATTGGCAATACGCATATCTGTTTGTATATGGCATTGCTGCATGAATCAAATAGTTCCGTACAGCAAAAGTCAATTGCTATCAACAGGGAGAGAATCATGCGAAATGCACGGATCAGCCGGAAGACCTATAATAAATGTATGAAGGAATTGCAGGAGTATGGGTATATCGATTACATACCTTCTTCCAATCCAACTATTAATAGCCAAGCATATTTGAAGCGTTTGTAATTGTAGAGTTAGTGTAAAATGAATTGTGAGCAATGGATAATAATTCTATGCCGATGCTCTTTCCTTATGAACCCAATGAATTTTGGGAACAAATGCGGAAGATCATTCAGGAAGAAATTGGTAAAGTAAAACCTGCGGCCGTTAGTCTGACACAAACACCTGGACTTACGGAAAAACCTCTCTATAAGATTGATGAAGTATGTCAGTTATTTGATGTTTCCAGAACTACGATCCATTTTTGGGTTAAGTATGGGAAGTTGCGAAAAGTGAAAGTGCGATCAAGGGTTTATTTCCTGGGAAGTGAAATCCAAAAACTACTTAAAGATGGAAGCATATCTGGAGAATGAAAGCAGTTAATGACTGCTTTTTTTGTTGTACGAAAAACGACAGATAAGGAGCTAAATGATTTAGCAAATTCGTATCTTTAGTATGATATGTTGCTCTTTGTAAAGTTAGGTGCGGGAAAAGGCTAAATCAGCATGCAGTTCGACTAAAAGTTCGACTAAAAAAATAGGTCACTGATTTACAGTGACCTAGATTCTATTAAGCGGACCGGACGGGACTCG
>CAZROT010000010.1:0-69703 GCA_964601895.1 uncultured Yersinia sp.
TGACGTCGCGCAATATCAATCTGAAGGAAGCGGAAAAACTGCTGATACCCCGCTACAACGCCAGCTCACTGGATGATGTCCTGGCGGCTATTGGTAACGGTGATATTCGCCTGCAGCAGATGGTGAATTTTTTGCAGGGTAAACTTAACAAATCTGACAATGAGGCTGCTGCTTTGCAGAGCCTGGTGCAGCTAAGCCCGAAAATTCAGCAGCCCGCGCGCGACTATAAGGATGAGCTTCATGCGGGAAGTATTGTCGTAGCAGGTGTGGGCAATCTGTTACACCATCTTGCGCGCTGCTGCCAGCCACTGCCTGGTGATGAAATTGCAGGCTTTATCACGCATGGTCGTGGTATTTCCATCCATCAGATAAACTGTGAACAGTTTTCAGATCTGCAAGATAATCACCCTGAACGCATTGTTCAGGCTACCTGGGGCGAGAGTCATGGTGGGGGGTATGCGCAATGTGTCAGGGTGACGGCGCATGATCGCAGTGGATTATTACGTGATATCACCACTATTCTGGCCCATGAAAAAGTGCGTCTGATTGCCATGAATAGTCACAGTGATGACAAAAGCCAGCTGGCAACCATTGAGATGAATATCGACGTTCATAACCTTGCGCTGCTTGCACGTATTCTGGCGAAATTTAACCAATTGTCTGACGTGATTGATGCCCGACGTTGTTAACTATGCCACAATCCTAAAACCCGTAGCCAGCTATTGCCCATAACAACAGCAACCACGGTGATAACGGCCTGATAAGCAGGCCGCCTTTTTCACTCAGGCACCTGTTTATGTGGTCAGTAAGCCCGCAGGCAATGTCAGATTTTTTCCTGCGTCAGGCATCATGGGCACGGTAGACTGCGTGCTGGCGATATGTTTCGGCTTATCACTGGCTATCGCCTCTACCAGCAATGCGCCATTATGCCCAGCGTAATTTTCCGCTGAAATTTGGCTGGGATGCCATTGCTTCAGCAGTCGGTCATAGCCATCACTCCAGGCATAATCGCGCGATGGTAATACCTGAAACAGCAGATCATCCAGAAATGAAGCCGACAGCGTTGCACGCTCCGCTTCTGGTGTCTGCAGGTAGCGCAGCACTTTCTTTTGGTGCAGATCCCAGGTCAGGCTGGCATCATCACCCCAGCGTGTTTTTTTGCTTGTGAAGCCTTCAACCTGACTGCACAATGCCAGAATTGCCGATTTTTCCTGCTCTGTTACTACAGACACATCAGCATTGTTTAACGCCTGTCTGACTGACTTGCTGACGGTATCTTTTATCGAGTAAGCATGCATAAAGTTATCGCTATCATCAAGGAACTTACTTGATAAAGTCTGGCTTATTGCCCGCACGGCACTTTCACACAGTACTCGTTTTCCTGCATGAGGCAGATGCGTTAATTCCTGTAAATAGGCCTCCCAGCGGTATTGATGGTAGAGCATTTCCTCATCGTATCCGCCGGGGACAGGGATGGTAAGCTCACGCAGCAACGCATGGCGGTGTTTTGACTGCTCTTTCGTGTTGTCTGACTGATGGAGTGGCAGATTCTGCGTGATTCTGGACAGCTCTCTTACCACCGATTCTGCAGAATGCCAGTATTCATGGTCTTGCATGCATTCCTTGTGCGCGTCTTCTGCCAGCGCCTGTATGGAGTTCAGTTGTTGCCGCTCATCCTGATTTAGTGAGGTATCTTCGGCCAGTTTCTTCAAGGTGGCATCCAGACGGTTTATCAGCGCTGAAAAAATCCAGTCTCCTTTCTGACGCAGATTGTTATCATCCCTGACCTGATTCCAGGCTGTTATATCTCCATCACTAGTAAAGAAGCCTGCTAACGCTTTTCTTAAGGGAGCCAGGATGTTTTTACTCATGATACGACGCTGCAGTATTTCAGCCAGTTGCCGCCACTCGGGATCCCATTTCTTGCGCTCACCATCCGGTAACCCATTCATCAGCACGGTTTCCCATTGTGCCAGCTGATTATATTTTTCTTTGTCAATATCAGCCGCCATCGTTTCTGCTGATGAAAATCCGGATGGCGGTGTGAGCATCAGGGAAATTTTGTCCACCAGTTCACGACTGGTAATCCGTATTTTCTCTTTGGTCAGCTCGCCTGTCTGCTGTAGCAGTTTGCGTACCTCACTGAGTGTCCACTTATTTTTTCGGATGCCATTATTCAGGCCAGCCTGCACATACTGTAAAAATTCATTTTTCAGCGTATTATCAATGAGCTCGCTGCCCTGACCGGCGCTGATATGCTGAATCAGCTTCTTTATCAGAATGACGGTGACAGGAAATAAATGGCCGCGCACGCGCTGTGCAGTTTCTGTTTCGTCTGGCGCATAGGGTAATAACATGTCGGGCTCTGGTGCAGTGACTGGCATGACACGGCGTACAAAGGCGCTTACTGTCAGCCCAAGTGCTGTGCCAGCAAGGTCTTGTCTGGTAATAACAGGATTTTCTTGTTCAGGCGTTTTTTTTGTAATCGCAGAGGCTGCCTGTTCAGTTGCAGTAACTTGTTCAGAGGCAGGAAGCCACACAGTATCGTCCTGTTGCAGCAATGCCACCAGCGCGGGATAGTCCGCTACCGGTAGCACCTGCCCCAGCAGGTATGCTAAAGGAGAAGTGGCCATAGCAGGTCGCTGTGCATAAGGTGTCGCAATCACTTGCCCTATCAGGTGTTCGAGGGCTGTAATATCCATTGCTTCAGGAAGTGTGCTAACACAATGTATCAGGTCGAGCAGTGCTTCTGTCTGCTCTGGTGTTAACCCGTTTTTCTGTGTGAACTGTGTTGATTGCTCATTATCTTCCTCATTAAACCAGGAATGGATAATGTTGATGACATGCACTATCTCATCTTCCTGCTGAGAGTAAATATACTGCGATTGATGCGCGTTGACCCAGTCTGATAAAAAGCGCATGCCTAAACGTCCCGCTGTCTCTGCTGTCAGATGATAATCACGACGCCTCCACAGCATCCAGTGCGCCAGCGGATGGTGGTTGTGCCATACCAGCTGCAGTTCGGCATGTGAGGGTAATAACGCTTTTAGCAGCGCATGTCTCTGTGTCAGTGCGGGATCAGGATTCAGTGGCTCTCCTGCCATCACCTGCACGGATTTCCACAGCAAATGCTCTGCAGAATGGGTTACATGACGATACCAGTCAGATTCGCTCTCTGCTGCGTTAATCAGCACCCTGAGTGCCCGAATTTGCTGTTTTTCATCTGCGCTCAGTTCCTCGAGTGCACTGTCAGGTAATGCTGTTTTTAAGGCAGCGCATAGTGCCTGAAACACCACATCTTCTTGCGCCATTGGGTCTGTCTGTGGTGGATAGCCCCAGAAAAGCTGTAACGTCGTGGCTACTCTTTTCATCAGGCTGTTACTGAGAACGGGGCGTTCCAGAGTGCGTATCAGGGCAGTCCAGTCGTCGTGCTGATTTTTGTCTGGTACAGGCAGCAGTTGTGCTAATACTTCAGCAAACGGGCCGGAACAGGATGGCTCATTCTTCACCAGGTCCTGGCGTTTCCCAGTATCCGCATTTAACAGTGCTGATGCCATTGATGCCATTTCTCTGAAGGAATAGCGTACTTGTGAATGTAACGTGGCTGCAAGTATCTGGTCTAGCTGTTCCCGTTGTGAGGTGTCTGGCTGGTATGTATGCCCGGCGTTGTTCAGTAATACCTTGAATCGATGGCACCATGTTTTTACCTCGACAGGCTGTTCTCCTTTGCCTGCCGCTATTTCCTGGATTGTCGTAAGTAGCATGTCCTGTAATGCGGGCCACAGAGCCATCCAGTCCGATGGTTTGCGCTGGGATAAACTTACTGCGGGTGCCGTTGGTACCTTATTTTCCTGGTTATCTGCTTTCATAATATTCCCTTACAGTATCTTAATCAGTGATAAAAATGTATGACGATATTCTGTTATCAGTCTGTTATATATGAAAATTATAAACAATAAAAATATAATTATAGTAACAGTAAAATTTCTATAATATTTCTGTAGTCAAAAGACAGAAGTGTTGAAAATCTGGTTTTTTTATATTCAGTAATGCTGGCAGTCTGCCGAAATCCTCTATCTTTCCAGTGTTACGCTTGCTGAACTGTGGTTCGCTGTCGGATGGCAGGCCTGCGCTGGAAGTGTGTCCTTACCAGAGTCCTGTTGGCAAACCGCTTGATATACTGCATAGCTCTGTCGTGCGTTACCATAATCCCATATCTCCTGTATCGGGGGCCGCGCGGTGATTGTTCTCGACACGCATGTGTTTATCTGATGGGCAACAGGGGATTCGATGCTGAGTGCAGCGGCAAAGGCAGCCATTGAACAGGGACAGACTAGCGGTGAGATAATTGTATCCAATATATCGGCCTGTGAAATTGCCATGAACGCATTACTGTGAATTGATAGCAGCATTAAAATTACGTAAAATACACAAAAAAGGACATCGTCTATCGAATGTATTAAGCAAGGCAGCTAAAAATGTATTCCAGTCACTCAACAGTTAACCATTACCTGTCTTTCTTTATTAAAGCTGGATCAATATCGGCTGTTACCTGAATTTTCAGCAACATGTTTTTAATCTGAGCACAGCAATGACTGCTGGCAAGGTGACTTGTTGCACCCAATTTTTTCTTCTTGTTTATAACTAACCCTGAGAGCAAATAATTATTATGACGACAACAGCAGATCTTCCTTCTGCCAGCAATCTGCCCGCAGTTGCACCTGACGAGGACACAGATACAAAAACAAAGAACGATAATGCGATACTGAATTTTATAGACTGGGTTAATGACAATAAACAGTCAGTTTTTTTTGATAAAAAGATGTGGCCCTTATTCTTTGAGCGAATGAAATCAGCGCTGCTGACAACCTGTCCTGAAAAAAAACAGGAAATTGAAGATCTTATTAGCAGTATGTTACAGAATCTGGCCACAGATATAAAAACCTGGTCACCCGGTCAGCTGGTGGAGGATATTATTACGGTACTGGTCGGCGACAGTAAGCATTTTTATCAGGAGCGTATCCAGCAGCACTGGAACAGTATAAAAGGAACGGCACCCATAGCGGCAGTAATTGGTGCCTTTGTACAGGAAAATCAGAGTGGAAATCACCGTTATTCCAGAAATAATTTGTTGAGTGGTATCAGGTACAGCTTTTCTGGCACCGGGTCTGATGCGGGAAAAAACCTGCTAATAAGAGAATTGATGTCAAGATTAGGCTTTAGTTATGTGGTTTCGACGGAAAAGCCGCATTTCCTCATTGATATCGCTTTCCCTGCACCGGATGGTGAAGCCGCGTTATCAACATCTGACCAGAACGGAGTACCTGTCCTGTTGTTGCCAGCCGGCACGCCGGCGTCAACGAAACATGACAAAGCCTGGTTGCTGGGTGTACTGCGTGCCATAAATCAATTTCTGGGAATACCTGAATTACACGATAAAGATCCGGCCAATCATGCAGGCGGTATGGCGTCGTCTGACAGGGGTCATGAGGGTACGTTTACTCTTCCCGAATTCCAAGGGTTACTGGACGGTAGCTTTGTATTGCCAGTTCATGAAAGTGACCAATATATTGCCTGGAGACTCATCCCTGGCAAAGAGCTCAACGCTATCAAAAGCCGTCTTTTTAGTCTTGCGACAGAGCAGGGTCTTTTGGTCGACGCTGAAGCTGAATTCACGGAGAGAATGAAGGAAATCAACGACAATATAAACGCAATGTTGACAGGAGAAGACGCAGCTGATCTTACTCTGGAAACGAAGCGTCGTATTGCCAAGGATGCCAGAAGTAAAGCAGAAGAGCTTGCAGGTGACTATAAAAAAATCACATGGGAAATCATTGAACCGTTAATCACGCAGGGCATTATCGCAGAAAACGGGCAGGCATCCGGAGACAGTGGAGCGCAGGAAAAAGGGAGATTGTTTGCATTGATTAAAGCGGCTGTTGCTGCTGATGAGGTACATGGGCGTGAAAGTATCGATCAACTTATTGCTTATCCACGTACTCTTTACGGAGAAATCAGCCACATAATAGCGACAATCATGGCTCATCCCAGAGGCGGTTTCTTTGGAACTTCAGATACCTGGCCTGGCCGTGCGCAGGCGGATGGTCTCATCAGAGTTTATACCTATCGTTTTAATAATACTCCATGTACTGAGGGATTCGCTCGGTCTGAAGCAGGGGATAATTTCGCGTATATACGCGAAATTATTGCGATGACAGGTGAGCAAAAGAAACTCATAAGATCGGTCCTTGCTGAACTTGAGGGATTTGCAGCGATTCGTTTTCGTGAAATTGAGGAAGCTGGCGAAGATGCTGATTTTGACTTCGCCGTCTATAAAAATGACGATAATAAAGATACGGGAGGTATGCTGGCTTTTGCGGTTGGCGATCTGCCTTACAGAAGAGTCAGGTTTAGCGAGCAAACGTTCGGTGGGAGTGATGCCTCCGCACTGACTATCATCCGGCATGAACTGGGCCATGCATTGGGATTAAAGCATATTCACAGTCTGACTGACGATATACCATCAATAATGACCCCCGCAGTCGAGCTCGGGAACAATAGCAATGGTTTTGTTGAATTTCAACCGACTGACAAGCTGACAATCCAGTTGATACATGGGAAAAATCCTGATTCTGGCACGCCACAGCGGTATTTTCGTGAAGCGCTAAAAGTCTGGCTGGCTCCCGGTTCCTGGGCGGCACAGATCAAGCTCAATGCACAAAACAGGCTGGAAGAAGACTATGTTGTCACGGGTTTTATGCAGGTTAAATCCGTACTTCGCCTTTTCGCTGCTTCTGACAGCAAATCCGGTTTTCATCGTAACATAAAGATAGATGAGCAGGATGCCGGCACATGGAGAATACGTTTTACAGAGGATGCAGAGTCGTCGAAAACAGTGCTGATAAAGGGGATGGAGCCTCTGGCGTTTGCTGACCTTCAGATAGAGATTTTGTATACTGACGGAACGAGTGCTCAGCTGCAGTCGGACAACAGTGCCGGATTGAAATGGGTGCAATATGCCCTTCAGGATGACAGTTGGGTTGCAATAGCTGATATCCGCTCCCCTGATTCAGGGCCAGCTGTTAGCTCACACAATGAGCTGTATGAAAACAGCAGCATTATTTAAGAACGGCAAAAATCAGGCAGTTCGCCTGCCTGAGGACTTTGAATTTGCAGGTGTCTCTGAAGTGGAAATCACCCGGGAAGGAGATATGGTTATTTTGAGGCCTGCCAGAAAAGCATGGCTCAGTTTTGCTGAAGCTGAAAAGGCAGATCCCGACTTCCTGGTTGAGCGGCCTGATATCATTGAAGAAGGTCGAATTCTTCTGTGAAAAAAACCTGGATGCTTGATACCAGCATCTGTTCTTTCATTATGCGTGAGCGTCCGGAGACGTTGTTGAAGGTACTACACAGCGACGTGTGGAAAATAAAGACCGCCTGGCTATTTCTGCTATTACCTATGCAGAACTCAGGTTTGGTGCCACAGGCAAGAAGCCCTCGCAAAGGCATTCGGTCATTGTCGACCGGTTTATGGATTGTATCCACGGTGTATTGCCATGGGATAAAGATGCAGTAGACACTACAACAGTTATTAAGCAGCATCTTGCTACCCATGGAACACCAATTGTTCCCAATGATGCAGCGATTGCTGGTCATGCAGTATCTGTAGATTGCGTACTGGTGACGAACAACACCAGGGAATTTCACCGGGTGCCAAATCTCCATGTGGAAGACTGGACTATAGAAGGTTATCACAATTAGTCCAGCGTGAAAGACTGCTCTGTCGATGGATGTAGCCATATGGCTGGCGACAGTTGTACACATCGATGCTGTGCGCTTTGTGCCAGTAGATACAGAGGTAGCGACAAAATCGCCAGGACTTCCTGGTGAATTCCATAACGATCAGGCAGATAGTATGATTGTAGCGACAGCACGTAAGCTGGCGGTGCCATTGGTGATAAAGGACGAGAAAGATACTGAGTTATGCTCATGTAAGAACAATCTGGTAAAAATACGCTAACTATACCCTTCGTCTTTCAAACTGCAGTTGTGTTGGCTGCGAACACTCACCCCAATCACATAGTGAATCTATGCTCATGAGGATTCGCGTTCTTGCCGCCTTGCTGCAGCTCGAAATACTTTGGGTAATATACCTTTCGCCTTCCAGGCTGCAGCCGCGCTGGCTGCAAACGATCACACCAGGCAGATAATTTGCCTGCGATCATGGGGATGCCTGTTGCTGGCCTTGCTGCACCCTGAAATATTTTGGGTAAGCAGACTATTTACAGACGGTCAACCGCGTTCAGCTCGCGAAAAGCCTGTTCGAGGCGTGCTATCATGCTGACCTGTGAAGCACGTAGCCAGACACGCGGATCATAATATTTTTTGTTTGGCTTATCCGCACCTTCGGGGTTACCCAGTTGCCCCTGCAGGTAATGCTCATGCTTTTTGTAATAACTCATGATGCCTTCCCAGGTTGACCACTGAGTGTCGGTATCGATATTCATTTTAATGACACCATAACTGATGGCTTCGCGGATTTCATCAGCGCTGGATCCAGAGCCACCATGAAAGACAAAATTCAGGCTGTTGTGTGGCAGCTTATACTTTTTAGTGACGAATTCCTGAGAGTTATGCAAAATTTTGGGCGTCAGCTTAACGTTCCCTGGCTTATACACGCCATGCACATTACCGAAAGAAGCAGCAATGGTGAAGCGCGGGCTGATGGCATTCAGTGTTTCATACGCATAAGCCACATCTGCAGGTTGCGTGTATAATGCCGAGCTGTCCATACCGCTGTTGTCCACGCCATCTTCTTCTCCGCCTGTGCAGCCCAGCTCTATTTCCAGCGTCATCGCCATTTTTGCCATGCGTTTCAGATAGCTACTGCAGACAGCAATATTTTCTTCCAGCGATTCTTCGGACAGATCGATCATGTGCGAGGAAAATAACGGTTTCCCGGTTATGGCGAAATGTTTTTCACCTTCATCCAGCAGGCCATCAAGCCACGGTAGCAATTTTTTTGCACAGTGATCGGTATGCAGAATGACAGGAACGCCATACTGCTGTGCCATCAGATGAACATGTCGTGCACCAGAGATAGCCCCAAGAATCGCTGCCTGCTGCCCTTCGGCCTTCAGACCTTTGCCGGCGATGAAGCCAGCCCCACCGTTAGAAAACTGTATAATGACAGGCGCGCGTACCTTTGCTGCTGCTTCGAGGACGGCATTCACCGAATCCGTGCCGACACAATTCACCGCAGGAAGCGCAAAGTGGTTTTCTTTTGCTACGCGAAAGACTGTTTGTACATCATCTCCCGTGATAACACCGGGTTTTACGAAATCGAAAATTCTGGATTTAGACATAATGATTTTCCTGTCTGGTAAATGTCAGGTGTTGCCTGTGATTTGCTGCAGGATACACCTGAAAGACAATGATATGATTTTTTGCGCATGGCATTGTTTGCCTTTGCGTCTTTTTCTGTCTGGCTGACAGCAGGACTGATGCTGACAGGGTGCTCATTGTCTGGCACGTTTTTCCAGCATGGCAACGGCAGGGAGTTTTTTCCCTTCAACGAACTCCAGAAATGCCCCTCCTCCTGTTGAAATATAGGATATATTGTCAGCGATGCCGAACAGGTCAATGGCAGCCAGCGTATCTCCGCCGCCGGCGATGGAATAAGCGCTGCTGTCGGCAATGGCACGTGCAATAGTTTCAGTGCCCTGGCGAAAGGCAGGAAATTCGAATACCCCTACCGGGCCATTCCATAAAATGGTTTTCGCCTGTTTGATTATTCCTGCCAGTTGTTGTGCAGACTGTATGCCCACATCCAGAATCTGTTCATTATCGCGGATATCACTGACTGGTTTTAAGGTGGCCGTGGCATTCTCAGAAAACTCACTGGCCACATAAACGTCACCAGGCACAGGAATGGAGCATTTTTTCATCAGGCGTTTTGCCTCGGGTATCAAGTCCGGCTCATACAGCGATTTGCCTACATTATGGCCAAGGGCTGCGATAAAAGTGTTGGCAATACCACCGCCCACAATCAGTTGATCGGTAATGTCAGCCAGACGGCTGAGCACGGTCAGCTTACTGGACACTTTGGATCCCCCGACGATAGCCACCATGGGATGAGCAGGTTTAGTCAGTGCCTTACCCAGCGCTTCCAGCTCTGCTGACATCAAGGGTCCGGCGCAAAAAATGGGCGCGAAACGGCCAACGCCATGCGTCGATGCCTGGGCACGATGTGCGGTACCAAAGGCATCCATCACATAAATATCACAGAGTGCCGCATATTTTTTTGCGAGGGTTTCATCGTCGTTTTCTTCGCCTTTATTAAAACGCACATTTTCCAGCACCACCAATTCCCCAGCGGCAACATTAATACCCTGAAGATAATTTTTTTCCAGCCGCACCGGGCAGGAGAGATGCTCTTTGAGCCAGTTAACTACCGGCAGCAGTGAAAAATCATCATCATATTTGCCTTCAACAGGGCGACCAAAATGTGACGTCACCATGACTCTGGCACCCTGTTTTAAGGCAGACTCAATGGTGGGTAGTGACGCGCGGATACGGGCATCAGAGGTTACCTTACCGCCTTTGACGGGAACGTTCAGATCAGCACGTATCAGCACGCGTTTTCCGGCCAGATCGTTGTCGCTCATCTTGATTACAGACATGCATAACCCTCTCGTTGACTTTTTTCAATGCTGGATTGAAAGCCACTTGCCGCCATTGCCAGGGCGGTATCCAGCATTCTGTTAGCAAAACCCCATTCATTATCACACCAGACCAGTGTCTTAATCAGATGCTGGCCACTGACGCGTGTTTGTGTGGCATCAATAATGGCGCTATGGGGATCATGGTTAAAATCCGTTGATACTAATGGTAATGCCGTATAATCAACTATATCACTAAATGACGTTAATGCTGCCTCCTGCAGTAATTTATTAACCATGCTAACGGAGATGGCGCTATTGACGCTGACGCTTAAGTCAATTGCCGTCACATTGAGTGTTGGTACACGTACTGCTATAGCTTCAAATCGGCCAGAAAATTTAGGCAGGATACGTGCTATCCCGGCAGCCAGCCTGGTATCGATGGGAATAATGGACTGAAAAGCCGCTCTGGCACGGCGCAGATCATGATGCCAGGCATCCGTCACGCACTGATCGTTCATGGCAGAATGAATAACGGTAATGGTGCCGAATTCAATGCCAAAAGCATCATCCAGTAGTTTGATAACCGGAATGATACAATTGGTGGTGCAGGACGCATTGGAAACCAGCCTGTCTTCTGCTTTCAGTGTCTGATGATTAACGCCGTAAACAATAGTTGCATCCAGATAAGGTCCGCCGGGATGAGAAAACAGGACTTTTCTGGCACCGCTACGTAAGTGTGCTTCACCATCCTCACGACTGCCATAGATGCCGGTACAGTCGAGAACGATATCTATCGCCAGCTCATGCCACGGGAGCTGCTCCAGCGATGGCTCTTGAGTGAGATGAATGCAGTCATCGCCAATGAATAGCTGTCCCGGTTGCTGGCGGACATCCCATGCGAAGCGACCATGGCTGGAATCGTATTTGAATAAATGTGCCACGTTTTCTGCATCTGCCAGTTCGTTGATAGCAATTACACAAATGTCGGCACGTCGCCCTGATTCATACAGGGCACGTAAAACACAGCGGCCTATCCGGCCAAAGCCATTGATGGCCACACGGATTGTCATTAGTACTCTCCCGCAGGATACCTCTGTACAGAGCTGACTATGCTACTGACAGATGCTGTTTGCCGGCTTAATGTGTGATTAATAAAAGGTGTCAGCTGGGTAGCTGCCAGATGATTACGCCGCATCTGCAAGCCGTGCAGCCCGCACACAGCTATAGCGCAAGGCCGCCATAATACATGTACGGGCGAGCAGAGAGGCCTGTTGCTATCCGCTGTTAGCTTCCTGGCGTAGCCGTAGGGGCGGTTTAACGGCTGAAGTTGAACTCAGCGGTTATACCGACACGGAGTTTAAAAGCTCCTTTGCGCGTGCAACAACTTGTTCAGTGGTAAAACCGAACGTGTTAAACAATACTTCTGCCGGTGCCGATTCTCCAAAGCGCGTCATACCGATAACTGAACCTTTCAGTCCAACATATTTATACCAGTAATCTGCAATACCGGCTTCCACGGCGAGACGGCGACTGACGGCCGCAGGCAATACGGATTCGCGAAAAGCAGCATCCTGCCTGTCAAATACATCCGCTGCAGGCATGGATACGACGCGCACAGCATGACCTGCTGCGCTGAGTTCATGAAAGGCGCAAACAGCCAGCTCGACTTCTGAGCCGGTAGCAATAAGTATTAATGCCGGTTGACCTGCACAGTCTTTTAACACATAGCCACCACGGATGATGCTGGCCAGCTGTGTCTCATTGCGCTCCTGTTGTGTCAGATTCTGGCGCGAGAAAACCAGTGCGCTGGGGCCGTCTTGGTGCTGCAGGGCGTACTGCCAGGCAACTGCAGACTCCACCTGATCACAGGGGCGCCAGGTGCTCATATTGGGTGTGAGGCGTAAACTGGCCAGCTGCTCGATGGGTTGATGGGTTGGGCCATCTTCACCGAGGCCAATAGAATCGTGGGTATAAACGAACAGACTGCGGATTTTCATTAATGCGGCCATACGTACGGCATTGCGCGCATAGTCAACAAAGGTGAGAAAGGTGGCGCCATAAGGAATGAACCCCCCATGCAGGGCAATGCCGTTCATGATGGCTGACATACCGAATTCACGGACACCATAATGAATATAATTACCCGCCGCATCGTCTGTGAGTGATGTTGAACCCGACCAGAGTGTGAGGTTACTGGGAGCCAGATCGGCAGAGCCACCCAGTAATTCAGGCAGCACTGGCCCGAAGGCTTCCAGGGCATTCTGTGACGCTTTACGGCTGGCGATGTTTGCCGGATTTTGTTGCAACTGCCTGATAAAATCAGTGGCTGCAGTTTCCCAGTTATCAGGAAGCTCACCTTGCATGCGTCGCTGAAACTGTGCTGCCAGCTCAGGGTATGCTTTTTCGTAAGCAGTAAACTGTTCATCCCATGTGCTTTCCTGCTCCTGGCCTTTGCTGCGCGCATCCCAGGCAGTACGGATGTCCTCTGGAATTTCAAAGGCGGGCCAGTGCCAGTCGAGATTTTTTCGTGTTGCGGCGACTTCAGCTTCACCCAGGGGCGCGCCATGCACGTCGTGAGAGCCTGCTTTATTGGGAGAGCCAGAGCCGATGGTGGTTTTACATATGAGTAGCGATGGCCTGTCGTGCACCTGCTGCGCGGCCACAATCGCCGTCTCTATTGCTGCAGCATTATGGCCATCGATATTGTCTACCACATGCCAGCCATAGGCGGCAAAACGCGCGGCCGTGTTATCGGTAAACCAGCCACTCACATGTCCATCGATGGAAATACCATTATCATCGTAAAAGGCAATTAATTTCCCCAGCTTCAGGGTGCCGGCCAGTGAACAGACTTCGTGAGAAATTCCTTCCATCAGGCAGCCATCACCGGCAAAAACGTAAGTGTGATGATCAATAATGTTGTGACCGGGGCGATTGAAGTACGCACCCAGCGTACGTTCAGCAATGGCAAATCCCACGGCGTTGGCCAGCCCCTGCCCCAGCGGACCGGTAGTGGTTTCTACCCCGGGGGTATAGCCGTATTCCGGGTGTCCGGGTGTCTGGGAATGCAGCTGGCGGAAATTTTTTAGCTGCTCCATGGGTAGCGCATAACCACTGAGATGTAACAGGCTGTAGAGCAGCATGGAGCCGTGTCCGTTGGACAGCACAAAACGATCGCGATCCGCCCAGTGTGGATTGGCAGGATTGTGCCGCAGATGGAAGCGCCACAGGACTTCGGCGATATCGGCCATTCCCATGGGGGCACCGGGATGGCCGGATTTTGCCTGCTGTACTGCATCCATACTCAGGACACGCAGGGCATTGGCAAGGGTTCTACGGGAAGGCATGCACGACTCCAGTCAGATTGACAGAAAAAAAAGGAAAAAAACACCAGGTCTCTTGCGACACTTTACTGCGAGAGCATCAGTGTGTTGTCGATGCGGTACTCGAATCCTCATGTACTGCGTGTACATTGGGGCTCTGCGTTCCGTTTCTCATCGCACTATTTCTCTGCAGCGAATGTCGTAAGGAGGTCTATTTTCTCAGACTCGGTATGGTGAGGGCAATCATTAATCATTAAAAGTATCAGCTGTCGTCATAAAACAGGATGCCGGACATTAATTTCGCTGTCGCTTATATGAGCGTTATGTGGTGGTGAGATTATTCTGCTGATCTATTATTTTATTTAGTTTTATAGATTGTTGTTATTACGCAGGAGGCTGTTATGACTAGTTTAGTAAGCCGCAATACGCGAGCAACAGAGTCTTTAAAATCAGAAGACGTGGAAAGGAGTCGCAGGAAAGACACCCTGCATTCTGTCAGGAAAAATGTTCTGAGGTCTATTACCGGAATGTTGAATACTGTCGTGAAGAGTGCCCATATTGTCAGCATGATAGCCACAGGCAAAACAGGTAGCCTGACCGATATGACCCGTACTGGCAATAAAACCAGCAGGTCTTTATCTGATATTAAAACTATCAACATCAGTAAGCGCTCTTTTCGTAGTGCAGAGGCAAGTACGCAATCTGAAAAAGCGGCGACTACTGGCCATAGATCTGTTGTCAGGCCTGCTGTTAAGCGTTTGATAAATACCCTGCCTTTTCGTAGGGCTGCATCTACAGTGTCTACAAAAAGTACCGCGACAGGCAGTACAGCAAAACCAGCATCGCTGAGCCCAGAAAAAAAGACGGTGATTACTAAAAATCTTAATGTGCTGATGAGTGATATGCTCAATTACATGAAGACTGGAGATGATATTGAAGGGGTATTTCGCATAGGAGACATAGGATCAAAAATCGCTCAGGCCGGAGAAAGTCTGAAATCGGACAAGATGACTGCGGATACGTTAGCTGACTATTCTCTCAAGCTTAAAGCTAATGTATTGAAAAGGATGATGGCAGAACTGGCATCGCCTGGTGATGGCAAGCCGCTTTTCGATAAAGCAATGCTTGATGCCATGGCCGAGCCAGGTGCTGATGCAAGTAGCATACTGAAAGAGGCACTTGGCAGGCTGGATGACGATTATCGCAAAAATAATCTTAACAGCATCATTGATTTTCTTGCGAGCCTGCCGAAAGAAGTGCCCGACTTTGTTGAACGTAGCAAGATGACTAATTACAATCTGGCCGTTGTTACCGCAGTCAAATTGTTGCCTGACAATCTACTGCCTGCTGACCTGGCGGAAAATAGGGCAAATGCAGATAAAGTAACTAAGGCGTTTGAACAGGTGCTGGATACCTGGACAGCCTCCACGCTGACTCCAGCGGCGGCCGGTTAATCCTCCTGCAGGTTAAGGGATGCCGCTTCACCTCAATGTGCATAAACCGCCCCGCTGGGCGGTTTTTTTATTGCCCGTTTTCTCTGCCTCTCCATCACACCACAACCGGCAACTACTGACTACTGATAGTTCTGGTGCAACCTGCTGTGTCACTCAAGGCGCGCAGGTGCCTGCTGCCATCATGAGATAATAGCATGTTGGATCAGGCTGACTGTCATTAATGAGCGTTGTGACAGCAAAATGGTTGTGGTGCTCTATTATTTATTTATGGATTTACAGGTTTCACTGAAGTAAGTATGGAGCGAATTGTTATGGTAGCAATAGGATCAAATTCAGGCACATTACGTCCTGGCTCAACAAATCAGGTAACGCAGACGGGCGAGGCAGAGGGCCCAGGGAAGAGCAACCTGAAGAGAAGTAATGCCTTTACTAAGGTATACAATACAACTAGCCAAAGAGAAAGAATTCAAGACCAGGCGCTTAGAGATATGAGACATCTTTTCAATCAAGCCGAAAAAGCCGAGTTTAAGGCGTCGACAGCAAATATAGAGCCGGACGAGGTAATCAAAGATATTAAGCACCTTTTCCCCAGTCTGAAAGACAGGGTAATTGCATTTTTTAAAAAAATTAAAACGATTTTTTCCAGCACACGGCTTTTTCGTGATTCTGCATCTGAAACGATTACACCAAAAAATATGGCAGCGACAGGCAGTACAGGAGCTACAGCCAAATCAGCATCGTTGACCGAAGCACAAAAAACGAGGGTTACTGAAAATCTTAAGATGCTTAGGGATAGCATGATGACTCATATGAAGGATGAACGCAGTGATATTAAAGGGGTCTTTCGGAAATCAGCTAACGAAAGTGACATTAAGGGCCTCGATATGACCCAGCCAGATATGGGAATAAAAGAAAAAGAGCGCAAAGAAAACAGAGAAATTGAGCTGACTCTGAATGATAAAGCAACTCTGCTGAAACGCCAGCTGAAAGCATTGGCTTCTCTAGACGGGCAGGGATTGTTAAGTAAGCAGGATGTGATAGAGATGAGCAAGCCTGGGGCTGATGCAGCGGGCATATTTAAAGCTAAGCTGGCGGCGTTACCGAATGCTTATCAGAGAGATAATATTGAGGCTATTATGGGCTTTGTGGCAACATTGCCGCAAAATGTCCCTGATTTTGTGGGCCGCAGTAGTATGAATAATGCCAATCTGGCAACCTGTATAGCGCCGAATGTGATTACTGATGAGCTGGCTATTGATCTTAGTATGTATTCTGCAGTGAATGCTGCGATTGAAAGAATATTCGATACCTGGACGCCATCCACTGCAGCGCCCGCCGGCTAATCTTAGTATATTAAGGAGCCTGCTGCTTCCTGTAGCCAGCATGTGATGTAATACCATCCCACCGGGGCGCTTTTTATCTGCAGTTTTTTCTGCATTTTTATCAAATCATCACCGGCACGCCTCGTCACGCTAGTGCTATTCGCTAATATTCACCCGCTACCATGATGATTGGTGCCAGCGTATTTTCCTAAAAATTCCCCCCCTTTCTCTGATAGAGAGGCTGTTTTTATCCTGTGAAAATCGGTATTCAGGACCAGATAACAGCACGGATAATAACAATGACAAACTATACGCTGGGAACTACCAATGTAGGCAATTCAACCTTTTATATACAGTTTCATGAGACTCAGTCCCAGGAAAACACCCCCCCCGTCGCGCAGGACATGACCAATGTGTTTAATACCAGTGAGGCGAGTGCGGTACTGACAAAGGGGGCCTCTGCGCTGGCAGGTCCAGGAACAGCCTTGCAGGCACATATCCAGCAGATTTCTACTACTTCTGCCAGTGCAATGCCGATAGCAGCAGGCTTCATGGTGTCTTCTCATCAGCATCCCGTTGATGCTGGTAGTGCAATGGAAGTCGATGTAGCTAAGGAAAAGCGTGACATGCTTTCAGAGTCGCAGGAGCCAGCGAAAGAAGAGCCTGCTGCTGCGCAATCACGTACCAAACGCCGGCGTATGGAAAATAAAATAAAAATTACCTTCGATAACGAACCGCCCAGGCTTAGTAATGCTGAAAAGCTTGCCGCTAACCTGGAAAAGGTGAGTGCTCAGTTACATTCTGGTGAACATCCCGAGCTTTTTCTTGGCGGTAATATTAGCCGTTTTCATGATATTCCCGCGATGGCAGCCACCTGTGTTGATAGTACGCTAAATGCCAATCTGATGACGATAGAAGGCAGGCCTGTGGCCATTGCCTCACAGTTTCCCAAAGATTCCCAACTGGAAGGGCAGCTTAGAATGTACCGGGATAATGTGAAGGTTGTCCTTGTGCTCACGCCGCCGGATGAAATGAAGAAAGGCAGAGCGGGCCCGATGACGGATTATTTTTCCACGTCTGGTCAGTTTGGCGATATCAGAACAGAATCCACAGCGCAGGATCAGTTGAAGCTGCCAGGAGGGCTGGTCTGTAATGTCTACCATCTGGAAATTTATGATGGTGGCCGTGAGATGAAAAAAATTGCGGTCCTGCATGCGCAGAATTGGCCTGATCGTACGGCCGCAGGAGAAAAAGACATTCAGGCATTGGTAAAAGCGTTGCCGGAATATAAAAAAGGGGTAGAAGGAGGAACAGAGACTCAGGCATCGGCAACAGTGCTGCCGGAGAATGAAAAAGATTTTGCAGTGCATTGTACTGCGGGTGTCGGTCGCACTGGTGTGGTGCTGGCAGCCTACATCATGGAGCACCCCGCATTTACTCACCTCAGCCTGGAAGAGGTAATCACGCTGCTGCGCGAGCAGCGTAATGGTCACATGGTACAAACCCAGGAGCAGCTGCAGGTTCTCATTGATATTGCCAACGCGCAGGGCCGGCCATTGTTAAAATCCCCGAACTAAAACCCCTCTGTATGGTACCGTGCAGCACATCCTGTACGGTACTTATATCCACACAATAACGCGCCGCTCTATCTTTCATCTGGCAATAAATAGTGTTTTTCACGCGTGCCATCATCTGCACATCGTCTCACTTTGCATCGTCTTATCTTTTAATAACAGTGCAAACCGTGAGCGCTATATGGTAGCGCATGCCATGGTTATCCTGCAGGATGTTATGACAGCAATAGCTATTTTTTGTTTATCAGGCAATCACTTAAGGAGGAGCGCTATGCCTAAACTCACCCCCACTCCCGGCGCAAAGGGACAGTCAACGTTTTATGTTGAGCTTGATGCTCCTGCAGGTAAGGCAGCTCATGTTAGCGGACAATCTATCCCGGTAAATAAAGCAGGCAATACTACTGATATCCCTGAATCTGTACATGCACGCGCAACGCAGCAGGCTACAGGCATATTTTCTACCGTGCCAGTGCCCGTTTATGATGAAAGTCTGCGTGCACAGTTGATGTTGCATCCCAATGATGCTCATGTGCTGACAACAGAACCCCCCGAAGCGTTTGAGGCGAATGAAAAACTTGTTATCTGGCAGCATCCTGTACACCCTGATTGTGTTTTTGTCAGGAAGACAGCGCACAGCCAGCCTGAAGAGCTTGACACAGCAACAGTGAAAAAATTCCTCGTTGAGTACTATCTGGGAAAACTGGGCATGTTTCTGCCTGTAAAACCATCAGCCGGTCAGAGGTTTGAGCAAACTGTTGTCTGGACGAGCTCAGAGATACCAAAATATTACTGGTCAATCCTCATGCCGGGCAAAGAAAAAGCTTTACGACTACAAACTCTGGATGAAGTGACAGAAAAGGTTTTTCCTGCTCAGCGTATCGCGGCAACCGGCACTGCGCCATTAGTGTCTGTCAGGCCTTTCTTTGCACAGTGTTACGCAGAATCTGGCCTCAACCCTGAAGAGGTGGATATTTTTCTGGCAAAACCTTCTACTCCTTTTCAACCTGGCGATAAGCCGAGATTGTATCCGAGCCCTGACAGCTCATTTATATGGCTGCTTGAATCGACAGGGATAATGGAGCACCATCTCGCAGCAAAGCCGACCACGCTTAAAGAGGTAAAAAAAGAGCTGGCAGATTATCAGGGCGCCGTAGCGCGCTCTTTAGAAAAGCCAAAGGAATCTTTTTTCTCCGGATTTATGCGCATAGTTAAATCCCCAGAGGCTGCTGGCTCTGTCAGGCCGGTAATGGGGATAAGTTCTCCAGTGGCCAGTGTTTGCTCTCGTTCGCTTGATACTCAACGCGCCCGTTTCGTGGTGCCATCCCCTGCAATGTTGCCTCAGACGCAGGCAGTAACCGGCAGGCAAAATAGCCATGGCGCAGAAATCGCATTATTTAAAGAAAGAATGCAGGCTCTTCAACAGTCGTTGCTGCATAAATTACCGCAAAATGCCGGGAAATACGTAGACGACGAGCCAGACTTGCCGCGTTTTGCCAATATTCACTGCATGAAAGAGACCCGTGTTCCGGGGCTGCATGCCAACTACATCACAATAGAGGGCACACGCGTGGCCATTGCCGCTCAGTTTCCCAAAGATAATCAGATAGAGCAGCATCTCAGAATCTGTATTACTGACAAAGTGGACGTGATTACGGTTCTTACCACGCCTGAGGAGATCAGAACAGGGACCGGGGCAAGAAAAATGACGGATTATTTTTCTGTATCAGGGAAGCATGGCCGCATTACAACAACATCAACCTGGAAAGAAACACGCATGCTGACAGAAGGGCTGAAATTCAGGGTGTATGAAGTGAAACTTGTTGATAACGACACTGGAGCTACGCAGTCAGTCCATGTGCTGCATGTCCAGAACTGGGATGATCATAAGGCAATGAGTGCAACAGATACCCAGGAACTGGTGGCGGTACAGCGCGAATATGGCGTTACAGGGCTGGTACATTGTGCCGCGGGCGTCGGGCGTACTGGTACGGTAATAGCGGTGGGTATTCTGAAAAATAAAAAATTCGATGATCTCAGCCTGGAAAGAATATTCACTGTAATACGCCCGCAGCGCAATGGCCACATTGTACAAACCCCGGAGCAGATGGATGTACCCATTACTATTTGTATTGCACAGCGCCGTCCGTTGTTAGAAAGCTGATTGCGGGAGAAAAATGCTTTTTCACTACACGCGTGCTGAAAAGGGGTGTAGATCCTGCGTACAGGCAGCGCTGTTGCGCCTGTCTGTTTCCCCGTGCGCCTCATGCATCCTGCTGTTTTATCTCGGCTTATGGCTGCTGTCGTATTTTTTGTTCATGCACGGCTTTAATGAGCGTTATGTGACAGTCTCTTTAAATCCGTGGCGTAGAATGGAGACCATAAGCCAGTTTTATATAGTGTTATCAATAAATTAAAGGCGGGAATCATGGGATTAGGTGCTGCGCAGAATGGATCAACATATACACATACTCAACCGGTAGTATCAGGTGAGAATATACATAGTCAGGCTGCAAGAAATGATACTAACAGAATAGCTATTTTTGCAGCAGCGGCTGAAATGCGTAATATCACAGCTGAGTCTGCGACAGCGCATAAAAAAAATCGTACAGCCTTCGTAAGGGAAGGCATGCAGGGCTTTTTTAACAGATGGAGAAATATTTTTTGTTGCTTTGGTATGAAAAAAGCGCCTTCTGAGATAAACATTTCAGCGCCAATACTATCAGTGCCATTACAAGGGTCTGACCGGCAGCAGCGCACAGCAGATAGGCTAAATAATGCTTATGTTGCTGAGCTCATGGCCATGAGAGTACCAGAAAAGCCTGTCATGAAGATAACACAAGCACAGTTGACACAAAATGTGGACAAGCTCATTAATGAGCTTATCCGTAGAGGGCCCTGTGAGGGATTATTCCGGATTCCGGGGAGAGCAGAAGAAATTACTGCATGCGAAAAAATGGTTTATGAAAAAGCCATTACTCCGCAGGAATTGCATGCTATAAAAGACCAGCATATTCTAGCTAATGTTTTGAAAAAATTAATAAAAGAAGTATCGCTATTTAATGATACAGATGTAAAGGGTATTACTGGCAACCCGAATGCATTTGCCGACATACTGCAGGAACGTATTTCTGCCTTACCCCGTGAGCAACGAGAGAGGGTGCGTAATATCATTACGTATATTGCCAGGTGTGCTGCGGATCCTCAAATTGCGGTAATGACGCAAATGAATGTCACAAATATGGCACTAATGATATTGCCTAATCTGGTTGATAATATTAGTCCTTTAGACCTTGCAGATTTTACAAAAAATAAAGCTATTGCAACAGCCTGTGCGAAATTGCTGGAAGAATGGCCGCAGCAGGCAGGGGTCAGGCAAGATGTTGCTGGAGATAATAGTCTGGACATGATGCAGGCATCCAGCAAACGGTTGCAGCCTCACGCCGATAATCCTGGGCTTATGGATAACCTGCAATCAGATGATAAGGAGAATAAAAAGAGATTGTCTGCTGATGATAGTGGGTATGTATCACCAGTAATCGATCGCGATAACAGTTGTGCTGAACTGCAGGAGGCAGGGACTCCATTTTCGGAACAGCTTAGCACTGTATTAAGGATTCTGGATAACTGGGGAAAACCGAAGAATAATCGGCACCCGCTGTCTGGTGTATCAGGCCAGGCAACACCCGCTATTGATGAGTCGGCTAAATATAGTGGCTCGCCTGTGTAGCACGCTGTGTGGTATCAGTTACGCTCACTGCTACACAAACAACAGTGCCGGGTAAGTTACCACAGGAATTGCTGGAAAAGTTTAATCAGGCGCAATAACCCTGACGAGGTATAGCGCCTGCGTCACAGTTGCCGGGCAATAGCCGTAGTAACGACAACAGGGACAGGCTCTCAGCACATCCCTTTATCTTTTCTCAATGATAATTATCATTTCATTACTTCTGTGTATAATAGCCAGCGCAACGCCCGCGATATGCTTAAGGAATCACTATGTCATCGGATATCAGCTACCAGTTTCACCACATGGGCATTCCTACTACCGAGAAAAGGGAAGGGGAAACTTACAGTGCAGCGGCACGTATGTACACCAGCGACAACCCCGGCTTCTTTAAGATTCAGTGGCATCGCTTTGAATCAGATTCTCCGCTACATCCGCTTATCCGCACACAGCCGCATATTGCTTTCAGGGTGCCTGATTTGCAGGCCGCCATTGAAGGCAAAGAAGTGATCCTTGGGCCCTATGAGCCTGTTGATGATTATTTTGTCGCCATGATTAATGATGGGGGTGTGCCTGTGGAATTTATTCAGACCACGCTAACAGATAGTGAAATATGGCGCCGTGCCCGTAGTGGAGAAGGTGCATTATACCGCAATAGCAGCTTAGCTGACTGACTGATTGTGCACACCGGTAGAGGTGTTTTTAGTATCGAGCCCACGCAAGACGCTGATGTTATCAGTCACTGAGCCTGCCGGTGCGCATGCACGGGTACGTTTTATCTGTTGAGGTAAAGCGTTTGGCAAAAGCTAAGACAGGGGCTCAGTCATGGCTGCATGAGTCACTACATCGCCAGCAATCTGATAATTTGTTCGCGGAAGATTAACCCCAGCGCTGCTGCAACGATAAACCACTGCAGCCGATCAAAGCGCGATTCCAGCCGATCAAAGCGCCTGTCCAGCTGCTCAAAACGTTGCCGGGTATCCTGCATGTGGGTGACAAGGTCTTTACGTACCTCAGCGATTTCAGTTGAAAGGTCTTTACGTATCTCAGCGATTTCAGCTGAAAGGTCTTTACGTACCTCAGCGATTTCAGCTGAAAGGTCTTTACGTACCTCAGCGATTTTAGCTGAAAGATCTTTATGTACCTCAGCAATTTTAGCTGAAAGATCTTTATGTACCTCAGCGATTTTAGCTGAAAGGTCTTTACGTACCTCAGCGATTTCAGCTGAAAGGTCTTTATGTATCTCAGCGATTTCAGCTGAAAGGTCTTTATGTATCTCAGCGATTTCAGCTGAAAGGTCTTTACGTACCTCAGCGATAGCGCTATCGACCTTTGTAAAGCGCATCTCAATTTCCTGACGAAAATCGCTCAAATCACGACGCGTGACCAGATCAAGGGTTTCATGGGATTCCTGAACGGCCAGTGAAATGGCGCGCGCCTGCTCTTTAGGCAGGCCTGATGATTCCAGCGTTTCCACAAATTTCAGGGTATCAAATGCAACCTGTACCATATCATCCTGACTCCGGTGCTTATTCTGCTATAAGTCTATCTTAATTTTATGCTGCTGAATACCGGCACAATGGGTACAGACCAGTGCGCTATTCCTATGGCAGCCTGCTCCTCCAGGCCTGTGCCTGTTAACAATAGCAGTCATGACTGACTGGCTTGCAGTTTGTGGTCACTTTATAACAGCATTCATATAATGAATAAATTATAGTTATGCATTATTTTATATTAAATAACTATTCAGGAATGCAGAAATGGCAACAGGAATAGCTGCATCATGCATACATGTCATCGCCCGTCTGACAGCGCATATAGCCAGTGCGGATACTGTTACCGGCTGGGCAATAAAACATCCCGGGCACTTCGGCAAATTTGCCCTGAGTGTAATAAAAATCCAGCAGGAACAGCTTGAATTGCGTCTGGCTGACATAAAGATGCAACCACAACCTTCTGGCCTCGCCGCTTTCTGGGAAAAAATAACCGGTGTTACCCTGGCATCTACAGAAACTGATAAAGAGAACATGACAGCCCGTGTGAATGAGCAGCTTGATAGTCTGCGAGTCAAACAGGCACAGCTAGATGCGGCAATACAGGCTCATAACATGCGATTGATGTGCTATCCGAAAATACATGATCCAGCACTGGTAGTTGAGGTAGCAAATATGGCCAGTTATCCGGCAAATCACAAGCAAGCACGGGATCTTGTTTTATTGGCTATCATACAGGCAGCACGCTACCCTACTCAGAAGAACATTGATTTTGTACTGAGTACTCAGCAAGCAATGCAGGAGGTCCTGAAAAGCAGGGAACAGCAGATTAAAACAGCAATGTATCCTGAGACAGGGGCTGTGAGTACGCACCAGAAAAGCTCTGACTGTCAAGACAAAGCAATTGCATTTAACACTAAGCGTTTCCGTTTACAGCTGGAATTAATGGATGTACAGAATAAACTCAACAGGCATACTCAGCTGTTTGAGTTTGTGCAAGAAAACCTGAAAAAAATTCAACCGTCAGACGACATTTATGCGTTATTACGGCAGCGCACTACCCCACAGCCCCCTCAGTTGATTGAATTTTACAAGAAATTTGGCAAAGGTGTTGGCGCGGGTGCTTTCGGGCTAGCTGGCGGACTAATAGCTGGTGTGAGTATAGAGATGCTGCGTGCTACTCTTGGTAATATCAATAAGGTCATAGACGTAGTAGTCAATCCTAAAATCAGCAGAGAGAAACTTGCAATCAACTCGCTGTTACTAGAATTAGCGCAGGAGAAAATGCGCAAAGCCGGGCAAGCTGTCGAAGCAAGGTTTAGCGAGTTTCAACGCATCAAAGCGGAGATAACCAGTAACCCGGCTACTGATCAGGCGATACGTAATATGCTTACCGGGCAGGAGGTCGAGCTGCGGGTAGAGTTAGCCTATATTCATGATGAAGTAGATCGTTACTGTAAACAATGTACGACTATGCAGGTTGGCATAGCCCGACTTTTAGCGGAGCGTAGTTCCAGTGAAAGGCAGACCCCTGAAAGGTTATCTATTCAACAGGCTGTGCGCTGAAATCGGCCGCAGCGCGCTGTTATAAAACAACAGGGGGGCTATTGCCTCCCTGTCTGCGCTCTGGACAGAATATTGCCTTGCAGGGGCATGATAAAATATATCAGTGCACCTGCCCTGATAAGCAACCTTTTCCACATTAGCGCGCTGCTTTGGTCTGCTGGAGTCCCCACTGTGACAGCATCCAGGCCAGCTCGAACGCCCGCTCTTTCATGGCATCGTAACGCCCGGAAGAACCGCCGTGCCCTGCTTCCATATTAGTTTTCAGCAGCAACAAATTCTGATCCGTTTTCATGGCACGCAGTTTAGCGACATATTTGGCCGCTTCCCAGTACATCACCTGGCTGTCGTGTAATCCTGCGGTAACCAGCATCGCCGGGTAAGCCTTGCGCTCGATATTATCGTAAGGAGAATAACTGTGCATGTAATCATAGGCTGCTTTGTCGTTGGGGTTGCCCCATTCGAGGTATTCACCGGTCGTCAGTGGCAGACTGGTATCCATCATAGTGTTCATGATATCAACAAAGGGGACGGCCGCATGTACAGCGTGAAACAGATCCGGACGCATATTGGTTACTGCGCCCATCAGCAGTCCACCGGCACTGGCACCTTCGATAATAAGGCGCCCCGGGCGGGTCCATTTTTGCTGGATCAGGTATTCAGCGCTGTCGATGAAATCATAAAAGGTATTTTTTTTATGCATCAGCATGCCCTGCTCGTGCCAGTGCTCTCCTAAATCATTACCACCGCGGATCTGTGCCTCGGCAAACACTACTCCCCGGTCAAGCAGGCTCACCAGGCTGCTGGAAAAGGTAGCCGCTCCCGCAAGACCATAGGAGCCATAAGCATAGAGCAACAGGGGAGCTTCGCCATCCAGTTTTACTCCCTTACGAGACAGGGTCCACAGAGGAATTCTGACTCCGTCACGTGCAGTGACCCAAAGGCGGCGCGTTTCATAGCTACCTGCCACGTAACCAGGTACTTCTTCCTGTTTTAGCAGCTGATGTTCACCACTTGCCATATCAACATCGAGCACCTTTGCTGGTGTCAGGGGCGACTGATACACCAGACGGTACTGGCGTGACGTGAATTCGGGTGTGCCTCCGGCATACTGGGTATAGACAGGCTCATCAAATCTGACGGTTTTCCAGCTATGCGTAGAAAAATCATAAATACGCGTACGGTCCTGTGCGTGGTGTTTTTCGCTGATCACGAGAAAGTCACGGAACAGTTCCAGGCCTTCCAGTAGCACATGGTCATCATGAGTTATCATTTCCTGCCAGTGTGCCTCAGCCGGGGTTTCTAGGGGGGTCCGCACCAGACGGAAGTTTTTGGCATTCTGATTGGTCAGGATAAACAGCTCACCCTGGCGATGATCCACGCTGTAACGGTGTTCCGGCGTCCGTCCCAGCACGGAACGAAAAATACCCTGAGGGTTGTTCGCTGCCAGCAGGCTGACTTCACTGGTATCGGTACTGCTGGCATGGAGCAGGATATACTGACGATCGCTACTGGTTTCCACACTGAGATCAAACTGCTCCACGGCTTCGTGATAAAGCTCGACCGGCGCACTACCAAGGCTTAAGCGTACCAGCAGGCTGGAGCGCTTGGTGGTGGCATCTTCCTGAATTAAAAACAGTGTGCGGTTGTCCGCCGCCCAGGCGAGAGAAGTGATGCGTTCCAGAGAATCGGTGAATATTTTTCCGGTTTGCAGATCCTTAATATGTAGCCTGTACTGACGATAGCCGAGGGTATCATCTGTCCAGGCGAGATAGCGATCATCAGGGCTGACAGCAAGAGCGCCTATATCAAAAAAAGGCTCACCCCGGGCCAGCTGATTTTCGTTGAGCAGAATTTCTTCCGGTGCGGTTGCGTCCCAGGCAAAATCAGCCCCGGCACGACGACGGCAGAAAATCGGGTACTGTAAACCGGCTTCAGTACGATTGTAATAGTAATAATTACCGCGCCTTGTGGGTACCGATAAATCCGTTTCTTTCAGACGACCCTTCATTTCTCGATATAGCGTCTTTGCGAGTGGTGTCAGAGAGCCTGTCATCGCTTCAGTCCAGGCATTTTCTGCATTCAGATAGGCCATCACGCGTGGATTGGTTTTGTCGCGTAACCAGTGGTAATCATCCGTGACAGTCGCGCCGTGACGGGTTTCCTGCCAGGGTATTTTTTCAGCAACAGGGGGTGTGGAGGGCGCACAATCCAGAGGAGTTGATGTCATGATGATACTCAAAAAAAGGGTGACTGTAGCACGCGGGTAAACAGAAAACATGCAATATTCCTTTTTAACTGCCTGTTTATGCACTGCTGTCTTCACAGCTGCACCTGCAGCGGTGGATACTTTCCATCATGGTCGATAAATAACTACATTTTTCGCCTGACAGGTGACTTTCAGGCTGCAGGCTTAGTAACAGGCACTGCCCATCAGACGGGGTATGTAGCCTGAAGGAGCAAGGTCAGTATTTTACAACAACAGGTATTATCCGCTTAAAATCATGATGTTGCAACCCGCACAGTAGCAGGGATATACATGCTAACTGTTAGTAAAACACCCTGCTGGCGTAAAGCGTGAGCAAAATTTATTACCCGCCTGGCAGCTGTAAAACTATACTGATTGAATAATTAATATGCATGATGATGTCATGTTGATGCATAGTTAAGGAGGCAATTCACTATGGGCGGCAGGGTATCTGACTACTTATCCGGGTTATTAACTCCGTTGAATTGTTTCGATGTTGCCAAAGAGGCCAGGTCAGAAGAGCTCGCTCCCCTGTCATTAGAAAAACTAAGTACAGAGCTGAATAGCTGGTCGCAGTGTCAGTGTCTGTTGGCAGAAAACAGGTGTCTTGTTGTCGCTAAAATTGAAGACGCATTTCTACAGCAGCTAACCCACCTGGAACTGAATGGAATCAACAGCCTGCCGCAGGTATTATCGCGGCTGCCTGACTTGCAGGAACTCGTGCTGGATAAAGCACCGGGTTATTTTCGCCCTGACAGCCTGAAACACCTCAGCGTTAGGCTGCAAACGGGGGGCCATTGGCCAACACTGGCAGAGACAGTTAACGCAGCCAATGACCGTCAGGTGCTGCTGGATACACCAGAAAAAATAACAGATTTACTGAAGTATGCAGATAAAAATATCATGCAGGACGCGCGCTGGGGACTGGAAAATAGCAGCTTGATTAATCAGTTACTGATACGGGATAGAGACCCTGGTAATGACGAGATAACCACACTGACTAATAAGCTGGCCAGACGTTATAGTGAATTGAAAGAGGTCAAAGCCTTATTAAACGCAGCACAGGTAGCGAAAAAAAACAGACAGGATTATATGCTGAATAATCCGGTACTCCTGTCTGCTGATGGTAGCGAAGGCATCATTCTTGCGCCAGGTCAGAGTGATAATCGCTATTCTATTGAGAAGTCGCAGTCAGGATCCCGTTTTCGTGATTTTTTCCGCAACCTGCTCAATATGCTGTTATTCAGGCGCAATGCTTCACGTCAGTTTATCGGCAAAGCCATCACTGAGGCTGATAAGCAGGCTATCTATCAATCCTTTCCTCTGCTCAAGGCATTGAATGAAGCTCCTTTGGCGGCAGAGGCAGAGACCGCAGCAATGCTGACATCAGGTCCAGCCAATTACCCTGCTGCTGTCATGGATTCAACAGATATTCCTCATGTTGCTCCCCAATCGAATCAGGCTCAATTGCCGCATAGAGAACGTGCAAGAGTTACCAGGAAGATAAACCATGACCGTACGATGAGAGTTGACAATATACTGACTAATTCTACTATTCATGACAGACCGAATTTGGCCGCCGTTAAACAGGAATTAGCCCTGTGGGTAAAGAAGCAGGGGCGCAATCGACATAATGCCAGGATCGCTGAGAGTAAGATACTGGAAGCATTCGAGAAAAATCTCACATCATTGGATCTGAGTGGGTTGGAAATGACGTCAATTCCCTCTGTCATCACAGAGAAATTGCTGAATCTGACACACCTGAATTTGAGTGGTAATCAACTGCGTGAACTGCCTGATAGTATCGCTAATCTGTCAAATATGATCGAATTGAACGTAAGCTATAATCGGCTTACTTGTCTGCCTGCAGATATAGGCAAATTAAAATCTCTGACAATGCTAAATTTGCAAAATAATAACCTGAAAGTACTTCCTGACAATATCATTGCACTGAAAAAATTAACAAAACTAAATGTGGATAACAATCGATTGACCTAGCTTCCTGCGGGTTTAGTAGCGCAGCTGGAATTAGAATTTTTATCATTGCTACGTGGAAACCGTTTTACTTTTCTTTTAGAAAAATTGCCGGGTAACTGTATCATGGCGAAAGACTTAAATATTCCACAGTTGCCGGATTTTATTGCAATGGCTCATCACCAGTTACTGGATTTAGGCCCGGATGAAAAAACGCAGTTTTTACTGGAAAACACGTTAATAAAAATAGATGAAGGTAACGAGCAGAATACATGGTTACTTCAGCATAGTAGTTTCATTAATCAGTTGTTGATTCATGCAAACCATTCAGACTCACAAGATATAAAAGAAAAAGCCATGCAGTTACAGGATCGTTACCTGCAGATACCAGAAATTTCAGCAGTAGTAAGCGTATTGAGTAAGAGCCATCTCTATGATAAAGAAGCTCATTATATATGGATGTTGTCGGAAGCGCAGGCGCTGGTTATTAATGAGGATTTTTATAATAGAAATATACGTAAAATTCCTGATGTAGAAAAAAAAGATTATGAGGGAAAATCAGCTGATTGGGCTAAGTTTTTGCTCTTACAGAAAAATGAACACAATGAATTTACCATCCAGCCAGAGAAAGAAACTGGCGATTTATTAAGCATCTTCACATCACTTCCTCTATTTTTGAATGCTTATAAAGAGGCTGCAGTTAATAAAAAGCTGAACAGATTCTTTGAAGATCTGGCACATGATGCGCAGCTGAACGTAGATCTTTCTTTTCTTAAAGAAGCTTTTTTACATAAAAATTATTATAGCAATGCAAAAAAACTGACTGATAATCAAATAGATAAATTAGAGCAACTGTTATCAATATTTTCTGCTTCACCTGAGCTCAACAGTAAACATTTTACCAAGCTTATTCAATCACTTGATTTGGCTGCAGCGAGTAAAGATGAACAGGCTGCGGTGTTACTTGTTTTGTCGTTTATCTTTATGAAGCTTTCTTCTACCGCTTTTTTTGGTAAAGAAGATGCCAGCATAGAAATTCTCAATGATTGCACCATTAGTCTGCTTAAAAAAGCAGAAAGCTTAGCTGCGGATATTATGCAGATGACAGGATATTTCGAAATACTGTCAACAAATGCATGTACAAATAATCTTGTGCTCATAATGGAATCAGCGATAAAAACATCCAGCAATCCGATGATTAAAAAAGCTTTTAGCGACTTAGTTCCTGAAGCATGGAAATAAAAAATTATAATTCAATAAGTTAATCTAAATTCGAAATAGCGTAACCTTGCTATCTGAATGTGGTCTTAATAACTTGCACAGATCCCTACAGCGGCTGTCAGAGAATGAATGTGCCGCGGTATGGTTTGGTGATATGAAAAAAGAGGTAAAAACACAGTGCCTTTATCAACTGTTACTGCGGTTAGTGTTTCAGGGCCTGATGCCCGTCGCATGGCAGTAGGGCCTGCTGGAGATTTACGCTGCCCTGCCTGATTTGATTATGCAAAATCTCACCATACCCTGTAGAACTAAAGGGGGTCTGGAAAAATTTAAGTGATGATTAATCAGGCAGGAAATCATGAACGAACACTATCATGCCATGCGCCACACCGTTGTGTCACAGTAGTACTTTTTAATACAGAGTGCCCTGCTTAAGCCTTATTCCAGAAACACAGGCTGTGTCGATATATTTTGTTATCTGTAATTTTTCCAGGGCTTTTTACTGAATTTAATAGAAAAAATTTCACAGGTTGAGCTTTGCACGTTTTATAACAGTCCAAAACGGCTTGCTATGCCATATTAAGAATAATCAATATTAATAATTCAAGAAGAACAATATGATTGATGTTATAGCTAACCATCATAAAACACGCGTGTCATCGTCTTTGCCAGATCTGACTAAAATAACTATCACAGAGCAGGTTATCGAGTCCAGCCTTCAGGCTGTTAGCGCCAGTTACCTTCCGTTTCCGTTACTGACAGGCGCGCAGACAGCAACAACAATGCACGCAGATGCAGCTAATGGTGCAATTTCTTCAGTGGATGCAGCAGACAGGCACAGCGCTGTTAGCCTTGAAAATCAGGCTGAATTGCCGGTGACAACACACGAATTCATTCTGCTTAATGTACTACCGCAGCCTGAGCAGCAGCCGAAAGTTATTGATAATATTTTTGAAAAAGCTATACCAGAAGATATTATAACCAACGATCCTGATTCACCTTTACGGCTGAGTGGAATAGAAAAGCTGAATTCATATGAAATTAAGAAATTAGATAACTATTCAAGTTATATAAGACATTTTCTCCAGAGTGAAAAAGATTATTTTTCTACCTCACATTCAATAAAAAAAGCGCTTAATGAAGGAAGAGCAGTCATCAGAACATTATTACCAGATGCTAACGAATCGAATAATTCAATACGCACTAAACATAGTTATGGAGGAAATATAGGAATATCTCCTTTTTTAGCTAAAGGAAATTTAGAGAATCGTGATGCAAAAAGAAAAGCAGGTATTTTTCCTATATCAGGCAGGCTGATTACAGGCAATAACAGGATGTTCGTGCATAAATATCCAGACAGAATTGCTATTATTGTGCCTATTCCAAAACAGGATGACATGATTAAATTTCACGAGATGTGTGATTTCTTTAAAGTGAATAAAGACAATAAAAGTGAAGAATTCAGGATATTTTATAATCTGTTAAAAGAAATGAAAGACACAACTACAAGGCCTGATATGTTAGCAGAAGATGATATGGCAACAGTGTTAAGAAAAAATCAAAATAAAAGTAAGCTCAAAATTCAGCCTCTAAAAAATAACTTAACACGCCAGATTGCAAGGCGTAATGCAATTTATTATGAAAGCTTTTCAAAGCGTTTTGCGCCTGATTATAACTATAATCCAGATAAGCCACACGAAAGTAATTCAATGTGGAATAATGAAATGACTATAGATTTACGATCAGGGTATCCAATTTGGATATGTTCCATAGATGGCAAAGAGAAAATAAGAGATAATTATCTTAAAAAAATAATAAATAATTTTCCAGATATAAAATTTTTTAAAGGCAATATAACAACTGCACAGATGTTTGATGAAATTAATAACGATCCTGAGGCGAGAATTCTTTCTGACATAGATATTATTACTGAGGAAGAGAGCTATGAAAAAGTTTTTAAATCGGGTAAACCGATCGTAACACAGGCTTATTGAGATCAGCGGTTTTTAACGTCTGTTCTGTGCAAAGTCCTGCCATACCCTGTAGAGTTAAAGGGGGTCTGTAAAAATTTAAGCGATGCCTAATCAGGCAGGAAATCATGAACGAACACTATCATGCCATGCGCCACACCGTCAGTATGCTCGGCACACTACTCGGAGAGACTATCGAGCAGGCGCTGGGACAGGATATTCTCGTTCAGGTAGAAACCATTCGTCAGTTGTCCAAATCTTCACGGGCGGGGAATAAGGCGGATCGCCAGCAGCTGCTTTCCATGCTGCAGAATCTTTCCAATGACGAGCTGTTACCGGTTGCGCGTGCGTTCAGCCAGTTTCTTAACCTGACCAACACCGCGGAGCAGTATCACAGTATTTATGGCGAAGCTGCCAGCCATCCAGAGGGGCTGGTCCAGTTGTTTCAACGCCTGAAAGAAAAACAGGTCAGTGACCATGCGCTGCGCGCTGCCATAGAAGAATTATCCATTGAACTGGTGCTGACTGCGCATCCCACTGAGATTACCCGTCGTACCCTTATCCATAAGCTGGTTGAAGTGAACACCTGCCTGAATCAGCTGGATAACAAGGATCTGCGCGACGATAAGTACCATCACATCATGCAACGTCTGCGTCAGCTGATTGCCCAGTCATGGCATACCGATGAAATCCGCAGACAACGCCCGACACCCATTGAGGAAGCAAAATGGGGTTTTGCGGTGATTGAAAACAGCCTGTGGGATGCCGTACCGATATTTTTGCGCGAATTTAATGCCCAGCTCGAAAAGGCGCTAAATTTCAGCCTGCCACCCGAGGTGGTACCTGTGCGTTTTATCTCCTGGATGGGGGGTGACAGGGATGGTAATCCTAACGTGACAGCGGCGGTCACGCAGCATGCCCTGCTGCTGAGTCGCTGGAAAGCCTGTGATCTGTTCCTGCGTGATATCCAGGTGTTGATTTCTGAGCTCTCGATGTCGCAATGTACGCCTGAGTTACGCGCACTGGCGGGTGATGAGGATAGCGCTGAGCCTTATCGTCAGGTACTCAAACAGCTGCGTATGCAGCTTACCAATACCCAGGGTTACTTAAAAACCCTGATAAAAAATGAGCATGCGCTGCCACCACAGGATCTGCTGCTCGCTGATGAACAACTCTGGCAGCCGCTTTATGCTTGCTGGCAATCCTTAAAAGCCTGTGGTATGGGCATCATTGCCGACGGCGCGTTGCTGGATACTCTTTATCGCATCCGCTGTTTTGGTGTACCTCTGGTACGCCTTGATATTCGCCAGGAAAGTACACGCCATACGCGTGCACTGGCTGAGCTTATCCAGTATCTGGGCCTTGGTGACTATGACAGCTGGCCTGAAGCAGAAAAACAGCTATTTCTGCTGCGGGAACTGAATGCCCGTCGTCCGTTGTTACCTCCGCAGTGGGATTGTACCGCGGATACGCTGGAAGTTATCGACACCTGCCGGGTAATTGCTGCAGCGCCACCGCAGTCCATTGCGGCTTATGTTATCTCAATGGCAAAAGTTCCCTCAGATGTGCTGGCGGTTCATTTACTGCTAAAGGCTGCAGGTTGTCCGTTGACGTTGCCTGTGGTTCCGTTGTTTGAAACGCTGGATGATCTGAATAACGCCAGTACAGTGATGACGCAATTGTTTACTCTTGATGGCTACCGTGAGCTGATTCAGGGCAGGCAGATGGTGATGATTGGTTATTCTGATTCTGCTAAAGATGCCGGTGTTATGGCGGCTTCATGGGCACAGTACCGCGCACAGGAGGCGTTAATCAAAACCTGTGAGCAGATGGGTATCAGGCTGACCCTGTTTCATGGTCGTGGTGGCTCTATTGGTCGCGGCGGTGCACCAGCGCATGCTGCATTACTTTCTCAGCCGCCGGGCAGCCTGAAAGGGGGATTCCGGGTGACGGAGCAGGGTGAGATGATTCGCTTTAAATTCGGCTTGCCTGAAGTCAGCGTTAACAGCCTGATGCTTTATGCCGGTGCCGTACTGGAAGCAAATCTGTTACCTCCACCGGAACCGAAAAAAGCATGGTGTGAACTTATGGACATGATCTCAGCGGCTTCGTGCAAAATGTATCGCCGTTATGTTCGTGAACACCCTGATTTTATTCCCTATTTTCGTTCTGCTACCCCACAGCAGGAGCTGGCAAAACTGCCATTAGGCTCGCGTCCGGCAAAACGTCAGGCTAACGGTGGGGTGGAAAGTCTGCGTGCCATTCCCTGGATTTTTTCCTGGACACAGAATCGCCTGATGTTACCCGCCTGGCTGGGTGCTGGCCATGGTCTGCATGAGGCCATTAATGCAGGAAAACAGCAGCAGCTTGTGGCAATGTGTCGTGACTGGCCATTTTTTGCTACGCGTATCGCTATGCTGGAAATGGTTTTTGCCAAGGCAGACATGTGGCTTGCTGAATATTACGATCAGCGTCTGGTGGAAGAAAAGCTCTGGCCGCTCGGTCAGGAGCTGCGTAATCAACTGGCTGCTGATATCCGTGTTGTATTGAATATTGCCCATGGTGATCAGCTGATGGCAGATTTGCCATGGATTGCTGAATCTATCCAGTTGCGTAATATTTACACTGATCCATTGAATGTGTTGCAGGCAGAATTATTATGGCGCTCACGTCAGCAGGACCATCTGGCTCCAGAGGTGGAGCAGGCACTCATGGTGACCATTGCCGGCATTGCTGCCGGGATGCGCAATACCGGATAAAACGCACTGATTTCTGTGCCATGGCGTTTTGTTATAAAAATGTGTCGGGCGGGCACCAG
The DNA here is from genome assembly GCA_964601895.1 of uncultured Yersinia sp. Taxonomy (GTDB): domain Bacteria; phylum Pseudomonadota; class Gammaproteobacteria; order Enterobacterales; family Enterobacteriaceae; genus CAZROT01. Next base: position 35,349 of record CAZROT010000010.1, read on the forward strand.
GAGATTATCTCAGGCACTGACAGGTAACCCTGAACAGGAAGGTGAATTTCAGGCCCCCATCAGCCGGACAATCTGCTCCTTGAAGATAAGACCGAGGGCGGCTGCAACAATAAACCATTGCAATCGTTCAAATTTTATTTCCAGTCTGTCAAAACGCCTGTCGATTTGTTCAAATTTTTTATCAATCTGTATAAATTTTTCATCAATCTGTTCAAAGCGCCAGGTTATCTCTTTGCGTAGATCGGTTATCTCAGCAGATAGATCTTTGCGTACACTGACAGTTTCAGCAGACAGGTCTTTACGTGAACAGGCGATTTCAGCAGACAGGTCCTTGTGTACATTGGCGATTTCAGCATCTGTTTTTTCAAAACGTTCTGCCATCTCTTTACGCACGCCAGTTATCTCAGCAGACAGGTCCTTGTGTACACTGGCGATTTCAGCATCTGTTTTTTCGAAACGTTCTGTCATCTCTTTACGTACGCCAGTTATCTCAGCAGACAGGTCCTTGCGTACACTGGCGATTTCAGCAGACAGGTTTTTGTGTCCATCATTAAGGTCACGTGCTGTCGCGACATCCACTGCTTCATGAGATGCACGTACTTCGTCAGAGAATGCTTCTGCCTGCTGGGGCGGTATACCGGCCTGCTGCAGGGTTTTAACGAATTTCAGTGTATCAAAGGCAGGTTGTGCCATTGCTTTTTTCCCTGGTCGTTGAACCAAAATGAAGTTGATGAACGTCTGTACTCTTACGATGATACCTGAATTTTACAACCTGACAGTGCAAAATGTGTGACACCAGGTTATCGGTAGATATCCTGTCTTCTCCAGCCTGGCCGGCCAGACTGTCAGCCGACACAGTGCCTTGCAGTGCGCGCCGCAAATAACGTCTGATGCAGCCCCTGGACGAGATCTGTTATTGTGTCCGTACGTAACACGGCTATCAGACTGAGGCCATTTTGCGCATGGCAGATGAATTCCACTGCCTGGTCATGCAGATGCTGATGGAAATGATCGCAGTGTAGTCTGTTTGCACACACTCCTGATCCCACCAGTGCCAGCATTGCCAGATCGTCATGCAGGGACAGGCTGTCTTCAGGTAGTGCCATTGCTTGCAGTATATCCCATGCACTGTTAACCACTTCAGCGGTATAGCATAGCTGCATCAGACGACGGTCAGCATGAATACCGACTGCTAATGGTTTGAGCTGCGTACTTTCCAGAAACTGCTCCAGTGTATTATACCGTAGTGAAAAATCAGCATCTCTGGCGATACGCAGTTCAATCATACAGACATTCTCATGCCCGGTGACTATCCTTGCACCACTGCCTGATGTCCGCAGCCGTTCAATGCGGGTAGATCCCTGCTCTGGTTGATAGCTGCAACGTAACTGCAGGTCGATGTTACTGGCGGCAACGGGCTGCAAGGTTCTGCTGTGTAGTACCGGCGCGGATAGTCTTGCCAGCTCACTGGCTTCATCCAGACGCAGTTCCGGCAACAGAAAAGCGTCTTTTACCTTGCGCGGATCTGCGCTGTAAACACCGGCGACATCGCTCCAGAGTGTTACCCGTTGTGCATCGGCCAGTACCCCAATCTGAGTGGCAGAATAATCACTCCCATTACGTCCCAGCAGCACGGTTTCTCCGGCATCATTAGCGGCAATAAATCCGGTTACTACGACACGCCGGTGACTCTGCGTTGCCATCAGTTTTTGTAACAGCGGGCGTGAACTTACAGCGTCAATCTGCGGCTGAGCAGTACGCTCAACCCGTAAAAAATGCCGTGCATCCAGCCAGTCGGCAGCAATATCCATGCTGTTTAACAACGCAGCCATTAAGCGTGCTGACCATATTTCCCCATGTCCCACCACTTCAGCATAGGCAGTTTCATTGATGCTGCCCTGCAGCACTACACAAAGCTGTTCCAGCTCCTGCAGCAGGTGAGTAGCAGGTAACTGTGCCAATTCAGGGGGCAATAAATCATAAATCAGTTGATGTTGATAATGATACAGGCGTTGTTTTACCTGATGCGCTGCAGCACTGTCTGTCTGACTGAGGGTCAACCAGTGAATCAATTGATTGGTGGTATTTCCTGCCGCCGACACCACCATGATGTCTCCAGGCTGGCTGTGATTCACCATAATGTCTGCTGCCTGCCGCCAGGCTTTTACATCGGCAAGACTGCTACCGCCAAATTTATGCAGTTGCCGGCCGCGTACTATTTCTGCGGCTTTTAGTCCGTTCATTGTTATCTTATTAACCTCATCGGCAAAGTATTGTCAGCCGGTAGTCACAGCGCCGTAGTGTTATGCGCTCAACTACATCTATTCATCAGACTTATTGCGACACTCTACTGCAGTATGCCGGCAACAACCAAACGGTCAGGTTAACCATGAAGGTAAATCATTCAACCCCATGGCCTGGTGCAGTATTCTGGATTTGAGACCAGGCAGGCGGTCAGTCAGCACCAGCCCAAGACTACGCAGGCCTGTTTTCAGCGGATGATAACCGCGAAATAACTCCCGAAAGCCCTGCATTCCTCCCAGCATCAGTGCTGCACGCTGTTTACGTCGACGTTCAAAGCGACGCAGATAGAGATATTGACCGATATCCCTGCCATGCTGTTGCAGATAGTGTAGCGTGCTTAGCAGTTCAGCAACATCCATAAATCCAAGATTCAGGCCTTGACCCGCCAGAGGATGCACGGTATGTGCAGCATCACCCACCAATGCCAGGCGATGAGCAGCAAAACTACGGGCATAGCGGGCGACCAGTGGAAAAGTCTGTCGCTCACTTTCCACATAACAGAGTCCATGGCGCATATCGGCGCTGATAGCCAGCTGGTGATTAAACTGGTCATCCGGTAGTTGCGCAAGGCGCAGGGCTTCCTGTGGCGGTAATGACCAGACAATAGAGCACAAATGTGCCTGATTAAAGGGTAAAAATGCCAGGATGCCGTCATGATAAAAAACCTGGCGCGCCATCCCATCGTGGGGCTTTTCAGTGCGCACCGTGGCCACCAGTGCATGCTGCTCATAATCCCAGAAGGTTAATGGAATATCTGCATGTTGTCGTAACCAGGAATCTGCACCATCGGCACCCACCACCAGGCGTGCACTGAGCAGGCGCTCATCGTTTAAGGTAATAAAAGCCGCATTTTCACCGATAGCCAGATGTTTCAGTTTCGCTGGTGCCAGTAGTGTTACGTTTGTCAGATTTGCTGCCTGCCGCCACAGGGCCTGATGAATGACCTTATTTTCCACCAGGCATCCAAGGTGGCTGAAGCCGTAGTCTTCGGCAACAAAGGTGATACGGCCAAAGCTATCGCGGTCGCATACTTCCATTGCCTGCCAGGTACTGACACGTACGTCACGAATAGCCTCCCAGACACCAAGATGCTGTAACAAACGTTCACTGGCGGCATTAATGGCAGAAACCCGTAATGAAAACGGACTGTCGCAGGCAGGCGCAGACGCAATCTCGACAGGCTGTTGCTCGACAACCGCAATTTTTAGCCCGCAGCCTTTAAGTCCACAGGCCAGCGCCAGCCCCACCATACCGCCGCCGACAATGACTACATCAAATGATTGCATACTGCAGACACCTCTTTATGTTTCATGGCCGTGATTTACCGCTGACCCATCCAAGTGTGCGCCGCGCAAGCAGGTAGCGCATAACCGGTAAATGCTCCATCAGCATTAGCGCAATATTCCTTCCTGCCACCAGTGGCTGATAATTACTGGTAAATAAATCAATCAGTCCATCAGTGATACTGAGGGTCATTGCCTGATCGTGACGGCGGCGTGTCTGATAACGATCAAGTACTGACCATGAACCTGAATCTGTACCTGCCTGTGCTGCTTTTGTCAGTATTTCAGCGAGGGCGACGCTATCTCTTAGCGCGAGGTTGAATCCCTGACCGGCTATCGGATGTAGTGTCTGGGCCGCATTACCGACCAGTGCCAGACGATGGCTGATATGTGTTGATGCCCGAAATGAGCGTAATGGGTAACTGTGACGCCTGCCTGCCTGTACTATTCTGCCAAGGCGCCAGCCAAATGCCTGCTGCAATTGCTGTAAAAAATTGCGGTCATCCCAGGAAATGACTGTCTGATGGTCTGCCTGTCTGTGGCACCACACCAGGAAGCTGCTTCCCTGAGGACCTGGCAGCAGCGCCAGTGGACCTGTGTCGGTAAAGCGTTCGAAGGCACATCCTGCAGGATTTTTTTCAGTCATCAGTTGTGCGGTCACCGCAATCTGCTGATAATCACGCTGTTCACCACGTATATTACAGGCACTGGCCAGGAATGAAGAGGAGCCGTCGGCAGCAATTAACAGCTCACTTTCCAGTTGTTCACCTGAATCAAGCTGCACGGTGACATGTTGCTGACTGCGTGTCATACCTGTTACCCGTGCAGGGCAGCATAGACGCACCCCTGCTGCCTTCTTCAGCAGCGCAAATAACTGCTGTCTGGCATCATGCAGTTCGATGACATAACCCAGTGCGGCAATAGCGTAATCCTGTGCATGTAAATTGACACAGCCAGGATAGCCACGATCCGTGACCTGTATGTGCGTTATCGGCGTTGTCTGGTCTGCCAGCGCAGGCCATATGCCGGTACGTATGAGTTGCTGGCAGGTGCCCTGTGACAGTGCGATAGCACGGGAGTCAACATGCGCATCAGATTGCGTGTCGGGCAGGGCCGTTTCAATGAGTGTAACGGGTATCCTGCCCCGGGCCAGTGAAGAGATAATCAGCGCCAGTGTGGCACCTGTCAGTCCTCCTCCTGCAATAATCACGCTCATGTTGTTTTGCGTGCCATCAATGCTTCAATGGCCTCTGCCTCTTTGGGCACCATAGCGGTCAGGTTCCTGTTACCCTGTTCAGTGATAAGCAGATTATCTTCGATGCGGATACCTGTGCCACGCCACTCGGCAGGTACATCAGCATCAGGCGCAATGTACAAACCGGGCTCCACCGTCAGCACCATTCCCGCTTTGAGTATCCGGCTGCTGTCGGGTAATCCATAATCACCGCTATCGTGCACATCCATACCCAGCCAGTGGCTTAATCCGTGCATAAAAAACCGTTTATAAGCCTTTTCTTGCACCAGCTTATCAATATCTCCCTGCAGGATGCCGAGCTTAACCAGACCCTGCACCATAATAGCGATAACCTCTTCCTGTACCGCACGGATACTGGTGCCCGGCACTAAGGCTGCAATGGCATGGTTAATCGCTGCCAGCACAATATCGTAGAGCGCGCGCTGGGCGGGCGTAAATCTGCCATTGACCGGGAAGGTGCGGGTAATATCTGCAGCGTAGCCCTGCCATTCACAACCGGCATCTACCAGCACCAGGGTTCCATCGCGTAGTGCTGATGCATTTTCGGTGTAATGCAGGATACAGGCATTTTCCCCGCCTCCCACAATGGTGTTATAGGCAGGAAAGCGCGCGCCATGGCGGGCAAATTCGTGATGAATTTCGGCTTCCAGTTGAAATTCACACATCCCGGAACGGCACTGTTGCATTGCGCGGGTGTGTGCCATGACGCTGATTTCAGCGGCGCGTTCCATTACGGCAATTTCCTGTGGCGATTTGAACAGGCGCATTTCAGCAAGCCACGGTCGCCAGTCTGTCAGTGTTGCCGGTGCCCGTAAATTTTTTCTCGCGCCATTGCGTAGTTTGTTCAGAGCTGCAAATAGCACGCTGTCAGCCAGGGCATACTCACCTGTGGCGTGATAAATCACGTTCAGACCGTTTAGCAGGACCGGTAACTGTTTTTCCAGGTCATCAATGGGTAGGGCTTCATCAACCCCCAGTGTTTGGGGCGCAGACGCCTGACCCAGGCGACGACCAGACCAGATTTCTGCACTGGCGTCTTTCGCCTGATTGAATAAAATACAGCGCTGGCTGTCATCCTGCTTTATCAGCAATAATACGCATTGTGGTTCGTTAAAACCGGTCAGCCAGCTAAAATTGCTGTTCTGACGATACGGATAGCAGGAGTCGGCATTACGCTCTACCTGAGGGGCAGCAAAAAAAATTGCGGCACTGGCCGGAAGCATTCTGGCCAGAAGTGCGCTACGGCGCTGACTGTATTCCTGTAGAATCATGATGTTTCCTGCAGTCTGGTTTTACTCACTGAATAAAAATCCATGCTATGCTACCATCAAGCCCAGTCACTGCACCAGAAAGGTAATACCAACAAAATGCCTGTCTGTGTGCATGTTAATTACATTAAAGAAAACAGCCCCTGTCTGAACAAGAAAGTCAGTCATGATGTCATGACTGCATGACATTAAGCAGGAAGATGGAATTATGTCTGCAAAACCCGTAGATATTCAAATTTTTGGTCGTTCATTAAAAATAAACTGTCCATTAGAACAACAAGATGCGTTAAATATGGCTGCTGAAGACCTCGAGAAGCGGTTGCAGGCTCTTAAATTTCGCACTAAAGTTACCAATACCGAGCAGTTAGTTTTTATTGCCGCGTTGAATGTTTGTTATGAACTTGCGCAGGAAAAGTCGAAAACCGATGAGTATGCAGCAAATATGGAACAACGTATCCGCATGCTGCAAAAAACGATTGAGCAGGCTTTGCGGGAGCAAAATCTGATCTCTGAACGCCAGAGTACGCAATTTGAATGATGGTGTTCTGCTTCAGATAGTTATCCGTAAAGACTGTTGAATGACAGGGATAGCTTTTGTTAACTCCATAAAAAATTTCTCTGGGATGTTTGTCAGTGGGCCAATCCCCCTGAGCCGATATTGTTTATCACAGAATGTGGCGTTTCGTAGTCCGGTGTGCATGCTCGGCGAGCCGAGAAGCCTGAAGGGTGCGATGCCGCGTTCACCTTGAACCTAGGGTTCAAGGGTTTATAACCTGCGACGGCATCCTGGAGCCCTTTTAAAAGAAAATTTTTCGAGAAAACTGATGCAGATTTCACAGGCTGTTCTCCTGCGTCAGCATATCAGAAAAACAGTGTGTCAGCGCCGTGCGCTGTTGTCATCCTCACAGCGTGCAGCGTATTCCGACGCGCTTGCCCATCATGTTATCGAGCATCCACAGATTCAGAAAGCAGAAAGCATTGCCCTGTTCTGCTCTGTTAACGATGAAATCAGTACCCGGCCTGTTATCGAACAGCTCTGGCAGCAGGACAAGAAACTCTACCTTCCTGCACTACATCCCTTCAGCCGCGGACATCTGTTATTCCTGCGTTACACCAAACACACCATACTGGCAGTCAACCGGCTGAAAATACCGCAACCGTTGCTAAACGTAACTCAGGTGCTGCCTCTGACCCAACTGGATGTTGTTCTTGTTCCTGTGGTGGCTTTTGATAATGATGGGCAGCGGCTGGGCATGGGCGCAGGGTTTTATGATCGCACTTTACAGAACTGGCAACAGCAGGGCCCTTATCCCATCGGTCTGGCGTATGATTTTCAGCAGGTTGATAACTGTCATCCTCAGAACTGGGATGTACCGCTCGGTGCTGTCATTACGCCATCAACAGTGTGGCAGTGGTGTTAATAGTAAATAGCTGACAGGCTCTGCTGACGGTGATAGCTTTTGTGCGATTAGCACCAGGGGATGGACTGACAAAAAACAGCCCCATTTCTGGAGCTGTGCCGGGTGTTGCAACCTGCAACAGCAATGGCATCAACTGACATACATCACTACTGATGTGCTTATGACCCACAGGCTGCTACCGTTGTTTTTTGCGGAGCTAAACACCCGAATGATGACAGAAACTCTTTAAACCGCATTTCCTGCTGATAAAGGCGGTTGTCCATGCGCGGCGTTAGCCGCAGTAATAGCACCGAAGAGTAACGCTGGCAGAGCCGTTGCGGTAGCGCTGCCGATAACACGAACAGGGAACGCAACGATTTGCTCAATAAGGCTGTTATTTTGCGCCAGTAATTCCAGGAATGAGGTATGCTGCACATCAAAAACAGATGAGGGATGCTGAACATCAGAAACAATAGAGCACCCTTCCCTCTGCAGCATGGGATTCTGATTGAACAGCTCCAGTATGCTATTTTTTACCTGTACGGGTGAATCGACAGCGAATGGAGCTATTTTACTGGCGATATCATCGTACTGCGCAGACTGCATTATTTTCTGCAGGTCCTGCTGCATATCACTCTTAATGGACGGCGCAAGCAAGTCCGGGATGTTATTTATTAATGGTGTGTTCGGCAAGACATACTGCTGGCCTGTCAGCCCATCAGCGTTGTCATTTTTTGTCGTTACCTGTACATCGGTATTAAGGGTTTTTTCACTCATATAGTCCTCCATTACTGTAATTGATTATGACCTTCATTGGTCACTTACAGGCTAGCATCAGTCACCTGTCATTCATAGATAAGCTACTTATGAAAAATAGTAACTTAATGTTTACACTCAGGATGGCGGCAGGCTGAGATAAAAATTGCCTCAGCCCGCAGGTTAATCCTGAGGGTGCCTGCTGAAGCGACAGATGACAGACCGGCTGTCAATGTGTTTTCCCGGGCATTCCACCACCCGGGAATGATAGTCTCTGTCTTTATAATATCTGATAGTCTAAAAACAGCGCGGGAGCGCCAGGAATACTCATACTCCACGGTAGCGTGGAATCTGCTGCTGGTGTTGCGCCAGAAGTAGTAGAAAACGCGGCGCTCTGCTCAGCCAGGTGGTTTGTCTGCTGTTGTACAGGCTGCTGCGTTTTATGGCGTTGTTTCTGTTGGCTCAATTCAATAGTAAATCGATTTCCGCCCGGCAGCGCACTGTTCGCCCTTTTATCAATCTCTGGCGTCATCAGATGGTTCTGTGGATGGGGCGAAAGATTACTACTCGAGCTGTCAGGCTTATTGTTGTTCCCGGTAACATAATCACGCACGTTATTTTCCCAGGTTTGCACACGATTCTTTTTATCAGCCCAGAAATACGTCGTCCAGCCCTCAGGCTTATCGAGTCTTTTTAAGCTGGCACTGCTGTTATCATCCTCAACTGTCAGCAGAACACGATGGTTATCGGAAAATATCTTGATAACACCTGACTTTGTCATGCGGGAAGTGATTTCAACCCACTGGTTGCGGTTGTCGTTATTAACAAGGAACAGGCGATTTTTGGGTGCCCATTGCAGGGATCCGTAGTTTGCCACCCAGCCAAGGTCAATTCCATCGAGCTCGGTAACATAATCGCGCACGTTATTTTCCCAGGTTTGCACACGATTATTTTCATCAGACCAGAGAGCGTCACTCCAGCTGGCAGGTTTATCGCGCTTTTCTAAATGGGCACTGCTGCGGTCAGCATCAACTTTCAGTAGAATACGGGCGTTACCGGATAATATCTTGATGGTGTCAGGCTTGCCTGGTTGTATCAGGCTGTCGATATTAATGCGCCGGTTCTGACCTGGACTACTATCCACAAGGAATAACCTGTCTTTGGGCTGCCATTGAAGTACGCCGGTTTCTGCCACCCAGCCGAGGTCGATGCCAGCGAGCTCAATGACATAATCATGCATGTCATTGTGATATGTTTTCGCATGGCCTTTCGAGAGATACCATTTTCCAGTCGAGCTGTCGTAGCTCGGTGATGTCTGCCAGGGGTCACCAGCCCACGCGACAGGTTTGTTGAATCTGCGTAAACTGGCGCTCTTGCGGTCAGCAGCAATGTGCAGTTCAACAGGATTGCCATTAGTGTTTATCGTAATAACGAAGGCTTTTTCTGGTGGTAAGGTGCTGAGCTCGAGAGGAATGCGCCTGTTCTGGTTCCTGTGCCATTCCTTAAACTTTGCCGGAGTGCCTTCGACAACAAACAAGCGATTACCAGGATGCCATTGCAGTTCTCCTTTGGCTTCTATCCAGTCATTTCCCTGCAATTTCTCGACCACAGGATGGGTAAATTTGCGCACTGTTGCGTATTGTGTTTCCTGCGGGATAACAGCGAAGCCGTTTTTGTCTACCGGGAAATCCAGGGAATCATACGTTAGCAGCCGGGCCCAATGCTGATTCCGAGAAATTATCACGCGGATAAGCTTGTTATCTGCGGTTTTCATATCAAGGAGATACTGTTTTTTGTGGATTTGTGCTTTGCTGAGATCGAGCATGATTTTTCCGTCCCCATCCCGCTCGACGGCATACAACCGTCCTTCTTTTCCCCACTGCAGATCCGTTTGATCGGCGTCCCAGTTCACTGCCACAACAGGATTAGGGTACTTTGTGTATTGTATACCAATCGCATTTTTTTTGTTATCTGCGGATACCCTCAGAGTTGCAGAGCTGTAGTGCTTATTGATGGTAACAAAAGCGTTACTGTTGTCCTTGCAGAGTAATGCCCATTCCCATGTTCCATTTCCCTGGCGCAGCCCGATATCCTGTATTAACTCGATACGCTCTGCAGGATAGTTCTTATTGACCGCAAATAAACGCCCGAATTTCCATTCCAGTTCAATATCGCTGTTTTTACGGAATCCGACCTTCAGGGGCCACTCTTGTTTCACACTTTCTTTACCAGTCATATACAATTATCTCTATTATTTCATTATGTTAGCTAATGATTAGCAGTGCAATATTAAGTAAAAGCACAATGCAATGGATATAACAAAATGCCCGTGAATTATGCAGGTGTGTGTGCAGCAAATCTGACAGGAATAAGGTGATGTTTATCGAGTAGCGATTTGCTGAGGGACAAAAAGGCCTGGCGCAAGCCTTGGTTTCATGCAAATGCGCAAGGGTAGTGGGCCAAATCTCTCAATAAAGGCAGGCGCTGTTTCAATTGGCATACACCCGTTGATTGTGTGCGCTGATAAGGCGTTTATGGCCGCAGGGCGGTCAGTGTGCATTTTGCCTCCCGGGCATAAAAACACCCGGGAGTAATACACAGAGATTTCAGAACACGAGTTATGAGGGTGACACGAGCCAGTGAGTAAAATTAACAGCCGGCAGGCCAGGCGTATGTGTTCCTGTTGCGGCCCGGAGACTTGTCTGGAAGGCGGCTAGTGCCTCAAGTATTAACTCGTATGGCTGCTGTTGCCCAGATGCTAACTGTAATATTTCCCTGTCAGGCTCAGACTCAGGTCTGATAACCAGCACAGGTCCATTCTGTAGCACTGCCACGTCAGTTGCTCCCGCCTGCGTCATCGCTGACTTCTTGCAAGACATTTCTTTGCCATTTTGTGCAGACGACCAGCGCTCGTAACTCCAGTTTTCAGGTTTCGAGAATCTTTGTAAGCTGGCATGCTCCCCGTCAGCGTCAATGTTCAGCACAACACGACGGCCAGCGGAGAATATCCCAATGGTGGCCGATTTACCTGGTGTTGCACTGAAATCTATTTCAACCCGCTGGTTCTGGTCTGGGCGACTAGCCACAAGGAACAGGCGATTATTGGGTTCCCATTTTAGCTCCCCATGGTCTGCCACCCAGTCCAGCTTGTTACCATTAACCTCAGTGACGTAATCACGTACCTCATTGCGGTAGGTTATCGTAAGGTTGTCAGACAGGGTACTATCACCCCAGCTTTTAGGTTTCGTGGATCTCTTCAGGCTGGCTTGCTTCAGGTCAGCGTCAACGTTCAGCACAACACGATGGCCAGCGGAGAGCATCTTGATGGTGAGCGATTTACCTGGTGTTGCATTGAGATCGATGGCAACCCGCTGGTTCTGCTTTGGGTCACTATTCACAAGGAATAAACGATTGCCGGGTAGCCATTGCAGCTCCCCATGGTCTGCCACCCAGTCCAGCTTGTTACCATTAACCTCGGTGATATAATCACGCACGTCATTGTGGCAGGTGATTACATGATTAGCTGTATTAGCCCAGATATCCTTACTCCAGCTGTCAGGTTTTGCGGATCGACTCAGGCTGGCTTGCTTCAGGTCTGCGCTAATCTCCAGTTTAACCGTGGGCGCGATATTAATGGTAGCGGGCTCACCGGGTGATTGTAGTGCCGCAATATCAATGACAACCCGTTGCTGCTGCTCCTGCTCTGGGTCACTATTCACAAGGAATAAACGATTGCCGGGTAGCCATTGCAGCTTCCCATGGTCTGCCACCCAGTCCAGTTGCTGTAGCTTAGCGATAGCAGGATTGGAAAAGTGGAGCTGCTGGGCTGGTGTTTTTCCTGTAAGCTCGGCTAGGCCTTTTTTGTCTACCGGGAAATCCAGCGAATCAAATTGCAGCAGCTCGGTCTTACCGGAATCTGGCGACGCGTTCACTCTGATAAGTTTGTTGTCTGTGCTTTTCAGATCAACGGTAAACTGCCCGTTGCGTTTGCGGGTATGACCGAGAGGGATCAAGACTTTCCTGATACCATCCCGCTCCACGGCATACAGACGTCCGCCTTCTTCCCAACGCAGATCCGTCCTGTCGGCATTCCAGCTCAAGATCAGGGTGGGATTGTAGAATGATTTAACGTCCGTTACAAAGAGGCCAGAGCTGTCTAACTGAGTCAATGTTGCAACGTTGAGGGCATTATTGAGGGAAATTGTTGCCCGTACGCGTGTTGCCCGTACGTGATGGCGAGAAGTATTGCCACTAGATATTGTAAATGATCGTGTTCCATCCTGTTCGCGAAAACTGTCATTCAGATTGGCTTCCACAGAATTTTCACGGTCGTTTTTATTGACAATAAATAAACGGCCAAGCTTCCATTGCAGTTCAATATTGTTGTCAGTAACAATATACGGAACCTTGATGTGCGAGCGTTCTTTTTCACTGATGGCAACCGGCATATCTTCAGCGATTCCAGCCATCATCGGGTTACGGTAGGATCTCTCCTGGTTAAGTTTCCAGCTACCGTCATTCCAGTGCTCAGGTTTCTCAAGTATGCGTAAACTGGCACTTTTTAAGTCTCCGCGAATGTGCAGTGCAGCGCGATGTTTTTCCGATCCGATATTAATGGTAATGGACTTGCCCGATGGTCGCATTGCCTTGAGATTGATTTCAACACGCGTTTGCTCGCTGTCTGGCCTATTTTTAGCTTCGACAGGGAATTTGTCGTGCGACTGCTTTTTAGCTTCGACAAGGAATAACTGATTGCCGTGCCATTCCAGATAGCCTTGTTCTGCCACCCAGCTCAGGTCCAGTGCCTGTAGTTTTGCGATAACAGCATTGACAGCCGTGCTCTGCCTGACAGGTGTTTTATCCGCAATCACGGCGCGATCAGTATCGTCTACCGCAAAGTCGAGAGAGTCAAACTGCAGCAATTCTGCCTTATCGTAATTTTTCGATGCATTTATTCTGATAAATTTGTTATCCCGGGTTCTCAGATCAACGATAAACTGCCCATCGTGTTCGGGAGCGTTGTTAATATCGAGTTCGATTTTTCCCTTGCCACCACGCTCCACGGCAAACAGGCGCCCGCCTTTTTCCCACTGAAGATCTGTGTTTTCAGCATCCCAGGTCAATGTCTGCATGGGGTTGCGGTATGTATCGATAGTTTTTTTATCATCCCAGGAGTTTGTCTCATATTCAGATAATGTTGCAACACTCAAGTCCTGATTAATGTGAACTTCTACCCAATTGCCATCTTTTAAGGATAATAGAAACATCCGTGTTCCATCGTTCTCGTGAAGACTGTCATTCAGTTTTAACTCGATACGGTGTGCAGGGTAGCGCTTATCAAACACAAATAAACGACCAAGCTTCCACTGTAGTTTAAGGTGGTCTTGATTGAATGGAACCGGTATGTACCAGCTACCGCTGTGAAGTGTTGTACTCATATAATAGTTTTCCTTACTATTTCATTGACTCAGACCTTCATTGGTCAATTGCGATACTAAATAAAATCAGGTTGTTATGGATATAACAAAATGCCCGCGAATTGTGCAGGTGCCACCCCACGTGGTCTGGTGAGCAGGAAAATCTGGACAGGCATGAATGGTGTTCACGCGCCAGCGATACGCTGAATACCGAACGCGCTGAGATAAACCCCCGGTAGCGGAGAGAGGCTCCCGGGGGTGATATCAATAAAGGCAGGCGCTATCTCAACTGGCATACATCCGTTGATTGTGCGCGCTGATAAGGCGTTTATGGCCGCAGGGTGGTCAGTGTGCATTTTGCCTCCCGGGCATAAAAACACCCGGGAGTGATACACAGAGATATCAGAGCGTGCGGGATACGAGCGCGCCAGTCATGGGGATATTTGCTGGTAGAATATGCGTACCCATTCCTGTTGCGGCCGCAGGACGCGCCTGGAAGGCAACTATTGCCTCACCCAGATTGCCGATGATGTCCCTGTATGGCTGCTGTTGTATAACAGCCACAGCCTGCGTTACTCCCGCCTTTATTGTGTCGGCAGCAGGTGATTTTGCACTGAGATCAATTTCAATCCGCTGGTTCTTGTTGCCCTTAGTGCCCACAACAAACAGGTGATTATCGGACTGCCATTGCAGATATCCTATGTCTGCCGCCCAGTTCAGCTTCACACCGTCTTTCCCGGTGGCATGACCACGTTCGTTACTCCCGCTGTCAGGTTGCGTGGATCTGCGCAGGCGGGCTGTCTTTATTTGATTGGGAGTGGTAGAAAATATTTCATGCGTATTCATATAATAGTTCTCCTTACTATTTCATCGACTCAGACCTTCATTGGTCACTGGGATAGTAAATAAAATCAGGTTGTTATGGATATAACAAAATGCTCGCGAATTATTTCAGGGTAAACCCGCAAGAGATACACAAAGATTTCAGAGCGTGGGGGGAAAGAGTTATCCAGTCTGTCAGTTATGGCGCCCTGTCCTGACAGGGTGTGCGTTGCTGCTGTAGTAGCAGGACGTGCGGGGAAACCGGCAAGCTGTTCAGACTGGGGTTGTTATATTCATGCTGCGCTATGGCGGCTGTCAGTGAGCTTTGGGTGACAATACCAGTACCTTCAGTAATGCCTGCTGTCATCGGGTAGTGGCGGTATATTTCTACGCGCACCGGTGAATCATTGGGCATGGCGAGACCCTGTTTATCTGCCGGAAAATCCAGTGAATCAAACTGCAGCAGCACGGCTTTGTTATCATTTTGTGCCGCTTCCACTCTCAGGAGTTTGTTGTCCCTGGATTTCATATCAACGATTAACTGCCCGTTGTGCACGGCTGCTCTGCGGAGATTGAGCTCGATTTTTTTGCCGCTACACCGTTCTAAGGCATACAGGTGTCCTTCTTTGTCCCATTGCAAATCCGTGCTGCCAGCATCCCAGCTCAATAGCAGGGCAGCATTAGGGTATTTTGTGGTAATTGTTTTTTGCGTAGATCTAATCTTTATCTTTGAGAAAAGTCTGTACATTTCTGCAGCAAATAAGCGACTGGCAGCAAAGGAATTTTGCCATGGCAGGACTGTCTGCGAGTTGGTACCAATGTATTGTTCATTTCTGAAACTCATGATAGCCCCCTGCAGTTAAATTAATTTAACAATTATTATCATTATTAATAATAAGTCAGGTTAACCTGTTACTGATATAATAAAATGCTCGTAACTTACGTTATGCCTTGCACACTAAGGTCGCTACAGTAAATAGCGTTTAACATACCAGCGTGTGTTCATTTGATGTTTTTGTTTGTAACATGGAGGTCGGTGTGAATTTGATTAACATCAACGAAACAGACGATGCGAGCAGATAACGAAAAAATAACAAAATATCATAAAAAAGCGCATGATGATGCTGTTTGTGTCCCTGTATCCGCACAGCCTGTACGACGCATTCTGGTGATTAAATTGCGCCACTTTGGTGATGTACTGCTGGTAACTCCGCTCCTGCGTACGCTGAAGCAGAATTACCCTGGTGTGCTGGTGGATGTGCTGGTTTATCGGAAAACAGAAGTTATGCTGCGTGCAAACGCGGATATTCATTGTTGTTACACCGTAGACAGACAGCTTAAATATCAGGGCATACGGGCTCAGTTGCGCGGTGAGAAAGTGTTGTGGGATAGCCTGAAAGCCGGGAAATATGACCTCATCATTAATCTTTCCGATCAGTGGCGCGCAGCAGCTTATTGTCTTTTGCTCAGTCCTGCCTGCAGCATTGGTTTTGACTGGCCGAAAAGAAACAATCTCTTATGGCGGCGCTGTCACTCTGTGCTGGTAGATACCCGGCGTCAGCATGAAACCCACACGGTATTGAATCACTTAAGTATTCTTAGTCCGCTTAATCTGCCTTGTACTGACACCACTGTGACTATGTCATGGACGCAACAGGATGCAGCGCGCGCCTGTTTACTGTTGCAGGAAAATAAACTGGATAACTATGTACTTATCCATCCCGGAGCACGCTGGGCGTTTAAAACCTGGTCGCCACAGGCATTTGCTGAAGTTATCAATAATCTCGGCAAAAACGGCTGGCCTGTGCTATTGACGGGTGGAACTTCACAAGAAGAACGACAGATGGCAGCAGCAATTCTTGCCGCAGTCACTGATTCGCAGCACGTAGTGAATCTGACGGGCAGGCTGGATATGCCGGTGCTTGCCGTGCTGATAAGTCGTGCCCGGCTGTTTATTGGTGTGGATTCAGCGCCGATGCATATGGCGGCGGCATTACAGATCCCGTCGGTAGTGTTATTCGGGCCCAGTAATATTAAGCGGTGGCATCCATGGCAGGCCCCTCATACCTTGCTGTGGGCCGGTGATTACCGACCACTTCCCCTGCCTGATGAAGTTAATACCGATACTGCAGAGCGTTATCTGAATGCCATCCCAGCCTGTGATGTCATCGCTGCAATAAAAAAATGGCTTACCTGTTAACCGCTCTCTTTCCAGCAGGGTCGTTGTATGACAGACTCGCTGATTTTGTGTGAGAAATACATGAGTTACGATATGACAGCCTCTGCACGTTTTATTCATGCAACGGGAAAGCATTTGCCTGTTCTGGCAGCATTGCTGCTTGGTTTTTCGTTACCGGTATCTAACCGGCTGATGCATATTGCGTTAGTACTGGTGCTGATATGCCTGTTGCGCCACCATAACACTGGCCACATGCGACAGTTATTGCGTAATCCTCTTGTCTGGCTTCCGGCGCTCATGTTCGGGCTGCTTGCACTTTCTCTTTTTTTTCATGACCACGACTATGGTCCCGACATGGTGGGAAAATACAAAAAGCTGTTGTACATCATGCCACTTGCGCTTTTTTTTCTTCTGCTACCTGGCCTGATTGCTATGTTTGCTGCAGGATTTTTGCTGGCAAATACCCTGGTGCTTACACTGAGCCTGGCTGGCGGTGTATTTCACCTCTTCCCTGAATACATCGACCCGATGAATCCCCTCATTTTTAAGTTTCAGATTACGCAGAACTTTTTTATGGCACTGTCGGTTCTGCTCTGGCTTGAACTGGCACGTACCCGGCAGGGATTCTGGCGCGCCATCAGTCTGTTAATGGCGCTGTTAGCCAGCTGGAATGTATTATTTATGATTATGGGGCGCACCGGCTATGTGGCACTGATTATCGGTGTGAGTACATGGCTGCTGCTGGCGCTGCGTCCACGTCAGCGGTGGGCGGCTGGTGCATTAATCATCATTGCGGTGAGCCTGTTGTTTGCCGTACCAAATCGTCCCTCTGCGCAACTGAAATCCAGCCTGCAGGAGGTGCAGCACTGCTTAAAGCAGTTTGACGTGAGTACCTGGGATTCCTGCCATTCTTCTATGGGGCAGCGTACATCGTTTGTCCTGCTTTCTCTGGGGCTGATAGCGCAGGCACCCCTTCTCGGCAATGGTGCCGGAAGTTTCTGGTACGATAATCGCACCATCGATTTCACTACGCATAATCCGCATAACCAGTATTTGCTGGAAACCGTGCAGAGTGGAGTAACCGGACTCCTTGTGTTTCTGTTATGGATGATTAGCTTTGCCTGTGCGGCATGGAAACAGACGCCGGCGTTCAGAAACCTGCTGATAGCGATGCTGATAAGCTACCTGAGCTGCCATCTGTTTAACTCGTTTCTGCTGGATTCTGCAGAGGGGCATCTGTTTGTTATCCTGACGGCCATGCTTTGCGGTATGAGTATCAGCGCAAAAAAACCTGACTCTGATATCGCTGTGGTTAAGCGCTAGCGATATCAGTACAGTATCAGTAGAGAAGCCATCCAGCCTGGATAAAAATCATCAGCAATAACAGGCCATAAAATACGCTTTTTTTAACAGCATGTAATTTTCTGGTGACACAGCTGAGCAGGGTTAATGCAATAATCCCGGGATATGACACTTCCAGCGCAGGCACCAGAAATGCGGCTATTCCTTTAAAATTAAATAAGGAAATTAAGAAAGCAATCAGCGTTGTTATCGACAGCACAACAATAAATTTATCCTCCTTTAATTTCAGCAGGGAACACAAATAGTTGGCGTAAATATTATTCAGCGCGACCGCAGTCGTCAGACAGGAAAATAACATTACAATGCTGATAAACCAGGTCGCCTGTGGTCCCATCACCTGCGTGGCAATGGTCGCTAACATAAATTCGGGCGGTGTACTGGCTATCAGGTCAGCATAATGTGCACCCAAAAAGATAAATCCCATATACACGGTAGCCAGCAGTGTTGCGCCAATGATGCTGGGCTTGATGGCGAATTTTATTGCTGCACGATGGGTGGTCTGCGGGGGTAAAATACGCTGTATCTGCGAGAATATCAGTGCAGAAAAAAAGAAAGCAGCGAACAGATCCATGGTCTGGTAACCGGTGATAAACCCACTATAAAAAGCATCCTGTGGCATCATATCACTGGTGTCTGTCAACGGAGTGCTATTGGCGATGCCGGTTATAATCAGAATACCCAGGGCTACCAGTAATACCGGGCTCATCCATTTACCGATGGCATTGATCATGCGTTGATTTTTTAAACAGAAGAAAAAAACCGTAATACAAAACAGCGTGCTGAAAAGCTCGAGTGAAATTTGCGTGGTCATATAACTCATGCCGCCGTATGCGACCGTGATACAGCGCGGTACCACGCCAAAAGAGCCCAGCAGGGATAAGGTAAACAGCGGTAATGCGACCTTTGCCAGTTTTCCTGCTTCGGCAAAAAATGCGATATAGCTGCCTTTATGCAGTTTGACGACAAAAAGCCCTAAAAAAGGCAGGACAATACCGGTAATAAAAAGACCAAGGAAGCCTGCAAACCAGTACTGGCCTGTCATCTGGCCAATTTTAACAGGAAAAACCAGATTACCTGAGCCAAAAAACATGGCGAAAAGGGCAAAACCATAAATAAGCATCGATTTGAATTGTTTCATTCTTTTTTCTCCGAAGGTCGTCGGTAAGAAGCAGTATTTTCAGTGAGAAATCAGGCTTTATAGTGGCGCGCTGGCCACAGTGACGACAGCAGAAGAGACAGGAAAACCAGGGTGGAATAGGTTTAAAATGTAAGGTAAACGGGCTGTTATAGTACAATAGCGTGTAAACGCTGCTCCCGTTTCTGTGCACTGGCAATACCCCATGGCAGTCAGTTGCGAACTGCGCATTTTACTGGCCTGTGGGCGGTGATTTTTCATCTGATTTTGCCTTAGTGCGTGGTGCCAATACCGATGTGTACAATATAAATATAACCGGGCCAAAAAGCACACAGCGTTACTGGTGAGCTACGCTGGCTGTACTGGCCTGAGACGTCATACAATAAGGGGTATTGTCAGGGAATGCAATTATTACAGGATAGTGCCCTGAAAATGGTGAAAACCACAATAGCGCAGCGTGCAAATGCTTCCTCAGTGACTATCAACGCGCTGTCGCTAGCTGCCTGCGAGCATGAAATCGCCCACAGCATGAGCGCGGGATATCGTTGCGCGGAGGTGTGGAAAAAACGCAAAATAAATCAGAGTCAAAAGAGGCAACATGGCGTGAAAATTGGGCTTGTTAGTGCTAAAGGCTTTGCAACTGCAGCCGGGTTCATTATTATCCCTGTCCTTATCCTCTGTTTCCTCTATTTAAGGAATTGTTTGTATGTGCGTGCATAAGCTGTTTTCACTCTTCAGGAACCTGATAAGAACCTGTCAGCATCAGAGTCAGTCTGCTGAGTTATTCTTCAGAGACATTGCTGCGTTTTGTTCCTCTCACGCTGCTCCGATAAGGTGGAAAATTAGCGGGCGGGCACTCATGAATGCCGTCGCTGCACTGTCGCTTGTCATGCTTACTGCCTGCGCTACGCTGCAAAAAATAGTGTATCGCCCTGATATTAACCAGGGCAACTGGCTGTCATCAGGTGATGCTGCCCGAATCCATAAAGGGATGACACAACAGCAGGTTGCTTATACGCTCGGTACACCCATGATGGAGGATCCTTTTGGCAGCAGCACATGGTTTTATATCTTTCGCCAGCAATCAGGCAGAGAATCCGCGACACAGCAGACACTGATACTGACGTTTGATAAAAACGCTACCCTGGTCGATATTAAAAACGAATAAACGCTTTTGGCTGGGTGTTTTTGCGCGCAGTGACTGCTGGCATTACGCCTGACTGCGTCAGTCATCTGGCTGTTTAATCGCTGATGGCGCATTATTTTTTTACCCGCTGTGCACGCTGACGGCGTAGTTCTTTCGGATCAGTCATCAGTGGCCGGTATATTTCTATTCGACAGCCTGCCTGTACGCTATCTTCCAGGGTAACTACGCGTCCATAAATGCCGACTTTATTTTTGCCAAGATCAATATCACGGCGAATTTCCAGCAGGCCGGATGCCATTATTGCCTGCCTGACCGTACTTTGTGGAGCAACCGCAACGCTGATAACATACTGATGCTCAGGGAGCGCATACACGACATCCACTGTTATTTCATGCATGATAAACCTCGTGCGCGCGCCGGGTAAATGCCTGTACCATGCTGGCGGCAAGCTCCTTAAAAATGCGTCCAAAAGTTATTTCGATAAGAGTATTGGTGAACTCAAAATCCAGGTACAATTCAACCTTACAGGCATCGGGTCTGAGCGGGGTAAAACGCCAGACGCCCATCAGCTGGCGAAACGGTCCTTCTATCAGCTGCATAGTGATGCTGTGGTTATCGGAGAGGGTATTACGCGTAACAAAGGTTTTACGGATGCCAGCTTTTGCCACCTCGACCGCTGCCATCATTTCATGTTCACTGGCATTGATGACTCTGCCGCCTGTGCAACCGGGTAAAAATAGCGGATAAGAGGGTATATCATTAACCAGCTGATACATCTGTGCGGCACTGAAGGGAACCAGTGCAGACCGACTGACTTGTGGCATAGCATTTCCTGTAAAATTCCAGGACAGCGACGCATCATAGCGATTCAGCGTCTTTAAGGAAAATTGCTGTCCTGCAGTCATAAAAACAACGTCAGTGACATCCCGCGCCGACAGTTTCATTAATTATTAACAACAGTATAATGCGTCATTATGATAAAAAAGAAAAAAACTGCCAAATCGGGCTCGGCGACCATCGCACAGAATAAGCGTGCCCGTCATGAATATGTTATTGAAGAAGAGCTTGAAGCTGGTCTTGCTCTGCAGGGATGGGAAGTGAAATCTCTGCGTGCGGGTAAGGCGAATATCAGTGACAGTTACGTGGTGCTGAAAAAAGGGGAGGCCTGGCTGTTTGGCGCCACTATCACTCCTCTTGGTGTCGCTTCTTCTCATGTTGTCTGTGAGCCGATGCGCACCCGTAAGCTACTGCTCAATCAGCGTGAGCTGAATTCCCTGTATGGTCGTGTGAATCGGGAAGGCTATACGATTGTGGCGCTGTCGATGTACTGGAAAAATGCCTGGAGCAAAATCAAAATCGGTGTGGCTAAGGGCAAGAAAGAGCATGATAAGCGTGATGATGAGAAAAACAGGGAATGGCAGCGTGATAAAGCACGCATCATGAAAGCCAGCAATCGCTGAACGCTGATTTACCCGTACAGCCACTTTATTCTGCCCGCCGAAAAAATCACCAGCCGCTGCGGCAGTAGCGAGGGTGACTGTGGTCCCCAGGGCGATTTTTAGCCAATCGGCGTAGCGCACAGAAAAAACAGGCTGTATGGCAGCGTGCTGTTCTGCTATACTCTGTCGGGAACGCTTTTGGGGCTGATTCTGGATTCGACGAAATTCACGAAGCCCAAGGTGCATGCCGAGGTGCGGTAGGCCTCGTAAAAAAGCCGCAAAAAAATAGTCGCAAACGACGAAAACCACAATTCTGTAGCTGCAGCAGCAGCCTAATCAGCCTAAAAAACTGACAGAATCCTCTCTCCCCAGCCTTGGCTCTCAGGACGGGGATAAAGAGAGGTCAAACTTAATAGAGCTCGCGTGGAAGCCCTGCCTTGGGCGGAAGCGTTAAATTTAATTAAGGCTAGTTTGTCAGTGGCGTGTCCGTCCGCAGCTGGCCGGCGAATGTAAAGACCGGACTACGCATGTAGTACCGACGGTCCAGGTGTTTCGGACGCGGGTTCAACTCCCGCCAGCTCCACCAATCATAACCCCTTCAGTCAGCAATGGTTGAAGGGGTTTCTCTTTTTAACAGGTTTACTCTGCTGCTCTGTTAATCCGCAATAATATGCGGATAGAAGCGCGATAAATCCTGCGTGATGATAGCGTGATCTTCACGCAGGCCCATGCCACAGGGTTTGTCGTCGACCAGCCAGCTACCCGTCAGGGCGTAACTGTTGCCAAAGCGCGGCAGTTCATGAAACTGTTGAATAATGGTTCCCTCGGTGCCATAAGGGCCATCAGTGTGCATCACGACCTCACCATTTTTTACTATCTGGATATTGGCGCCTTCGCGTGAAAACAGCGGCTTTATAACGTAATGCTCAAGCCGCGGGTGCTCATCTTCGGCAAACCAGGCAGGCAGCAGATTAGGGTGGTCAGGAAACATCTCCCACAACAGGGGTAACAGTGCCTTATTAGAGAGGATGCTTTTCCAGCCTGGCTCCATCCAGAGAACACCGGCATCGGACAGCTTGGTTGAGAAGGTTTCACGGAACATATGTTCCCACGGATAAAGCTTAAACAGATGCGTAATCACCTGATCATCAGGATCGGTAAACTGGCCTTTTTCTCCCAGACCAATCTCCTCAATAAAGAGAAAACGGTTAGCCAGACCGGCTTCTTCTGCACAATCCTGCAGATACTGAAGTGTACAGCGGTCTTCTTCACTGTGCTGACAACAGGATAAATGCAGCAGGTCAACGCCATGGTCTGCTTTTAAAGCAGTAAAGCGTTCGATTAACCGTTCCTGAACACTGTTATATTGATCGACATCACTGCTTAAGTGACCGCTGTTAATCTGGTCTTCCAGCCACAACCATTGAAAAAAAGCACTCTCATACAGAGAAGTCGGTGTGTCCGCATTGTTTTCCAGTAGTTTTGCCGCATTTGTACCATCCCAGGCGAGATCAAGCCGTGAATACAGGGATGGCTGTCTGGTTTGCCAGGAACGTCTGACAAATTCATGACAATGCTTTGGGATACGGAATTTAGTCAGCAGCAGTTCGCTGTTGATGACTTTTTCCACAGCCTGCAGGCACAGGTGGTGCAGCTCTGCTGTGGTTTTTTCCAGCTCTTCAATCTGCGCAAGGGTGAACTGATAACAGGCATCTTCGCACCAGTAAGGCTCGCCATACAGGGTATGAAAATCAAAGCCGAATTCGCTGGCTTTTGCACGCCAGTCGGGGCGCTCAGTCATGGTCAGGCGTTTCATTAAGCTGGCTCAACCGCCGGTCATATTACGCCGGTGTGCGCCGGGTTTTGTCTGCGTTGCCTTGTTACGTTGTTCTGCTCTGGCAACAGATTCACCAAAACCACCACGGGTAATGGTTTTCGTCACACTGGGTTTTGGTGTCATGGCGTTCTTTGGTACGGTGATGGTACGCCCTGGGGTTGCCGGGCCGTAGCTTTTACCACTGGCATCAACAAATTTCCCATTAGCAGGGCTGGCCGTTGAGGCAGAAGTAAACAGTGGTTGCTGCATAAATCCACCACCGCTACTCATCATACGCCCCATCATATAGCCTGCCATCATTGGCATCCAGAAGCTGCCGCTTTGCGCTGATGTCTGTGTGCTAGTGGCGCTGGTGTACGTAGATGACGAGTCAGTTACCGGGGTGGGCAGCTGGGTTTGTGCGCATTGGGATTCACCAAACTCAGCAACACAATCTTCCCTGGACGCGTATTTGGGCGCAGTTCTGGCCGCTTCTTTTAACGCGTTATTATAAGTAGTAACACAATGTTCACTCATGCCTGGATTGGAGCGCGAACAATCATCAGCATTCTGGTAGAGACGAACGGTTTCATCTGTTTTTTCACAGCCTGTCAGCATCAGTGCTGTACTGATTGCCAGCGCAATTGGCGCTATACGCCAGCATTTGCGAAATGCGTCCTGGTGAATATGTTTAGTTCGTTTGCCTGCCATTTGACTAAGACCTCCACTTTTTCCCGTTGTTTTTTCTGGGCCTGAAAGCCTGAAATCAGGCTGACCTATTAAAGCACCATCACCAGAATAGCGTCAAATTCTGTACAATGATTGTGTGTGATGGCAGGTTAAAAGAGGCCTGTGTGTATTATGGCGCGGGGAAAAACTTTTTTAAAGGATATATACGCAGATATTTCAAAGCGATAACTGTACTATTTTTATGAATGTTAACTAATTTTTTTGCTATGTTAGCCTGAACTGACCGACTTTCTGTGCCTGTGCTGATGCAAGCAGGGTTAACAGGTCAGTGGTTAACAAAGGGTATTTTACTGTGCTGCTGATGAAACTGTGCTTACAGCAGGAACTTCTCTTACCTCGGGTGCAATACGCTGTGCTGATGTGGAAACGGGTTTCCCCAGTGCACTGTTCAGTGTAAGCAGGTCCTGTTCGTTCAGTGTGCCCAGAGCGGACTTGATGTTGAGCTGATTGATTAAGTAATCATAGCGGGCATTAGACAGCTTCTGCTTGGCATCATACAGATTCGTGGTGGCGGTCAGTACATCCACAATGGTACGGGTACCCACTTGATAACCAGCTTCTGTTGCATCCAGTGAACTCTGTGCAGAAATAACAACCTGTTTGTAAGCGTCTACGCTGCTGGATGATGCTTTAATGTTATTAAATGAAGAGCGTACTGTCTGTACAACATTACGGTGGGCGCTTTCAAGTTGTTCACTGGCACCGGTAAATTTATGCTGAGCCTGTTTCACCTGCGAAACCGTCGCAGCACCACTGAACAGGGGAAGACTTACTGTCACCCCTGCCTGATGCTGGCCAGCACCGGTATCTGGGTACAGACTTTTCCCAAATGGATCAGCGCCATGGGTTTTTGAACCATTGTATCGCGTGTCAGTAAGGCTGGTTGATGCATTCAGGCTAATCGTTGGCTGCCAGCCAGTTTGTGCCAGTTTAATCTGTTCGCGTGCCAGATCCTGCTCGAGTCGGGCAGCAAGTAAAGTCAGATTATGTTTTTCTGCCTGTTGCAGCATACTGTCAACCGCGTCGGCAGGATGGGTACTAAAGCGTTCAATATTCAGCGATGCCAGTTCAGGATAATAGGTACCCGTCACCTGGCGTAACGATTCCAGTGCATTATCCAGGTCGTTACGTGCGGTAACCTCCGCTGCCAGCACACTGTCATACTTAGCCTGGGCATCCTGTACATCGGTGATAGCAACGAGGCCGACATTAAAACGCTGTGTTGTTTGATCCAGCTGGCGATAAACGGCTTTTTTTTGTGCTTCAGTGGTCGACAGGGCATCGATAGTACGTAATACCTTAAAATACGCTGTGGCAGTATCAAGAATCAGCTTCTGCTCTCTGTTCTGAAAGTTGACATCCTGAATTCCTGCCTGCTTTTCCTGTATTGTCAGTGCGCGCCATTTTGATAAATCAAATAGCGTTTGTGTTAATGTCAGTTTACCAGAAGAAACATTGCTGTTTACGCCTTTGCTATCGCGAAACCCCTGGTTGTATTGATGACTGGCCTGCAGCGCTAACTGAGGCAATAAAGGGCTGCGGGATTCATTGATTTTTTCGGCTGCCGCATCACGCTCAGCGGCGATTTTGCGTAAGTCAGGATTGCTTTCCCTGGCCTGCTGGTAAACCTGCATCAGGTTGTCTGCCTGGCTAATGTTGCTGAAATAAAAAAGGTTCAGCCCAATTATCAGGGGAAATAATACCTGTTTCATTCGAATTCCTTGTCTCGCTGTTTTTCATCAATCATTTAATTTAAACGTAACGAATTCTATTAATAATAATGGATTCTATCAGAATTTACTGTCTGGCTGTCATAAAGAATACAATGCAGAAGTTATATCACTTTGACTGTAAACCGTTTTCAGGTTGTCTCGATAGAATAAAAAAGTAGTACTTTCATGATAGTATACTGCTTACTGGATAAGCGGTGTAGTAATGTACTATTTCATTTGGTCCTGAGGCATTATAACGTACCTTAGTCATTCTACGGATGTGAATAAATCTGATAATCGATCGGCACTACAATTAATTAATCTGGGTAAGATTTATGTCAGATGTTGCGGATGGCAGAAACAGGTGCTGATGTGGTCATTGACCAGGCCACAGGCTTGCATAAATGCATAGCAAATGGTGGGGCCGACAAATTTAAACCCTCTTTTTTTTAATGCTGCTGCTAATTCAGTTGCGGCTTTAGTGGTCACAGGAACCTCGACCGGAGACGTCCAGTTGTTAATCTGGGGCTCCCCTGCAACGAAACTCCAGATAAAATGTGAAAAATCTTCACCACCTCCCTGCATCGCCAGATATGCCTGCGCATTGGTAATGATAGCCTGAATCTTACTGCGATTGCGGATAATGCCGTTGTCCTGCATCAACACGGCCACTTCATCTGGGCCTATCAATGAGATTTTCTCTGCATCAAAGTTATAAAAGCATCGCCGGTAATGCTCACGCTTTTTCAGTATTGTTATCCATGATAAACCCGCCTGCTGACCTTCAAGGCACAGCATTTCAAACAGCACCTGATTTTGCCAGCGCGGCACCCCCCATTCATTATCGTGATAGTTGAGATACAAAGGATCCGCTGTGGCCCAGCTACAACGCATGATGTTATTCATAAATCTCTCCTGTCAGGAAGTTGCAGAATACAGCAAAAGCATGGTTGCACAAAGGAGCTGTACTGGCGCTAAGATAACAGGTTTAAAAAATTTTTAAGCCTGAGGTCTGCAGGTTCTGGCTGTATATCTTCAGGCTAACAGGTATACTGCCGCTTTCGCCGGAAAATATTTAATGCGTCTGAACCAACATGCAACAATTTGATCTAAAAACTTTCCAGGGCATGATCCTGACATTACAGGATTACTGGGCTCGTCGTGGTTGTGTCATTGTCCAGCCACTGGATATGGAAGTGGGTGCAGGAACGTCTCATCCTGTCACCTGTCTGCGGGCGCTCGGGCCGGAGCCCATTGCAGCAGCGTATGTCCAGCCCTCACGGCGTCCGACTGATGGCCGTTACGGTGAAAATCCTAACCGTCTGCAACACTATTACCAGTTTCAGGTTATCATCAAGCCGTCACCGCGCGATATTCAGGAGCTTTACCTCGGTTCTCTGCAGGCACTGGGATTAGATACCACCATCCATGATATCCGTTTTGTTGAAGATAACTGGGAAAATCCCACATTGGGTGCCTGGGGATTGGGCTGGGAAGTGTGGCTAAACGGCATGGAAGTGACGCAGTTTACCTATTTTCAGCAGGTAGGTGGCCTCGAGTGTAAACCCGTGACGGGCGAGATTACCTATGGTCTTGAGCGCCTTGCCATGTACATACAGAATGTGGACAGTGTCTATCAGCTGGTATGGTGCGATGGCCCGCTCGGCAGGACTACTTACCGGGATATCTGGCATCAGAATGAAGTAGAGCAGTCTGCTTACAACTTTGAACATGCCGATATCGATTTCCTGTTTTTCTGCTTCTCTCAGTATGAGAAGGAAGCACAGAACTTATTGGAACTGTCAACGCCACTGCCATTGCCTGCTTATGAGCGTATTCTAAAAGCGGCGCATACCTTTAATCTGCTTGATGCCCGTAAGGCTATTTCAGTGACTGAGCGTCAGCGTTACATTCTGCGTATCCGCACGCTGACTAAAAAGGTTGCACAGGCTTATTATGCTTCACGTGAATTACTGGGATTTCCTTTGTGTCAGAAGGCTCAGCAAAATAAGGAGTCGTTATGATGCAGCAGACTTTTGTGGTGGAAATTGGTACGGAAGAATTACCACCCAAGGCATTGCGTTCACTGGGAGAAGCCTTCGCCAGTCAGTTACGTGCACAACTGGCCAGTATCAGCCTGTCACATGGGGAAGTAAACTGGTTTGCCACTCCACGGCGCCTGGCTGTCAAGGTAGCCGGTTTACATACCAGACAGCCTGATCGTGAGGTAGAAAAGCGTGGCCCGGCCGTTGCTCAGGCTTATGATGCCAACGGTAAGGCAACGCAAGCTGCTGAAGGTTGGGCACGAAGCTGCGGTATTCAAATTGCCGAGGCAGAGCGCTTAGTGACTGATAAGGGCGAATGGTTATTTCATCGCAGTCGTATTGCCGGGAAGCCCGCAGAGGCGTTATTAGCAGAGGCAGTGAATAATGCACTGGCAAAACTCCCTGTGACAAAATTGATGCGTTGGGGAGATAACGATGACCAGTTTGTACGTCCGGTGCGTACGGTGACGTTATTGCTTGGTGAGGCGCTTATCCCGGGTGTGGTCATGGGTATTCATTCTGATCGAGTGATTTCTGGCCATCGTTTTATGGGTGCAGGGCAGCTTGTTCTCGAAAATGCCGATCAATATCCACAACTACTATCGGAGCGCGGTAATGTCATTGCTGATTATGCCATGCGTAAGGATATGATTAAGCGTGATGTTATGCTGGCCGCCGAGAAACTGGGTGGTGTGGCTGATGTGAATGAAAGCTTACTGGAAGAAGTCACGTCCCTGGTGGAATGGCCTGTTGTTCTGGTGGCCGGTTTTGAGGAAAGATTTCTTGCGGTGCCGCCAGAAGCCCTGGTGTATACCATGAAAGTCGATCAACGTTACTTCCCGATGTACGATGCGGCGGGCAAATTAATGCCGCATTTTATTTTTGTCGCGAATATTGCCTCCCGTTATCCACAGCAAGTCATTGCCGGCAATGAAAAAGTGGTACGGCCGCGTCTGGCCGATGCGGAATTCTTTTTTACCATGGATCGTAAAATACGTCTGGAAGACTATCTTCCCCGCCTCGAGTCTGTGGTGTTCCAGCAGCATCTGGGCACCCTGCGTGATAAAACCGACAGGGTACAGCGCCTCACAGGCTGGGTTGCGACGCAGACTGGTGCAGATGCTGAACAGGCAATGCGTGCTGGTTTACTGTCGAAATGTGATCTTGTCACCAGTATGGTGTTTGAATTTCCTGAAACACAGGGTGTGATGGGAATGCACTATGCGCGTTTTGATGGTGAAAAAGAAGAAGTTGCGCTGGCATTGAACGAGCAGTATCAACCGCGTTTTTCCGGTGATGCGCTACCGGAAGCGGCAGTTTCCCGCTCCCTCGCCATTGCCGATAAAATGGATACATTGACGGGCCTTATAGGCAGTGGTCAGCACCCTACAGGTGATAAGGATCCTTTTGCATTACGCCGTGCTGCACTGGGCGTGCTGCGTATTATTGTCGAATGTAACCTGCTGTTAGATATACAAATTATGGCAGAAGAATCGGCGCGTCTCTATGATAACAGGCTCACTAATACCAGCGTGGTGCATGATGTGGTGGCTTTTATGCTGGGGCGTTTGCGTGTCTGGTATCAGGAGAAAGGTTATCATGCTGATACCCTGCAGGCCGTACTGGCGCGTCATCCACGCAAACCGGCAGATTTTGATGCACGCGTCAAAGCAGTCACTCATTTCAGAACACTGCATGAATCAACAGCCCTGGCTGCTGCTGACAGAAGGGTTGCCAACATGCTGTTGCAATGTACAGATACGCTGTATGACGAGGTAAATCTGACATTATTGACAGAGCCTGCTGAGATAACGCTGATGACGGAACTGGCAACACTGCGTCAAAAGCTGGAGCCCGTCTTTGCGGCAGGACGTTATCAGGATGGGCTACTGGCGTTAGTTGTATTACGTAAACCAGTAGATGATTTTTTTACTCATGTTCTGGTGATGGACAAGAATAAAGCCATACGCATTAATCGTCTGACATTACTGGCTCAGCTGCGTGCATTATTTTTACGGGTAGCGGACTTTTCCCTGTTGCAGTAAGAAATCAAATAAAACAGGGAAGTTGTCAGTTAAGGATAAAAAAGAAAATCCACTTCAACGCCAGTGATGACCCGGGATACACTTAAATTTAACCTGTTACTTTAAATGAGCCTTGCGGTTATGCCCTGTGGTTTTCCCTTAAAGCAGTTGAATACGTTCTCCTTAGCGGTGTATGCCAGTAATCTGGTGGTAGCTGATACTGAAAAACAGCTGGTGGATGCGTGGCACAATGCTGGTTGTGCGCATCAACCCTGTCTTGTCTTAGGTGAAGGCAGTAATGTTCTGTTTATGGAAAATTTTAACGGAACCGTTGTACTCAATCGTATCAAAGGAATTGATTGTCACTCAACTGCCGATGCCTGGTGCTTACATATTGGTGCCGGAGAAAACTGGCATGAGCTGGTGTGTTATACCCTCAAGCATGCTATGGCAGGGTTAGAAAACCTTGCGCTGATACCTGGCTGTACAGGCTCTGCGCCAATTCAAAATATTGGCGCTTATGGTGTTGAATTAAAAGATTTTTGTGAATATGTTGATGTAGTTAATCTGGCGTCAGGAAAGAAACAACGATTGACACGAGAACAGTGCCAGTTTGGTTATCGTGACAGTATCTTTAAGCATCGTTATCACCATGGTTATGCCATCACTGCAATTGGACTTAAACTCAGTAAAATCTGGACGCCTGTACTCAGTTATGGTGATTTATCTCGGCTTGACTCTGAAACGGTAACGCCCGGGCAAATTTTTGACGCTGTCTGTGCCATGCGGCGGAGTAAATTACCCGATCCTGCCGTTACAGGGAATGCCGGCAGTTTTTTTAAAAATCCTGTGGTGAGCGTTGAAAAAGCACAGACAATAATGCACCACTATGCGGATGTTCCTCTTTATCCTCAAGCAGATAATCGGGTGAAATTAGCAGCAGGCTGGTTGATTGAACAATGTTGTTTGAAAGGCTATCAACTGGGCGGGGCGGCTATTCATCATCACCAGGCACTGGTTATCATTAATCACAATAATGCCTCGGGTCAGGATATTACTAATCTGGCGAAACATGTTCATCATCAGGTTGCACTGAAATTTGGTATTAAACTTGAGCCTGAAGTGCGGTTTATTGCTGCCACAGGTGAAATTAATGCCAGTGAGATTTTTTTATGAAAAGTGTCGCCATTCCATTACGGCTGATTGAATTATTAGCGGATGGAGAATTTCATTCCGGTGAAGCGCTTGGCAGGCAGCTCGGAATGACCCGTGCGGCTATTAATAAACACATCAAAATGATTAAGGGCTGGGGATTAACTATCGACAGAGTGCCTGGTAAGGGATATCGCCTCTCTTATGCCCTGCAGTTGTTGAATGAAAATCGTATTCGCAGTCATTTTACCGCCGGAAAAATTACCGTACTCCCTGTTGTTGACTCAACCAATCAGTATCTGCTGGATAGTATCCCCAGCCTGAATTCAGGAGACACCTGTATTGCTGAATATCAATACAAGGCCAGAGGGCGACGCGGTAGAGCGTGGTGTGCTCCTTTTGGTGCTGCGCTTTGTTTTTCTATGTACTGGTGTCTCGAGCAGGGTCCGGCGATTGCTGCGGGCTTAAGTCTGGTGGTAGGAATTGTCATCGCTGAAGTTCTGCAAAAGGCAGGGGCAGCAGGCGTGCGTGTAAAATGGCCCAATGATCTTTATCTTAATGACAGGAAGCTGGCAGGAATACTGATAGAGCTTGTTGGCAAAATTGGCGATAGTGCGCATGTTATTATTGGTGTCGGCATTAATCTTTTTTTGGGTGAATCACAGGGAGCGTCCATTAATCAGCAGTGGATAAATTTACAGGAAGCGGGCGTCATTATTGACAGAAATACACTGGCGGCAGAATTATTATCTGAGCTATATCAGGCGATTACCAGGTTTGAAAATCAGGGTCTCGCCGTATTTATTCCCCGCTGGAAGGCATTGGATAACTACTATGGTCGTGAGGTAAAACTGATTTTGGGTAATCAGGAAGTATCCGGTATAGCGCGAGGCATTGACAGGCAGGGAGCGTTATTACTTGAGCAGGGTGGCGAAATACGCTCTTTTGTCGGTGGTGAAATATCATTACGTGCTCTTTAGATTCAATAGCGATAATTAAGCTGTGTCCAGTTAATGTGCAATAAGCTTATGTAGTAAAGACTCTGATGATTTTATTTTCTTAATCTTACGCAATTTACTGCGTGATTGGCACTTTTGGTCATAATCAGGCTGGCACGCTCACGTGTAGGTAAGATATTTTCTTTCAGATTTAACCCATTAATTTCTTTCCATAATTGCGAAGCTATCTTTACGGCATTAGCTTCAGATAACTGTGCATAATGATGAAAATATGAATCTGGATGCGAAAATGCGCCCTGCCTGAACTGCAGGAAGCGATTGATATACCAGTCTTGTAATAATTCTTCTGGCGCGTCGACATATATTGAGAAATCAACAAAATCTGAAACAAAAACCCGATGTGGATCATGAGGGTAATTCATCCCACTTTGTAATACGTTAAGGCCTTCTAAAATGAGAATATCAGGCCGCTCTATCGTTTTACTCTTTCCTGGCACAATATCATAAAGTAAATGGGAATAAACGGGCGTAGTGACCGCGTTAGCACCTGATTTTATATCAGAAACAAATTTCACTAAACCGTGCATGTTATAGGATTGCGGAAATCCTTTTTTTTTCATTAACCCGCGTTCATTCAGTACATGATTGGAATGAAGAAATCCATCGGTAGTCACCAGGGCTACGCTACGATGTTCCGGCCATCGGCTTAGTAATGCCTGTAACAGGCGAGCCGTGGTACTTTTCCCTACTGCGACACTTCCTGCAATGCTGATAATATAGGGGACTTTTTGTCCCTGAGTACCAAGAAACTGTTCCAGCGCTGTCTGGCGACGTAAATTAGCGCTGATGTAAAAATTCAGCAGCCGTGATAGTGGCAGGTAAATTTGTGCCACTTCGTCTAACGAGAGCGCTTCGTTAATTCCTTTAAGATTAAGAACATCTTTTTCTGTCAGGGTAAGAGGTACTGAATTACGTAAGGCTGCCCATTGAGTACGTGTAAATTCCAGGTAAGGCGTTGTCAGAGTCTGTTCTTGTTTTATCATAAGCTGGGTTCTGTTGGGCGCCACACAGGATAGCGAGCATTTAAGGGCCATCTTGTGGAATAAGTTGCATATATTATAGATGGCTTATTGTTAGTAACAGGCCTTTTTATCAGTTTTAGCGCTTTCTTTGCGATTATCTTTTCTGTTGTGTTACTCATAGCGGTTATCCCCATACAGGCATAGATGCGCAGGTATTCAGCCCGGGTGAAAAATGGGCTGAATTATTGATGTAAAACCTGTGCTGGCGCATGGATAGCAAAGTACTTCGCTGATAACACTATTTATGAAATAAACTATCTTCTTTTGCTTACTCATCGCGTAATTTTAATACAGCAGAGGGTAAAAATGCGTATTTTATGAGCGAAAATGCGCGTGGCGCTATTTTTTTGTTGCATAGCGCTGCTGTGCTACCTAGAATGCGCAGCAGCTGATATTGGTGTAATTCGCTTTATCGATTGAAATGCCTTCGGTAACCATAAGGTTTAACACCTTTGCTCTGATACAGCGTTAAATGTTGATTTTATTACTCAGGTGGGGTTCCCGAGCGGTCAAAGGGAGCAGACTGTAAATCTGCCGTCACAGACTTCGAAGGTTCGAATCCTTCCCCCACCACCAGATTTTTCCCTGGTTTGCGTTCTTTAAAACCAGAGATATAACGTGCAATATGAAGTAAAGAAATAAACATGCTTACTCCACAAGTCAGCACGATTTACAGAGTGAGATGGAAGTAAATCACCGTGTTTCAATGATGCGGGCATCGTATAATGGCTATTACCTCAGCCTTCCAAGCTGATGATGTGGGTTCGATTCCCACTGCCCGCTCCAGAATGTGCTGATATAGCTCAGCCGGTAGAGCACACCCTTGGTAAGGGTGAGGTCGGCAGTTCAAGTCTGCCTATCAGCACCATATCGTATTTTCTCGTTATCTGAACCTTCTTTTCTCGTTGTTATAAATATCAGTAAGTATATACTCGCTGGTTGATTGATGTGGTGGAAACCACCCATCCCGTATCTTCTTAGAGGGATTGCTAATGTCTAAAGAAAAATTTGAACGAAAGAAACCGCATATAAACGTAGGAACGATAGG
>CAZROT010000011.1:0-68459 GCA_964601895.1 uncultured Yersinia sp.
ATAACTGTAGCAGTTCGTTATACGTGCACCGCGATGAAGGCGCTCTGCCCGGGGGTGGAAAAAAAGGTAAAAAATCTGCTCATTCCACTAAAGTCAGTACGACCGCGCAGGCCAATACCGCCGTTGCATCTGCACCTCCTGTTACCGTCAGCACACCTGTATTACGGGAATATATGCTGCCTCCACCAGGAGCCTCTGGTTTTTTTCAATCAGGGGAAGTTCATAATGTTGGAGAGGGTGCACTGGCGGACATTAACAGCCAGGCGTCTGCTAAACAGCAGATGGATAAAAAGGAGTTAATTAATGCGATAAATAGTACCATGCAGGTGGAACTACCCGTTGATACGCAAATTAGCTATAAAGGGTGCGCCGCGGTGATACAGGTGCAGCGGTGGATAGCCTCAACATTGTTAATGTTGAATGATAGCATATCTGGCACTAAGGATAGCGCGCGTTATACCCCTGAAATTCAGTCAGGGCTGGTGGGAGAGCAGCTGATTATTGGCAGTAATGCGCAGGATGACAGTCATATGCTTACTATGATGACTGACTTTTTCAAGCAAGACTTAAATCTACCAGCAATGAAAATAACAGGAGAGAAAAAAGCAGATATAAAATATTCACAACGGACGCGACATCCTGATCAGTTGCATGACTTTGTTACTAATGATGCGGCGTTCAAAACCTTTTTAAAGAAAGCCACGAACGGATGTGATGCGACAGAAACTGCAAAGACTACCACTTTTCTGAATAACCTGCGTACTGCTTTGCAAAACAATAACAATAACATAAGAATGGCCCCTTTGCCGGCAGGCAGTGTTGGCGATGTACATGCAGAGCAGAGAGTGATTGAATATATCCGGGATAAACAGCAAGTCCTGTATGAGCAATGCAGTGAACCTTTACGACAGCAAGGTATTGTGCCTGCGTATCTGTCAGGATCTAAATCCCCCTGTGGGTTTTGTGATGCAGTGGAAAAATATCGCCATGAATCTTCGCTACCACAAAGCGGAGCATGCTTATTCAAAATCGTGCGTTACGAAGATCCAACGATCGATTCACAGCAGCACAGTGTGGGCAATATATTCCCCGGAAACTATGCTAAGGCTGATGTGAGTTTTCATGGTCAGCTCGAGAAATTTATGGCAGATAATGCCAAAACTGCAGGTCAGAACAGGGAATTTAATTATCCTAACAGCAGCATGTACTCACGCTTTAATTCAGTTCAGTGAATCAACATCAATATGTCTTTAGTGTTATCCCACAACCGCATGAACAGAGAGGAGGCCAGCAAGGTATTGAACAGGGTCGCCAGGAAACACCAACCATGCCTGGCCCGGGAATTTCTCGCTCAGGGTGAGGGCATGGAGCGTCTTCCTGATCTGGAAGAGTGAATTCAAAGCTGGATGACCTGTCCCACTGGAAGATACTGAATTAATTCAACAGCATCTTTTGGAGATACGTTTACCAGCCAACGCGTGTTTTCAGGGTCTCGCGCTGCTCAGTAGCGAATCCACTCAGCAGAGTAGCCATGACATAGTGTTTCCTGTCTTCTACTTTGCCGATAAGCTTCAGTTCACCAGTGCCAGACTGGTAGCTATAGATGTGACAGTCTATGCCAAGATTCTCTTTAACATATTTCTGCAACAAGGATAGTTGTAAAAACGCCTGATTATTTTCCCGCTTTCGCTCTTCCTGGGTGCGCGCCACACTGACCCGGAATGCCAGTCCGGCAACAGCATCACGCCTGAAGTCACCTTTCACTTCGTTCATTGCCGGTCGCTGGTTTAATGGCGTTTCGCGGATATATTTCTGCAGGGTCTGAATATCATTAAAATCACTCTGCCCGGTAATACTATTATCAGATGTTGTGCAGGAATTGGCATCTCCCCTGGCAATCAGGCGTGGCTCAATGGCTGCTGCGTTAATCATGATTCCAGTCCCACGATAGGTGGCAACACTGTGTCCCCTGCTCAAGGCGGTCATCGATAAAGCCTGCACATTATCATCCTTAAGTGCCTGGAGAAGTTCAGTGCAATAAGTTGGATTGCGATTATCGACCAAATCTTCCAGCGATGGAGTATTCATTGCATGAAATAAGATATTACCCTCAGCAAATAGCTGATGAACGGTATTTTCGGTGACAACGACAGGCGTAAAATCCGGTACGTGATTCACGGGCTCCGTCATGGTCAGTTGCTCAGGGAAAGCAGATTCTGGCTGCATAGCCAATGCCCCATCATGACTGGAATAGTGAACACATCCCTGTGTGACAGCACAATTGATAAAATTAGTATTTACCGGAAAATCAGGGTGAGCTTTTTGCGGCCCTGCAAATATCATATTTTTCAGCGCAAAGTGCTCAGCAAGGCTAATCTTTTTGCTATTACTTGCAGTTGATACATGCTGTGCAGAATTGAATTCTTCCGGGTAATCACTGGCAGAGCTTGCCTTGCTTTGCTCTGCTCCAGCTTTCGGTGATTCTCCGTGTTGATCAGTAACCATTAATGCATGCAAGGTAGTATATGAAATTGAAACACCCATAATTTCTCCATGACAACAATATTCACCAGGTTCGTTCACTATTTTTCATATGATTTTTGTAATTTTTAACATAAAAACAATAAATTAACTGAATAAAATTCATTGAAATGCTAAAAAATTAAAAAGCTACATAGCAAAAAAGCACTCGATCAGTATTGAGCACAGGCCTTATGCAAACAAAGCTATAAGCTGAATCATGGAGCTTACCACAGTGGTTTCATCGCTGATTGTAGTTCGTAAAACAGGAAGCATCGCCCTTTAGGGTAGTGAGCAGTCAACGTATGCCAAGAATAAATAATCGCGGAAAAGGCAGAATAACCTTACCCTGTGCAGAAACAGAATAAGCGTCTGCTAAGGCTTTAGTATAACTATCAAGATATTGTGCCCGTTCATCATCACTAAGAACGGATAAAAAAGGGGCCAGACTGCTCCCTTTAAACCATTCCACAATTGCTGCACTACCACCAGCCAGGGGATGATAATAAGTCGTGCGCCAGATATCCAGCCTGGCACAATAGGATCCTATTTTTTCAAAATACCAGTCTGCTCCATATACAGGAGCACGCATCTGCGCGATATCTTTTAGCTTATCTGCCCATGGGCCATTATTTGCAATTTCGTACATTAATTGATGAGCGGGCTCTGCAAGATTGTCTGGCATTTGAACGGCCAGGCATCCACCATGACTAAGCTTAGAGATAATAGCTGGAAACAAAGCACTATGATCAGGCAACCATTGAAGGACCGCGTTGGCCAGAATAACATCGAAAGGACCAGTCTCGTTCCAGTCTGCAATGTTGATAACATCAAAGCGGATCTGTGGCAATCGCTGACGCGCAGCCTGTATCATATTTAAAGAGTTATCCAGTGCCCTGACTGCCGCACCCGGGAAACGCGCCGCAAGAAGCTCGGTTGAATTACCAGGACCACAACCGATATCAATCACATGACGGGCGTCTATATGAGGAATTGCAGCAAGTAAATCATGTACCGGACGCGTACGTTCATCTTCAAAAAGCAGATATTGTTTTGCAGACCATGCCATTGTTTTATTTCATTTTATTATGATCATAACTCAGTATAGCAGTTTCTTCTGATTACATGATTTTTAATGAACCACTGCTACAAAAATTTTGACCGCAAGAAAAACAGTATCTGTTTATTAAAATTAATTAAATTTAAATATATAGTGAGTCAATAAATAAATTACTATCATTTTTTAATTCATGTTATTTTTTAAAATATTTTTTATTTTATATAATTCATTGGCGCAGTTATTTTAACAGATAAATAAAGTAAAATACTACATATCCGTTTATGTAAATAATAAGTGATTAAATCAAATTAATACTATTTAACGTGAAATTCATTAACAAGATTATATTTAAATTATTTAGTTAACATAATAATTCTTCTTCATGCAAAAAATTCTGCCTCGATGTAAGCTACGCAGGCTGGCAAAAAGTGCGTCAATTCGGGCTGTTGCTTGCCGGCTGTGAAAGCCGGCAGATTGCAACGTATTATTAATCCTGTAGCAAATCACCCTGGAAAAAACTTAATACTACTATTTATGGAATCGACGCCCTGCATATTTTATATACGCCCTCTCGTCACCATCAAGAACGTCTGTCCAGGCCATCAATAAACTGCTGATCAAATTTTGACATCAGCTGCTCATTGCTGCTAAATACCTCAACACTAAATAAACCTTCTGCTATGTTAGCCTGATTAGTTTCAATAAGCCTGTCCAGAGCTGCCTGATTGATACAAGCCAGCGATTTATCCAGAAATTCAACGGTCTGTGAGGAAAATTCGCGATGGGGGAGATTATTCGCTTTTTCCATCTTATAAATTGCCAGCGCACTCAGTAGAGACGTTTCAACGTAATTACGTTCATAACTATCATATTGATGCTCGCATTCATATTGAGTCAGTTTTCCTCCATTTTCCCACTTCATCTCGAAAATGCTTTTCAGTTCATCCTGAAGCTTTAAAATCTGAAGAGTAACAATGGCATTATCTAATTTTTCGTTAAATTTAGGATCGTTATCTGCCCTTTTTTCTGGCAGAGAATTAAGATTATCTCCAAGCTCCCTGGTCTTTTTGAAGGAAAATGAATTGGCATGCTGACTCTTAGCGGTATGAGCAAGTGTTACCGTTGAACCAAAATGGTCCGGCATTGTCTGGACGCTATGAGACATTGCAATTGGAAAGTGATTAAGG
The DNA here is from genome assembly GCA_964601895.1 of uncultured Yersinia sp. GTDB lineage: Bacteria > Pseudomonadota > Gammaproteobacteria > Enterobacterales > Enterobacteriaceae > CAZROT01. Next base: position 4,768 of record CAZROT010000011.1, read on the forward strand.
CTATCCCTGTCATAAATTTCAGCCTTGACAGGAATCATCGCTTTTTGACCAAGAAGTTGTACGTTACGACTGTCAGATGCCCCCTGAGTACCTGTGGGTGCAAGCTGATATTTATCGTAAATATGCTGAGAACTATGATTTGCTGTCTCTTCTTCGCGGTAATTTCGATTGCAATATCCTCCTGACACTACCCAGCTTGCAAGCGTCCAGCGATGATAATGAGGCGAATCTTCTCCTCCCAATCCATTGCTTTTGGCATTAAAAAAATGCAGACGCAAATTCCATCCCTGCTCCTGATTGCTCATTAAATAGAATTTATCGAAAAAAGGTGCGCTACGCGAATTACTACGACATTCTTTTAGCAAGCATTCATTATCTCTGATGTGCATCAGAGCACCAATAAGGCTTTTCTTTGAAATTCCCTCTATATGGGAGGTAATACCGTTGCTATTTCGGTAACCGCTTTCTGTAGCGTGATTAAAATCGGCATACCGACTTGTTATCTTAGAATAGATTTGCTCATAAGCGATTTGATTAGACCTGGGGGTATATTCATTTAATGAAGGATCGAGGATACGACGAAATTTTGCTTCCTCTATTGTGCAATCTATTATGGTTGCCTGCGGCTTGACATGGTTTTCATGTACCTGGAAGCAATTACTTGCATGTCGCAGACAATGACTGTCATTATCAAATTCATTTTGTAGTTTTTTAGCTGCATTAATTAATGATGTGTCACGGGAATAATATGAATGATATATTGTTTCTATATCCGCAAAAAGTGAACGCATCTCACGAAGAGTATGACAAATAAAATCAAGTTTATTACAAGACAAATGAACTTCATCATGTAAGGTATCAAGATCATATAATGTTTTTAACAAGGTATCATCAGGTTGCGGTGTAGCATGTGTTATGGCAGGCATAAAAATCCTTTTTGTTATTTTTTTAATTGAAGATATTGATTCACACGCCGTGTGACAATTGGAATGCGTAGTCTTTAATATTCTAATTTAATTAACTATTTTAAATAAAGCAGTATTTCAGGATTAAGAGACTGCCAGATCTTCATCGAAGAGCCCACTGGAAAACGTAATAATATTGAGTTCAACCCACTGGCAATAGCCTCTCGCCTCTGATTGATAATTCTACGCACATCATGCGCCCGCGCTGACGGTATCATTCTGATATCTGGCCACGCACCTGCACAAGGACTGCATCAAAAGTACTATCCATGCTGATAAATGGCCATAACAGGGTGTAGATTGCTTGTCTGAATAATCTTTTACCGCCTTGCTTAAAAAGCGGTATATTGTTCTGGTTAACTTTCTTTTCATAGATTAGCTTCAATGAAAACTTTTCATGCATTATTACTGTTTTTTCTACCTTGTCCTCTCCTTGCTTTTACTCATCCGCAGGCAATTTCTATCCTCCAGGAGTATGAAGTCAGTTTTAATTGCGCAAAAGCGTCCTGTTTTGCAGAAATAGCTGCCTGTACGCAGAAAGAAATTGGTCAACTCGATGGTTTATTGATGGATACCTACAAAAATCGTCTTTACAGCCCTAATTTTGGCCTGAATATAAATAAAATGAAAAAAGAACAAAAAAAATGGATCGCAAAAAAAAACCAATGTAAGGAAACAACCTGTGTAATAAATAGCTATAAACAAAGAATTCAAGAATTATGCAATATAGTAGTGGTAACTGGCGTTCACTGGACTGCTGACTGCGATCGCGTCATTGATGAAGAAATTGAATAAAATAGCAAAGTAGACTAAATCAGCGCAGCTGAAAGATGATGCAGCTATTATCCATCATGAAAAATTGATTACCTGTATTAACATGCACTGATTATACGTACTGCCACAGAAGCTGAACTGGCATCTATAGCCGCCCCTTTATGCACCCCCGACGCCTGGCTGGTAATAAGGATGAATTTGTCATGAAAGGGGCTGCACAAACCATGACGTTAGCGCTGATCCCCTGTGGAAGAATAGCTGCTTTCTTTTTCATTTCCTCTGCTGCAAATAACGCGATTTTTTATTGATATCATGATTAATTTGTGCCAGATTATCTCAACGCAGATAAGGGATTTTCTGCTGCATAATCTGGCACTTACTGAGCTTTTTTCCTAGTCAACAGTTGATCGATATACCTTTACGTTTCCTTGCCAGGCGAGTGCTTATGGTTATATGTAACGCTGTTCACTCAAGACACAGACTGAATGACTGGCTGGCGATACCTTTAATTAAAAAGCCTGCCACGATGCCATCATTCAACAAGGCCTGTGACCTCCCTGTGTTATTAAACAAAGCCATGCTGAAAAACGTTACTCCCCTGGCAATGAAGGCAAACCGCCACGTACTGAAAAAATGTGCCCGGCCACACCATGGAATGAGTGGCCATATTGTTCTCCGCTGACCTGGATGCAGTCATGTTCAGAAAATCCGCTTTTATTTGTCATCATTTCAGGGAAAATTATCATGATTATTTCTCCAGTCAGCAATCAGCCTCAGCATGGTCATCCGCTTGAACATAACAGCCCTGCTGCATTGATAACAGCGCTGCATCCTGAGTGTAAACAGCAATATTTTGATGAACCACTTAATGAATTTGATAAACAGTATGCTGCCGGCATGAATCGACAGACCGCATTCTTTTTACCCGATTATTTTTCCAGAAAGGCCAATGTCGCTGCAGAAATGCAGAAAATTTATTCCCCATGCATCAATTTGAGAAAAATAGACCCACAGGAAGCACACACAACAGAAACAAGCTGGAGTACCGTACTTTCAGGGATACGTCCTATGGGGCAATTTTCGGTAAATACGCTGCTGTCACCGGAATTACACGCGATGTTAGCGCTGCCTGAAATTGGCTCCGTGATATTTCCGCGCAGAGGGAATGCTTTTATGCATGTGGTGTGTATATACAGAAAGGATGCACCGGAGGGTGAAGTTTATGCCAGGCGTTTTGTTGAGCTTTTTGCCCAAAAGGGCAATTACATGGAAGGTATACCCGGTGATCACATGACAAAAGTGCTGGAGTCAGAAAAAATTGTCGGCAGAGAGTTCGGGCAGTTATTTTTCTATAGAGAAGACGCCATCAATAATTATATAGAAAAGCTCGATACACAACTGGCGGCGCACAACAATAGCGCAACAGGGGGAGTGAATAAGCCTGAGGCAGGTAAAATGTCTGGTGGATGAACCAGTATTTTTTGCATAACAGCTGCTGGCATATGTCAGACAACAGCGTGTTTTCAGACACCCTAAACCAGTAACCAACACCTGCAACCGGATAGCCATCAAAGATGGTTATCCACATGATGGTTTATCTCAGAAGTCGCCCGCCTTCGGCAGGAAGGCGGTCTGAGTAAGCCTGGAGAGCATTAGTAATGCGATGCTGGCGTGTTTAAACCCGGCACAATAGTCGGTAACACGATAACCGGGGATAGCAACCCTTGTCCCATTGCGTCTCAGTTCAGCATCCTGCTTTACCACAATGCCAGAATAATTTCTCCCAATTTACTCGCAGTAGAAATATCGCTGTTTGCAACAATGCCGGCCACTTCCCCTGTCATTATGTCTGTTATCTTTGCAGGAGTAACGTTGCGATGAAACGTATTGCCATTATCGGATCAGGTATATCAGGAGTGATCCTCGCTCAAAAGCTGTCAAAAAAGACAGAGGTTACCCTGTTCGAAAAAGCAAATGGTGTTGGCGGACGCATGAGTACACGCTACGCGGGTCCATTTTTATTTGATCATGGTGCACAATATTTCACGGTACGTACTCCTGCATTCAAGACATTTATAACGCCTTATCTTGCCTCGGGAACTATAGCTGAATGGCAAGGCAAAATCATTCATCTGGAAAGCGGCAACACAGAAACTGAACAGCTATGCCATGAACCGCGCTTTGTTTTCACTCCCAATATGAATAGCTTGTGTAAAGAGCTTTCCAGTGGATTGAATGTACGCACACGTTGTGAAGTTATACCGCCAGGAAAGCAACATGGCACAGGTTGGCAACTGTATAATAAAGACGGCCATGCTCTTGGATATTTTGACTATGTGATGTCTACTGCACCACCTGTGCAAACACTGCATCTTTTTTCTTCCCATGTTCAAAAAAGTGATCCACTGCGTTTGGTGAAAATGCAAGGCTGCTACGCGTTAATGTTAGGTTTTAATAAGCCTTGGGATAAAGCATGGATTGCTGCAAGAGTAAGCGCTAATCCCTTAGCATGGATATCCGTTAACTCCAGTAAGCCCGGTCGTGATAAAGCAGTGACATGCCTCGTCATCCATTCAAGAAATGAGTGGGCAGAAGAAAATATTGATAAAGATATCGATGAAATACAAAAGTCTTTACTATTCGAATTTAACCGTGTGACTGGAATTGACACCAAAGACGCTGATTATATTTCCACCCATCGCTGGCGGTATGCGATTGTTGAACGAACTCAGAAATCAGGCAGCTATATTGACTGGAACAGTAATCTTGCTGCAACCGGTGACTGGTGTGAAGCTTCACGTATTGAGCAGGTATGGTTTCATGCTAACCGGCTGGCGGATCTACTTATTGCAACAGTATGATGCGGATTATCTATGAAAAAACAATATCAACATTATATCTCTTTAATTATATGGATCTCTTTACTGATAGCTACTGGATCGATCATTGGATCATTAACAAAAACCGAGATTGCTACCTGGTATAACACCTTAAACCGCTCATCCCTTACACCGGCAAATTATGTGTTTCCAATCGCGTGGACTTTTTTATATACGATAATTGCCATTTGTGGCTGGATAATCTGGAACAGGCCATCGTTTTTTCATTTAAGGCTTATCAAGCACTTATATATTATCGCGTTACTACTCAACTGGAGCTGGACACCGTTATTTTTTCGCTATCACTTAACTGGCTTTTCGCTCATAGTTTTACTCGCTATGGATAGCGCGGTTAGCATGATTATTTACCTGGGATATACGCAGGCCCGATCAGTGTCGCTATTAATGATTCCCTATCTATTATGGATTTTATTTGCCAGTTACTTAAACTTTTATATATGGCAATACAATTGACAGATAAACAGTAATTAATCTGATTGCGATAAATACGGCAGACACCCAGTCAGTAGCCCCAAACGATAATTGGGGTACTGCCAGTGAACCTTTAACTTTTGCACAATTTTATTACTGCTTACTTTTTTGCTGTCCTGAAAAAACAGCTGAGCCTGTTCTGACAAAACCGCTGCTTCTATTGGCATTTCTTTTAACTTATTTTTTCCCAGCAGGTTAGCCCCAAATTGCTGCACTACGTCAATTCGTGATGGCTCATCATCGCTAATATTGTATATTTCACCAGGTGTTGGTAACGCTATTGAAGCAATAATTGCTGTTAATATATCTTCAATATGAATTCTGGAAAAATACTGATTTTCTTTTACTATGGTAAAATCTTTACCCATCAGTATATCTTCTAAGCAGTTTCTTCCTGGTCCATAAATACCAGACAGACGTAAAATATGAACGGGTAATTTAGCTGCAAAATAAAGATCCAACCACTGCTTTTCAGCAAGTAATCTTTTTTTAGATTTTTCATTACCAGGTGCGCATTCTGTTTCTTCATCAACCCAGGCACCATGATGGTTACCATAGACACTTGTTGATGAAAGATAACCTGCCCAGTCGAACTGCCCTGTTGACAGGATATCACCGTAGGTTTGTAACACCGGATCAATAATGCCATTATCTGGTGGGACAGTACTTAATATTACCATTGATGAGTTAATTATTGCAGGCAAGTCTGGATCAAGAAAATTTATTACTGTGATATTTCCATGCGTAACAGGCGAGCCTAAAGCAACTTTTCTTGATGTGCAGCAAATAGTCCATCCGAGGCTATTGAGTTTTTGGCTTAAACATTTTGATACATAGCCATTACCAAAAATGGTTATTTTTTTAATCATAATTTTTTATATGCCTCAAGTGCTTTATTTCTTGACGTTGCCAGGTCCACAACAGGGCTGGGGTAAGTTTTACCTGGAACTATGCCCGCTGATTCCAGTACATGTTGAGGAGCAGTCCATGGTTTAAATAAATAGTTATTACAAAGATGTTTTAATTCAGGAACAAATTTTCTGGTGTAATCGCCATTTTTATCAAATTTCTCCCCCTGAGTAATGGGATTGAAAATCCTAAAATAGGGTGCAGCATCGACACCACATCCAGCAACCCACTGCCAGCTTGCACTGTTATTGGCAAGATCTGCATCTACCAGACAATCCCAAAACCAGTCCCTGCCATAGTGCCAATGGATCATCAAATTTTTAACCAAAAATGACGAAACAATCATTCGAACCCGATTGTGCATATAGCCAGTCTGCCAGAGCTCGCGCATGCCTGCATCGACGATGGGATATCCCGTCATGCCAGTTTTCCATGCGTTAAAAAGTAACTGATTATGTCCCCAGGGAAATGCATTAAATTTACTTTGAAAATTATCCGCGGGCAGATTCTTAAAATGAGTCATAAGGTAACAGGAAAATTCGCGCCAAATCAGTTCATTTAAAAAGTGCTCTACGTCATTTTCACCAGCATAACATCTGCCAATATTATTTACAGATTGCCAGATTTGATTTGGTGATACTTCACCGAAGTGAAGATTCGCAGATAATTTTGAAGTGTGATCATTGGCGGGATAATCTCTACCTGTTTTATATTCTGATAAACCGCATTTTATAAAATTTTCTAATTTATTGTGAGCAGCATCCTCTCCAAAACACCAATTATCTGTGATGTTATTTTGCCAGGAATGATTGGGAATTAAGCGTAAATCATTCAGTGTTGTTGTATTACTATTGTCTTTTATTAAATTAAAATTTTCTGGTTTTGGCAAAGGTTTTTCTGGCTCTAAAAAATACACCTTTCTTTTGTAGGCGCTAAAAACTTTATAATAAGACCCATCTTCTTTTTTAATTGACTCGGGTTTCCACAGATAAGATGCGTTAAAAGCGGCATAATTGACTTTTATATCGCTAAGCCATTTTTCAATAATTATATCATCCGATATACGCCATGGCTCATAACAACGATTCCAGAATACATTTTCAATGTCATATTTTTTTATCAATTGAAAAATGATTTCTTTTGGATCTCCCACGTATAAATTCAGATTATTATTTAATGATTGGTTTAAGCTGGCCAAGGAATGGTGTAAATAAATTTTACCTGCCCCGCCCATGTGAAATGGAGCCGGACTTGAATCATCTAACAGGTAGACAGGCAATATTTTTCCTGATCTCGCCGCTTCTATGAGCCCGGGATTATCTGCAAGGCGTAAGTCTTGCCTGAACCAAAAAATTGACATTGATTGTTTCATGAGAACGCTATTTCCTGGGGCGCTGGTTTTACATATGCTGCGACTCCAGCTTTCACCGTAAGAATTTGTGCAAAGCTTAAAAAAGGCACTGCTGCACTGCTAAATCTTGCTGAATGCTGGAGTCGCGCATACGCTGTTTTTTGTTTAATAGAGATACAGGGTATTAAATTCCCATTAAATCTTAGTTACAAACATATATAAAATAGTGTGAAAGTTTTTAGCATCCTGCTCTACCTGTGCATCTCTCAGATAGACTTCACGGTGAAATTCTCCCCGCTTTTTCCAGCCACGCTCTCTGGCAAATTCAGTCATACGTTTGAAGCTTTCACCTTCTGCACTGTAAGGACCCACATGTAGCATACAAATCGATGGGCCATCTGTCTGCTTTTCAAGCTGTACATAGGGCAATAGCGCTAAAAATTCTGCATTTTGTGCCTGTTGCGTCGCCAGCTCCTGTTTAGCCTGTTCCAGCTCTTCAGGATGCACACTGTATCCCTGACGTAGCATAAAGTTGCCCTGAATATTCAGGTGATCGCTAAAACCTTTCTTTGGAATCAGCAATTTCCATACCCCTTCCGTGTAGGGAAGAGGCTCATTATTGCCACCCATCACGTTGCGTAGTTTATCTTCTACCTGATAAAGAGCACGCACAGCCTGCATTGCCTGTGGGGTTTCGGCAAGAACATCCTGCTTCATTACCAGATAAGTGGATGTGGCAATATCCACCCATTGCGGCTCGTAGAGTAACGAATCAATGGGCTTATCTGCCATTTTTTTGTAAAGCGCCAGACACTTATCTGTATACATCGCTGGCGCAGCTTCTACATATTGAGGCTGGTAAGATACATGGTCAATATAAGCAGGTGACATGACTATAATCCCTTAGTGAGTAAAATAGTAACCCGCTACTGAGAATGTGAAACATCAGGTCAGTATAGGGTGCGGGTAAATAAAACGCTGGCTGGCTGCGCCAGCAAAAACAACAAATAAGCTCAGTCTGGTATTGGTATCATGTTGTCTCACGCAGAATTGTTATGGCTTCTCTGATAACATACCAACCAATAGCGCAACCTGTGAGCAGATCCAGCGCATACAGGCCTGTTAGCCAGACAAGGAAACCGGATAAGAAGACCGCTATATTGGCGATAACATCCATGTGTGTGAATATCCAGATGGTACGCAAATGTACTTCACTATGCCGGAACTTACGCAGCATGCTGAGCACGCTGACATTAACCGTCAGGGAAGCCAGCGAAAACACCATCATCATCATCCCAGATGGTTCACTGCCATACAAGGCGCGCCGTATTGCGTCTAAAATGATACCAATACCAGAAATCAGCAGCAACGCTCCGCTCCAGCGCGCCGCGTGGCGCTTGAATACTGTGCTACGTGAGGCAGCCATCAATGCAAGTCCACAGGCCGATGCATCGGATAGCATGTCGAACGCGTCGGCCACGAGGCTGTTTGATTGCGCCCATAAACCTGCCCCCAGACCGATAATGAACATCGCAGCATTAAGCGCAAGAGCTATGCACAGAGTCATGCGGTCGGCTGCAGTTTGAGCAAAAACTTCAGAACATTGACAGATTATGCCTGTTTGCTTTTTTCTTCTTTTGCCCATGACGTATCCCTGTCTGAAGCGATGAAAATGCTAATATCCTCTCTTCCCTGCAGGATGCTGCATGATAACAGCGTTGCTGATAATGCCATGTAAGCCTTTCTCCTGCTACCAGGTCAGTGTTATATGTAACAAGTATTTCGTATACCTTGTTACATGTAACGAATAAATAACAGGAGCTGGACCCTGGCCACTACACATGTAAATACACGCGTTAAAAAGCATCGCAGCGCGCTGCGTATGGCAGGGCTTCGCCTGATGCAAATCTGGGTTCCGGACACCCGCAGTCCTGGCTTTGCTGAGGAATGCCGCCGTCAGTGTCGCCTGGTTGCTCAGGCGGACAGGCACGACACGTCTATGCAGCAATTTATGGATGAATCTATAAAAGATGTGGATGGCTGGACGGAATAATGCGTGGTGACCTTGTGACTATCTCCATGCAGGGCGACTTCGGCAAACCCAGGCCGGCCTTAGTCATTCAGGTTGATCAGTTTAGCAAACACGCAAGTATTACCGTGCTACCCGTAACCAGTACGCTTGTTGTCGCTCCGTTGCTTCGTGTCACCGTACAACCGAACGCAGAAAATGGTTTACAAAAACCGTCACAGGTGATGGTGGACCAGGTCATGACTGTCAGGCATGATAAAGCAGGGCTGGCCTTCGGACGCATTGATGCAGATACGTTGCTACAGGTTGAGCGCTGCCTGGCCGTGTTTTTGGGGATTGCAAAATAAAAAAGCGATCAAATAAGTAGTTTTTTTATAAAACAGACTACAGAAACAACGTCAGTAATGAATTCAGAAACCACCTGCCCTGCTCAGTCACCTGCCAGTATTCCTCTGTTTCCTGCAGCCAGCCTTTCTTCTTTGCAGCATCCAGTTGCACACGAATGTGACATTCCGTAAGCCCGGTGAGTCGGGAAAAGTCACTCCTAAGTGTCTCTTCCAGTAAACGAAAACGATTCATAAAAAATTCAAACGGCCGATCCGCAATGTCAACCTGATAGTGTTTATCCAGGTAACGGCCCTGCATAAATGTAACCGGGTGCCGGTTTTTTATTCTACGAACAATGCGCCCGTCACATAACGTGATTTTGCCATGGGCACCACAACCAATACCCAGATAATCACCAAAACGCCAGTAATTAAGGTTATGCCGACACTGATAACCAGGTCTGGCATAGGCAGAAATTTCATACTGTTGGTAGCCTGCAGCCAGTAGCTTTTCATGGCCCTGTTGCCCGATTTCCCACAAAATGTCCTCATGCGGCAGCACTGGCGGCCTTGCATGAAAAGCGGTGTTAGGTTCAATGGTGAGTTGATACCAGGAAATGTGCGCGGGGCTCAGTGCTACTATCTGGTGCAAATCATCAAGCGCCTCTTCGAGAGTCTGGTCTGGCAGGCCATGCATAAGGTCAAGATTGACATTAAATGCTAACGATTCTGCCAGTCTGGCAGCACATATTGCATGCTGTGGGGAGTGAATGCGCCCAAGCTGTTCAAGCTTTTGTGCATTCAGGCTTTGTACGCCAATAGACAGGCGATTAACACCCGCACGCTGATAACCGGCAAAGCGCTCTGCGTCAACAGTGCCGGGATTGGCTTCCAGTGTGATTTCAACGTCATCAGTCAGGGATACGCGCATACGCACGGCATCCAGCAGTCGTTGCACAGCCTCAGCACTGAGCAGGCTGGGTGTCCCACCGCCAATAAAAATGCTGCTGATAGCGCGCCCCAAAACCAGTGGCAGATCAGCATCCAGATCAGCCATCAGATGGGTGACATAGTCGTTTTCCGCAAGCTCCCCCTTTAACGCATGTGAATTAAAATCACAATAGGGGCATTTTTTTACACACCATGGCACATGAATATAAAGGCTTAACGGAGGTAGTCTATGCATGGTCGCTGCTAAACGCCTGTATCAGCTGTCTGAGTGCCTGGCCACGATGAGAAAGGGTATTTTTCTGAAAAACGTCTAATTGTGCTGCGCTACAATGCAATGCCGGGATAAAGAATAGCGGATCGTAACCAAATCCTCCCTGGCCTGATGCCTGCCTGGCAATACTACCGTGCCAGCAGCCATGAAATACCTGAGGCACAGGAGAATCCGCGTGGCTAAGGTACACCAGCACACAATGAAACTGCGCCTGTCGCTGTCCCTCAGGAACGTGCTGCAACGCCAGCAGTAACTGCCGGCAATTTTCCTCATCGCTGGCATTTTCTCCCGCATAACGCGCAGAATAAATTCCAGGAGCCCCTTTCAGGGCGTCTACTGTCAGGCCAGAATCATCCGCAATCGCCGCCATACCGGTCATTTTTGCAGCATGACGCGCCTTGATAAGCGCATTTTCGATAAACGTCAATCCCGTTTCACTAACCGGTGACACACCTAATGCTGTCTGAGGTATAGCCTGCAAGCCACAATCAGCCAGGCTCGCAGCGAACTCACGCAGTTTTCCTGCACTGGCGGTCGCCAAAACAATATCTTTCATGTTCCGCTACCTGTCGATGAAAAATCAATAAAGGGGGTTGTATGCCCAAAGTATTCCAGGTTGCAGCAAGGCGGCAAAAACAGGCATCCCCATGAGCATAGACAAGCTATGTGATTGAGGTGACTATTCGCAGCCAACGCGGCTGCAACTTGCAAGACGAAGGGTATATTCAAAGCAGCAGCCAGATGCCACCAAATAGATCCATGCCCAGATAATTTAACAGATACAGGATGAGTATCACGACCGTCGTGGTAAAATCGATTCCTGCCACCACGGGAATAATACGACGTAACGGTGACATTAACGGCTCTGTCAATTGATACAAGACCGCATCCATCGGGCCGTTACCATGACTTATCCAGCTCATCAATACACGCACTATCATGGTCCAGAAAACCAGATAACCCATAGATTTTAGCAGTGCTAACATTCCCAATAACAACGTATAAGAATGTAACGTCAGACTTCCACCCTGAATCATCAGTAACAATGAGCACTTGACAGTCATTAACAGGAATGCCAGCAAAAAAGAGGCACTGTCAAAAGATCCCCATGAAGGAATAATACGCCGCAGTGGACCCACAACTGGCTGCGTCATCTTGACAACAAATTGAGAAAATGGATTGTAGAAATCACTGCGCACCCACTGCATCCAGATACGCAACAATAACAGCATAACGTAAATATCAATGACAGTTTTGACCAGAAAAGTCAGCGTAAAAAACATGGTATTTCCCTTAATTTCATGATAGTCATGATTTTTTTAAAATAATCTGACCATAAGCCTGGCCAATACTGAGGTATTCCTCCCTCGCTAAAACAGTTTTTCCATTTCCTGTGCCCGTGTCATCACCGCCCGCATGGCTTTTGAAACCGTGTCAGCCAGTTTCTGTTCATGAAACACACGCAACGCTTCTGCCGTTGTTCCTCCGGCAGACGTGACCTGCGCGCATAGCGTTGATAAAGGCATATCCGGATTGGCGGCAACGACTGCAGCAACACCCGATACTGTCTGTTGCACAACCAGACGTGCAGTCTTCGCAGTAAAACCAAGATGCTGTGCTTCCTGCTGTATGGCGTCCATAAACAGGAAAAAATAGGCAGGCGCACTGCCCGCCGCCGCTGTCATAATATTGATATCTTCCTCAGAATCCAGCCAGCAAATTCTGCCTGTAGTACTCATTAATGCACTGGTAAAATCTCTGTCCGGCAGACTGACTCCCGGTGACGCAAATAAGCCACTCATCCCTTCACCTGCCATTGCCGGACTGTTTGGCATAATGCGAATCAGGCTGAGTCGGGCACCCAGTAATCTGTCAAAACGCGCAAGAGATATGCCTGCCGCTATCGACAGAATCAGTTTGTTTGACAAATTAACGTTTGTGCGTAACAGCTGGCAGACATCCGCCATAATCTGGGGTTTGACAGCCAGCACGATAACATCCGCATGCTGGGAAAAACCCACATTATCGTGACTACTGGTAATACCAAATTGCTCAGCCAGTGCGTCTCTGTTCAACGCTGAAGGAGCACACACGCTAATTAATGATGCAGGATAACCTGCATTAACCAGCCCGGTTATCATGGCGCGTGCCATATTACCCGCACCAAGGAAAGTGATTTTCCGGTATTGCAAGACCATTACCTCCGGTTAAATGAACAGGCTGGGAGAGCTGCATCGCGTTCGCCAAAAATTGCCCTGCCAATGCGCACTAACGTACTACCTGCACGGATGGCCGCTACCATGTCATCCGTCATTCCCATGGACAGGGTATCAATCCATGGATAGTGCACCTTTAATGTTAAAAAAGCCTGGTGGATGCGTTCAAAGGCTGCCAGCTGACGTGAATAGTCCTTTTCGATTGCAGGAATCATCATTAAGCCACGTAACTGCAATTGGGGCAGAAGATAAATACTGGCAGCAAAGTCGGGTAATTCATCCAGACTGATGCCTGATTTCCGTACTGCATTATTGCTATTGATTTGAATAAGAATATTCAAAGCAGTTTTAGTCAGCGGACGCTGAACGCTTAATCTTTGGGCAATTTTAAGACGGTCAACAGTATGACACCAGTCAAAATTTTCAGCGACCAGTTTACTTTTATTGGACTGCAGCTGGCCAATAAAATGCCATTCCAGTTCAGCATGTTGCACAAAATAGCGCTTTTTCTCCATGGCTTCCTGAAGATAACTTTCACCAAACGCACGCTGTCCGGCAGCAATAGCTGCTTCGATAGCTGCCACGGATTTGTTTTTACTCACTGCAAGTAATGTCACTTCTTGTGGAGAACGTGCACAACCTTGCGCAATAGTGGCAATACGCTCCCTGACAGAAAGGAGGTTTTGCTGAACAGTACTCATATAACCTCGGGGAGGATGAAATGAATATCAATGAATTTGTTGAACGTAGTGTAAAGCAAAATGCATCCGATCTGCACTTTTGTGTGGGCCATCTTCCTGTCATGCGTATTACAGGCGACCTGCATTTTTGCATGACCTGTTCTCCTGTCAGTCAGCAATGGATGGAAACGCTGTGTCAGCAGCTGTTGAATGATACTCAGCGTTGCTCCTTACAGCAACATCATCATATTGATTTTGCCTGTCAGCTACCGGGTAACACACGGCTTCGTGGCCATTTTTTCTATCAACAACGAGGGCTTTCATTGACTTTTCGCCTGCTGCCAGCAAACTGCCCGACACTGGAATCTCTCCATATTCCGGCAATCATCAGCAACGCTGATGATGCAGAAAAACGGCCTGATTCTGGTCAGTGGCCCCACCGGCAGTGGTAAATCAACAACACTGGCGGCAATAATTCATGCCATAAATCAACAATGCCAGAAACATATCATAACCCTGGAAGACCCCATAGAATTTATCCATACAAGCCAGCATTGTCTGATACAACAGAGGGAATTAGGGTGTCACACGCATTCCCTGGCGGAGGGATTACATGCTCTGTTACGTGAAGATCCGGATATCATTTTAGTAGGAGAATTACGCGACGCAGACAGCATTCGTCTGGCGCTGACAGTTGCAGAAACCGGCCATTTAGTACTGGCAACGTTACATACCGCTAGCGCCACACAGGCACCAGAGAGGCTGGTGAGTGTTTTTCCCGCACAGGAAAAAATTCATATTCAGGCCCAGATAGCAGGTAATCTGCTGGCGGTTATCGCACAAAAACTGCTGCCAAAACAGGGAGGGGGGCAGGTAGCCATTTTTGAAATTCTCACCAATACCCCTGCAGTCTGCAATCTTATCAGGGAAGGTAAGACTCACCAGTTACAAAACATCCTGCAAACCAGTGCTCAATGTGGTATGCAGACATTTGCCCAGGGGCTTGAACAACGTCAGAAACAGGGACTGTTGTCGGAGTCTGTCATGAATTCACTGCAGATGAATACTGTGCAAACCAGCTTTCGAGAATAATCACTGCTGATGCTGCATCAACACGCCCTTTATCCAGTGCACGATAACCCCCTTTGTCAAAAAGCCCGGCACGCGCCTCAACTGTAGTCAGCCGTTCGTCGTGCAGGAGAGGCTTTACACCAAATCTGCCCTCAAAATCATCGGCAAAATCACGCACACAGGTAGTTAAAGGCTGTTCACTGCCATCCATGTTGAGGGGTAATCCTACTACCACCAAATCAGGTTGCCACTCTTTAAGTAATTTCTCTATTTTTTGCCAGTCAGGTGTACCTGAGTGAACTTTAATTGCACCCAGAGCACGTGCAGTACCTGTTACCTCCTGGCCAATAGCAACACCCATACTTTTGGTACCAAAATCAAAGGCAAGCAGAGTTCGATGGTGGATCATCAGGCATGCCCTGCATGGAGAGCTACCCTCAGCATATCAATACCGAGTTTACTGGCTGCTTTACGCCAACGCCTGGCGGCAGGAGTATGGAACAAAATCTGCGTATCAGCTTCAATTGTCAACCAGACATTATTGCGCACTTCCTTTTCCAGCTGCCCCTGCTGCCATCCTGCATAGCCCAATGCCAGCAGTACGTCAGGTGGCTGTTGTGCTGTACCGAGGGTGGCCAGCACATCTTTGGATGTTGTTATCATGGTATCAGGAGATATCTGTATACTGGAGCCGAAACCTTCCTGGGGTGTATGCAGAATAAAACCGCGATCATCTGCCAGAGGACCACCGGCAAAAACTGGCTTTGCCAGAGAAATGTCCGGATCTCTGGGCGTAGGGGTTATCCTTAACTTATGCAAAATACTTTCTATAGTAATTTTTTCCATAGGTTTATTAACCACAAGCCCCATGGCACCTTCTGCATTATGCTCGCAGATATAAATTACGGCACGCCTGAACTGAGGCTCCAGTAAAGACGGCATGGCAATAAGAAAATGATGTTGTAAATTCATCGTATGTTAATACAATCACTTGGTTAAAAAAAAGTTCCACCGTTAAGTATGCAAAATCAGTATCTGAAAAACGACAACTGACAGCTCACACTATCAGACACTGAAAAAAATCTTTCAGGCAATAAAAAGCAGGGTACTTTGCTAAATAATGACTATTTCTTATAGCGCGATACACCAGAATTTAGGCAATATTCAGGTTATTGGCGTCCAGCACACGCTTAAAATTCTCCATTAAATCCCAGAATACCTCCTGAGCATCATGGTGCCGCGTCCACACTGACACAATAAAACTGAGTGAAGCAGCCGTCATTGCATTCAGACGAATAGTCACTCCTCTGTCATGCACCACGCGC
The DNA here is from genome assembly GCA_964601895.1 of uncultured Yersinia sp. Classification (GTDB taxonomy): domain Bacteria; phylum Pseudomonadota; class Gammaproteobacteria; order Enterobacterales; family Enterobacteriaceae; genus CAZROT01. The sequence continues at coordinate 21,007 of CAZROT010000011.1, forward strand.
TTATCAGCAGCAATCACACCACCCAATACTTTTTTGACGACATCGATATCAGCATGATAAGCAACGTCAATTATCATATCAGTACGACACTCAGGCTCACGAGTAAAATTAATAATGTTGTTAGCAACAATTTTGCTATTAGGTATTACAATAAGTTTACCATCAGGGGTACAGAGCGTAGTGGAAAAAATCTGCACCTGCGTGACTGTTCCCATGGCACCACCTGCGTCCACATATTCTCCGCAACGAAACGGCCGCAGAAGCACCAACATAATTCCCGCTGCAACGTTAGACAAGGACCCCTGCAATGCCAGGCCTACTGCCAGACCCGCCGCACCGATTACGGCAATTATCGATGCTGTCTGGACACCAAAACACCCCAATACCGCCACCAGCGTAAATGCCAGAACACTGTAACGCAGCATGGCTGATAAAAAGTCGGCGACTGTAGGCTCAACATCATGTAATTTCATTACCCTGCCCACAGAGCCTGCAATGACCTTTGCCAGAAAAAATCCCGCAACGGCAATCAGCACAGCGCTGGCAGCATTGATGACACTCTGCACAATAAAATCCTGATGTGCGTCCAGCCAGTGGCTTGAATCGTTTACTATGTCAATTACGTCAATATCTTCCATTGCATTCACCTGAACTGTGTAAAAGAATTCATTATCAAACAATTTATACTGATAATGGGCTCTGCAACCGTTTTGTAATGGCATCCATCAACGGACTCGTAATGGACGATTGTCCCAAAACTGCTTCAATTTCACGTATACAGGTGGGGCTGGTGACATTAATTTCCGTGAGATTATCACCAATAATGTCAAGGCCAACAAACATCAGCCCTTTTTGTTTTAATACCGGCGCCACAGTACGGGCAATATGCCAGTCACGCTCACTGAGAGAACGAACCTCACCACGCCCACCCGCGGCAAGATTACCGCGCGTTTCACCAGGTGAAGGAATCCGTGCCAGACACAAGGGAACAGGCTCACCATCGACCACCAGCACACGTTTATCGCCCTGTTGAATCTCAGGTAAAAATTTTTGCGCCATACAAAAAAAATGGCCATGTTGCGTCAACGTTTCAACGACAACAGAAAAATTAGGATCATCCTGTTTAATGCGAAACACTGATGCTCCCCCCATGCCATCTAACGGTTTTAAAATGATATCACCATGCTGTTGATAAAATTCGCGGATAAGGGTGATATCACGGCTCACCAGGGTATCCGGTGTCAGCTCGGGAAACCAGGCAGTAAAAAGCTTTTCATTACAGTCACGCAGACTTTGTGGTTTATTAATAACCAGGGCTCCTTTCATCTCTGCACGTTCCAGAATGGACGTTGCATAGATAAATTCTGTATTAAACGGAGGATCCTTGCGCATCAGAATGATATCCAGCTCGTGTAGTGCAATTTTTTGCATCTCACCAAACTGATACCAGTTATCCGCATCATCCTGTACACTCAGCAAGCGGGCGTGCCCACGGGCCTCGCCATTACGCAGACTGAGAGAATTCATCTCCATATAATACAACGCCCAGCCACGCTTTTGTGCTTCCAATAACATGGCAAAACTACTGTCTTTCTTTATATTGATAGACCCAATTGGATCCATCACAATGCCCAGTTTTATCATATTTCCCCTTAACCCAAATCACCGAACCTGACCTGCAACGCAGTGATTGCAGCCAGTGCTGCTGTTTCTGTACGCAATATACGCGGTCCCAACAACACCTCTACAAATCCATGACAGCGGGTCATGGCAATTTCATCAACAGATAACCCCCCTTCAGGGCCAATTAACAGGCGTATCTTATTATTGGATAAGGGCGGCAATTTGTTGATATGCTGGCCGGCCCCGGGATGCAGATTCACTTTAAGTGAATTATCCTGCCAGCAGCACCAGCTGGCCAGAGGTATGGCGGGGCGTATTACGGGGACTCGGTTACGACCACATTGCTCACAGGCAGCAATAGCAATGCTCTGCCACTGCTGTATTTTTTTCACCAAACGTGCATCATCAAACTTAACACCACAGTATTCAGAAAACAAAGGCGTAATAGTAGCAACACCGAGCTCTACCGACTTCTGAATAGTAAATTCCATTCTTTCACCACGCGAAATAACCTGCCCAAGATGCAGATCTAGTGGTGATTCCCTGTCCTGCACCACCGCATCAGCAAGCCCTGCGATGGCTGTCTTCTTATCCAGCAAAATGATACTGGCATTAAATATCTGATTACTGCCATCAAACAACACCAGCTGCTGACCTTCTTTCATACGCAGCACCCGACTCAGATGATGAAAAGCTTCTGCCGAAAGAACAACGTCAGTATGAGCCTGCAACGGTTCAGGATGATAAATACGGGGTATACGCATCAGTCTGACTCTGGTAGAGCAAAAAAAAACGCCTGCGTGGCACAGTCATGGGTATTATCATTTAACTGGTAACAGGCACCTGCAACAACGAAGGTGATGATAACACGCAGAAAAAATCTTCCTGAAAGGGTGGTTTGCTGTTAACCTGGAACGCATCCAGATAACCATATAACTGGAATAGCACAATCAGGCCTGAAAGTATCACTTCCAGGCTTGAATTATGTGCCGGGTTGTTAAAATAACAGCAGCTTGTTCATGCCAGACCCGCGGTATGACGCAGCAGATCAGCTTTATCAGTCCGTTCCCAGGGAAATTGTTCACGACCAAAATGGCCATATGTTGCTGTCTGGCGATAAATGGGTTGCAATAGATTCAACATGTTAATCAATCCCCATGGACGTAGATCAAAAAACTCACGCACCATTAGGGTTAATTGTTCGGATGAGATTTTACCGGTATTAAACGTCTCAACCATGATTGAGGTGGGTTCTGCAATACCAATAGCGTAAGAAATCTGCACCTCACAGCGTTCTGCCAGACCTGCAGCAACAATATTTTTTGCTACATAACGCGCCGCGTAAGCGCCAGAACGATCAACTTTTGAAGGATCCTTACCCGAAAAAGCACCGCCGCCATGACGGGCCTGTCCACCATAGCTATCAACAATAATTTTACGCCCGGTCAAGCCACAGTCACCCATGGGGCCGCCAATCACAAAACGCCCGGTTGGATTAATAAAGTATTTCGTGCTGGTACTCAGCCACTCTGAGGGCAGAACAGGTTTAATGATTTCTTCCATCACGGCTTCCTGCAGCGTTGACTGATTCACCTCTTCTGCATGCTGTGTGGACAGTACCACAGTATCAATACCGGTTATTTTGTCATCAACATATTGAAAAGTTACCTGGCTTTTCGCATCAGGACGCAGCCAGGGAAGTTTCCCTGCTTTACGTACTTCCGACTGACGCTGGACAAGACGATGTGCGTATGTGATGGGTGCTGGCATCAGGATATCCGTTTCACTGGTGGCATAGCCAAACATCAACCCCTGATCACCCGCCCCCTGTGCCAGAGGATCAGCACGATCAACACCCTGGTTGATATCTACAGACTGTTTACCAATGGCACTGAGTACAGCACAGGAATTGGCGTCAAAGCCCATGTCAGAATTAACATAACCAATCTCACGCAGGGTACGGCGTGTTATCTCTTCGATATCAACCCACGCACTGGTGGTAATTTCTCCACCCACCAGAACCATGCCGGTTTTCACAAAAGTTTCACAGGCAACCCGCGCCTGTAGATCCTGACTCAGGATAGCATCAAGCACTGCATCAGAAATTTGATCTGCAATTTTATCCGGATGCCCTTCTGATACTGACTCAGAGGTAAAGAGATAGTTAGCCATTGTATTGTTACCTTAATTTTTTACTTTCAACCGCATAGATTAACAATGATTTGAGACTGTTAATATAATTCATAACAGGACATTGCAGACAGGAGCCCAAAAAAATGCTATCAGTACTGTTTTCTGTCTTTATTTTAGACGTTTTAACATCTGGACGGCTACTATAAATCAGTTCTTATCATGATTACCAATATTTTTTAAGCGGATGCTAATGGTTTCCATAATACCCATCAGGAGGTGAAATTTCATGCAGGTAATACCTGCATGCTAATCACTAACCATCGACTATTTTCCCCAGACCCTGACTTAAGGACGTTGTTTTTAAAACATATATATCCAAAGTATTTCGAATTGCAGCAAGGCGGCAGGAAAGCGAATCCCCCATGAGCCCAGGCCCGCTATGTGATTGGGGTGAGTGTTCGCAGCCAACACAGCTGCAGCTTCAAAGACGAAGGGTATAGTAGATTTCACACCGGCTCTGATAACCTGGCAACATATTTGTTTCCACAGGCACTATACTTTGCGTGAAAATAATCAACAGAAGCTCTACCATTAGCGCCCTAAATCCATTCGTCCGTATTAAGACAAACCAGGCTTTGCCGGAATTACCGGCAGGAGAACAAAATGAATGATGTCAGTACCCGCAACATGTCACGTCCCTCTACTTACAATGTGGCCTGGTGGGGTGGCAATTATTATGGTGTTAATGAGCTCGGCCATATCAGTGTCTGCCCGGATCCCGATGTGCCTGCGGCACAGGTTGATCTGGCTCTATTAGTCCATGAAATGCAACAGAAGCGGGGACAACGCTTACCTGCGTTATTTTGTTTTCCACAAATTCTGCAACATCGCCTGCGTTCGATTAATGCTGCATTTCACCAGGCACGCGAATCATTTGGCTATCAGGGCGACTATTTTCTGGTTTATCCCATCAAAGTCAACCAGCATCGCAGGGTCATTGAAGCATTAGTTCATTCCGGTGAACCTTTAGGGCTGGAAGCCGGTTCAAAAGCAGAAATGATGGCAGTACTGGCCCATGCAGGAATGACCCGTTCTGTTATTGTCTGTAACGGTTACAAGGATCGTGAATACATTCGTCTGGCACTGATTGGTGAAAAACTCGGTCACAGAGTCTATCTGGTGATTGAAAAAATGTCAGAAATCAATATGGTACTGGAAGAAGCTGCACGCCTGAATGTAATACCACGCCTGGGCGTGCGTGCCCGTCTGGCCTCACAGGGTTCCGGTAAATGGCAGGCCAGTGGGGGCGAAAAATCGAAATTTGGCCTGTCTGCTACCCAGGTACTGCAATTAGTTGAAATGTTGCGTAACGCTGACAGACTGGGCAGCCTGCAACTGCTGCATTTTCATCTGGGATCGCAGATAGCTAATATTCGTGATATTGCCACCGGTGTACGTGAAGCGGCACGTTTTTACGTTGAACTTCATAAACTGGGTGTAACCATCCAATGTTTCGATGTAGGCGGTGGCCTTGGGGTGGATTATGAAGGAACGCGATCTCAGTCCGATTGCTCAGTGAATTATGGCCTGAATGAATACGCTAACAATGTTATCTGGAGCATTGGTGATGCCTGTAATGAACAGGGTCTGCCGCATCCTACCGTAATCACTGAATCGGGTCGTGCGGTGACGGCCCATCATACTGTGCTGGTGTCTAATATTATCGGTGTGGAGCGCAATGAATTTAGTGAGCCTGAAGCCCCCTGTGATAATGCTCCACGTGCACTGAGTAGTCTGTGGGATACCTGGCAGGGAATGCAGGCCACGACAGAAAATAACCGTTCGCTGCGCGAGTGGTTCCACGACAGTCAGATGGATTTACAGGACGTACACACGCAGTATGCCCATGGCATTCTGGATCTCACCCAGCGCGCCTGGGCGGAACAGCTTTACTTGAATATCTGTAATAAAATTCAACAGCAACTCGATGTTAACAGCCGTGCACACCGCCCCATCATTGATGAACTTCAGGAACGTATGGCCGATAAGCTGTACGTTAATTTTTCACTGTTTCAGTCCATGCCTGATGCCTGGGGAATCGATCAGCTGTTCCCGGTCTTGCCACTAAAAGGATTGAATAAGCCGGCGGAACGCCGGGCCGTTTTGCTGGATATCACCTGTGATTCAGACGGCATTATTGAGCATTATATCGATGGTGACGGAATAACGACAACCTTACTGATGCCCCCGTATGATCCACAGAATCCTCCTCCGCTGGGCTTTTTTATGGTGGGGGCCTATCAGGAAATTTTAGGTAACATGCACAACCTGTTCGGCGATACTGCTGCCGTTAATGTTTTTGTTTCCCCTGAAGGTAATGTGACCACTGAACAGACAGATGAAGGAGACACAGTGGCCGACATGCTGCAGTACGTGCAGCTGGATCCGCAGGTATTACTGACCCATTTCTGTAATCAGGTCAAACAGACTGATCTCGATAAGAAACTGCAGACACAGTTTCTGGCAGAATTTGAAGCCGGTCTCTATGGTTATACCTACCTGGAAGGTGAATAATCCTGCAGATTTTTTCGCTGCAACAGAATCATAACACGACAACGATAAACGTAATGTAAGGAAGCGGTACCATGCACATCAACACTCTGGATAACCAGCCAGATAATTCTCTGATTTCCAATGCCTTCGGATTCCTGCGTCTGCCGCTGAACTTTCAACCCTGGAACAGTGATGCAGACTGGGTAATCACTGGAATACCTTTTGATATGGCCACCTCTGGCCGTGCTGGCTGCCGCCAGGGGCCAGCAGCCATCCGTCAGATATCGACACATCTTGCATGGGAAGAAAAACGCTGGCCATGGAATTTCAATCTACATGATAGTCTCAACATAGTGGACTGCGGTGATCTGGTGTTTAACTTTGGTGATGCCGAGGACATGAATAACAAACTACAGGCACATGCCGAAAGGCTGCTCAGTGCGGGTAAGCGTTTACTGTGCTTCGGAGGCGATCACTCCATCAGTTTGCCACTGCTACGCGCCCATGAGCGCTTTTTTGGCAAAATGGCACTCGTTCATTTTGATGCTCATAGCGATACCTATGCAAAAGGCAGCAAGTTTGATCACGGCACAATGTTTTACCATGCTCCGCGCGAAAACCTTATCGATCCAGCGCATTCGGTACAGATTGGTATCCGTACCGAACATGATGCCGCAGAAGGCTTTACTGTCCTCGATGCTGCCATGGTGAATGATTGCCCCATTGACAAATTACTGGCAACAATCCATAAAACGGCAGGGGAACTGCCTGTTTATCTGACCTTTGATATTGACTGCCTGGATCCCGCTTTCGCACCCGGCACCGGCACGCCAGTGGCTGGCGGGCTTAGCAGCGACCGTGCCCTGAAATTACTGCGTGGCCTGCAATCACTGAATATTGTCGGTATGGATCTGGTCGAAGTTTCTCCCGCTTTTGATAGTGGCGATATTACGGCACTCGCTGCCGCTACTGTCGCACTGGATATGCTTTATCTGCAGGCGATAAACAAAAAGACCGTAAAGTAACCTGGCGGTAACAATGGCCAGCACACAGGCTGGCCGTTGATAACAATAACAGAATAACCATGATAAGACAGTCTCATTTCAGCCTGCATAATCACTCCTCTGCCTGACCAGCCATGTTTTACAGTTTTTCCAGGCTGCTGAGCGAGGGTAAAAGGCAGCGTCTGCGTCCCTGCTGTCTGTCACAGACTGCGTATTAAGCGTCATCGTGTCTTTCGTGACATGGCCATGAGGCTCTGGGGCAGGCTTTATGCTGACAGGGGTTACATTTCGAATACGCTGACCCGTAAGCTGAAAGAATAGGGAATTGATTTAATCACGCGGACCCGGAGAAATATGAAACCGGCTCTGCATACTGAATATGGCAGGGCCTTACTGCGAAAGCGCTCCCTCATCGAAACTGTCTTTGACCCGCTGAAAAATCTGAGTCAGATTGCGCATACCCGCCATCGTTCACCCGGTAATTTTATCGTCAATTTACTTGCAGGGATCGTTGCTTACTGCCCTGCTCCATCAAAACCAGAGCTGGATGTCACTTATTCAAATTCACAACCACCACACTCTCTACTTATTCCGAACTGAGGTTGATGAAGATTTTTGAAACCACAAATCAGGTGCTTGTGAACAACAGCCCGGTCACACTGGGAAGGCATCACCATGCCGCCTTTCAGTTCTTCAATTTAACCAGCACCCGTTTAATGTAATGGCGGCCGATGGGCTGCACCAAAACGCCCGGCTAATTGTGCAAGGCGTTTATCAAGCGTCCATAACCGGGTATCTGGCGTAATGAGTGTCGATGCCAACAGCACCATGTCCACTAACCCACACCCCAGCCCATATAATTTTTCACGCTCAATAAATTCCATGACTTCACTCATACTCGCCTGATTGCAGGACTGCAAAAGAGTGATGTTGTTCAGAGTCTGGATGCGGGGTGATGGCGGCGTTCCGCATGCAATTTCAAGTATGATCATTGGGTGAATCAGAGCAAGGGAAAGATCGATGAGGTTAACCAGCGCCTCGTTGCCGCGACGGAAATGATCTATCCACACCGAGGTATCAATAAGCACATTCATTGTGAGAATGGCTCCTCGCGACGACGAGACACATCCTGCATATCAGGCATTGTTCCGCCCAGAGCAGCGAGGCGCCTGGCTGCCTGTACCCGTATGAAGGTCTTGATAGCTTCCCGAAAAATGTCTGATTTTTCCATATGGGGATCGGCCATTTCCAGGGCTTTTTCGTAGAGAGCATCGTCAATAGTCACAGTAGTACGCATCAGGAAATTCTCCGCATAAAATTTAATGTTATTATGTATCAAAATTAGCATCAAAACAAACGATAACTGGATTTGCCAAAAATTCAGTAGCGAAAGAATTTAACCGTCTGTGGGCAGAGAGCTATCCCCTGAACAGTCGCTATCCTGCAGGCAAAACAAGAAAAAACCTGAGTGCGGGATAAGGACTGGAAGTTAATGCGGTTAACCTGTTGACGCAGAAGGGATGAGTGCCCCATATTCCGCGATAATCAAAACCTTACTGCCGTATGGACGATTTTAGTAAAAAATTTGCACCAGAATGCAATGTCAGACTGCTGAGTGAGGGTGAAAGGCAGCGTCTGCGTCCCTGCTGTCTGTCCCTGGCAGAGCTGATGATTCTGGTTATGCTGTTTCACCAGCTCCGTTACCGGCAGTTTAAATCATTCTGGCTGAACCACGCGTATCAGCACCTCAGGGCTGAATTTCCTGGCCTGCCTTCTTATTCACGGTGTGTTGAACTCCTGCCACGCTATGCTGTGGCACTCCATGCCTTCTTTGACACCCTTAAGGGAAAATGCTCAGGTATCTCAATGGCAGACTCCACACCCGCCGCTGTCTGTCACAGACTGCGCATTAAGCGTCATCGTGTCTTTCGTGACATGGCCATGAGGCTCTGGGGCAGGCTTTATGCTGACAGGGGTTACATTTCTAATACGCTGACCCGTAAGCTGAAAGAATAACAACATTCTCTACTTATCCCTAACTGAGGTTATAATTGCTTTTGCCGCTGATGGTTATTTTTCATTCTGTCAATACTGATACAATGCAACTTATTCTTATAACAGGATAATTTTTATGAAAAAAGTAGGGTTTGTCGGCTGGCGAGGCATGGTGGGCTCAGTACTGATGCAGCGCATGCAGGAAGAAGGAGATTTTAACCACATCGATGCTGTGTTTTTTTCTACTTCACAGCCCGGCGCGGCTGGTCCTGCTTTTGCCGGCAGGGAAAATATATTACAGGATGCCGCTAACCTCGATGCACTGCTTGCACTGGATGTGGTGATAACCTGTCAGGGGAGTGATTATACCAACAGTATATATCCCCATTTGCGTAATGCAGGCTGGCAGGGCTACTGGTTAGATGCTGCTTCCGCACTACGTATGCAAGATGAAGCACTCATTATCCTCGATCCAGTAAACCACGCCGTCATCCAGCAGGGCCTCGAGAAGGGAATAAAAACCTTTGCAGGTGGTAACTGTACCGTTAGCCTGATGCTGATGGCACTAGGCGGTCTGTTTGCCCATAATCTGCTGGACTGGGTATCAGTGGCCACCTATCAGGCCGCATCCGGCGGTGGAGCCCGCCACATGCGTGAATTACTGTTACAAATGGGCATACTGCACGCAACGGTGGCAAAGCCACTCAACTATCCGGCAGCAGATATTCTCGACATTGAACGTCAGGTTACCCTGGCCGCACGCAATGATACGTTACCTGTAGATAATTTTGGTGTGCCTCTTGCCGCCAGCCTTATCCCATGGATAGACAGTCAGCTGGATAATGGCCAGAGTCGTGAAGAATGGAAAGGACAGGCTGAAACGAACAAAATTCTTGCTACCCGTGATGTTATCCCAGTAGATGGTCTCTGTGTGCGCATCGGTGCCCTGCGCTGCCACAGTCAGGCGTTTACGCTGAAACTGAAAAAAAAAATTCCCCTGGCAGAAATTGAGCAGATACTGGCAAGTCATAACCGCTGGGTTAATATTATCCCCAATGATCGCGCACTGACCATGCAGGCACTGACACCCACGGCAGTAAGCGGCACACTAAATATACCTGTTGGTCGCTTACGTAAGTTGAACATGGGACCGGAATATCTGTCAGCTTTTACGGTAGGTGATCAGCTATTATGGGGCGCCGCAGAGCCCCTGCGACGTATGTTACATCGGCTGTAACAGGCATCAGAACAGGCAATGCGCTCATTTCAGATAATCACAATACGCCTGACGGTCTGTGCGTCTATCCTGAAGAGGACAGAAATGCAATCAGTATTGTCGAAAAATCATCGGGATGCGAAATAAAGGGGGCATGTGCCGTATTATGCATCATCACAGAGCGTGTCTGTGGCCAGTCATTATCCAGGCGCTGTGCTACCTGCCAGGGGACCAGACCATCCAGGCGGCCATAAATACGCAAAAAAGGCAAAGTACACCCTGCCAGTGCTACGCGCAGATCCGTGGTACGCAGAATATCAAGCCCGGCAGTCATCACCGCCACTGCTGGCATAGGTAGTTTGAACATCATCGATTTCAATAACCGCAAGTCCTTACGGGCACTGTCAATTCCGTGTATCTGCAATGACAGAAAGCGTTCTACTGTGCGTTCATAATCAACATAAAGCTGCTCTGCAAATGCATCGAGGACCTGAGGGTGAATGCCAGGCCAATCGCCGTTAGCAAGAAAACAGGGTGAAGAACTGACAGTGATAATCCCACAAACGCGTTCCGGGTTGCGTAGTGCTATCTGACAGGCCACGAGACCACCCATTGACCATCCCAGCCAAAATGCCCGCCTGGGAGCATGCGCTAATAATTCATCAACTACCTCTGACAAAGACAGAGCGCCATACTGGCTGCTGCGACCATAGCCTGGTAAATCCACTACATGCACACGAAAATGCGCAGCAAGTCTGTTTTGCATGCAGTGCCAGATCTGTGCATTCATTCCCCAGCCATGCAGTAGCACAAGATCAGGTTTTCCTGTACCACAACTATGCCAGTAAAGCTGTGTCATCAGTTATCCTCCTGTTGGTGTGATAATCAGGAAAGCAGATGATAAAAATCACCAGTCAATGCCGGCTATGCCGACTGTCACTCGCCATACCATCACACGGCATATGCAGTTTCTGCCTGCAGCATCTGCCGAAATTACCACCCTGCTGCCTGCGTTGTGGCTTACCTTCAACGCAAGGCAGGCTATTGTGTGGTCGTTGCTTAGGACAGCAACCGTACTGGCAAAGCATAACCTTTGTTGGTGACTACTGCCCACCCTTTAGTACATGGGTACAAAAATTAAAATTCAGTAAAGCGACGGAACTGGCATCCTTACTGGCACGTCTGCTATGGTTAAACTGGTGGCAGGCTTATTCTGCCGGCCAGGTGAGCAAACCAGACAGAATTCTCTGTGTTCCACTACACCACAGACGCTGCTGGCAGCGCGGCTTTAATCAGTGTGATCTGATTGCCCGGCCACTTGCCCGGTGGCTTGGCTGCGCTTATCACCAGGATACGTTACAGCGTTTACGTGCCACACCTGCACAAAGACTGTTGTCAGCGGCCGCGCGCAGGCGTAACTTACAGGCTGCATTTTACCTGTCGCAATCCCTTGTCGGGCAGCATGTTGCCCTGCTGGATGATGTGGTGACAACCACAAGTACCGTGACTGAAATCAGCAAACTGTTATTGTCACAGGGAGTTGCATCGATTCAGGTGTGGTGTATCTGCCGTAACTTGTCGTTAGCGAAATGACAGGGGTATGATAAGTCAGGACAGTTAACTACATTTATAAGAGAAGATCATGATAACGATAACAGAGGCCGCACAGTCACACTTTGCCAGGCTGCTGGAAAGCCAGGAAAAAGGCACGCAAATTCGCGTATTTGTCATCAACCCAGGAACAGTAACAGCAGAATGTGGTGTTTCATACTGCCCACCTGACACTGTTGAGCCTGATGACATTGAAATGAAATTTGACAAACTGTCTGCCTACACAGACAAACTCAGCGAACCCTACCTGAAAGATGCAGAAATCGATTTCGTTACCGATCAGCTGGGCTCGCAACTGACCCTAAAAGCACCGAATGCCAAAATGCGTAAAGTGAGCGAAGATGCACCTCTGGCAGAGCGAGTGGAATATTTACTGCAGTCACAAATCAATCCACAACTGGCAAGCCATGGTGGGCGTGTTACTCTGATAGAAATAACTGAAGAAGGGGTAGCGATTGTGCGTTTCGGTGGAGGCTGTAATGGCTGCTCAATGGTTGATGTAACGCTGAAAGAGGGCATTGAAAAAGAACTGATGAAGAACTTTTCGGAGCTGACAGGCGTCAGAGATCTGACCGAACATCAACGTGGTGCCCATTCATTTTATTGATTTTTTTGCATAATTTATTTGTTAACTCAGTGCTAAAAGACAGATAATACCATGGTAATGCAGTCACCACGCAGGGAAGACATCAGCAGAATACGCAGCATTAACCCTGTATTTATCTCCACTGTGAGGGTAAGTCAGTCAATGGAACAATTTAAAGCCATCAGCGTCAACGAGGCCTATGCCCACTGTCAGAACAGTAGCGCCCTGATGGTCGATATTCGTGACGCGCAAAGCTTTGCTGCCGGACACGTACCCGGCGCATTTCATTTAAATCATGACAGTTTACCTTGCCTGATACAGAGCACTATTTTCGAAAAACCCATTATGGTCATGTGTTATCATGGCCACAGTAGCCAGGGAGTGGCTCAATATTTATTAAATCAGGGTTTTGCAACTGTCTATAGCATTGATGGTGGTTTTGAAGCCTGGGCTAAAAACTGGCCGGAACAGGTAGAAATGGGACTGCAGCATAACGGATAACTATCCCGTTAATTTTAATTAACATTACTATCTCAATGACCGTACAGTAATACGTATTTTTTACTGCGGTAATCAGCAAATTTATGTTAAAAAACATATAATACCTGGCAGGCATTTATTCTATTTATTTATCTGTTTAAATCATAAAAATAAATCACCGTTTTTTCCTGCATCAGACCAGCACTGGTATATCACTCTATTAATTTAATTAACAACTTCTCCAGTAAAATGGCATAAAATAAAAATGAGCGTTATATGACATTTATTTTCATCATGTATCTTATGATTAAAAAATGATGGCAGATAACATGAAAACAGTCTTCATAGTAGATTATTTCGGAGGATGTCACCATGGTAACAATTAATCCCGTGTCATATTCCACCAGTAAGGAAACAACCAGTATTAAGGCGGCAAAATCCGGGAAGGACGAATACGAGCGCCAGTTAGAAGCCATGGAAACGGTAAGTACAGTGGTGGGTGAACTGAAGAGTGTCATTGAAATATTACAAAAACCAGGTGTATCCGCAGATAACGTGAAAGACTTTGTTAATGCCTATAATAAATTTCTCGATACCTACTATGCCGTAACCAGATATATTCCGGTAAAACCAGGTTACAGTCCTTCTCCTGATAATGGACCCCTGATTGCTAATGCGATGCTAAAAATGCTGCAGGGTAATTTAAATAACAGCCTTGGTAGCAAGTTCGGCACAGGAAACGTTAATTCATTAAACAGCCTTGGTATTTCTGTTGAATTAAAAAATAATAAAATCAGTCTGGCTGTCGATGACAGCAAACTGCAAAAAGTACTGGCGGAAAATCCTGCTCAGGTCATCAGTTTTCTCGCCGGTGACGGAACAAACACTGGCTTTGCGACAAAATTTAACAAATTACTTGAGACGGGTGAAAAAAATATTACCGCCGCCACAGATAGCCTTAATGAACTAATCAGGCGCAATAGTTAGCCACCTGCCGGCCAGCCGAAAAGGCACGCGCTGGACAACAATAATCAGACTACATCCGCGCGACAGGTTCCTGCCAAAAGCCGCATCGGCCAGCCAGAAAAGTATAAATATCGCCAGTCGACGTGAAAATACCTGTTACAACAGGTATTTTTTACGGCATAGCGTTATTAGCATTCCATGGATTTTATTATCGGTAAATATATATTAACTTATGATATTAATTATATAAACCGTCAATGTTTAAATTAACTTATTTTTAATAGAACAAAAATAAATTTAATTTTGTTAAACCATCTCATAAAATGATAATAATTTATTTTATAACAGAATATTGGTAATTTTTTTTTATAACAAATTGAATTCATTAAAAAATAATATAAATTTCATCTATTTTAATGAGCGTTATATTATATTTATTTTCAATAAAAATAAATATACTCAACCATAAATAAATTACTTATTTTATTCCTGATAAAATTTTAAAACATTCATATATACAGCTGTGACAGTAGAGGTAGTTATCATGGCAATAATCAATAATAATTCTTACCTTAATGGAATAAATTTTCATTCTGCTAGTGCCGTTCAGAGAAATAATGAAGAAAAATTACGTAAACTGTATAGCGAAAAAGCAAAATATGAAAACCAGGCTTATGCATGGGATGACATAACAGTTGCTCTGAAGGATCTGCGCTTTGCCACAATAAGCCTGGAAAGTGTCACAGCAGAATCACTGAAATCCACTCTTACAGCATTTGTCGATGCTTATAATGAATTCAGACACATCAGAGACCATCATGCTCACGGAGCATTACGTGGCAGTAGTATGCTGAATGCCATAGAAAATCAGCTGCAACGCGGCGTCATCAGACTGCGTGACCTTGATATTGGTATCACTCTGGTAAAAGGCAAGTTACTCATTAATAATGCAGAATTAGATAACGCTGTGGAGAATAACGCGGAATCAATCGTCAACTTTCTAAAGGTTGACAGCACAACTGAGAGCTTTAAAAGCACAATGTATCGTGCACTGGATAATGCCCTGCGTCCAGCACAATCTGGCATGATCGAAGGTATGATTGCAGGCGCCATGCTCACTATAAAAAATCAATTAATGCACCTTGATCGCAATATCCAGATAACTGAAAATCTGCTGGCTGCCCGACAGAAAATCGCGGGTAACAATCAGACTCATCATACAATTTAACGCCCCTCCCGCAGCAAATAGATGAGGCATTATTATCATTGCACAAATAACCCAGGATAGTGCATATCCTGAAATCAGCAATGAAAATAATGCCATTTATCGCAATATGACGCCCGACAGCCTGTTTCGCGATACTGCCGGATATGGGGCTTTTTAAGACAATATCAGCCAATACCATGTGCTACCGCGGACAACCACTGCCTGCGGTATCATGCAGGCAGATTCTATCATGCACTAGTGTTGCGTATCCAGGCAGGTATAACCACTTCCCGATGCAGCAACATACTATTTTAATACGCCTGCTTCATTGCCAGAGGAACAAATTCCTGCAGAACTGCCTGTTTTAATAAAGCTGGCGGCAATAAACCCTGTTTAATAATGAAATCATGAAAGGCTTTCTGCTTGAATTTATCGCCCAGTAGTAATTCCGTCTGTGTCCTGAGTGAACGCAGCTGCATATAACCATAATAGTACGCAGTGGCCTGACCGGGCATTTTGAAGGCATAGCGATCAACTTCTGATTGCGCAAAAGGCTCAGAAAGCGCCAGGTTATGCAGAAGAAATTGCATTGCCTGTTCAGGTGTAATCTGGCCCAGATTAATCATAGGGTCAAGAAAGGCACGTGCCGTACGCAGCAGGCGAAACTGCAGGGACACAAGCTGCCCTTCTGCTGGCATAAATGGCAGCATCATTGCTTCTGAGTAAACACCCCATCCTTCAGCGTTGACACTGTTAAAGGCGAAATGTGCCCGTGCAATGGATGTGCCCTGTTCAACCATAGAAGCAAACTGCAGTTCATGGCCAGGCCGTGCTTCATGCGCTGACAGCGTCCAGGCCATGGCATCATAATTAAAATCATCCATTGCCGCTTCAGATTTCGCATTAGGATTGGAAAGGGGAATAACAAATTCACCATATTCACCGCTATTATCAATAAGACGTGGAGGACTCATAAAAGGCACGGGAATGGAAGCCGCTTCACCTTCTGTCGCAGTACGAATAATCACTCCGCGATCAGGAAGCGTAATCAAATTTTCACGGCGGATAATCGCTTCAATCTCTTTTAATCTTGTCTGATAATGCGGGATAAGCGCCTGCGGCGCGAGTGAGCGCTTTTTCAATTCCTTAATAACATCGCGCCAGTCAGAAGAGGGCAACTGATGTTGCGTGGCAATAGCACCCGCAATGATTTGCATCTGTTCCCGAATTTCCTGATAGTCAAATGCAGCATGCTCAATGAGCATTTCAGGCGCCACATCGACGCCAACATTTTTCAGCCTGTCCCGGTATAATTCTGGAGGTAAACGAACTTCAATGCGGGCGCGCGGTAAGATAGTGGATAGCACAAAAGCATCGTAATCATGCATCTGTGCAGAAAGCCTGGCAAAACTTTCTTCCCAGCCTTCCAGCTTGCTGTTTTTGAACAAATCAGCAATGCTTTTTAAGTAACTCTCTGTATTATTAAGATTTTCTTTAACTTCATCGATATAGGGCCCAATCAGTTTCGGGTTTTTCAGTGATTCAGTGACGCGCTCACGTGCCAGTTCTGTAATGGGCTTATAGCCTGCTTCCATGCCCGCATAACGACGTAAGCGTGTTAACGCATGCGCCTGCCTGGCGGGTTTGTTGCGCGCATCCAGTACATAATCCAGGCCATTGTAAACCAGCCGCCCGACATCCACATAGTTCAGCAGGTGCTGGTACTGTAAACGCATACTCTCCATTTCGCGGGTACAGGATGCAATCATAAGGTCGAGATCCTGCTGAACCTGCACGTCTTTTTCACTTTTACGCAAAACACGCAGAGCGGCCAGTTGTTTTTTAATATCGGCCTGTTCACGCCGGTAAACATCAGGCTTCAAATCTGCGACGGCAATATCGTACTGCTCTTCTCCCAGAAATGAGGCTTGTTCAGGAGAATATTTTGCCAGCATTTCCAGTAAGGGTTTTGCTAAAACGTTGCTGCGTGCTACCCATTCGGCAGTGGCAGTGGCAGTGGCAGTGGCAGTGGCAGTGGCAGTGGCAGTGGCAGTGGCAGCCACAGCAGAACAGGAAAATAAAACAAGCAAACAGCCGATTGGACGTAATAAAAAGCGGAGCATAGATTTTCCTAAATTGAGCCAGACGGTTAGGGAGCAGTATAACAGTCATACATAATGGCATGCCTGAGTTAAACAGGCTGCAAGAGCCGTATTCTGTCATCCTCACGGCACCAGAAAAAGAGATGGCGGTCAGGAAAATACATTTTTCATTAAGAAAACAAGCCGTTTTTTAATCGCAGGATACTAAAATTGATGCGCTATCGGACGTGATAGCGTCGTGGCCGCTGGCATTAATTAAATAGTGCAACAACAAAATATTAAAAGCGATAACCGGGATATTTTCCATATGTGTGATTATCAGGGGTACCGTATTTCAGCATGTTATCTGTGAAGTCTGCTACCTGGCTCAGAACTGCATTCACATCGGTATTACTATCCACCACTATATTAAAGAGCTTAACTGTACATATTTTTATAAGATTCTTCTGAGCTGCCTTAGCTTCTGGAGTTCTGGGCGCGGGGCATATTGCCTGCACTTGAGAGCATACGGCCATAGTCAGTCCACTTGTTGCTGCACCGCCTATTTTCTCAAGTTGTGCATGGTCAGGTATTTGCTGTTGTGCGTTATCTCCATCGCCGGTAACTAATGCCTTTTCCTGCAGAGAAAAGTAGATTATTTCCCCCTTACAGGCTGAAGAAACATTAACCTGATCAGCCGCATTTTTATTTTTATTAAATTCTATTATAATGTTATCTATCAAACGGTTAGCCATGCCAGGCAGATACCTTTGCTTTTCCTGATCTATCCACTCCCGTTTCTTGTCTGCGTATGAGATGCCTGCCTTTTTTTCAGCAACTGATGGATGCCAGTTTTTTTTCAATGCTGATAACGCATTCCTGCAAATAAGCTGCTGCTGTTTATCTAATGGACTCTGCGCTAAGCTGCCCGATAAGCTCATTGTCGGCCTTTTTTTTGCTTCAGGTGGCTGCTTTTGCTCCTGACATGAAAAAATGCTGGTGGAATTTTTTATCTGCCCTATCTTCGATACAACCATTGAAACAAATGAAAATAACGTCGTTTCTGCAGACGCAGGTGTGCATGGCTTAATGCGTGGTGTGGTCAATATCAGCATGGTCTTTTCTCTTACAATATAATATCTGCTGGCGTTAAGGGTAGTTAACACCAGACAATTTAAGACATAGTCAATGTGCGATAATAGTAATAAACAATAATTAGTAGCACCATAAAATAACGGCCAATACACCATATCCCATAATCATGCTGTTGCTATGCAGCGCCAGCACGGTGCCAGGATAGCCTGCCATTAAATAATACGGTTGTCGTACACTAGTTTGTGGCAATTGGATACAATCGATGAGGCACATAACCTATGATGCTTTTCATCATCATTCGTAAATTCAGTAAGATAGCTAATATTAAAGGGTTGAATTTATCATGACACAGGATGAACATAAAAAAGCCGCTGCCCGGGCAGCGCTGGACTATATCAGACCAGGTAGCATTGTTGGTGTCGGCACAGGTTCAACGGTTGCGCATTTCATCGATGCACTCGCGTCAGTGAACTACCCTATTGAGGGAGTTGTTTCCAGCTCTGAAGCGTCCAGTGAAAAACTAAAACATATCGGTATTCAGCCACTTGACTGCAATGATGTGGATATACTGGATATCTATGTTGATGGCGCAGATGAAATTAATGGCCAGATGCAAATGATCAAAGGAGGAGGAGCGGCTCTGACGCGCGAAAAAGTACTTGCTGCCATCGCCCGAAAATTTATCTGTATTATTGATGAATCCAAACAGGTTGATGTCCTCGGCAGGTTCCCGCTACCCGTTGAAGTCATCCCCATGGCACGTGCTTATGTCGCGCGTGAATTAATTAAGCTGGGTGGTTCGCCGCACTATCGACAAAATGTCCTCACCGATAACGGTAACCGTATCCTTGATGTGCACAATTTGAAAATTATCGATGCGATTGGGCTGGAAGACAGCATCAGCCGCATTCCCGGAGTAGTCACAGTAGGCCTGTTTGCCAGACGGGGTGCTGATGTGCTACTTGTGGGGACAGACCAGGGCGTACGTACCCTTACATAACCTTTTCCCACCAGACCTCTTGCGACACTCGCTGAAGAGAAGCTGTGCGAGGATGAGCGGCACACAGAGCCGGAATGTACACGAAGTACATGAGGATTCGAGTACCGCACCGACAACGCATTGATTCTCTCACAGTAGAGTGTCGAAAGAGGTCTATTAATCATGAGGCCATAACATGACACGAGTTTCACTGGAGAAAGAGAAAATAAAATTCCTGTTACTGGAAGGTATTCACCAGAGTGCTGTTGACAGTCTGCACGCAGCCGGATATGACAACATTCACTGCCACAAAGGCGCACTGGACAGTGCATCACTACAGGATGCCATCCAGGACGTTCATTTTATCGGCATTCGTTCACGTACGCAGCTGACACAGGAAATTTTTACGGCAGCCCGAAAGCTGGTCGCCGTGGGCTGTTTTTGCATTGGTACCAATCAGGTTGATTTAGTCACGGCAGCACAGCGTGGTATTCCGGTATTTAACGCTCCTTTCTCCAGTACAAGGTCAGTGGCAGAAATGGTATTAGGTGAATTGTTATTAATGTGTCGTGGTGTTCCGCTGGCAAATGCCCGCATGCATCAGGGTCAGTGGAATAAGCAGGTTGCGGGTGCCTGTGAAGCCAGAGGAAAAAAACTGGGAATCATTGGTTACGGACACATTGGCACCCAACTGGGTATTCTGGCGGAAAATATCGGTATGCAGGTTTTTTTTCACGATATTGAAATTAAGCTGCCTTTGGGAAATGCGCAGCAGTTAGCAAGCCTCGATGAATTACTCAGTGTGGCAGATGTTGTCAGTCTGCACGTTCCCCAAACACCAGCCACCAGCAATATGATAGGCACAAAACAGCTGGCATTAATGAAACCCGGTGCACTGCTTATCAATGCATCACGAGGCAATGTGGTAGATATTGCTGCCCTGTGCGCTGCATTATCACGTCATCATCTGTCCGGCGCCGCACTCGATGTCTTCCCAGAAGAACCCGCCAGCAATCAGGATCCATTTCATTCACCGTTGTGTGAATTTGACAATGTTCTGCTGACACCACACATTGGCGGTTCAACCCGGGAAGCGCAGGAAAATATTGGCGTGGAAGTAACGGGTAAGTTATTAAAGTATTGTGATAATGGCTCTACGCTGTCTGCCGTGAATTTCCCTGAAGTGTCGTTACCTGCCCATGGCCATGAAACGCGCCGGTTACTGCATATTCATGAGAATCGCCCCGGGATACTGACTGCCATTAACCAGGTCTTTGCACAACCCGGAATAAATATCGCCGCGCAATATCTGCAGACGTGCGCTGACATAGGTTATGTGGTAATTGATGTTGAAACGTCAGACAACTGTCATATTGAACAGGCATTACAGTTAATGAAAGACATACCGGGTACTGTACGTGCACGCCTGCTTTACTAAAAGCTAACAGAGCCACCGCACACCCTAAGGTACTGAAAAATTTTGCAGGCAGGTGCTCTGTCAGGAACAACAGCGTGTTAACCACATGACTGCAGTGGGCAGTGCGGCGGTTGCCGTGGAGGATCTATCTGAACGGTGATGTGATCGATGGTATAGCGCTCGCGTAATGTCCTGGACACCAGTTCGGGAAGCGTCAATGGATCTGTGCCTGCCGCAGGGATCACATGAATGGTTGCCACCCTGATATTATCAGCAAGGGTCCATACATGAAAATGCCCTACTTCTGCAATGCCAGACAGAGCAGCAATTTCTGACTCTGCAGCTTTGATATCAAGCCCCTTCGGCACGGCCTGCAACAGAATCGAGACAGATTCTGTAATAAGCCCCCATGTGGAACGAATGACCAGCACAGCAACCAGCACGGAAAGAATAGGGTCGAGTATCATCCAGCCTGTCAGCATGATGCCCACGGCAGCGATGATAGCGCCGACAGAGCCGAGTAAGTCACCAATAACATGCAGCAACGCGCCACGCAGGTTGCCATCCCCCAGATGGCCTCGCCAGAGAACAAAAGCACCTGTGATATTGACAAAAAGTCCGATGATGGCAACAAGCAGCATAGGGCCTGCAAGAATTTCTGCAGGTGCGCGCAGGCGCTCAATGGCTTCCCAGATAATCCAGACAACCAGTAGCATCAGGGCGGCACCATTCGCCAGAGCCGCCAGAACACGTACCCGGTGAAATCCGTAAGTCCGCATCGCATCGGGAGCACGTGCGGCAATGCGGTAGGCAACCAAGGCAAGCAACAGTGCTGTTGCATCTGATACCATGTGTCCGGCATCCGCAATAAGTGCCAGTGAGCCGGATAACCAGCCTCCGACAGCCTGAACAGCCGCATAACCTGCCGTCATCAGAAAAACGACACGAATGCGTTTTTCATTAGCTGCCGTGACTGCAGGCGCATGATGATGACCAGCATGGCCATGGGCATGATGATGGTCTGCGTGTGCATGATGATGTCCGTGATGTGATGCTGAATTGTTCATGAATATGCTCCCCGTGATATTTTTTTCACATTATACCCTTCGTCTTCCAGGCTGCATGGATGAATATCTGTGATGTTCGCCAGTGGCTGTCTCAGGTATGTTCCCCCGGCTCACCAAAGCGTCTGGCACTGGGCACAACATGAAACGCCGTACCAGTTTCCAGATCAGCAAGAATAGGACAATCGGGCCGTTCATCACCGGCACAGGAGTTTATCAGCGTATTGAGCGTACCCACCATAGCGGCCAGTTCGCTGATTTTCTGCTGCAGACTGGCAATGTGGTCAAGGGCAATGCGTTTAACATCAACGCTTTGTCTGGCATTCTTCTGCCAGAGTGCCAGCAGCTCTCTAATATCATTTACACTGAAACCCAACGAGCGTGCACTGCGAATGAATTTCAGAGTATGAACGTCCCTGTCAGACCACATACGATAACCAGACTGAGTGCGAGAGGCTACTCTGATAAGCCCGATACGTTCGTAGTAACGGATCATTTTAGCTGATACACCAGAAGTTTTAGCAGCTGCACCGATATTCACCCTGTCTCTCCTGTATTATGTACTCTGTGTTGTTGCACGGGTAATGACAATCCATAGTTAGTTTTTTATCTTAAACCTGCTGGAATGTCATTGCCCAAATAAGCACGGAAATTTCTCAGACGCAGCGCGTTACACAATACAAACACCGAAGACAGTGCCATTGCGCCTGCACAAAACAGAGGGGATAACAGCAATCCACTGACAGGATAAAGCACACCTGCCGCTAGCGGAATCAGTAGCGTATTGTAAGCAAATGCCCAAAACAGGTTCTGATGTATGTTGCGCATAGTTGCTCTGGACAACGCGATAGCCGTCAATACGCCATTGAGGCTGGCGGACATCAATACCACATCTGCCGCTTCGATAGCAATATCAGTCCCTGTCCCAATGGCAATACCAATATCAGCCGTGGCAAGTGCAGGAGTATCATTAATACCGTCCCCAACATAGGCAAGGCGCCCATATTCATGTTGCAGGCGCTTTACCGCATCAGCTTTACCTTCAGGTAATACTTCGGCAAGAACGTTGTCGATACTGAGCTTACGTGCAATAGCCTCTACAGCACATCGGCTATCACCGCTTATCATGGCGATTTTTATACCTGCAGCATGTAATGCTTTGATGGCTTCTGGGGTGGATTCCTTAATGGGATCAGCAACAGCGGCTATCGCCGCAATCTGTCCGTCTATCGCAACATACAACGGTGTCTTGCCTTCATTACCCAGCGCACGAGTAATATGAGTGAAAGGGGCAGGATAGAGACCCAGTCTGCTGATATAGCGCTCAGCACCAATGTCGATTTGCACACCCATCACTCTGGCACTAACGCCATATCCTGTCACTGAGGCGAAATTTTCAACCTGTGGTAGCACCAGTTTTTCTGATTGTGCAACCTCGACAAACGCACGCGCGACGGGATGTTCAGACAACATTTCAACCGCAGCTACTCTGGCCAGCACATCGGCACGCTCAAAACCAGTAGTCACATTGAAATCGGTCAGCACCGGACGCCCCTGTGTCAGCGTTCCGGTTTTGTCAAAGGCGATAACACGCACGTCATTCAGCAGCTGCAGCGCCTGACCCTGACGAAATAATATGCCCATTGCTGCACCACGCCCTGTTCCAACCATAATCGAAGCAGGTGTTGCCAGCCCCATGGCACAGGGGCAGGCCACAATAAGCACAGCAATCGCATTAGTCAGCCCGAAGATCAGTGCTGGCGGCGGACCAAACATGAATCCTGCCAGAAATGTCAGGGCCGCCACGACGAACACAGCGGGCACAAACCACAGGACTATCCTGTCCACTATAGCCTGAACAGGTAGCCTGGCCCCCTGGGCCTGCTCGACCATACAAACTATTCTGGCCAGCACACTGGCGTTACCTGTCGCTATTGCCCTGATGCCAAGTGCCCCAGTTTGATTAAGCGTCGCACCGATGACCCGATCACCCTGGTTTTTTTTCACAGGCACCGGCTCTCCAGTGAGCATGGATTCATCAACATAACTTTCTCCGTCAATCACGTCACCATCAACAGGGATACGCTCTCCCGGGCGAATGTCGATGATGTCACCCGGCAGCACGGTGGCGATGGGAATATCAATAATCTGTTGATTACGTCGCACTCTGGCTGATTTTGCCTGCATACCGATAAGACGCCTGATGGCTTCTGATGTACGTCCTTTTGCCTTTATCTCCAGCCAGCGGCCAGACAGGGTGAGTGTCACGATGACTGACGCTGCTTCAAAATAAACCACAACGGTATCGCGCAACAGCAACCATGGCCAGAAGGTTGCAATCACAGAAAAACCCCATGCAGCAAGCGTACCTGTTGCCACGAGAGAGTTCATATCAGGAGCACCTCGCCAGAGCGCCAGTAATCCTTTTTGGTAAAATCGTCTGCCAGCAAAGAGCAGAACAAGGGTCGTCAGTACACACTGAATCAGCCAGCTCGTTTGTATACTCATGGTACGCATGATGAATTCATGCATACCGGGAATCAGATGTGATCCCATTTCAAGTACAAATACAGGGATGGTCAGCAGCGCAGAAAGTATCAGGTAGCGACGCAGTGCGCTGATTTCCTCCGCACGGCGTTTATCAAAGCCACCGTCAGTGACAGTATCTGCATACATTATTCTGGCATGGTAGCCCGTGTTTTTTATCGCATTAATCAGGGTATGGGCATCCAGAGACGCTATGGTAACTATCCGAGCACGCTCGGTAGCAAAGTTAACCGAAGCAGACTGCACTCCCGCTACCGCGTTAAGGGCCTGTTCGAGGCGACCCGTGCAGGAAGCACAGGTCATTCCTTCAATGGATAACAGGAAATTTTTCTGACTTTTCTGTAACGATGAAGGCATGACTGTTTTCCTGAAAATAGCGGTATTCAGGTAACAGGCTAAAGATTACTATCATGGGAATGTCAAGATGCTAATGGTAAACAGACACCCGTAATCTAAGACCATCAGCCTGCAGGACTGAATTCTGCTCATCAGTAGTGATTTTTTTAAATAAATCATAATCAATTGTAATAAATTTTAACTATATAAATAAATTATATATAAAATTCATTTATATAATTTAATTCAATACATATAATGATAAAAGATATAGGGTACAAAACCTCATGTTTTTGTTGTGACACAATATTGAAAGGAAAGATCATGAAAAAAACGCTCCTTGCAGTAATAATGACGTCTGCTGTTTTGCTGGCACCAGTCACTGGTACACTAGCCGCAATTGATAAAGATTTTAATAAAAAGTTTGATGAACTTTATAATCAGCTCAGAAATAGCGGAGGGAGTCTTGCTGAGAGTGACAATAAACAGTTTACTGATTTCTATAATAAGCTGGGGGAAGCTCAAAAATCACATTTTGAGTTTTATTACGATAGTGTACAGGGCTGGATTACCATCAAGGCGGCCGTTTTCAATCTGAAAAAAGCCAACGATACACTGAAAAATGCAACAGGCGCATCGTTGAAGCCCGCGCTGGAAAATTTTATTGTCTCCTATAACGGATTTAAAGAAGTGCAAATTGCGCTCACCAGATTGGGTAGTGGCGACGACTTCGGCGGCCCGTTAATAGGTAATCCTACGCTGATGCAGATAGAAAGGCAGTTAAGAGACAGTCTGCTCACAACAACAATCACACCAGGAACTATCAACTCACTGGGCCAGCTTGGCATAACTCTCAGTGTAAAAGGCAAGTATGATGTTGATCAGAACAAATTGAGCGCTGTCGTCAGTAAAGAAGCCAAGCAAATCGTAAGCTTTTTAAGGGGCGATGGACAGAGTACAGGTGTAACCACAAAAATGGGTCTGGCAGTGGATAATGCCCTGAGGAAGGATGGTCTGATTGACAGCGCCATCCGTGAACTGAATGATGAAGTACAGGCGATGTAACAGCAGTAATCGATAGCCGTTCATGGGAACAAGCCGGCGACCGCCTTGATACAGATACCTGGGCAGCCGGTTTTTTCTTGCCGCAGGCGATTGAAGGAAATGGTGTTTTACAGGCGCCGGCGAATGGGTTCAAACTCTTTGCTGGCAGCATAATGAACGGGGTCAGGTAAGTTATTTTCCTGCGCCTGCCAATATTGCCACGGAATTTTCTTTTTACCCATTTCGTAATTCATACCATTCCAGCTGTCCTCTTCACCGGCAACCATGCGGTTCGGTGGCAGCACATGGGTTTTCGCCCAGAGCACCACCCCATGCAAATAGCGGTTAATACGCTGTGCATCCCAGTATTCCTTACGGCCGGCATAATGTACTACACCCGGCCATGTATAGGGTTTAGCACATCGCAGATTAGGCTCACCTGTTACCTCCCAAGGCTCATACATATGAAAGCTGTAAAGTACATATCTGTCATAAGGGATGCAGGCCAGTATCCAAATGCATCCAGAGCGGCATACCAGCCAGCATCAACCATAACCGGGGGTATCAGGATAGACTGTTCTTATCGCGGTAATTATCTCCTGATAAAATGCGCGCAGGTAGCGAGAGCCGCCCTGTTGTTCGCGGTACCACCGCTGCATCGTCTCCTGAGAGGCATGTTCAGGAAGCCCACCTTCTTTCTCAGGAGCAGGTTCATTAATAATGTTATAAGCGGCAATTGCGGGATGATTTTTTAATTCAGTCGCCAGAAAAGCGCCGCTGTCTGCCAGTTTTTTCGGTCCTGCCACAAACGAGAATCAAATTGATTGCCATTGTTCTGTGACCAGCGCAGGCAGGGCAATGACAGCGGAGCAATCACCACTTTCAGACCTGCTTTCTCTGCACGGGAAATTGTCGCTGTTAATTCAGGTAACCGTTAATCATGCCATTTTTTTCTTAAAGACAACTGCCTTCAGACTCCAGCCTTGATGTTCATAAAACTGTTTACCCAATTCATTTTCAATTCCCGTACACAGACGCAATCCTGTACACTCCAGCTCTTTTGCAACCTGCTCAGCATACTGTAAAAGTTTTTTCCCAAATCCCCGGGAGCGCTGAAATTCACTGGAAACCAGATCGTCAATGTAGAGATGCTTGCCGTGAACATAGTCGTGCAAAATCCGATATCCCATGACCGCAACGACCTGATTTTCATCTTCAATTGCAACAATCTCATACCCTTGCGTAGCATGTGCCTGTTTATAGATAGCCATGTAATCTGAAAAAGATAACGCTTTTCGCAGTTCTTTCATCACTGGGTAAAATCGTGCTAAATCATCGGGAGTTCTTGCTATGGTTAATTGATAGTTTTTCATGTTTCCTTTTCTCATTAATTCCTGCCGTCTTTCCAGGCATAACGCGCCTCCTGAACATCGCTTCTGTACTACACTGTTATTGAATCAGCTTTTTTCGCATGAAGTTTTTCATCTGGAGCATTACGCTCTCCTGAAACAATCATGCCCAGCGTGACAACCAATGACACACCACAGTCTGATGGACCAGACAACAACAAATTGTGACAAATATCACAATTCAGCATGGCACTAGATTAACTACAGGGTCCATTATGCACGCAGCATCAGCGACGACTGGATAGTGGCAACAAGGTTAGCAGTACCTGACAACAGAGGGATGTTATATGCCTTCACCAGATATCAAAGTTAACGTACAAAATTTTGGCCGTTTCCTGAGCAACATGGTCATGCCCAACATTGGTGCATTTATCGCCTGGGGATTCATTACGGCATTATTCATTCCTACAGGCTGGCTGCCAAACGAAAATCTCGGCAAGCTGGTTGGCCCAATGATCACCTATCTGCTGCCACTGCTGATAGGTTACACCGGCGGTAAACTGGTCAGTGGTGAGCGTGGTGGCGTAGTAGGTGCCATCACTACCATGGGAGTCATCGTCGGCGCCAATATGCCGATGTTTCTCGGCGCCATGATTGCCGGTCCGCTGGGCGGCTGGACGATAAAACAGGCCGATCGCTGGATAGAGGGTAAAGTTAAAAGTGGCTTTGAAATGCTGGTAAATAACTTCTCCGCAGGTATTATCGGCATGGGGCTTGCCATCCTCGCTTTCCTCGGTATTGGTCCGTTAGTGGAGACGCTGTCCAGACTGCTCGCTGGCGGTGTGAATGTCATGGTGGCAAATAATCTGTTGCCATTGACGTCTGTCTTCGTTGAGCCAGCAAAAATTCTGTTTTTAAACAATGCCATTAACCATGGGATCTTTTCGCCACTGGGCATCCAGCAGGCCGCTGAAAGCGGCAAAGCGATTTTCTTTTTAATTGAAGCCAATCCTGGACCAGGGATGGGTGTACTGATGGCCTGGATGTTTTTTGGCCACGGCAGCGCAAAACAATCTGCCGGCGGTGCAGCAATCATCCACTTCTTTGGCGGTATTCACGAAATTTATTTCCCCTATGTGCTGATGAACCCGCGCCTGATACTTGCGGTGATTCCAGGCGGTATGGCTGGCGTATTCACCCTGACAGCCCTGAATGGGGGGCTGGTTTCACCGGCATCGCCGGGCTCCATACTGGCGATACTGGCCATGACACCCAAAGGGGCTTATTTCGCTAATATCGCAGCAGTTTTTGCCGCAATGCTGGTTTCCTTCCTGGTCTCTGTGGTGGTGCTGAAAACCTCGGCAGTAAAAGACGATAATCTGGCAGCAGCCACCCGTCGCATGCAGGACATGAAGGCACAGTCAAAAGGAAATACCCAGACCACCATCAATACGCTGGCAGACGACAGACTCGGTACCGTACGTAAAATTATCGTCGCCTGTGATGCCGGCATGGGTTCCAGCGCCATGGGCGCGGGTGTGCTACGCAAGAAAGTAACCGACGCAGGCCTGAAAAATATCTCTGTCACCAATAGCGCTATCAACAGCCTGCCGGACGATGTGGATCTTGTTATCACTCACCGCGATCTGACCGAGCGCGCCATGCGCCAGGCGCCAAAGGCACAGCACATTTCGCTGACCAACTTTCTGGATAACCAGCTGTACAGCGAATTGATTGCACGTCTTTTGACAGCAAACAACACCAGCGAACAACAGCAGAAGGTAACTTCCCTGCCCAATGACCTTGCCAGAACAGGTGAAGAAGCGCTGTTCAGACTGAGCACAGACAACATATTTCTTGGTCTGAAAGCGAATGATAAAGAGCAGGCAATTCGTTTTGCTGGTGAACAGCTGGTGAAAGGAGGCTATGTCGAGCCACAATACGTAGCGGCCATGCTGGAGCGAGAAAAACTCACTTCCACCTATCTTGGTGAATCAATTGCGGTGCCACACGGTACTATTGCGGCCAAAGAGCGCGTACTACGCACCGGTATTGTGTTCTGTCAGTATCCCAAGGGCGTACGCTTCGGTGATACCGAGGACGAGACCGCACGCCTGGTGATTGGCATTGCCGCACGCAACAATGAACACATCCAGGTGATAACCAGCCTGACTAATGCGCTTGATGATGAAACTATCATCGAGCGGCTGGCAAATACCACCCATGTACAGGAAGTACTTGACCTGTTAAACGGTAAAAAAGCGTAAACACCATATTACGTTATTGTTACTTTTAAATAAGGCTATCACGATGAAAGCATTACACTTCGGGGCCGGAAATATCGGCCGTGGTTTTATTGGTAAGCTGCTGGCAGACGCACAGGTTAAACTGACCTTTGCTGACGTCAACCAGGCAGTACTGGATGAGTTGAATACGCGCCACAGCTATCAGGTACAGGTAGTCGGCGAGCAGGAGAGCCTTGAGCCCGTTAATAATGTCAACGCCGTCAACAGTGCCAGCGATGATGCAGTTACGTTGATTGCTGAAGTGGATCTCATCACCACCGCAGTAGGCCCCACTATTTTGGCTAAAATCGCTGACACCATTGCCAGAGGTCTGGTACAGCGTCACAGACAGGCTACCAGTCAGCCACTGAACATCATTGCCTGCGAAAATATGGTACGCGGTACCAGCCAGCTTAAACAGCATGTATTTGATGCTCTGCCGCAACAGGAACACGCATGGGTTATGCAGCATATCGGTTTCGTTGACTCTGCTGTAGACCGAATTGTGCCACCGTCAGCTTCAGGTAACACCGATCTACTGGCTGTCACCGTGGAAACTTTCAGTGAATGGATTGTCGACAGGACGCAGTTTAAGGGCAAACCACCTGTAATTGCCGGCATGGAGATGACTGATAATCTGATGGCATTCGTTGAGCGTAAACTGTTCACATTAAATACCGGGCATGCTATTACGGCTTATCTGGGCCAGCGCGCCGGGTTTTTGACCATCCGCGAAGCTATCCTCGATCCGCTTATCCGTAGCGTGGTAAAAGGTGCGATGCAGGAAAGTGGGGCGGTGCTGATAAGACGCTATGGCTTTGACGCAGAAAAACACGCTGCCTATATCCATAAAATCATCACCCGCTTTGAAAATCCATATCTGCACGATGACGTGGAGCGCGTTGGTCGCCAGCCACTGCGTAAACTGAGCGCAGGTGATCGCCTGGTAAAGCCGCTACTGGGAACACTGGAATACGGCCTGCCCCACACCAGCCTGATTCAGGGCATTGCTGCTGCCATGCATTATCGTAATGAACAGGACCCGCAGGCAAAAGAACTGGCAGAGTTACTGGAAAGCCTGGGGCCCAAAGCCACACTGGCACAAGTTTCCGGTCTTCCTGCCGACAGTGAAGTTGTAAAAGAAGCCCTTGCTGTCTATAACGCCATGCAATAACTATCAATACGTACAGAGACCAATACGTACAGCGACAGCTCCCGCTTCTTACCCGGGCACAGACATCAGGCCTGGCATTCGGTGGGCACGTGGCAGAATTTCATTAATCTTACTATGGGTTTGCCCATTTTAACGAAAGAAATACCTCTGTGCATTTTTACCGTATTGGTGGATATCCATGAGCTCAAGAAAACGATCAGCATCATTAAGAGCGATATATTTATTATACGTGTCTTTATTCGCGGCAAAATCGCGGTCAATTTTTTTAGTAATTTATCAAAGGACATATCCTTTATTTCTTCCTGCTGTTCTCCTCCGGCGGTAGAGACGGTAATAATGACCTTTTTACCATCCGCTGCAGCAGCCTCGTGAAAGGTAATGCTGGTACCATCATCGAGGGTTATCGGGCTGGCCATTTTATCACCATTATTCTCCTGAGCGAACAATAAGTGCTCATATATCTTTGGAAGAGTGTGAGCAAATGCACGTGTCTTGTTTTCTGCTGCACCGCCATTCATATGCTTAAATACCAGAGCGACCACAAAGCCAATTCCGAAGGTTAAGAAACCAATGACTTTTGTCTGAGTTGAAAATGAGTAATCACCAGCTTTATTAAGCAAATTAGCATCTGTCCCCAAAGCTCTTGTAAGTGTATTTGGCGTTATCGGCTTATTAGCAGGGCGCGAGCCGTCTATGAAAAATTTTGGTGGCATTGCCTGTGTCATTTTATACACGCCTCAATATGCTAAAAGAAATTGAGTTGTCTTCGTATTAATAAGAATAAACCAATATTTTTTTTATGTTTTCATATTTCACCTGAATGTACACAACATTGTCACAAGTAGTTAATATTTATGGAGTTTTGCTGCATTGAAAGGAAATTATGTTTTCTGGCAAAAAACCGATGAAGACTGTTCACGCTCGATATTGTGTCATTACTCTTCTTCGAGAATACAGGACACTCTCTCTAGCGAGATCCAGACTTTTATACACGAGGGTAGCAGGCACCCAATACAGGCACCTGCTTTCTTAGGATACCGATGCCTGCAAATTCTCTGAATGCAGGCCATGCGGCTTTCATTACTGCATCAACAGATAAATAGTAGTGTCATCCCTGAGAATACTGAGTACCAGCACATCAGGTTTAGTATCAAAAATCTTACGCAATTCATCTAAATTAGATACAGCCTGTTGATTGATGCCGGTAATAATGTCGCCTTTTTTTAATCCTACTGCCGCCGCAACAGAGCCAGCCTTTACCGCATCAACACTGACACCCTTGCGCCCATGGGTTTGCGCACTACTAAAAAAGGCCCCTTCAAGTCGCGCATACATATCTCCCGACTCAATCTGTGATTGCGTACTCTGCGTCAAAATGACATTGACTGTCAGCGATTTTCCATCACGTAACAACCCCAGGGCTACCTGGCTGCCCACTGGTAATGCACCTATCTCTGCGCGCAGCGCAGCAAAACTGGTAACAGGTTTTTTGTTTATAGTGACAACAACATCTCCGGCTTTAATACCGGCTTTCTCTGCTGCTGAACCCGACAATACCTGGCTGATAAATGCCCCTTTTTGCACATCAACCTTAATTGCTTTTGCGAGTTCAGAATTCAGCTCAGCACCAATAACACCTAATTCACCCCGTTTTACCTGCCCAAATTCCAGCATCTGCGCAGTCAGGCTTTTCACCATATTACTGGGAATGGCAAAACCTATACCGATATTACCACCTTCTCCTGACAGAATTGCTGTATTGAGTCCGATAAGCTCTCCATTCAAATTGACCAATGCTCCGCCTGAATTACCACGATTAATGGCGGCATCTGTCTGAATAAAGTTTTCATAATTTTCAGTATGCAATCCACTGCGTCCTAACGCAGAGACAATTCCTGATGTCGCTGTTTCTCCCAGCCCAAAAGGATTGCCAATCGCAACAGCATAATCACCAACGCGTAACTTATCTGAATCCGCGATTTTAATTTCTGTCAGATTCTTGAAATCTTTTAACTGCAACAGGGCAATGTCCGAACGCGGATCTTTACCTATTACTTTAGCTTCATATTTGCGTCCATCATTAAGACTCGCCTGTATCCTGTTCGCATTATCAATCACATGATTATTGGTGACCACATAACCTTTATTCGCGTCAATCACTACCCCTGCACCAATAGTACGGAAAGATTCTTTCGCAGGTATGCCTCCCTCCGGCTGACACAGGGGAGAGCCCTGCAATGGGGAACCCTCCTGGCAAAAAGGTGAGTTTCTACCAAAAAACTGGCGCAATTGTGGAGGCAACATGTTGTTATTAACGATGGCACTACCTTCAACATTAATGCTGACAACAGAAGGCATCACTTTCTCCAGCATAGGCGCCAGACTTGGACTCTGTTGATCTTTGAACGACAGCATCTCTGCCGCGACAGTAAAAACGGGAGAAATAAGAAAAATAATATTAAAAAACAATAAATTAAACGAAAAAAATATTTTTTTCATACAATATGTTTCCTGTATACACTATTACGCAGAAAATAAACCAATTAAATCAATTGATTAAATCAAAATAGCCTCTCATCCACCACCCTGTATTGAATAGTTGTCATAAGCACAGTTATCGCGCAGGCCATTCATCTTTAGGTGAAGTAAGTCTGGCATAATACCGGAATACTGCTGGCTGTTGAGCCTTGATTTTTACCTGAAACACTTCAGAACACAGGATTTTTCTGGTAACGCAGCGCGATATAAGATAACTTTATTACTATTATTTTACTTCATAATGCCCTGTAGGCTATTAACAAATAAAAAATATATCCACCCTTACCTTCCTCTAAAATAATGAATTCTGACCCATGATAACAGGCATTATTGGCGCGATGGAGCAGGAAGTTGCTCTACTACGCGATAAAATTGAAAAAAGAAAAACGTTATTACTCTCAGGTTGTGAAATTTATACAGGTCAACTGCACGGGGTAGATATCGCGCTGCTAAAATCAGGAATTGGCAAGGTCGCTGCTGCCACGGGCACCGCGCTATTACTGGAGCACTGCCATCCGGATAAGGTGATTAACACAGGTACAGCAGGTAGCCTGTCCGCTGAACTTCATGTCGGTGATATTGTCATCTCTGATGCGGTGTGTTACCACGACGTCGATCTTACCGCATTCGGCTATCAGCCTGGGCAGATGGCAGGCTGTCCGGTTACCTTTACTCCTGATCCAGCGCTCATTTCACTGGCAGAACGCTGTATCGGGCAATTACAGCTAACTGCAGTTCGCGGTCTGGTTTGTAGTGGTGACAGCTTTATCAACGGCGCTTTACCGCGCGCACGTATCAATACCCTGTTTCCAGCTGCTATAGCAGTAGAAATGGAAGCCGCCGCCATAGCCCATGTCTGTGAGCAATACAGGGTTCCCTTTGTAGTTGTGCGCGCAATTTCTGATACTGCAGACAAACAATCGCATTTAAGCTTTGAAGAATTTTTATCCCTAGCAGCAAAGCAGTCAACACTGATGGTTGAAACCATGCTACAGGCATTGAATCATTAAAAATCTCTGGCGACGCTATGCAGGCAGAAATTCAGGTTGAATATTTTTTAATCCAGGCAACACTACACGCTAAATGACGATCCACAGCTACAGGTTGTTCTGGCATTGGGGTTAGTAACAATAAAACGTGAACCCTGCAGCCCTTCAGTGTAATCAACCGATCCTCCCGCCAGATACTGCAGGCTCATCGGATCAACCACCAGTACAACTCCCTGTTTTTCTATAAGGGTATCGCCTTCATTAACTTTATCGTCAAAAGTAAAGCCATACTGAAAACCACTACAACCGCCACCCGTAATATAAACACGTAATTTCAGCGCTGGATTTTCCTCTTCAGAAATTAACAGGCCGACTTTTTTTGCCGCAGCTTCAGTAAACTGCAAAGGTAACGCCATCTCAATACTCATGTAAAACTACTCCACTACAATGTTCCTTTGTGATGAATGCTCATCAATCAGCACATAAAGTGACCATGGTTATTCACGCAGGAAATCTGCTTTGAATCTGATCATTTCATGCAATATCATCAATAAAAAAGAGTCAAAAACCGGTAATACAATACAGACAGTATAGTGTGTACGCACTCAGCATGAACATATCGATGCTGATATTAACGAAATATTATATCCCACAACAACACATAAACCGACTGTCTGTTCATGGCAATAGTCGGCATAATGGGAAGTACCGACACACAGGCAGTTTTACCAGAGTATTGCCTTTCAACCTTAATTCAGGCCAGTAAGTGATACAGGCTGATGTAAACCTTCAA
This sequence comes from uncultured Yersinia sp., assembly GCA_964601895.1. Taxonomy (GTDB): domain Bacteria; phylum Pseudomonadota; class Gammaproteobacteria; order Enterobacterales; family Enterobacteriaceae; genus CAZROT01. The sequence continues at coordinate 56,072 of CAZROT010000011.1, forward strand.
TATAGTTAATTTAGAAAAGCATAATAACAATTTGATAACTATTACCGGGTGATTAAAATAATCCTGGTTATACCCTTCGTCTTTCAAACTGTAGCCGCGTTGGCTGCGAACAGTCACCCCAATCACATAGTTCGTCTATGTTCATGGGGATGCCTGTTCTTGCCGCCTTGCTGCAATTTGAAATATTTTGGGTATATTTATTACCCAACATGATGGAGCCCTTTATGAATCAATCTACAAGCCTGTATTCCCGGGCACGTCAGCTCATACCTGGCGGTGTTAATTCTCCTGTCAGGGCATTCACTGGCGTAGGTGGAGTTCCTGTATTTATTGATAGCGCTGATGGCTCTCACCTCTATGATGTTGACGGGCGTACTTATATTGATTACGTTGGCTCTTGGGGGCCCATGATTCTTGGCCATAATCATCCAGCCATCCGTAATGCAGTAATAGCAGCAGCAGAACGAGGATTGAGTTTTGGTGCACCTACCGAAATTGAAACCAGAATAACAGAATTAATTAATAAATTAATGCCTTCCATCGAAATGCTGCGCATGGTTAATTCAGGCACTGAAGCAACTATGAGTGCCATTCGCCTGGCACGTGCATGGACCCGCCGCGATAAGATTATTAAATTTGAAGGCTGCTATCACGGCCATGCAGATTGCCTGTTAGTTAAAGCGGGCTCTGGAGCACTCACCCAAGGCCAGCCAGATTCAGCAGGTATTCCTGTCGATTTCACCAGGCATACCTTAAGCTGCCATTATAATTCCCTCTCTTCTGTACGTACCGTGCTGGAACAACACCCATCAGATGTCGCCTGTATTATTGTCGAGCCCGTAGCAGGCAATATGAACTGTGTGCTTCCTCTGCCTGAATTTTTACCTGGACTACGTGCCTTATGTGACAAATTTGGTGTCTTACTCATCGCTGATGAAGTGATGACCGGATTTCGTGTTGCCCTCTGCGGGGCGCAATCTTATTACAACATCGCACCGGATCTGACCTGTCTCGGAAAAATCATTGGTGGAGGTATGCCAGCTGCCGCATTCGGTGGACGTAAGGAAATCATGGAAATCCTGGCACCTGGCGGCCCTGTATATCAGGCAGGAACACTTTCAGGCAATCCTGTCGCCATGGCGGCAGGCTTCGCCTGTCTTAATGAACTCACCAGACCAGGGCTTTACCAGCAACTTGCTGAACGCACTCATGCGCTCGCTGAAGGTCTGTTACAGGCAGCCAGAGAAAAGGATATCAGTCTGGTCGTCAATCATGTGGGGGGGATGTTTGGCCTGTTTTTTACCGATAAACCTGCTGTCACCTGTTACCAGGAAGTTATGCAATGTGATATCGAACGCTTTAAGCTGTTCTTTCATCTTATGCTGGAACAGGGGATATACCTCGCACCATCAGCATTTGAGGCTGGTTTTATGTCTCTGGCGCACAGCCCTTTAGATATTCAGCAAACTATAGAAGCCGCCCGTCTGTGTTTCGCCAGACTGCATCGTTCCAGTACGCCTTGAGTTTTCTTTGTAATGTCAGTATAGTGACACGCCGTTTTTCTTTTCAGCCGCCAATAAAAATGAGTTCCTTGCTTCCATGGGCAGCGGTTGGCCCCGGCAGGAGGCTAATAATCCAAAGGGAAATTCAATGCGTCATTATGAAATTGTTTTTATGGTTCACCCTGACCAGAGCGAGCAGGTTCCTAGCATGATCGAGCGTTATAGTGCAACGATAACCGAGGCCGGGGGTCAGATAAGTCGTCTGGAAGATTGGGGGCGTCGCCAGCTGGCTTACCCCATCAACAAATTGCATAAAGCACATTACGTTTTAATGAATATCGAAGCACCTCAGAAAGTGATTGACGAACTTGAAAATAACTTTCGTTTCAACGATGCGATAATACGTAGTATGGTCATGTGTGTTAAACATGCAATAACAGAAGCTTCTCCCATGACGAAAATCAAAGACGAACGCCGTGAACGTTCTGATGATTTTGTTACTGAAATTCATGACGATGATCATGGAGAGTCAGAAGAGTAATTGCCGTGACAGTTAATCAACTGGTTCTTGCAGGTTTAGTGCGTAATACCCCCATGCGAAAAACAAGTCCTTCCGGGATACCTCACTGCCAGTTTGTGCTTGAACATCACTCACAACAGCAGGAAGCCGGATTCAGCCGAAAAACATGGTTGCATATGCCCGTTATTATCAGTGGACCACTATTACATACAGTAACTCAGAATATAACAGCAGGCAGTCAGTTAACCATACGAGGCTTTATTAGTTGCCATCAAGGGCGCAATGGGCTAAACAAACTGGTACTGCATGCCGAACAAATTGAATTGATGAATTCTGGAGATAAATCAAATGGCGCGCTATTTTCGTCGTCGTAAATTTTGTCGTTTCACCGCCGAAGGTGTTCAGGAAATTGATTATAAGGATATAGTAACACTGAAAAACTATATTACCGAAAATGGTAAAATTGTTCCGAGTCGTATTACAGGTACCCGGGCAAAATATCAGCGTCAGTTAGCCAGAGCTATCAAGCGTGCGCGTTATCTGTCTTTGTTGCCTTATACTGATCGTCATCAGTAACAGGCCAACATCCATTAATGATTTTGGGAGGATAAATAATGCAGGTAATCTTACTTGATAAAATAAAAAATCTCGGGGATTTTGGCGATCAGGTTAATGTCAAAGCGGGTTATGCCCGTAATTTCCTGATTCCAACGAGTAAAGCCACTCCGGCCACAAAACAGAATGTCGCCTTTTTCGAAGCACGTCGGGCCGAGCTCGAAGCCAAAAATGCGGATGTTCTGGCACAGGCAGTTGCACGTGCAGCGCAAATCAACCAGCTTGCCAGTGTAACAATCTCTTCTAAAGCAGGAGATGAAGGCAAGCTATTCGGCTCTATTGGTACGCGTGATATCGCCAATGCGGTTTCGGCAGCAGGTATTACTGTTGCTAAAAATGAAGTCCGCATGCCACAAGGTGTTCTGCGTACTCTTGGGGAACATGAAGTGAGTTTTCAGGTACACAATGAAGTTTTTGCACAACTAAAAGTCATTGTTGTTACAGAATAGCCGCTAACAGTATCTGATAAAAAATAGACAAATTTTATCGCATACTCGACTATCTCATTGATTTACTGCTTTTAGCATGTCATTACCATGAAATACATATCATCTTGTTATGTATTTCATCTTATTAATTAAAATAAAAAACCCTTGTAGTTGACTGCTTAACATCCGAGTACTTTTGTCATTCATATGATTTCAATGCTACTCATCATCCAGTTAAAAAATAAAATCATCACCCATTTTTCTTAGGTTTTAAACAATAAAAAATCTGCCGTTTATTTCAAATAACAAATTGAATTACTTAATAAAAATTCAAATTTTATTTCATCATTTTCAGAAAATAGCCTTAAGGGAGAGTAAAAATCCAGCACAGATCGCGCATGAGATCTCTTGGTGCACTGGAAACCACTGGCGCAGTAATACACTATTTTTCTATTAATTGATGCAGCAGAGTCATCACTTGTTCAACTTCCTGAGTTGACAGAGGTCCATCCTTGACAAAATGCACGATCCCCTTCCTGTCGAGGACGACGATAACTGATCCTTTGTGGGATAAATCCCAGGCTTTTCTTACTTCACCATATTCGTCGACAATAAATTGTGACCATGGAAACGCACGTTTACTTTCCTGGATACTATCAAGTACAAAAACAGCGGTCCCCCAAATAGCATCATTAATATTGACAATCGTGGTCGTTTGATAGTGTTCACGTGGCAGCGAGGAGCTTCTGATAATATCCATTAATGATGCATTCATCTTACGAGCATCAGCTAAACCTGCAATATGCTGAATAACACGTACTTTTCCGATTAACTGTGAACTGTTCCAGTTTTGGTAGCTAAATGTATCATTATGATAGATTAGCTCTCCTTTATCATTGACAGCAGCATCTTTAATATTATGATTTATCTGTATATTATTTGAAAAAACCAAACAGGGTAAAAAAAATATCAACAGAACAGGTAAATTATTTTTAATCACGTTATTCCCTTTAAAAGTAGCAAATAATACTTATACGCCATAAAGTTAATGCTATTTTAACAAAAAATGCATAATGATTAACATAAAATTTACCTATCGACATTATTTAATACAGCTGTTATTCTATTACACGTACCTGTTAATACTTAGCGTGAAATTTATTACTATCACACTTAAATCTTCAGTAAAGCAGGAGATGTTCTGTTAAATTCTACTATCATCCTACGTAATCATTGTTCAGCCAGTTCTATAAGCAGTCTGTTGTTATGGGAGGAAAATAAAAGATGAGGATTTTTCAATGCTACAACCCTGGCAAGATCGCTATGTATGTTAAGACGTTGTTCCGCGGTCGTTTATATATAAAAGAAATGGGTGCCTTCGAGTTCGATAATGGCAGAATCCTGTTACCCAAGATACGTGATAAACGCCATTATAATGTCATGTCAGAAGTTAATCGGCATATTCTGCAATTGCAGTTAATGAACTGAATTATGATGGCTTGCCGCTCAGTCTGGCGAGCCGCCATCATCCTTAACACGATAATGTTTTTTCTATCATGTTCAATAAGAATCGCGTCTTATCTATTTATATCATCTAAATCCGATGATTTCTGTGTTCCCTGGCTGTGCTGATCAGTGAGCCTCGTTACTAACAATTGATCTATTTTATGACTGTCAATATCTACTACTTCAAACTTGTAACCAGCATAGTTCACATAATCGGTACGCTTGGGTATTTTACGTAACATATACATCATGAAACCGCCGATAGTTTCATAAGTGGAATCCTGAGGAAACTCTTTTATATCCAGCAGGTGCATCACATTATCAACAGGAGTGCCGCCTTCCATGAGCCATGAATTTTCATCACGGGCAATAATTTGCTCTTCCTGACCCTGGCCTACAAAATCTCCCATTAATGTTATCATCACATCACTCAACGTAATTATCCCTACCACTAATGCATATTCATTTAAAATAACGGCAAAATCTTCACCTGAAGTTTTAAAACTTTCCAACGCTTCAGACAAAGTCAGGGTATCAGGTATAATCAATGCAGCATGAATTTCTAAACCACTACTCAATACCAGATTTCGGTTGCTCAATACACAATTCAATAAATCTTTAGAATCAACATAACCAATAACTTTATCAATGCTGCCATCGCACACCAGGAACTTGGAATGTGGATGTATGGAAATTTTTTCTTTAATACTTTCTTCACTTTCCTGCAGATCAAAATAGATAACGCTTTCGCGTGAAGTCATCGCAGAGGGTACGGTGCGTGATTCAAGCTCAAAAACATTTTCAATTAATTCATGTTCTCTTCTATGCAAGACTCCCGCTAATGCACCAGCTTCCACCACGGCATATATGTCATCATAGGTAATATCGTCGTTTTTTTTATTTTCAAAATTAAATAAAACAAAGATAAGATTTGCTACACCATTAAAAAGCCATACCAGAGGACGAAAAATCAATAAACAAAACAGCATTGGATTAACAAGCCGTACTGCAACTGACTCTGGTGCAATCATACCAATGCGCTTTGGTATTAAATCAGCAAATAAAATAAACATACCTGTTACCAGCACAAACGAACAGAAAGATGCTATCTGTTCAGCCCGCTCTACCGATACCAGACTCGCAAAAACTGGTTGTAATGAAGGGGAAAATATGGCATCTCCAATAATACCACCAAGAATGGCAACAGTATTAAGACCAATTTGTATAACAGTAAAAAATGCTCCTGGCGTTTCCTGCAATTTCAATACGCGTAATGCATTACTATTTCCGTCATCTGCAAGAACTTTCAATTTTATCTTACGTGATGCTGCTAACGAAATTTCCGCCATGGAAAAAAAAGCGCTTATTATGATAAGCAAAAGAATTAATAACACACTGTTTAACATAATTTATCCATGTCATGCTAACGATTGCACACCCATTGCCGGCAGTATTAATAAAAACTAGTATAGTGTTGTACCTGTACAACCACCAGTCATGTCACTGTATGATATTTTTTTAATCGCCAGTACAATTGATGTTATATCTCTTACATCATGGCCGATAATAATCACTGACATGAAAACATCATATTATCCAGTAAGTTACATACTAAAAAATTCAAACAAAGATAATAGTGTATTTTTTCCATCGAATAATAGTGACGTTGACACTATCAAAGCACGAAACAGATGTTGCATTACAGGCAATAATTATATCGGAGACAGGCCTTTTTTAAAGGAAGGAAACGCTCATGCCAGTCAATCAACACTGAAAAGTTTCGGTGGGTTGTTCATGTTAATAGATGCAATATATCCATTTTGTTTACTGATTTACTATCAAAGCCCATCATATGTTACAGCATAAAAAATAACATTCGTCTGATAGATGGATATTTATTTTTCGGCTGAATCTGATTATAAAACGATAAGCTATGTCAATTTTCCGGTATTTGGTCATTAGTCATTTTTGTGTAACTATCATTGATAGTCTGCTGGAACAAGCACCTGGTCAGTAAGCATACATTCAGGAGAACTCTTGCCATTACCTTTATACTTAATCTTTTTTTTAATCCTGTGTATCCCTCAGTCCTCTCTGGCCGAAAATGTACAGCTCCAGATTGAAGGACTTAGTGGCAGCCTCGAAAAAAATATCAAGGCACGCCTGTCAGGCATTAACACTGACAAAATGACTGCAGACAGCCAGTTATCAGCATTAATCGAGAGAAACATTCGTCAGGGATTACGTGCATTAGGCTATTATGATGCAGTAATCGATTTCCTCTACCAGAAAACAATCATACCTGAGCGCTCACTTTTAATTGTACGGATAACAGCAGGCGAACCCGTACGTATTGCAGATGTTAGTGTGGTACTTCGTGGCGATGCAGAGCATGATAATGACTATCATAATTTGTCAGGCACAATACCCGCCAGCGGTTCAATATTACACCATGGTCATTTCGATGATTTTAAACATGCACTCAGAAGTCTTGCTATACGTAAAGGCTATTTCGATGCTGAAATAATAAAAAGCCAGCTAAATGTCGCCCCACAACTCCACAAAGCATTCTGGAATATTGAATTTAACAGCGGGAAACGCTATCGATTTGGTAAGGTATCATTCCAGGGAGCACAAATTCGTGAAGATTACTTGTATCCACTGATACCTTTCCACGAGGGCGAATATTACAATTCAGACAGACTGATAAAATTCAATAATCAACTGACCGCAACTCACTGGTTTAATTCTGTAGCGGTATCACCAGATTTTGCCGAGGCTAAAAAAAGCAAAATTTTATCCATGCAAGCTACTGTAACACCTCGTGCCAGGAATACCGTTGAACTCGGTGGAGGATATGCCAGCGATACAGGCCCGCATATTAAAGCAAACTGGAAAAAACCCTGGATGAATTCACGTGGCCATAGCCTGACAACAAGCGCTGAGGTTTCCACCCTTGAACAAAGCCTGGATATCAACTATCAGATTCCGTTACTGAAAAATCCATTAGAGCATTATTACCTGCTACAGGGGGGATTTAAACATTCAAACCTGAATGACACAAAATCTGATACCACTACCCTGAATGCTGTACGTTTCTGGGATTCGTCAAGTGGCTGGAGGCAAAGCATTAATCTGCGCTGGAGCCTTGATCATTATACCCAGGCCAGCATTACAGATACCACGCTATTACTGTATCCCGGAATCAATATTAATCGTATTCGTCAGCAGGACAGCGTCATGCCTGCGTGGGGTGACAGCCAGCAATATTCACTCGAAGTATCCAATACCTTATGGCGATCACAAGTTGATTTTTTGATAACTAAAGCCCAGAACGTCTGGATTCATACTCTGGGAGAAAAAAACCGTTTTGTCATACGGGGTAATATTGGCTGGATTGATACTAATAATTTTGAACGCCTGCCGCCTTCATTACGTTTTTTCGTCGGTGGCGATCGCAGCATACGCGGCTACAAGTACAAGAGTATTTCTCCCAAAAATAGCGAGGGTAAACTCACCGGTGCTTCGAAAATGCTTACAGGATCATTCGAATATCAATATAACATCAAGGATAAATGGTGGAGCGCAGCATTCATTGATTCAGGCGAAGCCGTTAATGATATCAGGGAAAGCGATTTTAAAACCGGTACCGGCATTGGTATACGCTGGGCTTCACCCGTTGGGTTAATGAAATTTGATATAGCCGCTCCAGTTAATGCAATCAATGTCAAAAAAGTAAACTTTTATATTGGGCTTGGAACTGAACTATGAGCTGGAAAAAAAAAATCAGTATCCTGCTGCTAATTGCATTACTGTCATTACTATCCGCTACTGGCCTACTGATAACTTCCACTGGCCTGCATTTATTAATTAAAATAGCTGACTGGTGGATCCCTGGATTAACCATTTCCACTATTAGCGGAAACTGGCTGGATCTCAGATTGCAGGGAATTCACTATCAGATATCCGATACAGGAAATACCCCTACTGTCACGGTAGATGTAGAGCAACTACATTTTTCCCTTCAGCCTTCTTGCCTGAAAAGCAGACAACTCTGCATTAATAATATCCAGCTGCAGGATGTTAATATAATGGTAAATACCAGAGCCATGTCTTCAGAAACAACCGACACCCCTTTTGTGATAAGTAAGTGGCATACTCCCCTGCCAGCGACATTAAAACAATTGACTGTGCGTAATCTGAAAGTCATGGTGAATGACACAGCAATTTCATTGGAGGAGCTGGATACTGCTGCAACATGGCAGGGATATAAACTGACAATAATGCCTGCTAAAATTAATTTATTATCAATAGCAATCCCAGAAAGTCGCACTGCCGTCCTGGCAGAAACTGCCATCAGGGTTCCCGCTTCATCCCACAGTATAACGCCTGCGATAGATAAGACATTAGCAGAAAAAATAAACGTATTCTTTAACAAACCATTGCTGCCTGATTTACCTGACATTACGTTGCCACTGGACATCCAGATAACAAAAATTTATGGGCAGCAGCTACAGCTTACAGGAAGCAGCAATTTCCTGATTAACAGCTTACTCTTGCAGGCCAATACCCAGAACACAAAAATCAGGGTAGACACGTTCATTATTAACTCACCACAGGGTTCATTTTCGGCACAGGGTGAAGCAACAATGGCAGACAGGTGGCCTGTTAACCTGCTCGTAAAAGGAACATTAAATACAGAGCCACTGAAAAAACAAGAAATAACACTGAATATTAGTGGGAAATTGCAGGATCAAACCAGGCTTGCTTTACATCTGTCTGGTCCGATTGATGCACAGCTGAATGCAGTAACTTCTCTGAGAGAAACTGGATTACCTCTATCACTAACGTTACAAAGTAAACAATTACACTGGCCACTTGCTGATTCCCCCCAGTATCATGTCAGTGATTTTAAAATGGATCTCAAGGGTAAAGTCATTGATTATAATTTATCCATCCGATCAAATCTTGGCGCATTCAATATGCCACCAGTCGCTATTACTCTGGACGGCCAGGGCAATACCAGACGCTTTAATCTCACTCTGTTACGCCTCGCTGCTCTAAAGGGTCATGCTGATGTGAGTGGTAGCCTGGACTGGCATGACAGAATTAGCTGGAATGCTATCCTGACATTAGCTGGCATTAATACCTACCCACAGTGGCCAGCGTGGCCCGGGAAAATAGACGGGAAAATAATCACTTCTGGCACCCATGAAGACAAAAACTGGCAGATAGAAATCAAGGAACTGTTCCTGAAAGGTCATGTAAAAAAACACCAATTCTCAGCAAAAGGGGCTTTAACAGGTAATAGCGCTGGAAGATGGCAAATACCGGCATTTAGCCTGATGGTTGGGCCAAACACACTGGATGTCAAAGGCAGTATTGGTGATAAATGGTCTCTGGACAGCAGTCTCAATGCGCCTGATCTGAATGGAATATTTTCCGGTCTTGGGGGCCTTGCTAAAGGAACACTGAAACTCGGTGGTAGCTTAACAACGCCTCAGGTATCGATTCAGTTCATGGCAAGTCATTTACAGTGGCAAAAGTTATTTATTAATCACATTAATATTGCTGGTACTATAAAATCGACGCAGCAGGTTCAAGGCCAGTTCACTCTGCAGCTTAAACAGCTCAAACAGGATCAACTAAAAATTGACTCGCTGAATCTGGATGCTCATGGAAATGAACACCAGCATACGGTAGCGATAAAACTGGCAGGCTATCCGCTGGCAGGCCAGCTGACACTGGCAGGAAATTTTAACAGACGACAACAACGCTATCATGGCACGCTAGATAATACCTGGTTTGTTACTCCTGTTGGTAAATGGCAGCCAGACCACGCTATTAGCATGGATTATATCAATACCGAAAGAAAGATCATCATCCAGCCACATTGCTGGCAGAATACAAAAGCAGAATTATGCATACCGAAACCAATTGAAACCGGACATGATAGCCGCGCCAGCGTCGTTCTTTCTCATTTTGATTTAGCGCTGATTCAACCTTATATTCCGGCAATTACCATGAATGGAACATTGAATGGGCAAGCCGATATGCACTGGCAGAAAGGAGCAAAACTCCCTCAGGCACATATATTTCTGAGCGGTCAGAAGATAAAAATAACGCAAAAAAAACAAAACACTTCACAGCAACTGACATTTGATAGCGTTAACTTTTATAGCGAACTTAACCATGGAAAAGTGCAATTCAACTGGTTAATTAAACCGGAAAACTCCGGTCAGTTGAATGGCCAGATCAAACTGGACATTCTCCAGAAGCAGCGCAATATTTCCGGCAATATCACTATCAATAATTTTTCTCTTGCGGCTTTTAATGCGTTGCTGATGCATGATGAAAAAATAAACGGTATGTTAAATGCCGATTTACAGTTAGGAGGAAATACTCAAAAACCACTGATTTTTGGGCGTATGGAATGGGACAGACTCAATATCAGCGAAAACTCGCTACCCCTTAATATCACAGAAAGCCGGATACTAATGGAATTTCATGGTATGAAATCAACCCTGTACGGTTCAATTCATACTCCTGACGGACAACTAATGCTTGCTGGTGATGCCAGCTGGCATGATATCAATAAATTGCGTGCGCGCATGACTGCTAAAGGAAAAGGACTCAGGATAAACATTCCACCAATGATACGTATGGATGTTTCTCCTGATCTGCTTATTGAAGCAACAACGCAAACACTTTCTCTTAATGGTTCAGTTCATATCCCCTGGGCGCGTATTAGCGTGCATGATTTGCCCAAAGATGTTGTCGCTGTATCAACTGATGAAATCATACTGAATGATAACCTCGAACCTGCTGTTCCCAAAACTTCTGCCATTTCAGTAAACAGTAATCTGGTCATTCAGTTAGGCAACGATGTGCAGTTAAACGCGTTGGGTTTACATGCAAAATTACACGGTAATATAAAAATGGTCCAGGGTACCCATGGATTGGGCCTGAATGGCCAGATTGACATTGCCTCCGGCCGTTTTCGTGCCTGGGGACAGGATTTAATTGTACGCAAGGGATCATTATTATTTTCTGGTTTACCCGATCGGCCTTTTCTGAATATTGAAGCCATTCGCAATCCGGAAGTAACCGCAGATAATGTTACTGCAGGGGTGCGAGTAACAGGTATGGCGGATAAAGCAAAAACTGAACTTTTTTCAGATCCTGTTTTATCTCAGCAGGAAACCTTATCTTATCTGTTACATGGAAGAGGCTTAAATCATGAAGCAGGCGAAAATTCAATGATGTTTTCCATGCTAATGTTAACCGGCCGTAGCATTGCTGACAGCACCAATCTTGTGAATAAGGTAGGCGAAACATTCGGCATTAATAGTCTGCAACTGGAGACAGAAGGTACGGGAATGGATTCACGGGTGGCAGTGAGTGGACAGGTAAACCGGGATTTACAGTTAAAATACAGCAGGGGTATTTTTGATTCACTGGTGAAACTGACACTGAGATACCGCCTGATGCAGGGTTTATACGTTGAGGGGGTATCAGGACTGAGCCAGGGAGTGGATTTACTATATCAGTTTGAAGTTAAATGAAGAAGAGCAGAACATTCGGCACTACTACTGCGACTGGAGGTAAAAGATGCGGGAATGGATTCACGGGTGGCAGTGAGTGGACAGGTAAAGCAGGATTTAGCGTTAAAATACAGCAGGGAGGATTTTTTATCCACGATACTGAGATAACGGCTGGTGCAGGGTTTATATGTTGATGAAGTACAAAACTAAGTGAGGAATATAAAATTAAGCAAGTAAGGCAGGGTAACCAGCGGTGGTCTCCCGCTGCTCTGC
>CAZROT010000012.1:0-8316 GCA_964601895.1 uncultured Yersinia sp.
AGCGGTTGTTTGATCGAGTACCTTATCCGGCGTGCGTGACTGTGCGATAGGTTTAAACAGGCTCAGACGAATACCTTTTTGTTCCATAGCACGCATGACACCCAGACTGATACTGGTTAAACCGACACGGGTACTGGTGGGAATCAACATGATGGTACGTGACATGAAAACCTCTTATGTGATTGCGTTATAGCCTGACATCTGACATGGACTCTTTTAAGTTTATGCCGTAAGTCGCGCGGCATCACAGGCAATTATCGATTCTTCGTTGGTGGGTATCACCCATGCCTGCCGGGAACCCTCTCTGGTTATCCTGCCTGTCTGGCCAAAGCGTGCTGCCATGTTGCGTTCAGTATCAATTTCAAAACCCAGCAGACTGAGCTTAGTTACTGTCAGTTCACGCACCAGCGCAGAGTTTTCACCGATCCCACCGGTAAAGACAAGTGCATCCAGACGGCCATCCATCAGCGTTGTATAAGCACCAATATACTTTGCAAGGCGATGACAGAAGATATCCATAGCACGCCGGGCATCGGGTTTAACAGTATAATTATCTTCCAGATAACGACAGTCACTGGTCACTCCGGTTAACCCCAGCAATCCTGACTCTTTAGTCAGTAAGGTATTGATCTGTTTAACCGTTAGTCCCAGTGTATCATGCAGATGAAAAATGATGGCGGGATCAAGATCACCGCTACGTGTCCCCATAACCAGACCTTCCAGCGGAGTCAGGCCCATGGACGTGTCAACGGAGGCTCCATTACGTACCGCGGTTACCGATGCACCGTTACCCAAATGGCAACTGATAATATTCAACTGCTCCAGTGGCTTATTCAGTATTCTTGCGCTTTGCTGGCTGATGAAAAAATGGCTGATGCCATGTGCACCATAACGACGAATACCGTGATCCTGATATAAAGAATAAGGTAGCGCATAAAGATAAGAGGCCTCTGGCAGCGTCTGATGAAACGCCGTATCGAATACAGCCACATTTTTTTTTGCCAGGTGTGGAAAAGCAGCGATAGCTTCAGTGATACCGATTAAATGAGCGGGATTATGCAGGGGCGCAAAAGGAATAGCATTTTCAATACCCTGCAGCACTTCATCATTAATGATGGCAGACTGGGTGAATTTTTCTCCTCCATGAACGATACGGTGACCGATAGCAGTGAGCTGACTGGAAAGTTCAGGTTTTTCTGCAAGGATAGTATTAACAAGAAAACTCATGGCTTCCCGGTGAGCAGCCCCTGCGCCCAACATAACTTCTTTTTTAGTGCCGTCCAGTACCCATTTAATACGCGCCTGTGGAAGATGGAAACACTCGGCCAGACCAGAAAGACATTCTTCCCCCTGACTAGTATTGATGACAGAAAATTTCAGGGAAGAACTGCCGCAATTAAGAACCAGTACCAATTTACTTGACATGGAATTACCTGTTTGTTTGTTATTTAGTTGTCAGGACGCACAATGAAAATAGTGAGGTATCTTAACACTCACGCTCTTAATTTATATTATAATAATATCTATCCTAACTAATCAGCTATCCACTAAAATTAACATAATGAAAACGTAATGAGAGGTTTCTTTATTTCCATTTAAAAAATACATCTACATTTAATTGACAAATTGATTACATTCTGCTACTCGAAAACAAGAGTGATTTAAGGATAACGGCAGGACGGGATAAAAACAAAGTATAATAGTTTAAGAAAGCGAAAATTTATTCCGTCAGTTATAATAACGCGGCTTTTATCAGAGGTGGTCAATGACAGCCAAATTTCCGGATTCGCTAACCTGGGTTCAGGTTCTTCAGCAGGGCCAGCGCTATATGAAAACATGGCATATCGACAGGCGTTTATCCCCTGTTTTCCCTGAAAACAGAGTGGTTACCAGCACCCGCTTTGGCCTGCGTTTTATGCCACCGCTGGCAGTCTTTACCCTGAGCTGGCAGATTGCACTCGATGGGCACCTGGGCCCGGCTATAGCCGTAACACTGTTTGCCTGTAGTTTACCCTTGCAGGGATTGTGGTGGTTAGGCAAGCGCTCCATCACCCCCTTACCGGCCACATTATTAAACTGGTTTTATGAGCTGCAGACCAAACTGGCAACCGCCGGGCAGGCCGTAGCACCGGTTAAACAGACACCCACATATCAGTCACTGGCGGAAGTACTTAAATGCGCATTCAGACAACTGGATAAAGCCTTTTTAGATGATTTGTAAATCTTATAGCAGCTCATGAAGGGCTGCTGTTAACAACAAGACTGCGCCTGTTAATGCGCTATTTTCTGTTTTTAACCTGTTACCCGTGTTAACACCCGGAAACTAAAAAGCAGACCATAAAAAATCGTTATAATCAGGCCATGCTCCAGCCGCTTTACGGCCATACACCCATAGCAACACCAGTCTGAGCAACCACAATTAACATACCACAGAGCAGCACCAGCACCAGCATGGGGTTTCCTCCCCATACCTGATAGTGCCGCTGATGAAGCCTGCGTGTTTTCCAGACCATCAGCACGGGTAAAAATAAGGCAAGTATGGCTAATGCAACGCCGGCGAAACCCAGTGCAGCGATAAAACCCTGCGGATAAAGCAGAGCAACAGCCAGGGGTGGCACAAAGGTCAGCGCACCTGTCTGCAGGCGGCCATGAAAATTATTTTCACGGCGACACAAATCTGCAAGGTAATCAAACAAACCCAGCGAAACGCCCAGAAAAGAGGTGACCAGTGCCAGACAGGCAAACAGATGTACCGTCAGCGCAACGTAGGGAGAAGCCAGCAGATGAGTTACTGCCTGCAAAAGACCATCCAGCCCGGACCCTGCCGCCAGAATAGTTGAAAAAGTATCACCAGAAAATGCGCCCAGAATACTCCATTGCCAGAAAATGAATGTCACCAGCGGGATGAGGCTGCCAATAATGAATACCTGACGCAGCTGACGAATATTTCCTCCCAGATAGTTGATGATACTGGGGATGCTACCGTGAAAACCAAACGAAGTCAGAATAACTGGAATGGCTGCCAGCACGAGTCCCTGGCTCTGGGGGAATGTCATCAGATTTTCTTTTTCCACGTGCGGTATCATCACGGCAGGTATCAGGAGCAAAAAAATGGCCTTGATAGAGAATAAAATTCGGTTGGATAGATCAATAAAACGCGTACCCGTACAAACCAGCCCCCCTGCTATCAGCGTAAATATCAGCATACCAAGCCATGACGGACAGCGTTGTGCGCTAATACGCTGAAAACCGCCAGCCAGCAATTCTCCCGCACCACTGATATAAGCCGCAGTGAGTGCATACATCAAAAACAGCATACTGAAACTGGTCAGCCACAGTCCTCCCTTGCCCAGATAGCGCCTGGCCAGAGTGCTGAATCCGGTTTGTGCTGGTTGATGCTGATAGACTTCCACCAGCAATAGCGCCGTATAACACATCAACACGGATGTCAGAACGAAAAGTATCAGAGTAGCAGTAAAGCCGATCCCTGCGGTAACCAATGGCATGGCCAGTATACCGGCACCAATGGCAATACCGGCAACCATAAAAATACTTCCTGTAGTGCGCTGTTTCATGCTGCCCTCTGTACCCTGATATTTAAATTAACCGAAAATACTACAGAGGCAGTATATACCCAAAATATTTCAGGTTGCAGCAAAG
Organism: uncultured Yersinia sp.; assembly: GCA_964601895.1. Taxonomy (GTDB): domain Bacteria; phylum Pseudomonadota; class Gammaproteobacteria; order Enterobacterales; family Enterobacteriaceae; genus CAZROT01. The sequence goes on from CAZROT010000012.1 coordinate 3,661, forward strand.
CCAGGAACAGGCATCCCCATGAGCATAGACAAACCAGATGATTGGGGCGACTGTTCGTAGCCAACACGACTGCAGTTTGAAAGACGAAGGGTATAAGCTAGTGGATTGACAACATGATGTCAAACGCTGACAGGATGCAGCAATACGCCCGAAAACAGGCAATGTCAGGGCATATACCTGATGCAGCAGAAAAAACAGGGATACTGATACGGTCTGCATCAGGAAAACGGAAAAATAAGCTTTTTTATCAATCAATGCTGATTCAGGCACGGTAAACTATACGGCCCGCAACGAGGGTGATGAGAATACGGTAATCTGCGCTAAACGCGGTCATACTGGCAAGCTTACCAGGAACAAGGCTTCCCAGCTGACTGTCCAGGCTGATGGCACGGGCGGGATATAATGTCGCCATGCGCAGTGCTTCATCGAGGGGTATGCCCACATAGTCAACACAATTATGTACTGCCTCGATCATGGTCAGGGCAGAGCCGCTTAGCACTCCCTTTGCATCGACACAACGCCCATCGCGATACCAGATAGTTTTACCAGCAAAAGTGAATTTATCAATATCGGCGCCGGCAGGTGCAGTGGCATCGGTGACCAGCACCAGCCTGTCACCTTTCAGGCGCTTAGCCATGCGAATATTGCTCCAGGCAACGTGATGACCATCAGCAATAATCCCGGCATATACCTCTGGGGTGTCAAAAATCGCTCCCATTAACCCGGGTTCACGCGCGCTGACCGGAACCATGGCGTTATACAGGTGAGTAGCAACGCCTGCTCCTGCATGAAAACTCTCTCTGGCCTGCTGCCAGCTGGCACAGGAATGTCCCGCTGAAATAACAATTCCCGCCTGCACCAGCTGACGAATCACCTGGGTGGGAACACATTCCGGCGCCAGCGTTATCTTGGTGATAACATCAGCATGAGCGCATAAATAGTCCACCAGAGCACTATCCGGTACGCGGATCAAGTTCGGGTCATGGGTGCCTGGTTTTTGCGGGTTCAGCCACGGGCCTTCCAGATGCAAACCCGGAGTCTGATGGGGATGTTTGCTTTTATAAGTATGCATCAGGCTGATGGCCTGCTTGATGAGTGCATCACTAGAGGTGATAAGCGTAGGCAGGAAACTGGTACAGCCCGACCTTACACAGCTCTGTTGCATGATGTCCAGTGTTTCCTGCTGGATAGCCTCGCTGGTATCACTAAACTGCACACCACCACAGCCATTAAGTTGCAGATCGATAAAGCCGGGAGCGAGTATGGCACCCGGTAGAGAGTGACAGGTAATATCTGCAGGGAGTGCACTCATCGGGCAAATATCTGCTATCCGCGAATCTTTAATAATGACTGCATGTCCATGCAGGATGTCATGGCCGGTATAAATACGGCTGTGAGTTAACGCATACACAACTGCCTCCGGGTAGTGATTAAAAATTTTTAATGCTGTCTGATTCCAGTTCACGAAAATATTTCAGGGTCTTGACCTTCAGTTCCAGCGTCGCTGCTTCATCGCAGACGATGATAGCTTTCGGATGTAACTGCAGGCAGCTGATGGTCCACATATGATTAACATTACCTTCAACAACAGCCTGTAGCGCCAGTGCCTTACCATGACCGCTGGCAAGAATCATGATTTCTTCTGCATCGAGCAGAGTCCCTACCCCCACTGTCAGCGCACACCGCGGAACCTTTGCAACATCGCCAGCAAAAAAACGTGCATTGGCAATACGCGTTTCCTCAGTAAGCGTTTTAATGCGTGTGCGTGAAGCCAGGGAAGATGCCGGTTCATTAAATGCAATGTGACCATCCTGGCCAACGCCGCCCATAAACAGGTGAACTCCGCCACAGGATTTTATTTTCTCTTCATAACGCTGGCACTCTGTAGAAATATCCGCGGCATTACCATTTAACATATTGATATTTTCTTTCGAAATATCAATATGGTTGAAAAAATGATGGTGCATGAAATGGTGATAACTCTGCGGGTGCTCCTGCGGAAGACCGACATATTCATCCATATTAAAAGTAATGACATGACGAAAACTGACTGCACCGGCCTGATACAGTGCGATTAACTGTCGGTAAGTTTCTAGGGGTGTAGAGCCGGTGGGCAATCCAAGGACAAAGGGACGCTTTGCATCAGGGTTGAAGGCCTGAATACGCTGAACAATATAACGTGCTGACCATTTGCTGATTTCTGCCATATTACGTAATGGAATCAATCTCATCAGGGCCTCTTTAGCGTGTTACCAGGGCTCCTGTCCGTGGATATCTCTGTCATCCTGTGACTTTAAGCGTAATGCAGATTTGACATTTGCAGCAACATTATCATCAATGCTAGTTATTTTTCTGTTCTCTGGCAGTTGTTTCCCGCTGCTGCCTGATGGAATATAAACGCTCGTTCCTGTTGTCTGTGAGAAAATAAACCCATGAATGACCCCAAAGCCCATGCGCATAATTTTATCCGGCAGATTATCGATGCCGATCTGGCAGCAACAAAGCATACGTCCATTTATACCCGCTTCCCTCCTGAGCCGAATGGTTATCTGCACATTGGACATGCCAAATCCATCTGTCTGAATTTTGGTATTGCTGCAGATTACGACGGGCAGTGTAACCTGCGTTTTGATGACACCAATCCGGTGAAAGAAGAGCAGGAATATGTGGAATCCATTAAACACGACGTCACGTGGTTAGGATTTCACTGGACGGGAGAAGTGCGCTATTCCTCCGATTATTTTGATGCATTATACCAGTATGCGCTGGAACTTATTCAAAAAGGCCTGGCTTATGTAGATGAGCTCGGTATCGATCAGATACGTGAATGGCGCGGCACGCTGACGACAGCCGGTAAAAACAGCCCCTTTCGTGAACGTAGCGTTAGCGAAAATATCGCGCTGTTTGAAAAAATGCGCGTGGGGGAGTTTGCGGAAGGTGCTGCCTGTCTGCGGGCCAAAATCGACATGTCATCTCCCTTTATGGTGATGCGTGATCCGGTACTGTATCGTATCCGCTTTGCTGAGCACCATCAGTCGGGTAAGCGCTGGTGTATCTATCCTATGTATGACTTCACCCACTGTATTTCTGACGCGCTGGAAGGCATCACACATTCGCTCTGTACGCTGGAATTTCAGGATAATCGCCGTCTTTATGACTGGGTACTGGACAACATTTCCATTCCCCATCATCCACGTCAGTACGAATTTTCACGCCTGAATCTGGAATATACGGTTATGTCCAAGCGTAAGCTCAGTCAGCTGGTGGAGGAAAAGGTGGTAGAAGGCTGGGATGATCCGCGTATGCCGACGATTTCCGGCCTGCGCCGCCGCGGTTACAGTGCCGCCTCGATTCGTGAATTCTGTCGCCGTATTGGGATCACCCGTCAGGATAACAGGGTAGAAATGCAGTCTCTGGAGTCCTGTATTCGTGACGAGCTCAATGAAAATGCACCCCGTAGCATGGCGGTAATGGATCCCATCAGAATCATTATCGAAAACAGAACTTCGGGCACAGAATGGCTGACCGTGCCAGTGCACCCCAACCGGCCTGAAATGGGATCCCGTCAGATAGCTTTTGACAACGAGCTCTATATTGACAGGGCTGATTTTCGTGAAGAGGCGAACAAACACTACAAGCGTCTGGTGTCAGGCCAGGAAGTCCGGCTGCGTTATGCGTATATCATTAAGGCTGAGCGTATTGAGAAAGATGCCGCGGGCAATATCACTACACTCTGGTGCACTTATGATGCGGACACCTTAAATCGCGACCCCAAAGACGGGCGCAAGGTAAGAGGCGTTATTCACTGGGTTTGTGCCTCTCATGCGCTGCCCGCCCAGTTTCGGTTATATGACCGGCTCTTTAGCGTAGCCAACCCTGCCGCCGCCGCCGATTTTTTATCCGTCCTGAATCCTGCGTCCCTGCAAATGCGTCAGGGATTTGTTGAGCCCGGGCTTGCACATGCCTCAGTCGGGCAATCCTGGCAGTTTGAGCGTGAAGGCTATTTTTGTGTTGACAGCCATTATTCCACCGCAGCAAATCTGGTGTTTAACCGCATCGTTGGTCTGCGTGATAACTGGGAGAAACCAGTGGCTACTTTATAGTTACTATTCACTCAGATGTTATCAGCGTCCTGTTTCACGCCAGAAGCACGCAGGCTTCTGGCTACCGCATCCTCAGGATGCAGGACAAAAGTGTTGCCACGCTATCAGTATCAGTAAGCCAGCATCCATTGCTGCACAGGCGGGTTGCCATTCACCAGCGCATCCTGCCGCTCTGCCATCCGCTCTCCATTATCAGGAAAGCTCGCTATCATATCGGCCATATCGCTGAGTGCGGTACGCGAAGTATTCACCTCAGGTATGGGCTGACTGGTACTGAATGCCTGCAGTGAAGCATCCAGTTCAAACGGCTTCCTTATCTCTCTAGTCGATTCATCCAGCGCATTCACCGCATCAGGTACTGGCTCGCCTGCACGAAATGCCTGCAGTGAGGCATCCAGCTCAAACGGCTTCCTTATCTCTCTAGTCGATTCATCCAGCGCATTCACCGCATCAGGTACTGGCTCGCCTGCACGAAATGCCTGCAGTGAGGCATCCAGCTCAAACGGCTTCCTTATCTCTCTAGTCGATTCATCCAGCGCATTCACCGCATCAG
>CAZROT010000012.1:8416-63003 GCA_964601895.1 uncultured Yersinia sp.
TCAAACGGCTTCCTTATCTCTCTAGTCGATTCATCCAGCGCATTCACCGCATCAGCTACCGGTTGATCTGTCCTGGCTGTCTGCAGTAAAGCATCGCGTTCAACGGACTCACTCAGCGTAGCGGTTTTTTCCAGGTGCGTCTGCAGGATTGCCGCGAGATGGTCAGATTTGCCGGATTGCGCCTTCAGCCAGGCCATCAGGTGTTCCCCTGGCTCGCCAGTACTCTGCTGCTGGACGCTGGCAATCACTTCAAGAAGCGCTGACAGCTCGTCAGATTTAATGCCACCCAGTAACTGCTCTCTCGCCAGCAGCTCCAGTGCGGCCAGTTTTTCCTCTGCCACAGGCATGTCCTGCAACAACAGGCCCACCAGGGGATTGCCGAATTTTTCAACCTGGCGCTCAAACCACTGGCGATCCAGGGTGGCAAGCGTCACCACATCCTGAAAGCTTTCATCCTGTTGGCGCAGGAACAGGCGGTGAAAGGTCTCTGCATCGATGTTATCGAACAGACCCACTTCGAGAAACAGACGCAGATTTTGCTGTCTGTCTTCCCTGCCAGCAGTATTCGCTAATGCCAGCTTCTGTAATTTTTGTAACCAGGAAAATTTATCGAATTTCTTCAGCTGCCGCCTGAACCAGTCCGGGTGATCGTTGAAGAAGAATGTTTTGAAAACGTTAAAGCCCTGCTTGCCGAATTCGTTAAGGAGATAAATAAAATCGTTCTTATGGATAGTATCGAGTAACCCCTCATTAATAAGGAGAGAGAAACCTTTCTGCTTTTCTGCCAGATCATAGCCTATCTTTTTAAGCAGCGGATTGCGTTTTTTTGCCACAACCTCTAAAAACCAGGCTTTATTTCCTAAAGCCAGCAACAGGGCAGCATTGAAACCGTATCTTTCTAAAATTTCAAAACTGAACACATCCGTTGTTTCCATTTTCTGAAAAATGGGTGTATTTTGCATCAGATAGCGCAGAGTTTCCTGCTCATAATAATAGCGATCTGTATTCGTGTCTTCTTTGAGAAGACCGATACCAGCGAGCAGATCCGTTGATATCAGCTTTCTGAAACGCCCGATCATCACCCAGTCAACCAAACCTGAAAACAGTACCTTGGCCAGGATAACAGCAGGCTGTTGATTGTTAAAAAACCATTCACGATGGGAAAGTAATACAGAGATAAATTCGTCAAACTGCTCGTCTGACGTTCCCATAGTGCCTCGATATAACTTTCCCAGCAGGTTAGTATTCAGTGATATGCCGCTTTGTATGGAAAGATTCAGGACTTGTGAAAAATCCGAAACAGGGGCCTGGATATCCAGTACAGCTTCCAGAAAGGCGGGATGCAGGTTGCGCCAGAATGGTAATTGCGCTTCTTTTTCGTAATCAAACATCATACCGATAAGTTGATTAAGCGCTGGCAGCTGACCCTGTTGATCAAAGACCCAGCCCTGATAGCGGTAATAACCCCTGGGCAGTTTTTCAAAGAAAGTCTCGTAAATCTGCGTATTAGCCTGCAATCCCCCCCCAGGTTTCATGCGCCATCAGGAGATCGATCCACGGCAATCTGGCACCAAAACTCTTCACGCTTTTCATCGAGGATATCGCTTTTCGAGTTCTCATGGCTGAAGTGGGTATCTCGTCATCGCTTCCTGTGAAATCTTCCTGAAAATGCCTCAGACCTAACCCGTGACCCAGTTCATGGGCGAGAACATGGGCATCATCATCGTTCGGAAAAAGATAATCCGCCAGAGCAATGATGTAGATGTTATTGTTATCGTCTTTTGGCAGGAAAAATCCTCTCAGGCTATGCTGCAGGCTGCCATCGAAAATCACGAAGGTCACATCTGCCTGCCTGCCAGGTTCAGCGCGAACAAACGTGATGCCGAGATCGGCAGTGGCTGTTTTGAGTGCCTGCTCCATGCTATCTGTCTGCTCCGGAGTGACAGGCAAAGGAAGAGCATCTTGATGGTCGATTTCATTTTTTATTTTTTTCAGTGTGACTGAATCTTTTATTTCGAAATCATAGGAATATGTGCCTGATACAGAAGGCATTCCGGGTAATTTTCTCTTGTCACTGTGTGCATCCACCCAATCCACCACCTCTTTCAAGGTATTCAAACCCTGTTCGATGGCCCAGTGAGCAAAAGAAATCAGACGATCATCGGCGCCCAGCTCGAGCACCAGTAACTGCAGGTGCAGGGCAGTTTTACTTTCCGGGCGTTCAGCCATGACGTTCAACAGCCAGTCCCTGATTGCTGGCAGTTTTTCGGGAATACGCGCCAGTCTCTTTTCAGCAGGCGTGCGTTCACTTTCCTCTCCCTGATTGCCCAGCATGGCAAAGCGTTTTTTCGTTTCGATGCGTTGTTGTGCGTCTGACAGACTGGCAAATTTTCCCTGCGCATTGAAGAACAATTGCGAAAACACTACTGTCTGCCGGGGATTATCCTGATAATTATTCACTTTATTTCCTCCTTCCATTGAGTCGATATTTTGTGAACACTGCAGTAAAAAAACAGTACAAAACGACATGAAGCGTTAGTTATTTATCTTTCCTGAAAATATAAAAACGCTTTCAATTTATTACGCAAAAACTGAACCACGTCACGCATCGTAGCGCAGAATGAGGTTATACGATATAAAAAACGCTCATTTTTTCCACGCTGCAAAACGCCTGAAGCCTGCAGAGCAGGCCGTAAATTAACAGACCCGCTAATTACGCTGAAGCACAGATTATCGGGCAGTACCCGGCCACGCGGTACAGGCGAGCCAGACGATAATCAGACAGGGTAATAACAAGGCAAGAAAACCCAGTACGTTCCAGATGAAAGCAGCGGCCACGGTTCCTGCACCAAAACCGGCCACTGGCCAGAAAAATTTCCATAATTTTTGTGATAAATCAGGATCATCAACAGCCCGCATCCGGTCAACAAAATGAATAACCAGCTGTGTCACATTACCTGTTATTACCGTCCCGGGAGGAGAAGCAGGTAATAGTATTCTGCCTGCAGCAGTCTGTACTGCCATGGCGGCGGTTCCCAATACCACAGCCAGTAATGCCAGCGGGGCATGGGGATCAATAAAGGGACTTGCGCTATAACCACAGAAAGTAAATCCTGCCAGCAGAACCAGCTGTAATAGCCAGGTATAAAATAAGGCGGGCTGATGGCGACGTTCAAGCCAGAGTATGAACAGCCTTGTGAACGCAATCGAAACAATGAAAACAGGAAATACGGCAAATTTAATCAGCATGCCAGGGGCAGGATGTGCTAATGCACTGCCAATCAGGACAAAATTTCCGGTAACATGCGTGATAAATACACCAAAAATAGCAATAAAACCGAGCGTATCAACATATCCTGCCAGAAATCCATGGCACGCGGATTGTAGATGTTGCATGACATGTTGTTTCATGCGCCTGTACATTCTTTGATTATTCCTTCGACCCTGATGCAGGAGGCTTTAGCTGATACCGCTACCAGCCTGCCGACGCTCATTAACAATCATAAACGGATAATTTTTAATAAAAATCAGACAACGTCTGTATGAAAAAGTCAATCCTGTCAGCAGTGCTGACATAACCACCATGATATCAGATTGATGTTTGCATCACGCCAGGAAACCCTGTCACTTGCCTTATAGTGAATGCACATTAGCACTGTATTGTAAACAGGAAGGGCATTCCTTTGCTAAAAAGCCAAAAAATTACAAAAAAAATGAGCGTTTTTTGAAAGTTAATATTAAAGATAATGGTATATATCTTACCAAACATTAATAATCCTTATCAAAAAATAACTTTTTCTTAGTAATCAGACTTAAAAGCCAGGTGTTAATTTTTTACCACTACTACAACTAATTGAGAGCAATGATACTGATGGCGACCACAGAAGATCTTTCTTTTTTACAAAAACTACCCGTGATTGATAACAGCCAGAACACGACAGAGGTAAAGGAAAAGAACGCGCAGGCGATTCTTAATTTTATAGACTGGGTTAATGATAACAAGGAATCCATTTATTTCAGCATGGTGCAGGAGACACAGGAAACGCAGGAGGCATTTTTTAACCAACTGCAATCAGCACTACTGTCCGTGTACCCTGAAAAAGAAAAAGAAATTAACACCCTGACTGACAGTATGTTAAAGGATATTGAAAAGCAAAATACCGACCTGGTAGATCAGGATGCATGGCCGCCGTTGAGCCAGTTAATGACACGTATTATTGCTATGCTGACGAGTGATAGCGAGCATCAGTATCGTGAGCGTATCGAGCAACACTGGAACAGCGTAAAAGACAATGCACCCATAACGGCAATCATTAGTACGATTGTACAGGACAGCCAGGGCAATGGGCGCAGTTATTCCAGAGAAGATCTGTCAAAAAGCATTAATTTCAGCTTCAATTACAACTCTTCTGAGAACTGGTTTAGTGAGAAAGAAAGCGCAGTAATAATGTCCATGATGTCAAGGCTGGGTTTTAAGTACGTGACTCCAGCGCATATGGTGAACCCACCGAATGTCCCTGAGAAAGTACATTTCCTCATTGATAGCGCCGCAACTTCACAGAATACATTCGCCACGCTAGTAACAGCGGTTCAGGATAACACCATACCGGTTCTGTTGCTGCCAGCCAGCGGATTGTCCTCAACGCAGAATACCTCCCCCGGTTATGACAAAGATTGGTTGCTGGGTGTATTACGTGCCCTGCGTCAATTCCTGGGCATGCCTGAATTAAGCGATACAGATCCAGCCAATTATGCTGACGGCATGGCGTCGTCTGACCAGATTCAGGAAAGCATGTTCAACGCTTTCCCTGAAATGAAGGGATTACTTGAAGGCAGGCTTTCTCTGTCGTCTTATGAAGAATCTGCCTATATTGCCCGACGCCTTATGCACACCTCAGATGTCACGGATATCAAACGTCGCCTTTTTGACCTTGCCACAGCGCAAGGGATTGCGGTCGATGCCAACGGTGAGCAGCAGCTGAACCTCGAGGAAATGTCTGATGGAATACAGGCTGCCTTTATTAAAGAAGCGAACTATTTTACGCCAGAAACACGGGAGCGTATTACCAGGGATGCCATGGAGACAGCGAAACAGCATATGGCTCCGGAAAAAATCACCTGGGAAATCGTCAGCCCCTTAATCAGACTGGGCATTATCGCAGAAAAGCACGCGCTCGGGTACAGTGGACCACATGAACATACCCTGCTCACCCTTATCAAAGATGCTGTCCCTGCTGAGCAGGTATATGGACGCAAAAGCATCAGTGAATTCACCAATTATCCCGCTACTATCTATGGAAAAGCGAATCGGATAGCGGTGAATTATACTGCACCAGACAGCCATGTATTTGGCACCTCCAATACCTTTCCAGAGTATGCTCAGGCAGATGGCCTGGTCAGAGTGTATAATTATGCGTTTATTGATACCCCGCGTATGGAGGGTTTCGGGCGCTCTGAGAAAGGCGATGATTACAAGAGCAAAGTCGAGCTCATGGCGATGACAGATAAGCGCAAAGCCCTGGTAAGGAGCGTCCTCGCTGAAATAGAAGAATTTTCTGCGATTCGTTTTCGCGAAGTCCCAGAAGGTGGAGACGTTGATTTTGATTTCGCTGTCTACCGTAATGATGATCAAGACAATTCGCGAATGCTTGCTTTTATGAGTGGCGAGCTTTCCCACCGACGCGTCAGGCTGGGTGATAAATCAACCTTCGGCAAAGATGAAGAATTTGCATTGGGAGTAATCAGGCATGAAACGCTCCATGGACTTGGGGCAGAGCATCGCGATCTGTTGGTTAAGGATGACATGCCTTCAGTGATGTCGCATGATTCCAGGTATACTCAATTTAAATTTACTGACAAGTTGACCATCCAGTTAATACACGGCAAAAATCCGGATTCCACTACGCCACAACCACTTTTTCGTGAAGCGAAAAAAATCTGGCTGGCTCCCGGCTCCTGGGCTGCAAAAATCGAATTGAATGCCGCGGGCAACCTGGATGAAAATTATGTCGTTAGCGGTTTTGTAAAAAATCAATCAGTACTGCGTTTTTCATCTGCTTACGCCAGTAAAGCAGACTTCCATCGTAATATACATATAGATGCACTGGATGGCGGAAAATGGAGAATCCGTTTTACAGAAAACACAGACGACCCGGGTAAAACAGTACTGATAACAGGCATGGGACCACTGGAATTCCCTGACCTTCAGGTAGAATTTATGTCTGACAAGGTTGCCTGGCAATTGCAACCTGATAATACTAACGGGTTGAAATGGGTAGGTTATTCCCTGCAGAATAACCAGTGGGTGGTAATAGCCGACACTCCTTCACCTGATGCGCAAAAGGATAATAAACCGCAGAATACGCTGCTGCACAATGATGAAACTTATGCTGCGTTGCAGGAACAAAAACCTGCCCTTCTTGCGGATGCCATCGTCAGCTTCCAGGACTCTGCATCTACCGGCATTCCTCTGGCACCATCCGTGACAATCGACCCACAGAGGAATAGTCCCCTGGTTACAGCGGTTACCTTACTCTGACTCATCACAGCCCTGCCTGCTCTGTCGGTCTTATTCCAGTGACAGCATTGCAGGGTTTTCCCTGTCTGATAAAGCCACTTCATATGAGGTGGCAGCCCAGGCCCAACATAACCAGACACAAAAAAAGGTCTGCCTTTGCATGCTGCGCTTGTTAACTTATATTGCACGCGCAGCAAAAATGACGACATTTAATTACTGATACACATTGTTGTGTTCAACCTGCATATACCCAAAATATTCCAGGTTACAGCAAGGCGGCAAACAGGCATCCTCATGAGCCCAGGCAAGCTATGTGATTGGGCTGACTGTTCTCCGCTGCAGCCTGGAAGACGCAGGGTAGTTTCTGGAAACAGGGCATGTAAAAATGGCTTATGACAATCTGTATGTCCCTGGTGATAGCCTGTCAGATACGGGAGCATTCGTCGGTGTCGTCAGCGAGTTATGCATAAGAACAGTGAAATTCCCGCCTCCTTTTTTCCAGGGGCGCTCTTTTAGTAACGGCCCACTCGCGGTGGAATATGTTGCTGAGAAGCTCAATCTACCTTTACACCCTGCCTGGCGGTGCATCACTCCTTATAAAATATCTGAACAGCAGGGAACAAATTACGCCATGACAAATGCCATGGCTTCACAAGGCAATAAGCTGATTTATCACTTTTTCTTTAACCAGTTCCAGTTAAAACACCAGCGGGATCTCTTAATGAAACAGCATCCCTGCCTCGGTAAAAATGATCTGGTTATCATCATGGCAGGTGGCAATGATGCGATACATGCCGGGCGCCAGAAAAACGGGGGGGGGGGGGAAAGAATAACAGCAGCCATTACTGAAATACAGCAAACGCTTATCTCTCTGGCAGCAAAAGCGGTAAAAACCATTGTGGTGGTGAATATGCCGGATTTAGGTATCATCCCTTATTTCATTCATAGCGCAACACAGACACTGGCAACAACATTGAGCAGACAGTTTAATCAACAATTAAACAGTATGCTGCATGATATCACCGGGCAGTACCCTGGAGTCAGCATCAAATATCTGGATGTTGTCGCCCCGTTTTCAGAACTTGTCCGTGAATTTGAGCAAAAAGACTTTGACACCACACATGCCTGTTTGTCAGATATTTCCGATAATCAGGACATGAGAATGCTACTGACATTACTTTTTCGGGGAAAATTTCAGGCCAGGTATAATCATGGATGCGACGCACAAAGGATCGGTAATTATTTATTTTTTGACTACTTCCATCCTGCAAGCCAGGCCCACCAAAGGGTGGGAAAAGAGTTATACCGGCTTATTATGACGGATTGAACGACAGCATAGCGGGAATATTGCGATAAAAAATAGCAGAAGTTTGACTGAGGTGATTACCAGCCAGCCTGGCTAACCGCTTAAACCCAGTGCCTGGTCGCGTCTACGGCCTATCTGGCATCATGCAGTGATTCATCTTTGCGGCAATTGCCTTTTTCACAATGCCCGTAGAGATACATACTGTGATTGGTCAATTTTATACCATGCTTCTTCGAAATATCACGCTGGCGTGATTCGATAGGCTCATCATGAAACTCAATAACCTTGCCGCAATCCAGACAGATCAGATGATCATGGTGATGTTGTTGTGTGAGTTCAAAGACAGACTTTCCGCCTTCGAAGTTATGGCGCGTAACAATACCCGCATCGTCAAACTGATTAAGTACACGATACACGGTCGCCAGACCGATTTCTTCACCAATATCGATGAGTTTTTTATAGATATCCTCCGCACTGATATGATGACATTCTGGATCCTGCAGCACTTCCAGGATCTTAAGGCGAGGCAGTGTGACTTTCAGGCCAGCGTTTTTTAATGCTTTATTGTTGTCGCTCATGCGGGTTAAATCCTGTGAATAAAAATCAAGGTCATCAATGCTAATATCATTACATATTTTAGAGGAATTATCACCGTGCATTGCCATGAGCATCCGTTATGCTATTGATATTGCCATTAAGCAACAATATCCGACAGGTGCAGTTCCTGGCTAATCTGCTTTACCCATGCTCTGACACGTTCATCCGTTAACTCTGGCTGTCTGTCTTCATCGATAGCGAGACCAATAAAATGATCGTTATCAATGAGACCACGCGATGCTTCAAAATGATAACCTGCTACCGGCCAATGACCGACAATGACCGCACCACGGGGTTCGATAATATCACGTATCGTACCCATCGCATCACAGAAATACTCCGCATAGTCTTCCTGATCGCCACAACCAAAGATAGCAACCTGTTTACCTGCAAAATCTACCTGCGATAAGGTAGAAAAAAAATCATCCCAGTCACATTGAGCTTCACCGTAATACCAGGTAGGGATGCCCAGAAGTAAAATAGTAAAGCGTTCCAGATTCTCCTGGCTGGTTTTGGCAATATCATAAACTTCAGCCATTCCCTTACCTAGTTGCATTTGAATGACTTTAGCAATATTTTCGGTATTGCCCGTATCAGAACCAAAGAAAATACCCACCGTTGCCATATCGCTTTTACACCTTAAATCAAATTGTTATACATTTTCTGTGCTTTTCAAATAACACTACGAACTGTCATTACCATTGCGTTTCAACCGCTACAGGCAAAGCCTGTATCAGCTAAGATGCTTAACAGGTCATTATCATGCCAGAAATTTCTTTTTAGTCTAATCACATGATGCAATATCAGCCATTAACCACAACTTTATGTACTCACTACAAACTCTAACGAGAAGCATCAGATTTTATCGATATGAAGATGTCATCTTCTGTTTTATCGTGCGGGAACAGCTCATTTAGCTTACTACTTAATAACAGTACTGATACTGGAAACAACCTCTATACTGGCACTGCCCTGCTGCTGGAGTTAGTCAGCTCGGTAGTTAGTGAATTTCACTATTCATGTCATGATAGATGACCGCTTTCAGTGCCTGTCGTGCCTGTTCTTCGTTAAGTGGCGTTGCTCGCTTTTTAACCTGTGCCAGGATGAATGAAGTACGGTTGTCTTTATTATCCTCAACACCTTGTGCTACGACTGCGAGATTAGGATATGTTGTCGTCAGCACACAGGCTCCAATGGCTGCTGTGCCTTCAGGCAGCACACGAGTCGATACTTTTTCAGCAGCGATAGCCGTTCCTTCCGGTATGGCTAATTCTTTAGCATGAGTAGTTATTTTCCATCCATTTATCTGTTTTAACGCTGCGGGGTGAGAGGCAATCAGTTGAATGGCTATTTTTTGTGCTACGTCTTTCTGGTGCATTAATGCACACATTTCAACACGAGTAGTGATAAGCCCTTTAATCTGTTGTACTTCATACAATTTCATGGCATCAACAGTCGCCTGTACAAGGTTACCGTCAATCGTAGAATTCATCACGGCCACAAATGCCAACGCATTTTGCTCAGCGGCCAGTTTAAACGCATTGGTTGGTGTTCCTGAAAATTGTATCTTTGCGGTCAAATGGGGTTGCTGTTTAAACAGTTTATGGATAGCAGCATCATTAAAACTACCTCGTGATGCCTGAACATAAATGGTGTCAGACAGTGCTGATGCAGTAAAGATAGACACCATGAAGGAAAGTACCCATAATCGTCTTCTCACCTTATTCTCCTCTTAATTTTATTGCTATTATTTTATTTTCCTGTGGCCACTACTGCTGTTTCAACAGGATATGCCAGGAAAAAACATGCTGGCACGAGGCTACAGATAACGCTTATAGCCGATCAAAATAATGCCCTATAATCTAGTGCAAAATATTTCCATTCTACCAACAAGAAATTCAGGTATAATTTATGACAAAAGACCTGGTTTAAACTATTCGCTAGCTACTCCATTCACAGGAAGAAGGGCGCATGTCAGAAAAAGAAAATAAACAGCTGATACAAATCCCTGCTGAAAAACTGGTTGATGCCCTGCTGCATGCAAAGCAATTTGAGCAGCATTATGCCACACAGGAATCGGTAGATAACCTGAAAGAACGCATGGATAGCAAATTCGAACAGGTTAATACCAGATTTGAGCAGATTAATGACAGATTTGAGCAAATTAATGACAGATTCGAACAGGTTAGTGCCAGATTTGAGCAATTCAATGAAAAACTGACTGAATATCGTGCTGAAGTTAATCAACGTTTCTTGCAGGTAGATAGGCGTTTCGATGAAATCAGGGAAAACAACCGCCATACCAACAACAAGCTTGATCGCCTGCAGTGGTTTATTGTTGCCGCTGCACTGGCATTCATTTTTAAAGATTACGTGTTCAAATCTTTGGCGGGAATCTGACAGCAAATTGCTGATTAAGATCAGTCCAGAATAGCGATAACAACGCCAGTCCTGCCCGCATAACCACCACCAGATGCAGATGGTAACATCGCAAAAATTACTGTCATTACCACCGCATACAGACTGAAATCCGCTATAGCATGACGTGTTTATTTCCGTGCTATATTCACCCATACCATGCAGAAAGTTATGAAAACTTCCCTGTCTGTTCCGCATGGGTAATCAGGCACATAAAGGATGCTCACTGTTATCATCGGCCAGGCAGGGTATACTGAAAATCAGCAACATACCTGCCGGGTAACGAGTTAGAAAAAATCATACCAGTTATTATCTTCAGTGGATTGCGCAGAGAATAGTATGATTATAACTATGAATATCAATATGTTACTTGAAAAGTTTTGTATTGGCGTCTATGGTAACCAACATAGTCAGCTATTTTTTGATCAGTGAAAATTTTTATGTAACTAAATATCAGTGTGTTAACCATAATCTGCATGCTTAATGAATCAGATTAATGGTGAAATGCACTCGCCGGTGCTAGATTTAACGTATATCAGCGTATTATTTTTTGCTTAATTTTATCGGTTATTTTTAACTGTTGTTTTCTTTTCTGTACGTTCGCTGACTTTCGTAAAATCATGCCGTTTTTAAAAAGGAGGGGGTTTCTGTGTACTCTATTTATCCATTACATCAGATTGCTCTACGCCGTAGTGCAGTCATTTTGACAGGTATTCTGGCTTTACCCGTCATGCTTTTTTGTCGCGATCGTGCCCGGTTTTACAGCTATCTGCACCGGGTCTGGTTGAAAACCAGTGATAAACCAGTATGGCTCTCTCAAGCCGAGCTCACGGGTTGTTATTTTTACTGACAATCATCTGAACGCTTGTCACATGAAGACCGCCTCTCATAACCGATGGCGGTTTCTTTCAAAGTTATCACGTTGATTATTCTGCCAGTAATCTCTATCCCGATTCAAATACATATCTGGACAAGCCGTATTAAAATGGCAACAACAGTCTGCTGCTAAAACAGAGAGGTCATCTATTACGGCCATTTATTATTAAAATCAATTATTTTTTTACTAAATTATAGCTAAATTCATATAATTAATGCATGACTGACTTAACCGCTATTAAACAGCATCTACCCTGGGTGATCGCAATCACGTTATTTATGGAGCAGCTTGATGCGACCATTCTGAATACCGCTATTCCTTCCATGGCACTTGATCTCGAGGTAGCACCGCTTAGCCTGAAAGCAGTAGTGACAAGCTATATCCTCAGTCTCGCCGTTGGCATTCCGGTCAGTGGCTGGCTGGCCGATCGCTTTGGTACCCGACGTGTCCTTAGCAGCGCAGTGGCAATTTTCACTGTTGCTTCGTTATGCAGCGGGCTATCCGTTAACATTCCCATGCTGGTCGCTGCGCGTATTCTGCAGGGAGCAGGCGCTGCCATGATGATTCCGGTTGGGCGTCTTGCTATTATCCGTACGTTTGCCAAATCCGAATTACTGAGGGCAATGAATTTTGTCATTATTCCTGCACTGATCGGGCCATTACTTGGCCCGGTTGTCGGTGGGGTTATTGTGCACTGGCTGCCCTGGAGAGTTATTTTTTTTATCAACATACCAATAGGCCTCCTGACTCTCTATTTTATCCACCGTTATATGCCGGACTATCGTGCCGAAACGAAGCATCCACTGGATATTATCGGATTTGTTCTGTTTGGCTCCGGTAGCGCCCTGCTGTCATGGTTGCTGGAAGTCTTCGGTGAACATAATATTGATACCACTTCAGCCACAATTTTATTCATATTGTCTTTTGGACTGCTGGCTACCTATATCCTGCATGCACGTAACAGGCACAATGCGTTATTACGTCTGACGCTATTCAGGATACGCACTTTTCGCATATCCATCATAGGCGGATTTATTACCCGGCTTGGTCTGGGAGGCTTACCATTCCTGCTACCCCTTTTTTATCAGCTGGGTCTCGGGTTTACTCCATGGCAGTCCGGATTGCTGATGATGCCTTCTGCACTGGCAGCTATGATGATGAAAATCATTTCGGTCAGTATGCTGCGACGTTTTGGCTATCGTAAAGTTTTATGGAGCAATACTGCCCTGATAGGTATTACGCTGTGCCTGTTTGCTGCCATTACTCCTGGCACGCCAGTGATAGTGATAGTTGCGCTCGCACTATTGCAGGGATTTTTTAATTCGCTGCAATTCTCAGGCATGAATTCTCTTGCCTGGGCCGATATTGCAACACCAGATTCAAGCATGGCCAGTACCATGTCGAGTTCCATGCAGCAGATGTCAATGAGTTTTGGTCTGGCGCTGGGGACGCTGATAACAACCTGGTATCTGGGTGATGTGTCTCAATCTGATAGCGCTGTTGTGATGACAGCGCTGCACCACGCCTTTTTAACTCTGGGTGGATTAACAATGTTGTCTGCATTTTGTTTTCTGGCTCTAAAGCCGGATGATGGAGAAAATGTCAGCAAAGGCAGTAATACACAGAGCCATAGCCAGTGATAACTGCCGTACCGGATTAAGTCTCACAGGAATTTCCTGCCAGCTTAGAAAACGGGCCATTCTACATTACCGGACAGAAATAACAGACAGATAACTGCGCATGGCTATCAACGTTTTTTTAAAATTTTTATTATCGGCAATGGTAATAAAATAAGGTGAATCCGCGACAATCTGTTACTGCTAATCTATTTCTGGAAAAACATTACCACGCTGAAGTTATATCCTGTCATCTGTCAGCATAACCGTAATATTATATTGATAAAATTTAATAATAATATAAACAGTGAATAATAAATTAATTAAATCAGAAACAAAATCGGCATAGTTAATTTATTTTCTCACTATTTTTTACCTTTTAATAAATTTTATCAGTAGCGCTATTTTATACAAAGAAATAGTATCAGCCTTCGGTTACTCACTGTTTAAACACTAAATAATATTTATTTTAAAATGTTTTCTCTGTAGTTTTTTATATCTGAATAAAAATATTTTCCCTATAAAAAATAACCGGCAATATTTTAATAAACCGCAAAATAATACCACATCACAGGATGCTATTTTGCGCATTCGTTATCTACAGGCAAAAAAGCCCGATAATTGATAACACTGCATAAACACACTCAACATGAATTAATTGGCAATAAACAGTTTAAAGAAGGATATTATGGATATCAGGGATATTTTTGAGCAGGCATCACAGGGAACCGCACTTGATATTTTATTATTTAACGCCGGAAAGAAAAATTATCTGTCTGAAATCACACAGCGTCTGCTCGGCAATATTACACAGCAGGAAAATGAGCAATTACAGTGGAATTTTTCTGCTGCCATGGCAGCACGATTTCTTGTCGAGGCAGAATATCAGGGTACTGAAGGGGCAAAAGGATGGTTTACTGCTTTTGACCGTATGGCTGAGCAGGTGGTCAACTCACCGGCTTCTGATACTGCCAGCAAACCAGATCCTACACTGAGCGGCCAGCAGGGTGCAACAGAGATTCAGGATATCAGCGACATTGAAAAAAAATTACGCGCTCAATATTATCGCCAGCCACTGCAGCTTATTTTAGAAAAATTGCGTGCATTACCCGATGACAATCAATACCCCCATGGCTTAAATGCACCACTAGTGACAGATTCTCATGCCATGCTGACAGCACTGGCAGAAGTAACTGAAACTACACAATTTTTCTTTAACCCAGTGTATGTCAGAACCATTGTGGCCGTCTCTATCCACTGCCGCAATGATCGCCCATATCAGTGGTCAGTTTTTATTCCTGAAGCGGGACTGGGGAAAGTCTTTGGCAGTTATGCGGATTTTCACCGTGCAATAACTGCCGTTTGTAATGCATTATCTGGTCTCTCCAGGCCTGAAGAAAACCGGCCGACTGGCGCCAGTTTCGTGGTTAAGATTAACGAAATTAGCCAGAATCACAGAGAGCAGCACGATAATAAATGGAAAAGCATTCTTGCAAATGAATTTGCCTGGCTCTGCCGGGAGCTTAAAAAGCAACGCACTATTTTTCGCCTTAACCATGCCATCAGTGCTGAAGTAACCGGTTATCTCTGGGAGAAACAGTACAACAACACGATAAGAGTGGCGGCGGTTGAAGTTAAAATAACAGATAAAAACCGCGCCATCGTAGTGACAGTACACAATCCCGTCAGCAATTTTTCCTCTATCGTAGAAAACATCAGAAAACGTTACTGCAATAGTCAGGACTGGGTAACAAAAACAGGATACAGCATTGATATGAGCCCTTCTGCGTGGGTTCATCAACCCGTAATCCATCCACAACCGGCAGCAGAAAACAGCCATGAGCAGCATTATCAGGTCATTGTACAAATGGCAGATGATCCTGGTATCTGTAAAAAAATTGAAAAACTGGCAGCAAACAATGCACACAGAACGGTCGTCATACTGTATGAGAGCAAAAATGGGATACATAAAATCGCTCATGGCAACCTGGCAATACTGCGCTCTCCACAGGTACGCTGGCGTGTACGCTGGCAGGTGGTAGTACGCGAAGGACCCGATGGTTTGCTCAGTGGCCAGCGCAGGAACACCCTTGGTAACGCCATTGAAATACTGCAGAACAAGATTAATCTGCAGCAACCTCACATAACCCTGGTAAAAATCAGGAATAAGATAACTGATATCGTGGCACAAACGTCTGGACCAGCGCAGGAAGCTCATCTCCCTGCTCGCGCTGATGGCACCAGAAAACAGGATAGTCATGCCAGACAACCCCCATCAGCCGTGGAAATCCCTCAATCTGTTAGCACAACCATAAAACAACAGCCTGACACTGCTGGCGGGAAAACATTGATAGCGTTTACCGCAACACCTCTGCCCGGAAGTGAGCATGCCTTTGGTAATTATAACCAACTGATTCAAGAGATTTTGCACAAGTACCAATGTCGGGATATGGAGCTTTTTCAACTTGAAGAAATTCTACCGGCGGTGATACGCGATGTGGCTCTGCAGGCACAGGTTAGTACCCTGCCCTCGGTGGCACTGGAAAATCTGCTCGGCACTCTGGTAGAAGAAATGTACCGGCTTCCCCACCTTGCTGCTGGCGCACCCTGCGGTATAACCGCCTTACTTGCTCTTATTGTGAAAGAACTTTGTGCACTTGAAGCCGTGACTACGCTTGCTGAATATGACAGAGAAAGACTACTGCTGTTACTGATGGAAAAGATAGTCTCTGATAACGCAGTGGCTGGTCTCAGACCACCGGAAAGCAAAGAACTGCTGGCCGTCATTATGAAAGAAATTGTGGCTTCTGCGGCGATAAGCTGTCTTTCACCTGCAAGCCAGGGGAAAATTATTGTTTCTCTCGTAGAAAAAATGGTCTCCTCCTGCCTTGTAAAGCCACTGAGACGCGCGGGAAGGGAGGAACTGGCTTTTTTCCTACTGGAAACAGTGATGTCACTGACATCAGTGACACATTTTTCCAATGATACCAGAGAAATGTTGTTTGCTACCCTGATGGAAAAAATGATCGCTTCCAGTCTGGTCACTGATCTTGCTCTTGATGACAGAAAAGTACTGCTTTATGCCCTGATGGAAAAAATGGCTTCTCTTTCCCACGGCCGCGGCCTCTCAGATGACGAACAGGTCAATCTGCTTACTATGCTGACAGAGCGCATTATTACTTCCACAACGATGGAAAATCTCAAGCCCGGGGACAGAAAAGAAGTGATGTTTATGCTACTGGCAAAACTGGCTTCCCTTGACTCGGTTAGCACACTGACGCAACAACACAAAGGCAGACTGTTTGGTGCATTACTGGAAAACATGATGTCATCTAAAGCTGTACTTGATCTCCGCTCGGCGGACAGAAAACAATTTCTCTGTGCACTGGTGGAAAAATCGCTTTCTTTCAGCGTACTAGCCGATCTCCATTTCCCTGAACGGAAAACGGTGATTATTATGCTGCTGGAAAAAATCGCTGCCTTACAATTAACTACCAGGCTCACGCATAACAATCAGGAAAAATTTATCCTGGCAGTGGTACAGCATATAACTGCCGCATGGGCCGTGACCAGTCTGCGGGCTGCTTACCGCAAAACACTGCTCACTGAAATAGGTGAAAAAATCATGTCACTCCCGTTAGTGAATGCTTTTTCTTTGTGCAGAAAAAAAACACTACAGGCTTCCCTCAGGCAGCTGGAGGCAAGGCTGGATCCTGTCAGTGAAGAAACCAGCACACGCCTCAATACCCGTTTTCAACCCGGTACATCTGCACGAAAAAATAAATATCCGGCCTCTGCAGAAACAGCGGATACAACAGCAGCAAAACACAACAGGACTACTGATACCCACCAGCAGGCAACCACAGCATCAGTGCAGATAACAGCCTATGAAACACCGGTATTACTGACACCTGCCGGCCATTCGGTACCTTTTACCCCTTCACAAAGCCATGCTGATACCTCAGACAGCACTAAAAGCACAGTAAATCCTGGCACACAGGCAACAGATGTAGAAATTTCTGCGCACAGAATGCCGCCAAAATGGCTGGATAATCAGCCTGCAAACGCGGGCCAGGAAAATGTCTCTCTGTGGCAGAGCCTCGATATTGTCGCGCAAGGTGAGCCTGTGCATGCCCCACGGCTCATTCTGCAGTTTGAAAATGAGGTACGGGAAGAAGTACTGGCGTTGCTGCATAAATATCCTGGCTCAGTGGTGGTTCAGATGGATATCAGTGACAGGATGCGTGTCTGGAGTGCACAGGGAGAGAGCCTGCATGGATCTGCCACAGCAGCGCTGACAGCACTCAGAAAAGAAAAAGCGCTGTCGGTGTATGTGGTGGGATATGGCCAGCACCATGATATCGGCAGCACCAACACACAGACACTGGGAGCCAGAACTCCTGACAGGTTGCTTGAGCAGGTACTGACAGCATCAGCATACCTTGATCTGCAGCCGCAAAAAATCAGTCTGCTGGCCTGTCATGGTGCCAGTGACCATTCCCAGAACAGTTTTTTGCATAAACTCGCAAAAATCATCACAGAGCGTCAGGAAAAGCTGCACAAAGCAGACGCCGTGATACGGGCAGAGCAAAGCACAATAGCCAGGTTACTTGCCAGCATCAGGGAGTTAAAAGGCAGAACCCGGAAAATGGGAATTCTGCCAGATGGGAGTAAAGTGACCCAGGGCAGTGATGGAACAACGCAGTTCAAAGAAACCGGAAACAGCATCATGCTGTTGCGTAATGAACAGGGGGAGTTTATTCAGACAGATAATCTGCAGATAGCAGTGGAAAAAACAAAGGCACTGCTACATGAGTTGCTGGATGGAAAAATAACACTGGCGGGACTTAATGATGATTCACTTGATCTACTGGCAAATGCATTCGCAAAGCCACTTTCCGGTGTCGCAGAACATGTCACAGACAGACGGTTACTGCAGCAGTCTTATCGGACAATGACACAGCTGAAAACACTGCTAATGGAATGTCAGACCCTGTCCGGTGATGAAGGCGACCTGCCCATGTCCATGCCCCAAGCTCTGCAACAGGTAAACAAACTGAAACAGGCTCTGCTGGAAGTAATCACTCAGGATATGGCACCGGCAGCTGTTAGCAGCGCGCAGACACAAAATCAGCAGACTAAAACCCTTACATTTGCCAGAAAATTACTGGAAAAAAATCGCCAAAATCATTTTATCCGCATCATGAACACCCCGCCTGCCAGGGCTGTTATCCAGACCGGCACACATTTCATGCAGGGCATGAGCCTGATACAGGGCATGAATGCGCTGGATAATGGTCATCAGCTGCTGCAAAAAGGGATACTCACAGCGTTTGAAGAACAGCAGCTGGAAGCAGACATGGCCATGATAAAGGCCGCGCTACTGATGGAATCGGTGGAAGAGCCCGTGGTACCCCTTTTCAGTCAGCTGGGTAATCGATTGAGCAGCGCCTCTCATGTGCCACTCAGCGGAGCAGGTACAAAAAATATGCTCACTGTCAGCCGCTGGCTGATAAAAATAGCACCTTTACTTAATCTGCCCGATGTAGTGTTCAATCTTCATGCGTTACATGAAGCCATGGTACGCAGCGCCCACGCAACAACAGCGCAGGAAAAACAGGAGATACTAACAGAAGCCATTTTTTCCGGGGCCAGTGTTTTTTCGGCGCTCGGTACAACGGCAATGGCTCTTAACGCTATGCCGGCAGCCCTGCCAGTGGCTTTTGTAATGACAGTACTGCTTTTCCTCGCGGGAAATATATGGAATGGCGTGCGCACCCTGCAGGAACTGGAGAAACGCTTAACACTGCACATCTGGGACAGACTGGAACTCTTCTGTTATGGCATGTCAGGGACTCCCTTATCTGTGCATATGCAAAACAGGCTGATGGCCGCCAATACGCAAGAACAGGCAAAACATCAGTATCAGGAAGAAAAAGCTCTGCAGGCACGCATCCGCTTGAGCAACGAGCAGGAGGCAGAAGTCATTTATTACGAACAGGGTACGCTGGTGACGACAGACACAGGACGTACTTATTATCGCCTGCGAGTGCCAGGTTCATTCTGGCAGCAGGTCAGGGCCGCGATGAAGAGCCAGGATGTTCTTTTTCCTGATGCGCATCATGCAACAGAAGCAATACTGCGCATCATGAATGCAGAGGAAACGGCAGACAGCAGTACCACTGTGGTGGACTGCATTCCTCCCTGGCTGTCCGATGCACTCAGACAGGAAATCAGAAAGGACGCCTGGCTAAAACACTTTTTACAGAAAAAATATCATACTGAGCGTTTCTCGCTGGAAAAAAGCCCGCTTAGCGTTTTCAGCACAACATTGCAACCTGCTGATCATGTGTTTAGTGCTACTACTGCAACCGCCAGTATGCAGATTCAGCGTCGTACGTGGGGTAATGTTAATATCGGCAGCAGACCTGTCTGGGGAAATTTTGACAGTAACGGACTGGATGCATGCTGGCGTACAGCGGAAAATCTGTATCTTTTTCTGTCTGATGCACATGGGCATTATCGTCGCCTGTCTGTCCCAGGGAATGCCGCTTTACAGGCTGTCCTGACAGGCCGCCTGAATGCAAGCGACAGGCAAGACAGCCTTATTCTGGTTGCGGTAACATGGCAGGATAAAGGGGTACGTGTGATACCGGACAGAATATGCGTGCAGGAAGCAGGCTATTATTCTTCCCCTCTGCAGGAAATTTTTCTGTCTACAGGCGACATCGCCATAGAAAATCAGGATATTTTCATCACCCCTCTGGATTTAGATAATGATGGCAATCTGGATATTGTCATTACGGTAAACAAACGTATTTATGTTCAGTACGGCGATGGTCAGGGTGGTTTCAACGCACCAGGTAGTGGGGAATTTCGCTGGCCAGAAACTGACCCACGCTGGTCGTATGCACAAATTCTGACCGCATTATTTGCGCAAAATCAGCTGATACGCCAGGAGCCGGGAATTCTCGCTGGTGTCAATGCCCTGTGGCTTTTCACTGCTGATGGTAGCGTGCACATTCTGCAAGGTCACCGTGACAGGGAGAAAAAGTTTTCCATTGTCCCTGCAATTGAATCGGCTACTATCGCCAACGCCGGGCTGTGGCTGAGTGACCTCGATGCGGATGGCAACAGCGATCTGATTGTAAAAGATGACACAGGGGCTTACCAGACTGCTCTCTGGGATAAAAAAAATCACACGCTGAGCAGACTGCAACACAGAACGTCATCAGCACTGTTACGTTACCCTGGTGTCAGACAAACGGGATCACAGCAGTTGCTACACAACACACTGCCCTGGTTCCCTGATGGCCAGCGCCTGGTCCTGACAGGAAATTTTGCTGGCACCGGATACCAGGAAATTGCCCTGTTTTCTCTCACCGGTCTCTTGCTGTTCACGGCCGACACAAGCGGCGACTATGGTGCCGCTGATATACATCTAATCAACGAAGAATTTATTCAACTGCTGCCGACGCTGTACCAGAATGTGACTGAACAGCCGGATAGCCGCCACCAGCTGTGTGTCGCCGACGTTAATGGCGACAGACGCGATGATATTGTCATTATTTTACGCAGTGGCTGGCAGCGGGGTGGAAAAACTCAGCTGTATATTCTGCTATCCGTAACAGATGAAAGCAGCAGTCGTTTTATCGTTCACAAATCCGACATATCAGCAGAAGAAACTCTGCTCTCAGACAACGGCCATAATCTGCTGGTAGAGATAAACGGCGATGGTATTGTTGATCTGTTAGTTATGGAGCGGGTTAATCGTGCAGCAGGCATGGCACCTGTTCGTCTCGGCTACGGTAACGGGAATGGCGGCTTCACTCCTGTTTCACTCAGTTTTGCGCCTGATGTACCTGCATGGATATCCTGCGGCTATCACTATGACTGGCAACTGACAGGCAGAATTAACACAGACCGCTGTCAGGATCTGCTGTTTGTAAGTGCAAAAGACGATAAATCTCTGTATGTCTATGGCCTGCTCGGCAGTGAAGAACGAGGAAAACTCACTGCGCTGGCAGAATGGCAGCTGCCACTTATCGTGAATGCTACTGTCGTTCAGGCTCTGCTGGCAGACATGGCAGGCGACTGGCGCGATGAACTGCTGGTGCTGTATGACAACGGCCGCTTTAGCGTTACCAGCTGGTATCAGACAGAAGGTGTATTACGGCATGAGACAGTATGGTCTGATAACAGCCTGTTGCTACCGGGAGAGACATGGAATCAGGAACATATCCTCAATGTTGAGCAGGATGAACAGGGAAGAAGACGACTGAGATCCATCAGTAAAGAAGGCCATATTTTCTGGCGTCTGTTTGACAGTCCGTCGAATCTGGTGATTTATGACCTCGGTGCGGGTGATAATACTATCGTTGCAGGAAATAATAGGAGCCTTTTCCTGGCAGGATCAGGTAATAACACCCTGACCTGCAGCGCCTCTGGCGATGAAATCAGAGTTACCCTGGCTGCTGGCGTGAATACCCGGGTAACAGTGAAAAACATTCATAATCAGCAGCCACCCCTTATCAACATCACTAATCTTGCAGTAACAGAAATGGCCCTGCATGCTGACGGACAGAATCTACTTATCACCCATACTGGTATTTCCCAAAGCAGGCAGCAGCTATGTCTGGACTCTTTCATCAGTAGCCACAATGGTGTTTATGGCCGTATCCGACTGCAGGATAAAAGCGGTGATAATTTTGAACTTGGCACAGATGGCAGGCAGGCTTACCTGTATCAGGGAAAGCTACAGACTAAGGCGGCAGACTGGTTATTGATGACAGAAGACAGTCGACAGCTGGAAATGTACGCCAGTACCTCAGAGATAATTAGCATCAAAGGAACAGCCGATGATGATCAGATTATCTGTCGTGGAAAGACACAGACCAGAGTACGGGGAGAAAAAGGGGACGATGTTATCAGGGGCGGTCAGGGAAATAACTGGATGGATGGAGGCGAGGGCGATGACTGGCTGATAACAGGCGCACAGGGCAGTCGCAACATCATTCGCTTCGCACTGGGCTATGGGCATGATATTGTTTCTGCCTCTGCTGCCTGTTATACCCGCATTTATCTTGCCGGCATCAACAGAGAGGAATTAGGGCTGGAATTTCAGGGCGACGATTTGCTGATAAGCATAGCAGGCTCGGGCACCGACAGCATGAGACTAAAAAATTTCTCTGACTGGCAGGGGCAAACCTGGGTAAGCGTGGGAAGCTGGCAGCTCTGTATCAGTACGCCTGTTATTAAAGATACTGCTGTAACTGCGCAGACGACTGCTCTCAACGGTCATCAGACAGAATCTGCCAAAACCCGCAATATCAACACACAACACTGGATACCGCTATCTGCTGACGCAGATGATGCTACTCCTGAGCCCGCCGGGTTTGCATTTGATGAAAATACACTAACAGCGCCCCATGAACAGATGGAATTTCCAGATAACGTGGATGCCGGCAGACAGAGCCCAGCAGCACAGCATCATGTAGTACTGGAGCAGATTCTGCTCATAGATACCATGGCAAATTTTGCTGTCCATAAGGAAAACAGCGCCACCCCTGCGTGGTCAGGCATGAATGCGCACACTTCCCGTCCCCCTTCGACTACTGAGGCGCTGAACGACAGCATTCGGGTACTGCCTGAATAGTGTCAGCTCAGTCATAAACGCTGCTGAAAGTATGTAACAATAATCATGGCAACCTGGCTCTGGAAGAGTCGCCAGGATATTTATGAAGAGAAAGTATAGCTAACAATAATAATTGTAATTTTTTTATTTAATTTTTATTAAAAATAATAAATTAATATATTTTTTGCGCGTTATTTTTATGTTCAGAATAGTTAAAAAATTTAGTATAGCGGATTAAATTCGTTTAAAAAAATCATGATATATTGTGCAATATTTTTATAAAACATAAAAAAAATAATACTAAATATTGCGTTAATATTATTAAAGATTGCCAAAACAAAAAAGCATAAAAATATTTTTATTTATTAATCAATAGATTAAAAGTAAACAGATATTTTTTATTATTAATTTAATAAGTAATAAAATGTAAAGATATATCATGATACGATCAATGTTATTCAGTTAATAATGGCTATGCTATATAACATTGTTGAACGAAAAAATATAATCTGTGCTATTTCTGACATTATTATTTGATTACTTTAAGCAGATATCATGTCAATTTTATAACTTAACTTAAGGATAAGCTATTATGAAAAAAAATATAGTTGCGCAAAACAATTTCATACTGCCATGGTCGGCTGATAAAATTGAACTCCTCTGGAAAGAGACTAAAGATCCCGGCTTAAATGTTATTGTGCTGCGTCAGCTGGGTGATAAGCGGAGCAGCAACCAGATTACAATGGGATTCAATGAAATGTTATCAAAAGTCTTCCCTTTTTCTTACTACCTGATAGCTACCGTTGATGGCACTGTCACTTACACCCTGGTGCAACCCGATAAAATCGGGGAAGATGGTGTACTGGAATTCGCTATTGGTGATTACAAGGGTAACCAGTACCATCTTGCCATCGATCAAAACAAAAATAAGGCATGGCTCTTCGAAAACAGAAAAAAAGCAGTCGCAACCAATGGGAATGATCAGCTGATTTTGCATGCAGCCACAGCACCCATACAGCTCAGCGGGAAAGGAAAGCCCATCACGCTTATCAACAACACTGCTTCAGCCAGCACCATGATACTGGAACAGGCAGGCTCCACAGGAAAAGGTAGCAGCACAACAACAAATGATGATTATCGTATCATGCAGGGTAACGGTGATATCACCGTTATCGATACCTCATACAGTGTCATAACGCTTGAATACGCCATTGCGCAGATACAGGGCATTCAACTGGCAGAAAATGGTGATGTCACCATAACACTGCGTAATGATAATCATACTGATGACAACCCCAGTATGCGGACCCTGATACTTAAAGGGGCGTATAGTGCCAGGGAACAGAGTTCTACCCCATATAAAAAGGTTAATTATCACCTGTTCAGCAGCGATGGTTTTAGCATGGCTTTACCTCTATTTCCTGACAGCAAAAATGGCGCTTATTCTTTGATGCTGCAGGCCTCGCCTGATGGTCGTACCTTTGCACAGTCACGCTACACAGATGCCGCAGGCAATAGCATCGAGCCTGTTGCAGCAGAAACGACCTTAGAGGAAATATTGCTAAGCCCTGCTGTAAGTCTGATGCCAGACTATAACTTTAATAATGCGGGGGCAGAATATAAATTTACTATCGGAAAAGGGAAATTACCCAAAGACAGTGTCATCAACAGGCTGACTGAAATAAAGAAAATAACGCTACAGGACAATGGGGATGTCATTATCAATTTAGAGAATGCACCTCTCCTTGTTGTCCCCGGTCTGTACAGCGCCGCAGAAGCGGGCCCTGTCAGGACACAGAATATTTTTTATTATTTCCTGAAAAGCAAAGATGGCTTTGTTCTCACCTTCCCAGAAAAAATCTCTACCCTTCAGGAAGGGGGAACCTTTACGCTATATGCTGAATATGATCCCATAGGTCTCGATGCCCCCATAACGCAATCGCGCTACAGCGATGTTGCTGGCAATAGTATTGAGCCTGTTGCGGCAGAAATGCCCCTGGATGAAATCCGCCTGGGCCCGAATATACACCTGGTACCGCCTGATTTTTTTAACCAGTCTATGTCAACATTCGTATTCACTATCACCAGAGAAGATCTGGCCTCACAGATAGAATACACCGAACTGACTGAAATAAAGAGAATCATTGTGCAGGATAATGGCGATGCTATCATCAAGCTGGATTTAGATGGTGACGAATCTACCCTCATCGTCAAAAATCTGTACAGTGTCACCGACGCTGATTCTGTCAGGACACTGACTGATAGTCTTTATCCCCTGATGACCAGGGATGGCTTTCTGGTTAGCTTACCGCCAGTACTTTACCCGGAACAGGGCAGTGATTCACTGATACTGACTGCACAGTATAATTCGCCCAAGCACCCAGCAATAAATCGGGAAAATAGTCGTTATAAAGATGCCGAAAACAATGTCCTTGAGCCCGTTAACGCTGCTGCCAGTAAGGAAATTGTATTACCGGAGTTTATCCGCCTGGTGGAGCCGGCCAGTAACCATACTGCCAGAAATGACTACCAGTTCCGCAAGGCATCCGTCAATACTTCGGTCTCACCGGACACTGAAGCCGATATTTCTTCCTGGGAAGACAATCCAGCGTTGCAGAAATTTGATAACCAGGACAACAACCGGAACAGTCTGATCGAAGCAACGGTTGCCTTTGAACTTAAACCCGCTGCAGGAACCACCGGGCAATTTTATTACGGACAGCCAGGTAACGCAGAACCAGCAATGGTAGCGCCTGTGGTGAAAATATTATAATTCGTTTTTTTCTCAGATAATAATCAGCACTCCCGCAGCACAGGCAGCTACGGGAGTTTTTTTGTTAGTGCACAGAAAGCATTACCTGAAACTTATTTTGCCTTATTGTTGTATAAACCATAAGATACTGCGTGCTTGAAAAAATAACAGGCCACAGGCCATATATTAACCATTAACAGGTCATTTTAGAGCTTATATGAAATCCAGAATAGAAATATATTCATTACTTGTCTGTTTCTGCGCAGTTATGTGTTTAATGATCTCCGCAGGTATTTTTGGTCATGCCATTTTTAAAATGACAGCGCCACAGTTATCTATGGAATCTTATGAATACAATCAATATCAAAACAATGACGTGTTCTGGAAAAACAAACTGTCATCCGGATCAACCTCTGAAGAAAAAGAAACTACCCGGGTAAAGCCTGATGAAGATGAATTAACGCATCAGCGTCTGAATATGTTCGAATCTGCCATACAGTCAGAAAAACGCGATGGTCTGCAGTCTATGATACAGGCGCTTATTTTTATAATAAGTGCCTGCGTTGTACTTGTTGTACATGCAATGATTGCCATAAAGAGCCGCCAGGAGTAATCACTCCATATCCGGTAACCTGATGCAGGAAGCGTACTATCATGCTTCCTGCCTGTTATTATATTGAGTATATTCTCTGCGAACTTATTTATTATAAATTAATCAATTAATATCAGCTCAGTAATAATATTTACGCAAAATATTGCCGCTACTATATTCACTGCACTCGTCTCTCATCAACCTACTTTAATTCCGCTATGAATGCTACATGCGCTCTGTTACCGATAAAACAGTAAAATAAAGTTAATTACGCATACATAATACTGCTTATAATACCAGCTAATATTATTTTATATTTTCACATAGCGTTACCACATCAATATACGCATTGAAATAATGTCCAGATTTAACACAAATACACATCTGATTTTATCACCACGTCTTTTTCTGTCTGTTAGCATTTACACGCTGATTATTCAGCAATGCTAATTTTATTGCCCGCCTGGATTAACACTATAAAAAACGACCACCGCTAACAGCGCTGCTGATACAGACAAACATGCACAATTAATTCAGGGTCATTTAAGGATGCCTTTTTTATCGCTAACCTCATATTCATCGCAAACACCAGATAGTTTTATTCACACACCGCTACCTGCAACAACGGTGCACAATGAAATTAATTCCCTTTTTAATCAGATCTCCACGCTATACCAGTCAAATTATACCCCTGATAAGTTAACTAACGGCCATGAAATTAACCCAGCAACTGCAGAGCCCTCACGCGTTGTGCCTCTCTGTGCTGCCCGCTTTAATCTGCCTGAACATTTACGTGCAGCCTATGGCACCTGTGCATCCCACAGGAATGGAGAAAAAAACTACATCTCCATCGGACAGGATAGCTATCAGGTACATTTCGCTGTGGCTGATGCCAGCTGGCGTATTTATTGTGACGGTAATCCCGCTAAACCTTCTTTGCCTGTTGTTTACCAGGACGGCAGATGGCAATTAACTAACCGCAATGTGGGGCTGCCAGGCGGGCATCCCGCTAACCTGCCTGAGCCCGTGCGTACGCTTTATAAAGTGTCGCTACCACTGAATGACGCAGAGAAAAAAATAGCTATCGTGCATTACCAGGGAAAATATTATCTCGGTATCGGAGACGATCATTACTGGCTGAAACGGACAGACAAAGAACAGTGGCTTATCTGTTCACAGACAGACAGCAGTGCAAAACCCATTCCGATTGTCTGGCAGAACAATCAATGGCAACTGGCACTGAAGATAACAGACACTGATAAGGTGTTTGCTAATTTTTCGGGGTATAAGCAGTTCAGGCACTGGTTTCATCTCACAGTGAATACCCTTTCGCTGCTGGCCGCACGCCACCCTGTCAATGGGCAGGCACTGACTATTTCAACGACAAAACAACAGGCGCTGGTTAAATTTGTACTGAAATGTTTTCACATGCAGGCGACGTATTCATCGCAAGATATACTTCGCCTTGGCCGGCAGACTTCCCCATTAGCGACAAATTTTGCTTATTCCCGAGCAAATGCAACACGCTTATGGCAGATTGTTCACGATGTTAAAGAGCAGCAGCTTGACAAGGCGTTCAGGGAGGTTCAGGAAAAAGCACTGCAGCCACCCGTTCCTGTGGCGGAGGAATTCAATATTTTCCCCGCTTCCAGACCCTTTCCTTATCGCAATGGATTACTGCCTGAGATTGTTGCCACCGTTCCTCTGGATCTTAACCAGAAGAAAATGCTCTATATCACCTCACTGGGAATACAACTTTTTAAAGCATCCAGCAGGCAGCTCAAGTTTTCTGAAGGCAACAGTGTCGACAGCTTTATTGCACTCCGGGGATTAAGGATGTCTCCCAATGAATGTGCTGATGTACTGGCACAGGAAATGGTGGGTTTCATCGAAGCAGGACAGATTGATGCCGCGCGCAAAATATTAACGGATTTTTTTTATTATAAAAAATATGCGGCCCTGGCTGATAGTTTTACTAAAATTGAACTGGCTTCCAACGCACTGATGGCACCTGTTGATGTCGATCCATTAACTGAAACAGGCCCGCATGAATTGCAGGCACTGTATAACCTGTATCACCAGTGCTGCAATGTCGATAAAAGCAGCCTCACCTTTTATGCCCGGCAGAATATGGCCGTTGTGCAAAATCTGATTGGCCCCGACCCTGCTGTTTTTTTTACCCAGTTCACGCCTGCTTTCATCACCGCTGAATTTAGCGATGGACTGCAGACAACATATGACCGGATGGTGCAGCTAAAAAACGAAAAACAGGCACCATCAGTCATTGAAGGTGCATTACGCATGGAGCAGTTTTATCAGACCATGCAGCACCTGCATCATCTCATTCGCTTCCAGTTAAGCTGGAATGAAAGCTGCGTCAGCCTTGAGGATACTGTTAAACAATTGCTACCTGCTAATATGCGTGCGTCCGCCTGCGTGATAGTCGGGCCGCACGGACTGGCTGTTTTTGAAAAAATTTATCAGGCACTGCCTGTCGACATGCAAAAAAATGCTGCTTTTTTGCCTGGCGCTTACTTCGAAACTCCGGCATTACTTCCGGGCGCGGAAAAAGTAGCCACCGTTGATGCCCGGTCCCTGCAGAAAAAAGAACTCATTGTACTGGAGCCACATCCCAATAACGCGTCTATTGACAGCATTATTCCTCACTGTCCCGTTACCCTGATTCGTCATGTATTTGCCGGACCTTTACCCATGCAACGCACGATTCTGGTTGATGCAACCGCCAGCCACCTCACCGAAGCTGACATCAGCTATCTGTTAACCGTCGCTAAGCCCTTGATTGACCGTGGTCACCTCAATTTGATTTTATTACAGAGTGGTACCAAGCTTTTTCAGCATGGAATGGATATTGTCAGCATTGGCGTGGCGGTTATTTTAAATAACAACCGTGATATCTGGACAGGCTTCAACGATGCCATTCAGCAAAACCCACAGCCTGTACCCGAGGACGACAGAGCGTACATCGCCCGCATGCTGGCACCAGAAAATATGCCCTGTTTGCAGGACTACCTGACGCGCATTCGCCAGAATACCGCCATGCTGCGTGCCCAGTTAGAGAGTGTCATGGTGCTGGGACATAACAATCATCATGCGCTCGAATTATGCAATAACACTGATCCGCAAACTGTCTATATTGCCCTGAAACCAACGGATCGATTTATTGCGTTACAAACGGGAGTAAGCGATCCTGCTGCTATTTCTTACTTAGACAGAATAACGGTGAGTGAAGTGCTGTATGACAAATATTTACTGTCTTTTTTCAAAGAGTTAACCGCTGTTGAGCGCCAGAGTTTTGGCTTTAATATCACCACCTTTGCGCTATGCGACGAAGGGATACGTGTCACTTTGGGTATCGAAGAAAGCTATCTGATTAAAGAATATGCCAGCAGAATCATGGCGCTAAGCTATACGCTATACAGTAAGGGATTGATAGCAGATTACTTTTATTCTTAACCACGGAGATGTTATACGATCAAAGAAACCGGGCAGCACAGACCAGTGTGGTACAGATGCTGCCTGATACCATGCCACGCTGTCCTTAAAGGGATAACGATAAAGCAGCCGGCACCAGAAACTGTAGCTGAAACAACCTCAGGCACAGCCAGGGTAAATCCAGTGCCGATAAGCGGTTTTTAGTCAGTATAATGGCCAGTTTTCATATCTATCCAGCGATCCCACGAAAATCTGGGCCATGACGCTGAATCCTGTGCATAGGCGAGCAGCTTTTCAGGCTCTACCCAGTGCAGCGTCCCCATATCACCGACCCTATCCGGAAAGCGCACACCGCGCAGATGATCAACTTCATGCTGGAAAATACGTGCCGTAAAACCCGTGAGTTCTTCGAAAATCAGGTTACCTTTCGAGTCGCGGGCAGAAATGCGGATGCGTGAGGCACGTGGAACAGTGCCAATTAAGCGCCTGTCAACGGAAAAACACCCTTCTTTATGCTCAACCAGAGAGTCCGATTTCCAGACAATAACAGGATTAATATAGGCTTTTAGCGCCTCGGTACCGGTGCCATCCTCCTTAATGCCGGTATCCACCAGAATCACCGGCATATCGATACCAATTTGTGGCCCGGCAAGGCCGACAAGCGCCAGTTCATTAGGTGGCCGGTAAGGCTTTGCGGCGTCATAAAGCTTTCTGATAGCGTCCTGCACATCCGCGTCCGTCACCCGGTGGGCGGCCAGAGGCGCTACCGGTCTGCTCAGCAGTGGCTCATGTTGCGCCAGCAATGCCGGCGGCTCTTTCGCAGACTGCGGCAATCCCCTGCTGGCGCACCCACTCTGCAGGGCAAGTGCAAACAGGGCAGACAGCAGCAGTAAAGCGCGTCTGACAGCAGGCTGTTTTATAGATAGCGTGTGAAACACCATGAAATTTCCTTGTCACAGGCAATGAATAACGATGAATACAGTGGATTTTTTTATATGCAGCAAAAAAACCGCCTGAGTTTATCGTTACCTGTTGGTGTTAAACAAGTGAGTATTTGCGCCCATTATCACATTATGCGCATCTGCCCTGGCCCAAAAAACGGGCGGCCCGGAATAATGACACAACTATGCTTAGTCGCACATAAAGGTCACGACTCATCATTACATCCGTATCACCTGTGGACGCAAGAATTGAACATTGCGACTATCAATGTCTTGCTGTGGCTGGGCCAGATACTCGGTAAACCAGATTTCTGAAGATTGTTTCAGTGCTGATGACAATTGCATCTTCATTTCCTGTTTAACTAATTTTGCAGCAGCCTCACCATAATGCCCGTCAAAAACACCCATTGCCTGTACGTGATTCAGCTCTGTAGCACCAAGGTTGCACCAGGTTACAGTGACATCATCGCTACCAGGCTGAATCTGCTCACTGTCTTTCTCCTCATGGTCATTCTTTTCAGAAAAAACCAGGGCCTGGTTTTTCGCCCAGTAATCATTTTTTGCTTTATCCTGCGGATACTCTGGCCTGTCCAGCGACCAGATGCCCTGCTTTGATACCCTCCCTACGGCATCATGGATGACCTGGTTACCGCCTGATTCAATACCATCAGACCAGCAAACCAGACGACCCAAATCATTTTCCAGAACTTCCTGAAGGCCACCCAGAATACCATTCTCTTTAATAAGCTTATCCAAAACCTGCCATTCAGAAGTTTCTTCTTCAAAATGAAAAATATCCGGTATGCGCCTTAATGAACGAAAATGGGTATCACCCAGAGAGGCACCAACACCTAACTTAGCCGATTCCCTGACTCTCCACCCATAACATCCTAAATGTTCTACCCTGCCGCCATTTTTTTCGATGTGCTGTTTAATTCGTGGATTGTCAGGTGAGTGATCTTCCGTAAGTTTTACCCTTAACAGCGATCTATCCGGCTTTCTTATCAAAAAAGTACACCCAGCATCACCCAGATTTGCAATGGTGAATGCAATTTTATTTTGCTGATTCCTTGTGACCAGGGTCATACAGACTGTTGAACCACTTTTCATTGATTGTAACTGACATTTCTGCTGTACGTGGGCCATCAGATTCAGCAAAAACTCTGAAGCCTTAAAGAAAGGATTACTGTTTTTCAGAATGGCACCATACATAAAATCTTCACCGGAGCGCCCTTTAACTATTATCCCCTCAGGCTTTGTGATGAATGTGCAACTGCGGAAATCTTTGTCATCACTATACAATGCCTGATTGTTGCAATGGTCGGATATAACTGTCATCTCATCTGAACCCAAATTTTCCAGGTGTTTATACCAGTCAGTATCACTCACCTCCAGGCT
This sequence comes from uncultured Yersinia sp., assembly GCA_964601895.1. Lineage (GTDB taxonomy): Bacteria > Pseudomonadota > Gammaproteobacteria > Enterobacterales > Enterobacteriaceae > CAZROT01. The sequence continues at coordinate 40,518 of CAZROT010000012.1, forward strand.
GTCGCGACGGGAAGATGTACCTGCGCTATTATTATCCAATTCCTGGCTTTTATTCTGCTTGCGTCTAACTACACTCGCAGCATTACCATTCTGGTCTGTGGAAAATTTGGCTGAACCTTCAGCTGCGGCCTCTTTATTAGTGAAAAAACCCCAAAAAATTCTTTTGAATTGATTGAAAATACTTTGCAGGCGTTCGCGTGTGGATGCTACCTGTGTTTCCTGTTTCTGTGTTTCTTCAGTTTTCTCTGCAGCCTGAGGGTTATTCATTGTCATACGGGGGTTTGTTATCTTATCCCATAATGTCCTATGACCATTATTTGTATTTGTACTATCCGATGACCCTGTAGGTGCTGGTCTACTTACCGTTAAAAAACGTGACCACGCATTATTACAACGACTGAGAGTATCTTGCAAAATTGAGCAATCTGGAAATCGCATTTTTCACCGCTGCTATATTAGTTAAAAAAATTATTCACTGTTAATATCTATTTCTGAATCTTTTATTCTAAGCAGATGATTAAAAACGCTACTACCATATAACGCTCCCACTATTTGCGCCTGCCAGGCACAACGCACGCCAGTAAGGCGCTGCAGCCTGATACAGGTTGCCTGTCAGCAAAAAAAACGGGCGGCCACAGGGCGGCCAGCACAGGAAAACAGGCAGCAACGCGTCGGCTACAGCCAGAAATGGGTCGTGCTTGAACACTCTGATACTCAGTGCTTTTGGGCAATCTGGATAATGACAGAATTATCTTTGATGCTTTTTTCAAAAGCAGAACGTTTAAGCGCTATCATCAATCCGTGTACCGAAGTTCTGATAACCACGCTATCCTTTCTTACCTCATCAACAACCACAGAATGTCCATTGACATGCACAATTGCCGGTCCGTACCTGTTAAGTGCATTTTGCACCTGAGCGATCATAGTGCCCTGGTTTCGTATCCTGGCCATCCGGCCTGACTGTAGCTTAGTTTTGATTGGCGTGAATCCCGCGTCTGTGATAAAATCGTATATGTCACTATTTTTGCGTGAATTTGCCTGTTCCAGGCTATCAAAATTAATGCGGTCGACGCCGGCCTTATCAGCAATCAGCATGGCAGGGGCAGCGGCGGTAGAGCCTCCAGAGACATGCTGTAACAGCACCGTCTTACCATTGATATTCCACGCTGTCACGCCATCAATATCTCGTTTCCATACTGTGTCGTTTTCCCTGGCCCCAATAACATAAAGAATATCTTTATCATCAAAGAAATTTATATAGTTGCGCGCGCGATTTTTAAACACCATAGCTAGTGCTGGTGAGGCTATTTCAAACAGTAAAGCTGTCTTACCTTCAATACCTAAGGGCCTGGCTTTTTCTAGCAATTCGTTAGTAAGCAAGTCGGGATGATTTTTTTTAACATATTTATTAGCACAAAGTGCTAACTTATTATCACGCCCTTGCATAAGTAAACCAGCTCCCGCCGCCGCTAGCTGATCCGGTCGATTTATTCTCGGACCTGCTATACTGCCAGCCTTTTCGATAATGCGAGGATGCATTCTGGGATATTTACTGAAAAGGATACTGCAATAATCACGCACTTCTTTCCAGAGCCCCTGCTTTTCGGATGAAATAAGTCCATATAAGTCCTGGCACTCTGCCGCGCTGAGTTTACGCCACCCATGCCCGCGAGGTTTGCTTATAGCGGTAACAGCAGGCGCCACAAAAGGGCCTTTTGTGGCCAGTACTATGAAGTCGTTCATGTCAATATATTGCGGATCAGCCGCTATCGCACGCGCTGTAGGTGTAGCTGTCTCATTGTTGCCCGTGCTGCCAGCTGAGTGAACTTTTGTTATATCGCCCTTCAGACATGCTGCCAGCCTGGTATATTTCTCCTGCTTTTCCTGCAGCTGGTGAAGTTGCCCCCGTAGCTTTATATAAGGGTTATAATCCTGCACGCTGAAACCAGGCCTGTTGGCGTGCTTGTCTACAAATGCTATTTCACAGGCTTTCATTTTCTGGCGTATTTCTATGATTTTTGGCTGCACATTGCTTTGCCTGAAGTCCAGCAAGGCAGTAGCAAATGCTTCAGATTGCGCATCTTTCACCTTGCTGACTGCACGCTGTGTGCTGACGCCTTGATAATCGATAAAGTTTGCGATGCTGGCACGGGTACCGGTGCGGTGCTGCGTCTCAGTGCTGCCAGTCTTAACCCTGGCCGGGTCGATAAAATTAGCTATCTGAGTACGTGTTCTCATTATCAATACCTTGTTGTACAGTAATTGTTTATTTTTATAGATAAAAATAACGCAATCAGCCGCCTGCTTCTGCCACAAAACAACCCTAAAAAAAATCTGGAGCGAATAGTAATAACCTGCCGGCACGCGCAGGGCAGCGTAGCTGGATATCATGGCGCTATTTTTTCGCATATCACAACGGCGGGATAGTGTATCAATAACGCCCAAAACCAACTGCGCCTTGTGGCAGCCGCTGGCGTTGATACACTGAAATCCAGGGAAATAAAAGAATGCACGGCAGCGTTTTAGGCAGCTGGACAGGTACTGTGCTCACCTGCCGCGGTTTTTAAGTCAGATAAACGTCTTAAAGCGGCATAGTGCGTTTTCTCCCGGCCGGGCGTAATGTGAAAGGGGCAGACATCAAGCCTGCCTTTTTTGCCTGTGCAGCTGACACTACCCTGCTGCGTGACGCAGATGCGTCACTTAACATACGATTCTAGTCTGAGGAGTCTGGCTGCTTGATTACTAGCAGAAGTGACCGCTTTCTTATTCTGAATTTGCATTTTCCAGGTCTGCATACCAGTCCTCATTATCCACTTCCAGGCTATCGCCACGGCCCGGCGTAGCTTTACTCCTGCTTCATTCGTGTTAGTTTCAGATACGGACCAGTAGAACTCACTTGTCTGTAAAATGTGGATTGGTTTTCACGATCAGTTGCGCCCGTTTCCTTATCCAAACCTAACCCCAGTGCTTTATTCCAGTCATGATGACTCGCATCCAGGCTGTCGCGACCGGCGGATGCAATTTTACTCTCACCTGACACTGGTAATTCTACCTGCTCATTTGTATAATTCTGACCTGCGTAAAATCCTTCTGTACCTTCAGATTTTTTAGCGGAAAAACCACAGAAAATTCTTGTAAAAAATTTGAAAATACTCTGCAGGTGTTCGCGTGCGGATGCTGTCCATGTTTTCTTTACCTGTGTCACTTCAGGCTGGTCCGTTATTACCCTGAGGGCTTCTATACTATCACCCAAAGAAGCTTCATTATTTGTACTACCCACTTGCCCTGCAGCTGCCTGCTTGCTTACCTCTGAACAACGAGGCCACACACCATGAAAAAAATTTAAACGATTTAACAAACCTGACATTTCTCACCCCTGCTATTTGGTTAAAAACCTATTTACTATTACTATGTATTTCTGGTTTTTATTCTAAACAGATGATTAACAGCGCTACTACCATATAACGCTCCCACTATTTGTGCCTGGCAGGCGCAACGCACGCCAGTAAGGCGCTGCAGCCTGATACAGGTTGCCTGTCAGCGAAAAAAAACGAGCAAAAAGTAGTAATACAGGCTGGAAAATATGCGGCGCAGGCTGAGCCATGCAAAGCGGATAAAATTCTGGCTGTTTACCCAATAAGTCGCTTTCGCTTCCGTCTCTCACATGGGTTGCACCTGAAATGAAAAAAGACCAGCACGAAGATGGATATGATAATTTATCGTACTTTAATCGTATTTTTGACAAAATACCGCTGACAGAGGAGTAACTGAAAATGACGGTACAAATTATTCATAACGATGAAGGCAAACCGCAGTACGCGGTAGTACCGTACGACGAATATAAGAAATTGATTAACGCAAAAGATGAATGGGAAGAGCTCACCTGGATAGCGTCAAAAAATGATGATGTCACTGTGCCTCATGCCGTAGTGTCTATCATGGTTGACCATGATGTTTCTATCCTTGGCGCATACACAGAGGACTGTCTCAGTACGAAGTTGCTGAAAAACTCAATACAGCGCAATCTACCGTATCGCAGTGGGAAGCGTCAGACCGCCCACAAAAACGCACCAGAGAAAAGCTTGCGGCACTTTACGGCTGCAAGGCAGAACAGCTTATCCCCTGATATCTCTGTTTTTCAGAAAGAGAGGGAAATAAAACAATACGCCGCCGCATTTTGCGCGGCCAGGCCGGGGCTTTAATCGCCTGCCGTGGTTTTTAAGTCAGATAAATACCTTAAAGCGGCATAGTGGATTTTCCCCCGACCAGGGGCAAATGTGAAAGAGGCAGACATAAAGCCTGCCCCTGTTGCCTGTGCTGCTGGCATTAGCCTGCTGCGTGACGCAGGTGCGTCACTTAACAGCGAGAGATTAGCGTGATTTGCGCGCGGGCACCTGCCGTGGTTTGTGGCATCATAAGTGAGGATGCAAGTAGGGTTCTCTGAATCTAGAAGAGACCTCTTTATTATCTAAATAAGCCGCTTCTAATAGTGCTGCAGAACGGAAATAACCAGATGCGACTATATTGCCTGCGGCACCAGAAATGGTCGCATTATTATCTGAATTTGAATCTAAATCTGACTCCTGCGATTCTGCCTGCGAACCAGTACTGGCGCGACGGGCGGATGCAGCTGTACTTTCACTTAGCAATCTTACCTGTGCATCTGTACCATTCTGGCCTGCGTAAAATCCTCCTATACCTTCAGATTTTTTAGTGGAAAAACAACAGAAAATTCTTGTAAAAAATTTGACAATACTCTGCAGGCCTTCGCGTGCGGATGCTTTCCATGTATTCTGTTTTTGTGTCGCTTGAGGTATATCCGTTGCTATTCTTAAATTTGTGGCACTAGCACGTAAAAATTCTTTATCATGACTTGTAGTTGCGCTATTCGATTGCCCTGAAATTGTTGGGATAGGTTGCTGCTTACTTAACGCTGCACGTGATCTAAACCAATTAAAAGAACCTGCTACATCTGTCATTTCTCACCCCCTGCTATTTAGTTAAATAATTATTCACTGTTACTATGTATTTGTGTTTTTTATCTAAACAGATGATTAAAATCGGTGCTACCATATAACGCTCCCACTATTTGCGCCTGCCAGGCACAACGCACGCCAGCAAGGCGCTGCAGCCTGATACAGGTTACTTGTCAGCGAAAAAAAGCGAGCAAAAAGTAGTAATACAGGTTGAGAAATATGCAGCGCAGGCTGAAGTATTTCGTGTGAGATTGACCTCTTTTCTGCTTTTCAGGGCGAAGAAACGGTCAGCAAATTCCTGAAGCTAGCTGAGATAATGTATTGGGTACTATAGGGTTGCAAACTAAAATTGTAATTACATTATACTGAGCACTCATATGCCTGTTGAGCGATATTTTATGAGAACAACATTACGTAAATTTGGTAATTCGCAAGGTGTGATTATCCCAAAAGCCTTGTTATCTCAATTTGGTTTAAGCCACGAAGTGGAAATGACAGTCACGCAAGAGGGTATTATGCTACGTAACCCTCAAAATCCCCCAAGGCAGGGTTGGGTCGATGCCAGCCAGACATTGGCAAAAAATAGCGATAATCATCTCGTATGGCCCGATTTTGCTAATAAAAATGATGAAACAACACTGAATTGGTAAAAAACCATTGAGGATTTTAAGTGATATCGCTTTCACGAGGTGAAATTTGGTTAGCAAATTTAGACCCTACAATAGGGAGTGAAATTCAAAAAACACGGCCTTATGTCGTGCTATCGCCTGCTGAAATGTTGTACTTAAAAACAGTTATTGTCGCCCCTATGACAACAGGTAATCGCGAGGCACCTTTCCGCGTTGAAATCACCTTCCAGGAAAAACAAGGTCTGATTCTTTTAGACCAGGTTCGTACCCTGGACAAAGCGCGCCTGGTCAAAAAACCAGGCATACTGAATCCTGCCACACAGATGACAATGCTGATGACACTACGTGAAATGTTTGAGCAATAGAGGTACAGCATGAGTATTTCAGCATTGCTCTGAAATGCGATGAATGAGCAATTGGCCAGACAGAACAACTTATCCCCTGATAGCCCCTTTTTAGAAAACACAGGGATGTCACACCTGAGTAAGAATCAGGTCAGAAACAGGTAATAATAAGTAAAAATAATTCAGTTTCACAAATTCATCAACATACTGCATAATTCAACACGGCAGGACACAATCTCTATCCTCTCTAGGTAATGATACGTCCTGCCTGTAACAACACTGGAGTTATCCAGTGTTGTACATTCTTAAAAGCACCCGTTTGCACATCTAAAGACATGCTATCCATGTCCGCTGTACCGCTATTCACTTAATTTATTTTAACGGAATAATTAACCTAATGAGGGATCATCGTGAATAAACTAACACCTTTCAATGAAAACAAAACACCTGCTGCAGCCGCGCACAAAAAATCATTATTGCGTTTAGGATATCAGGATGGCGTCGTACAGCTGTCAGCTACGCTAAGAGCGGGACAGCCTGCTTCTGCTTATTCATTTTCGTTGCCCGAATTACCCTCCCTGCTATCACTTGGCAAACAGAAAACATACCGCGTGACCAACCTGGCCAATGAACACATTGATATGCAGGTTGCACAGCATTTGAATAAAAATAATTTTCTGTTGTCATTCAATTACCGGGGTAGCGAATACCACTTACTTATTAACACGGATGCTGCCGGTAACATGACAGGTCTGTCTCTACAATACCTGAACGCAGGCGCAGACTCCTGGCAACAGGCAAATAAATTGCATATTAAACAACCAGCAGTAAACACAGTCGTTACCCCTGCCGTAGCGACTTCTCAGCAGAAAACCGCCCTGAGTCTGTGGTATGAAAATGGCAGCGTGCGGCTGACAACCTCACAGGGAATAACAGAAGAGCCCGGAAATATTGCCTTCCACCGCAGTGCTTTTGCATTATCTGAGTTGCCTTCCCTGCTGTCCGGGCAACAGCAAACCTACCAGGTAACAAACCTTATGGGCGAACACATTGATGTCAATGTTGCCTGGCGCACCAGAGAGCAGGCGTTTCTTTTATTTAATTACGAAAATCGTCAATACGGACTCAAGATTAATATGGACGCGGCGGGTAACATGCAAAAGCTGGATCTGCGGGAAAAAATCGCTGACAATCACTGGCACAAGCAGGCCACGCTGGATATGAAATGGGTGCAACCGGTAACCAGAAAAAGCGTTTCAGGCATCGATGTTGATGGTGACGGCACCGTTACTGGTGCTAAAATCCACGACTATAATGCCAGCAGATACAACAAATTTAACCTGAAGTGGCAGGATAAAACACTGCAAATAAGGGATAATGAAACCAGTGAAGTCTACCTGCTTTCTCTTGCAGAGAAACAATACGAGCAAGCGGTAACATTGTCATCGGTAACAGGCAGGCATGAGCTGCAAATAGAAAATCTGCGCTGGCATCCTGAAGAATCCGTGTCTGTGGATGATCCTCATTTATTCGGAAAATTTCGTTTTTCTGCCAATAATGTCTGGCATTACGTGGATATTCACGCCGGGGATAATACCTTTACTGCAAAGCTATATAATGACCTATTCCCCAGCAAAAAAATAAGTTTAACCCGCTGGAGCTACGAAGCAATGTCACAGGCAACCACGGAGGTATTTACCGCTGCGTCTACAAATCAAAAGACAGCAGCTGCATTGCAGTTAGCAGAGATAATGGCAGCATCTCCTGAAAGCAGGGAACAAAACCCCGTGGTGGCTGCTACCCATACTGCAGGTATGCAAAAACCTGTAGCTGCGTTAATGTCAATGCCATTGACGACGTAATCGCTGCGGTTTTCCTGTATGATTACCGCGCTCATCAAGCGGCACAGTGCGGTAATCCTTCCAGAATAAGGTGTGAAAAAACCTGATTTTTTGTACTAATAACATCATTAGTGCATTTTCTTAAATGCCGCTGAAGTATGCAGACAATCGGCCAGTATTAAACCACTCAGTCATGCCTGCCCTGCCCCAGCATTATTAACTATTACAATAGTCAGTACCGGTGATGATACGTTATTAATCACAATCATTTTTTACAGGACAACAATGATGCATAACCGTGCTCTGGAAAATCTGCTCAATACTGAGCTCACTATTAGCGCGTTTGGAGATTATGCGCCTAACGGCCTGCAGGTTGAGGGGTGTGCTGATATCAGACATATTGTCACCGGCGTGACAGCCTGTCAGGCATTGCTGGACAGAGCCGTAGCGCTAAAGGCGGATGCCATCATCGTGCATCATGGCTGGTTCTGGAAAAATGAAGCCCCTCAGGTGACAGGCATGAAGCATAAGCGTTTAAAAACTCTGCTGGCGCACGATATCAATCTCTACGCCTATCACCTGCCTCTGGATGCACATCCACAACTCGGTAACAATGTACAGCTGGCAAAACAGCTTGGCATCAGCGTACTGCATGCCATTGAACCCCTGATATGGCAGGGCGAATATACCCCGGCACTGAACGCGGTCGCGCTGCGCGAACATATTGAACAACAGCTGGGGCGTTCCGTGTTACATTGCGGCGATAATGCGCCTCGTGAGGTACGACGCATCGCCTGGTGCACGGGAGGCGGGCAGAGTTTTATTCAGCAGGCCGCAGCAGCGGGGGTCGATGCCTTTCTTAGCGGAGAAGTCTCTGAACAGACCATTCATATCGCCAGAGAGACAGGTATGCATTTTTATGCCGCTGGCCATCATGCTACTGAACGTTATGGTATTAAAGCCTTGGGGGAATGGCTGGCAGAACAGCATCAGTTTGATGTCACCTTTGTTGATATCCCTAACCCGGCCTGAAGTAACATCAGCGCTTTTTTAAAGGCCATCATACCTGCTGTGATGGCGTTTAACGTCAGGCTGACTAAGTTACCTGGTGACAACTTATTTTTTTAGCTGACTCTTAAAATTACGCCTGGTGTGGCCGGTATATAACTGGCGCGGACGCGCGATTTTACTGCCATCTTCGTGCATTTCAGTCCAGTGCGCTATCCAGCCAATAGTACGGGCAACGGCAAAAATGACCGTGAACATGGCAGAAGGAATGCCCATGGCCTTGAGTATAATGCCAGAATAGAAATCCACGTTCGGGTACAGTTTCTTCTCGATGAAATAAGGATCCTTGAGCGCGATGCGTTCCAGTTCCATGGCAACCTCCAGCAGATTATCTTTCATGTTGAGCTCATTTAGTACTGCATGACAGGTTTCACGCATGACAGTGGCACGGGGATCGTGATTTTTGTACACCCGATGACCAAATCCCATCAGGCGAAAAGAATCGTTTTTATCTTTGGCGCGCTTGATAAATTCAGGAATATGATCAACGGTGTGAATTTCTTCCAGCATCTTCAGGCAGGCTTCATTCGCGCCCCCATGAGCAGGACCCCACAGAGAAGCAATGCCTGCGGCAATACAGGCAAAGGGATTGGCACCGGAAGAGCCAGCAGTACGCACCGTTGACGTCGACGCATTCTGCTCATGATCAGCATGCAGGATGAGAATGCGATCCAGAGCTTTTTCCAACACCGGGTTAACCACATAGTCTTCACAGGGTGTTGAGAACATCATGTAGAGAAAATTGCCTGCATAGGACAGCTCATTACGCGGATAAACAAAAGGCTGCCCGTGTGAGTATTTGTAACACATGGCGGCGACGGTGGGCATTTTAGAGATAAGGCGGAACGCGGCGATTTCACGATGACGTTCATTATTCACATCAAGGGAATCATGGTAAAACGCGGCCAGCGCCCCGGTAACACCACATAATACGGCCATGGGATGAGAATCGCGACGAAAGCCATGAAACAACCGGGTAATCTGTTCATGAATCATGGTGTGGCGCGTTACTGTTTTTTTGAACTCTGCAAATTTTTTTGCATCAGGTGTATCACCGTAAAGTAAAATATAACAGACTTCCAGGTAATTTGAATCTCTGGCCAGCTGCTCGATAGGAAAGCCGCGGTGCAGCAAAACACCGTCGTTACCATCAATAAACGTAATTTTGGACTCACATGATGCCGTAGAGGTAAAACCGGGATCAAAAGTAAAGTAACCTTTTTCGCCTAAGGCACGAATATCAATGACATCATTACCTAATGTTGGAGCAAGCACATCCAATTTGATGGCAGTATCATTGAGGTTTAATGTCGCTTTTTTATCAGTCATGTTCAGTCTCCTTAGGACCTGATTCTTACTCTTATTTTTTGCTAGTATAGTGAAGATATGCCTTTGGATCTTAATTAAATCGCAGGATCGATTGGGCTTGTGTCAAAGATTAAGATATTTATTTATTGTAAAATCATATGATTAATTTAATTTAATTTAAATAAATCGTGATCTTAATCACTCTTTAAGGGAAATGTGACTAATCATATTGTGCGGGAATTGTAATAAGAATGTGAACCCCCTATACTTTCAACAGGCTGATGAGTATTGAGATATTCATTCCTTACGTGTTCCTGGATTATCACAAAGGTAAACATGAAAAGGAATACTATAATATTTTTGGGTAACCAGTGAAAAAACAAAGACCTGTAAATTTAGATCTGAAAACCATTCATTTTCCTGTTACTGCAATCATCTCCATTTTACATCGTGTTTCTGGGGTGATGACTTTTATTGCCGTAGGTATTCTGCTTGGGTTGTGGGGCTGGTCTCTCTCTTCTGAGGAAGGGTTTGAGCAGGCTATGATGATTATGCACAGCCTGATTGTGAAATTTGTCATCTGGGGCATACTGACTGCCATGGTATTGCATATTTGCGGTGGCGTACGCCATTTATTGATGGATTTTGGTTATCTTAAAGAGACACTGGCGGCAGGTACCACGTCTGCATGGATAGTGATAGGATTAACCATTGTGCTGTCAGCTCTGGCAGGAGTCCTGATATGGTGAACAGTGCTTCCGCATTAGGGCGTAATGGTGTACACGATTGGGTATTACTGCGTGCAGCTGCCATTATCATCGCGCTGTATGTCCTGTACGTCCTCGGTTTTATTATGACCACGTCAGAGATGACTTATGAGATATGGCATGACTTTTTCACCGGTTATTTTACCCGCATTTTCACGATATTAACCCTTTTTGCTGTCCTGATTCACACATGGATTGGCATGTGGCAGGTGTTAACCGACTACATCAAATTACTGGCACTGCGTCTGATTCTACAGCTACTGACCGTTATTGTGCTGTTGTCATATTTACTTTATGGAACCATGGTGGTGTGGGATGCGTAAATGAAACTGCCAGTGAGAGAATTTGATGCAGTAGTAGTAGGTGCAGGTGGCGCTGGCATGCGCGCGGCGTTGCAGATTTCACAGATGGGCCTGTCGTGTGCACTAATATCCAAAGTTTTTCCTACCCGTTCTCATACCGTTTCTGCCCAGGGTGGCATTACCGTTGCATTGGGCAATACCCATGAAGATAACTGGGAATGGCACATGTATGACACGGTGAAAGGATCGGACTATATCGGTGATCAGGATGCTATCGAATATATGTGTAAAACCGGTCCTGAAGCCATCCTGGAACTGGAACACATGGGTCTGCCGTTCTCACGCATGGATGACGGACGCATCTATCAGCGCCCGTTTGGCGGCCAGTCAAAAAATTTTGGCGGTGAGCAGGCGGCGCGCACTGCAGCCGCTGCTGATCGTACCGGGCACGCATTGTTGCATACGCTGTATCAGCAGAACATAAAAAATCGTACTACGCTGTTCTCTGAATGGTACGCACTGGATCTGGTAAAAAACCAGGATAACGCCATTGTTGGCTGTACGGCAATTTGCATTGAAAGTGGTGAATGCGTTTATTTCAAAGCAAAAGCAACCGTACTTGCAACCGGCGGTGCAGGACGTATTTATCAGTCCACCACCAATGCACACATTAACACCGGTGATGGTATTGGTATGGCATTGCGTGCAGGTGTCCCGGTGCAGGATATGGAAATGTGGCAGTTCCATCCGACAGGTATAGCTGGTGCAGGGGTACTGGTCACTGAAGGGTGCCGCGGTGAAGGCGGTTATCTGCTGAATACGCATGGTGAACGCTTTATGGAGCGCTACGCGCCCAATGCGAAGGATCTGGCAGGTCGCGACGTAGTGGCGCGTTCAATCATGATAGAAATTCGTGAAGGACGTGGCTGCGATGGGCCCTGGGGACCTCATGTCAAGCTGAAGCTGGATCATTTGGGTAAAGAAGTGCTGGAATCACGCTTACCCGGTATTCTCGAATTATCGCGTACCTTTGCCCATGTGGATCCAACCAAAGAGCCTATTCCGGTTATTCCCACATGCCATTATATGATGGGTGGAATTCCCACCAAAGTCACCGGGCAGGCACTGCGAGTCAATGAAAAAGGTGAAGATGTCATCATACCAGGGCTGTTTGCGGTAGGTGAAATCGCCTGTGTATCCGTCCATGGCGCTAATCGCCTCGGAGGAAACTCGTTACTGGACTTAGTGGTGTTTGGTCGTGCCGCCGGTATCTATCTGCGTGAATCTCTGATGGCGCAGGGAACAAGCCGTGACGCCAGTGAAGCTGATATTGAATGTGCGCTGCAGCGCTTAACTCGCTGGAATAACAACCGTAATGGTGAGGATCCAGTGGCCATTCGTAAGGCATTACAATCCTGTATGCAACACAGTTTTTCCGTATTCCGTGAAGGCGATGCCATGATAAAAGGCCTGGAAGAACTCAAACTGCTACGTGAACGCCTGAAAAATGCACGTCTGGATGATATATCAGGTGAATTTAATACCCAGCGCATTGAATGTCTGGAACTGGATAATTTAATGGAAACGGCGTTTTCAACTGCCGTGTCAGCAATTTTCCGTACTGAAAGCCGGGGTGCGCATAGCCGTTTTGATTACCCGGAACGCGATGATGCTAACTGGTTATGCCATTGTCTGTATCAACCTGATACTGAGAGCATGATACGCCGTGCGGTCAATATGCAACCCAAATTGCGTGCAGCATTCCCACCAAAAGTGCGGTCTTATTGACGTGTTATGCGGTGAACATGTTGCAAACCTAAAGGTAAAACGTCATGAAGCTCGAATTTTCAATTTATCGTTATAATCCTGATGTTGACAATGCACCACGTATGCAGGATTACCAGCTTGAAGTAGAGGAAGGGCGCGATATGATGCTGCTGGATGCATTAATCCAGCTAAAAGAGCAGGATCCTTCCCTATCTTTTCGACGTTCATGCCGTGAGGGCGTCTGTGGCTCCGACGGACTCAATATGAATGGCAAAAACGGGCTGGCATGCATCACACCTCTTTCTGCGCTCAGGGATGCAGATAAAAAAATCGTCATTCGTCCGCTACCCGGTCTACCGGTGATACGCGACTTAATCGTGGATATGAAGCAATTTTATGCTCAGTATGAAAAGATTAAGCCCTGGTTACTGAATGATGGCAAAAATCCGCCAGCGCGTGAGCATCTGCAGTCACCGCAGGAACGTGCAAAGCTGGATGGATTGTATGAATGTGTGTTATGTGCCTGCTGCTCAACAGCCTGTCCTTCTTTCTGGTGGAATCCGGATAAATTTGTTGGCCCGGCAGGCTTACTGGCCGCCTGGCGCTTTCTTGCGGACAGCAGGGATACAGAAACTGAAGCGCGTCTCGCGGAGCTGGACGATGCATTCAGTGTATTTCGCTGTCACGGTATTATGAATTGTGTCAGTGTCTGTCCCAAAGGGCTTAATCCCACCGAGGCAATTGGCCATATCAAATCGCAATTGATTGAGCGCGGTGGATAAAAGAAAATGATAAATAAAACAACGTTATCAATATCCTGTGCTGATACCGAGCCTGGCGTCAGCCCTGTATCGGTGAGCGCGACAGATTATATACCCAAAGTATTACAGGTTGCAGCAAGGCGGCAAGAACAGGCATCCCCATGAGCATAGACAAGCTATGTGATTGGGGTGACTATTCGCAGCCAACGCGGCTGCAACCTGGAAGACGAAGGATATAAACAGATGCTGAAATTCCAGAGAGTTAAGAGATAATGCAGAACGGTGCAATGAAAGCCTGGCTGGATTCTTCCTGTCTGGCAGGCACAAATCAATCCTATATAGAGCAGCTTTATGAGCGCTTTTTAATTGATCCTGATGGCGTTGATGCCAGCTGGCAGGCTGTTTTTCAACAACTGCCAACGGCAACCAGGCCTGATCAGGCTCACTCCCAGATACGCGATCATTTTCGGCGTCTTGCGAAAGATAATGTGCGTTATCATGCTGTCGCCAGCGACCCGGATAATGATGCAAAACAGGTAAAAGTTTTGCAGCTCATTAATGCTTTTCGTTTTCGCGGGCATCAGCATGCCAGCCTTGACCCGCTGGAGCTGTGGAAACAGGAACAGGTACTGGATTTAGATCCAGCATGGCACAATCTCACTGAAGACGATTTTCAGGAGCATTTTAACGTGGGCTCTTTTGCCATGGGCAAAGAAACCATGAAGCTCGCCACGCTTTATGAAGCGCTGAAAAGAACATACTGTGGCTCTATTGGTGCCGAATACATGCATATGACTGATACTGAAGAAAAACGCTGGATCCAGCAGCGTGTTGAATCCGTATCAGGAAAACCGCTATTCAATGATGCTGAAAAACGGCGTTTTCTACAGGAATTAACTGCCGCTGAAGGCCTGGAGCGCTATCTGGGCGCAAGATTCCCGGGCGCCAAACGATTTTCACTGGAAGGCGGCGATGCACTGGTTACGCTCCTGAAAGAAATGATTCGTCATGCTGGTAAAAATGGCACCAGTGAAGTGGTACTAGGTATGGCACATCGTGGCCGCCTGAACGTATTGATTAACGTATTGGGTAAAAAACCGGAAGATTTGTTCGATGAGTTTGCCGGTAAGCATAAAGAGCATCTTGGCACCGGTGACGTGAAATATCATCAGGGATTTTCTTCCGATGTTGAAACTGAAGGCGGCCTTGTGCATCTGGCACTTGCCTTTAACCCGTCACATCTGGAAATTGTCAGCCCTGTGGTCATTGGCTCTGTGCGTGCCAGACGCGATCGCCTGAAGGAAGCAGACAGCAATATCGTATTACCGATAACCATTCATGGCGATGCTGCGATTGCCGGTCAGGGTGTGGTACAAGAGACCCTGAATATGTCTCAGGCACGTGGCTATGAAGTCGGGGGAACGGTACGTATCGTCGTCAATAATCAAATTGGCTTTACCACGTCAAACCCCCGTGATGCGCGTTCCACAGAATACTGTACTGATATCGCAAAAATGGTGCAGTCACCCATTTTTCATGTGAATGCGGATGATCCAGAAGCGGTGGCCTTTGTGGCACGCCTGGCGCTGGATTTTCGTAACACGTTTAAACGTGACGTCATGATTGATTTGGTCTGTTATCGCCGCCATGGCCATAATGAAGCTGATGAACCCAGCGCAACACAGCCTGTCATGTATCAGAAGATTAAAAAACATCCGACAGCACGTAAACTGTATGCAGATAAACTGATTGACCAGCAGGTAGTCGGTCTCGAAGATGTCACTGAAATGGTGAATCTGTATCGTGATGCCCTTGATAGAGGTGACTGTGTCGTTGAAGAATGGCGCCCTATGAATCTTCAATCCTTCACCTGGTCCTCTTACCTGCATCACGAATGGGACGAAGACTATCCCGCTAAAATGGATTTACAGCAGGTGAAAGATCTGAGCCTGCGCATCAGTACACCTCCTGAGGCAATAGAATTACAGTCCCGTGTTGCCAAAATTTACGCTGATCGCGCTGAAATGGCGACAGGTAACAAACCTTTTGACTGGGGAGCTGCGGAAACACTGGCTTATGCCACACTAGTCGATGCAGGTATTTCTATACGCTTATCCGGTGAGGATGCCGGGCGCGGGACTTTTTTTCATCGTCACGCCGTACTTCATAACCAGAAAGATGGTTCACTTTACGTACCACTGGCAAACGTACGCAGAGATCAGGGCGTCTTTAACGTCTGGGACTCGGTTCTGTCTGAAGAAGCAGTACTGGCTTTCGAATACGGCTATGCGACTGCAGAGCCCCGGACACTAACCATCTGGGAAGCACAGTTTGGTGATTTTGCCAATGGTGCTCAGGTAGTTATCGATCAGTTCATCAGTTCAGGTGAGCAGAAATGGGGGCGTATGTGTGGGCTGGTGATGCTGTTACCTCATGGCTATGAAGGCCAGGGTCCGGAGCACTCATCGGCTCGCCTTGAGCGTTATTTACAACTCTGTGCTGAGCAAAACATACAGGTGTGCATTCCTTCCACTCCAGCTCAGGTTTATCACATGTTGCGCCGTCAGGCACTGCGTGCCATGCGTCGGCCATTAATAGTGATGTCACCAAAATCACTCCTGCGGCATCCGCTCGCCATTTCCTCGCTCGAAGAACTGGCTGACGGTTGTTTTCTGCCCGCTATTGGAGAAGTGGATAAGCTGAAAGCACAGGCCGTGAAACGTGTTGTTATCTGTTCCGGTAAAATCTACTACGATTTACTGGAGCAGCGTCGTAAGAACGAGCAAAAAAATGTTGCCATTGTGCGTATAGAGCAGCTGTATCCCTTTCCACATCAGGCCGTTCAGGCAGTGCTGGAGCCCTACTCTCATGTGCATGACTTTGTCTGGTGTCAGGAAGAGCCCCTGAATCAGGGTGCCTGGTATTGCAGTCAACACAATTTTCGAGAGGTGATACCGTTTGGAGCATCTCTGCGTTATGTCGGGCGCCCGGCTTCTGCATCGCCTGCTGTTGGTTATATGTCGGTTCATCAACAGCAGCAGCAGAGCCTGGTCAATGATGCACTGAACGTTGAATAAGATTAAGGATAGAAAATGAGTGGCGTAGACATTCTGGTTCCTGATTTGCCTGAATCTGTCGCTGATGCGACTGTTGCTCTCTGGCATAAAAAACCGGGCGATACCGTCCTTCGCGATGAAATAATCGTTGAAATTGAAACAGATAAAGTTGTACTGGAAGTACCAGCCAGTGAAGCTGGTGTTCTCGATGTCATACTGCAGGATACCGGTGCAACTGTACTATCACGTCAGATTCTGGGACGCATACGGGCTGCCAGTGCTGCCACGACTGAGGTGGTAAAACGTGCTGATCCCGTGCCAGAAAAAATTACTCCACCGGCCGATGAAGATGAAACCAGCGATGCAGTCAGCCCGGCCATTCGTCGCCTGATTGCAGAGCATAATATCAATGTCAGCCTTATCAAAGGCACCGGTGTTGGTGGCCGTATTACCCGAAAAGATATCGATCAATATCTCGCAAGCCAGGTAGCGGGTGATAAACAACCGGCCGCTGCTCACAACGCTGAATCGGGTATTGAGCCGTTAGCACCGGGTCGTAGTGAAAAACGTGTTCCTATGACACGCTTACGTAAACGTGTCGCAGAGCGTCTGCTGGAAGCAAAAAACAGCACTGCAATGCTAACCACATTCAACGAAGTGAACATGAAACCAATTATGGATTTACGTAAACGCTATGGCGAAGTTTTTGAGAAACGCCACGCCGTACGTTTAGGTTTCATGTCATTTTATATCAAAGCGGTAGTTGAAGCTTTAAAGCGCTATCCTGAGGTCAATGCATCTATTGATGGTGAAGAAGTCGTGTATCGTAACTACTTCGACATTAGTATTGCGGTTTCCACACCCCGAGGTCTGGTAACACCGGTTTTGCGTGATACCGACACCTTAACCATGGCCGATATTGAGAAACGTATTAAGGAACTGGCAGTTAAAGGCCGTGATGGCAAACTCACGGTTGAAGAGTTAACCGGTGGAAATTTTACCATTACTAATGGAGGGGTATTTGGATCGCTGATGTCCACACCGATTATTAACCCACCACAAAGCGCTATCCTCGGTATGCATGCCATCCTGGATCGCCCTGTAGCTGTTGAGGGTCAGGTGGTTATTCTACCCATGATGTATCTGGCGCTGTCTTACGATCACCGTCTTATTGACGGACGTGAATCT
Source organism: uncultured Yersinia sp. (assembly GCA_964601895.1). Lineage (GTDB taxonomy): Bacteria > Pseudomonadota > Gammaproteobacteria > Enterobacterales > Enterobacteriaceae > CAZROT01. Next base: position 58,525 of record CAZROT010000012.1, read on the forward strand.
GTCGGTTACCTGCTGACAGTCAAAGAAATGCTCGAGGATCCGGTTCGTTTGTTATTAGACATATAACAATACCAGGCAGTATTTTCTCTTTTCTGTACTACAGGCATCCTGTGTCTGTGGTCAATGTTGGCGATTTTTAAGATTTAATAATGGATATGTCATCATGAACTTACATGAATATCAGGCAAAACAACTATTTGCCAGGTATGGCTTACCGGTACCAACCGGTTATGTCTGTACCACCGCACGTGAAGCAGAAGAAGCAGCATCAAGGATCGGTACTGGTCCATGGGTGGTTAAATGTCAGGTTCATGCAGGTGGCCGTGGTAAAGCAGGTGGCGTAGAGTTACTGCAAAAGAAAGAAGATATTCGTGCCTTTGCTGATCTCTGGCTGGGATCCAATCTGGTCACCTATCAGACGAGTATTCAGGGACAGCCTGTTCATCAGATTCTGGTAGAAGGCGCCACTGAGATTGAACAGGAATTGTATTTAGGTGCCGTGGTTGACCGTGCCAGCCAGCGCATTGTCTTTATGGCGTCAACGGAGGGCGGTGTTGACATCGAAAAAGTTGCTGCCGAAACACCCCACCTTATCCACCGCATGGCGTTAGATCCCCTTACGGGGCCACAGCCTTACCAGGGACGCGAGCTGGCCTTTAAACTCGGCTTACGTGGTAAGCAGGTAGCCCAATTCAGTAAGATTTTTATGGGCCTTGGTGCCTTATTTATCGCACGTGACCTTGCACTGGTGGAAATAAACCCTCTGGTCATCACCAGACAGGGTGATCTGGTCTGTCTTGATGGTAAATTAAATATTGATTCCAATGCCCTGTTCCGCCAGGGTGAACTGAGTGATATGCATGATCCGAGCCAGGAAGATCTGCGTGAAGCCGAGGCGGCAAAGTGGGAGCTCAATTATGTTGCCCTGAATGGTAATATTGGTTGCATGGTAAACGGTGCAGGACTAGCCATGGGCACCATGGACATCATCAAATTACAGGGCGGTGAACCTGCTAATTTTCTCGATGTTGGTGGCAGTGCAACCAGTGAGCGTGTTGCCGAAGCATTCAAAATTATTCTATCCGATGACAAGGTCAAGGCAATTTTAGTCAATATCTTTGGTGGTATTGTGCGTTGTGACCTGATTGCAGAGGGAATTATTATTGCTATCGCCCAGGTGAGTGTTAAGGTGCCGGTGGTGGTTCGTCTTGAAGGCAATAATGCCGCGCTGGGCGCGAAGAAGCTCGCAGAAAGTAATTTAAATATTATTGCGGCGACCAGTCTGACAGATGCGGCCGCACGAGTCGTAGCAGCAGTGAAAGGGGATTTCTAGTGGCCATTTTAATCAATAAAAACACGCGCGTCCTTTGCCAGGGGTTCACTGGCAGCCAGGGAACTTTTCACTCAGAGCAGGCTCTTGCCTACGGTACACAGCTGGTTGGCGGTGTCACACCAGGTAAAGGCGGCACGCAGCATCTCGGCTTACCGGTATTTAATACCATGCGTGATGCCGTCAATGACACGGGTGCAACCGTATCGGTCATTTATGTACCTGCCCAGTTTTGTAAGGATTCCATACTCGAAGCTATTGATGCAGGCATCGAACTGATTGTCTGTATCACTGAAGGCATCCCCATGCTGGACATGCTGACGATAAAAGTCAAACTGGAACAGACGGATACCCGTATGATTGGACCAAACTGTCCGGGCGTAATCACACCCGGGGAATGCAAAATAGGTATTATGCCCGGGCATATTCACAAGCCCGGTAAAGTGGGCATCGTTTCCCGCTCAGGCACATTAACTTACGAAGCAGTAAAGCAAACCACAGATAATGGCCTTGGGCAGTCCAGTTGTGTGGGTATTGGCGGTGATCCTATCCCAGGTTCCAGTTTTATTGATATTCTGCGCCTTTTTCAAGCTGATCCACAAACTGAAGCCATAGTGATGATTGGTGAAATTGGTGGTACTGCAGAAGAAGAAGCGGCCGCCTTTATTAAACAACATGTCACTAAACCTGTCGTGGGTTACATCGCTGGCATGACAGCACCTAAAGGTAAACGTATGGGGCATGCTGGTGCGATTATCGCAGGTGGTACAGGAAGTGCAGATGATAAGTTTGCTGCCCTGCAGGCTGCGGGTGTAAGAACCGTACCTAGCCTGGCAGAAATTGGCAACGCAGTCGCAGAAGTGTTATCACCAGAGAATAAAGAAATCAGCACCCTGTCAATCTAAAAATCCACGGACTTTTTTAAGCTTTCAGGTAGCTGCGGCAGTAGCCTGTTGTTTTAAGAAAAAAAGTTGATAGCGTCAGCATTTTCTGCCGCCGCTGTCTGGCTTATTGAAAACAACGCGACAGACTCGCACGCAGCACCAGCTGTCACAATTCTTCCTGTCATCCTGCCTCAGGGAATCAAAAACCGCAGTAATTTATACTGCCATCATACTTTTGTAACAATGACAGCAATATTCGCCATAGCAGGGGGTCTATTCTCAAGATGAGTTGATTAACTGTGCAGGACAGAGACTGTCTATGTATGGGTAAAAAATCAAAAAATTGCTCTGTTTATTTCGGGATATCTTGCATCGATGACTACTACGTGGGCGGAATTGATAAAGCTCTCTGTGGCATGGTTGCGCAAAGCTCGGGTGTCAGTTTTCAGCTGTGCTATCAGATGCTGTGAGGCTATTTTTTCGTAAATGACTCGTATATGAGGATATTTTTCGCGCAACGTTTGTATGTCACCTTCTGTCAGTACGGACTTTTTCTTACCATTAATATCCAGAAATGCTGCCCTGATGGCTGCATTGCCGTAACCGTGACGCAACAGAAAAAGCTCTTTTGTCATTGCCTTATTGATCTTTTTGGTCGTGTCAGCAGAAACTTCCAGATCCATGCTCTTATCATGTATATTTTCTTCTAATCTGGCGTACAGCTTGCTCTGCAGAGCGTCCAGATCAATGACTGGTTCCTCCTGATCATGGCCACTGGCGCTTTCCTTCAGGCTATCAGTGGAAAACAATTGAGGGAGATATTTATTCTGCAGCAGCGTTTTCATTTCCTGCAGATCACTGTCCAGTAGCGAGGTTTTTTTGAGGCGATTGATGAGCTTATCTGCACGATGCTCTACTTGCTGCAAAAATTCTTTTTCAGTCAGTACGCCATCCTGCGTCTTTATCTTACCTTCCCTGACATCGTTAATGACCTGATTAATTATAGAATTCAGCTTGTTTTCTGCCACTCTCATCTGGTAGGTATTCATGAGGTGGGCGTCATCCTGAATGGTTTTTGCCGCACCATTGATACCAACACGACTGGCATTACTGGCCATTTTTTCACGCGCACTCTCTGAAGCCGCCTTTCCAGTGAACCTGTCTTCTTTTCCCTGCGTGATGGAACGCATGATATTACCAGTAATACTGACAATAAAACCAAAAACTGACAGGGGAATACCCACAATGGCACCGATTCCGGAAAGGGTCAGAATACCACTCACCAGCGTGGTCGTATCACCGACGGTACTGGTTATACTACCGGCAATCCGGTATTTACTGTAGGTTTTGCGTCGATCCAGCAGTTCCTGTGCTGCACCTATACCCTTACGAATATGATTAAACACATCTTCAGATTTACTCTGTTGTGGTAACGGGTTATCAGATTGATTATTAATACCCTTCAATGCGTCTAATGCCGCGCTATCTGTCGCAATGCGCTGAATATGCTGTCTGGAGGTATTGATATGGGCGATATTACGGCCAATCAGAAAGAGCTGTAAAGGGATTAGTATCCCCGCTGCAACCAGATTTAATACCGAACCTGCCGCGGCGGTAGTGCTGCTGGTACTTTCTGCAACCAGTTCAGTCGCTTTTGAAGCAGCGGCAGTGGCGGCCCACGCTACCCCAATAGTAGTCCCGGTTGCATTTAGTACACCAGCGCCGAGGTCACTTTTTTTCGCAGAAATAGACTGCTTTGTCTCCTGGTACTGAACTATACGATACAGAAGCTCAGGAGAGACGTTTTCTATTGTTTTTAAAAATGCGTCAAAATCAGGCCGAATTTTTTCAATCTCAGTATCGCTGAATCCTTCTTTTTTTAATTGCATGAGAATGGCCTCATGCTGTCTATCCAGTTTTTTGATAATATCTCTATAAGCTTGTTTAAATTGTGCTTTCGTCTCTTTTATGGCAACAAAGGCATCAGGACCGGGCAGCATTTTAAGTACTGATAATGAGGCTTCTTTTATTACCTGCCCAAGTTGTTGAATACCGAGTGTTAATCTGTCTATGCGACGAATACTCTCCCTGCCCTCCTGATTACTGACAGACACCACACTGGATCTGAAGCTTTCTTTTTCTTTACCCTGCAGGGCATCACCCCGGGTAACCGTGGATTTACCCCCTATGCTCCTTTGGGGTACTTGATGAAATTTTACTGTAGTAATCTGTCCTGACATGATGCCTGCCTGGTAGTCAATGTAT
>CAZROT010000013.1:0-60903 GCA_964601895.1 uncultured Yersinia sp.
TTAAGATGAAAAAATATATCTTAACCACCTGTCCTAATTTTGGGGAGCATTATATCGGCCCTAAAAATCTTTTGTCTGTGCTGTTGAAAACTTATAGGCCAAAGCTGGAAATAGCACCATCTATGTTTTCTTCTTAAATAAACTACGTTTTATGGTTACATCGCATTCCTCACATCACAGTAACTGAACTGATTTCGGCTGTTGGTGAAAAACATCAACAGCGGCTTAGAACCGCCCCTACAAATCGATATAGCATTATTTCAAATAGCAGAAGACTACTGACAACAATGACAACCTCATTACAACCGAGATATATTGCCTAAATCTTTAACCTTAACTTTTCCAGTATCCGGTAATGGTAAAATGGGGTTTCTCTTGAGAATATCATCGCCCTTATCATACTTTGTTTTAATAATTTCTCCGTCTTTATAATAGCTACAGCCTATAAACTCGTTGTCGGCCCAGGAATACTCAAAAAGCAAGTCTTTGTCATATTGATCAAGTAGATTATAACTAATCATTCCGTCTATTTGCTCTCGAAAACCTTCATTAATAACTTCTGTTTCCCTATAAAACTGAAGTCGATAACTGCCAAAACTTATAAAATCAGTATCAGTTCTTATGTGTTTTATTATAAAACTATCAACCTCTTTTGATAATTTATCAGTTGCCTCGTAAGCCCCTTCTATAAAGAAATATTTAATGACATAATTTCTATCCTGCGTTTCACCTTGCTTATAATAAAATGGTGACGCAAAATATGGATGTAATGGTTTAATTTTTATATCTTTTGCTTTATCATTTTGGCTACAAGAAAAAAATGCAAAGGTTAGGGTTAATATTTGTAAGAGTACCGTCCACATAGACATGATATTTAAGAAATCAAAAGCTAATTTCAAATTGACGATTGAATACCGTTCTATAAGGCTTAAATCCACGAATATGTTGCAAGTACCACATCGCTCTTATGCCTTTGCTAAACCAAATATCCTCAGCCTTTTTCACATCAGAAGCTGACACACCAAAATCATCCATAATTGTAACATTAATTATGCCAGTAAAACTTTTAGTACGAGCATCATACTTATATTTTACAAGAGTGATTCTTCCGTATTGTGTACCACCTATTAAGGTATATAGGCTATTAGGGGAAAGTGGATTGCTGATTTCCCATTTAGGGAAAGAGGGAAGGCCCATGTTTTGCTTTTTATACTTGGAAAAGTCGCCATTCACTCTTTGAATTTCAGTTTTAATTGATTTCATTGCACTCTCAAGTTTATTCTGAAATTGAGAAGATGCGCTTATATGATTATTTAAAATTTCATTGTAAAAATCTTTTCCTGTATTACTTCTAAAATGCTCCACCATTTTGTCACCAACATCCTGCAATACCCCTTGTGTATAAGTACGAATGGTATAGCGCATATCGCCAAACAATTCGTCATCAGGTTTTTTGGCTAAGTTATCAACATTTTCAATTCCCTTTGGGTCGGGATTTTTCACCCAATCAGGGCCTGAACCCGCACCATTGCGTGGACTTTCGGCTAATAATATTGATACATCTTGCCATCCTACATTCTCCTGTTGGACGCCCCCCACCTGCACCGCACTAATACTATTATTAATCATATTACCCGTCTCAATCGCCTTAATGGCAAAAGCAGCCGTATTAGCAGCCCTGATTACAATGCTGGTGGTGTTGAGAAAACTGGCGTTTTTGATCACAAAACTTGACACAGCGTAGGCCACATTGTCAAGAAATATCGTCAGTCCCGATGTGCCGGGGCAGTGTATTCCCACACCACCGCTTGGGTCAATAATATTTATCGGGTCATCACCCATTCCCAGGTAGGGCGATGCAAACTGTTGGTAAGGATCCTGCTGCACAAACCTTCCGATTTGCGCATCATAGTTCCGCAGTGGAAAATCATGCCAGCCTATATCATCATCCAATTCGCTGAAAGCCCCCTGGTAGAGATAATTATTTTTCAAAGAACCTTCTGCAATATCGCCAAATTTCCGGGATGAAATTGCCGCAATTTTCAACCCGTAGGCGTAGTAATTAATCTGCACTTTTGCCCTCACTTGCAGTTTTGCCTGTACTTTCACTCCAAAAAAATCCGCATTTTCTTATAAGCCCTCCCTCAAAGAACTATCATAAAAATAGCGGTTTCCTGCTTTATACCAGTTATAAAAATTAGGTTTATCCGGCTGGCTTTGGAAGGCAGTTTTTTATTAAACGCATAGCTTTTGTACATCTCGCCGTTTGCAGGTTCAGGGTATTGGCCTTGCCGCTTTTTATGCAGGGTAAGAGTAAAAAAACAACGGCGAAAAAAAGTTATATGATAAGTTGTTATGTCGCTCACGGGTGATATACTGCTGACGGTTGTTCTGTTGCTCATCTGTGTTACTATCGCTGAACTTATCGTATAACTTTTTTTCGCAAGCCAAAGCCGCAGCTAAACGACCACTGTAGTTTAATGACTGACTGTTGCGGCTGCGGCAGGCTACGGGTCTTTCTAATCAATAAAGTTTCTATCTGCTGTAAAAATTTTTGTTGATTAATATTCTTCTGCTGATGATTTATTCTAATGATATCGTTCATCTGTGTTCATTGCGATAGTGGCTATAATCTAAAGTTGAGATATGCACTGCAGCCATTGGCAGGGAAGCCTGGATGAACGAAGCAAGTGAGGAACGAACGCAGCGAAGAGAAGGAAGGCTGACCGTCCGCCACCACTTCCCGCCATGCCAGCCAGACCGGATGGGCCGGGAGCCGCAGCCGCCCCGACATAAAAACGAAGCGAAGCGAAGTGACGAGGGGCGGCAAGGCGAAGGCACACCTGCATGCTTGTCATCAAAATTAATCAGTCCCGCCATCGGCGGGACGAACCAAAAAATAAGTGGCTGGCTGGCCGGCAGGTGGCGGTTACAATGTGGAGCTGCGGTAGATGCATTGCTGCTTTGTGTGATTGCTTCCCGTGTGTTGGCAAAGCTGCAATGCAGATACATAAGCAGCGGAGTGCCGCAAGGCTTGTGAACTGCAAGGGGTGTGACAAACTGCGGAGCACCCGAAGGGCAAAGCAGCTAATGCAACAATCATAAAAATAAAAATGATTGCATTGGCTGCTTTGGTTTGGCGCATCCACTTGCCGAACAAGACTTGACGGCACACCTATTTCCCTGGCTGTTCATCGGAGTTACTAATGATAATGTTTACATTCTTTCGCTGGGATTTGTTCAACTGTTGAGTGTATTAAAAAGATTCCGCCGCCAGGCGGAACATTTTTATTATTTCTACTTCTTCTTAGTTGATGATAGTTTAAATCCAATCGCTGCTCTTGGTTTTTCCGGTGGCGGTGTCAACAATTCTTTCAGTGCTGCAAAAATGTTTTGTATATCATCGCTGTTGGCTATCACCTGTTTTTCCATTTGCTCCAGTTTCAGTAAAATGTCTTTATGAGTAAGTAACATCTCCCGCAGTTTTGCAAATATTCTTATTAACCGGATACTCATTTCAATGGCGGTATCACTATTCAGCACCGTTGATAATTGCGATACTCCCTGTTCAGTAAAAACATAAGGCATCTTTCTTGTACCACCCCAGCTTGATGTTCCATTCTGGAATATCAAGTTTTTAAACTCCTCCTCCGTAAGCTGGAACATAAAATCATCAGGGAATCGTTTCAGGTTACGCTTTACGGCTTTATTCAGGTTTCCGGTGGTTACATTGTACATTTCTGCCAGGTCTTTATCCAGCATCACTTTTTGCCCCCGGATAAAATAAATTTTGTTAATGATTACTTCGTCCGGTATTGCTAATTCTCTCTTTGCTTTTGCCATGCTGTTTGATTTTTAAGGTTTGTAAAAATAGGGGTTACTCTTTGATAGGTTTAGAACGGATGGAAGTTTTTAATATCCTCTTTCAGTTCTTCCATATTGTTTGCCTTATAACTTTCTGTTGAACTTACATACCGGTGCCCGGCCATGATTTGTACTTTCCTAAGATTGTATTGCTGCAACCAATGAACGATTACACTTGCCCTTAACTGGTCAATGCTTTTTACTTTGCTGTTTATCCTTTGCAGTTGTTTTATGAGTAATGCTAAAGCATTTTTAAAATGGATGCTGTCGCTGATACTTGTAAAAAGGGTTTGGCTTGCTGTGTTATTCTGATGTTGCAGTATTTGTTTCCTTGTATCATTGATGTAGTCTAACATATCGTAGAGTTGATGGCTTTCTAATTTTAATGTCCGTTCATTGCTTCGCCTTGCTTCCGGTATATGTATTTTCCCTTCTCTTAATTTTACATCGCTTATTTGCAGTTGCATTATCTCCTCACTTCTTATAGCCTGATAAACTATTAACCCTACAATAATTTTGTTTCTCTTTCTTGATAGTGTCTGTAAATGCTGTGGCGGCGAAGCCCTCTTCTGAACTACGTTCGTAACCTTCGTTACCTCGGTTATCCCCGAAGGGGGAAGGATAATATCTGTCTTATAATCTTCATAGAGTTTGTCAAGTTCATCAGGTTTTAAAATATCATGCAGCACTTTTCTTTTAATGCCTTTGATTTTAATATTTGAACATGGGTTATCGTTTATCTCTCCTTCACTCATTAACCAGGTGTAATATTTTTCTGTGTGCATTACATAGTGTGCAATGGTCTTTCTGCTTACGCCTCTTATGTTTTGGTAGTGTATGTAAGCCATCACATCGTTATGGCTTACTTCTGTTACCTCGTTGATGTTTTCCTGTTCACACCATGCCATAAAATAATTTACTGCAAGCATAATACTCTCAATGCTTTTACTGCTGTAACCTTTTATAGTCAGATACTCTTTAAATTTCTCCATTTCTATTTTCATTTATAAGGTGAGTATAAATTTGTGTACTGTCCATTGAGCTATGCCCCAAAAAATCTTTTATCTTTTCCAGGCTCATCCCATTGGCTAAAAGATGGGTGGCGATACTGTGCCTTAGTGTATGTAATCCGACTTCCTTTTGTACCAGTTCTGCATTGTCCGTTCTCTTTATCAACTCTTGTAATTTTACCAGCATCATTTGACCCTGCAGTCTCTTACCATTATTGCCGCCGATAAAAAATGCAGCCTCCTTTTCATCTTTCAATAAGCAATTTCTTCCTTCGTAGATGTAAGCTGTAATTTGTTCTAAACTCTTGCTGCTTACCGGTACTAACCTTTCTTTATAATTTTTTCCTTTTGTTACATGCAGCACCCCACTGCTGATATTGATGTCGTTTACATTTAAACAGTAGCCTTCATTCCTTCGTAATCCACAACCGTAAAAAATACTCAGCATCGCCTTGTCCCTTTGCTGTATGGCTTCGTAGAGCTCGGGGCTTCGGTTGTTTCTCCTGCTGTGCTGTGGTTGCTCTGTGGCTTTGTAGAGTTGCTTTATTTCTTCTTCGGTCAGCACCGTTGGTTTTTCTTCTATCACTTTTTCTAAGCGGATGCTGAACAGGGGTATTTGCAGCTTGCCTGTTTGCCGTAGGTATTCGGTAAACTTTCTTAATGCCTGTATATGTTTGTTCAGGTGGGTATTGGTCAATGTGCCCGCCTGCTGCCTACAGTTCGTTCTTTGCCTTAATTCATTGTAGTAATAGTCTTTCATGGCTTCTATGCTGATGTCCGCTAATTGGGTCTTATTTCGCTTTTCAAGGTGGTTTAATAATCCCCTTATCTGTACCGGCATGTAATACACGGCTTGCCATGAGTAGCCTAAGATTTCTAACCACTCCTTAAAACTTTTCTCTATGTACTGGTATGCCGGTGCCGTTACGGGTAATCGTTTCATAAGCCTCTCCCTAACCCTCTCCAAAGGAGAGGGAACTTTTAATAGTGAATAAATTTTTGCTTGCTTATCCGTTTTGTAATTCTACTGGCTCATTGCAGCCTGATGCTTTGTCAGCCTGGGTTTCATTGAGCCATTTCCGTTTTGGCTCATTACTGGCTTAGTGGTTCTTAGCTTATTTAGGATTTCATCTAATACAATGCTGATGCTGTTTTGCAGTTGATTATATTCTTCATAGCTGGTAATTTCAAAGAGATAACCTTTTTTCTTTTTGCTCTCCTGTAATTTGATGTAGCTGCTTTGTAATAACTCGTTGTGGTATCGTCTTACTGTGGTGCCTGGCAATCGTAATGCTTTACGGATTTCCTTGTTTGTAAAAGTGCTTTGCTTTTGCTGCTGCAATAATGCTTTGAGTTGTTCAAAATAATTTCTTGTTGCTCCGCTTAGTTCATCTGCCTTTCTTAATAAAACTTCTTTCATCAGCTTGTTGGCTTCGGCAATATCTTCAAGTGTTGTTTCTATAAACTGTGCTCCTGTCAACTTATCAGTTTTCTTCTCTCTTTGGTACTGATGATAAAATGTTACTGCTTCTATGAACTGTAAATAATGGGCATTGGTTCTTCTTGGTTTAAAAACTTCTGTTGGTATCTGCAATAACTCTGCATATGGATTTCTGATTTGTACAGGTTGCAATAATCGTTGTGTGTTCTGTAATAACTGTTTGATTTGCTTTTCTTCTTCTGTGTTGATAGTGCCTGCACTTTTCTTTCGCTGGTAACTCATTATCGCTTCATCCTGGGCTTTGCTTTCATCTATGTAAATCAAAAAACTTCTGTTGGCATTGTCTTCATAAATGCTTTCCTGTGTGGTGCATCCGGCCACCGTTACAGGGCCTTTTACTTTAAACGTTATCGTTCTTGTTATCCCCTTTGTATCTTTTAGCGGAACCATTTTTATAATATGCTTTTTGCTTATCAGTTCCCTTAATGCATACATCACTGTTTCGGCGCCGTCCATATCTTCTATTAAAATCAATTTGTGCTGTAAATCATACTCGCCAAAATAATACAGTGCATTGCTTGTTAATGATGTGCTTTCCATTTTATCTTCTTCGGGTATTAGTTCGGCAACTTTCTCCTGTAAATGGCTTTTACCTGCTCCACTGCTGCCAAAGCTGATAACATGTAAAGGACTTTCTCTTTTCCGGCTGGTGAAGATGATATACATTAATAACCTGTTGGCTTCTTCGCCAATGATACCTGCTTTACCGATGGCTTCATTTGTTCTTTGCATTAAACCCGGCTGCATCAAAAAATTTATCGCTTCTTCTCTCTCTGATGGAGTGAGTATTTTTTTCTTTACTTCTTTCGCCGTTTGCTGCTGTTCTATCTGCTGCAACCGGTAAAATTCTAACTGCCTTGTTATATCCGCTATGGCTTTGGTGAGTTGCAATGTGCCTACTTCTAACCGCTCGGCTGCTTTGCGGATTAATTTTTCTGTCTGTACATCGTTGTATAAATCCAGGTTGTGGTTTACCGGCAGGGCGGCGATTTCAGGGTTGTTTTGATAATACTCAAACTTGCGGTTGATGACTTCCATCCGTATCGTTACTCTTAATCTATCCAGTCCGTCCATTCTTATGCCGCCTAATATGGTAAAGCCTAATTCTTCCGTGCAGTAGATGATCGCATTGGGATTGCTGGTGTCGAGTTTGGTTTGCATAAAAAAAGTTTTTTGTACTGTATTAGGTACAAATATAGCCTATCAATCTTATTTATAAAATCTTTTTATGTTTTTTTGTAGTTGATTCGGTCTGTATATTTGCCCCGTCGCCTTACAATACAGTTGTTTTACACTCTATTCAATACAGCATTATGAACACTTTTGGTAAACGGTTAAGAACATGCAGGGAAGCTAAAAACCTCTCGCAGCAGGATGTGGCTGCCAAACTTACAACATCCTACACTGTTATCGGCAAGTATGAAAGGGATGAGATGATCCCTTCTGTTGAAGTGGCTAAGAAGCTGGCAAAGCTTCTTGATACAACCGTGGGCTATCTACTCGGTGAGACCGAAGAAGTAAACCTCCTCAAAGACCCGGCTATGCTTAAACGTTTGAATGAGATTAACTCACTGCCTGATGAAGAAAAAAAATCTATCCTCCTGACCGTTGATGCTTTCCTTCGTGATGCCAAAGCAAGGAAGGCTTATGCTTGATAAAGATTTTTAAACGCTGCAATTTTCTCATTATAGCCAGGGCTCGGATTATTTGTAAATGCTTTCCGAATAAATTGGCTATTTGTTATCGTAATTCAACTCCTTAACTTCTTTCAGAATTTTCTCTGTCACTTTACCAGTATCGTCTATCGTCAAAGATAAAAATGTGGAATCTCCGATCGGTTTGTCCATTTTTTCTCCCCTCTCAAAATCTAACCACTGTGTGATAGCTCGTATCTGAAAAATAGAATCTCTGTTAATAAACTTACTTCTTGTTTCAAAGATATAACCACCTTCATTACCTGCACCAGCAAGATCAGTCATTGATAATAATTTATCATTCTTGTCAAAAATTAAGTAGTAGATATTTAATCCCAATTCTCCGCGATCATGAACAACTGTAAACTCATTTTTTGTAGTGTCCCTATCTTGCCAGGAATACAAATAAACTTTTTTATTTGAGGAAATACTGTCAAGCGATTTGTGCCATTGGCTGTAACATGATTTTATATTTGTCCTCAATAAACTGTCACTCACAAATTCGCTTAGATTCCGATGCTTAAACTTATTTTTTTGAGTGCCCCAGTAAGAATGATTTTTCCCTTTTAACATATTACAACTGATGATAAAAAGTATGATTGTCGCTATTCCTAAATGAAAGAAAATTTCATTGATATACTGACCAAAATTAAATTGTTTCATCACCTGCTAATTTAATAACACAATAAATTCAACCATTTGCTAAATTTTATAAGCTTCACTTACTTAATCGCCATATATAAACAGAAAGATCAGACGCCAAATGATCCGCCTCTTTAAGATAAGGACCTAAATCATCTCCATAATTACCATACATGCTGATATCCTGCATAAAATCTCTGTACAATAAATCAACATGACCTGAAGCGCCATATTTGGCTGGATTACCTGCTACAATAACTACAATTGCTCGACCTTTAGTTGTTTTGTCATGAATTTCTGCAATTAATTTATCTACATCCTGCTTAGTTTTAATGTGCTCTTTAACAACTGTTGGGGATTCGATTTTTGATAAATACGTTTTTACTTCTGTAGCACCTACAATGTAATTTCCCTGATCACCCTCTTTACCAGCCCAAACTCTTGTACCAGTACCTTTTTTAGGAATTGGATAACCAGCATCATTCACTGCATATGAAAACCTGATTGCACAAGTGTTAGTTGTAGGATCTGTATCTCGAAATTCCTTTAAGGCATCTTCCTGATTAATTATTTTCTGGCCATTTCTTCGTCTCTTCCAGCCATCCTCTAATTTTGAATAACTATAATCCGATATTTTGATTGGAGGCTGGCCTCCCACATTTAAAGTATTAAAGGCAGTGTTGAGGACATTGGCCACCTGAAACACTTTCGCTGTTACACTCGCAATCTTCATCCCTGTGCTTATCGCAGAAACTGATTTTGATACAGTGCTTACACTACGAACTACCACTTCACTTAAAGTAATCGCTGTTTCTGCCGTAGTTGATAATGTACTAAGACCTGGCGGTGGCCAAGAGATGCCGCCACTCGGGTCTATCAGGTTCACCGGATCATTACCCATACCTGTATATGGCGAAGGGAACTGTCCGTAGGGGTCTTGCTGTACAAACCTTCCTATCTGTGCATCGTAGTTTCGTAAAAAGAAGTCCTGCCAACCTATGTCTTCGTCTAACTCCGCAAATCTTCCCTGGTATAAATAGTTATTCTTGAGTTGCCCTTCATAACTATCTCCTAACTTTCTTGAACTTATCCCTGCTATCTTTAATCCATAGGCGTAGTAATTAATCTGCACTTTTGCCCTCACTTGCAGTTTTGCCTGTACTTTCACTCCAAAAAAATCCGCATTTTCTTATAAGCCCTCCCTCAAAGAACTATCATAAAAATAGCGGTTTCCTGCTTTATACCAGTTATAAAAATTAGGTTTATCCGGCTGGCTTTGGAAGGCAGTTTTTTATTAAACGCATAGCTTTTGTACATCTCGCCGTTTGCAGGTTCAGGGTATTGGCCTTGCCGCTTTTTATGCAGGGTAAGAGTAAAAAAACAACGGCGAAAAAAAGTTATATGATAAGTTGTTATGTCGCTCACGGGTGATATACTGCTGACGGTTGTTCTGTTGCTCATCTGTGTTACTATCGCTGAACTTATCGTATAACTTTTTTTCGCAAGCCAAAGCCGCAGCTAAACGACCACTGTAGTTTAATGACTGACTGTTGCGGCTGCGGCAGGCTACGGGTCTTTCTAATCAATAAAGTTTCTATCTGCTGTAAAAATTTTTGTTGATTAATATTCTTCTGCTGATGATTTATTCTAATGATATCGTTCATCTGTGTTCATTGCGATAGTGGCTATAATCTAAAGTTGAGATATGCACTGCAGCCATTGGCAGGGAAGCCTGGATGAACGAAGCAAGTGAGGAACGAACGCAGCGAAGAGAAGGAAGGCTGACCGTCCGCCACCACTTCCCGCCATGCCAGCCAGACCGGATGGGCCGGGAGCCGCAGCCGCCCCGACATAAAAACGAAGCGAAGCGAAGTGACGAGGGGCGGCAAGGCGAAGGCACACCTGCATGCTTGTCATCAAAATTAATCAGTCCCGCCATCGGCGGGACGAACCAAAAAATAAGTGGCTGGCTGGCCGGCAGGTGGCGGTTACAATGTGGAGCTGCGGTAGATGCATTGCTGCTTTGTGTGATTGCTTCCCGTGTGTTGGCAAAGCTGCAATGCAGATACATAAGCAGCGGAGTGCCGCAAGGCTTGTGAACTGCAAGGGGTGTGACAAACTGCGGAGCACCCGAAGGGCAAAGCAGCTAATGCAACAATCATAAAAATAAAAATGATTGCATTGGCTGCTTTGGTTTGGCGCATCCACTTGCCGAACAAGACTTGACGGCACACCTATTTCCCTGGCTGTTCATCGGAGTTACTAATGATAATGTTTACATTCTTTCGCTGGGATTTGTTCAACTGTTGAGTGTATTAAAAAGATTCCGCCGCCAGGCGGAACATTTTTATTATTTCTACTTCTTCTTAGTTGATGATAGTTTAAATCCAATCGCTGCTCTTGGTTTTTCCGGTGGCGGTGTCAACAATTCTTTCAGTGCTGCAAAAATGTTTTGTATATCATCGCTGTTGGCTATCACCTGTTTTTCCATTTGCTCCAGTTTCAGTAAAATGTCTTTATGAGTAAGTAACATCTCCCGCAGTTTTGCAAATATTCTTATTAACCGGATACTCATTTCAATGGCGGTATCACTATTCAGCACCGTTGATAATTGCGATACTCCCTGTTCAGTAAAAACATAAGGCATCTTTCTTGTACCACCCCAGCTTGATGTTCCATTCTGGAATATCAAGTTTTTAAACTCCTCCTCCGTAAGCTGGAACATAAAATCATCAGGGAATCGTTTCAGGTTACGCTTTACGGCTTTATTCAGGTTTCCGGTGGTTACATTGTACATTTCTGCCAGGTCTTTATCCAGCATCACTTTTTGCCCCCGGATAAAATAAATTTTGTTAATGATTACTTCGTCCGGTATTGCTAATTCTCTCTTTGCTTTTGCCATGCTGTTTGATTTTTAAGGTTTGTAAAAATAGGGGTTACTCTTTGATAGGTTTAGAACGGATGGAAGTTTTTAATATCCTCTTTCAGTTCTTCCATATTGTTTGCCTTATAACTTTCTGTTGAACTTACATACCGGTGCCCGGCCATGATTTGTACTTTCCTAAGATTGTATTGCTGCAACCAATGAACGATTACACTTGCCCTTAACTGGTCAATGCTTTTTACTTTGCTGTTTATCCTTTGCAGTTGTTTTATGAGTAATGCTAAAGCATTTTTAAAATGGATGCTGTCGCTGATACTTGTAAAAAGGGTTTGGCTTGCTGTGTTATTCTGATGTTGCAGTATTTGTTTCCTTGTATCATTGATGTAGTCTAACATATCGTAGAGTTGATGGCTTTCTAATTTTAATGTCCGTTCATTGCTTCGCCTTGCTTCCGGTATATGTATTTTCCCTTCTCTTAATTTTACATCGCTTATTTGCAGTTGCATTATCTCCTCACTTCTTATAGCCTGATAAACTATTAACCCTACAATAATTTTGTTTCTCTTTCTTGATAGTGTCTGTAAATGCTGTGGCGGCGAAGCCCTCTTCTGAACTACGTTCGTAACCTTCGTTACCTCGGTTATCCCCGAAGGGGGAAGGATAATATCTGTCTTATAATCTTCATAGAGTTTGTCAAGTTCATCAGGTTTTAAAATATCATGCAGCACTTTTCTTTTAATGCCTTTGATTTTAATATTTGAACATGGGTTATCGTTTATCTCTCCTTCACTCATTAACCAGGTGTAATATTTTTCTGTGTGCATTACATAGTGTGCAATGGTCTTTCTGCTTACGCCTCTTATGTTTTGGTAGTGTATGTAAGCCATCACATCGTTATGGCTTACTTCTGTTACCTCGTTGATGTTTTCCTGTTCACACCATGCCATAAAATAATTTACTGCAAGCATAATACTCTCAATGCTTTTACTGCTGTAACCTTTTATAGTCAGATACTCTTTAAATTTCTCCATTTCTATTTTCATTTATAAGGTGAGTATAAATTTGTGTACTGTCCATTGAGCTATGCCCCAAAAAATCTTTTATCTTTTCCAGGCTCATCCCATTGGCTAAAAGATGGGTGGCGATACTGTGCCTTAGTGTATGTAATCCGACTTCCTTTTGTACCAGTTCTGCATTGTCCGTTCTCTTTATCAACTCTTGTAATTTTACCAGCATCATTTGACCCTGCAGTCTCTTACCATTATTGCCGCCGATAAAAAATGCAGCCTCCTTTTCATCTTTCAATAAGCAATTTCTTCCTTCGTAGATGTAAGCTGTAATTTGTTCTAAACTCTTGCTGCTTACCGGTACTAACCTTTCTTTATAATTTTTTCCTTTTGTTACATGCAGCACCCCACTGCTGATATTGATGTCGTTTACATTTAAACAGTAGCCTTCATTCCTTCGTAATCCACAACCGTAAAAAATACTCAGCATCGCCTTGTCCCTTTGCTGTATGGCTTCGTAGAGCTCGGGGCTTCGGTTGTTTCTCCTGCTGTGCTGTGGTTGCTCTGTGGCTTTGTAGAGTTGCTTTATTTCTTCTTCGGTCAGCACCGTTGGTTTTTCTTCTATCACTTTTTCTAAGCGGATGCTGAACAGGGGTATTTGCAGCTTGCCTGTTTGCCGTAGGTATTCGGTAAACTTTCTTAATGCCTGTATATGTTTGTTCAGGTGGGTATTGGTCAATGTGCCCGCCTGCTGCCTACAGTTCGTTCTTTGCCTTAATTCATTGTAGTAATAGTCTTTCATGGCTTCTATGCTGATGTCCGCTAATTGGGTCTTATTTCGCTTTTCAAGGTGGTTTAATAATCCCCTTATCTGTACCGGCATGTAATACACGGCTTGCCATGAGTAGCCTAAGATTTCTAACCACTCCTTAAAACTTTTCTCTATGTACTGGTATGCCGGTGCCGTTACGGGTAATCGTTTCATAAGCCTCTCCCTAACCCTCTCCAAAGGAGAGGGAACTTTTAATAGTGAATAAATTTTTGCTTGCTTATCCGTTTTGTAATTCTACTGGCTCATTGCAGCCTGATGCTTTGTCAGCCTGGGTTTCATTGAGCCATTTCCGTTTTGGCTCATTACTGGCTTAGTGGTTCTTAGCTTATTTAGGATTTCATCTAATACAATGCTGATGCTGTTTTGCAGTTGATTATATTCTTCATAGCTGGTAATTTCAAAGAGATAACCTTTTTTCTTTTTGCTCTCCTGTAATTTGATGTAGCTGCTTTGTAATAACTCGTTGTGGTATCGTCTTACTGTGGTGCCTGGCAATCGTAATGCTTTACGGATTTCCTTGTTTGTAAAAGTGCTTTGCTTTTGCTGCTGCAATAATGCTTTGAGTTGTTCAAAATAATTTCTTGTTGCTCCGCTTAGTTCATCTGCCTTTCTTAATAAAACTTCTTTCATCAGCTTGTTGGCTTCGGCAATATCTTCAAGTGTTGTTTCTATAAACTGTGCTCCTGTCAACTTATCAGTTTTCTTCTCTCTTTGGTACTGATGATAAAATGTTACTGCTTCTATGAACTGTAAATAATGGGCATTGGTTCTTCTTGGTTTAAAAACTTCTGTTGGTATCTGCAATAACTCTGCATATGGATTTCTGATTTGTACAGGTTGCAATAATCGTTGTGTGTTCTGTAATAACTGTTTGATTTGCTTTTCTTCTTCTGTGTTGATAGTGCCTGCACTTTTCTTTCGCTGGTAACTCATTATCGCTTCATCCTGGGCTTTGCTTTCATCTATGTAAATCAAAAAACTTCTGTTGGCATTGTCTTCATAAATGCTTTCCTGTGTGGTGCATCCGGCCACCGTTACAGGGCCTTTTACTTTAAACGTTATCGTTCTTGTTATCCCCTTTGTATCTTTTAGCGGAACCATTTTTATAATATGCTTTTTGCTTATCAGTTCCCTTAATGCATACATCACTGTTTCGGCGCCGTCCATATCTTCTATTAAAATCAATTTGTGCTGTAAATCATACTCGCCAAAATAATACAGTGCATTGCTTGTTAATGATGTGCTTTCCATTTTATCTTCTTCGGGTATTAGTTCGGCAACTTTCTCCTGTAAATGGCTTTTACCTGCTCCACTGCTGCCAAAGCTGATAACATGTAAAGGACTTTCTCTTTTCCGGCTGGTGAAGATGATATACATTAATAACCTGTTGGCTTCTTCGCCAATGATACCTGCTTTACCGATGGCTTCATTTGTTCTTTGCATTAAACCCGGCTGCATCAAAAAATTTATCGCTTCTTCTCTCTCTGATGGAGTGAGTATTTTTTTCTTTACTTCTTTCGCCGTTTGCTGCTGTTCTATCTGCTGCAACCGGTAAAATTCTAACTGCCTTGTTATATCCGCTATGGCTTTGGTGAGTTGCAATGTGCCTACTTCTAACCGCTCGGCTGCTTTGCGGATTAATTTTTCTGTCTGTACATCGTTGTATAAATCCAGGTTGTGGTTTACCGGCAGGGCGGCGATTTCAGGGTTGTTTTGATAATACTCAAACTTGCGGTTGATGACTTCCATCCGTATCGTTACTCTTAATCTATCCAGTCCGTCCATTCTTATGCCGCCTAATATGGTAAAGCCTAATTCTTCCGTGCAGTAGATGATCGCATTGGGATTGCTGGTGTCGAGTTTGGTTTGCATAAAAAAAGTTTTTTGTACTGTATTAGGTACAAATATAGCCTATCAATCTTATTTATAAAATCTTTTTATGTTTTTTTGTAGTTGATTCGGTCTGTATATTTGCCCCGTCGCCTTACAATACAGTTGTTTTACACTCTATTCAATACAGCATTATGAACACTTTTGGTAAACGGTTAAGAACATGCAGGGAAGCTAAAAACCTCTCGCAGCAGGATGTGGCTGCCAAACTTACAACATCCTACACTGTTATCGGCAAGTATGAAAGGGATGAGATGATCCCTTCTGTTGAAGTGGCTAAGAAGCTGGCAAAGCTTCTTGATACAACCGTGGGCTATCTACTCGGTGAGACCGAAGAAGTAAACCTCCTCAAAGACCCGGCTATGCTTAAACGTTTGAATGAGATTAACTCACTGCCTGATGAAGAAAAAAAATCTATCCTCCTGACCGTTGATGCTTTCCTTCGTGATGCCAAAGCAAGGAAGGCTTATGCTTGATAAAGATTTTTAAACGCTGCAATTTTCTCATTATAGCCAGGGCTCGGATTATTTGTAAATGCTTTCCGAATAAATTGGCTATTTGTTATCGTAATTCAACTCCTTAACTTCTTTCAGAATTTTCTCTGTCACTTTACCAGTATCGTCTATCGTCAAAGATAAAAATGTGGAATCTCCGATCGGTTTGTCCATTTTTTCTCCCCTCTCAAAATCTAACCACTGTGTGATAGCTCGTATCTGAAAAATAGAATCTCTGTTAATAAACTTACTTCTTGTTTCAAAGATATAACCACCTTCATTACCTGCACCAGCAAGATCAGTCATTGATAATAATTTATCATTCTTGTCAAAAATTAAGTAGTAGATATTTAATCCCAATTCTCCGCGATCATGAACAACTGTAAACTCATTTTTTGTAGTGTCCCTATCTTGCCAGGAATACAAATAAACTTTTTTATTTGAGGAAATACTGTCAAGCGATTTGTGCCATTGGCTGTAACATGATTTTATATTTGTCCTCAATAAACTGTCACTCACAAATTCGCTTAGATTCCGATGCTTAAACTTATTTTTTTGAGTGCCCCAGTAAGAATGATTTTTCCCTTTTAACATATTACAACTGATGATAAAAAGTATGATTGTCGCTATTCCTAAATGAAAGAAAATTTCATTGATATACTGACCAAAATTAAATTGTTTCATCACCTGCTAATTTAATAACACAATAAATTCAACCATTTGCTAAATTTTATAAGCTTCACTTACTTAATCGCCATATATAAACAGAAAGATCAGACGCCAAATGATCCGCCTCTTTAAGATAAGGACCTAAATCATCTCCATAATTACCATACATGCTGATATCCTGCATAAAATCTCTGTACAATAAATCAACATGACCTGAAGCGCCATATTTGGCTGGATTACCTGCTACAATAACTACAATTGCTCGACCTTTAGTTGTTTTGTCATGAATTTCTGCAATTAATTTATCTACATCCTGCTTAGTTTTAATGTGCTCTTTAACAACTGTTGGGGATTCGATTTTTGATAAATACGTTTTTACTTCTGTAGCACCTACAATGTAATTTCCCTGATCACCCTCTTTACCAGCCCAAACTCTTGTACCAGTACCTTTTTTAGGAATTGGATAACCAGCATCATTCACTGCATATGAAAACCTGATTGCACAAGTGTTAGTTGTAGGATCTGTATCTCGAAATTCCTTTAAGGCATCTTCCTGATTAATTATTTTCTGGCCATTTCTTCGTCTCTTCCAGCCATCCTCTAATTTTGAATAACTATAATCCGATATTTTGATTGGAGGCTGGCCTCCCACATTTAAAGTATTAAAGGCAGTGTTGAGGACATTGGCCACCTGAAACACTTTCGCTGTTACACTCGCAATCTTCATCCCTGTGCTTATCGCAGAAACTGATTTTGATACAGTGCTTACACTACGAACTACCACTTCACTTAAAGTAATCGCTGTTTCTGCCGTAGTTGATAATGTACTAAGACCTGGCGGTGGCCAAGAGATGCCGCCACTCGGGTCTATCAGGTTCACCGGATCATTACCCATACCTGTATATGGCGAAGGGAACTGTCCGTAGGGGTCTTGCTGTACAAACCTTCCTATCTGTGCATCGTAGTTTCGTAAAAAGAAGTCCTGCCAACCTATG
Source organism: uncultured Yersinia sp. (assembly GCA_964601895.1). Classification (GTDB taxonomy): domain Bacteria; phylum Pseudomonadota; class Gammaproteobacteria; order Enterobacterales; family Enterobacteriaceae; genus CAZROT01. The sequence continues at coordinate 17,483 of CAZROT010000013.1, forward strand.
TCTTCGTCTAACTCCGCAAATCTTCCCTGGTATAAATAGTTATTCTTGAGTTGCCCTTCATAACTATCTCCTAACTTTCTTGAACTTATCCCTGCTATCTTTAATCCATAGGCGTAGTAATGATTCTCCTCTAATATATTCCCTGCCGCCTTGCTCACTAACAGCTTGTCAAAATACACGTCATTGTTGCTCTGGTTGCTGACATACACAAAGGCATAGCCGTTTTTCGGCGCTTTCACATTCACCAGCGCCAGCGAACTGCCGCTGCTGCCCACACTGGATGCCACCTGTTGCTGTGCCACGCCGCCGTCCGCCGCTTCAATAAAGTTGAATCGTTCGTCAAAGAACAGGACGGTCAAAAACGCCTGGGGTACCGAACTGGCCGGATTGCTGCCGTTGGGGCGAACGGCTGTTAAAAAACCATCTACTCCCCCCAACTGGGTGGTGATGGCAGTGGAGTGTTGTCCCACCGCTGGCGAAACAGCACCGCTGCCGCTGATAGCCTGTCCCAGGCTGCCTAATACTGTTGCTGCGAAATTGCTATTATGTCCTCCTGCTGTGCCGCCATGGTAATACAATACAGTGGCGCTGATCTTATCGCCGGCCATGACTTTTTGCAGGGTATTAGGCCCGGTGTTGTGCCCGGCATTTGTTCCCACCTGGCTTACATAACTGCCGGTCTCACTGTTTTGCCAGGCAGATGGAGTGGCATAGCGGGTGGTGGCCACTTCATTGCCGGAACCCTGCTGGCCAAATATGCTTTCTTCCAGGGTGGATCGGTTAGTTTCCATCGTGGCCGTGTTGGCTGCCACATGGGTCTGTTCCGTCAGGATCATCCGCACATTCTGCTGGTAATCCGTAATGAAATAATCATACACCCCATACTTGCTGCCCGGCAGCTCAAAATTTCCGCTGATCGTCAGCAGATCCAGCCCGTTATCCTGCGAAGTGGGGCTGATAACACGGATGCGGCCTTCTTCAAAATGGATGAACTGCAGTTGCAACCCGCCCCCGGCCGAACTTTCCTGGTAAACGTACTGGTTAATATAGGATGTGGTGATAGTGGCGCCGCTGGGTTCGGGAATAAACTGCCGCTGCAACTTGGCCCCGTCAGCGCTGTAAACGATTTTGATGGTACCCTTTCCGGAAATACGTATCTCTTCCGGTTTGTCCAGGAAATTATACTTTATCCCGTTCCCCGTCACGCCACCCAGGTCCTTTGCATTTTTATTCAGGTCAATAACGAGGTTGCCGTTGTGGTCATACACATAATCGGGATTGCTGCCATTGGCGCCATCCTTAAAATCGCCAAATATCCCGTTGACCGATGTGCTGCTCATCTGGTCCGTGACGGATTGTAGTTTATTGCTGTAAGAAGAATAACTGTAAACAAGGTTATCAATAGTAATGGGTGATGAAGTGCCCGGCACCACTCCCTTATGCAACATACTAAGCAGGTTGCCGTTGAGGTCGTAGGTAATTTTGCCGCTGCTGCCGGTTACGGAAAAATCCATCTTCGCATTACTCCAGCTATCCCCGGTATGAGGCTTCTCCTTAAAGGCAGCATTCACCAGCCGCCCGGCATTGTCGTAGCTGAAATCATACTTTCGCTGTGCATCATCTCCCTGTGTGTTCCATAGCACACCCGTCACTTGCCCGTTCAAATTTGCATTGGCAAATACATTATCCCGGTTGTCAAATCCCAGGTAAAGGCCGAAGAAATGTCCCCATTTATCATAGTTCGATGAATTTTTCAGCGCATAGTCCTTGTTGATACCCGTGATCTGGTTATGGATATTATAGCTGTATTGCAGCGCTTCCAGTTGGTCATTGCCGCCTGCTGTATAATCGGGATCAAGCTTCTTGACCTTTAACCTCCCCACATCATCGTAGCTGTAGGTGGCAATGGTTTTGAAACTATTGCTCCCGAACTTTTTCTGGACATAGCTGACCCTGCCTAACTTGTCGTGGGCATACTTGTTTAATATCTTATAATTCGTATAGCCGCTGGAAGGGACTGTATGGTCAGAGCAACTGCTCATCACCCGGCCATCAAAATGATACTGAAGCGTTGTTATATCCGTTCCGGACTTTATATTGTCGGATAAGGACTGCACCGGCAGACCCCTTTCATCATAGTATTGCGTGGAAGATAAAAAAGTAGTCGTTCCGAGTACCCTTGTCATAGCGCCTGTAGGAATACTCAGCGTACGTTTTGACCAGCCGATGGCTTGTATATCCCCGGTTGCCGCATAGGCCGTAAGATTGGTATAGCTGGTATTGAACGACTTTACAGCCGCAAAACTGTAATCATCATAAAAAACATATTTGAGAACTGTGGTCACAGAACTGTTGTTCAGGCTGGAAGAACTGATCGGGTTCAGATGCGTTTTGGCAGTTACGGATACGGTGCCGCTATTGTTGATGGTAATGCTGGTGGTGGTGGCAGCGCTGTTGATATCCGACTGCAGGTTGGCCACGGTCTTGGTAGTATAGTACAGGGTACTGATGATGGGCCTGTCCAATTCATCATAAATATTGGCTGTCCATTGCGGGGTGGACAAGGCAGCCTGGTTACCATCCTGCATGAATACAACACGGTCCCGTTTGTCATAGAGCATCCGCAGCGGCTGGGCCCCGGGAGCTTTTTTCCAGGTCACCCGGCCTTTATCATCGTAATGATACTGGAAGCATTGTTCAGCGAGTATGGTCTGTCCATTCGTTCCGGCAAAAGACCAACTGTTATTGTCGAGGTATTTGACGGCTTCGGGCTGTAGCTGGAAACGTAATAAACCGAAATCGTCATAGACATTATAGATGCAGATCCAGCCATCATGTGCAGATGAGGGACTGTTCTCCAATTGCACTTTTCGCAATACGATCTGTCCTAAACGATCAATATACTCGATCACTTTTTTACCGTTCTCATCCGAAGCCTCCATTTTATACAGGGAATTGGCAGGATAGGTACCCTTATGCACCGGTGCATTGCCTTGTGTATAATCCACTGCGAAGCGCTGCACACTATCGGAACTACTGTTAAGCTCATACACAGCGGAACTGCCAGATGAGGCAGCCCAGGAAGTGCCGGGTCTCTTAACATTCATCACCCGGTTCAATGGGCTGTTGTCATAGCTGACAGACGAAAACGGTGAACTTTCGTCATAGAGGCTGGAATAATATTGCGTTTGCTCAGTGGCAGGATTGGTCTTGAATTTTCCGGATTGTGAAGTAGTGGTATAAGGCAGGCGGTTTTGGGCACTCCTGCCATACGCATCATATTGAAAAAACTGCACCATATCTCCCCAGGTGGACTGTGGGTTTTCCGGCGTGGCGGTTTCCCGGCTCACCTGCTGTGTTGTTCTGCCCAACCCATCCAGGTATGTCGTGGATTGCAACTTATCACCGATCGCTAACTGGTCAACAGCGGTCCAGTTGCTTAGACCTGACTTTAAAACTGTATGGTCACGGATATAATTGATATCCTCCCACTGTGCTGATACCACCGAGATTTTAACAACATTGGAATACACGGACTGGCCGCCAACGGTAGTTTTTCTCCGGTAATAGGTGGTTTGAGTCAATGCTGACGGAATAGTATAACCGCTTTGTGTAGCGCCGGAGATATTGCTGAAACCACTGAGCGGTAGAGTGCTTTTTTCCCATTGAAAACTTTGCCCGGTTCCGGGGATAAAAGCAGCGTGTAGTTCAACCAGTGCATCAGGGGTCTGGCTATAGCTAAAATGATACTTGCCCGTGCTGGTGCCGACAGCATGACCCGGGTTGATGGTTTGCGAAAGTGCGGACAAATGCATGCCGCAGTTCATGGTCAGTGCCAGAAACAGGCAGGTAAGGAGATTTTTGAAAGGTCGCATCAGCTAAGATTTACAATGATGAGCTATTGCCCCTGTGCATTACTATGAACGATCCGGTTGATGATAGGCGAATGAAAAGACGATTGTTTGGAAAGTGATGCAAACAATCGGCCGGCTCCGCTCACAAAAAATTTATGACCGATGCCCGTAGCGTCCATATCATAATGCTGATTCTTTGATTTGTCAGTAAGCCATTGCAACAAGGGCGACTGGCTGCTCCCGGAACTTTTGCGTGTTTGCATTCCCTCAGTCAGGATGATACCTGTACCAGCGTAAAGCGACCGCACCGAAGAAGCCGCTGAAGTGCTATAGCCGTCCTCCCCCGACAATATCCCGATCACGACAACGGTATCACCGTAACGGCTCCTGAAGTCAAGTACCTGCTGGTAAATACTATCCTGCTGGCTAAGGGGCAACAGCGTAAAGAGAATTTTTTTGCCTGCATGTTCTGATAAGCGGATGGTATCACCATCAATGGTACGGACGGGCAACTGGTAGAAATTTTGAGCCTGCAGCACACCGGCAATGATTAATGCCAGGCAACCAGACAGAATGCATTTTTTCATATTAATCATATTGAGTTATTGTACAATGATATTAGGACAGTAATCATTAATAGAAATGTTATAAAAATTGGCAGTATATCCTGCTGTATAGTTAGAACAGCCGGCTTCGTAATACCGGTATGTATAGCCATAACTATCACTGATCTCAATGTCATAATTACCTTCATCCACTGTTCCCAGGTACATATACGGGTAATAATAGCTGTTCATTTCAAAGAAATACTGCTGGTAAGTGCTGGTGTTGGTCATCGTGACATAAAGAATTCCGCCACCGGTGTAATTGCTGTAATAGAGGTTGACAAGGTTCGGGGCCGGCACACAGGATCCATTGGCGTTAGCATAACTCTGGCCATTCGCATTCAGGTCATTTATGGCAAGCTGGTTGGCGGCAGCCTGGCTCACGGTAGAACTATAAGTGCCGGGGGGTACTATATAATTAACAGTCGTACCGTTATACCCTCCACCGCAATTGTTCCTCGTAAAATTGCCGCTCTGTTGGGCGTTATAATATGTGTTGGAAGGGCAAACTTCCTGGGGACCAACATCCTCCCATTGAGTTTGGTTATAGGTTGAACTGTTGGGATTGATATCCGTCATCAGTACAAACAGGTTCGGGGGCAGGTTACCATTGACCGACAGGCAATAGGTCGGGGAACCGGGCAGCCATTCCCATACTGCAGCATAATTGTTCACACAGTTTCGGTTCGGCGCATTATTCGCATAATACTCGCCGTTAGCAGTAATATCATCCAGCGCCTTCTGGTTGGCATCCGCCTGGCTGATAGTAGAACTGTAGGTGTTCGCTGGCACAGTATAAACTACCGAACCTCCTGTCTGACCAAGCGGGCAACCCTCTGTGGTGAAAGTTTGTGATTGAACCGTATTAAAGTATAACTGGGTACAGGAACCGTTGCTGTTGGCATAACTTTGACCGCTGGTCAGCAAGGCAGCCTCCGCCTTGGCATCTGCATCCTCCAGGCTGATACTGGAGGAATAGGTATTTGCAGCGATCACATATTCTACCTCGCCCCCGAGATAATTACTGCTGCAATTGTTTCTGGTGAATATTTCAGCCACCCGCCGGTTGTAATAGGTACCGGGGCATCCATTCTGTTTTGCAGTAGAAACATTATTGTACTCATACATTTTTACAATGTTCAGCTTCTCATCCCTGGTAAACCGGAGCCGTCCCAGGTTATCATATTCATAATAGGTGATCCTGTTATTCTCGTCACATTCAGCCGTCTTACCCAATACCGGGTCATAAGTCACAGTCCGCATACGGGCGGTTTGGGGGTAAAGTCTCAACTCATCAATGATGGAATTATTACCAGAAACGGTAACAGTCCCGGTACCCTGTGCAATACTGTATTCGTAGTAGGTAAACCCGTTATAAGTCGGGGCAGATTTTACGAGGGTCGCCCCGCCGGTTACTGAAGTGTTCCCATTAGTAGCCCAGAACGAAAGAATATAAGCCTTGGCTGTATTCAGGGTCCTGGTGAGTGTGCTGTTGGCGCCGAGACTCATTGACCGGGTGCCGGTTACAGCACTGCTGGTAACATAAACCGCAGATGACCCTGTAAGTGTCCATCCTCCCAGCGCTGAAGTTTCAAAACTGCTGTACGCAGGTTTATCATTCACCAGGTGCGCATTGACAACCGATGCCACTACATACTTATCGCTATAGTCAAATATATTCGATACGATCCGGTCAGACTCATCCTTTTGATAGATCAGGTTTCCTGAAGCGTCATAAGCAAAGGTTTGCACTTCGGCATAGGTGGGATTGCTGGAATGCCCCGGACCAAAATACCCATTGTATACAGGACCACTGGGATTATAGGAGAGCCTTGGTTTTTCAAATCGTTGCTGCAGGATACGAACAGGTCTTATATCACCAGTGCTCAGCGTGGTAAACTCTGTAACTTCTTCAGATAAAAACTGATCCTGCCAGGTAGAATTTACGTAATCATAGACAGCCTCCGAAACAGCAACAGGGGTAGATACAAGGTTCTGTTGCCGCAAAGCAGCGAGTTCACCTGAGCTGCCGGGGTAATCGGTAGTATATTTAATAAACTTTTTCCTGGTTTCACCATTTGCACCCGTGCTCATTACCTGGTTCACTTCATAGTTATCATAGTTATATACAAAGGTCCTGGAGCTTTCAAGATATTGCGAAGGGTTGCCCGGTTTATAATTTCGTTCATAGGTGCTTGTTAATTCCACCCGCCCGGTGAACATGCCATAAAATGTAACTTTCATGGTATTGTCAGAAGCAAGTTTGTAGTCAGCAGTATAAAGCGTTGGATTACCCCAATCAGTATTACGTTGGGAACTGCTTTTTGTCACAATGCAGTTGCAGGAAACTAAACTGGTGGAAAGTCCGCTGGAATTACAAGGTCCGCCATGACCACCCGTCTGGTCACAATAATTAATAGTTCGCTTGGCATTGGAAAAACTGTAATTATTCTGCGTTTCCTTTACCTTTTCACCGGAAGCATTATACACCGTCAGCAACTTCGGAAGACCATAAGCCCAGGAAGCATATCGTTGCCGCGCCGCAAAATTGGGATTGCTTGGAAACCAGATGGCATAATCATCACTACTGGTGAAGTCGTGTACTGTTTTCCCGATCCCCGAAGGACTTTCCCTGACCTCTACTCTTTTAAACTGGTTGGGAAGGGGGCTTGCGCCGTTCATATCGTAATTGTAATATACAATAGCAGATCGGTTTCGGGCCTGGCTGCCAAAGCAGGTGATCGCTAGTTGGATGATGCCAACAATCACACTAATGATTAGTCCGGCTGGATTACCGCTCAATGCTGTTGAAATATCAGAAATGGTGGACAGCACATTGAGAATGTTGAGGGCCGGTCCTAACGTTTCGAGTAACCTCATGATACCACTGAGGTCTGTGGATTGCTGCTGCGAGAGAATACCGGGATATTTGTACTTCCAGTCACAACAACCAATCGGGAAACAACCCCATAATTTGTAAAACTTATGCTCCGGCTGATAATGACTCTCTGTCTCTACGGAATTGACAGGCATTTCAAGCCCCCACAAAGAAGAACTGTCGCCGCTCAGCACATAATGATACTCGGATACCAGCGGGTTATTACAGTCATTGCTGTAACCTCCGTCAGTAGATTTTGTGTTGGCCACATGTACGCCTCCCACCGAAGTAGTTGACCCGCCAAGTACACCCGTATTTTGCGCATATTCATAACTGAGAGTTCCTCCGGTGGGAAAAATGATTTGCTTCAGCAGCCCGTTCCTTGCATAGCCGGATTTGGCATTCAGCACGACATTGTTGCTGCCGCTTCGCCGGAAACAAAGCCCCCTGATTTCATTATAGCTGAGTTTGGTGACCGGTTTACTGAGATCTATATTACCGTTACTGTAATTCTTGGAGTTGTCGCCGTTATAGAAGCCCCAGATATCTTTGGCATAATAAAAGGGGGGCGGAACAAAATCATCAGCAGCGCTGGAGCCAAGATTGTATTCAAAGATATAGGGGGCGCTGTCCTCTTTCAGATCGGGACCAATTTTCCTGACCGACTTCAGGTACAAACGGGCGACCCGTTTCTGGTAATCGGTAACGGGTGTTCCATAGCGGTTCAGGATGATATAAGTCAGCTTCAGTTCATGTTTGGACAGGTACCTTCCATTATACGTCACATCAATCGAACTCACCATCTTATCACCAGGAAGATCGAACCGGTCTGCGCCATAGTTCAAAGTGACAGTATGCCCATCGGGATATACGATGGACGTCAGCACCGGCGTTTGCGTAACTGATTTCCGGTGATAGATGATAGCATAATCATCTCCATCGTTATTATCTGTATGGGAGAGGTCCTGGCCGGCACGGGAAATAATCGTCCTTGTGGTATAGTTAAACTGTACCTTTCGTTGTGTAAACGGATCCTCTACTTCACTCAGGTACCAGCTGGTGATAATATTGGGTCTGAGATAAGTTGAATTTTCAAAACCGTATTGGTGATAGACCTTCCCGTTTTCGAATTTCGGCTGGTTTTGCTGGAGGTTTAAATTCTCATCGCAATAATTCGATTGCAGCACTTTAGACAGCCCGTGCCGGGCAAATTTGTACTTCAATCCATCCACATCCTGTATCGTAAACGACGTTATCCTGGTGCGGATACCCTGGTTTTGTAAATTGGCATCTAACTGGAAGCTGATCTTTATTTTGGTATCCCCAAGTGAATGGACATGACCCGGGTTGGTCGGGTCTAATACAAACATCCCGGCCTTACCATTAAACTGGAAAGAAAAATAATCCAGTTCCCGGTCCTCTGCAATAGCATTGTGTTGTGAGTAAACCTGGTTCTTATGCCCATAGATTGGATACTTTGTTAGCGCTGTCGGACAGCCTTCGTAAGCCGGTTTTACGGCAAAGAGAATCCCATTGGGATATTTTCGGATATCATCCGTTTGATTATTTCCGTTTTCCCCAACCTGGTCATCCGGCTGGCCCACCTGCATACGGCTGATAACACCACCGGCAATCAGGCTCCAGCCCTGCCCGACATTGGAAGCAACATCGTTAACACGAAGCCCGTTCCCGGAAGAATAGGACATGGCAACCATACCATTGAGTCGGCTTTTATCATCCTGCCAGGAGAATACGGGAATGGAAAAATTAGCGCTGCCGGTTTGCAGGCTTACCTGGCCTTTGAGCTGTCCCGTTGCGATTAATAAGAAAAGGACGATCGTCTTTCGCATAGCTTCATATTTAAACCATAACCTTACTTGAAACTGTATCCGATCCTGAATAGCATTGCCGCAGTCTGAGGCCGCTGCCGGTAGGATAAAAAGTCCCAGAGTAATTGTAGTTTGGTATTTTTAAGAATTTTGCTCTTCAACGAAACCACTTTGCTCATCCCCAGCAACCCGCTTGACTGCCACTCATTAAAATCTCGTAGTTGACTGATAGAATTGAAAGCGCTGCGATAATTTTGTTCATAGCCACCGCTTAGCCAGAAACTTCCCTTTAATTGCCAGTCAACAAAACTTCTCAGGCCAATGCCCTCGTGACTTAGCCGGATATTATTAATGCCGCCATTGCCCCAACCCATCTTGTAACTGAATCCTATACCGATGATACTTTTATCATTTAACTTGTACCCGGCAGATAAACCCAGGTCGCTGCTGGCAGGAAGCAGTCCGTTAGTCCGCTGTGATTGCAGGTTACTGCCAAATTCAAGTCGCTTAAAGAAGGATTTGGCTCGTTGCGAATTGGGTTTGAAATCTGGCATTTCAAGTTCGCCTTTCCCGGTGCCGATAAGTCCTTCCAGTTTATTTCTTAGCTCATTGACAGAAGCCTGCGCCCCTTGTATGGATTGCTGAAATTGTTGTGTGGCATTAGGACCACCTGATGCCTGCTGGAGCAGGGTATTCAACTGGACCCTTGTCTGCAAACCCGCAAACCCCGTAGGGTCGGCTGTTTGCCCGGTTGCTCCAGACGGCAGTGGGATTAGGGAAGCCAGCCAACTGTTTTTCCGCATAAACTTTTTAAATACATCAGTGCGGGAAACCAATTCCATAACTTTACGGCTGAGCTTATCTTTGTCATTCAATAGTTGTTTATACTCCCCGATCTTTGCCTGGTAGTAGTGCACTTGCTTGTTGATCCGCTTTAGATGTTTGGAAAATCCCAGTTGGGAAAATTTTTCTTTCAGGTATCTTTTCCTTTCCTGCAGGTATATCTTTATCTTTTCAGCTTTGCCAAATTGGGACTGCAATCCCTTAAGTTCATCCAACGCCTGTCTGAACTTTTCTTTTGAACCCGCTAATGAAGCAACTATCCCCTCCTCGCTGTTGATAAACCGAAAAGAGGTCAAAAGGGTATCAAGAGAAGCAATATAAGCTGGCTTGATCTTGTCAATTGCCAGTTCATGTTTAAGCCGTTCAAGACGCATGGCTGCGTCTTGTATTAATTTGGCCGCTGCCATCGAGTCAATTTTTTCAAGCTTCCGGATCAGGCGGGTTTCCTCTTTTGAAAATTTTTCCAGTATTCTGTCAGCAGCCTTGTCCAGCTTTTCTTCCAGTTCAGCACAGGCTTTTAAAGTACGCTCTGCAAATTTTGTTAACAGGCGGCTGTGCTGGTATAATGAACTGTCCTGTGAATAGGTATAGATAAACCCCTGGGTAAGGATAGTAATAAGCAGAAAGATCTTGGAATGCACACGCATGGAGCAGTGTTTGGAAGTAAATTATCTTGCCTGGAATTTACTTCCATCAAAACTTCGTGAAATCGGAGAAAACTTCGTGAAACCCCACCTTTACTTCGTGAAACCCAGTACAGCTTTTCATTCTTGTCCGTTGATGTTTCAATTGGTCATGGAAATTTATCAGAAAGGTTATTCGTCGGGAGTGACAATAATGTCCATATTTCCTTTCGACAACTTTCTGCAATGGGAATTTTAATACCACTGATAATAACGTAATGCAAATGGTATTGTGAAATATGCAGTATGGAAATAAGGTATGACCGGTGAACTCTGAGAAAATGGTTGTCGGAAAGTTGTTCCTGCATGCGGGTAATAGTGTCCAGGATAAGGTAGGTCTTTTGCTTCGTAAACATTTTCACATACTTATCGGAAGCTTTAAGAAAAAGAATGTCCTTAATTTGAACTTTGGTATAGCATCGGCCCGCCCTGATATAAATAAAAGTTTTCATCCTGATAAGGTTTAGGCATTAGAAAAAAACTTAGTCTTTTGAAAGAAGGACTGGGCAATATGCAGGACAACAACCTGGGGTGGGTTTGTCGCATGATTATCACAGTCAGGTTTAATTGAAATAAAATAAGCACAAATGTTCCAAATAGAAACTCAGTATAAATACGGATGTGTCAAAAAAGTTGACATTTCAATTTTTTTCCGCTACACTTCTACCAATTATTCACCTTTAAACTCACTATCCGTCCCCTCAGTTCTAGTGAAACTGTCTGTAACTCAAAATGCTAAAGCAGATAATACCAGCGAATATGCTTTGAAGGAGTTGGGCAATAGAGGAAATTGCGGGGAAGGTACACGCACAAAAAAACCGGCTAACTTGGCCGGTTCGCATAGGACGGGATTAATGGTTAGGGGTCGTGTAAAGATGCAGATTAAAGGCATAATATACATCCGTATTAATACGGATATTAGAAATTATCATCAAACCCGGCCCGGTGCTTCGGCAAGTTTATGGACAGGAAGCCTTGCAGCCATCAGTTTCCTGGGTTAATTTAAAGGTATGGACGCTAACGAAATCATACAACAGGCCATGTCAGCCGGAAAGGGTATGCTGCTGCTGAATGGTTTTTATATCATAGAAGGGCAACCGGTAACCAATGAACTCCGCATCCGGCCGGCGCCCGAAGCATTGGATAAGAACCTGCTTTCATTTATAATGGGCGAAGCAACACAATTTTGTTTTCTCGGTCTGTTCAACAATCGCGAAGCAGCAGAAGAAGCCATCATCGCCATGCGAACCCTGCTGCGCGATGACAAAGGCAACCACCCGTAACATATTGCCCCAGAGGTTAACCGGGGCAATATGAATTGTGGGCCTGACCGGGCATTCGGTGTGAAAACACCACATGAACGCGGCCGCTCAAAATGGTTTCCAAATTTAAAGCCGACCTTTCTGAAAGCAACCGTATTTACACGGAGAAAAGCATTTATTAAACAAGGCCAGTCTTAACTTGTAAAAAAAGCATGTTCAGCACCCGGTAACTGGTGATATTAATCAGAGATTCCTTTTGTACCGCCATAAAATAAATACCTTTCTTCCTGAAGTCTGATAAGAAAATATGAATTGCCGGCTTTTGAGTCGGGGTCATAATTAATACCTAATGTTTTTACGGGCATGCTATATATTATATCACATCTTCCCGCTTGCTGGGGAGATCATTCTTTATAAGACCAGGTTGATCACACCCGCCGGGTTCGGGAGAAGAATGGCAAGACGAATAGAAAAGATGGGCGGGGTCTTTGTAAAAGTGGGTCAGCTTTTATCGGTGCGGCCCGATATCGTATCCTTCAGAGTTGCCAATGAACTGCGGCCGTTACTCCAAACACTAAAACCAGTGCCTTTTAAAAAAATAGCAACCGCTATTTCAAAAAGCGACAACTCGAAGTTGAAAGAATATCTTCCATACATGGAAGCGGTACCATTGGGTACAGGCAGTATCGCACAGGTACATAAAATAACCCGCCCCGGGTTGCCTCCGTTGATAATAAAGATCATTAAACCGGGCTTACGTAAATATGTAAACGCAGATTTACGGATGTTCAGGTTCATGATGAGAACAGGAAGCCTGGTTCCCGGTCTGAATAAATTGCCCGTAAAAGAATTAGGAGCAGAACTGGAGACGGTGATCCGGCAACAGCTTGACATGAGAACAGAGGCCGCGAATCTTACCAGGTTCCGCGATAACTTTTCAGGCGATGAAACGGTGATAATACCGGAATTGCAGGAGCAGGATATAAGCATGGATTTCCTGGTAACAGAGTATATTGAATTGCCCACGGAACCAGGTTTTACAGACTGGCACCCGGTCAAAAGACGAGAAACGGCACGGAACGCTCTCATCATGTTATACAAGATGATGTTCAAAGACGGGCTGACACATTGTGACATGCACCCCGGAAATTTTTTTATAACTCCGCAGGGGAAATTTATACTTTTGGATTTTGGCATGGTCGCCCGTATGGAAGGAGAAGCCCGGCAGGATTACATCCGGTTCTTTTTTTACATGGCAACAGGCAATGGAAAAGCTTGCGCGGATATTATTGAAAAAACAGCTTTACACAAAAGCAGGAGGTATAGCCGGGAAAAACTGGAGAAGGAAACTATCCGGTTTATAAATGAATTTTCAAGTCTTAGTGCAGAATCATTTAGTGTCGTGGCCTTTACCAAACGCCTGATCAGCGTGGAGCGTAAATGCGGGATCAAAGGTTCGGCTTCTTTTATCAATAATATACTGGCAATTGTATTCTTCGAGTCATACCTGAAAAAAATTGACCCGGGAATTGATTTCCAGGAGGAAGCTGCTGAATATATCATCCGGGCTGTACCCGGGCTGCCGGAAATCTTCGGCAAAGTTTAACTCAGCCATTGCTGAAAATCCTGTTCACTGCTATCGCAGTATCTGCAACCGGATTGAATTTCTCGCTAAATTTAACAGCGAAGATGATTCGCCCTTCAAACTCCATCTTTTTATTCACGACTGCCTGTATAGGTGTATAATAGTTATAAATGACAGACTCCCATACCTGGATCGGGGCTAGGAAGGTCGGTAAAATTTCCGGGCATTCGTTTTCTTGCTTTGTATAGGCTTTTCCCTTTTCATCCCAATCCACAATTGTACTGCGGCGTACATGGCCATTTTCTGTAAGAACAAATTTAACAGTTCCGGTTTTTTCAAACAGCAGTTGAGATTCCAAATTTGCAGGAAGATTCCATTGCTGTACAAACTCCACCATCCACGAAGATGCAAAAAGATGATCTGCTAATAAGTACCGGCCCATTTATCAGTAACAGAATTTTTGACAAAGTACTTAATTACGGGAATGAACACCCACCTTGTTTCCTTCTGAATCAATAAAACAGGCTATATATCCCGAATCTGCTGAAATAAGTTGCCGGGGTTGAACGATTCTCCCGCCAAGGTCCTTAACTTTCTTAAGAATGTCATCCATGTCTTTCCCGCCATTCAGAAAAAAAACGACTCCTCTTTGCCCTGGGGTATAGCCCTTACCGGTACAGATGGCGCCGCCAGCCGTCTTTTCATCAGATTTAAAAAAAGCCATTTTCACCCCCTGGATTTCGTCCCTTTGTAAAACTTGCCCTAGCAGGTTCTCGTAAAAATATACAGCCCTTTGGTGATTGCTGGCAGGCAGTTCAAAAAAGTTTATTGCATTTTTCATGTTGAATAGTTAATCAAGATAAGTTCTGAATATGCCAATCCGGTTGCCTTCGCTGTCAATAAACATGGCAAATTTATGTTCAGCTCCGAAAAGCGTTGTCTTGGGAGGTACGATCACCTCTCCGCCTTCCTGTGTTACCCGGGACAAAATCGAATTAATATCCTCTGTAAAACTGATATAAGGAATACTTCCTGTTTTGCAGGGTTGATACTCCTTAGCATGGATTAAAGCGCCGCGTACGCCACCATTGCCAGAGGGGAATAAAGCCATTTTTTGCCCCGGGAAGAACTTTAGCTTCAGCTTCTTTCCGAATACTGAACTGTAGAACTTCACTCCTCTTTCAAAATCAGAAAGCGGTATTACAAAAAAGCTCACTGTATTTTCCATATAACAAAGGCTGTGATGGTAACTTTATTTGTTTCGGTAGGTCGAAGTTTCGCGAAGTCTTTGCGCTTCAGCTGCTCCCTTTTCAAAGATTGCCCGGGTAATTCTTCTCATGAACCAGCAGCAACCGCTTCGCCACCAGAATAATTTGGTGTAAAGTGGCTTTTCAAAAGCAACTTTCACATCGCTGGGGGGAACTTGTCGTACACCGGTGGCAAACGCAACGCCGGGTTGGTTCGACACAATCCTTTCATCATTCAGGTAAATATCATAGATAGCACTGTAAATAATGCGAGCCGGGTAATCCGAACCTCCCTTTTTGTAAGCATGATCAGACATACAAATACTGACCGGCTGCACGGTCCGGGAAAGACAGAAGGTAATATTTTTATCAAGAACTTTGCTGTAACCAACAAGCTCCCATGCATCAATCTGGAATTCAAATTGCTTGATCCCAAGTGTGTTGACAATAGGTGCGCCTCTGACCAGGCGCATATAGGCAGTAAGGTTCAGTATCTCTGCAGGCTTCTCTTCTGTCTGCATGAACATCTTCTTTAGCTCCGCCATACCTTTCTTCCCGATCTCCTTCCCCCCAGTAATGATCGTTTCCCGGGAAGCAAGTACAGCCTTCTCGCCTTTCGGTTGCAGCATACTGTTCTGGGTTAAGTAGAGTGGTATAGTGATAATTGATTGTTCATACTCCACTTCCCCGTAATCGGGAAAGTATCTCTGAGTTTTGGTTTTCGTTGCCATAAAGCAAATGCATTTAATATTAACAAATGAGGGCTTGCCGATTGTTGGCCACAAACAATTCCCGGAACTTAATTATCAGGCCTCACTAAATTTATCAGAAAGGAGAATCAAGCTCCATCAATCCGCACCTGAATTAAAATCAAATTTATAAGCCTTTACCCAAGAATTTACAGGCTTAGTTAATCTCTATGTTTTGAAATGGCTTCGGAGAAGGGAACCCTTGTCTTCCAAATTCTCCATTATAACTTTCACTAATAAACTCAGCCTGTCTTTTTACACATGCTGCCTGAAGATTGTCACCATTCTTAGCAATTATTTCTACCTCATCCGTATAAAAGAGTGAAACACCTCCAAAATGGCGAACAGCATTTTCAGTATCTGGCTTTAATGACCACTTTCCTCCAGTGCTTCCTAACCGCATAGGGAAGCCAGGTAATTCAGTCTTACCGGTGTCGATAAAAAATGACTGACCTTTTCCCAGCGGCCTTAATTCAAATAACGGGGATAGGCTAACCTCGCTTTCAAACGAGCCGGAATAACCGTTTTTATCCAATTGATATTTACTTTTTCCTGGCGATTCAATAGTTGGCGAAAGCGTTACATAAAGGTCAAAATAAGCAGTCCGGCTGCCAAAAGTTACTTTAAGCGGAGCTGCACTAACGTTTGCAAACGCGACAAGTCTTGTGCTGATTTTTTGCGATTCAGAAAAGTCGATTACTTCAGCTCTCTCCATCACCGTGTCAGCATTTCCAATAGCAGGTTGTAATGGAGCGCCAATAAAAGTCACCATTTCTTTAAACCCATCAATACCAGTACCCATAAAATTGGGTGGTATTTCAATTAATTGTTCAGCCCTGATAGTAGTCAGGTAGTCATATCCTGGGAGAATTTTATTCTCAACAATTTTGCTGATTCGAGTATTAAACAAATTCATAAATCTGCATCCCCTTATACATTAAAATAAATACATCAAAGCAACTTACATAAAAAATATAGCCACATCAATACCCAACCTTTGGTATTTATCAGATATTCACCCATATTCGAACGGGCATGTAAAACAAATTTATCCTTTAAAAAGTACTGTATTCGCCAGGGTTAAACCAATATACAAGAAACTTCTGCAACACAATCCAGGAACAAGAGGCTAAGATATAAAGCCAGCAACTGCTAAAATGAGGTAATTACCCAGTTAAAGAGCTATAAAAGTTATGAGGCATGGATTTGAGATATTAAGTGTAGGGAGCAGCCACATGTCACTTCATTAACTATTAACATGATCAGAATATTTTATATTTTTGTTTCTCAGGTCAATGCCGTGCTCAATATATGACTTCAGATTTACCAGATAGAAAGCCCATCCAAAAGCACATTCCAGCCATTTTTTCATTCTGACATTTCCATCAGCTTCAAAATTTTCCTGAATTAACTCTACAACGACTCCCTTTCTCACCTTTGAGATATTAATTGCGACTTTTGATGGGCCGGCAAATGTAAATTCAAAAATGTTCTTGCCATCTGCTTTGAGTATAATACCCGTTTCAGATGCGGATTGGGCAAACCATTGCCAGGTATATCGGTGTCCGGTCAAAGCGCTTTGCCGTGGTGAAACTCTTTTATCGTTCTGGTCTCGAAGCAATGCTTTCTTTAAGAACCATTTCTCAAGCAAGCTGGAAATGGTCCATGCTCTATAAACTACACTCAAATCCGACTTAATCACTATCTTCTTGGTAAATTTTTCCCACTTCATAATTTCGTTCTTATTTAAGCTTTAGTTTTTCACAACTACCACGCTGGTTCAGCCACATTCGTTTTTAAGTCATTATAAATACCGATTCGTTCATCTCTAGTCAAAGAGTCAGAGTCACTATTTAACAGCATTTCAATTGCCTCTTGTTGAAAATTGATGTCTGGAGCAAGCTCTTTAAGAATTCCCTCATATAAAAGCAGGGAAATTATCGCAATCGTAAAATCAGTAGAGCTTCTGATACGGAACTGATGTTGAACATCGAAAATCATGTTTACGAACCTCACAACTTCAAAATCATAAACATTCTTATTAAAGAACAAATTAAGTCTTTGGGTCACATCAACAGTAAAATTTTTGCTATCTAAATCGGCAGGAATATATTTGGCTGTTTCCAATATTACTTTGGCACAAAGCTTTCCGTTGTTCGTACACATTGCGAAGAAAAGGTCTCTAAATTGTCGCCGAGATCGCCGATCTAGTCGTGCAATCAATCCAAAATCAACTATTGCCAGTTCCTTATGCCTGAAAAAAATATTACCTCTGTGAAGATCAGCATGAACCAGTCCGTCAACAAATATCATTTTATATAAAATCCGAAGCCCATAAAGCGCAAGATTAACTCTCTCCTCATGGGAAAGCTCTTCAACTTTACACACGCTGGATGGATCAACATGATCCATTACAATAACAAAATCATTACAAAGGTGAGGATACGTGCCGGGAATAAATACTCCTGCCGCTGCGTTTAGGTTTGCTTTAATTGTATTCAGATTTTCAACTTCCAGTCTGAAATCAAGTTGGGCTTTTATTGAATTGTTTAGCTCATGGATTAGATCACAAATGGGAAGGTGATGAAACCTTTTGAACCGTTCAATCATTTTACCAAAACCTGAGAATAACGAGAAGTCAAATTCTATCACCCTTCTTAGTCCGGGTCTTTGTACTTTAACTGCTACAGGCTGACCGGTAATCAACACTGCATAATAGACCTGTGCAATACTACCGCACGCAATGGATTCCATCCTAAAATATTCGAAAACCTCATAATAGGGCTTCGAATAGCTACTCTTGATAACCTCCAGGATTCTTCTGACAGGTACTGGCTTCACTCTGTATTGAAGTTTACTCAGGGTACTGGCAAATCGTTGGCCAAAAATATCGGGTCGGGAACTCATTATTTGACCAGTCTTAATAAAAGTCGGACCGAGCCTTTCAAACAAAGAGGTAATCACACGACCCTTTACATCACGGTTTTGGTTTATCAATCGAAGCCGGTATAACAAACTCAACGATAGCCAGTGAAACAGGCTGATACTGACATGAAAACATATTGTCACGGCTCTCAGCAGTACAAAAAATTTTCTGGCTCTTATTGTTGAATGAGATCTAATCATTTTGTAATTCGGCTAATACCTGTTTTAAGAAAACTAATACCGGGTGCAAAAAAATACTCCCCGCCTTTCAGCGTGACCGTTCTTTCAAACGAAAATTCAACTCTTTGATCGCTTTTGTAGCCTAAGGGCCACAAATTTGTGGTTGAGGGGTTATCCCCTTGTGATATTATTGGATCCTGACCGGTTCCTGGATAAGGAAATGATGGATCATTAGCTCTTTTTTGCAAAAGCTCAAACCCTTTTTCTATACTATTTTGGTAACAGATAAAAAGCAACCCTACTCCTTTATCAGGCGGCTGAAACATTTTTCCTTGTGGATGCAAATCAGGGCGAAGCCCATACGTCATGCCTCTTCGGGCAATTCTCACAAAGTCCTTTCCCGTTTCCCGGTTATTCATCTTACGAATATGAGCCTGGAAAGGACATTTATTACCCTCTTTATCTGAATCAAAGGTGAAGTCATTTGTTGGTGTTGATGATTGCATTGTTTGAAATTCCGTCAGGCTGGTTCCGTCTTTAAATCTTCCGACAGCCAATGCACTGGCAAAAAAAACATCGGTCTTGGTTATTTCAGCCAATTCATATACCTTTTTATCCCAAACCAATACATTTTGTTCAAGCTTTCTGAAAACAATATAACTTCCTGTCCGTTTATTGGTAAATGGGTCGTTGGCGAGAACAACTTCAGGGTCAGTTATAGTCTCTGAAAAACAATCAGCTTTGATGCTCCTATCAATTGGCTGGCTTATACCATCAACAAATCCAAAATGTTCGATTTCGGATCCATTTCGTATGATTTTATTACCCGTTTCCTGGATCAGAACTATCCCTCCTGCTTCAGCAATTGACTCTCGAATTAAAACCGTTTCATGGGCAAGCAAAACCGGATCATCGCAGGCTAGGATAATAAAGGCATCAATATTGCCTTTTCTGAATCCTTCATCCCACTTGTCGGATGGCAGATCCTTCAATATTATCCCCCTTTTTTTCATTCCCTCACAAAAAGCCAGATCTGTAGGAAGGGTGCAGCCTAATGCCTGGTAGCCATAGGTACTTAAAGATAGAGTGGCAAAAAAGCCGGTATGGCCAGATTGAATTTCCTGTAATGCAGAGGATACCTTTTCTTCAGCGAATTTCATAAGCCATTCCCTCATTAAACCCGGCTGTTGAAAAAAATTGCCTAACGAAAAGAAAAGATGTGTGGCAAAACACCTCTTATGCGGTTGCAAAATATTTCCCTGTATCTCTGCTAAATCCAATGAACTGCCACTGATATCAGCAATACACTTCTTCAATCTGTTTTCACTAATAAATTATTACATACCCTTTTGCGACATATTAAATCACCTCGCAAACTGAAAACTTTTTTGCGGGCCTTCCGGTGTTCTGTTAGTTACATTCCCGTTAAGATCGGTATACATTTCAATTCCATTTAACTCTACTGTTCCATCTCCGTCCATATCAACCAGGCTCGACCTAAATTCCCCGAAGAACCAGCCATTTGCGTATGGATCTTTAACTATTTGCAGGAGATTATCTAATGGCATATTTTGATTATGTAGTATTGCTGTATTCATTCTGGCAGGACCGAAGAATAAACCTCTTACAGATTGAACAAACGGATAAGGTACATTTTTGTTAGTAACAATATGGGTTTCTGCGTGGCGTGAAAGTTGTGTGTCCACAAAAATGACACCTTCTGATGCATCGCCGATTCTGCCAGATAAATAATAAGGCTGCATCCCTCTTGAGGTATAATAATGCGCCATTACATTACCTCCTATATTTCGTGACATCCCTTCAAATAAATACCCCTGAACATGATCCAATCCGTCATTGAGAGGATTCGTGACTACTTTTTGAATAGTAAGTTCTTCATATAATGATCCTAAACCAGTGGCCGCAGTAAGAGACCCCACAAGATTCCTTTGTGCAATTGGCCCCGCCGCGAATCCATGCCATCTGAAAGATCTGGGATCCACTTTTCCTGAACTTGCTTCATTAAGATTACGATGACCTGTTCTGGCTGAAGAATTTGGCTGTATTGCCTTGTTTGCATCAGAAAGTGAATAAGCAGCGCCAACTGGTTGCTCACCATATTTAAACTCTCTGAACTGTACAACACCATGAATAGTTAATGGTAAGGTTACGGCATAACCTAATTCGGATTCGACCACCCTGACTGGCCGTGGGTCTACCCAATCTGTCCTTCCCAATGATTCGTATATAAGTACTTGCTTCCAGCTATGAGTATTCCCGTCATCATCTTTACTCAAGGATTCTTTTAGCATTTTAATTTCACCCAGTTTCAACAAGGCCCATGAGGCTGATCTTCTCAAAACAGGCTCCTTCGCAGATCTTGCAACCGATAACAATAATTCAGGGAATTTTTCAGTTCTTGCTTGCGGAGTATTGTTATACACTAATTCCCAGATCGCCTGGTCCCTGTCCAGAGCAATCTTTGAAGAATCAATAGTACTCATTAATTCTTCTGAACTTAGCTTTACAATTGATTCTGCACTTAGATCATGCGGAAATGCACCCATATCTGCTGTCCGGTCAATACCAGCGCATAGCTTGTCAAGTCTTGATTCCATGATAAAATTTGTGTTTAGAAGTTTTGAACGTCAATTTGAAATTACACAGGGAATTATCCAAAATCAATACCCAACCTTTGGCATTTTTTCTCCCGGTAAACAAATACAAAATCAATATTGCCACAACTGTTCTGGTTAAGGAACAAGAATGATTGAACACGACACCCGGCATGGCCGGTTCTTCTATAAATTTCACGGGTCACACCAGGTCAAAAGCATAGGCAAAAACACAGATTTCAGTGAGCAAATTTGTGTTGAGCTTCCGGTTAATATTTTTCCGGTGTTGTTCGACAGTACGACGGCTTATAAAAAGTTTTTGAGATATCTGGGGGTTGCTCAGCCCGGTAACCAGCAGTGCGATGATTTCTTTTTCCCTCCTGGTGAGCTGGCAGAATTTATCCATATTACGCTCGGCATACCTCATTTCAGATACAATCCTGCGCAGCTTATGCTGTAATTGTTCACTTCTTTCAGCCGGCGGAAGAAGAAAAAAATCATCCCGGCTTGCGGACAATACTTCATTGGGGTCGCTCAAACCATTGGAAGTACCATTGGTGACAGGTGCGCTTTTGCTCATAGACTGGAACTTGGTTACCAAAAAAATATCACGCAAACTCTTCCTGCACATATCCTCTCGAAGCAAGCATCTGACCCATTTCCTTATAATCATCCCTGCGTACGGAAGAAACAGTATTGAGACCATCAACGTACCGGTTATACATACAAAACGCAGCCGCAATTAGAACGGCATCATGTATTTCCTTATCAGTAGCTCCTTCCGTTTTAGCAGACTGAATATCTTCTGCTGTAACGGCTTTGCCATTTTGCTGCACCTTGGCCGCCACCCGGAGCAGGGATTTCATTTTTTGGGATACCAGGTCATTGTGCAGTACATTCCCGATTTCGGAGGTAAGCAATTCATTTCCGTACAGGGCATCTGTAGCTGCGGCATGTGAGTTAAAACAAAAATTACAGCCGTTCAGGTAGGAAACATAAGAGGCGATCAGTTCCCGCTCATACTCTTTCATACTGGACTCTCCGCGGAGCAGCAACTGGGCGAGTTGGTTCAGGGCGGGAGATGTGGAGGGATTGTAAACGAAAAGGCTTACAATACCTGGCTGGTCATTGTTAATTTCGATGTGTGGCATAAAATTGATTTTAGTTATTAAAATTTATTGATAAGCTTTTAGTGCATTCGCCAGTACCGGTGGAACAGGGATCGCCTGCAGCCCGTTGACCCCTCTTCTGAAACAACCTGCCTCATGTACACCTTTGGCAACAACCCGGTAACTTCCCTGTTCCTTTCGGGAGTACTCGAAAGAAATCCTGATCCTGTTCTGCTGAATATCATCAAGCCCCATGGCGATCACCACCTCATCAAACACTTTCAGTTCCGATAAATAGCTGCAGGCGCAATGAAGAGTGATCAATACCAGATCTCCTTTTTCCATTTCGTAAAGGAGTTCATGGGCTTTTTCCCTGATGAACAGTTCCCGGCATCTTCCCTGCCATTGAATAAAACTGGCGAAATAAACATTTCCCATGACATTGGTTTCTTCAAAACAAACAATATGTGCGTGTTCATATTTCTTTTTCATGTCTCCCGTTTAATAGAACGGCAATGACGGCAGGCCCGATATCTTTAAGCGTCCACTTCACCGTCAGAATTTTTTGACTGCCGGATTCAAACACGATGCTGCTGTCTTCAGATTTCAGTGGGAAAAGCGGTGCTCTTTCCGAAAATCCTGCTTTACGCAGGCATTCCAGGGCACACCACACACGGGTAGCGGCGCTGGAAATATCCTCATTGCATGCAGTCGCGATTTCCCTGGCCAGTTCATACCTTCCGTTCTGCAGTAATTTTTCCCAATGAGAAAAAGGTTTTTCTGAAATCTTTTCGATATCGCAGGACATTTCTGTTAGTGCATTGGTTAGCAGGGTGGTGGTTCCATAGTGCGACAGGGAAACGGATGCGGTGCCCGGGAAAGCCAGGGGTTTGCCATCTGTTCTTTTCCGAATCTTTTTCGACTTTTCCCTTGTGACAAATTGCAGAGTGCTTTGTCCGGTGTTACCCGCTAGCCGGTCTGCCTTTCGTTGAAGAGCGATCTGCGCCAGGTAAAGGGGCAGAACAGCCGGGGAAGATTGTTGAATGGCCCTGAACCGGGCAGATTCCCATTGCTGATAAACCTGGCCGGAATGATCAGTTACCGTAATATCATACGTATATTCATTACCGTTATGATCCGTTTCGCTGGCTGTGATAATAATTTCAGCAGGCAGCGCCGATTGAAAAAAAGAAATTCTCTGGAAGCCGACAGGCAGCAAAACTTTATCAGGAACACAAACCTGTACGGCATGAAGAGCGGCATCGTTCAGAACGGGATTGCCCAGCAATAACTGCCGGGGAAGAAACGCCGAAAAAAGGGGTGCAGGGCTACGACCACCGGCCGATGCAGTACATCCATAAGGATGAATATGAGAATAAGAATTGATCTGCCGGAAGACACCTGTATGAAAAAGCAATCCTTCATAAATATCGGTCTCCGTATCTATCGGGACACTACCGCTATTTACATCACGAAGTATCTGCTTAGCCGGAACCTCATCCTTTACTTGAATGATAGCGCGGAAATGATCTTTGCGGAATCCGGTTGATTCATCCCTCACTACAGCCATAAACTGGTTGGCTCCTGTCCGCTGGGCGATCACCTGTATTCTTTTTTCTTCTTCATCCCCCACAACAATCGCCTGCAGAAATGCGGCATCCCTGATTTCAAGAAAGGCGGGGCTACTGCCGGTCAGAAGACTTACGGCCTGCACCATTGCCTCCAGCCCGAATACTGCAGGCCAGATCATTTTACCATCCATACGGTGATCAGCAAGATACAGGTCAGTATGAACGGACAACTTTGACACAGCGATAACTTCGGTGCCCGGGTAATAAAGGATAATTTGTTCCAGGAATCGTAAAGGAGTGTTCCCTTCAGGCGGAATAACTTTCAATGTTCGCAAACTTCCAAACCGCCCGGTCACAATGACACTGCTTCCGGTGGGTGGATGGGCCAGGATATTCAGAAAAGTCCGGGTACCCTGGTCTGTGGTAATGGGGCGTATCCCCTGGAAGCGAAGAGATTCAAGAACGCCCAGTTGATGACCCATACCGGTACCGCCCCATACAGTCCAATGGATCGTAAGAAACTTTATTTGTGGGTGGACCGCTGCATATCCCCGTACGGCTTCATCCATCCACTCATTGGCCAGCGCATAGTCCGCATTTCCCGCCATGCCTGTATGGGCAATAAGCGAACCGAAACAGATACAGAAATTAACCTTATCCATTACCGTTAGGGTAAGCAGGTTATGCAGACCTTTCAGTTTGGGGTCCAGGGTATCGCTGATAGCACGGGGAGTTAGTTCGGATGCACGGCCGGGTTTATTAATACCTGCGGCATGAAGGATACCTGTAACAGTATAAGGCTGCTGACTGATCCATAAAAACAGAGCAGCAGCGCTTTCCGGATCGGCGATATTGGCTGGAAAATATTCAAACCGGGTATGGCTGGCGCGCAGGGATGCCAGGTTTCGCTCCATCACTTTGTCTTGACGGGGCGATCTTCCCGTAAGTATAAAAAAACAACCGGTCTTTTCGCCCAGGGCGCGTACACATTCAAGGGTTATCCCTTTGGCTCCACCGGTTACAAGGATCACATCATCTTTCCCTGGAAGAATTGAAGAACCAGGAATGGCAGCCCGCCCCATAGAGCTGGAAAATCGTTTACCTGAATGATAGCTGATTTCAGAAAAACCGTTGGCAGCATTTAATTCCGCGGCAAGGATAGCAGGGCTGATAAAATCCTTTGCTGAACTGATGACAGACATTTCGATACCATCAGACTCCAGGAAAAGGCTTTTGGCAAACCCTCCAGAAACATGTTTATCCTGCAAAAAAAGGAGTTTCCTGATTTTTGTATTTTCCTTTAGTATCCGGGCGCATTGTAACAATATCCGGGTAGCCTGGTCTTCTCCGGCCCCATAGAGAAAAACAAGGAGATTGGAAACTTCAGTAGTTGCGGACGGGTCGGTAGGGATCACAAGATGATCAGGAATTTCACCCAGAGTAATACACGCTGGCAGCTCTTCAAACAGGATGCGGGCATCATTATTACTCAGCTCCTCCTGCGTTTCGGTCATCTGGAAAACGGCAGTCCAGTCTTCTATTCCTTCAGGTTCGGAGTTACCCGCAGGGACGCGGCCGCTGCCTTTCTCCTCCCCTGTTCCGCTGTTCAGTAACCTGAACATGGAAATTATATCACCCAAAGATGCATTAGCATATTCCAGGGGCGCATCAGTAACAGCCAGTCCATGCATAGCCGCAAACTCTGCTAAAAACTGACCCACAAAAAGCGAGTTCAGGTGAAAATCATTCAGCATACGCCGGTCATTGCTGAAAGACGATAACGGCAACCCAAGTTTTTCGGATAAGGTTTTTTTCAAAAGGACATCAATATCTTTGATTTCCTCCAGCTTTCCTTCACTATTCACAGCAGCCATTTTCACTGCAGGCATTGTATCAGGAATAGGTACGGGCGTTTGAAACTGCTCACAGGGGCTTTCAATAAAAGTGCAGGGATCTTCAATCCGGAACGGGCGATAGAACCGGTCCTCGAACAATAATTGACAGTTAACCGGGTTACCGCAGACATACAGGGTCCCCATGATCCGGGCAAGACCTGCAACTGTATTGCCTGAAAGATCAACTGTGCAAACCCTGGCAGAACTAAAACTCTTGACGAGATTGGTCAGGGTGCTGCCGGCTCCGGCTTCAACCCATAGATCAGCATTTGCGGCTGCCGCTGAAAAGGCCTGGTAAAAAAGAACGGGCTGGGTCAGTTGTTGCAACAGCAAATCCTCAAAACTTTCCCTGCCGGTAATAAGACAACCGGTAACCGTTGAATAAATATTCTTCTCCGGCACATTGAAACGGATCCCGGAAAGACCGGAAGCCAGCCCATCTTTGATAGCTTCCATTAAGGAAGAATGAAAAGCATTTTCAACCGGCAAATGTGTAAAATGAAGTCCTTGCTCTTTGCAAAGATGAACGGCCAGGTCAATGACTTCTTTACGGCCGGACAATACAAGATTACGGGGTGAGTTATAACAGGCAACAGACAATCCGGGAATATCGGTCAGGCTGGAAGGCAATGACATACTCTCGTTCAGGTATACACTCATCATTCTTCCTTTAACAGCCCCGGAATTATGCATCAGGGTTCCGCGGTACATAGCAAGCTGCAGGGCATCCCCGGGGCTCAGGATCGAAGCCCATGCCATAGCAGCAAGTTCTCCAACGCTGTGCCCGATAGCTGCGCAGGCATGAAGCCCCGCTTTTTCAAGAAGTGCAACGGCAGCAAGTGAAGTAGCTGTAATAGCTGGCTGTGAAATATCCGTATGCAGAAGTTCCTCGCTGCTAAAGTTCTTAAGCAAATAAGGATGCAGGATAGAGTTTAAGAACGGGAACCTTTTGACGAGGATTCCATCCGGGGCCAGCGCCTGGTTACCCTGCCCGGGAAATAACAGGCCGGTGCGAAGAGGTCTTGGATATTCGGAATAAAATACGCCTGCGTCCGTATCCAGCATCATATCTTTTTTCTCCATCACATCTTGCAGCGTCACAATTTTTTCCAAAATTTCGCCGGGTGTGGAAGCTTCAAAAGCGGCACGGCAAGGGAGGTCCTTGCGGTCCCGGAAGAGTGTGCAACTCAGGTCTGTCATTTCTGACTGGGACAATTGTCCGGCCCTTTCGGCCAACAGGGCCAGTTTTTCTTTCAAATCATTTATATCTTTTTCAGCAAACAAAAACAATTCTGTATCCTGCCGGGAAAACCCTGGTAAATTTGTAACATCCCTTAACTTGCCCGGCAACGGGTATTCTTCAAGGGTTATATGGGTATTGATCCCGCCAAAACCCATCGAACTCACCCCGGCACGGAGTGGCCGGCCTGGTTGGCAGGTAATAGGGGTCTTGGGTAATCGCAGGTTTTCCTGTTCGCTGAATAACGGGTGCGGGTAACGGTTAGCAGTAACTGCTGGAATAAGTTGATACTGCAGGACAGAAACAGCTTTGATAAACCCGGCAATCCCGGCTGCGGCTTTGGTATGGCCGATATTGGCCTTAACGGAACCTATATATACTGGCGCCGCCATTTTTGTTTCCGGCAACAGTTGTAGTATCGCCGATAACTCTGTTTGGTCACCGGTCCGGGTCCCCGTTCCATGTCCTTCCAGGTAAGAAACGGTTTCAATACCATAACCCGCTTTTTCATACGTCCTGCTCAGGGCAAGGTACTGGCCATCAACCTCAGGCCGGGTAAGCCCCCCTTTCCCGTCAGAAGAAATACCCCATCCCCTGATAACAGCCAGTATCTTAACTTTATTCTCGCAGGCAAAATCATAGTCGGCCAGGGCAACAAACCCGCAACCTTCTCCAGGCCAGAAACCATTCGAATCCTTATCGTAAACCAGCATCTCCTTTTTAGCCAGCGCACCGGCCCTCGAAAATCCTACCAGCTCAAATGGGTCCAGGCTTATATCAACACCACCGGCCAGCCCTAGCACAAGTTCTTTGTTCCGGATAGCATCGCATAACTTGGCGATGGCAAGCAGCGAAGAACTGCACGCACCATCTATAGTATAACCACCGCCTTTCAGATCAAAATAATTGCAAATCCTTCCGGCGATCGTGTTAGATAACCCGCCGGCCAGGGAATCCTCTTCCATGGCAGCAAATGGTTTTTTAAAATTCTCCTCCATAATTTGCAGCAGCCCGGGTAATGCCGAAAGGTCCCTACCTTGCTGTTGGAACGAAGCGGAAAGACAGGCAGCAACATAAGGCCAGCGCAGGCGAAGAAGGTTGGCCCTTGTTTGCTCACCCGTTAATGTATTACCCACAACGACCCCGGTCATATCTTTGACTTCATGTAATAACTTATCAGGGACAGCTTGCTGCAAGGTGTCAGCGGCCACTTCAAGTGCAAGCCAGTGAGCCAGGTCGGCTGTAAGAAAACTGCTCCGGGATATTCCAAACCGGTTTCGGTCAAAGCTGTAGTTTTTTAATAACGCTGCATAGACTGAAGTAATACTTTCCGGTAAACCCGGATCACCGGAAAAATAACCACTGCCCAGCCGCTTTTCAGGTATTCGACGGAAAGACCTTCGGCCATGCAGGATATTCTCCCACAATTGTTGCGGGGAATCGGCTTCCGGAAACCTGCACGACATTCCGATAACGGCAATCTTGCTTTCTGTTTTCATACCTTCATTTTCAGCGGTTGACCGGGTAATACCCGGAAGGCCTGGATTGTTTTAGCTCAGCGGCCTGAACCTTGCCGGGGTTTTCAGCGACCTTTACCCGCAATGACCGGATTCGGATAACGGCGCCACTGATAGCACAAACGATCAGTAAAGCGAAAAACTGTCCGAAAACAATATGGAAATAAACCAGTATCCCGTAAACAAATGCTATAGAAGCCCCGAAAAAAATTTGCTCCTTCCTGGAAACGGGAGTAGTAGCGGGATCCGAGATCATATAAAAACTAAACAGCAGGAACGCAACCCCTGTCATCGGGTTCAGCGCAGCTAGCAAGGAACCATCCATCAGGTAACTTCTCATTATTGCCTGCAGGATAAAAGCGCCAAACCAGGCAAGGATCAGGGGCATTTTCTTCGTGAGCCGGGTGTTCAGAAAACTGCCGACACTGATAAAGATGACCGGCAATATCCAGTCCGCAGCGCCTGAAATATTTTCTGTAAACTGGTAAGGCGGGGCAATACCGACCCAGGGGAAAAGCAGTAGGACAGCAGCTATACCTGTATTGGAGGGATTCAGGAAATGCCTGGATCCGCCATTGGCAACAGGTACCCTGAAAAGGTACTTGGAGCAAATAGCGATAGCCGATGCTAAGATCACGGGCATCAGGTTTTCATTTGTGAATAACAGCATCGAGACGGCCATAGCAGTTATATGTGCCGGTAATAGAAAATGAACAAACTTTTTCAGACCTCCTTTATAACGGGGTACAAAATTGTTAAGCCGGCATTGCAGCCACTCAAAAAAAAGTTCGAGGGAATAAGTGGTAATGATAGCAACCACTGCATGTGCCCAGGACTGCTCAAACCCAAGGAAAAGATGACCCGCCACATTGAGTACGGTAATCGCGGCGGCAAATCGCTTCAAAGCCTCAAGACGCAGATCTTTAATTTTTGTTTCCATAAAAATGAATTCTGTTTAGTAAGGAAGAATGATTGTATGGGTTCCGGGATTTAGTTCCAGGGTATGTCGCCTGACCTTCCCAGCACTATCCCTGAATTGAAATTGGACCTCCAGTTTTTCCTGCATGGAAACATCACCCAGTCCAAAAAACACCTCGCTGCTGTTTTTGCCAGAATGACCGCTGCCACCGTCGGCAAATGAAACCAGCACTTTTCCGTCTGGTTTTTTTACTGTCACTGAAACACCAATGGCAAAACGCAGAATACCAGTATCTCGCAGCTCACCACCTGCGCCCTTTGTGGTCCGGGCAACAGGCTGCATTATCTTTAGGCATAGAGATTTATTAGTCCCCTTATAGGTGTTCCGGTAAAAATGAGAAGCCTCCCATTGGTTGGCGGTCACAAAATCCAGGTCTCCGTCATTATCAACATCGCTGGTCGCAATCCCCCGGCTTATAAAGGGCTGGTCAATTCCCGCTTCCTTAGCAATATCATAATAGCGATCCTTCCATTTTACAAATAAGGGGTTATGGCTCTTGCCGGACAGATCAGTTCCGGGCCCGAAATCAGGCCAGGCTTCAGGGTAGGCAAGCAGTTCGTCATTACCAATCGCCAGTTCCTGCAATTCAGCCCATTTATCACGGGTACCTTTGATAAACCCGGTAGCCTGGATAGCTTCAGGAGTACCGTCATTATTAAAATCGGCCAGCCGCGACTCCCAGCCCCATGAACTCCGCGAGAGACCGAGGGATTCGCTTTCATTCCTGAAGGGGGCAATGCCCTTTTTCATTTTCTCAAATTCGCCGGTATTGATAAAGACAAAATGACTTTCCTCCAGTGCAAACTTTGCAGCAATATTGCTCACATAGATATCAAGCAGGCCATCGCCGTTAATATCCCCGAAAGACACCCCCATTCCTTTAAAGGAATCTTTGCCCAGCACACTGGATCTTATATCTGTAAACCTTCTTGTTCCTTTTAGCTGTTTAAAACGGAGATGACCGGGAGTTGACAGGTTATATAACAGTACATCCGGTCCGAAGTCATTGGCAAAATAAATTTCCGGTAGCTGGTCCCCGTCAATATCCGCTGCACCGGCAGCAAGCGTCCACTGCGCCAGGTGTTCAACATCTTTTCTCCACTCCGTGTTTTCCCGGTAGCTGGCCATCTTCTCTGCGTATCCGGCAAAAAGAAAGAAATGATCTTCACCGCCGTTATAAGCCCTCGACATGGAATGCTGCATCGTTTGCAGTCGGTCAGTAGCCTTACCATCCAGCACCCTTGAACCGTCAGGAAAATAATTGGTGACCAGTATATCAATATGCCCGTCCCCGTCAAAATCGGCCAGGATAGCCGCGTTTGAAAACCATCGTTCAGGCACGGGGTTCAGTTCCTGCTCTTCGAATTGTCCGTTGTTTTGATAGAATAGTATAGGTGTTCTGCCCCAGTAATACACAAGCACATCAGTTTCGCCATCGGCATTGAAATCATAGGCCAATGTTCCCATTGGTGCGGTGGTAGCCCGGTCATAAGGAAGAGTCCGGGGAAATAGTTCAAAAGGTTGGTAGCGGGCTTCCGTTCCAGGTGCAGGTGATACCAGCACTTTATCAAAACGGGGATCAACATGAATGATATCATTGCTCAGCCCATTACCATCAAGGTCAGTCAGGGTTACAGCGGCGCCAACAGAGGATATCCATGCCGATATACCTTTATATTGAGGGTGAACGGTTCTGATGCTTGCAGCCGGGTACCCTTCGGGCTCGTATAGAGGAAGCAACTCAAATTGAAATTCCTTCGCCAATTGTTTCTTTTGGTTCTCAGAAAGGACAGGCAGCCTTGTCAGGGAGTACAGGCCAGCCAGGATAATAACAGCAATAGTCTTAACTAAAAACTTTTTCAGAAACCTGTTCATGTTGTTGATTTTTTAAAAATGAATTCCGGATAGCAGTCCGCCACCATTCATATTTTGCTGCAGAAGAACCCCGATCAGGGATCACTGCAAAAAATTTATCAGTGATCGCTGACGCTTCATCAACACGCAAACCACAAAGGACCCTGCAGGCCAGCCGGGTATCAGCTGTAATGATACCGGCTCTCTCCCTGGCCTTTGCCGCAAATACTACTCCTTGTAAGAGGTGGGGCCAGTGATAGCGGGACGAATCTTTCAAATGCAATAGTCCTTGTTCATCAGTTCCCCCGGCATAGGCACAGGCAAGCCCGACACCCGCCCAGAGATCCTCCTGGTACTTTAGGTCAAACCCATTGATTCGTTCAGCAACTTTTTCTGCAGTTGCACAATCCACAAACCACAGGCACCTGCCAACCCCCTGGTAAAATGCCTTGGCGGAATAGGGCTCTCTGAGTTCCTTCGGAAATTTTCGCTCTTCCACATACTTCCTGGTTTTGAAATAGGCCTGGTGAAAACCATATCCATCCAGTGCCAGCCATCGGTACACAGGGTCCAGTTTCAGTATTTTTTTTTCGACAGAACCGGGTAGCCGGGCGAATGCCCATCCGGCCCCGACATGTAACATGTAAATATGCTGTTGCCCCCTGGGACTCTCCATAAGGCTTCGCAGGCGCCATGCTTTTGAGAAGGGCAAACCATCCAGGATACAGCAGGCCATAGCAGCGCCTTCATAACGAAAACCTTTATACAATTCATCGGGCATTTTCTCCAGCGATTCAGTCAGGATGCTGGTTCGGGAAAAAGAAACTGCACTATGGTAACCCTCCAGGAATGAGCGACCGGTTTTTTCCAGCATCGCTGCCCGTTCTGCATCATGAGCAACGAAACCTCTTTTTTGAAACGAAGCCTCACTTTCGTGAACAGCCAAAAATCTTCTTAACAGCATCATACAAGTGGAAGTTTAACGTGATTCAATGGTCCGGGTTAACTGGAGGGAAGGGATCAGTAAAAGCCGTGTATTGCTGGCAGCAACACGGTTTTATGGTAGTTTACACAAAGGGCAACATCCGCGAAAACCAATTGAGTGGCAGGGATATTCAGTAGGAAGGATTTGGGAATACCAGGGTATCTTCATTTGACCTTTGTTCTATAAACAAATTCCTGCTTTGGCTTCCTAGTAACTCATCGAAAGGTAAGTTTACCAATGAAATAAATTTATCCGTATTTATACGGATACACTGCAAAACGGCCCTACAGTAATTAAAAAATTAATTTCAAATAGATAAAGGGAAAAATGCGCCTCACATGTAGTTGGGGGTTCAGTGATCTGGGAGTTCTCACCTGGGAATGAATATCCTTTGAAATTTACGTTCAAACAGTATAAAAAAAGGGACAGGTAGAAACCCGTCCCTTCAGTCATACTAGCTATCTGCTTTTGAAAAAAAATTGCTTTGCAGGAAGGCACCCGGGTAACGGTCAGGGTTACCCGGTATTATAACTTATTTTTTCCGGTTGAAATGGATCTGGAAACCAGCGCCCAGCCCAAACATATCCGAACTTTCCATCCGGCGATAACTGGCGCCAAATTCCAGGGCAATACTTTTGTTCAGGAAAAGAGCGTAACCCGCACGGGCCCCGAAACCGACCTGCGTGTCGGAATTATCATCACCACCGATATTCAAACTTGCCCCGATAAAAGGTTTGCCTGCCGGGTTCTGGGTAAAATAATAGCGGGCAAACGGGCCAACCGCCCAGCTAGTGTACCCTGAAGTAGTGAAAAGACTGAACTCGCCACCGGCTGCGAAGTTGTCGGCCACGAAAATTCCCAGGTTCGGGGACAAATTAAACATCGAATTACCTTCAGCAGTGTTGAAGGCCACGGTACCGCCCAGCAACCAGGTCCCTTTTTCGGTCTGGGCAATGGAAGCGGTAGAAACAAGGATAAGACTGAATGAGGCAAGCAGGATTCTCTTCATGGTAATTAAATGATTTTGCATTAAAAATGAGTACATGAAATACGGGGGCAAATTAGCAGAAGGAAGGAAACGCTGGGGAGAAAATAGACGAATCACGGTATTCTATACACGAAATAAATATTTATCGCAGGGACGTAGTAAAGAAATTAAATTCGCAACTTAAATTTAAAGATGCAGATAGAAATTCTGAAATCCAAGATACACCGGGTCACCATCACCGAAGCCAACTTAAATTATGTCGGCAGCCTCACCCTTGACGAGGAGCTGATGAAGGCTGCGGGTCTGATCGAAAACGAAAAAGTGCATGTCGTTAATATTAATAATGGAGAAAGATTGGAAACCTACATCATCCCTGGCAAAGCCGGTTCAGGCATTGTCTGTCTCAACGGCCCCGCCGCCCGCAAAGGAATGGCCGGCGATCTCGTCGTGATCATTGCGTATGCACTGATGGATGTTGCGGAGGCCAGGGATTTTAAGCCGGCCCTCGTTTTCCCCAAAGCGGGGAATAAATTATGATGGTCTGTCTGGATAAAACCATTCACGATTCACCCCCGATAGCTATCGGGGCACCATTGCCCATTCACCATTGCCCATTCACGATTCACGACCTGCCTACCGGCAGGCAGGCTCACGATTCACGATTCACCCCCGATAGCTATCGGGGCACGATTCACGACAATCAACCATGAACAATGAACCATGAACCATCAACGATCAACGATCAACGATCAACCATCAACGACCAACCATCAACCCACTTCCCCCCTCCCATAAAACCTCCTCTTCACCCGGCTCATCATCACATCCGAGATCCCGATCCACGAAGCCAGGTATTTCGCCGGCACCCGCTGAAGCAAACAGGGAAACTCATGACAGAGCCATTGAAACCGGTCAGGCGCTTGCTGAAGACGAAGCCCCGCAAGCTGCCGGTTCCAGCGCAGTAAATATTGTTCCGTCAGCACACGGCCGATATAATTAAATTCAGGAAATTGCCGGTAGATAAATTGCAGTTGATCGTAACTGATAGAATACAGGCTGCAATCCTCCAGCGCCTGTATAAATTCACGGCTGCTGTGCTGGCGGAAAAAACTTTCAACCGACAGGGCGATCTCCTGTTCCTGCAGGAACCAGGAATGTACTTCGGTATCTCCTTTCAGGTAATAACAGCGCAGCAAACCTTCGCCGATAAAATATACACGGCGGCAAATATGCCCGGCCCGCAACAGGTATTCCTTTCGTTGAAGTTTTCGCTCTTGTACAATGGTCTGCAGATGTTCGGCCAGTTCATCCGATAGCGGGCAAATAGAACTAAGCCGCGAAAGCATTGTCTCCATAGTTCGCATAGGTGGGATTTGAGTTAGCCCCGGTTTTACCCGGAGTGCGGGCAAAGTAACGGGGAGTGCGGGTTGCATAAATAGCCCGGGTGGGAATAAAAGTAAACCTCAAAAGCTGACCCGCCCGGCACCAGTCTCTTGATTAAAACGGCCGTTTAACCGTAGCGGTTAGTAGCAATCGCAAATAATAATACCTGGTATAATAATAGTTTACTCAAATTTCAAACTTCCTTTGATTTAGGATACTTACAATGGAGCGGATAAGTTCTGTTTTTGGTGAAAAATTTAACAGGGCCCTTCCTTGGCAAAAAATGAATGAAACCAAATTTGTTTTTCCCTTTATTCCTTACTGGTAGCAAAGCACTAAGCTGCGCTGCCTCTTTGACAATATATAAGCGGATTCACTTATTTTTTCAAAAACCCGGTTGACAATTGTCAATTAACCCGGCTTGAAACACACTGCACAAAAATTTTATAAGCCCTTCTCCGTTCATTTATGCACAATTGTTTACTGACCCCAAAATCCAATTTGTATGAAAAAAAATTTTACACCTTTACTTTTTTGCCCCCTCTTCTTTGTAATTGTAAGTTCACTCCAGAAGGCAAAAGCACAAACCCGTGCCGCTTATTTCACCGGCTACAATTCATCCACTGCAAGTTTTCCCAGGCCTGCTGCCGGGTTTAACAGCGCCGTGGTAAGCGCCGGCGCAATAAATTACAGCGGCTTACTAACTGTAAACGATAACCGTACCGTATGGAACAATCCCAACACATCCACCACGCTTGATATTGGCACAGCGCCTTACCTGTCATATACCATTACGATGAACGGAACGGTGCTGCTGAACCCTGATCGTTTTGTCATGTGCGGACTGGCAACTTTCAATGCCGCTATGCGGCTGCAACTGAGATGGAGTGTTGACAATTATGCCGCCAGTCTTGGAGAGTTTAGCATCAATGGCTCCAGTTATACACTGAGTTCTGTGAATCTTAATCCACAGGGGTCAGTGTCTGTCAGTTCCATTGAGTTCCGGGTGTACTTTTATAATGGTTCAGGATGGGTATTCAACAGCGACACCGGGCCTTATTCATCGCTTGACGGTACCGCTTCTTCTTACGGGGCATTTGGTCAGAACGTGGCGCTTTGGTATAACAGCTTCACCACGCTGCCACTGACCTGGAAATCCTTTACTGCACAAAAACAACAGGACAAAGTCCTGCTGCAGTGGAGTACAGAAAATGAAGCGAACACCGCTAACTTTGAAATACAGCACAGCGGCAAAGGCCGCGACTGGCAAACGGCAGGCGCCGTGTCTGCCCGGAATACGGCCGGCATTCATCACTACAGTTTCCTGCACGGTCAACCGCAGAAGGGTTCGAATTTCTACAGGCTGCTGCAAACAGATCTTGACGGCAGAAAAGCATATTCTGAAATTGTAAGCCTTTACCTGAATGAAAGCCAAACAGGTTTGCTGGTACTGGGCAACCCTGTACAGAACGGTGTGCTGCAGATCAGGCTTCAAAAACCAGCCCTGGTCCAGGTACTGAATGCAGCCGGTGTACTGGTCTCGCAGCAGCAACTTGACGCCGGTACACATGCCATTCCGGTACATCATCTCAGCAAAGGGATTTATAGCCTGCGTACAGGAGAGGACAAACAACAGGTAATAATTAAGTAAAGAAATGATATAAAGAAAGACCGGGGCTTCCCGGTCTTTCTTTATATGATCTGAAGATTGATCAATATTCGGGTATTCATCAGCTGCCTTCATAACTTCGACGCAGGCCTTATTTTCCGGCCCCGTCCGCTTTACATATTGAGACTTACATTATATAATTACAGGATGAAAACACCTTCATCTTTCATGAGAAGATATATAGCTGTTGCGCTCACAGTGCAGGAACATTTTGTCGCCGGTGCATCCGTCTTTCATGTCCGTTTTCCTGGTAACCGCCCGCCGCTCATCCTCACACGCGTCGGCACTGATGCAAAAATACACTGGAGCACTTCCATCCCCGGAGGCCGGCAACTGGAAGCCGGGGAAATAGGACCTTTGATCGAAGCTTTCATAAAACCCTAAAATTGAAAGGTGCTGCTACAATGGCCAGAAAGTATCAAGAGTTGAATACATCCGTCTCAAACAACTGGAGAAAGCCGTAATGAAATACGACTACTTCAACCGGGATCTGCAGGTCGGTTTTGACTACAGTATGAATGCTGTTTTTCAAAGGGTCTTGCAGGGAATATTTAATGATGATCTTCCCTGGGAATGGCTTTTGGCGATTTACCTGAGCAAAAAATAAAAGAGATCGGCAATCGCAGTTTCCTGCAGAACAAATGGAAGCAAATACAATGGGCATGGATTTTCGTGAATCCTTAAACCCTGTTGAACTATTCCAGTATCCTGGATTATCTCCGCTGGTCCGTTAGGACCTCCTAAATTCAGAAAGATGCCAATGCAATTTTTTCCGGAGCGGCCAATGTCAGGGTCTGAGTGGTTACTTTATGACCTTGCCCTTGGTTACTTATCGGTTGCTGAATCAATGTATGGCCCTGTGGCGCCTGGAGTCAGCTTGGCTGCCGTATATTTTGCCGTTAAACCCGGAATTATATATATGCGGGATAGTTCTTCAGTGGGTATAACCCTTTCTCCGGATGCTTCCCAAAATGAGGCCCGGTTGGTTTACCAGCTGAGTCACGAAGTTTGTCATGTACTTCACCCGGGATACGATTTTTCAACCGGGATAAAGGATGAAACCCTGGTAATTAACGAAGGTCTTTCTATGCACTTCAGTTTTGAGATGAGTGCTGCCTTTATGGAAAGGGAAATTCTTATGGAAGCAACCAGGAATCAGTATCCCAATTATTTTGAAGCATACCTCATCGTGACGGAACTCTTGTCATACGGCCCTGGCATTATAAAAAAACTAAGAGAACTCCAGCCCAGGATTAACCGGCTAACACCTGACTGCTTTATGAATGTTAATAGATCAATCCCCCAGGACTTAATAGGATCAGCCCTGTCAAAATTTCGATACAAATGATGCTTTCACCCGATTCGCAATACATCTGATAAAACCGGCAACACAATATAGTAAGGAAAGGAAAAAAGGACGGAAATTTTCAATTACTTCAAACTTGCCGCTACACGGCTAACCTCATTAATAGCTTCGCTGGCAATGCCGGGCAATTGTAAAGGTCCATATCTGGAGATCGGTCTATCTGCTGTACCAGGTATTCGATCAGGCCCTGCATGGAGCGCTCCGGTTGCATAGCTGTTTCGTACTACCCGCCCTTGCTTTACAAGGACGCTCATGTGCAGTTGCTAAACCTGCCACTGCCTCTAAACTCATAATCCGATTTTTGCTTTGTTGGTATTCATTATTTGAAGATACTCCGCCTTTCTCCCCGCAGGCAGGAATGAAAAATTAATCCATTGCTCTGCCTTCTTCAACTTTTCACTGAACCTTGTATAAATATTCTGCTTTGACCGCTCCGGTATTTTCAGGTTAAGCGAAAGCGCATCGAAATCCACTCTTTCCAGTTTACTTTTCCGTCCATTGATCGTCAGTGCAGATTCATCCTTATCATCCGGGATGACAATTTTCGTGCATACCAGGTCATAAGCCGGTGCCAGCACAATTTCATCGTCTTTTTGGGTGAGCAATGAAAAGTTCTTTAAATGCATATCCGCATTTCCTGTGAGATAAGAGAACAAGACAATTTCAAAAAATGAAATGGCAGCCAGCCCGGGACGTGATGCATAGGCCCAGATACATTTCCCGATCTTCTCTATTGAACTGTGGTATTTGTCACTGGTTAGTGTTTCTGTTAACTGGCACATATCCTCCATCGGTAACTTTTGCCCGCCAGGGCGGTCGAAACGTTTGCTGATGTACGCCAGTTCCCCTGATTCCAGGCGTATCAGACTATGGTCCGCTGTCGGCAATCCAAAAAGCGCTGCCAGGTGCATCGTGATATCTTCATTCTCCGGCAGGAAAGGAAATTCCGGCGTTGGGGGTTTTAATATAAAATGACCCCACAATCCCACGATCGTGAAACGGGATTTTTTGGGATCGCCAGGATCCTTATCAATAGTGAGCGACAATTTTGGCTGCACTCCTGTAACGGCTACACTGCGCAATACAATGTCTTTTGCCAGTTCCTGCATCCTTTCATTGGTAAGGTCCAGTCGGGGCGCAGTTTCGGTACCAAAGAATTTTTTACTGCAGGCAGCATGAAAATCTCCGGCATCCGCTGGTAACGGCTGATAACAATATAGACATCGGCTCTTACTCATGCCTGCATCTGATTTTCTGATTCAATACTTACCGCTCCAATACAATCGCGGCATACTGTTAACAAAAGTTTCATACGATCCCGGGGATCGAGTTTCCAGTTCTTTACCGTAATGTCCAGCAACCAGCCTTCGGGAATAAGTCCGTCAAAAAACGGGAGCATCGTTTTTGAAACGTATGGCTTCTCACGCAAGGGTAGTGTGAAACTGACCGGCTCTTTTGCCGATTGCAGGTAACCGGGATCATATACAAACCCGTAGCCTTCTTCATCCTGCCAAACCGTTCCGGCTTTCAGGCCTTTGAATAAAACAGTACCTTCTCTTCTCATGTCAGTTGTTTTCTACCTTTATAATATCCGCATCGTTTATTTCCTGCACTAGTGATTCATCTTTGGTATCCCTGTAGCGCAGCGCATTGTTGTTGGATACAAACCGCCAGGATTTCACTTCCTGCTCTTCCATTTTATAATCCAGCAGGAATCCGGCCAATACCGTTTTATCTTTCAGGTAGACACGCACATTGCGGTTCATGTGATTCATGATGATCTCCCACTGATCTTTTCTTCTGCTTGAGCCAGGTGAAACCCGGTAGCCAAAAAGTGCCAGCACCTGGTTCACTTTATCCATACGGAGTGTCTCCTTACCCTGCTCCAGATCTCTTATAAAACGAAGCCCCACGCCCGCTTTTTCTGCAAGTTGCTCCTGGGTCAGCCGGTATTTACTGCGGATGAATTTTACAAAATGCGACAAATGATTTGATTGATCCATTATATACCCTTTCGGGTATAAAATTAATATTTTTTCCCAAATTATACCCCTACGGGTATAAAATAATCACAAATGACATATTTTATACCATATCGGGTATATTATTGATAGTATTTGACATTTTTGTACCCTATCGGGTATACTCATAAATAGTTAAATTAAGTGGAAGGAGTCCTGGTTTCTGGTGAAACCAAGGCTGAAAACAAAGAAGAATTTAGCCACATAGGTTCATCCCTGACGCCAATCAAGTAGCTGGCGAAACAGCACCCCAACCCCTTACAAAACCTTACCTGGCAATCCCCTGCCATACGGCCCATCATCCATTTTCTTACCAGCTTTGATATGTTGCGTCCCGGCAGCTATCGTGAGTAGTAGCTGCAACATCGTTTTATCAAATCACTTCTGCTGTACCCACGCCAGCCCAGCCCCATAATACTCCGCCAACCGGCTCTGGGATCAGCCGGGTCTGAATGTTCCCGGAATTCCCGGTATGACATTTTCTGAAAATTACTTTCAGATTCCTTAACTATGATCTTGCAAATGCTATCAAATCTTCCACCATACCTTTATCCGCCTTTTTCAGGCACGCGATATAATCTTCTCTTGCCTGTCTCCTGTCGCTGTAAGAATTTTCTCCCCAGCTGAATTCTTTCTTTCCCAATACCTGGCTTACGATGACATCCGCCATCAGTCTTGAATGTCTGCCATTGCCGTTTGGAAAACAATGGATGGAAACGATCCGGTGTTTAAACCGGACCGCAAGCTCATCCGCTGGAAATGATGAATGATCGATCCAGAACCTGGTATCATCAATCAATCCCCGCAGCAGCATCGGCACCTGTTTCCAGTCCACACCAATATTTTTATCTGAAAGCCTGAATTCGCCTGCCCATCGCCAGACTTCCCGGTACATCCGCTTATGCAATTCCCGCACGAACACTTCTGTCAATACATCGGAAGCGTTGAACCTTTTTTGCATCGTCCATTGCACGGCTTCCTGGATATTGAGCTGCTCAGCTTCATTGAGTTCTCCCTGTGTGCTGATATGTTTTTGCAGCAGGCCCTCTTTTTCCTCTTCACTGAGTGGGGTCTGTCCTTTTCCGTAAACCAGGTCTAATCCCATAGAAATTTCGGCATTTCGTTCTTCAGTTCATTTTTCTTCTCCGTATAGGCATTCATCAGCCGGTCCTTACTGTTTTCCTGGTCTTCGAGTGCCATGGTAGTATGGGTACGGTTGACAATCTCACGTGCCTTTTCCTCTGCCTTGCTGTCCACCATTTCCTCCAACGTTCCGGTCCTGGGTACAATAGCATAAACGAACTTCATATTCATGGCATCCGCAATTTCCTGCAGCGATTTCAGGGTGATGGTTCCCTCCTGTTCGCTTTTTTCAAGGCCATTGACGGTGGGAGGTTTTTTATTCAGGCGGCGGGCAAGCTGAGCAAGGTTCATGTTGATGGCCTTACGGATGGTCCGGGTCCATCCTTCGGATGGTACGGGGACATACCCTGCCTGCTCAAAACCGGCCAGACTCCTGGACACATGCTCCAGCATTAATCTTTGTTTCCTGTTTGACATAAGCTTATAGGCTAATTATTAGACACAAATATAAGCCTATATCCTAACAAATGCAAACTAAAATTAGCTTATAGCCTAATATAATGAAGATAAAATCAACCCTTACGCTACAGCACATCACCTGTGCCTT
Organism: uncultured Yersinia sp.; assembly: GCA_964601895.1. Taxonomy (GTDB): domain Bacteria; phylum Pseudomonadota; class Gammaproteobacteria; order Enterobacterales; family Enterobacteriaceae; genus CAZROT01. Next base: position 59,005 of record CAZROT010000013.1, read on the forward strand.
TCCCTGCCATGCCCGTGATATTGATAAAAATAACAACGGCGAGCCGATAGCAATCGGGTCGCCTATGAAACCCAAGGAACATTAGGCAGCGAAAGAGTTCCTTGTTAAAACCAGGAAATAATCTCTGATACCAGTTTCTGCTTTTATGATGATCCCGTTTCAGTGAACAAGTGATAACAAATAGGAAACTCTCTGATTAGATAAAACCGTCCTAGACAACATTAAATTGTTTATGTCCGATGCGTGAGACACGCATCGGGGCTTACATTTATGTAATTGCGGACACGTAGCAGGGCAGAGGTTTCCTCTAGTTCATGCTGTTGGTCTTTTTGCCCACACACTATGCCAGCACACAAGACACAATTTATCTGCTAAAGGCATGACAACTGCGTGCTTCAATACCTGAACAACCGCAACGGCAGGAATTATCTGCTTGCCGGTAAACTTTTTAAAATTACGAAGAAGGTCGCTAAGGTTTTCATTCTTTGCCGATACAACCAGGTGCAGATGATTACTCATGACGTGCCAACTATGAAGTAGCAGTCCTTTTCCTTCTGGTAAAATCGAATACTGTTCAGCACTATATCACGGTATTCTTTCCTGCTGAATACATCCACCCATTCCACCACGGCAAAGGTTATAAAATGAATGGCTGCCTGGTTCCTGATTTTATAGCCACCTTCCATCTTTTTTCTTAAAGTTACAGGTTTGACAGCTTTTGCAAAGCTGATGGTTAGTCACAGACTATTGCTGTCCGGTAAAAAAGGCAATTAAACATATTATTATTGTCTACAGTAAGTTTTATTGATTTTTTCAATCCGTTTTATCAAGCAGGGCCCAGGCAACAAATGATAATTGATTTTGGTTTTCACTTCGCCTTCGAAAAAATAAGCGAAGCAATGCTTTCTCAGGCGATTTAAGGAAGCTAAAAAGATCAATATATGTCATTAAGTGGAGTCTTACCATGGCAGCCAGATTAGAAAACGACCATTTAGCAGCTGCACCTTTTTTTACAATCTTTAATATCAAATCGGCTATCAGAGCACACCATATTTGTATTTTGATAGCATTCTCGCTGTCACCCAAAAAATATTTCAGCGGGTAATTTTGCTTCATTCGTTTGAAGAGTAATTCTATCTGCCACCTTTTTCGATATAATCCGGCAATAGTTACGCCACTCATCTTTAAATTATTCGTAAAAAATTCATGTATTTCATTTGTTTCAGGATCGCGATACCGGACAAGTCTTGCCTTTGCCCGGTGTCTGAGGCTCTTATGTCCTATGACCACTTTTCGATCTGTTAGTATACATTCATTGTTACCCTTATTCTCAATTTTATCTCCAAATGTCAACGAGAAGTAGTTTGTTCGTTTTGTGACCCAGGTAATATCATCCTTTGTAAGCCTGTTAAAAGTATCATACCCACGGTATCCTTTATCAAATACAATAATTGACCCTTTCGGTAATTGTATTTCCTTTAAATATTGCGAATCGTGTGCTACTCCGGAACTGAATCGGATAAGGCAGGGAACGTCCTGATCACTCCGGATCATTGTGTGAACCTTGATACCACCCTTGCATTTGCCTGAGGCGGGGGGTTGTCCCCCTGCACGAAGTACATCATGGAACAAGCTAATTGTGGTTGAATCTATGATATATGTTTTCGATGCCTTATTATTCGATCGGCTGTCCGATAAAAAGTGAGTATATTTTTTAAAAATATTGAAATAGATCATTCCGAAAACATCCGATTGTCTGCGAGTATTAGCGTCTGAAATAGTACTACGCCGCGGATGATACCTGACTCCAAGATGGCTCAGCCGATGTTCTGATGCCAGCATACTGTAAGTCCCCCCAAAAATCCTACAGATTAAAAGTAGACTGAATTGTTTACATTT
>CAZROT010000014.1:0-55305 GCA_964601895.1 uncultured Yersinia sp.
ATAGGCACTTTAACGCTTTGCGCAACCTTTTTTTATTCCTTACTTCTTTTACTTTGCGATAATGAAATACTTTCTACACATCGTGTCCTGATTAAGCTGCCAATAGCTGCATTTGTAATATGAAAAATAAGGCTTTCCAGCAAGCTTCAGGGCAGGTATTGAGACCAGAAACTACATCAGCAACCCTCAATACCTGTCAAAAAACGAATTCTATTATCTTTAATGCCTGTTATTAACATACAGACTATTTAATGGCTGCTTTTAATGCCTTACCTGAAACAAACGCGGGTACATTAGCAGCATTAATTAAGATTTCTTTGCCCGTTTGTGGGTTACGACCTTTGCGTGCACTACGATGATTAACTTTAAAAGTCCCAAAACCAACTAACTGGACTGAATCGCCTCCTTTCAACGATTCTACAATAGCGCTCAATGTTGACTCCAGAACAGCTTTTGCCTGAGTTTTGGAAATATCTGCTTTATCAGAAATAACATCAATTAGTTGGGTCTTATTCATATATTATCCTTACGGTTATTCAATCATTCTAAAGCATCATGCGTGATGAACATGCCTGTTTACAACAATGGAATTGCACATACGCTATGATAACGATTATTTTCGCTCTTCAACTGTAGAACAGACTGGGGTCAGATGTGAAGCCCGGAAACATCACAATTCAATTTTTAAATATGTTTTATCATCTTATTGTATTAAATTTACCCCGATATTACTGAAAGCGGCTTCTCGTAAATCAGCTCGCAGCCCTTTAATTAATTCCAAATTATATTTTTTACAATCAGCTAACAGGCGCAGCACTTCCCACTGAATATCCCATTCTGCCTTGACAGCCGGCAGCATATTCAGCTCGTCATCAGTCATTACCTTATCTGCCTGTGTCATTTCCAGCATAACTACTGTACGCACTGACATTTTACTGACAGTAATTGCATGTTCAGACATTTCTCCAGTCAAATGCGAATGAATCACCTCACTCAAGGCAACACAGGCATCAATTGCTGGATAAACACCATAAACAGAGTACGCTTCAGATGAAGGAATGGCATTTTCGAATTTCTCCAGTTGATTATCAAAATTAATGTCACTATCTTTTACCAGAAGATTTTCCCAGATTAAATCGAGAATACAACGATAAATAGCAGGGCTACCAAACCCAGTTTGCAGACAGAATACCTGATAATTGGGATACATACGTTCACACAAACAAGCCATAAAAGTCAGATGCTGCCAATCTTTCATATTTTCCAATTGAATATGTATTGGATTCCACAACATGATATTGTCTCATTGTTTTCAGATACAGAATCTGGCCAGCACTGTAGCCAAAATTCAATTTTCCTTCTACAACTACCTGTCACTCAATACGTTAAATTTTTTTGTTGCCAGCGCCGGAATGCAGGGCGATTTGATGCAATCGCATCCGCCCAGCGTGTGGTTTCAGGCAGACGATAATGCGTCATACAGCGCATTACCCACTGTAATGCACTATCAGTACTGACACGATGTCCCGTAGAAATAAATAAGGGATTACAGCGCATTTTACTACGCCATACCCAGCCTATTTGTTCACCCTTATCTTCTAATGGCTGCTTAGCACCCCTATCCATACTCAATGGTAAGCTGTGGCCCCACAAACGCTTTTTTGCAACACCAATGGTCGGTACATTAATTAACAACCCAAAATGACTGGCGACACCAAGGCGACGTGGGTGCGAAATGCCATGACCATCGACGAAAACGAGGTGGGGAAGCTGTGGTAACTGGTGCCATGCCGCCAGTAATGCCGGGCATTCTCGAAAAGAAAGGAATCCGGGAATATAGGGTAACTGTGTTGCCGTTCTGGCAATTTTATAATCAATCAATTCAAGAGAGGGATAACGTAATAACACAATCGCAGCCCTGGCCACTGTACCCTGCTGTTCGAAACCAACATCAGCTCCTGCAATCAAAGTCGGTTGATCAATACTAAAATCATCATAACGAACAACCTGAGATGCATACTGCAACTGTTGCTGCAATAAATTTTGCCTGTCAGCAATCATAGGCCACATCCTGCGCCAGGACTAATGATACTGTGGAGAAAGCCTGTGCACGGCATCAACAAAAACACCGGCATGCTCTGGTAATGTATCCTGATGAATACCATGACCTAAATTGAAAATGTGGCCACTGCCTGCACCAAAACTGGCCAGAATGGCAGCCACTTCCTGCTCAATACGCGCTGGTGAAGCGTAGAGCACTGACGGGTCCATATTACCCTGAATAGCTACCTTATGGCCCACCCGGCGGCGCGCATCTGCAATGTCCGTTGTCCAGTCTATCCCGAGTGCATCACAACCAGTTGCTGCCATCGCCTCCAGCCACTGTCCTCCACCCTTGGTAAATAAAGTCACTGGCACAGGCTGCCCTTCGTTTTCATGTATCAGACCATCGATAATTTTATGCATGTAATATAATGAAAATTCCCTATAATCGCGTCCGCTTAATACGCCACCCCAGGTATCAAAAATCATCACTGCGTTGACACCCGCCTTAATCTGCGCATTCAGATATAAAATCACGCTGTCTGCCAGTTTTTGCAATAACAGATGAAGCACAGCAGGTTGAGCGTACATCATTTTTTTTAATTTGGTAAAAGCCTTACTACTGGCACCTTCAACCATGTAAGTCGCCAGTGTCCAGGGGCTGCCTGAAAAACCAATTAACGGTATCTTATCTGCCAGTGCCTGACGCGTTATGCGGACAGCATCGATGACATAGCGTAATTCCTGCTCTGGATCGGGAATCGGTAACTTCTCGGCCTCTGCCTTACCAGTAATCGGCCGTTGAAAATGAGGGCCTTCTCCCTGGGTAAAATACAAGCCCAGCCCCATTGCATCCGGGATAGTGAGGATATCAGAAAATAAAATTGCCGCATCCAGTGGATAACGCTCTAGCGGCTGCAAGGTAACTTCACAAGCGAGCTCAGGGTTTTTACACAATGACATAAAATCCCCTGCCTGTGCACGTACCCTGGTATATTCTGGCAAATAACGCCCGGCCTGCCTCATCATCCATACCGGTGTCATATCCACAGGCTGGCGGAGTAACGCTCGTAAGTAACGATCATTCTTCAGTTTATTCATCATAAAGCTCCGTGTAGGGTACCCGCTGCCAGCTCAGTATTTCACTCACCGTAATGCATTTAGCTGTCAGTTTTACCTGCTTTCAGGCAGAAAAATTGTATCACAATACCTGGTAATTGCTTTATAACTCAGTGCGATACACCATAGCATTTATCTAAAAATTAATATTATTTCTTATATTGATGTTATGTTAAAACAACATTTAGCTGTTTTTTTACTGGCGCCACAGCTGGTAATTTTTACTGTCATTCATATACTAAAAAACCTGACTTGTCGGAGTGCCTTGTCTGCATTGTGAATCAACACCCATCTCAGTCTGAGATGGTAAATTCGGGAACAGACATACTTATCTGTCATGGAGAAAAACAAAAATGGTGACACAGCCCGCTTTCTCTTTCAGCAGGACACCAGATAAACTCGGGTTATATCCCATCGTCGACACAATAGAATGGATTACACGCCTGCTGACTGCCGGGGTCAAAACGCTACAACTACGCATCAAAGAGAGTCCAGCTAAACAGACAGAAAATGACATAAGTGCTGCCATTACCCTGGCAGAACGCTACAATGCCCGATTATTCATTAATGACCACTGGTCTCTTGCCATTAAACATGGTGCCTATGGTATTCATTTAGGGCAGGAGGATCTTATCAACGCCGATCTGGCAGCGATTGCACAGGCTGGATTACGCTTTGGCATTTCCACCCGCAATGATACTGAACTGGCTCATGCTATCACTCTACGCCCCTCTTACATTGCCATTGGCCATATTTTCCCGACACAAAGCAAAAAAATGGATTCCATGCCCCAGGGGCTGGAAACACTCAAACGCCATGTTGCGATGGCGTCGGGTTTACCTGCTGTTGCGATTGGCGGTATCAGTATCGACAGGGTGCCACAAGTATTGAATTGCGGTGTCAGTGGTATCGCTGTAATCAGTGCCATCACTCAGGCACCCGACTGGCGTCAGGCCACCACGACATTATTACAACTCATCGAAGGAAGAACAGAGTAACGCGCTTAATTCCTTCATGAGCAACACTGAATGCCGACGCTATAGTCACCAGCTGCTACTGAAAAAAACAGGCCCCCGCAGGGTAGCAAAAATTGCAACAATGCCGCGTATTGATTGCCAGCCTGAGAGGTTTGAGGCGCAGACGTCAGCAAATTACAGAGTAAACTTGCTGCCATACTCTTTCATCAAAAAACAGCATGTGCATCACAGCGAATAAGGAAATTTTCGTTTAGGATACCGCTCCAACAAGGCCAGGTGCTGATAAGGAAAAAGACAAAATAGCCTCTTTATCCCGCCAGGTAGTCTGTTTTAACAACACATCACTGAATTTACGTCCTGAAACAGGCTTTAACTCGTCGCCATGATGAACCCCAGTTAGTCACCATTCAACAATATTAAATAGAGTAACTATGATGTTTAAAAGCAACAGCTATTGGTGCTATGGCATTTGTTTAATTTTACTGAGCATAGCCGGGCTAATATACCATAGCCCCGCACAGAGTTACGATCAGCTGGTTATCTTTGGTGACAGCCTGAGCGATACCGGTAACCGTGGCCGCTATACGTTTGACAAAGATAAGAATTACATTTACGACGAAATACTGGCACAACGTATAGGCGTGGGACTGACACCCTCTAACCAGGGCGGATTTAACTATGCCACCGGTGGCGCCGATGCATCGCCCGCACTCAGACCTGACAGGCCTACTTATAATACGCAATACCAGGTGAATAGTTATCTTAACCGAGTACAAGGGCGTGCTAACAATAGTGCGCTGTATATACACTGGATTGGGGCCAATGACCTGATAAGGATCCTCGCTAATACCACCTGGAATGCACAGCAACAGGAAACCATGGTTAGCAACAGTGCACAGCTGGCTGCCGGCCAGGTAAGTCAACTGATACAGGCCGGCGCAGGAACCATCATAGTACCGGGTGTGCCGAATATTGGCCTGACTCCCTTATTGACAGAAAGAATTATTCGCACCGCACTACCTGCAGTACAAGAGGCAGCAGTCCAGGCAGCTTATGCTATCCTGAACAACGTAGCGACCCCTGATACTGTTTCACGTCAGCATATCATTCATCAGGCTATGGCGGCGGCAGCAGCCCAGACAGGCACCAATGCTCAACAGCAAAAAGTTATTACAGCACAGCTTATTACTGCCCATGATACACTTTCGAGGCGCGCGGCAGAGTTGACCACTTTTTACAATCAACAAGTGGATCAACGCGTTGCACAAAATGGCCCGCATATCGTCCGGGCAGATATCAACGCCTTGTTTACTGAATTACTGACTAACCCCGTTGAATATGGCCTTATTAATACAACAGGAACCAGCTGCCCTGTCAGGATTTACGCAGACAGATGTACTTCTGAGATGGCGGGCTTTGACAATGCGCAAAGACATCTGTTTGCTGATAATATTCATACCTCACCATACGTGCATACCCTTATTGCGGATTATCTCCAGGCATTGTTAGCAGGACCTTTACAGGTCACCGCGCTTAGCCAGGCAACAACAGCTATGGCTCGTGATGCACGCTTAACACTGGATAGCCATTTACAGCAATTACGTAATACCATTCATGCACAGGGATCCTGGCGAATGTTTGGCGGTTATGCGGGTCAGCATAGTTATTCACAAACCGGTACAGCAGACCGAAAAAGTATGATCACACACAATGTCACTATTGGTAGCGATTATCAATTAACAGAAAAGTGGTCAGTGGGCGCGCTGCTTTCGCATTCTGTGGGCAAACAACGCCCATCGGGTAGTTATCAATACCAGCCTCACGGCCTGTTATTCTCGCTATTTTCAACAGTCGACATCATGAATTATGGCTGGATAAATGCTGATCTGCATTTTATAAATATGGCGTACAACAACATTAAGCGGCAGATAAAATTGGGGCCGGCAACACGTACAGAGCAGGGTAATACTCATGGCAACCAATGGAGCGCCCGGCTAACGGCCGGATGGGATATTCCGCTCAGCGCAACTATCACGACCGGGCCTGTTATCCAATACACATGGGACTACAACAAAATCTATGGCTATACTGAAAACAGCGATAACAGTACAACAATGCGTTTTGGCCATCAGCGTTACCATTCAAAAGTCGCTGGCTTTGGCTGGCGACTCAATACAGATTTCAATGTTATCAAACCTTACGCACAAATCGACTGGCAACATCAGCTTGGTGACGATACCTGGTCAGTAACAGGTGCTTTAAAATCAAGCCAGGCGACCTTCACCACCACCAGTATCCCACAGGATAAACGCTGGATGAACGTTACTCTGGGGGCAAGTATGCCATTAGGCACGCACGCTGCAGCGTTTGCCAGAATATCACGAACTGCGGGACTCAACCGTGAAGAACGCCTCGTATATAATATTGGTGGTAGTCTGCGCTTTTAAACAGTGTTGCTCAAACAAGTAATAACAGGATGCCGCCCCTATGCGCATCGCTGCTTTCAGTGTGAGAATGAAGAAAATATTTGCCTGTACGTTAAGATCTACTGGGCAATAAAGAGCTGTCACATAAATGCAAAAGCATCACCATAAATATGATCTTCCAATGCACCGCGCTCAGCACAAAATAATTCACGCGCAATCCGGGCCATTTCAAAACGACCGGCAATATAGATATCGTGTTGTTCCAGAGAAGTAAAATCCTGCAGGACAGCACTTAATACCATACCTGACCTACCCTGCCATCCTTCTTCCGGCTGTTCAACCACCGGAACCACATTTAGCTGGGGATATCGAGACATCAATGTCTCCAGCTCCATTAAATCATAAAGATGCCTCGATTCACGTCCTCCCCAATAAATGGTAATGTCACGATCAGGCTGTTCCTGCAAAGCAGCCAGCAGAATAGAACGCACATATGAAAAACCGGTACCACCAGCAATCAGGACTAGTGGGCGTGTACTACCTTCACGGAACCAGGCATCGCCATGAGGAATATCAACATAAAGTGTTTTCTCTTTGAGAATACTGTCCATTACAGCCATGGCATATAAATTCAGTTCCGAGGTTCCAATATGCAGCTCAATATACTGTTTCTGCATGGGCGTCGATGCCATCGAAAATGGTCGCTGGTCACGTTCATCCATTACTACCATCAGATACTGACCTGCCCGAAAAGAAAATGGCGATTCTGGAACCAGGCGAACCCGATATACCGTGTTCGTTATGGCTTCTACGGAGGTTACTTTACAGTTCAATATCGTCATGCGCTCTCTCTGTCGAGTCCTCAATGCAAAACTGAAAACAAAGATGACGCATTTCAGCGCTCAGGATCTTTGTCACTGAATATGGCGAGTTCATCCCAGATAGCATCAATACGCGCCCGTACTTGACTATCCATTGTAATAGGGCGTCCCCATTCCCGCTGCGTTTCTGCCGGCCATTTATTAGTGGCATCCAGCCCCATCTTTGAGCCGAGACCAGATACTGGAGAAGCAAAATCCAGATAATCTATCGGCGTATTTTCCAGCAATAGCGTATCACGTGCCGGATCCATGCGGGTTGTAATGGCCCAAATGACATCTTTCCAATCACGTGCATTAATGTCATGATCACATACAATAATGAATTTTGTATACATAAACTGACGTAGAAATGACCATATGCCCATCATGACTCGTCTGGCATGACCGGCATATTGTTTCGTAATGGTAACAACAGCAAGACGATAGGAACATCCTTCAGGCGGAAGATAAAAATCTACAATCTCAGGAAATTGTTTTTGTAAAATAGGAACAAAGACTTCATTCAATGCCATTCCCATGACTGCAGGTTCATCAGGCGGGCGTCCCGTATATGTAGAATGATAAATGGCATTGTGACGCTGAGTCATATGCGTCACAGTGAATACTGGGAATTTTTCCACCTCGTTATAATAACCTGTATGATCACCATAGGGGCCTTCCGGCGCTACTTCACCTGGCTCGATATACCCTTCTAATATAATTTCCGCACTCGCCGGGACTTCAAGGTCATTAGAAATACACTTAACGACTTCTGTCCTGTGCCCACGCAGTAAACCGGCAAATGCATATTCAGATAAGTTATCAGGAACCGGAGTCACTGCACCGAGAATTGTGGCAGGATCAGCACCGATTGCAACTGCAACTGGAAATTTCACACCAGGATTAACACGACACCACTCCATGTAATCCAGTGCACCGCCTCGATGATGCAACCAGCGCATAATCAACTGGTTCTTACTCAAAACCTGCTGCCGGTAAATACCGAGATTCTGGCGTTTTTTATAGGGTCCACAGGTAATAGTCAATCCCCATGTTATTAATGGGGCGACATCTTCCGGCCAACAGTGCATCACAGGGAGACTATTCAGATCAACATCATTCTCCCGGTAAATTTTTTCCTGACAGGGCGCAGAATGCAGACACTTGACAGGCATGTTCAGCACTTGCTTAAACTTTGGCAGCTTATCAAACAAATCACGAAATCCTTTTGGTGGTTCAGGCTCTTTAAGAAATGCCAGCAGTTCGCCAAGGGAGCGCAAAGCAGCAATATTCTCTTTCCCCATCCCCAGTGCCACTCTTTTTGTTGTGCCAAAAAGGTTACACAATACTGGCATGTTATAACATTTTGGATTTTCAAACAAAAGAGCAGGCCCACCAGCACGCAAGGTACGATCGGCAATTTCAGTCATTTCCAGATAAGGATCAACAGGCTGGAAAATACGTTTCAGTTCACCTCTGCGTTCCAGCAACGCGAGGAAATCACGTAAGTCACGGTATTTCATAGTAATCATTATGACATACAGCATGGGCTACATTACAGGCCCTCTTTAATAACAAGCTCGCTCTTTTTGTAAAGATTGCAGAGTAAACCGAAATTATAATCAAAAGGCAAATCGTTATGCACCTGACTGCGTTATTGTATTGACGTAAAATATGACAGTAATATTTTACGATAAAATAATCGGTTATCTTATTGAAGTAATAATATAGCTAATAGTTAACATATCACTCAATGCAAGACAGTAATCAGTTGAATTAATGAGGTCTTTATGTATCAGAATTAAGAAAACTTGCTTCCACAACACAATTAAGATCTCTTATCGTACACCCACTGCGCCGCACGCTTAGCAAAATAAGTTAATATTCCATCAGCACCGGCGCGTTTGAAGCACAATAGCGATTCCATTACTGCAGGCTGTTCCTGTAACCACCCATTTTGAAAAGCTGCCATATGCATAGCATATTCACCAGAGACCTGATAAGCAAAAACAGGAACATGAAACGTATCCTTCACACGACGCACAATATCAAGGTAAGCCATACCCGGCTTGACCATCACCATATCTGCACCTTCCTGCAGATCGTGGGCAATTTCCTGCAGGGCTTCATCCGTATTTGCTGGATCCATTTGGTACGTTTTTTTATTACCACCTTTTAAATGATGACTGGAGCCAATTGCATCACGGAACGGCCCATAATAGCAGGAAGCATATTTCGCTGAATATGACATAATTTGCGTATTGACAAAGCCCTGCTCTTCCAGATGGGCGCGTATTACTCCGATACGGCCATCCATCATGTCACTGGGCGCGACTATATCTGCACCTGCTTCGGCATGAGATAGAGCCTGGCGCACCAGAATATCCGTGGTAACATCATTAATCACGTATCCCTCGTCATTAATAATCCCATCCTGCCCATGAGCAGTATAGGGATCCAGCGCTACATCAGTTAAAACACCCAGCTCAGGCACAGCATTTTTTAACGCACGCACTGCACGTTGTATTAATCCATCAGGGTTCCATGCTTCCTCTGCATGCAGTGATCTTACATCAGATTCAACAACCGGAAACAGGGCAATAGCAGGAATGCCCAATGCAGCAATGGTTTCAGCTTCCTTCAGGAGCAGATCAATGCTTACACGTGATATACCCGGCATTGAATGAATCTCTTGCTCACAGCCATTTCCTTCCATGACAAAAACAGGATAGATAAGATCATTTACACTAAAGCTGCTCTCTGCCACCAGGTGGCGGCTGAAATTCTGATACCTGAGACGACGCATACGCCTGCCAGGAAAACTACTGAGAAATACAGAATTCATTTTTGCCCTCCTAACTAACATCGACCAGAATGAATCAAACTACAGTCGATTAAAATCAGAATATTAGCCTATTTTTCCAAATGTTTTACAATGACTACCTGGTGTTTTATTTTTCCATACCGGCATGATATTTCGACTTCCCTCCTGACCATGAACAGGCAAAAAATACACCCACTTCAAATAATAAATACATGGGTATTGCTAACAGCGTTTGAGAAAAAATATCAGGCGGCGTGAGTAACATGCCAATAACAAAAGTACTTACCAGCACATAAGGACGTTTTTTCTTAAGAGATTGAGGGGTAACAATTCCACTCCAGCAAAGCAGTATAATCGCTACAGGAATTTCAAAAGATGCACCAAATGCCATAAAAAGTGTCATAGCAAAACTGAGATAATTATTGATGTCAGTTGCAATCACTACACCCTCTGGCGCAGTTTTAGCAAAAAAACCAAAAACAAGCGGAAATACAACAAAATAGGCAAATATTACACCCAGATAAAATAGCAGACTGCTGGAAATAAGCAGTGGCGCTACCATACGGCGTTCATGCCTGTATAATGCCGGCGCGATAAACGCCCAAACCTGGTAGAGCACCATGGGTACAGAAACAAACACGGCCACCATGAGTGTCAATTTAACAGGCGCCAAAAAAGGCGAAGCAACATCAGTTGCTATCATACTGGCGCCCTGAGGTAGCTTTTGTATCAGCGGCAGCGAAACTAACCGGTAGATATCATTAGAAAAATAAACCAATAATAAGAAAACAAATAAAACGTGTGCAACACAATATAATAAGCGTTTACGTAGCTCTATCAGATGACTGATAAGAGGTTGAGTATCATCAACGACCATATTTTAACAATCATCATTTGATTTATCAGAAACATAAGCTTTTTTAAATACAGGCACTGGATTTAAAGCAACTTTTTCATCTTTCATTGTACTGCGGGCAGGTATTTTGTCTTCTGGCAATAAAGCGTCGCAGGATTTTATAGCTGATTCAGGTTGCACTGGGTCTGTCTGTAAAATAGAGGGAACATCCGGTAATGAATGATGCTCTTCATTATCAGATCCATCCCCAACAAGATGGCTATTTGATAACGGTGTAACACCCTGTGCTGCCTCTTTTAACTCACTTATCGAACGCTTTAATGCTGGCGTCAAATTTTGCAAGCCTGCCTGTTCTGCTTTAGTCAAACTGTCCTGCAACGCCTGCAGTTTTAATTCCTGAGACAATTCATTTTGCACATTGGCTGCTAAAGAGCGCAGCGTTTTTATCCAACCGGCAATAGTCCTGATAGTGGCAGGCAATCGTTCCGGACCAATAACAACCAATCCAATGACAGATACTAATAAAAGCTCGCCAAATCCAACGTCAAACACGGCTTATACCCGTTCTTTATTTTGCTTTTTTAATGCTTCAGACTGCTTTTCTGTAGGCTGCCCGGCAATCTTAGACGTAGTAAAATCAGCATCATGACTGGTTTGTTCAGCATGATTTGACGATGCCGTGTCATCAACCACCGCTTTTTTAAAACCCTTGATTGAGGCACCTAAATCTGCACCTAAAGTTCGCAGCTTATTGGTACCAAATAACAGCACCACAATTACCGCAATAATCAATAATTGCCAAATACTTATACCACCCATTTTGTTCACCTCTACTATTTAAAGAAAATCACTCAATACACTGACTTTCTTATACTATATCTCATGAATCCACATAATCTTTGTAAATCATCTTTCTTAAAAATAAGACTTCACATATTCATGATATTTTTCTATACCGTATCTTTACGCGCATCTTCTTAACGATGGCATAATGACACCAAATAAGTATTAAAATTATGCCGTTATACCGCTAACCTGTACGCTGCCAACCAATAATCCAGCTGACAATGGCTGCAACCACAAAACCTGCAGCCAGATGAGTAATGCCGACTATAAATAAAACCGTAGCACTTATTACTAGTGTAGCTCCGATACCAAATAAGTACCGTGATTTCCTCTGATTAATCTGCTGTCCACCGCATTGCAGGTCGAGTTTATCGATTTTTTGCTGTAATAGTCTATTTTGCTGTAAGTTCGCATAAATCAGTTCAGGAAATTCAGGTAGCTTTTCTACCCAAAACGGTGCTTTTTCCCGTAATGTTCGCCATAGCGCAGGCAATCCCATCTGATCTTTCAACCAATTCTCCAGGAAAGGTTTTGCCGTCGTCCAGAGATCAAGCTGTGGATAAAGCTGGCGCCCAAGGCCTTCAACATACAATAATGTTTTCTGCAATAGTACCAGCTGGGGTTGTACTTCCATATTAAAACAGCGTGCTGTATTAAATAAATCCAGCAAGACATGACCGAATGATATCTCTGCTAATGATTTCTCAAAAATAGGTTCACAAACCGTACGCACAGCAAACTCAAAATCTTCAATACTGGTATCTGGTGGAACCCATCCAGAATCCACATGTAATTCCGCAACTTTACGATAATCACGGTTAAAAAACGCCAGAAAATTCTCCGCCAGATATCTTTTATCCGCTTTATTTAAAGACCCTACTATTCCACAATCAATACCAATATAACAGGGATTACTGGGATTTTTATAACTAACAAAAATGTTTCCTGGGTGCATATCTGCATGAAAAAAACTATCACGAAATACCTGAGTAAAAAATACCTGCACACCACGCTCAGCCAGTAACTTCATATTAGTACCCTGGCTCTTAAGGGCATTGGTATCTGATACTGGAATGCCGTAAATTCGCTCCATTACCAGAACATTCTCACGACAATAATTGGAATAAACTTCAGGGATATAAAGCATAGGGCTGTTGTCAAAATTACGGCGTAACTGAATAGCATTTGCAGCTTCACGTAATAAATTAAGCTCATTTAACAAAGTCTTTTCATATTCACGTACTACCTCACATGGACGCAGCCGGCGACCATCAGGAAGCAATTTAGGAATCCATCCTGCAAGACGATACATTAAGCGTATATCAGCTTTAATAACCGGGAGTATGTCAGGCCGAATCACCTTTAAGACAATTTCCTGACCACTGTGTTTTAAACGCGCCGTATGAACCTGGGCAATGGAAGCAGATGCAAGTGCCTGTTGATCAAAATCATCAAACCAGGTTTCCATCGCGCCTCCCATAGCCAGTTCGATATGCTTGCGCGCCATAGCACCATCAAAAGGAGCCACTCTGTCCTGCAACAAGGCAAGTTGATCAGCAACGGCAGCTGGCAGCAGATCCCGACGTGTTGACAACATCTGACCAAATTTAATCCATACCGGGCCCAATTCTTGCAAAGCAAGCCGCAGGCGTTCACCCAGTAATTTATTTTTGTGCTGATTTTTTAGCCAGAAGAAGAGATATAAGCCAAGGCGTAAAGGTAACGCCAGACGAATTTTAGGAATTAATTCATCTAAGCCATAAGTTAAAAATACACGTACGATCAAGTACAAACGCCGAAATTCCGCCAGCAGCATCACTTTTTCTCCATCATTGCTAATCTGGCACTCAGATTATCCACTGAACTTGTGATGGCATCCACTTCTTCATAAAACCATAATATCTGTAATGGATCAGGTGCCAGTTTATACTCTTCTGTTAACATTCCTGCCCAAAATTGCTGCTGTTTCTGCATACTGGAGTTTAAAAAGCGCATGCTCTGGTGCAGCACCTGCTCTACGCTTTGTGCAACAATATCACCAAGATAAGGAGTAAGATATTCAGTTAGATCCCAATCTGCCGGATCCAGTATTGTCATTACCTGTTGTATTACCTGGATATTACCTTCAACAATCAATTCCCCAGAACGCATCATCAAGGGTAACTGTTGACGATCACGCATTTTATACAGCACAGAAAAATCTGCTTTAACCCGGCAATCAATATAACCTTCCCATTTACTAAGAATATCTGCGCGCCTTGTGCTAAACACGACAAACAAGGGGGCATTGATTTCCAGTATTTCAATACACAATACTTTTCCCACCAGACATAAGCGAGCAGACTGCATTCCAGGATCACGTAATAATAACCTGTTAAATACAGTCTCCAGAATGGCAGTCAGTACGAAAATTGGCAGGATTGGTCTGTCCATATCACATCAAAACTTGAAACCACGGTGTAGTGCAACAATGCCACCTGTCAGATTAACATAATCAACACCTTCAAAACCCGCATTAATCATCATTGATTTCAATGTTTCTTGATCAGGATGCATGCGAATTGACTCTGCCAGATAGCGATAACTTTGTGCATCCTGTGCAACTATTGCGCCAATCTTTGGCAAAACATGAAATGACCAGGCATCATAAGCTTTACTTAACAATTCAGATAATGGTCTGGAAAATTCCAGTACCAGTAAACGCCCACCTGGTTTTAATACACGAAACATCGAACACAGTGCTTTTTCCTGATCGGTCACATTTCTTAAACCGAAGGAGATCATAATGCAGTCAAAATGATTATCCAGAAAGGGCAGCACTTCAGCATTCGCCTGAACATAATTTACATTCCCGACAACACCATGATCACGGAGCTTTTCCCTGCCTGTTTTTAGCATGGATTCATTAATATCGGCCAACACAACCTGCCCCTGCTCACCTACCAGCCGGGAAAATCTGGCAGTGAGATCACCCGTTCCACCAGCCAAATCAAGTACCCGCTGACCTGAATGAACACCGCTAAAATCAATAGCTATACGTTTCCATATGCGATGAATACCGAATGACATAAGATCGTTCATCAGATCATATTTAGTCGCTACTGAATGAAAAACTGATGCAACCCTGGCTGATTTTTCTTCCCAGGATACCGTACTGAAACCAAAATGAGTGGTTCTATTTGTTTGTTCAGACATTTATATTTACCTGTTTTTCAGTGAATTTCATGAGTCAGTGTCGGTATTTTATCCATCAGATATCAAACTACAGAACAGACACAGTAAATTCACCAGTAAACGTTCAACGGGCAACTCATCGATACAAAACGTCAATTACTGCAGCAAATTTCGGGCAGCTTGTATCACAACTTTTATTGCTTCACTTTCAGCCTTTTCCATCAATCCCATGTCTGGTCTTTCCTGCTGCACACGGTTGACAATAACTCCTGAAACCATGCCTGCCTGCAACCCCTGGCTGGCACACATAGTGAAAAGCGTGGCAGATTCCATTTCATAATTCATTACTTTCATTGCCTGCCATTCTTTCATTGATCCCTGGAATGATTTTATAACGCGGCCGGAAAAAGTATCGTAACGCTCCTGGCCCGGATAAAACGTATCTGAAGAAGCAGTAATTCCTGTATGAAATTTCACATCAAGGGATTCTGCCGCCTGAACCAATGCCTTAGTGCAATCAAAATTAGCTACTGCTGGAAACTCTATTGGCGCAAAATGCAAACTCGCACCATCCAGACGCACGGCCGCTGTGGTTACCAGAACATCACCAACATTAATATTATTCTGAATAGCACCAGTAGTACCAATACGCAGAAAAGTACGAATACCTAATTGTGCAAGCTCTTCAACTGCAATAGAAGTAGAAGGGCCACCTATACCTGTTGAACAAATAATCACTGTCTTGTTATCCAGCTCTGCACGCCAGGTAAGAAATTCACGATGAGAAGCCAGATAGACAGGATTCTTCATTAATTTTGCAATCTTCTCTACACGCTGTGGATCGCCCGGCACGATTGCTAACGTAGCTTGATTTAAATCTTTCCTGATAAGACCAAGGTGAAAAACATCAGATCCAGACATACAATATTCCATTTCGCTGTGATAACTGGTTAAGAGAAAATATCTTAGCGAATATTTCTAATAATGCCGTGATAATATTCACTCTAAAACAGAATACACAGTATCCCGCCACGAAGAAAATGTATCTTAAGATATACATCATAAATTTCTGTTTCAGCCTGCACACTTATTGTCTCATCTGTAACAGAAAAATTTTCGAGTAAAGGCTTAATAACAGTACCCGCTACCTTGTTTTAAGCGCGTTATCAGCCATATTCCAGGCATAAGGTGAACTGGTCACTGTCTAACACATCAGTTATTGATAAAACTGGCACACGGGCAATGAAAAACCCGTGAAGAAATACATTTCATCGAATTGCATTAAAAGCTTGATACAGATTATCGCTATAAATCAATAATCTGTTTACATTATTACTAATAGATTAACTGAAGGGAAAAACTATTTTTCTGGCTTTTTTTGACGGAATGGATGGCAAAAGGATTCTTCTGGAAAATTCATAACATCACCCTGAAAAACCATCTGTAGTGACAACAGGAAGGTGAAACCTGCTGTACTTCTTTGTATCTTTATATCAGGCTGGTCTACTGAAAAACATCGTCGTTGTTAACATAAATTAAAAACTGGCAGTATAAACCCGCTTACTGAAGAACCAGGGAAACAATCTACCCTATTTATTATGTTCCCTAATTCTTTATTATTATCAAACATTTCAGTCAGATGGGCTACAGCAAAAATCAGGCTTCAATTGCCACCCGCAGCTTCTTCATTGCATTCTTTTCAAGCTGACGCACACGTTCCGCAGAAACACCGTATTTATCAGCCAATTCCTGCAACGTAGATTTACTATTGTCGTCTAACCAGCGCGCACGAATAATGTGCTGGCTGCGCTCATCTAATCCTTCCAGCGCACAAGAAAGCTTGTCTGCTGCATGGGTGTCCCAGTTGTCTTCTTCAATACCGTAAGCAAAATCCGACGCCTTATCTCGTAAATAAAACGCTGGAGCTACAGTCTGACTCTCACGGGATTCTTCATCTGGAGATAAATCAAACTTCACATCCTGTGCAGACATACGTGATTCCATTTCACGAACATCCCGACTGGAAACACCTAATTCCTTAGCGACCCAATCAACTTCATCCTGATTAAACCAGCCCAAACGCTGTTTCTTCTTACGCAGATTAAAAAATAACTTACGCTGAGCTTTAGTAGTGGCTATCTTGACTATCCGCCAGTTACGTAATACGTATTCGTGAATTTCTGCTTTTATCCAGTGAACAGCAAAAGACACCAGACGAACACCAATTTCTGGATTGAAGCGGCGCACTGCCTTCATCAGACCAATATTACCTTCCTGAATTAAATCAGCTTGCGGCAGGCCGTATCCTGAATAATTACGTGCAATATGAATAACAAAACGCAGATGAGACAGGATAAGCAGCTTGGCAGCACCCAAATCACCCTGATAATGCAGTTGTTCTGCCAGCTCCCGCTCTTCTTCTAGTGTTAACATTGGATAAGCGTTCGCCGCGCGAATATACGCTTCCAGACTGCCTTGTGGCGCTAAAACTAGCGCTTGCATATTTTTGATCATTCAACCCCTCTCATAAGAATGCCCATAGTCGCCATTTTCTTATGCTATGGTATGTAAATTTAGCGCTCAACTATGCCAGATTCAAGCTGCTTTCAGCAACCCCAACAGGGAGTCTTAGATTGTCCCCAAGTCGATTTTATAAAAGACCTGTTTATTATTTGATTGTAAAAAAACAAGTTTGTCTTTAAGCGCGACTCTATACTTTCCACTCATTGATCCACCTCGATACTACTCGTGGTTAGATCATTAATTTATGACATAGACTAAATGAATTTTAAGGATGAGGAAAGTGTAACATAATTCTTCACTGAGGAGTAAATTTGCGTAAATGCTGTATCGTTGCCATCCATGCCGCCACCCAACCAGTCAGCGCAGCAACTAAAATCAGCAACACACATTCATCCCAGCTCAAGCCATCCAATATAAAAGCATTACCAAACAGCGTTGCCACCTGTGCTACGACAAATTCCAGCCGCCATATCAGAATCCCTGATATCATTAGCGAAAATACCGCTCCCGCGCATCCCAGTATTGCCCCACCATTAAGGAAAGGCCGCAAAATAAAGCCATCAGTTGCACCAATGAGCTTCATCACATTGATACTATCCCGACGACTGAAAATACTCAGACGTACACTGTTACCAATGACCAGAAATACGGCGACTACCATCAGGATACCTATCATGGCTGCAATCTGTCCTGCCAGATTGGTTAAGGCTTCCAGACGTGCAAACCAGCTATCATCCGTACGTATCTCTGTAATCCCGGTAACCTTACTAAAGCGTTCACGCAACATATTCAAATTCTTCGAATCCTGAAAATTCACTTCAGGCGTAATGATTATTACCGCAGGTAAAGGATTTTCTTCCAGCATATCCAGTGCGCCACCAAAACCTGACCATGTACGAAATTCCAGTGCGGAATCTTCCCGAGACAGATAGCTAATTTTCCCCACACCCCGCTGTGTCTTTAGCAAAGCGACGATTTTTTCAGCTGCATTATTATTCAGTCTCTTATCGAGCCAGACAGTCAACTGCGGTGCTGGATACCACTGCTCCGCTGCCTGTCTGACATTTTTCCACAAGATATAGCAAACACTAGGTAATGTCAGTGAGATAGCAATCACTGTTACAGTTAATACAGTCGCCAGAGGTGGGCGTAATACATCATTTAATGCATTCACCCATGCATAACGCCATTGTTCATACCAGCGATAATACCAGGCCTGGTTTCTGACTTTCTGAATATTATTCACTGTCATTTACTCCTGACATGCGGCCCTGGTTCAACGTCAGGATCGGGTAATTGCGCGTGGATATTAAAGCAGTATTATGGGTTGCAATCATGACGGTAACACCCACTCTGTTAAATTCTTCAAATAAGCGTAAGATGCCTTCAGACAGCGTGTTATCTAAGTTTCCCGTCGGCTCATCTGCCAATAATACAACAGGTTTACTAACCACCGCTCGGGCAATACCGGTGCGTTGCTGCTCACCCCCAGAAAGTTGCATTGGATAATTTTTTGCTTTATCCAGTAAACCCACTTTATCAAGCGCCGCTGAAACACGTCGACGAATTTCTTCAGTGCTGGAACCCGCGATTATCAGTGGCATTGCCACATTGTCATAAATTGTTCTATCCAATAACAAATGGTGTTCCTGAAAAATCATCCCAATCTGACGACGCAGGAACGGAATTTCACTATTTTTCAGGCGACTAATGTCATGACCGGCAAACCATATACGCCCTGCACTTGGGCGTTCAATACCACAGATCAATTTCAATAAGGTACTTTTACCCGCACCGGAATGACCCGTTAAAAAGACCATCTTTGCCGGATGGAGATGAAAATCCACTCTTTGTAAGGCTTGTAGTCCACCCAGATAAGCTTTACTGACCTGTTCAAAGCAAATCATGCGTATTATTCCTCTCGAGCAAAAAGTGCCTCAATAAAATCATCGGCTCTGAAGGGCCTGAGATCTTCAATGCCTTCACCGATACCAATGTAACGAACAGGAATACCAAATTGATCGGCAATGGCAAAAATAACCCCACCTTTCGCTGTACCATCCAGCTTGGTCAGTGCTATCCCTGTCAACGTGACGGCCTCATTAAACAATCTCACCTGACTAAGTGCATTCTGCCCGGTACTGGCATCCAAAACCAACATCACTTCATGGGGAATATCTGGATCCAGCTTTTTCATTACCCTGACAATTTTTTGTAATTCCTGCATCAAATGCGTCTTATTTTGCAAACGCCCGGCGGTATCTGCCAGTAACACATCGATACCACGCGCTCTGGATGCTTCAATGGCATCAAAGATAACAGAAGCAGCATCTGCCCCTGTTTGTTGAGCAACCACAGCAACCTTGTTACGTTTCCCCCATTCCTGTAACTGCTCAACAGCCGCCGCACGAAATGTATCCCCTGCAGCCAGCAACACCGATTTTCCTTCAGCCTGAAACTGATGTGCCAGTTTACCAATGCTGGTAGTTTTACCCGCACCATTCACACCAACCATCAAAATTACATACGGTTTTTTGCCAGAGGTGTTTAAGGGCCTGTCAACTTTAGCCAGAATTCCAGACAATTCTGTTTTTAATCTTTTATAAAGAATATCAGTATCTTTCAATTGATTCAGACTAGCATGCTGAATCAAAGAATGGATTATTTTCTGTGTCGTTTCAATACCAATATCAGCAGTGAGTAGCTTATCTTCCAGTTCTTCAAATAATGCATCGTCGATAGTCCTGTTACGGAACAATCCGATAAAACCAGATCCTAAATTTTGTCTGGTTTTAGTCAGACTACGCTTTAAACGCGTAAAAAACCCTTCTCTGGCTACCGGTACCTGTTTATCATTATCATCGGATGCATTTTCATTAGTTATATCAATTTTCTCACTGTCCAGTGCAATATCTGGCAAATGTGGTTCAAGACCGGATGAGAGTCCGCTATCTGCTGCTACTGAAGCTATATCAACTGCTGAATCAGCACCTGTTATCTGCAGACAGGCACCACTGTCTTCTTTTTTATGTTGTTGCTGATTCTGGTTATCTGATTTCAGCCAGGAAAAAAATCCTCGCTTCTTTTCTTTTGTCATTACCACCATGCTCCTCGAGGTTAATCACTGCCTGGGTAATTCATCACTGCAGTCTACCATTTTCTCGACTACAACATGCATGCAGTACTAATTTTTATAATGAATTTAATCAACTATGAGTTAATGTTTCCCTAAATATCGCAGACTCGTTAAAATAGCGCGCATATCTTTATAAACCAGACTATTCACTGTTTTCATGAATGACTACTAAAAAAAAATTTCCCGGGCAAATTCGTATTATCGGTGGAAAATGGCGCAGCCGAAAACTACCTGTCCCGCTCAGCCCGGGGCTACGGCCTACCACTGATCGCATTAGAGAAACCTTGTTTAACTGGCTAAAGCCTGTTATCCATGATGCCCGTTGCCTCGATTGTTTTGCCGGAAGTGGTGCTTTAGGGCTGGAAGCCCTGTCACGTTACGCCGCACAAGCAACATTAGTCGAATCAGAAAGTATCATTGCCAGACAGTTAATAAATAATCTCAGCATCCTGGAGGCTCATAACGCACGTGTTATCAACACCGATACGCTGACCTGGCTACGCCAGTCGGGCCAGCCTTTTGATATTGTTTTTCTTGATCCGCCTTTTCATCAGGGATTACTGGCAGAAACAGTGTATCTGCTGGAGCAACAAAACTGGCTGGCTGAAAATGCAAGGATCTATATAGAAACCGAAGCAGCAAATACAGCCGTATCCGTTCCCGTAAACTGGCAGCTTCACCGTGAAAAAATCACTCGCCAGGCTGTCTGCCGGCTTTATATTCGTACTCTGCTAACACAAAGAAAACAACAGGAACAGCAAGATGTGGATTAATCTTGGAAAACTATTACTCTCTGGCATCTGGGGTGTTTTAGTTTTTAACCTTATACATGCATTTCCCAAACCCATGAATCATTTTTTAAATATTGCCATGATCTTTATGGTATTCATACATGGTATGCAATTGGTTCTGCTCAAAGCAGTACAACCCCAATCAATCACAGGCTGGCAACAGGTAAAAATATTTTTATTTGGCGTATTTGAAGTGCTGCATTCACAAAAAAAACAACAACCTCCTTCTACAGAATAAGTAGTCGTTACTTCAGGATTTTTTTACCATTGCTATGATGCGCGGGGGAAATATCCCTTCAAAGTCAAAATGATAGCGTGGACGCTTTTCCAAAAAAATCATCCCTTAGTCAATTTGGCCTGGATTCTGTAATACGGCTTTTTTACCCACCCATTATCTGCCTTTACGTAACAAATAACGATAAGGTGTTTGCGTGGTTTCCTGAGCTAATAGTTGATGCTCCATGAAACGACAGAATCCCGGAATATCGCGAGTTGTTGCCGGATCATCAGCAACAATAAGTAAGGTCTGGCCATTTGCCATATAACGCACAACCTTACGTACCATCATCACCGGTTCCGGACAACGCAGCCCCAAAAGATCAAGTGTCCTGTCCGGGTTAACAAAAAACTCTGCCATTAATGCTCTCTTGCTCTGATTCTACTAAATAGTACAAAATACACCCACAAAATGATTTCACGACTCAGTCTGTATCCATGAGATGGGCAGGCTTGCGATAATAAGATAAGGACTATTATGTTGGTATTCACTACCCGGCAAAAAAAAATTGCGCTGCTATGGCTGGCGCTACTTCATATTGCCATCATCACATCCAGTAACTACCTGGTACAACTGCCTCTTACTCTCTTTGGTTTTCACACTACCTTTGGTGCTTTTACCTTCCCATTTATCTTCCTGGCAACTGATTTAACCATCCGTATTTTTGGCGCACAACTGGCGCGCCGGATTATTATTACAGTCATGCTCCCCGCATTAGTAATTTCCTACGTGATTTCTACGTTATTTGACCAGGGAAGCTGGCAGGGTATTTTTGCCATTACGACATTTAACTTAGTTACCGCCCGTATTGCCATTGCCAGTTTTATGGCCTATCTTTTGGGCCAAATTATGGATGTACATATATTTAACCAATTGCGTAAACACCACTCATGGTGGCTTGCGCCCGCAGCAGCAATGTTTTTTGGCAATCTTAGCGATACACTGGCGTTTTTTTTCATTGCCTTCTATAAAAGCGACAATGCTTTTATGGCAGAACATTGGATAGAAATCGCCCTGATTGATTATCTTTTTAAGCTTGTTATTTGCATATTATTCTTCCTGCCAGCATATAGAGTAACGCTCAATCTCTTTCTGAGTTACTGCATTAAGCAAAACGATCACCAACAACAGTTAAAACAGGTTAATTAACAGCATCAACACTATGAAAAATAACACACAGCAAGAACTCGCATTATAAAAAATGCACCGGTGATTAAGTTGTCCATCCACTGACATAAAACATAATCAACACAACGGTAATAGTTACCATCCCCGTATTCAGTTTGTGCCATTCACCGGAACAAATTCTACCTATCAGTAATGAACTGAAACCCAACATGATGCCAGTAACAATATTGCAGGTTAAGACAATAAATACCGCACAAAACAAACCAGACATTGCATCAACAAAATCCCTGAAATCTAACTGTGACAGACTACTTAACATCAGTAAACCAACATACATCAACGCAGGTGCTGTCGCATAAGCCGGGACCAGATAAGACAAGGGCGCCAAAAACAGGGTAAATAAAAACAAAATTCCAACGATCACTGCCGTTAAACCAGTCTTACCGCCCACGGATGCCCCCGCAGCTGATTCAACATAAACTGCAGCCGGTGCGGTACCTACTACTGCGGCAAACATGCTACTGACAGCATCAGCGGTTAATGCTTTGTTCCCATTTATAATCTGTCCATTTTTATCCAGTAAATTAGCATGGCCAGCTACCGCATGAATCACTCCCGTTGCGTCAAATACCGCGGTCATTACCAGAGCCAGTACGTTAGGTAATACTGCAGGCTGTAAAGCACCCATAATATCTAAGTTTAACATTAACGAACTGCCATCAATCTCCTGAAAACTGGGCATAGAAAAGACACCCTGATACTTGACACTGGGATCAAATATCAGGCCAATAATGGAATTACCAATGATCACTAACAGAAGCCCACCGGGCACATGGCGCTTTTCCAGGCCAAAAATCACCGCGAGACCAAATAAGGTCATGATTACCGGAAAAGAAGTAAATGCCCCCAAAGTTAGCGGCAAACCTTCCAGTGGATTTTTCACCACCATACCCACACCATGAGCAGCAATCAATAACAGAAACAAACCAATGCCTACGCCTGTACCCTGTGCTACACCCATGGGTAAATTACGTAAAATCCACGAACGAATGCCTGTCACCGAAATAAAGGTAAACAATACCCCCATGGCAAATACGGCGCCCAATGCTACCGGAATGCTGAGTTTCTGGCTCTGTACCAGACTGAATGCCATAAATGCAGTCAATGAGATAGCACAGCCAACGGCCATGGGAACATTCGCCCATAAACCCATCAACAATGAGCCAAAACCAGCCACCAGGCAGGTTGCAACAAATACAACCGATGAAGGAAAACCTGCATGACTCAACATATCCGGTACGACAATAACCGAATAAACCATCGCCAGATAAGTTGTCAGGCCTGCAAGTACCTCTTTGCGTACATTACTTCCACGTTCACTGAGTTTAAAATACACATCAAGCATACCTCGTGGTTTCACTGCATGCTTAGCCTGAAGATTGCTGCCAGACGTATTATTAGTCTGAAGATTTCTGCCAGACATAGTGATGTCTCCTCATTCCCTAAGTTAGCCAGGTATAATAAAAATGCTTAAACATTAAGCGGATAAATCCTACGGTAACAACAACTGTCTATTTAATTCGTTAACTACCATTTATTATCACAGCTATTCACTCATTATTCGCCAATGATTAGCCGCTGATAAATTTTTCACCCAAGGTAATATCCTGGCGTAAGCCATCGAGCATGCTTTGCAATGCCTTTTGCTCAAAATCACTGAGTTTGCCAATGTCGTTATGTTTAGCAATACCGGCAGTACCGAGTAATAGCGGTTGCGCAAAAAATGAAGCATATTTTCCATCGCTTTCAACATATGCACATTCTACGATATTCTTCTTTCCTTGTAGTGCACTGATTAAAGACAGCGCAAAACGAGCACCTGCCTGCCCCATAGAAAGCGTTGCCGATCCACCGCCAGCTTTCGCTTCCACAACTTCAGTACCCGCATTCTGAATACGTTTTGTCAGATTGCTAATTTCCTGTTCACTGAAACGTATATCCGGTATCTGCGACAATAACGGCAAAATAGTCATGCCTGAATGTCCACCCACCACTGTCACTGCAACATCCTGTGGTTGTACATGTTTCAATTCAGCAACAAACGTACTGGCACGAATGGTATCCAGCATAGTGACACCAAACAATTTATTTTTATCGTACACACCTGCTTTTTTCAGCACCGCTGCAGCAAGAGGAACCATGGTATTCACGGGATTGGTAATAATTGCAATCAGCGCTTTTGGACAGGTTTTGGCGACCTGTTCAATCAGGTCACGTACAATAGTCGCATTAACCTTAAATAAGTCTGAACGATCCATCCCGGGTTTACGTGCCACTCCTGCACAAATCAGGACAACATGCGCATCCTTTAATGCAGCGCTCGCATCTGTACCCGCAAAGCCGGTCATGTTGACAGCAGTGGGAATATGGCTTAGATCTACAGCAATACCTGGTGTCACTGGTGCAATATCATATAAAGCAAGCTCTGATCCTGGAGGAAGTTGAGTCTTAAGCAGAAGAGCAAGAGCTTGCCCTATACCACCAGCAGCGCCGAGAATTGTCACTTTCATTCTGTACTCCTTAACATGGTTAATTTAGCATACCACTCAATGTAGTTGACTAATGCACGCTCCATTTATGATAAAGTTAAACAGAGTCTATTGAGTAGTTTAGTAGTCAGCTTAAGGTATGACGTAAATCCCGGGACTGATTTTTAATTAAACGTTTATCGATTCATAACGACATGAGAGTTTACTAAAAAATAATAAAATATGCATGGCAGACTCACCGGGAAATGACATTATCTATAAGTAACCACAAAACAACACCTCCTTTAGCCATTTTATTCAGCATATTTACCTGGTAATTTTAATACGTTCGTGTATGGCAATATAAAGCGCTCATCCCGCAAAATTTTTGAAATCAGAAACTAAAATTGCATAAAAATTCAAAAATATGCATGATAAAAACCGTTGAATGATATTCAGGAATACAAGATGCACAGAGCAACAAAACAAAAAGATCTCATCAAAACATTTACTGCATTATTAAAAGATGAAAAATGCAGTTCTCAGAATGAAATAGTCTCAATGCTGCTCGCTGAAGGTTTCGAAAATATCAATCAATCTAAGGTATCACGCATGCTAACAAAATTTGGGGCTGTCAGAATGCGCAATGCAAAAATGGAAATGGTTTATTGCCTGCCTGCAAACCCGGAAGTACCTACCACCACCAGCCCATTAAAAAACTTTGTACAGGATATTGATTTTAATGCCTCAATGGTCGTCATCCGTACTAATCCCGGAGCCGCTCATTTAATTGCCTGCATACTCGATTCTTTAGGCAGGACAGAAGGGATACTTGGAACTATCGCCGGTGACGATACTATTTTTGTCACTCCTACTAACGAATTTACCATTCAACAATTATACGAAAGAACACTGAAATTATTTGACAGAAAACTGTAAAAAGTCATTCATGGCAGCAAGCCTGATTGCTGAAATAGCACAACAGGAATAATGTGCATCTGAAAACCACTATAATATGGGAATAAAAAAGCCGGATTTTTACTATTTCAATGACTGAGAAAAACTCATACCTTACTATTTCAATATTCTTTTATTTTTAATTGGTGTAATAAATTATGGTGAATACCACCAAAGCCACCGTTACTCATTATCAAAATATTATCGCCGGGCCGAACCCTGTTAATAATCATCGCCACTAAGCTATCAATATCTTCACTCCAGTGAACTGGATTTATAAAATTATTTGCTATTTCAGCAAATTTCCAGGCAATATTTTCTGGCAAAAATAAAAACACCTCATCTGACACACCAAAAGAAGCAGCCAGCTCGTTTTTATACACACCCATTTTCATGCTATTAGAACGCGGTTCAAAAACAGCCAGAATTCTTGCCGTATCGCCTGCTTTCGCACGTAATGCCGCAAGCGTTGCCTGGATGGCTGTTGGGTGATGTGCAAAATCATCATAGACATTGATATTATTGACACTGCCACGCAATTCAAGCCTCCTGCGTGCATTCACAAAGCTCCCCAGTGCCTGACAGGCTTCTATTGGGCGGATCCCTGCATGGTGAGCGGCAACAACGGCCATCATACCATTATGCATATTATGTTCACCAATCAGTGGCCAGTTAACCTCACCAACAGGAATACCTTTCAGTAATAGTTGATATGAACTGGCATCTGCTGTTACTTTTTGTACCTGCCAGTCTCCTGTTTTTCCGACTAATTCCTGCTCACTCCAGCACCCCATCTCTATCACCTGTCTTAAACGAGAATCGCTGTCAGGGAGGATAATTTTTCCTTTTTCAGGTACCAGACGGACTAAATGATGAAACTGCCGCTGTATCGCACCAATATCATCAAAAATATCAGCATGATCAAATTCCAGATTATTCATCACCAGAGTACGTGGACAATAATGCACAAATTTAGAACGTTTATCGAAGAATGCACAATCATATTCATCTGCTTCAATAACAAAAAACGGACTATTACCCAGGCGAGCAGAAACATCAAAATTACCTGGAACACCACCAATAATAAAGCCTGGCTGACGTCCGCAAGCCTCGAGTATCCAGGCAATCATGCCTGCTGTACTGGTTTTCCCGTGAGTTCCAGCCACCGCTAATACCCAACGCCCAGGCAATACATAATCATGCAACCACTGAGGACCAGAAGTATAAGGAATACCCTGCTCAAGGACCATTTCTACACAGGGGTTTCCTCGAATCATAGCATTACCAATGAGCACTAAATCAGGAACGGGATCAAGCTGAGCGGCACTAAATCCCTGAGTTAGCTTGATTCCCTGTTTTTCCAGCAGACTACTCATTGGTGGGTAAACGTTAATATCAGCCCCAGTGACCTTGTGTCCTAATGCCCGGGCAAGTATCGCCAACCCGCCCATAAAAGTTCCGCAAATACCAAGGATATGAATGTGCATGCAGTTCCCATTTTATAAAATGAAAAACTATTTCTGATGATATTCTTTGTCAGAAAAAATACTATTTCTACCTGATTATTTGCTCTGCTGAATAATAGCCATCCAATAGTCAGAGCGCCTTTGTTTAAAAATAATATATTCTTCCGTTCCTGGTGTAAGGAGAAGAAGCTGCAGATACTGAATACAATTCAGTATCCTGTTTTAGAAACTCTCAGCCTGAAGTCAGGAAGGGAAAAATCAGAAAATAAGCCTTCACATATCAAAGACCCATGGTTTTTCTGATTTTAACAACCCACAAACAGGCTTTTTTACAAAAGACCGGTTACTTTGAGACAAGAGATTTATCTGTTGACCAGATACCAGCACTCAGTGACGCCTGCCATCATCATCTTTGTCAAAAAATTCCTCAACACTATTCTGTTCGCACTCATCCTGACTGTCCAGATCTTCATAATAAGTACCCCAGCCGTCATAATTGACACCGCAACGCTCGGCCAGCATAACTAACTGCTCTACCTGAGCATCAATAAGATCCGGATTGAGTGCAGCTTCCTTGATGACATCAAGACACATCATAGCCGGACCCTCTTCTACTTCCAGTTCTTCAGCATCAGTGACTTCATAGCCCAGTTTGAAAGCTTCAGCTGCAGCATTATTCAATAAGTCGAACTTTTCAGCAGAGAGATGATGCTCAATAGTATAGAGCGCATCAGGATCACTACCGTCTTCCAATAATTCTTCAATGATTAAACGGGTTTCTTCACGTTGTTCATCCAGTATTTCTCGATTTGCCATATTCTTGTCCTCAATCAGTGAACGAATTCACCACTGTTTCATACCGTTAAGCATGCCTCTACTATTAACCAAAGAAAAATAATTTATATCATAGACTGCCGTTTAATAACCACAATGTATAACGCTACCAAAATGACAGTTTACTGTATGATATGAGTCAGGAGTTATTTACTCTTTGTCCTCTATCAGGACAGCAAACCTTTCCCGAAAAAATGCAGTGGGCAATATAATGGCAAATTCACTATTTCGTAAACATATTATCTCAATTGATGATCTCAGTCGCAAAGAACTTACGTTGATATTGCATGCAGCTGCTCAATTGAAAGCACATCCTCAACCTGACTTATTAAAAAATAACGTTATCGCCAGCTGTTTTTTTGAAGCTTCAACACGTACTCGCCTGTCATTCGAAACTGCCATTTATCGCCTCGGTGGATCTGTGGTAGGTTTTTCTGACAGTAGCAATACCTCTTTGGGCAGAAAGGGTGAAACTCTGGCAGACACTATATCTGTTATCAGTACTTATGTGGATGCCATTATCATACGCCATCCTCAAACAGGCGCTGCTGGTCTGGCCGCTGAATTTTCCGGCAACATACCCGTTATTAATGCCGGTGATGGCGCAAATCAACATCCTACACAAACACTGTTAGATCTGCTCACTATTCAGGAAGTTTTGGGTCGTTTAGATAATATTACTATCGCCATGGTCGGTGATCTGAAATATGGCCGCACCGTGCATTCACTGACTCAGGCACTGGCAAAATTTAGCAATAATCGATTTTTCTTTATTGCACCAGAAGGATTGATGATGCCTGATAATCTTATTGAATTACTCGATACAAATGGCATCGCCTGGAGCCGTGGCCACAATATTATGCAAGTTCTTCCCGAACTGGACATTCTTTACATGACTCGTGTACAAAAAGAACGTCTTTCTGCGCACGAACATGCATTAGTCAACAGCCAGTTTGTGCTGCATGCAGCCGATCTTAAGCAGGTAAAACCTCATTTCAAGATACTGCATCCATTACCTCGAATGGATGAAATTGCTACCGATGTCGATAGCACACCGTATGCATGGTACTTTCAACAGGCAGGTAATGGTATTTTCGTGCGTCAGGCATTATTATCTTTACTTTTAAAAGAAGATATAACCTTACAGGAACAGCAGTAATAGAAAAGCCCGTTATTTTGCGATTGATAAAACACATAGAAAGCAGGAAACCAGTATGCCACAAACTATTATCACTGATAGTGCCCCCGCAGCCATTGGCCCCTACGTGCAGGGTGTTGATCTCGGCAGTATCATTATCACTTCTGGCCAAATCCCGGTAGATCCCAAAACCGGTAATATCGACGATGATATCTCTGTACAGACACATCAGGCACTGACCAATGTCAAGGCTATTGTTGAGGCTGCAGGATTGAAAGTAACCAATATCGTTAAAACCACAGTATTTGTTAAAGATCTGAATGATTTCAATACGATAAATACTGTTTATGAAAAATTTTTCAATGAGCATGACGCATCTTTTCCTGCCCGTTCTTGCATAGAAGTTGCTCGTTTACCGAAAGATGTAAAAATAGAAATCGAAGCTATCGCTGCGCGTCGTTAGTTAATAGTTTTCATAGCATTGAAAGACATATCACTAACACCGGATGCATCTCTGTTAAGAACACAGATAGAATCTGCATGCAGCTATAGTAATATGATGCAACTCAACGAGTTATTTAATATCGGCAGACTAGAATGCAAAGACAACAGTGCCTGTAGCGTTAAATCAATGTTAAGCAATTCGCCACAAGGTAAACTAGTAACAAAAGCATATGATTCACCGCATTGCTGGCAACTGCATGAAGTAAAAAGCTCGCGATATTTTTCGCTGATTTTTTAAAACAACCGGGATTGTTAATCAATTATTTTAAATCAGAAGGTTGTTACAGACCAAAGCAAGTCATCGGTATGAGAGAACTATTTTTAATGATAGCGGAAAGATGAAGAGCAGGAGAACATGGTCTCAGCGACATTGCTGAGAACCGAAGTATTCACTGCCTTCATTTAGACGAATTTTAAATCATGGATACTTATACTGTTAATTACGCATTGCCAAAGCGACGACGGGCAGACATCCCCTGAGTCCCAGAGCCATCGCGTCCCGATGTACCACAATAGTTACGGTGGCCATTACGGCGCTCACGATTCTGTACACCTTCGCGATGCTGTATCCGCACATCACCTAATAACTGCATATTTAATGGCTTGTTGAGAATACGCGTACGAGTAAAATGAGATAACAGCTCGCCTGGCATACCTTTCGGCAACTCCACAGTTGAATGTGAAGCAAACAATTTTATATTACCAATATAACGACTGCTGATATCGCCTTCATTTGCGATAGCACCAACAATATGGCGCACTTCCACACCATCGTCGCGACCTACCTCAATACGGTATAGCTCCATTTCACCCATATCACGGCGTCCGTGGCGCGGCGCAGGGCGTTCGCGTTCGCTTTCACGACGACCGCGATCATCACGCTCATTAAATTCACGACGCGGACGATGTACTGGTTCTGGTGGTAATATTAATGGACGCTCACCCTGAGCCATTTTCAATAAGGCAGCAGCGAGTGTTTCAATATCCAGTTCTTCGTTTGGCCGTAATTTACCCAACAAAGTACGATACATATCCAGATCATTAGCTTCCAGCTGTTGATTCACTTTAATAGCAAATTTCGCTAAACGACGCTCGCTTAACAGCTCTACGTTCGGTAACTGCACTTCAGGAATAGTGAGTTTCATTGTACGTTCAATGTTACGTAGCAACCGACGTTCACGATTTTCAACAAATAACAAAGCACGACCTGCACGACCCGCACGCCCGGTCCGACCGATACGATGCACGTAACTCTCTGAATCCAGAGGTATATCATAATTAACGACGAGGCTAATACGCTCAACATCAAGACCACGTGCTGCAACATCTGTTGCAATCAGAATGTCCAGACGACCATCTTTTAAACGCTCCAGTGTCTGCTCACGTAATGCCTGGTTCATATCACCATTGAGTGCAGCACTATTATAACCACTGCGTTCAAGCGTTTCTGCTACTTCTAATGTTGCATTTTTGGTACGAACAAAAATAATCGCTGCACCAAAATCTTCAACTTCCAGAAAACGTACTAATGCTTCGCTTTTGCGAATTCCAGAAACAAACCAATAACTTTGGTCAATATCAGGGCGTGTTTCTACATTAGACTGAATGCGTACTTCCTGTGGATTCTTCATAAAACGACGTGTAATACGACGAATAGCTTCAGGCATGGTGGCAGAAAACAGCGCTGTCTGATGCTCAGCTGGAATCTGTGTCATGATATTTTCTACATCTTCAATAAAACCCATGCGTAACATTTCATCTGCTTCATCCAGCACTAACCCGCTTAAATGAGAAAGATTCAGGGTTCCACGCTTTAAGTGATCCAACAGGCGACCTGGTGTTCCAACTACAATCTGCGGCCCCTGGCGTAATGCACGCAACTGAACATCGTAACGCTGACCGCCATAAAGCGCGACTACACTCACACCATGCATGTGCCTTGCAAAAGCAGAACAGGCATCAGCGACTTGCACAGCCAGCTCACGAGTAGGTGCAAGTACCAAAACCTGGGGTGCTTTCAAAGATGGTTTAATGTTTTGTAAAAACGGTAATCCAAACGCTGCTGTTTTACCACTACCGGTTTGTGCCATACCCAGCACATCACGGCCCTGCAATAAATGGGGTATACATTCTAACTGGATAGGAGAGGGTTTTTCGTAACCTAAATCAGTCAATGCAGCCAGAATAGGCGGCGCAAGCCCCAAACTGGCAAAAGTAATTTCAAACTCATCAGTCATGTAAAGGTGCCTCATTAATAATGGCAGCCAGCCTACATAACTCGTCGAGAAAATTTTTAGTTATTTTCATTGAAAAATGTGAACCGGCTTAAATAAAGTTATAAAACGAACAGCATAATTATCAATACCTATGCTATTCGTCAGCTATTGCTAGTCCGATTCCGACAGATAGTCTTGCTCCTGTTCTAACAGGGTCAATTCCAACAATGCATAGCGATGTTCAACAAAATAATGAATATTGTTTGCTAATGCCATTTTAAAGAGTGACATAGCAGCGTTCTTATTCCCCAAACTCAGGTAATACTTACCCAAATAGAAGTCAGCTTCACTAAGATACTCAGCGAGTGAAGTGTTATCTTTTGCTTCTACTTTTAATCGGTTCATCAATGTTGCTTCACTGATGTTCCCCAAATAGAATTCGACAATACTCCATCCCAATCCATTTTTATTCGATCTTTCATAACGTTGTAATAACGCTACTTTAGCCATCTGGCGATTGATTTGTTGCTCTGCCAGATAAAGCCATAACGAACGTACAGGATCATTGGGATCGTCATGATAAAACGCCTGAAGATCACTCTGCGCTAACTGAAAGCGGCTGCCATAATATAATGCAATACCTCTGTTCAAGCGCGCATAATTATAAGTTGGATCAAGTTCCAGTACAGAATCAAACGCTTCATAAGCAGCATCAAAATTGCCTGCCTGCGTTAAATAGATACCCAGATAATTAAAAACTTCTGGTGTATCAGGACGAATTGCTAACACCTGCAAAAAATCATTGCGTGCTAGCGCGCGTAACCCGAGGCCATCATACACCACACCGCGCTCATATAAAAGCTGTACTCGCTCATTATTTGTTAATGCTTTGTTTTCAAGGCCCTGTTCGAGCCGTGCCAGGAGAGTTTCCTGCTGTAATGTAGGTTGTAATGGGATAGCCAGAATTTCTGGCTGGCGCAGATTACAGGCGCTGCATCCTGAGAGTAAAAATGCCGTTACAATATAGCAACAGCGTAAAAGGAATTGCATTTCTACTCCCTGATGAGCACGGATGAACATTTGCTCACCTGTAGAATATTCTTCCTGAGTGATAACAACCGGGTTGCTACTTTTCTGATAACAGACTTTTAAACATTAAGTAAGCAATTATTATACCATCTCAGGTGTTTTATCTACATTTCCGATCTCTGCAGTCTGCGCTTCTTTTATACTCAAACGAATACGTCCCTGGCGATCAAGTTCCAGAACCTTAACCAGAATATCCTGTCCCATCTGCAGATAATCGGTCACTTTTTCTACGCGTGTATCAGCAATCTGAGAGATGTGTACTAAGCCTTCTTTACCTCCACTAATAGCAACAAAAGCACCAAAATCAACTATACGGGTAACTTTACCTGCATAAATATGACCAACTTCAATCTCAGCAGTAATTTCTTCAATACGCGAGATGGCATGCTTTGCCTTATTACCATCAGCCGCTGCAATTCTGACGGTACCATCATCTTCAATTTCAATAGCAGCACCTGTTTCCTCAGTCAATCCACGAATAACCGAACCACCCTTTCCGATAAGATCCCTGATTTTTTCAGGGTTAATTTTTATCGTATAAATACGGGGGGCAAATTCAGAAATATCGCTGCGTGGGATATTGATGGCCTGTTCCATTACACTGAGTATATGTAAACGTGCTCCCTTAGCCTGATTCAGGGCTACCTGCATGATTTCTCTGGTGATACCTTCAGTCTTAATATCCATCTGTAATGCGCTGATGCCTTCACGGCTACCTGCCACCTTAAAATCCATGTCACCAAGATGGTCTTCATCACCCAGGATATCAGACAGGACAACAAAATTTTCTCCTTCCTTAACAAGGCCCATTGCAATACCTGCAACAGCAGATTTTATCGGTACCCCAGCATCCATGAGCGCGAGCGAAGCACCACAGACCGATGCCATAGAAGAAGACCCATTAGATTCAGTGACTTCAGAAACAACCCGTACAGTATAGGGAAACTCACTGATACCCGGCATAACAGCAGCAACACCACGTTTTGCCAGACGACCGTGTCCTATTTCACGTCGTTTTGGTGATCCAACCATACCTGTTTCACCAACAGAAGAGGGGGGGAAATTATAGTGCAGGAGAAAACGATCAGTACGCTCTCCCATCAATTCATCCATTACCTGTGCATCGCGCTCTGTACCTAATGTAGCAGTTACCAGCACCTGGGTTTCACCACGTGTAAACAATGCCGAACCATGAGTGCGGGGCAACACTCCCGTGCGGACATCAAGGCCGCGCACCATATCCTTTTCACGGCCATCAATACGTGGTTCACCCGCTAATATACGACTACGTACGACATGTTTTTCTATTTTTTCCAGAATTTTATAAACTCTGGAAGTATCCAGATGTTCATCCTGAGCTGATAAAGTTACTGCAACATCAGTTTTAATGGCTTCAATTTGTGCATGACGCTCTTGCTTTTCAGTGATACGGTACGCAGTACCAAGTCGCACCTGCGCCAATTCAGTAACACGTTCATGCAGTACGTTGTCAACAGACTCAGGCTGCCAGTCCCATTTAGGTTTACCCGCCTGCTCAACCAAAGCGTTAATGTTATCAATAACAATTTGTTGCTGCTCATGGCCAAAAACAACTGCGCCCAGCATTTGGTCTTCACTCAACAGTGATGCTTCTGATTCTACCATCAATACAGCAGTACTGGTGCCAGCAACCACCAAATCCAGACGACTGTTCTGCAATTCATCAGCAGTTGGGTTTAAGACGTATTGACCCTGAATAAAACCAACACGCGCTGCACCAACAGGACCATTAAATGGAATACCTGATAAACTCAGCGCTGCTGATGTACCAATCATAGCCACAATATCCGGATTAACCTGAGGATTAATGGACATGACCGTGGCAATAACCTGAACTTCATTCAGAAAACCATCTGGGAATAACGGACGAATCGGGCGATCAATCAAGCGTGAAACTAACGTTTCACCTTCACCCGGACGGCCTTCACGGCGAAAAAAACTGCCAGGGATACGGCCTGCTGCATAAGCACGTTCCTGATAATTAACAGTGAGTGGAAAAAAATCCTGGCCAGACTTCATTGTCTTATGGCCTACTACAGTGACAAACACTGCCGTATCGTCCATGCTAACCATAACAGCAGCTGTCGCCTGGCGTGCTATCATACCTGTTTCTATTGTGACGGTATGTTGACCATATTTAAACTTACGAATAATCGGAGTCAGCAAAATTGTATCCTTAATGACTTGACGGGCATTGTATGCCTGAATGATTCAGGATGCCTGGTATTTACCGACCTTCACATCAATCCATGACACATTAATAACAGCATTAATGCGCCCAACAGGACTAAAATTAGTCATACGAACTTATTACCAGTGAAGACCTTATATTATATTAAATTAATCATTACATCTTATAGCAGAAAGGGGCCATTTATAATGACCCCTTTCTGCTTAAAATCAATCGGCTTAACGACGAAGGTTCAAGCTTTCAATCAAACTGGTATAGCGCCCGACATCTTTACATTTCAGATAATCTAACAGCTTACGACGCCGTGATACCATGCGTAACAACCCACGACGACTGTGATGATCTTTTTTATGCTCAGAAAAATGACCTTGCAAATGATTAATCTGCGCTGTCAACAGAGCAACCTGCACTTCACTACAGCCACTATCATTAGCACTACGGCCATAGTCAGCAATAATTTTAGCTTTTTTTTCAAAACTTAGAGACATGATCTCACTCCAAAAATAACAAGAAAAGACAGGCGCCAATCTCTAATTCAGCGACCTGAGACATAAACTGCATCAGTTTACTCCCTGGGTAGACGAATCGCAAGGCATCGAAAGCTGTCTTATGCAATCAAACGACGTGGCACAACTCTACCGCAACCATCCGTTACGCCCATGCCAATAAAGTGTCGTGTCTCACCTTCTGTCAGGCGAACCATACCGGTTAAAGGAACCCCAGAAAGCTGCAGTGGCTGTCCATGCTTGATGCAATTTGCCATAGCAGGTAACAAATTAATTTCAGGAAAATGCTGTATTGCGCTGTCTACAGGTAATAACAGGGCATCCAACATCTGATGCACAGTAAGACCCTCACTTTGCTCAATTTCCTGTAATGCCTGCAGCCTATCAAGAGTCACCATGCTCTCACCAGGATAAGCAGCAACCTGTAAACGGCGCAGAGCAGTAACATGAGCACCACAGCCCAGCAATTCACCTAAATCATCAATGATAGTACGGATATAAGTTCCTTTAGAACAATGAATCTCCAGCTCAAGGATTCTGTCTGCCCAACGAATTAACTTTAACTGATAAACGCTGATATGGCGGGCACTACGCTTTACTTCAATACCCTGCCGCGCATATTTATACAATGGCTGGCCCTGATGTTTTAGCGCTGAATACATCGAAGGAATTTGCAGGATATCACCGCGAAACGTCTCAAGAGCAGTATTTAGCTGAATTTCGGTAAATGCTATCTCACGTTCACTGGTAACTTTTCCCTGTGAATCGGCAGTATCAGTGCGCTGGCCGAGGCAGGCGATAACATGATAGCGTTTATCTGATTCAAGCAGAAATTGAGAAAATTTTGTCGCTTCACCGAGACAAACTGGTAACATACCTGTTGCCAGTGGATCCAGGGCACCTGTATGACCAGCCTTAGTTGCAGAAAAAATGCGTTTAACTTGTTGCAAAACATGGTTGGAAGATATGCCCGATGGCTTATCCAGTAGCAATACTCCGCTAATATCACGACCATGCCGACATCGATGCACCATGTACCTCTTCCCTGTTATCGTCATCACTGCTGCAGTCTTTTTCTGTCATACGCTGTATATCATTTTTTACCGCATTAGTTACCAGATTAGACATTTTCATACCTTCCAGTAACGAGTTATCATAAACAAAGGTTAATGCCGGCACGACGCGTAAACGCATCGCCTTACCCAATAAGATACGAATAAAACCTGAAGCTTCCTGTAATACTTTAATACCTTTTTCTATCGTATCCCTGTCAGGGTTTTCAGTTAATACATTCAGGAAAGTAACAAAAACTTTACCGTAAGATAAATCAGGTGATAGTACTACTCCGGAAACAGTTGTCATACCGACACGAGGATCCTTCAGTTCACGTTGCAGAATAATTGCTATCGCTTTTTGCATTTCTTGTGAAATACGCTGAACACGACTGGATTCTTTTACCATAACAAATGCTCCAGAAAAATTTGGGGGCCTCTGGCCCCCAAGCACATATACAGTGGATTCGGCCGTCAGATAGTACGTTTTATCATGATAATTTCAAATACTTCGATATTATCACCCACACGTACATCATTATAATTCTTAACACCGATACCACATTCAATACCATTACGAACTTCATTAACATCGTCTTTAAAACGACGCAAAGATTCTAATTCGCCTTCATAAATAACCACATTATCACGTAATACACGAATAGGGTTATTGCGCTTAATAATACCTTCAGTAACCATACAGCCGGCAATAGCGCCAAATTTCGGCGATTTGAATACATCGCGAACTTCTGCCAGACCAATAATTTGTTGCTTATACTCAGGAGCCAGCATGCCACTCATGGCTTGTTTTACTTCATCTATCAGGTTATAGATGACAGAATAGTAACGCAAATCGAGATTTTCTGACTCGACTACACGACGTGCTGAAGCTTCAGCACGTACGTTAAAGCCAAGGATAATCGCATTAGACGCTGCCGCCAGTGTTGCATCACTCTCTGTAATGCCTCCTACCCCAGAGCCTACAATCTTAACTTTAACTTCATTTGTCGACAGATTTTCCAGTGAATTACAAATTGCTTCACAGGACCCCTGGACATCGGACTTCAATACGATGTTCAGTTCAGCGCTCTCACCTTCAGCCATATTGGCAAACATGTTTTCCAGTTTAGATTTTTGCTGACGGGCAAGTTTAATCTCACGAAATTTACCCTGGCGATACAATGCTACTTCACGTGCTTTCTTTTCATCACGCACTACAGTGACTTCATCACCGGCCACAGGGACACTGGAGAGACCCAAAATTTCAACGGGAATGGATGGACCTGCAGAAGAAATTTCACGACCCAACTCATCACGCATTGCACGTACCCGGCCATATTCAAATCCACAGAGCACAATATCGCCTTTGTTCATCGTACCTTCCTGCACCAGAACAGTTGCCACTGGGCCACGTCCTCTGTCCAGGAAAGATTCAATGACAACACCCGTCGCCATACCAGTACGTACCGCTTTTAGTTCCAGTACTTCCGCCTGCAACAAAATGGCATTTAACAGTTCATCAATTCCTGTACCTACTTTTGCTGAAACGTGAATAAATTGAGACTCTCCACCCCATTCTTCAGAAAGAATGCCATGCTGAGAAAGCTCATTTTTAATCCTGTCAGGATCAGATTCCGGTTTATCAATTTTATTCACTGCAACAACGACAGGTACTTTAGCCGCTTTAGCATGTTGAATAGCTTCAATAGTTTGCGGCATAACACCATCATCGGCAGCAACAACAAGTACAACAATATCCGTCGCCTTTGCACCTCTGGCGCGCATAGAAGTAAATGCAGCATGTCCTGGTGTATCCAGAAAAGTCACCATGCCATTTTCGGTTTCAACATGATAAGCACCGATATGCTGAGTAATACCACCGGCTTCCCCAGCTGCAACCTTGGCAGAACGAATATAATCCAATAGAGAAGTTTTTCCGTGATCAACATGCCCCATAATAGTCACCACAGGTGCACG
Source organism: uncultured Yersinia sp. (assembly GCA_964601895.1). Taxonomy (GTDB): domain Bacteria; phylum Pseudomonadota; class Gammaproteobacteria; order Enterobacterales; family Enterobacteriaceae; genus CAZROT01. Next base: position 39,478 of record CAZROT010000014.1, read on the forward strand.
AGGCTCGGCAACAGCGCTACCGCCAGTATCACGATCGCTCATCAAAGCAGCTTCTAACTCATCTTCCCGACGCAAAATAACCTTATGGCCCATCTCTTCAGCAACCAGCTGTGCGGTTTCCTGATCGATAACCTGATTAATGGTTGCCATAGCGCCGAGCTTCATCATGGCCTTAATAACCTGAGATCCTTTAATGGCCATTTTATTCGCCAGTTCAGATACCGTTACTGTTTCGCCAATAATGACATCACGGTTCACGGCAATGACAGGCTTATTAAAGCTCTGTTGTAAGGCACTTGGTTTACGCTTAGTTTTACGACCAACAGCCCGAGCTTCTTCACGATCGGCTTTAGATTCAGAAAGCTTACTGCTTTTCTTCTGTCTGGTGGCCTTGCCTCCACGAGCACGACCACGACCGCCCTCTACCTTGGCATCATTTTCATCCTCAGCATCACGTGCATGCTTGGAGGTCGTAATATGATAATCTGAAAGTTCTGGTAGTGCGCTGGTGTCCTGCGCCCATTTTTCTGCGTTCTCTTCCGCCATTTTACGGGCTTCTTCAACAACACGTTTAGCATCTTCTTCAAGCTTTCTACGCGTTTCTGCTTCTGCCTTGCGTCTTAATTCAGCAGCTTCATTTTCACGGCGTGCTTTATCAATTTGAGCTTGTTTAGTTTTTTCATCAATATAGTGAATATTCACCTTTTCTTTTTTCACCACGTCAACAGGCTGAGGTTCAGCTTTTTTAGCGATGTCATCAGCTTTTTCTTCAGGTAATTTTTTCACTACTGGTTCAACATGCGGTTTTTTCTGGTTTTCTGCAGGCGTATTATAAGTTCGCTTTTTTCGAACCTCAATTTGTACGGCTTTACTTTTTCCGCCGGTACCTGAAATAGTTAAAACGCTGCGTGTTTTGCGTTGCAGCGTTAATTTATTAGCTGCACTACCACGTTCGTGATTCAAATACGCCAATAACTTTTCCTTTTCTTGCTGGGTTACTGAATCAACGTCAGTTTTTTTAATTCCTGCTTCAGCAAACTGCTGTACCAGGTGATCAACAGAAGCCTGAATCTCTGCTGCCAGCGATTTTATCGTCACATCTGTCATACTGTCCCTTCCTGCTACAGTTTTCTTACGCTTTATCGCCAAACCAACAGATAGTTCGCGCAGCCATAATGAGTTTACCGGCCTGCTGGTTGCTCAGTCCGTCAATATCTGCAAGATCATCAACACTCTGCTCGGCAAGTTCTTCCAACGTACATATTCCATGAGCGGCCAATTTAAATGCCATACTCTTCTCCAGATCAGGTAAATTAAGCAGATCTTCAGAAGGTTTCGGGCCGTCAATATTTTTTTGCTGCGCTAAAGCCAGCGTAGTCAACGCAGATTTGGCTCGTTCACGCAATGTTTCAATAGTGTCTTTATCAAAACCATCAATTTGTAAAAATTCCTTTGTGGGAACATAAGCCAATTCTTCTAAAGTTGAAAAACCTTCTTCGACTAAAACAGCTGCAAAATTTTCATCGATATCAAGATAGCGCATAAAAGTTTCAATAGCAGCATGCGCTTCCGCCTGGTGCTTAGCTTTCAGATCATCCGTCGTCATAACATTCAGTTCCCAACCACTCAACTGAGCTGCCAGACGTACATTTTGGCCATTACGGCCAATTGCCTGCGCTAAATTAGCAGCTTCAACGGCAACATCCATGGTGTGATTATCTTCATCAACAACAATGGATGCGACATCTGCTGGTGCCATAGCATTAATCACAAATTGAACAGGATTATCATCCCATAACACAATATCAATACGTTCACCGCCCAGTTCACTGGATACTGCCTGAACACGTGCTCCTCTCATACCGACACAAGCCCCTACAGGATCGATGCGCTTATCATTGGTTTTAACCGCAATTTTAGCACGCGATCCCGGATCACGGGCAGCCGCTTTAATCTCGATCAACTCTTCTCCAATTTCAGGAACTTCAATACGAAATAATTCGATCAACATTTCCGGACGAGAACGGCTCACAAACAACTGCGCTCCACGGGCTTCCGGACGAATACTATATAAAACACCGCGGATACGATCTCCTGGACGAAAATTTTCGCGTGGTAACATATCCTGACGACTAATCATAGCTTCCGCATTATGACCTAAATCAAGTACTACATTATCCTGATGCATTTTCTTAATTACGCCAGTAATGATTTCTCCCTCATGCTGGCGAAATTGCTCAACAACCATCGCACGCTCTGCTTCGCGTACTTTTTGTACAATGACCTGTTTAGCGGTTTGCGTTGTAATACGGTCAAACGCTACTGATTCAATTTGATCCTCAATGTAAGCACCAGGCTGAACAGTCGTATCTTCAAATTGGGCAGCTTCTAGCGTAATTTCACGAGTGGGTTGAGTGACTTCTTCCACAATCAACCAACGACGGAAAGTGTCAAAATCACCCGTTTTACGATCAATGCTGACACGTACTTCAATTTCCTGTTCGTATTTTTTCTTGGTTGCTGTTGCTAAAGCAGTTTCCAGAGCATCAAAAATTTTCTCTCTGGGAAGAGATTTTTCATTGGAAACCGCCTCTACAACAGCCAAAATCTCTTTGTTCATCCTGGTAGCCTCATTCGAACTCTAAAATTGGGGTACTAAGTTCGCTTTTTCGATGTCGCTCAGTGCAAACATTTCATCTTTTCCATCATGAGTCATTATTGTAATGATTTTGTTATCAACATTTTTAATAATACCCTGCCACTTGCGACGGTTCCGCACTGCGAGATGCAAAACCAGAATAACCTCATTGCCAATATATCTGCTATAGTGCTCAGCGGTAAACATGGGACGATCAAGGCCTGGAGAAGAGACTTCCAGGTGATATGCAACAGTAATCGGATCTTCAACATCCAATACTGCGCTGATTTGATAGCTAACATCAGCACAATCATCGGCAGTAATGCCACCTTCGGCATCAATATAAACTCGCAATATTGACTGGCGACCAGGGACAAATTTTATTCCCACCAGTTCATAGCCTGATGCTTCAACCGGCACTGTAATAAGCTCTGTCAATTTCTGTTCCAACCTGGACAATCATCCCTCCCAGGGCATAAAAAAAGGGCTTAATAGCCCAGCGATTTATTACCAACTCAACAGCCATAATCTGGGTCATGATGTTACCAAACCCTGTTTACAACTTGTCACCCTGCAGTCATCACGCAAAACGAACGAACCAGGATAACACAACAGCAGCACCTTAAGGTAGCGATACACAAGGATATTTCGGTTGCGGGGGCCGGATTTGAACCGACGACCTTCGGGTTATGAGCCCAACGAGCTACCAGGCTGCTCCACCCCGCGTCTGATAAACGAGAAGAATCTTACGCCGAAAACAACCACAATACAACATAATACCAAAAACCAGATTACTTAAATTTGGTACCGAGGACGGGATTTGAACCCGTAAACCCAATCGGGCACTACCACCTCAAGGTAGCGTGTCTACCAATTTCACCACCTCGGCACTCGTGAACTCAAAAACCATTACCTCGATGTTCTCAACAGTGAAAATCTGTTGAGCTCATTATCGCATTATCGCGGGATATCACTAGCAGATTTTGATTCATCCGGTATCGCAGGCAACTTGCTGTTGTCAGACACTACCGGCTGCATAAGATTTTCCCATTCACTGCTTTTATCGCGATTACGATCACTACTCATATTACCTAAAATCAAGCTTATAATAAAAAAAAGCGCTGCCAGAACAGCCGTCATGCGTGTCATGAAATTGCCAGAGCCACTCGATCCAAACAGCGTTGCTGAAGCACCCGCACCAAATGATGCACCCATATCTGCACCCTTGCCTTGCTGTAAGATAACTAACGCAATGAGTGACACAGCTACCAGAAAAAAAAGCACCAACAGCGCTTCATACATGCTACTACCTGTATCCTTTTTTAGATTTATTTACACAACACACACTAACGCACTACATTAGAACTTAGCTGAATCGGTGTGCATACTAATCCAAAGCAGTTAATGCGCGCAAGGGTAATTTAGCTTTTATTAGCGTGCGCTCATTTTGAAAAAATTTAAACCGTCACGCCTGAGCTATTAGCCTGTATTGCATCAACAATACGATATGCCAGGAGATTAACCAGCTTTTCATCTTCGCCTTCTACCATAACTCTAATTAATGGTTCTGTACCCGATCTACGTAACAATACACGGCCACATCCTCCCAGTTCAGCTTCCACCTGCTGCGTCAACTGCTTTATCACTGGAGACTCCAATGGATTATGTTCACCAGAAAATCGTACATTGATCAACGTCTGGGGTAATAATTGCATATCATTAGATAATTCATACAAACTGCTATTGTTGCGTACCATAGCAGTAAGTACCTGCAAACCCGCAATGATGCCATCACCTGTGGTTGTCTTATCAAGCAGGATAACATGCCCGGAATTTTCGGCACCAATATGCCAGCCATTTTCTTGCATTTTTTCCAAAACGTAACGATCACCCACGTTAGTACGAATAAATGGAATTCCTGATTTTTTAAACGCTAATTCTAAACCCATATTACTCATAAAAGTACCAACAACACCGCCGTGCAATTGATGCTGAATCATTTTATCACGAGCAATAATGTAAACGATTTGATCACCATCAACTTTATTGCCATGGTGATCCACCATAATTATACGATCCCCATCACCATCAAATGCAAGGCCAACATCAGCTCCTTCAGCAAGCACACGCTTCTGCAAAAGGCGTACATCTGTTGCGCCACATTGCGCATTAATATTCATACCATCAGGCTCACAGCCTATTGCAATAACACTGGCACCCAATTCACGTAATACACTGGGTGCAATATGGTAGGTAGCCCCGTTTGCACAATCGACGACAATTTTTAAACCATTTAAACTGATTTTTCCGGGAACAGAGCCTTTACAGAATTCTATATAACGCCCTGCAGCATCAACGATACGACTCGCTTTGCCTAGTTCAGAAGAGTCCACACAAGTCAATGGCTTTTGCATTTCAACTTCAATAGCTTCTTCAACCTCATCGGGCAATTTAGTACCATCCGTAGAAAAAAATTTAATACCATTATCATAGAAAGGATTATGAGAAGCAGAAATTACAATACCGGCTTCAGCACGAAAAGTTCTTGTCAAATAAGCAATGGCAGGTGTCGGCATCGGCCCGGTAAAAGCAGCAGATAAACCAGCCGCTGCGAGGCCTGCTTCAAGTGCTGATTCAAGCATATAACCGGAAATACGCGTATCCTTACCAATAATAATCTTACGTGAACCATGGCGTGCCAGAACTTTCCCGGCCGCCCAGCCAAGTTTCAGCACAAAATCAGGAGTAATGGGACTGTTACCTACCCTGCCACGAATACCATCTGTACCAAAGTAATTACGGCCAGTCATAATTTGCGTTTATCCTTGCTGAAAGTGTTGCTTCGACAATGCGCATAGCCTCAACGGTCTCTTTAACATCATGCGCTCTGATTATTTTCACACCCTGCATTGCAGCAATAACTGCACAGGCAACACTTCCTGTTACACGTTGCTCCGGTAGTGTATGCAGCAGCTGTCCGATCATTGATTTACGTGACATACCTACCAGTAAGGGAACATCAAAATGATGAAATTTGTTTAAGTATGCAAGCAGTTTATAATTATGAAACAAATTCTTACCAAAACCGAACCCTGGATCGAGTATCAATTGATTTTTTTTCATCCCTGCTGCAATACAGCGATCAATATTTTGTTGAAAAAAAATCGTAATATCAGCAATCACATCAAGATAATTGGGGGACTGTTGCATATTTTCAGGTTGCCCTTGCATATGCACTAAACAAACTGGCAAGCCACTGGAGATAGCAGCATCAAGTGCGCCAGGTTGCTGTAATGCGCGCACATCGTTAATTAAATGCACGCCCGCTTTTACCGCCTCAGTGATAACTAAAGCCCTGGATGTATCCACCGATAACCAGATATCAAAACGTTTTTTCAGTGCTTCAATGACAGGAATAACACGATCGATTTCTTCCTGCTCACTCACGGGAGCAGCACCAGGACGAGTAGATTCGCCACCAATATCTATCATATCAGCACCTGATGCTATCATCGTCTGCACATGCTGCAAGGCTCTGTCAACGTTATTATACCGTCCACCATCAGAAAAAGAATCCGGCGTAACATTAAGAATACCCATCACACGTGGAACAGACAGATCTAACGTTAAGTTTCTGGCCATTAATTGCATAGAGCCTGTTCCTTAAAAAAGACTATTCCATAAAAAACCCCAAGCAAGCTTGGGGTAAGTAACTCACTGAATAATGCTGAATAATAATACTACTGCCACTTTATTGTTCTGGCATGACATTATCTGGGTTTGGTTCATCGCTATTCTTTTCTGAATCGGTGACTTTTTTTATTATATTTCCATTATCTGATGGCTTATCACCATTATCAGGATCAGGTTCATTCCAGCCAGCAGGGTGACGCACGTCCTTACGCTTCATCAAATCATCAATTTGCAATGCATCGATGGTTTCATATTTCATGAGTGCATCTTTCATTGAATGCAGCACATCCATATTATCCATAAGGATCTCTCGCGCACGCTGGTAGTTACGCTCAATAAGTAATTTTACTTCCTGATCAATAATACGCGCTGTTTCGTCAGACATATGTTTAGCTTTGGCAACTGAACGCCCAAGAAATATTTCCCCTTCTTCTTCAGCGTAAAGCAGTGGACCCAGTTTTTCAGAGAATCCCCATTGTGTGACCATATTTCGGGCAATTGACGTCGCAATTTTAATATCATTTGATGCGCCAGTGGAAACTTTCTCCGGCCCATAAATGATCTCCTCTGCTAACCGGCCACCATACAAAGTAGAAATCTGGCTTTCCAGTTTCTGACGACTGGCACTTATGGCATCGCCCTCTGGGAGGAAAAACGTTACACCCAGCGCGCGCCCACGTGGAATAATGGTGACTTTATGCACTGGATCATGTTCTGGAACCAGACGACCAATTATTGCATGCCCTGCTTCATGATAAGCAGTGGATTCTTTTTGCTCCTCAGTCATCACCATAGAGCGGCGTTCAGCTCCCATCATGATCTTATCTTTTGCTTTTTCAAATTCGACCATTGAAACAACACGTTTATTACCACGAGCCGCAAATAACGCTGATTCATTCACCAGGTTCGCCAGATCAGCACCAGAAAAACCCGGGGTACCACGCGCTATAACAGAGGCATCCACATCAATATCTAATGGAACACGGCGCATATGTACTTTCAAGATTTGCTCACGCCCACGAACATCTGGCAAACCCACAACTACCTGACGGTCAAAACGGCCAGGGCGTAATAGGGCTGGATCTAAAACATCAGGGCGGTTGGTGGCAGCAATAACAATGATACCCTCATTACCTTCAAAACCATCCATTTCAACCAGCATTTGATTTAACGTTTGCTCACGTTCATCATGCCCGCCCCCTAATCCGGCACCACGCTGACGCCCTACTGCATCAATTTCATCAATAAAAATAATACAAGGCGCTGCTTTTTTGGCTTGCTCAAACATATCGCGGACACGCGATGCGCCGACCCCAACAAACATTTCTACGAAATCGGAACCAGAAATTGTGAAAAAAGGAACTTTAGCCTCACCAGCAATCGCTTTTGCCAATAATGTCTTACCTGTTCCCGGAGGGCCTACCATTAATATGCCCTTTGGTATTTTACCACCGAGCTTCTGGAAGCGACCTGGCTCACGCAGATATTCAACCAGTTCACTGACTTCTTCTTTTGCTTCATCACATCCGGCAACATCAGCGAAAGAAGTTTTTATCTGATCTTCAGTCAGCATACGTGCTTTGCTTTTACCAAAAGACATGGCTCCTTTACCGCCACCGCCCTGCATCTGGCGCATAAAAAAGATCCACACTCCAATTAATAACAACATTGGAAACCAGGATATAAAGATAGAAGCAAGCAGGCTGGGTTCTTCCGGGGGTTCACCAACAACTTTTACATTTTTAGTAAGCAACGTATCGAGTAACTTTGGATCGTTAACAGGAATCCAGGTTACATATCTATTACTGTCTTTTTTGATAACATCAATTTCACGCCCATTAATACGTACTTCTCGAACGTGCTCCTGGGTTACATCAGACATGAAAGTAGAATAGTCCACTCTACGGCCATTAGAATCACTGGGGCCGAGGCTTTGGAATACAGACATCAATACAACTGCGATAACTAACCAGAGAATCAGGTTTTTCGCCATGTCACTCAAGGAATCAACCTCATATTACGACTACATTAACAAATAACAACAGACTATTATAATTTCCATCCTGTTGCTACGATATATACCTCTCGCGATCGATTACGAGAGGCCTCTGGCTTACGAATTTTCACTTTCGTAAACAGGGAACGAGTTTCTTTCAGAAAAGCATCAAAACCATCTCCCTGAAACACTTTTACCAGAAAACTGCCTCCTGGTGAAAGAAGCTGGCGACACATATCCAAAGCTAACTCAACAAGATGCATAGACCTTGGTATATCTATCGCCGGAGTTCCACTCATATTAGGGGCCATGTCAGACATCACTACCTGTACTTTATTGTTTTCCCCAACCATCTCAACTAATGCTGCCAAAACTTGTTCATCACAAAAATCACCCTGAAGAAAATCAACACCTTTAACTGGATCCATTGGTAGAATATCACAGGCAAAAACCCGCCCTTTGTGACCGATTTGATTAACAACGTACTGCGACCAGCTGCCTGGTGATGCCCCCAGGTCTATTACTGTCATCCCCTGCTTAAACAGTTTATCGCTCCGTTGTATTTCATCAAGTTTAAACCAGGCGCGGGAACGTAAACCTCTTTTTTGTGTCTCAATAACATATTTATCACTAAAATGCTCTTGTAGCCAACGTCTGGAACTCGCAGAGCGTTTCTTGCTAACAACTTTCATTATGTTTAATAGCCATCAATTATAATAACCGTTCGAATATTTATTGTTCAGCCGAGGTGTGCTGGCTGTACCTGTATCAGGTGGCGGTAAAATATGAATTTTCAATGCCCGCACTCACTTAAATTCAATCAAAGTTGCCAGAAATAATGTGCCTGAAGGAACCAATGAACATAGTACACACCGTATCAGAAGATCTTTACTATGCTATATAATCAATAGGTTACAATAAATTTAAGTGTTCCTCGAAATAAATCACTCATTGAAACAGGGCGAAATTACTAAACCGTAAAAGCTATTTTTCTTTGTTTTTTACCATCAACACCGAAAATATTTTTATTGGAAATCATAAATACTCTACATTAATAATCTCATATTCAACTTCGCCTCCTGGAGTACTAATGACAACTATATCATCAGATTTTTTTCCTACCAGACCACGCGCAATAGGAGAATTAACCGATATCAGATTCTGCTTCAAATCTGCCTCATCATGGCCGACTATACGATATCTCTGCTCATCTTGAGTATCCAGATTCAGAACTGTGACTGTCGCACCAAAAATCACTGTACCATTATTAGATATTTTAGTAATATCAATAACCTGTGCATTTGAAAGCTTAGCTTCTATTTCCTGAATGCGTCCCTCACAAAACCCCTGCTGTTCGCGTGCTGCATGATATTCAGCGTTTTCTTTTAAATCACCATGCTCACGAGCTTCTGCGATACTGCTAATAATGCGAGGGCGCTCAACATTTTTTAAGTAATCTAATTCTTCGCGTAGTTTTGCAGCGCCCCGTACTGTCATTGGAACCTGTTTCATTGATTAAATACCCTTTAACATCTATTATCCAGCTCGAAACAATTACCATCCCGCGTATTCTAATGAAAAACATAGTAAATGCTACTAACGATCTGTTCATGAATTGAGTAAGCTTGATTTAATATACAAAAAAAATACACCCAAAATCAAAATAACTGCAGCCAGAGCAGCAGGCGATAATTTTATTATCAGTACATATGCCCTGACACCGATTCTGATACCAGAATAATTATATAACCATACTACTTTATTAGAATATACATAATAAAATCATAGTATTATAGTTAAATACTTCGAATAATTTTGTACTGGATTTTTTCATTCATTATCATTTTATCAATGATTAAAAATAAGAAGAGCTTACGAAGCAATACGCTGAAACAGTATACCTGGCATTTTAATATGCCAGAAATCCAATGTCCTGATATAGAAATCATTTGAACAAATTTAATACAGTGGGATAATGAAGAATAATATTAGTAACAGCATCATGTTTACTACATGATGCTTATCACGCGGCAGTTTTACTCTGACCTGCGCCTGTGATTCAAAATATCGCAGCAAAAACCTTTTACTATATTTAGCAGATGGTGGCTTACTTGGATTGTCGCTGTTAAGAATTACACAATGACATTTATCTATTTTCTTTTTTGATAAATTTCCCTGAAAAAACAAAGAAACCATGGTAATAAATTTAAATGCATTGCCTGTTATCACCGCAAGCCCTGCCAGTTATTCATTATCATCGACCCAGATTAATTCGCTTATTTGTGAAGTGTCCGCTTCAGTTGCTGCGACTGATAACTGATTTTTTAAAAAATGCATAATACTCCAGCATAATGGCTCAATACCTTCACCACTGGCTGCAGAAATGATATGGAAACCATTTTGCCATCCTAACGCTGCTGTAATAGCATCGGCGCGTTTTTGCGCCTCATCGTGGCCAATCAAATCAATTTTATTGAACACTAACCAACGAGGCCTGGCAGCCAGAGAGGCACTATATTGTTGTAGTTCATTGATAATAATTGTTATATTTTCAGCTGGATCAGACTGGTCAATAGGTGCGATATCAACCAGATGTAATAATACTCTGCAGCGTTCCAGATGTTTTAGAAAACGAATTCCCAATCCAGCACCACCCGCAGCACCTTCAATCAAACCCGGGATATCGGCTACGACAAAACTCTGCTCATTACCCATCCGTACTACACCGAGGCCAGGTATTAAAGTAGTAAAAGGATAATCAGCAACTTTTGGCCTTGCTGCTGAAACAGAACGAATAAAAGTTGATTTACCTGCATTAGGTAACCCTAATAAACCAACATCTGCCAGTAAAAGTAATTCTAAATCCAGAGAACGAGATTCTCCCTTGGTTCCCATAGTACTTTGGCGTGGCGTTCGGTTAACTGAAGATTTAAAACGTGTATTACCCAAACCATGAAATCCTCCTTTAGCAACCATCAAACATTGTTGATGATGAGTCATATCACCTAAAATTTCACGGGTATCTTTATCGAGGATTCTCGTGCCTACCGGCACCTTAATGGTAATATCATTTCCGCGTTTTCCGGTACAATTGCGTCCCTGGCCATTGCACCCTTTACCAGCACGAAAAAATTTTTCCAGACGATAATCAATCAGTGTGTTCAGATTCTCATCTGCGAGTAAATATACATCACCACCATCACCACCATCACCACCGTCTGGGCCGCCATTAGGAACATATTTTTCCCGACGGAAACTGACACACCCATTTCCACCATCACCTGCAGAAACCAAAATGGTAGCTTCATCGACGAATTTCATCTGTATTCTCCGTAAAAATTAATTACGTTTATTTTATATGTCGATTCATTGGGTTGCTTTGATTATATGCCAATTCGATTAAAAAATCTGATACCGGCAATAAGAGAAAAATCAGAATATACTTTCTTGCATCAGACTGTATTTTTTCAGAAAAACAACATAAATGGCATTCATGATTTCAAGACTAAAAAAAACCCTGCAATAGCTGATTGCAGGGTATGAATATAAACGTATTATAAAAAGTTATGCGGCTTCAATACTAACAAATTTACGTTTTTTTAAGCCCTTTACCTGAAACTTGACTTTTCCATCAGTTAAAGCAAAAAGAGTGTGATCTCTGCCACAACCCACATTAACACCAGCATGAAACTTGGTACCACGCTGACGAACAATAATACTGCCAGCGAGCACAGCTTCACCACCAAAACGCTTTACACCCAAGCGTTTACTTTCGGAGTCACGGCCGTTACGTGTCGAACCGCCTGCTTTTTTATGTGCCATCTACTTGTATTCTCCTCAACGCTTAACCGCTAATACCAGTAATCATAACGTCAGTAAAGTATTGACGATGACCCTGCTGTTTACGGTAATGTTTACGGCGTCGAAATTTTACAATCCTAATCTTATCACCACGACCGTGTGCAATAACTTCAGCTTTGATTTTTCCTCCATCGACTAATGGAAGACCAATTTTAATGTCATCGCCATTTGCTATCATTAGCACTTGATCGAATTCAATAACATCACCAGCTGCAACGCTCAGCTTTTCTAAACGAACAGTCTGGCCTTCACTGACTCTGTGTTGTTTACCACCACTCTGGAAAACAGCGTACATTTAAAACCACCCCATGCTCTTTGCATACTATTTTTAAATACCATTCAGGTATGCGCCAAAAATACAACAACAGTGGGCGGATTCTACGCAGAAAAAGGGGAAATGACAAGTACAGAATCCTATGGTAGATAAATAATATAGTCTATCCTCTCTAATTGATTTTAAAGTACAATTATAGCGTCTGACTATTAAGAAATTGATTTTTAGTATAACCAATTAAACATTTAGTTGAATTCAAGACAATGAATTTAGAAAAGATTATAGAACTCACTGCGCAAGAGATGACTGCTGTAAATAGAGTAATCTTAAACCAGTTGCAATCGAATGTATCACTTATTAACCAACTGGGCCATTACATCATCAATAGTGGCGGCAAGCGAATCCGCCCAATGGTTGCATTGCTTACCGCCAAAGCGCTTAACTATCAAGGTAATCAACATATTATTATTGCTGCATTAATTGAATTTATCCACACTGCAACTTTGCTTCATGATGATGTTGTCGATCAATCTGAAATGCGTCGAGGAAAAGCTACTGCTAACACTGCATTTGGCAATTCTGCCAGTGTCCTTGTTGGTGATTTTATCTACACTCGTTCTTTTCAGATGATGACAGGGCTAAAGTCTCTACGCGTACTTGAACTGATGTCCGAAGCTACCAACGTGATAGCTGAAGGTGAAGTATTACAATTAATGAATCGTAATAATCCGGATATTACTGAAGAAAATTACATGCGTATTATCTACAGTAAAACAGCACGTTTATTTGAAGCTGCATCACAATGTTCTGCAATTTTAGCGAATGGGAATGAGGCACAGGAACTGGCACTACGAGATTATGGACGTCATTTAGGTATCGCTTTCCAACTCATTGATGATCTGCTTGATTACAATTCTGATGATAGCATATTAGGCAAAAACATCGGCGATGATCTGCATGAAGGAAAATCAACGTTACCATTAGTGCATGCTATGCAAAACGGCAGCCCCGATCAAATCAGCCTCATTCGCCAGGCGATTGAACAAGGCAACGCGAGAAATTTACTTAAACATATATTAAACATCATGCAAGAATGTGATTCTTTTAAATACACACGCGTACGCGCTCAGGAAGAAGCTGATAGAGCAATTTCTGCATTACAAATATTGCCGGAAACACCTTATCGATTAGCCCTTGAGGGACTTGCTCAATCAGCTGTACGTCGCTTTTTTTAAAGAATTTAATAAACTAATTTTCATTTGAAAGCACTAAATGACGTTTAATCGAATCATCATACTTGTAATACCTTCACGTAAAATGAAAGCAATAACTTTACTCCTTTCTATTTCAGTCAATTGATAGTAGGCTTCAATCCATACTCCTAAAGGATCCTGCCGATTAGCCACATATTTTGCTGAGTCCTCTTTTAAGGATAACGCATTCAGCACAACATCAGGTAAACTAGTCACATGATATTCAAGAGCTTTTCCCTGTACTCCACGTCGACGGCGTTGTTCCCATCCGTCACGCCTAGCCATAAGATTCACTCCCTGTGTTGATGAAGGCAAGCCCGCAACACCTACAAGTTCCTTTGCAGAAAACCACTCTTTTTTCATAACCTTTCATCCCAACCTTGCTTCAAGACACAAAACAGGATTTTTTAGAAAAAAAACTGAAACTATTCCGCTTGTTTAATGATATATTTTTTCTAAATAACCGTTTATCGTCGTAATGACTCTACAGCGACATGTTATTTATACCATTAACTTGAAAAGATCCCATCAAAAAAAAGGAATTAGAAATGATCTTAAGGAAATCTGACTGGCATCCCGCAGACATCATTGCTGCTTTGCGTAAAAAGGGAACAACACTGGCAGCTGTATCCAGAGAAGCAGGTCTCAGTTCATCAACATTAGCTAACGCTCTTTCTCGACCATGGCCAAAAGGTGAATGGTTAATTGCTGAATATCTTGATATTCATCCCTCAGAAATCTGGCCCAGCCGTTACTTTGATCCTAAAACAGGAGAAATGTTAGAGCGCAAAATCAGAAATAGCTTATCCGATTCACATTCATAAAACACGAAAGCACAGCTACTTATCAATAAATCTCAGCTTTGTTAGCTTAATACTCTCTCAGTAAAACATTTAGATCTTTGTTCAGGATATTTTCTATATAATACCACTACTAATGCTGGTCGGATATTGAAATAAAACTGACCAGTTTTATCTAATTATTTATTATAAAAATTATCACATTATGATAGATGGAGAACTAAAACGGTCTATCTTTGCTCGATCAGAACTTAAGTTGATGTCGCCTAATTCTTCTTTTATTTTTAATGGTATTATCTCAAAAGCATTAATAATCGAAAATATATCAAACAAATTGTAAATTAAGCAACAGAGTAATTTTTCAGCTATAGCTATATAACTTTCTGTAAAAAATTACTTCTTATTTATCAAAAAGCTTATTAAATTCGCATACTGATCAGCATAAGTATCCATCGAATTAATATCAAAATTTTCACTTTTAATCATGTACTTGTCATTAACGAACACCGCTGGTACGCCACGCAATTTAAAACTTTTAGCCATTTCCACCTGTTGTACTACCAGGGACTTAACAATAAAGCTATTTAATGCAGCATCATAGTCTTTTTTACTAACACCTGCTTCAATAAAAATATTACGTATATCATCAGAATTCGCCACTGTTTGTGTTTTCTGAACAGCATCAAACATCATAGGACTGATTTTATTTTCAACATTAAGCATAATAGCAACAGCCCAGGCTTGAGTTAACTCTTTACCTAACGGTCCAAGAAATTCAACATGGTACTTCATGACTTTTTTTCCTTCTGGCAAAACTTTTTCTATTGCCTGAGGAATATGATAGATATGTTCAAACTGGTAACAATGTGGACAATAAAAAGAAAAAAATTCAATGACCTGTTGTTCAGATGTTACCGGCCTGTTTAATGTCTGATATTCAACTCCATCAGAAAATGCTGATGCAGATAAAGGAAGTCCTATTAAAATAATAATGATCGAGAAAAAAAATAATGATATTTTTTTCATAATAATCCCTTTAATTTAAATTATAACGAGTTCATTTTTATAAATCGTAAAAATTCTGTTACGATTTATAAAAAGTCCGCTAAATTTGATAGAACACGAAATAGTATCTTACTACTTAAGTTCAATTTGCTATCTGTCAAAGAGAATTTAGTATTTCCTTCATCTGTAAAACTTATCTTTTAAGGAAATATAGGAATGAATAAGAGATAGGAGATAGGATATAGAGTATCAGTATAAAATTAAGCAAGTAAGGCAGGGTAACCAGCGGTGGTCTCCCGCTGCTCTGC
>CAZROT010000015.1:0-41605 GCA_964601895.1 uncultured Yersinia sp.
ATTATTGTTAGTACGGCACAGGAATTTGACGGGCACCTGGCTGCAAGCCTGGAAGACGGCATACTCAATTTTAATCTGGATGATGCCATCAATGCAGTAAAAGGCACGGATAAATTTCAAATTAATAATAGTGACCCATTCATCAGATGGCACAATACCTTTTTTCGTGCATTAAACAAACATCAGCACATACAGACAAAACTTGCTGCTGAAGCCAAAAGTGCCAGTGAGGCGTTGCTGCCGGGAGAAACAAATCAGCAGCTGCGCAAAGAAATTCAGGATGAATTCAGCGTAACACAGCTGGCTAACCGGCAAAATCTGAGAAATCATAATCATCAAAGACTGACTGATATTCGCACTGAAATGTTTGCCGACGATGTTAAGATTCTGTTTGATGAGGCCAGAGCAAGAACCGAACTTAAAGATAAACTGAGAGCGGCGACGCCACAAGTTGTGAAAGAGCTTCTGGCGGTAGATGGCTCTTCTCTGGCGGCTAATACCCGGGTGCAGGAGGCAATGAATCAATATCGTAATAAAGTGGTTGCTGTTGGCAATGCCATTGTGGAAGAACACATACAGACTGCCAGAGCAGAAAGGCAGGAGGCAAGGGAGGCAAAGGAGGCAACCAGCCCGCGTTTTAATCAAACCAATGAGGAAATCATAGCGGAAGCGCTGGAGCTGGCGAAGAATTTCATCGACGATTTGCCGCACATGAAATCAGTGGCAGAAAAAAATAAGGCGGCACTTATTGAGGTCCCGGGGATTGCCAAAAGCCTGTTCAAACCCTTCAGCAGCTTTGCCAGCGCGTTAAAAAATGTGCCTGCACTGTTAGGTATCGGGATTGGTATCACTGCTGTTGTTGCGCCTGCAGTATTTGGCGGAGCGCTTGCGGTGATTGGTATTGCCCTTACCGGCCCGATAATCCCGTTGATAGGTATCGCTGCCATCGCCATAGGCGCATTTTTACTGATTCCTTCTTATATTAAAATATTCAGTGAACGGGCAGAAATGCAGAAAATCAATACCTCGACAAAGAAACTTATTAAGAATGCTGATGAAGTGCAGGAGGGCATTTTAGCGGATATTAAGACTCATATGACAACCTATGGGAATGCCGTGCTGGTATCATGAGTCTGTTGACAGGTATTCAGATGTAGATTATGCATGTTTAATGCGTGGCGGCTTCTGGTCATTGCAGCAGGCAGTAAGCTGATTAAAGCACAGCCAGAGCACTGACGTTAGCAAGGGCAATGTGCTCATCTGTCGCGAAAAAGAAGAGTAACGTCAGCCTGTAACTGATGAAAACAGGCTGTCTGTAAGGTTGGCAATCAGTCAGATGTCGCAGGCTCAGGTTTTTTGCGTCGCCTCCTTTGTTCCTTTGCCTTTGATGGTACTGCCGGTCGTTTATCGTCTCTGTTCCATACAGAAATGACTGGCGAAACAGGTTTAATCAATGAAAGTGACATTATTACCAAAACCCTCATGACAATGTTGTTTATAGTAAGTAAGTATTGGCGTCAGATCCACGCCAGGGCGTTTCTCCTGAGCTTTTTTTAAGTTCTCTGGATCAGGCTCAGCCAGAGGATTCCAGAATATGTTGACCTTATCTTTCATGGACTCGGTAAGCTCTCTAAATGAGACCGGTCCACCGCCATAAAAACACATGTCTCCGCCATGTTTTGTGGCCACACCAACCATATAAGAGCATCCTTTTTTATCAAGAACTTCCCAGCTATCCGGATCATTTTCTGGCGCAGCAACATAGACGATGTTTTTTTCCGGGCAGTGAGGTGAAAGATAATCTGCTCCCTTAGCTTTATCAGATACGATACCCATCACTTCCACGCCATAGCGTTGTGCTATTGGGTAAACTGCAGTAATTCCCGGTGGGCTGGTGGCCCCTGAGCACACGATGAGATTGTGAGCACCATATTTGTCTATGGCTGCTGTTAACACTTTTTCGAGCCATTTATCCTGTTTATCAGGATCTTTATTCCCTGATGCGGAAAATCCACAAAAAACCAATGGATGTCTGTTGGCCACTATGGCATCTATCTGCTTGCTGATGGCATCAACTGTTATCGCTGTATCAGTAGAGGTTACAGCAACTGTGCTGATATCATGAAGCGGGTCAGCATGAGCCACCGCTGAAGCAACTGCACTGGTATCCCTGGCGGGAACAGAACTATTGACGGAATAAAACATAATGTCACCTTTTTATTGTTTATTTTTATTGTCAGGTATTATGACCGCAGGATTTAACTGTGTTTGTGACAAAAGCACTATTCAGGGATGTTAAAAAGCAGTAAATAAAACACGAATTGCTGTAACACAGGAAATAATTTCGGGAAGATAATTCTGCAGATAGTGATTGTGTGGTGGAGCTAGACGGGATCGAACCGTCGACCTCTTGCATGCCATGCAAGCGCTCTCCCAGCTGAGCTATAACCCCACGATATCACCCACCGCACTGGTGTGCCGCGGATGATATGAAACCGGTGCCATACTGTCAATGGCTAAATTTATTATTGCCATTGAGCGTTGAAAAAAACAGCAATTATAATGCCCTGCTTCACTGCGCAGAGGCGTTGTGAGTGATAAATGCCAGTGCTTTGTCGATACGTGCAAGAGTACGTGCCTGACCAATAGCGTGCACGGTGACATCCATAGCGGGGGACTGACTGCCACCGGTGACAGCGACACGCAACGGCATGCCCACTTTACCCATCCCTGTGCCCATGGCATCAGCCGTATTCTGAATGGCTTCATGTACACTTGCTGGCGTCCAGTTGCTGATTTCAGCAAGCCGGGTACGGACCATGTTCAGTGGTTGTTGTGCCTGTGCGGACAGATGCTGCCTGGCCGCTTTATCATCAAAATGTGAAAACTCTTCATAGAAATAATGACAGGTGCTGGCCATTTCTTTCAGTGTCTTACAGCGCTCACCCAGCAATTTTATGAGTTCAACCAGTGACGGGCCCTGATGCGTTTTCAGACCCTGATTGCGGATATGCCAGTCGAGATGGACAGCAACGTATTCCGCCGGCAGGTGATTAATATAATGATGGTTAAGCCAGTTTAGTTTATCTCTGTTAAACGCACCTGATGATTTATTCAGATTATCGAGAGAAAACAATGCCTTCATCTCATCAATGGAAAAAATTTCCTGATTGCCATGAGACCAGCCGAGCCGCACCAGATAGTTGAGTAATGCTTCGGGCAGATAGCCCTCATCGCGGTACTGCATGACACCGACAGCGCCGTAACGCTTCGAGAGTTTTCTGCCATCTTCATCGAGAATCATAGAAACATGGCTATATTGCGGCACAGGTGCACCCAGTGCCTTTAAAATATTAATCTGACGCGGTGTGTTATTAATGTGGTCTTCACCGCGAATAACATGCGTGATTTCCATATCCCAGTCATCGACGACAACACAGAAATTATAGGTGGCCGTCCCATCCGTACGGCGGATAATCAAATCATCCAGCTCCTGATTGCTGAATTCGACAGGGCCACGAATACTGTCGTTAAAACATACCGACCCTTCACTGGGATTGAGAAAACGTACCACAAATGGCTCACTGCTGTCCGCTTTGTGCTGCCGGTGGCGACAGTGACCGTCATAACGTGGTTTTTCTCCTCTGGCCAGCTGAGCTTCACGCATTGTGTCCAGACGCTCTCTGGTGCACACACATTTATACGCACTTCCACTGATTAGCATTGCGTCGATAACCTGCTGATAGCGTTCAGAACGTTTGCTTTGAAAAAAGGGGCCCTCATCCCAGTCAAGATTAAGCCAGTTCATGGATTCCATGATGGCATCTATGGCCTCCTGTGTTGAGCGCTCTTTGTCGGTATCTTCAATGCGTAACAGAAACTTTCCGCCAGCATGGCGTGCAAATAACCAGCAATAAAGTGCAGTACGCGCACCGCCAACGTGCAGATAACCGGTGGGGCTGGGTGCAAAGCGTGTTTTAATTTTCATTAATCAGTGCCTTTCATCAGATAATTACACAGTCTTATTGCTATACTGCGCGCAGGTAATAAAGGTAAAGCGATATTCTACCCGATAACGCAGGGCCCTGACATCCATTGTCCCGGTTGATAGAGAGAATCAGGGATTTTACGCTGATGATGACGCAGTCTGTTTAAATTTACGTCAACCGGGGCGTTTTATTATAAAAATCGTTGACTCACTGCCAGCTATCTCTATAATGCCACCCCAGCAGGCACGGGCGATTAGCTCAGTTGGTAGAGCATCTCCTTTACACGGAGGGGGTCATCAGTTCGAATCTGGTATCGCCCACCAGTTTTTACGTGCAGTTGTTGCAGTTAAAGTGCTTATTCTGTGCAGCCAGGCAACAACAACGTGACGAAGCAATATCCTCGTTGGTAAAACTGATGGATAACATCAGCGAATTTTCTCTTCTTTAGGGCCGTTAGCTCAGTCGGTAGAGCAGTTGACTTTTAATCAATTGGTCGCAGGTTCGAATCCCGCACGGCCCACCATTAAATACCTTCTTATGCTTTCAGACGCAAAATGCGCATATCATGCACAAAAAGCAGATTATGTGATGGCCATTTATCGGTGTTTATAAGGCGATTTTTAGCGCCAGAAATTGTCGCTAAAAAGCAGGCTAAAAACACCTGGATAATAATCAAAGATACTTTGCGTTCATTCCTTCAGAGATAACATTTTTGCGATCTACATCGCACTCCCTTAAATGGCTCATTTTTGATATCAGTTTTTATCACATTTCAGCATAATTTTTCAGAGTTTTTCACAAAAACAATACACCTCCTGCATCGCTACAGCCGGTGGATGCACAACGCTAAATTGCGAGGATAGGTTATGGCACTTTCTGCTACTGCTAATCGGAAACATACTTTCCGTAGTTTTTTTAACCCTAAGTCTGAAAAATTAAAGAATCCAGCCACGCCTTCTGTGGTAGAAGCGCTACATTCTGTAAATAGTAGTAGCGGTCTCATGCCTGTATTCATTCAACAAGCTGTTGACACGAAACCGAAAAATAGCGAGTCCCCACAGTTTTCTAACCAGATTACAGCGATAGAACAGGCTGAACGTCTGGAACAATTATTAGATGACCCAGATTCCCGGGTTCACAGAAGGCAGCTCACCACTAACAAGCAAATTTCTCTGACTGAATCACAGGGTGATAACAACAGTGACAGTAGGGCAGCAGAGGAAAGATTTCAACAGCGCGGCCAGCAACTGCTTTATTTGCTTAATGAATATGTTGATGCTGTTACTACCATTAAGTCTCTGGTAAAACCCAATCATTACAAACGTCTTGAAAAAGACTTCACGGCAAAGCCGCTGAATGAATTTTTTACCTTTGATAATCATGGCGTGGTTGTGTTTAAAGACAGGGGGAGAACGTCAGTAACAGATAAGGAATTTGATACCATTTATAGTGCTTTTTGCGGTGTGCATAAAGGACATAGTACGCTGGTGCAGCAATTAAAGCAGCTGGCGATACGGGATTTTCCTGAATCCGCCAGTGCCGGCGCTATCGTTAACAAGGTGGTGCAAAGTCGCCACGGTAATACAGCAAAAGAACAGTGTCTGGAAAAGCTGCTTCTCGCTCTTGCTGCTGGTGGCACGCTCTCTGATACGCAGTTGCGTGAGGATAGCGAGGGCCGCATCAATCAGCTCTTAGGCAGGAATGACGTATTAGCGTATATCGACGATAAAAATGCACAGCTAAAGACACCCGATTCGGGTGAAGAGCTTCTGTCGCCAGGTGAAAAGAGCAAAAGAGTTCGACAAAACAGTTACAGTTATAGTTTACGTATGGGGGAGCTTGTTAGTCGCCGTGCCAAAGTATGCAATCGTATGGTAGCGAAGCTTCATTCTCCTGCGAGTGTTGCTGAGCAAATGCATGCTAACCTGACTGCTGCAGTAGCGGACCTGAAGCATGCCAGTGTTGATCAACAGATATTGGGGAATCTTAAGCCAGCTTTTCTGACTATCAGCCAGCAATGCTATTGTGATGTTCTTCTGGAGGCTTTCGAGAAAAATGATAAAGCATTCCTGGCTAACGTAGATAACAGTCAGGGTGAACATTATCGCCTTATCTGTGAACAGATAGATAAACATCCTGGCGAAGCGGCTGATCTTATTGCCCAGTGGGTAGAGAAATTCACAAAAACTATTCAGAGGCTGCCAGGCTATCAGGCCGAAGAGCGTCATGTAATGCAAGCAGCGATGGATGAGGCAAAGATACCGGCGTATAAGCAACAGCAGGTGCTTGATCTGTATACACAAAAGCAACAGCGGCAGTACCGGCTTTTTTGTGAAGCAGAACAAAAGGTATTTGATCGGTTGATTACAAAAGGAATCACTGTTGCCGGAATAGAGACTGAACATGATCTTAGTGTTGCACTCGAAACCAGTGCCAGCACTGGTACGCTGGCGGATGAAGTCCCCAAAGGGATCAGAAGGATCCTGCCCTTGAAGCGTCGTGTAATTGCAGCCACAGAGAGAACAATAGACTGCATGGAATTGGCGCTCAAAATGCATGATAAGCTAACTGAGGTGACTAAAACCCATGCCATAGCGATAGCCAGGGTAACTCAGCAGGTGATGCCGAGGTCAACCAGTGAAACTCTTCAGGCAATTGATAAAAGGATAAATGACTATGGCCTTCGGGAAGCTGATAAATTAGCAGCAACGGTGCTTACCAAGGACGAGATAGTGCAGATAACCGCTGCGATGCTTCCTCCTGAACCTAGTGTATTGCGTAGGATAATACAGGCAGTCAGTAACCCGTTTTCAGCAATGTCGATTGCTGCGACAACAACCATAATAGTGTTGACTGCTGTCTTTTCTACCCTGGCAGCTCCCCTGGCGCCTTTTATTGTGCTTGGTGTGATAGCGACCTTTGGTTTTACCTGGTTCCAGTGGAAAAATGAAGAGAGCAAATCTCAGGAGGCTCATAAGGTTCATGGTAAGTTTAAACTCCTTGTGAATGCGCATAATGCTGTTCTTGCTCCCGTTAGCATGTTTGCCAGGTTTATGAATCTGTTCCGTTAAAAGCCTGAAGCAACCTGCGTCCTGGTTCAGGGTGCAGGCTGTCTTAACGGTTAAAAATAACAGGGCTCCCGGATAACAGGAGCCCTTTTTTATCATTTACTGCATAGGGTGAGTGCATGCCTGAAGGCGTTATGTACCCCACGCCTGTTCGATTCGATGCTAAACCTCCACAGACTCGCTACTGTTACTTCTTATAAGGCCACGAGTTCTGGGCATTTCTCGCTTCATCACCCTGTCATTTCATAACGTTCTTTTTATCATTGTGCAGCTAAATAGCAAATTCGCGGCTGTTTTTTGTGCGCTGCAATTAACGTATTTTCCCTGATAAATTTCTGACTATTTATTTTTGTAATTAATGTTTTTTAACTTATAATTAACATAAAAACAACATCCATCCATTGGTATCTTGATACCGCACTGTACTCTGCTCGCAGGAGCATTTTCATCCCGCGGAAGCAGGAAGATATTGTTAACAATATGATATTTTTATATGTAATAAAAATTACAAAAATGTTAATGTATGGATGAAATTGGTTAAAAACAGCATCTAGTTACGGCAGGTTTCTGTCATGCCTGATATTAATGTTACGACAGATTCAGCACATCCGCACAGGCGTATCGATAAACCTGGCGATGGTCTCAGTGATAATCAACCGGCGAGCCGTATCGGGATTGTTTCCATTCATAACAGCACACAGACTCCCACTGCGCTGCGCGCGCGCAGTACACCTGGCACTGCTAACCCTGTGCGCGGAAAACTGCATACTTTTATGCACGGGCTCTGGTTTATTTTAAAAAGCACCACCCAAATTCTGCAAAAGCAATATGAAGTGCACAATAGCCTGACGCGTGAAGAGGGCAAGGCAGAAAAACCCATTCAGGCGACGGATATGGATATGAAGGCATACCATATCAGAAAGAAAATTGCGGCACTTAAACAGCCAGTCATGCGGCATAGTGGAGAAGGTTTTTCCGCATTGCATAAACACATTGTCAGCAGAGGCGGGGCCCCGCAGATCAATGAAAACATGGCGACACTGCTATTCAGTGCAAAAAAATCAATCAACGCTTCAGGGACTCCCGTATTACCCACCGCCCTGAGAGCGTCGCAGGCGATGGGACATGCCACTGAGCGGCATCCTCTGCTCAAAAAACCATTTAGCCGTGAAAAACGTCTGTTGACAGACAGAAGACGCAAAGATCTCGGTCCTCCCGGAAAAACTGAACGCCGCAAAGCAGATAGAAGAATGCAATAAGACCTGACGCAGGTTATCCATTTCTTAAGCAGATTTTGGTAATCGCTATGTCTGGTTTCACCGGCGGCACATTATCGTTAAAAAGTCCATTATTACTGGTCAGGATGGTCTATTTTTGATATCGCCTGTTACGATTATCATCGATAATTTACCGTAACAGGGCACTGCGGTATCGCTATGAGAGTATGCCGCAATAATCATACCAATATTAAAGTAGTTATTAACCCGTTATAAACAGCGATATGAGTGAGATAAAAAACAATTCAGGCTATCAGCGCAGCATCAGTAAGACTCCTGATCCCGGGACTTCCGGCAGTGGGCCAGGCACTGATGCCGAAAATCTCAGTATTAGCCGTGTTGGCAATACGTCCAGTCAGGCTTACTCACGCAGGAAAACAATTGAGCCTGCCCCTGAAGATATCAGCGATATCCCCCCCCTGACAATGATAACGGCAAGAGGAAGAGATGCAGCGAGCCGATCTCCGCATGTACTACCTGTAGCATTAGCTGCCGCTCAACAGGCAGGTCATTCAACCGAGCGGCAGCGCATGCTGAAAAGACCGCTGGTGAGAATGGAAAAAAGAAACTCTACAGACAGAAGGCGCAGAAACCTGGGACCTTCCCATGGCTCTGAGCGCAGAAAATCGGATAGAAGAATTCGCGCAGCCTGACAGATTTCCCCACGCAGTGGTTAACATGACAGGAAAACAGCTACTTATGCTACTGGTGCTCCCTGTCTGTTCAGGGTAGACTGCGTTAACATTCAAAGCATTAAGTTTACACAGGTCGCAGTCATGCATTGCCCGTTTTGTAGTGCTGTTGATACCCGAGTTATTGATTCCCGCCTGGTAGCTCAGGGGACGCAGGTACGCCGTCGACGTCAGTGCCTCTGCTGTCATGAGCGTTTCAACACCTTTGAGCTGGCACAGTTACTGATGCCAAGAATCATTAAACGTGATAACTTGCGTGAACCCTTTAATGAAGACAAACTCCGTCGTGGCATGTTACGGGCGCTGGAAAAAAGACCAGTAAGTGCTGATGATATAGAAACTGCCATCAGCCAGATAAAATCGCGCTTGCGTGCCAGCGGTGAACCTGAGGTACCCTGTGACAGGGTAGGTAATCTGGTGATGGAGGTATTAAAGCGCCTTGATAAAATCGCCTATATCCGCTTTGCTTCTGTTTACCGCAGTTTCGATGATGTGCGCGAATTTGGCGAAGAAATTGCCAGATTGCAGGACTAAGTCTTATTTTTATATATTTTTTATAAAAATTAGCAGCTTATTATAAGCTGGTATCTGGCATTCATGAATAAATAACAGTGGCCTGTCTGGATCCCGTCGCTTTTCCGGCAGAAAAACGAGCATGATAACAAGGTAAAAAGGAGGCTTATGCACGCGGATGAAATGTGGATGAATCAGGCTCTTCTGCTGGCACGCCGCGGCCGTTTTACCGCTACACCGAATCCCTGTGTTGGTTGTGTCATTGTGAACAATGACGAAAAAGTAGGGGAAGGTTATCACTGGCGTGCCGGTGAACCTCATGCAGAAATTCATGCACTGAACATGGCCGGCAGTCGTGCACGTGGAGCAACGGCTTATGTCACGCTTGAGCCCTGCTGCCACCATGGACTTACTCCCCCCTGTACTGACGCGCTGGTGCGCGCTGGCATCACCCGTCTGGTTACTGCCATGCAGGATCCTAATCCCCAGGTGTGTGGGCGTGGTCTGTATCAGTTAAAACAGGCAGGTATTATAGTTCAGCATGGTCTGATGCAGGCAGAGGCAGAAGCACTGAATCGCGGGTTTTGCAAACGCATGCGTAGCGGATTTCCCTGGGTTCAACTGAAAATAGCGGCTTCACTGGATGGCAGGACAGCCATGGCTGGCGGTGAAAGTAAATGGATAACTTCAGCTGCGGCACGAGCAGATGTTCAACAGCTTCGCGCCCAGTGTTGCGCCATCCTCAGCACCAGTGCCACCGTGCTTGCTGATGATCCTGCTCTTACAGTACGGTGGGAAACACTGGATGCTGCCATAAAAGCGCAGTATCCCAAAGACAGCCTGCGCCAGCCTGTCAGAGTTATCCTTGATAGTCAGAATCGTGTTAGCGCAAAGCATCAGGTAATACGGGGATCAGGGCTCTGCTGGCTGGCACGCCTTAGCACCGATGACAGTCACTTGCCTGATAACAGCGAACAGCTGCTGTTGCCAGAGCAGCATGGTCATGTTGATCTGGTACTGCTGTTGATGGAGCTTTCCAGGCGTCAGATAAATTCAGTGTTGGTTGAAGCCGGGGCACAGCTTTCAGGTGCATTACTCAGTGCGGGTCTGGTGGATGAACTGATACTTTACCTGGCACCTAAATTATTGGGTAATGAAGCCCGTGCACTCTGCATGCTGCCCGGGTTAAATTCGCTTGCACAGGCAGTGGAATTTACTATAAGCGCAGTCTGTCAGGTTGGGCCTGATTTGCGTCTGCATTTGAAACCCGAAAGCAGGCAGTAAAAAAATATGGTAGAATTCGTTACTGTCATCTGCATTTAGAAATTAAAGGAATACCATGAATCTTCCCGAAGGCAGTGTTGCTGCTCCACACGCCAAAATAGCCATTGCAGTTGCGCGCTTTAATCATGTCATCAATCATAGTCTGCTGAATGGTGCCCTTGATGCCCTTAAACGCATGGGTCAGGTTAGTGACAGTAACGTCAAAGTGGTTTGGGTGCCGGGGGCTTATGAGTTACCGCTCACCGCCAGTTTACTGGCAAAGACCAAACGCTATCATGCGATTATTGCGTTAGGTTGTGTGATTCGTGGTGCTACCGCACACTTTGACTATGTTGCCGGGGAATGCAGCGCTGGCCTGTCAAGAGTAATGCTTGAGACAGAAATTCCTGTCGCTTTTGGCGTATTGACCACGGATAACATTGAACAGGCCATTGAGCGTGCCGGTTGCAAGGCTGGGAATAAAGGTTTTGATGCTGCTCTAGCGGCGCTTGAAATGATTAATATCACCACAGCCATAAAAGCTGAATTAAGTTAAGGGGAATTGTGTGAAACCTGTGGCGCGTCGTCGTGCGCGTGAATGTGCAGTTCAGGCTATCTACTCATGGCAATTATCGCAAAATGCGGTGGCTGATGTGGAATCATTATTTCTGTCAGAACAGGATATTAATGGTGTTGATGTCGGTTATTTTCGTGAATTACTGTCGGGTATAACAGCCAATACCGCTGAGCTGGATGCACTAATGGCGCCTTATCTATCGCGCCAGCTGAGCCGATTAGGCCAGATAGAGCGTGCCATTCTGCGCCTTGCTCTGTTTGAATTAAGCCGGCGCTTTGATGTCCCCTCTAAGGTAGCCATTAATGAGGCCATTGATCTGGCGAAAACTTTTGGCGCTGAAGATAGCCATAAATTTGTCAATGGTGTACTGGATAAAATCGCCCCTGTGGTGCGTAGTGAACAGCTAAAGCCCAGGGCAAACCCACGTATGTCTGTGCGGGACGGGATAGCGGGCAAAGAGCATAAATAAAATCATGCTGATGAATTAACAGAATTGACTCCTGGATTTTAAAAAAATCATCATAAGCCAGACAGCATATGCTGATATAAAGTCCGTGCTGTTACAGAGCCTGAACCAGGGCTGGGGAGTTTACGTTTATGATGATGAAACCGTTGCTGTCCTGCCATAACCTTCTATTGGCAGCATCATAACAGGCATTAACTGCATGGATGCTTTAGTTAATTTCTCTCTGGAAAAAGATATGGCATGTTGTGAATTTGACCTCATTGCACGTTATTTTAATCGTTCTCGCAATAACCGACAGGATGTAAAACTTGGTTCTGGAGATGATTGCGCACTGCTGACGCTATCAGATAAGCACTTCCTTGCTGTCAGTACTGATACTCTGGTATCCGGGGTTCATTTCATGGCAGATATTGACCCTGTTGATCTGGGTTATAAAGCACTGGCGGTTAATTTAAGTGATCTGGCTGCCATGGGCGCAGATCCTGCCTGGTTATCCCTTGCGCTTACCCTTCCTCAGGTGGATGAAAACTGGCTGCAAAAATTCAGTGACAGCCTGTTTGAGCAGTTAAATTACTACAGCATGCAGCTAATTGGTGGTGATACGACACGCGGTCCTCTCAGTATGACACTCACCGTTCATGGTCTGGTCCCGGCAGGATGTATATTAAGCCGTTCTGGTGCCAGAACGGGCGACTGGATTTATGTCACAGGGACGCTGGGGGATAGCGCAGCGGGGTTGGCTATTTTGCAGAATCAGTTACAGCCGGACAATGAAATAGACAGAGTGGCACTTATCAACCGCCATCTGAGACCCGTACCACGTATACTTCAGGGCAAGGCACTGCATACGCTTGCCAGTGCTGCCATCGATATTTCTGATGGCCTTATCTCTGATCTGCAGCATATTTTAACTGCCAGTCATTGTGGTGCACGTGTTGAGCTGGAACTGTTACCTTATTCCAGCCATCTTAAAAACCAGGCAACTCCAGAACAGGCGTTATACTGGGCCCTGGCGGGTGGTGAAGACTATGAACTTTGCTTTACTGTGCCGGAAGCAAATCGCAGCGCAGTGAGTACTGCGCTGAGTTATCTGGGCGCAAAATATACGCGTATTGGCCAGATTACGGCACCCAGAACAGGACTGAATTTTTTCAACCAGGGTAAGCCTGTTAAACTTGCATGGCAGGGTTTTAACCATTTTGCATTGCCACAGACATAATGAATAATACCGCATACAGATTATCTCTACGTAATCTCTGGTACTGCCTTGCGACTGGCTTTGGCAGCGGCCGTTCGCCTTTTTTTCCAGGTACCGCAGGGTCACTGGCCGCTCTTCCATGCTGGTTATTATTAATTCAGTTACCCACGCCATTTTATGGCCTGTCGGTTACCTTTGGTATTATTACTGGCTGCTGGCTCTGTCATTTTGTAGCAAAAGACATGCAGGAAGCGGATCCTGCCAGCATTGTCTGGGACGAATTTGTCGGCCTGTGGATTGCATTGATGGCTCTGCCGGCAAATAACGCGCTGTGGGTGATTTCAGGTTTTATCCTTTTTCGCCTGCTGGATATCTGGAAGCCCTGGCCCATTCGCTGGTGTGATCGTCATATAAAAGGTGGCATCGGCATTATGTTTGACGATATTGTTGCCGGGCTTATCTGTGCGGGTATACTGCATCTTGCTGGTATCCTCAGTCAGAGCGCATGATAGCGGGGGACTGTAGTTACCAGAGTACAGTGGTGAGAGACAGTAAATGACAGCAGTTTTGCCGCCAGAGGAATAACGGATATCTGAATCCTGTAAAGTGAAATATGGAAAAAATTTTTTTAAATGGGCAGAGTTATCACCTTGAACTCTGTCATCGTGAAAATAGTACCCAGGAAAAGCTCAACCAGCTCCACGCCGGGCTTTTTACTCTGCTGCAGGAAAGAGAGCGGGAATTTGGTTTTAGTCCGCAGATAATCACCCATTACCCTGATCCTGAAAAAGATTTTTTCACAAATCCACCTGGCTATATTGCAAAGCTGGTAAAAAATACGGATAAAAATACCGGCCGGATTATTATTCTGACTACTTATGGCGATATTCTGGGCCCTGCTCTTGTCGAGGCAGGGTATGAAAAAAAAGTAGTGCATATGCCTGCCGGACCAGATAACACTGCGGTTTTTAGCACTGACTGTAATCAATTACCCGATAACATCCATACACTTTATATCGAAGCAGTTAATGAATGTGATGAAAAAATTCGCCCGGGTTTTATTCTGTCTTTAACCGACAGGGCAGGTGCTGTTTGTGGCGGTATGTCTGGATCCATCTGGCCGTGTGGCAATGCCTCTTATGCCTGGATTGCCACTGTGGCCGTCAGTCGGGATATGCCGCCTGGCACGGGAACACTGCTGGCTGAACAGGTACTGAGTTATCTCAAGCGACAGGGTGTGAAGAAAATTCATCTTGGAACCCAGACCGCAGAAGGCTTCTATCACAAGCTTGGCTTTAATATCGATCATCATGTGGTTACTGGCTTGCGTTATCGTAGTGGTAAAGGTGGAGAAACGATTGCGCATAATCTGGTTATTATGAGCAAAAAGCCGTGATACTTTATGGAGTTACAGCGTAACTTCATGTTTTTACGTTATAATCCCTGTAGCATTATCTGCTGGAGTGAAGAGCCGCTATTACTGACATGCCGTTGATGACGTGGTATTTGCCGGTGCAGTTGTCAGGCAGTTGTTATTATCCGCCATGCGCACCGTCTTTACACAGGCCCCCGTTTTTATCAGAACAATACCGGATTTTCACTGATATTTATTCCCGGCTTTATGAAGCGGGCAGGTTTAACCAGTTTTCGATGCGCTGCTGAATTCCCCGGGCATCCAGGTTCAGATCAGCGCGGATCTCTTCCTGTGTTCCCTGGACAATAAACTCGTCAGGCAGGCCTATGTTAAGCACTGGGATTTTCTGGCGTTGAGATAGCAGGAATTCGTTCACGCCACTGCCTGCACCACCCATAATGGCGTTTTCTTCCAGTGTTACCAGGCATTGATACGCTGCTGCCATCTCCAGCAGAAGTACTTCATCCAGTGGTTTTACAAAGCGCATGTCAACCAGTGTCGCATCGAGGTTGCTGGCCACTATATCTGCCTGTGCCAGCAGGGTACCAAAACTGAGAATGGCAATGTTTTTACCGAGGCGGCGGACGCGTGCTTTACCCAGCTCCATAATTTGTAATGGCTCCAGGACGGCCCCAATGCCACTGCCACGAGGATAGCGTACGCAGGAAGGACCCGCATTATAATGATATCCGGTATGAAGCATCTGGCGGCATTCATTTTCGTCACTGGGCGCCATAATCACCATCCCCGGAATACAGCGCAGAAAAGAGAGATCAAAAGCTCCCTGATGAGTTGGCCCATCAGCACCTACTATTCCGCCGCGATCAATGGCAAAAAGTACCGGTAGCTTTTGAATGGCAACATCATGAATGACTTGATCATAGGCACGTTGTAAAAAAGTAGAATAGATAGCGACAACCGGTTTATACCCCCCTATCGCCAGCCCAGCTGCAAAAGTAACCGCATGCTGCTCGGCAATAGCAACATCAAAGTATTGCTGCGGGTACTGTTGGGAAAACTGTACCATTCCGGAGCCTTCACGCATGGCAGGCGTGATAGCCATCAGTAAATTATCTCTGGAAGCTGCTTCACATAACCATTCCCCGAAAATTTTTGAGTAGGTAGGCAGTCCTTCCTTACTTGCTGGCAGAATACCTGACGCGGGATCAAATTTAGGGACGGCGTGCCAGCCAATAGGATCCTGTTCAGCAGGTGTATAGCCTCTGCCTTTTTTGGTCATTACATGCAGGAATTGCGGACCTTTCAGGTGAATCATATTTTTCAGTGTCTGCACCAGAGCAAGCACGTCATGGCCGTCTACCGGGCCAATATAATTGAAACCCAGCTCTTCGAACAGTGTTCCCGGTACCACCATACCTTTCAGGTGCTCTTCCGTACGTTTGAGTAATTCCCTGACGGGTGAGATACCAGAAAACATTTTCTTACTGCCCTCACGCAGGGTGGAATATAATCTGCCTGACAGCAGCTGAGCAAGGTGGTTATTCAGCGCACCTACGTTTTCTGAAATGGACATTTCGTTATCATTCAGTACCACCAGAATATCTGAATGAACATCTCCGGCATGATTCATGGCTTCGAATGCCATACCGGCGGTCAGTGCACCATCGCCAATAACACAAACAGTCCTGCGGCCTTTGTGCTCACGTTCAGCAGCGATGGCCATACCCAGACCTGCACTGATTGATGTTGATGAATGTCCCACAGAAAGTACATCGTATTGACTTTCATCACGCCATGGAAAAGGATGCAGGCCATTTTTCTGGCGAATAGTGCCAATTTTGTGGCGCCGCCCGGTAAGAATTTTATGAGGATATGCCTGATGACCGACATCCCATATCAGATTATCAAACGGGGTATTGTAAACATAATGCAGGGCAACAGTCAGTTCAACAGCGCCTAATCCGGATGCAAAGTGGCCGCTGGAAATGCTGACACTGTTTAACAGATACTGACGAAGTTCATCACATAATTTCGGCAGGTGGGTTTTGGGTAACAGACGCAGTTCCTCAGGGATCCCCGCCAGCGCCAGTGTCGGATATTGGGTTATGTCAAGGCTCATGCGATACTCAATTTCGGAAGTGACCACAGGTTGTTAGATCCTGTGTGGAATCTACGGTGTATTGATAAATAGTGCGCTACTCTGTGTTTAAAAATAGACATTGACTGCCATGGGGTTTTCCTGCCGCATTTGGCGCTGCTTCGACTTCATGTGTATGATTCCAGACCAGTTCCAGGACGGCTATATACCCTTCGTCTTTCAAGCTGCAGCTGTGCTGGCTGCGAACACTCAGCCCAATCACATAGCGGCTCTATGCTCATGGAGATTTGCATTCTTGCCGCCTTGCTGCAATTCGAAATATTTTGGTTATAGATTAGCGTATTGTATTTATTTAAACTATTAATATTTGTTTATCTATACCCTTCGTATTTTAAACTGCAGCTGTGTTGGCTGCGAACACTCACCCAATCACATAGTATGTCTATGCTCATGGGATTCGTGTTCTTGCCGCCTTGCTGCAACTCGAAATACTTTGGGTATATAAATACTCATATTTATGACTTGTCTGTTCACTGGGTTAATTATCACGTTCGATAATAAAGTGTGCCAGGGCACGCAACAGCCGGGTATCATAGGATTGTGCTGCCAGGATATCCAGAATACTCTCTGTTTCTGCAAGTAGTGCTTTTGTTTTCATGCAGGCTTTATCAAGGCCCAGCATGGCAGGATACGTGTTTTTTCCCATTTTCTGATCGGAACCCTGACGCTTGCCTGTTCTGGCGCTGTCACCCGTTATGTTTAAAATATCATCCTGAACCTGAAAGGCAAGGCCAATGGCTGCGGCATACTGTGTCAATATTGGTAGCGCAGCACGTCCGCGCTCACCCGCTGCCAGTGCACCCATTCGAACGGCAGCCTGAATCAGGGCACCTGTTTTGTAACGATGCATCTGTTCAAGCGATTCAAGGGAGATCTGACACCCTTCTGCGGCGAGATCCATCGCCTGTCCGCTACACATTCCTGCTGCTCCGCTCGCTGCTGCAAGTTCAGAAATCATCGCCAGACGGTAATGAATTGCGACATCTGGCATCGGTTTATCAGCCAGGATTGAAAAAGCCAGTGTCTGCAATGCATCACCGGTAAGAATGGCATTGGCTTCACCAAATTTTACATGACAGCTGGCGCGCCCACGGCGTAAATCATCATTATCCATAGCAGGTAAATCATCATGTACCAGTGAATAGGTATGGATGCATTCTACTGCCGTTGCAGGGATATCAAGATTATTCAAGCTGACATCAAACAGCTGCCCGGTAACATAAACCAGCCATGGCCGCAGCCGCTTGCCTTCTGACAGGATAGTGTAGCGCATTGCGGCAATCAGAGGATTACTGTTAGTATCTAATTCTGCCATAAAATTCGACAACGCCTGATTTACACGCTGGCGATAACCGGCTAACTGTTCACTAATACCCTGTTGTTCGATCAATTCAGACATTATCTTACCTGGTATCTGGAGTAAAATTTACCAGCGGTGCATCCGGTTCATCATTTAGTAAAATATGTACACGCTGTTCTGCCTGTTTTAATGTCTGCTGACTCAGGCGAGAAAGTTGCATGCCGCGTTCAAATTCATTTAAGGCTTCTTCCAGCAACAGTTCTCCCGATTCCAGGCGGATAACAATTTTTTCCAGTTCACTGAGCGATAATTCGAAACTTAGTGTAGTTTTTTCGTTACTGTCAGCATCCTGATCCTGTTTCTTTTTTCGCGCTGGAGTCGCTTTTTTTTCTATCATTATTTCGCCGTTAATGGTTGGTTGTAAGCATACTCTGTGTCTGCTAATTGAATAGAAAACTAATTACATTACTTGCTTATTATGAATAATCTTACCGGATATGGCTGATAATTATCATACCGGAATCCGCTAATCTTAATCCATGGTAAACTGCAAAGATGCTGTAGTTTTGCTGTTAATCCATTCAGACAGCGTCAGGGAAATTCACCACGTCGTTTTACCGCGACATAAATTAACTTTCAGCGCCTGATTTGATGACCTGTCATAAGCATTCAACTGAGTAACAGCATGTGGGATAATCACCGTTTTAACACACGTACAACTGAAAAAAACCATGAAGTTTATCATTAAATTATTCCCGGAAATTACCATCAAAAGCCCGTCCGTTCGCCTGCGTTTCATCAAAATACTGTCTACTAACATTCGTAATCTGCTGAAACGGCTTGATGGTTCGGTGATAGTTACCCGTCACTGGGATTATATTGAAGTATTTACGCCCCATGAAAACCATGGTGCTAGCCTTGGTGAGGCATTAACCTGTATTCCCGGAATTGCTCAGATTCTCGATGTTGAAGAGCATTATTTTAGTGATATGCATCATATCATTGAGCCTGCGCTCAAAGCATGGTGCCATTTATTAGCAGAAAAAACATTTTGTGTCCGGGTGAAGCGTGCTGGTGTTCATGCTTTTCGTTCTACAGATGTAGAGCGTTATCTTGGCTCTGCGCTGCAGCAGCATGTACCCAGCGCCCGTGTCAATTTAACCTGCCCGCAAATTGTATTAAATCTGGAAATTTGTCATAACAGGCTGATTCTGGTGAAAGCGCGTTATCAGGGTCTTGGCGGTTTTCCTGTCGGGACGCAGGATGATGTGCTGTCGTTGATTTCGGGTGGTTTTGATTCAGCAGTATCGAGCTATATGCTGCTGCGTCGTGGTTGCCGCGTACATTACTGCTTTTTTAATCTTGGTGGCAGTGCGCATGAAGCAGGTGTGAAACAGCTGGTTGACTATCTGTGGCATCGATTTGGCCGTTCACATCCGATATATTTTGTTGCTATTAATTTTGCACCTGTGCTTGCTGAAATAAAGAAAAAAATAACAGATGGCCAGATGGGTGTGATATTAAAGCGTATGATGGTACGGGCTGCATCGCAAATTGCTGAACGTTATGGTATACCGGCCATGGTTACAGGAGAAGCGCTTGGGCAGGTGTCCAGTCAGACGTTAACGAATCTCGGCCTGATTGACTCTGTATCCGATACCCTGATCCTGCGCCCGCTTATCTCTCATGATAAACAGCATATCATTCAACTGGCACGTGAAATCGGCACCGAAAGTTTTTCAAAAGCCATGCCTGAATATTGTGGTGTTATTTCTCAAAAGCCCACAGTAAAAGCGGTCAAATCAA
The DNA here is from genome assembly GCA_964601895.1 of uncultured Yersinia sp. Lineage (GTDB taxonomy): Bacteria > Pseudomonadota > Gammaproteobacteria > Enterobacterales > Enterobacteriaceae > CAZROT01. The sequence goes on from CAZROT010000015.1 coordinate 19,683, forward strand.
GAATTGAAGCCGAAGAAGCTTGCTTTGATTTTTCTATCCTGCAGCAGGTTATTGATACGGCTAAAAGTACTGATATTCGTAAAATTATCGTGACTGACAGAAGCGATGTTACTGAAATACAGGTGCTGACAGAGCCCGGTATTGATGACATTTTGCTGGATATACGCACACCGCATGAGCAGCAGGATAATCCGCTGATGCTGGAAAACACTGAAGTCAGGCTGGTGCCTTTCTATAAATTGGACACCGATTTCAGCCTGCTGGATCAAAGCAGAACCTATTTACTTTATTGCGCACAGGGCAGAATGAGTTATTTGCAGGCCCAGTACCTGTATGAACAGGGTTACACTAACGTGAAAGTTTATCGTCCCTGAATCCTTATATTGCGCGGCTTTCGTGTAGATGCAAATGCGCAGGGGTTAGTCTGATATAGACTGGTATGTCGGCCCATAATCATACACACCTGATGGCAGTACCAGTTGCGTTGCCACCTCAACAGCTGTGTGCCTGCCTGCTAATAATTCCACCAGTTTCAGGGCAAAATCCATGGCAGTTCCGGGTCCCTGACTGGTGAGTAATTTTGCATCCTGATCATAAACAACGCGTTGATCCAGCCACCGACTGGCGGGTATTTTTTCTTTCATTGCGGGAAAGCCTGTCATTTTACTTGCAGGGAATAAATGATGCTGTTCGAGGACCAGCGCTGGAGCAGCGCATATGGCAGCAATAATATTGCCCTGATGATGAATCTGGCGAATAATTTCTATTAATAATGAGCTGTCACGAAAACATTCTGCGCCTTTAATGCCTCCGGGTAAGACCAGAGCGTCAAAGCGCTTTCCTGCAAATGTGCTCAATGGTGCATCTGCCAGTAATCTGACACCACGTGAGCATAGTATGTCCTGTCGGCCATCGTGTGCAACACTGGCAACAGAAACATTAATTGATGCTCGTGCCAGGATATCTATCGTGGTAACTGCTTCCATTTCTTCACTGCCAGGCGCAAGGCAGACCAGCACTGAGACTGTCATATCGCTTTTCCTCTTTAGTAGTTAATGTGCTCTGGGAAGACAGGCTGTTTTATTCATGCATTATTGCGCTGCAAGGTAAGGTCCAGCGCAAGATGTTTTTCAACATTATTATTATAATCATACAGTTATTTTTTATGAAAGCGTGTTACAGTGAGTCTGTATGCCGTATTTTTCCCGCTGTTTTTGATAAAAGATTCTGCTGGCAATAGCCGATCAGCGCTCAGTGACAGCGACCAGGCATGAGTTAAGTGGAATCATAAAGAGCCCATGACAATTTTTGCAACATTGTCTGTCATCATGAAAGCATTATAATATGCCTGCCAGTGACTATAGAACACAGAGGATCAGGGAAATGCCATCTTTCGACATCGTTTCCGAAATCAATATGCAGGAAGTACGTAATGCAGTAGAAAATGCCACGCGTGATTTAAGCAGTCGCTGGGATTTTCGTGATGTGCCAGCGAGTTTTGAGTTTAACGAAAAAGATCAGAGCATCAGCATTTCCAGTGCTTCTGATTTTCAGGTAAAACAATTGCTGGATATCCTGCGTGACAGGCTGGTAAAGCGTGGTATTGACGGCTCGGCGCTTGATATCCCTGAGCAGCTGGAACACAGTGGTAAAACATACAGCCTGGATATTAAATTAAAACAGGGCATTGAGACTCTGGTAGCAAAAAAAGTAGTGAAGCTGGTAAAAGAGAGTAAGTTGAAAATACAGGCCCAGATTCAGGGTGACCAGGTACGTGTTACTGGAAAATCACGTGATGATTTGCAGGCTATTATCGTTATCGTGCGCAGTGCTGAGCTTGGCCAGCCTTTTCAATTTAATAACTTTCGTGATTAGTTGTTGAGTTGCGACACATCGTTGCAGCTGCCAGGCAGGGCAACGGCCATTCACTTCTGTTAATCTCCATAAAACTCACGTTAAATAAAAAACCACCCTGAAGGAGGCCAGGGTAGCTAAAAATACTTCAGGCATCCAGTGTTTCACGGATACGTGCTTTGTACACGTCCAGTTTTTGTGGTGTCATCAGGCGGTGTTCATCGTCAAGTATTACCGCGTTGAGCGAATCTGCAAGACGCTGTGCTGTGTGTAACATCAATTCAAGGTTCTTATAATCGTCACCATAAGAGGGAATAACCATAAAAATAGAGACGCCCGGTGTTGAAAAATCAGACATTGTATCTGGAACAAAGGAACCGGGTTTTATCATGTTTGCCAGACTGAATAAGACCGGGCTTTTAGTTCCAGGTCGCAGATGACGGTGAAATATTCCCATGTCACCAAATTGAAAGCCAGTCTTATGGAGACCTTGTAACAATAAAGCACCATCGATGAGATTGCCATGATGGGCTGCAACATGCAGTATCAGAACTCTTTCACTACGAATTTCTTTTTTGTTTGTTTCAAGTGGCAGCGCAGATTCTTTTCTGTAGTGGGAAGCAGCGGGGTGTGATGGCGCTACAGAACGAGGCTCGCCTACCCATTCTTCTGACGGGAATGATCGAACAGATTCAGTTAAAGGATCCTCGCTAATGACAGATTTCAGTTCTTCAAAACGGTTTTTTTTTGCAGATGCAGCTTGCTGATTATCATCATATTCAGATTCAGACAAAGAGCGTTTTCGATAAGCAGGTTGTCCGGCAGGCGGTGTTGATTTTGTATACAGGGCGTTGATATTATTCCTGTATTGCTTAATAACAGGCTTTTCCTGTTCATGAAAAGCACGAACGCGCACTTCACCGACGTCTTCATCACTATCTTTTGGATCAACACGTTCCTGTATTTGTCGTTTAGCTGATCTTCTTTCAAAAAAAGAAGACCGTTCTTTGCGGCTTACCCATAAACCGTGCCACAAAAGCGCTATTATAGCGATTGCGCCGACAACAATTAATACCAGACGCAAATTTTGCATCATTACTATCTCTGTTGTTCCGAAATACATTGTCACCATAGATGACGTTATTACCTAACTTTATTTGTCCGTGAACACAAGTGCAAGCTTATGCTTCATTATCCGCTGAAAAAATATGATGATACAGGTTATTTTGTCATTTTTTATACCCTGATTTCATACTATAACCTGCTGGATGATGAAAAGTTATGCTGATGTGTTACTGTAAATCATCCTGTTTCATAAGACTATTGTTGTACCAAAAGTACAATAAACAAAGAAATCAGCAGGATTTATTATGTTTTCACGGGATAACAGTAAATTTTTCATTCTGGTATTAAACGCTTTGTTATTTTGTCATTACTGATTAATATTCAGCGGGTATTGGGATATTCTAATAGTTTTTTGTATTCTTGTAATTAGTGCCTCATCAGTGGTGGGTATTTTCACCGCATGGTGATTGTTGCGGTAAATCAGCGTTATTTCTGTCATTGTTGCTTGTCAGTTATTTTTGCCATCTTCAGGTATTTTTGATGAAGGGGCGGGGAAACCAGGCATGCTTTTTACAGAAGGCCTGTTGCTCGAGGCGATAGTTGCTGGGAAATGTTTATCAGTTATTTGCCACCTATACTACCATGAAACGAGTGGTAAAACTGTTTGGTGTTCTTTAAGCACCTTTTTTTGTTGTGCCTGTTGTTACCAGGCTGTGGATATTGGGTGAATATTTACTCCGGTACCGTAATTTTTATTTGGTATCTGAAAGTTATCGGCTTTAGTACAATGATTATTTCTTTCGATAATCATATGTCTATTTTGTAAGCGCTTATTTTTCTGTAGTAGAACAGGATTCGCGGTTTATTATTCAGTACTGTTATCGATGTATTGGCTATGATCATGTTAATTAATCTACTAAATTATGCCCGTTGTAATTGATACGATACTGGCAGACCGGCGGCTGTGGCACGTTTATAACGGCCTGACGACAACAGAATATGAGCTAAACGTTATTAATTGCACTACACTTTATTTCATAATTTCATAACAAATTTTGGGGAGATCTTATGTTCCAGCAAGACGTTACTATCACTGCGCCTAACGGTCTGCATACTCGTCCTGCAGCTCAATTTGTAAAAGAAGCCAAGGGTTTTACCTGTGAAATTACCATTACTGCAAATGGTAAATCTGCCAGTGCCAAGAGTTTGTTTAAACTACAAACATTAGGTTTATCTCATGGTACTCTCATTACCATTGCAGCAGAAGGTGAAGACGAGAAACAGGCTGTTGAGCATTTACAAAAACTCATGGCGGAACTTGAATAGAAAATCCAGCGATTTTTAGTCAATTCCAGTCAAGAGTTAAGGTAACATTATGATTTCAGGAATATTAGCATCACCCGGTATCGCTTTTGGTAAGGCGCTGTTATTGACAGAAGACGAAATTATTATCAGTAGTAAAAAGATTTCATCAGATCAGGTAGAGCAGGAGATTGAGCGATTTAAAGCAGGCCGTTCTAAGGCTGCTGCGCAGTTAGAGTTGATCAAAATAAAAGCAAGTGAAAGTCTTGGAGAGGAAAAAGCTGCTATATTCTCAAGCCATATCATGTTACTGGAAGATGATGAATTTGCAAAAGAAATCATCGATCTCATTACAAAGAAATATGTAACGGCTGATTCAGCTGTTTTCACTATTATTGAAAATCAGGTTAGTTCTCTGGAAGAATTGAATGATGAATACCTTAAGGAACGTGCGGCTGATGTGCGTGACATAGGTAAGCGCCTATTAAAAAATATTCTTGGTCTGCACATTGTGGATTTAAGTGCTATTGAAGAAGAAGTGATTCTGGTATCAAAAGATTTAACTCCTTCTGAAACTGCGCAACTTAATTTGGATAAGGTGCTGGGTTTTATCACTGATATGGGTGGCCGTACTTCCCATACATCAATTATGGCGCGTTCTCTTGAAATTCCTGCAGTTGTTGGTACCTCTGATGCAACCAGTAAAGTGAAGAATGGCGATTATCTGATCCTCGATGCTGTTAACAATGAGATTTATGTTAATCCCTCTGCCAGTGTTATTGATGAATTGAAAGTAATTCATGCAGAATATATCGCTGAAAAAAACGATTTAGCTAAACTTAAAGATCTGCCTGCCATTACACTCGATGGCCATCGGGTTGAAGTCAGTGCCAATATTGGTACTGTTCGTGATGTGGTAAGTGCGGAGCGTAATGGTTCAGAAGGCGTTGGCCTCTATCGTACAGAATTTCTGTTTATGGACAGGGATTCATTGCCAACAGAAGATGAGCAATTTATAGCCTATAAAACTGTTGTTCAGGCCATGGGCTGTTTACCTGTCATTGTACGTACAATGGATATTGGTGGTGATAAAGATCTGCCTTACATGAATTTGCCCAAAGAAGAAAATCCTTTTCTTGGATGGCGTGCTATTCGTATTGGCCTGGATCGTAAAGAAATGCTGCATGCGCAACTGCGTGCTATTTTACGGGCATCGGCTTTTGGTAAGTTGCGTATTATGTTTCCAATGATCATTTCTGTTGAAGAAGTCCGTACTTTAAAAACGGAACTTGAGTTATTGAAAGATCAGCTGAAAAAAGAAAATAAAGCTTTTGATGAAGATATTGAAGTTGGTGTCATGATCGAAACTCCGGCAGCAGCAGCTATTGCGCGCCATCTGGCGAAAGAAGTTGATTTTTTTAGTATTGGCACTAACGATCTGACTCAATATACTCTGGCAGTCGATCGTGGTAATGAGTTGATTTCTCATCTTTATAATCCAATGTCTCCTTCGGTATTGACCCTTATTAAACAAGTCATCGATGCTTCTCATGCAGAAGGTAAGTGGACGGGGATGTGTGGTGAGCTTGCTGGTGATGAGCGTGCTACATTGTTATTACTAGGAATGGGGTTGGATGAATTTAGTATGAGTGCAGTTTCTATCCCGCGTATTAAGAAAATTATTCGCAATATTAAATTTGAAGATGTAAAAATGTTGGCAAAGCAGGCATTGAATCAACCGACAGCACAACAATTGATGGATTTGATTGATACGTTTGTTGAAGAAAAAGCACTGTGCTAGCCGATGCCTACTACAAGCGGGAGAAAATCATGGGGTTGTTTGAGAAACTTAAGTCATTGGTTTCAGATGATAAAAAGGAAAATCATACTATTGAGATAGTTGCCCCTTTATCTGGTGAAATTGTTAATATTGAAGATGTACCGGATGTTGTTTTTGCCGAGAAGATAGTTGGTGATGGTATTGCCATAAAGCCTTCAGGTAGCACAATGGTTGCACCAGTTGATGGAATTGTCAGTAAAATATTTGAAACAAATCACGCTTTCTCTATTGAATCTGATGAAGGTATCAATCTGTTCATCCATTTTGGTGTTGATACTGTTGAGCTGAAAGGAGAAGGTTTCAGACGCCTTGTTGAAGAAGGTCAGGTTGTCAGGAAAGGCGATGTTGTTATGGAATTTGATTTAAAGCTGTTGAAAGAAAAAGCGAAATCTGTTTTGACTCCGGTGGTTATTTCTAATATGGACGAAGTCAAAGAGCTTATTAAGCTTGAATCATCAGGTAAAATCATTGCAGGTGAAACAGCGATTTTCTGTATAAAAAAATCATAATGTCATTTTTGTACTTACATTCTTCAGGTGTTCGGTAGCAAAAACACCATGCATCTGACCAGGCAATATGCAATGTTATGGAAATAACTGATAAAAACAGTAGCTGCCCTTGTTATTTTATATTTTACTGTTGAATTATTTCAGGCGTAGCCTGGATAAATTTATTACTGTAACTGTAATAGCTACTAACGAGGCATTTTAAGCAAAGCTATATAATAATTTTCTTGAAAATCTTCTCGAAAAGTCAGGTATTCTGATTTCAAAAACGGGGGCTGCGTTAACAGCTCCCCATTAGTTTTTTTAGCAATCCAGCTAAAACTGCATTCCCTGCTCAGTCCCTTTACACTTTCCCTGACAGCCGCATTCCCTTGCGTTATACCTTGCACGATCCAAGTGCAACTCATTTCTTTATAGCTTTTACTTCATTCTTGAGCTCACAACGATTTCTGCTCATTGTTTAGAGTTAAACTTGAAAAAATATTTTGTTCTGTATTGAAATAGCTTTTATTTATTCCCTTATTCTGAGCATATATCGTTAATTTTTTATACCGCATCAATCTGTGAAATGAAAAAACTATGAATAATTTCCTTAACTTATGCAGTATTTTTCCGGGTTATGTAGAATAATACAGTAATCATTAATTAATTAGTAATCTGTCAGTAAATCTTCATGTGACGATTAACTATGTATTTTTATTCAGTCTACTAATATGGTCTCTTAAGTTAGTCAGACAGGCAAGATATCCTGCAGGCAGGTTTTACTTCATTTTTAATTAACAAATTAGATAATGTTATGATTATATTATAAATAAATCAATTTTTTGCCAGGTCAGATGGATTTAATATCATTAATATCCTACATTCATTGTAATATATTTCTTACACAGCTATTGGAGATAGCCTTGAAATCATTATTTATACGAATGAAGAATTTACATTCATTTTAATAAAAAACCGGTGAAATTTTATTTCAGCCAGGATATTGGCTGGATGTCGCTGGCGTTAGCTTAAAAAATAAGCAATGTTATCTGTCTGGATTGACGTTGTGATGTTCTGGCGTTATTTGATCTAATCAGCAGAATGGTAAGGCGAGATTATTTTTACTTATTTAGCAAGCCGGGGTTATATTACAATGTAGTTAAATGTGTTTATTAAGTGATAAGGAATAAAGAATGTTTTTAATAAACAACAAAATATATGTTATCAGATTGTCAAAAATTACTCTGGTTGCTGCTATGGCATTTTATGCAACTCTGGTTGTGATTGGTAATCTTTTTGATTTTAACAGCAACCTTGAATTTGTTCGTCACGTTCTGGCTATGGATAGTATTTTCCCGAACAGTAAAATTATGTATCGTGCTATTAAAAATGAAGTTGTAGTTTATTCTTTTTATTTTTTTATTATATTTCTGGAAGCCATAACGGCGGTATTATGCTGGATGGGTGCGTTTGCTTTATTGCGATCATTCAGAGCGCCAGATAATACCTTTCAAAAATCGAAAGGCATTGCTATTGCAGGTTTGACGATTGGATTCCTCACATGGCAGGTTTGTTTTATGTCCATTGGTGGAGAATGGTTCGCAATGTGGCAGTCTGGTACGTGGAACGGCCTTCAGGCATCATTCAGGATATTTGTGATGTTTATTAGTATTCTTGTTTATTTAACCATGGAAAATGATAATGTTGAATGAAAATTACAAATAATTTTTTGCTACTACTGTAACATTCACCAGATGAACAGGTTTCATGGCAGTAATTAAATCATTCTTTAATAGAATCAATATTACTGTATTAGTATCTTTGATATTAATTTAGTATTCAGTTTATTTTGAAATTAATAACAATTAAAACTGGCCTGAAAAAATCTTTTTAAATACAGGCAAGTTTATAACTAAATACAGTCAGGAAATAATGATGTCCTTATATCAAAACAACCAAATTCTGGCCACCCTTGCACCAGGGAAAGAAACAAACTATCCCGGTTGTTATGATGCCATGCTCCTCCAGGCGGTACCTCGTAGTATGAATCGCGAGCAGCTTCGACTTCATGCTGAAAATTTACCGTTTCATGGTGCTGATATCTGGACGTTATATGAACTTTCCTGGCTAAATAGCAACGGCTTACCACAAGTCGCTGTCGGGGAGTTAATTCTGGATGCCGGCAGTAAGCATTTAATAGAATCAAAAAGTCTTAAATTGTATCTGAATAGTTTTAATCAGATGCGTTTTCTCGACTGGGAAGCTGTGCGTATTGTCTTAAAACGCGATCTCTCTCTGTGCGCACAAGGTGAGGTCAGTATAAGACTGTTTGCACTGAACGAACTGGTAAATCAGCACATAAGTAATCTGGATGGCGAATGTATTGATGAGCAGGATATCAGTATCAATGACTATACATTCAATAATGCTTATCTGGAAAATGCCGTGGGGAGTCATGTCGTTGAAGAAACACTGGTAAGTCATTTACTGAAATCTAACTGCCTTATCACCCGTCAGCCAGATTGGGGATCAGTACAAATTTATTATCATGGCCGACAAATTAACCGGGAAGCATTACTGCGTTACCTCGTTTCATTTCGTCATCATGATGAGTTTCATGAGCAGTGTGTTGAGCGTATTTTTAACGATATATTATATTTTTGTCGGCCGCAGGCACTGGCTGTCTGTGCACGTTATACGCGCCGGGGAGGAATAGATATTAATCCCTGGCGAGCTAACTGTTATTATCTGGCACCAACAGGGCGTCTGGCACGGCAATAGTCATTCATTAACAACGCACCATTAAGACGCATGAGATAGGCAGACTGGTATCCTTAGCATCACTGATATCCTGTAGATGGTGAGAGAAAACCAATATAGAGTAATGTATAAATCAATTTCTGATAAATGATAAAAGCCTGTAATAACAGGGAGTCATTATTTCAGTCTGCAGAGCCTTAAGGAGTCAATTTTGATTACACATATCAGTCCACTGGGTTCAATGGATCTGCTCTCACAAATAGAAGTTGATATGCTAAAGAGCAGTGCCGACAGTGAACTCTATCGTCTGTTTCGTAATTGCTCGCTTGCTGTGCTGAATTCAGGTAGCCATACCGACAACAGCAAAGAATTACTCTCGCGCTATGAAACCTTTGATATTAATGTATTACGTCGCGAACGTGGTGTTAAGCTTGAGCTGGTGAATGCACCAGAGCATGCTTTTGTTGACGGGAAAATTATTCGTTCTCTGCAGGCTAATTTATTCACTGTATTACGCGATATCCTGTTTGTTAATGGCCAGCTTGTCAATGCGGGTAGTTTGCAACATCCGGGTATGACAAATTCCAGTCATTTGACTAATCTGGTATTTGCCATTTTACGTAATGCACGGGCATTGCATATTGCTGAGCAGCCTAACATGATAGTGTGCTGGGGAGGGCATGCAATCAATGAAACTGAATATTTGTATGCACGTAAAGTTGGCAGCCAGTTAGGATTACGAGAACTGAATATCTGTACCGGATGTGGCCCCGGTGTTATGGAAGCGCCGATGAAAGGTGCTGCAGTGGGTCATGCACAACAGCGTTATAAGCAGGGGCGTTTTATTGGTGTGACCGAACCTGCCATTATTGCTGCAGAGCCACCGAATCCGCTGGTAACTGAACTGGTTATTATGCCAGATATTGAAAAACGCCTGGAAGCCTTTGTACGTATTGCCCATGGCATTATCATTTTTCCTGGTGGAGTGGGTACCGCAGAAGAGCTGCTGTATCTGTTAGGTATCTTAATGAATCCGGAAAACAGCGCACAGGTCCTGCCTTTAGTGCTGACAGGCCCTGAAGAAAGTGCAGAGTATTTTCATGTCCTGAATGAATTTATTGTAAATACTCTCGGTGATAAAGCCTGTGAATTTTATCAAATTATCATTGATGATCCTGATGAAGTTGCCCGTCAGATGAAAAAATCTATGCCTCTGGTAAAAGCGAATCGCCTTGAGCGTGGAGATGCCTATAGTTTTAACTGGTCAATTAAAATCGCTTCAGATTTGCAACTACCTTTTGAACCCACTCATCAAAATATGGCCAATTTGAATCTGTATCCGAATCTGCCATCAGAGCAGTTAGCTGCCATGTTGCGCCGTGCATTTTCAGGTATCGTGGCGGGCAATGTAAAGGAAGCGGGTATACATGCTATTGAAAATCATGGTCCGTTTAAACTGCATGGTGATCCCGGATTAATGAAATGTATGGATGATTTGCTGCAATATTTTATTGCGCAGCACCGTATGAAATTGCCTGGTACAGTGTACACACCCTGTTATGAAATCTGTTCCTGATGGAGAAAAAGTTACCTTTACCAGGGTATCTGGCGTTCATCAGGGTGCTCTCGCATTGCAGGCCAGATACGGCGCACATGGACAGTGATTTCTGCGCGGTCGTGGTAGAGCTGTTTTGCCTGAATGTGTGCCTCAATGTTATGGCTGCTTAATTGCCCGCGTATCATGAGTATATTTTGAGTGACGGCTTCATAACGTTTTTTCATTGGTAGCTTAAGGTTAAAAATAGCCTCACGGCACCACCCTTTAACTAACCACTCTGTCACCAGTTGAGCCACTCTGCTGGGTTTTTCAACCATATCACACACCAGCCAATAGATGTTGCGCTGCCATGGTTTAAATTTAAAGCCGTCAATCTGGTGATGTTTTACCTGTCCGGTATCCATCAGGCTTTTGGCCATGGTAGCGTTATCTACCGCATGTACCATCATGCTGCGCTGTACTAACTGATATGTCCATCCACCAGGGGATGCACCAAGATCAACGGCATGCATACCACTTGCCAGACGCTGATCCCATTCGTCAATAGGGATGAAAAGATGGAATGCTTCTTCCAGTTTCAACGTTGAACGACTGGGTGCATCCACAGAGAGTTTTAAACGAGGAATGCCCATATAGAAAGGGGAATTGTTATTGTGCAGGGAATAACCAACATAACAGCAACCAGGCGCAATGAAAAAAACGTGTATTACCGGGCGTCGCGTGCTTTCCTGGAAAGTGAGCAGCTTGTGTGCCCGCATGGCATTACGCAGAGGGACGGTCAGTTTACGGCAAAATTTCAGTAATGCTTTGCTGCTGTTAGTATCAGGGACTTCAACACGTAGCTGACCCGCCTGTTCAATCACACCCGACAGCATGGTAATAATAGGTGAAATGCGATCTTCGGGAGGCAAGGAAGATAACAGTTTTCCTGTGCGCACTATCTGGCGGGAAAAGATCAATTGACCAAAAGGGGTTTCTCGTATCAGTCGTTCGGCATCTTCATCCTGGTCACAGGTGAACAGGACATAACCGCTATTTTCTTTTGCCTGCGCGCGTCCGGAAATTTTTTTTTGCGCGGCTTTTTCGCTAATTTCTGCTGCGCATTCTTTTTCAAAACCTGAGCGGCAGTATAGCAGTATGTTATTCATTACATTTTCTCTTTTTTAAGGTAGAACGCACCCGCCATCATCAACATCCATCCCACCAGCAAGCACAGACCGCCGGTGGGAGTGAGATACGCCAAAAATTTCTGATGGGATAATGCAAATCCATACAGGCTACCACTAAACAGCAGGATTCCTGCAGTCAGAAAAAAGCCGCTCCAGCGAAACCAGATACTGTCCCGCCATTGCATAATGGCAGCCAGAAACAGTATGGCTAGTGTATGAATACGCTGATATTCAAGTCCGATATTTATTTTGTGCCTGTCATCGCTACTCAGCGCTCCATCCAGCATATGGCTACTTAATGCACCCAATGCAGTAAACAGAAAACCGCTGCCAGCAGCAAAAATGAGCATGATTCTACTGTTCATGGTTATTTATTTCACCTTTTTACTGTTTATTATTCTGTGTCTTTTTGTGCCAGAGGTACTATGTCGTTGTGGCACAACTATCTTTTGCTATCTTAAGTTGTAGTGGGGTAGTGATGTGCATAGAAATTGGTATCATACGCGGTCAGAAAAAAAATGCCCGTCAATACTGTCGTATTACCGGTGACTTCAGTCGGTAGATAAAATAAGGGATCGCTCGATGTGATGGCAATAGTCCGTAGTAATGATAGTGATTTTCAGGAAATAAAATGAGTATAAAATTTTTTGATCCTGCGGTTTTTCGCCAAAATTTTCCTGCGCTGGTGAATGGCAAAAGCATTTATCTTGACAGTGCTGCCACTGCGCTGAAACCAGATGCTGTTATTCAGGCAATTCATCAACGTTATAGCGGTATGGCATCAACAGTACATCGTAGCCAGCATGCAGCGGCACGCTCACTGACGCTAAATTTTGAACAAACGCGGCATCAGGTAGCAGAATTTATTAATGCCCCGAATGCGACAGATATTGTCTGGACACAGGGTGCTACTGAGGCTATCAATCTGGTTGCACAGAGTTACGCCCGCCCGCGCCTGCAGCCAGGTGATGAAATCATTGTCAGTGAAGCAGAGCACCATGCCAATTTGATTCCATGGTTAATCGTAGCCCGGCAAACGGGTGCCCGGGTAATCAGATTACCCCTTGGCGCGGATAGCCTGCCTGATTTGGATAAACTGCCAGCATTGTTCACCGACAGAACACGTCTGCTGGCTCTCGGTCAGATGTCAAATGTTACTGGAGGCAGACCAGATTTAGTGCGCGCTACCGAATTTGCTCATCGCCATAACTGCGTTGTTGTCATTGATGGTGCACAGGGAATTGTGCACTGTCCGGTTGATGTAACAATGATGAATATTGATTTTTATGCTTTTTCTGCTCATAAACTTTATGGCCCTGATTCCGTCGGGGTGCTTTATGGCAGGGCTGATTTACTGGCTGATATGCCTCCCTGGCAGGGAGGGGGTAAGATGCTGACCCAGGCGTCTTTTGACGATTTTATACCTGAGGCTGTACCTTACCGTTTTGAAGCAGGTACCCCGAATATTGCCGGTGTTACCGGTTTTTCTGCAGTGCTGGCCTGGCTTGCGGGTATCGATCTCATGGCCGCTGAACATTACTCTCAGGAGCTGGCTCAGCGCGCACAGGAAAAACTGTCGACTCTGCCAGGTTTTCGTAGTTTTCGCTGCCCTGGTTCCAGTATTCTGGCCTTTGAGTTTGCTGATATACATCACAGTGATCTGGCCACTTTGTTGTCTGAACAGGGCATTGCTTTGCGAAGCGGCCAGCACTGCGCACAACCACTGTGTATGGCTTTAAAGACCAGTGGTTGTCTGCGTGCTTCTTTTGCTCCCTACAATACCACCGACGAAGTTGATGCATTGTGTGTGGCTGTTGACTATGCACTTTCCCTGCTACGGAGCTAGCAGCATCTGCGAGCGTACTAAACTGAGAAATATGACTGTGATAATAGCACCACACCCCTTTGGCTATGAAATTACTGCCAGGGAAGTTAGCAATATCTTCAGACAATGCTGTTATTGGGAGGATCGTTATCGACAGTTACTGCGCCTGGCTGTTTTACTTCCAGTATTACCGGATACGTTAAAACAACAGGAAATGGAACTGGCGGGCTGTGAAAATCGTGTCTGGCTGGGTCATCAAAAATTACCGGATGGCAGCCTGCATTTTTATGGTGATAGCGAAGGGAGAATTGTACGTGGCTTATTAGCGATATTATTCACTGAAATTGAAGGGAAAACACCGGAGCAATTAGTGAAAAGCGATCCGTTAGTTTTTTTTGAACAGCTGGGATTACGCCAGCAACTGAGTACTTCACGCGCCACTGGCTTAGGGGTGCTGGTGCAAAAAATCATGACTATTGCAGCTCAGTATCAGGATAATTCGCAGGATTAATGTTACTGCGTTGCCTGCGCAGCATTTTTTTTAACGCATGGGATACAGCGACAAAGCCAAATGTGGCCGTCACCATAGTAACGGCGCCGAGTCCGCTGGCACAGTCCATGCGCCCTGATGTGGGAGTAGTGCAGGCTTTATCGTTTTTTTGTGGATAAATTAGCGGTTCACAGGAAAACACACAATCAATGCCCAGCTTGCCTTTACTATTTTTAAGCAGATGAAAGTCGCGCTTTAGCGTTGAGCGTAATCTGGCGGCAAGGGGATCCTGAATGGTGTTTGCCAGATCGACTACCCTGATACGGGTAGGATCACATTGTCCTCCAGCGCCCCCTGTGGTGACCGATGGAATTTTATGACGACGACAAAAGGCCAGTAATGCGGCCTTGGCGTGTACGCTATCGATGGCATCAATCACATAACTGAAATCTTTATTCAGTATTTCAGCTACATTATCGGGGGTAATAAAATCATCAATACAGGTCACCTGACATTGGGGATTGATGGCAAGTATGCGTTCAGCCATAGCCTGTGTTTTAGGGCGCCCAACCTGCTGAGTGGTTGTATGGATCTGACGATTAGTGTTCGTGATGCAGATATCATCCATATCCACCAGAGTAATATGGCCAATTCCTGTACGTGCCAGTGCTTCAGCTGCCCACGAGCCCACTCCTCCAAGGCCTACTACACAAATGTGCGCCTGTGCGAATAATGCCAGTGCCTGATTACCATAAAGGCGGGCGATACCACCAAAACGCTGATGATAACTGTCGCTGTATATCGTCATTTTTTACCTTTGAGAAAACATAACTGCCTGAGGATATCTGTATTATTTTTATTTTGCCTGCAGGATCCAGACCCGACCGTAATGATTTAACTGTCCTGCAATGCGTTCAGCTTCATGACCGATACCCTGGTAAATGTCCAGATGCTGTCCTTTGATAGCGCTGCCGACATCCAGTGCTGCCACGAGGTGTAGCTGATGCTGCCCGGTAAATTTTCCCTGACTATCCAGCAGGGGAATTTCTGCCAGCAATGTTGAGCCTGCAGGAATCAGCAGAGGATCGGCAGCAACGGAGGCTCTGGCAATAAGCGCGACTTTGCTTGCTCCAGTTACGGGTCCATAACCTGCAGGTTTAAAGAAAATAAATGACGGATTTTGTTCGAGCAGCTCTCTGACTTGTGTTTCATTGCGGTTATCTGCCCATTGGCGAATGGCCTGCAGTGACATGTTTTCCCGGGTTACTTCGCCTCTGTCTATCAGGACCTTAGCGATACTGCGGTATTTATATGCGTTTCTGCCAGCATATGCCATAAATATTGGGGAGCCGCCGTTACCAAAATCAACATAACCACTTCCCTGTACTTCCATAATGAAATTATCCAGCAGTGAAGGTGTCCAGGCGATAATTGCATCTGAATGATTCAACGCGCCCGCATAAATAGCTGCTCTGTCCGGTATAGGGTTTTTTATCTGTGGCATGCGGTATAAGGGATAACGAAATTCATTCTGAGCGGTGTAGCGCGCCTGAATGACAGGAGTATAGTAGCCAGTGAACTGGACGTTACCAGTCCTATCCACGCCGTGCATTTGTCGTGCATTCAGGCCAGCCTGGTTTAACTGACGGATATCAGCGCCAGTGTCTAACCAGTTTTTCACTGCATGGAAGGTATGATAATGGTGCTGATACAAATCGGGCGACATTTCCTGGATATGCTGTATTTGTGTCAGGTAGTCATGAATATTAGATGGCCTGTTAAGCGCACAGGGTTTATTCATTGTTTCCAGGTTATCAGATGGCAGGCAGTCATATTGCTGACCATGATGAGTTTCTCTGGCATGGCTTTGTGACAGAAGGGTAACCAGCATTAATGCGCTCAGCAGACAGTGATTCCAGTGCAGATTTATCATAGGTTACGTTGATCTGGTTATTCTAAGAACAGGACGATAGCAAACTGTTATTGATAAAGGAATTCAGCCAACAGAAAATTCTGTTTTTACATAAAAAACCAAAAAATATGCCCATGACAAACACTAAATTTGATATTAAATTATAGAAAAGACTTGCAACAAATTTTATCCGGAGTATAGTGCGCACTTCAGACGCGGGGTGGAGCAGCTTGGTAGCTCGTCGGGCTCATAACCCGAAGGCCGTCGGTTCAAATCCGGCCCCCGCAACCAACTAACGTTTAACAGCGTTCACACACCAGATTATCCCCCTTTTTTTAACTTGTGCATATTGCACAGGTGGTTTTTCATTTTCATCATGGCATGATAGTGGAATGCGGGAATGTGGATACAAATTGGTTGCCTGTATCTCTGTATGTACCAGCCTGTGATTATCACGTATTCTGCTTTAATTCTGGTCTGAATTGGATGGATATCCTGTCATGCCATCGTCTGTTGTACTCTGGTAAAAAGTAACTGTTAAATTTTTTATGGATTCCCTGTTTTATAGTGGCGCAGGTGAAAAATATAAGGATACGGGATGGAAAGTCAATTACAGGACCCAGCACTTAAACGTGGACTGAAAAATCGTCATATTCAACTTATTGCACTGGGAGGTGCAATGGGTACAGGGTTATTTCTTGGCATAGCTCAGACAATACAGCTTGCGGGCCCGGCTGTTTTGTTGGGATATAGCATCGCCGGTTTTATTGCGTTTTTAATCATGCGTCAATTGGGTGAAATGGTAGTTGAAGAGCCAGTTGCGGGATCGTTCAGTTATTTTTCCTATAAATATTGGGGAGATTTTGCCGGTTTTCTCGCGGGCTGGAATTACTGGGTGATGTTTATTGTGGTCGGTATGGCCGAATTGACCGCAGTTGGCATTTATGTACAGTACTGGTGGCCTGATCTTCCCTCCTGGATTTCAGTTGCCGTATTTTTCATACTGATTAATGCAATCAATCTGCTGAGTATCCGTATTTACGGTGAAACTGAATTCTGGTTGGGAATGGTAAAAGTGGTAGCGGTTATTGGTATGATCCTGTTTGGCGCCTGGTTATTGGTATCAGGAAACGCAGGGCCACAGGCATCTGTCACTAATTTGTGGGCCCACGGCGGTTTTATGCCTAACGGTATTGCTGGTCTGATTGCTGCAATGATCGGAATTATGTTTTCTTTCGGTGCGCTGGAGCTGATAGGAATCACAGCAGCAGAGGCTGAAAATCCCGAGAAAAGCATTCCAAAAGCAACAAATCAGGTTATCTGGCGCATTTTTATTTTTTATATCGCTTCATTAGCGGTGTTATTGTCGCTTTATCCATGGTATCTCGTGGTTGAAGGTGCCAGTCCTTTTGTGATGATTTTTGATTCCCTGGATGCCAGTCTGGTAGCAACTATTCTGAATGTTGTGGTTCTGACAGCGGCCCTGTCAGTCTATAACAGTGGCGTATACAGTAACAGTCGAATGTTACTCGGGCTGGCAAATCAGGGCAATGCGCCTGAGATTCTGGTAAGAGTCAATAAGCGTGGGGTTCCTGTTGTTTCCGTGCTGTTGTCTGCTCTGGTGACGTCAGTCACTGTATTGATTAACTATCTTATTCCAGGTAAAGCTTTTGAGTTATTAGTATCATTATCTGTATCTACGTTAGTTATTAACTGGATAATGATTTGTCTGTCACATCTTAAGTTCCGTGCAGCAAAAGAAAGTGCAGGGCAGGTCACTCAATTTAAGGCGCTATGGTATCCATGGGGTAATTATTTGTGTCTGCTTTTTCTGGCATCAATATTAGTAGTTATGTTTTTTACAGAATCTGTGCGTATTTCAGTATTACTTATTCCTCTATGGATGGCCGTATTATGGTGTGCTTTTCTATTAAAGAAGAAATTTCAATAAATTGATAAAAATCATAATATTAACTGATAATTCTTATAGAAAGTGATAAATGTAAATCACTGCCCGCATCCCTGTTATGCGAAAATCAGCACTGATTTAATTCTGATTTGACTTTTTAAGGCAAATAGTTACATAAGGCTATCTGGCATCAGCTTGATAATACCAGGTTAATGCATATATCAGTGATATAGATAAGCAGTTATGGTCATAAAAATGAAGATTATTTGTCATATTTTGTGATGCTTAAGATAGACTTTTAACTTTTTTTTATATCAGGTATAGGGTATAAAAAAGGAGGTGCATTTTTGTCAATAAATAAAGCATTTTATTTTATATTTCAATGAAATAAATATTAAAACAGGCAATATTGCCTGTCATGTTTTTTTGGGGAGTTTTGTTTGATTAGCGTTCTTCTCGTTGACGACCACGAACTGGTACGGGCAGGCATAAGACTGATTCTTGAAGATACCAAAGGTATTAAGGTAGCGGGCGAAGCTCAGTGTGGTGAAGATGCGGTGAGGTGGTGTCGTAGCAACGGGGTAGATATCGTTTTAATGGATATGAATATGCCTGGTGTTGGTGGTCTTGAAACAACACGTAAAATTGTGCGCTTTTTCCCTGAGACTAAAGTAATCATGTTAACTATTTACACGGAAAATCCATTACCGGTAAAAGTCATGCAGGCAGGTGCCAGTGGATATTTAAGCAAAGGTGCTGCTCCGCAGGATGTGATTAATGCAATTCGTACAGTGTACGCAGGGCAGCGCTATATAGCGTCTGACATTGCACAAAAAATAGCATTAAGCCATTTGCAACCACAGACACAAACACCATTCAGCTGCCTTTCTGAGCGTGAATTACAAATCATGCTAATGATAACGAAAGGAAAAAAAGTCAATGAAATTTCAGAACAACTCAATCTCAGTTCCAAAACAGTGAACAGTTATCGTTATCGTATGTTTAGTAAGCTTAATATCAGTGGTGATGTTGAACTGACGCATCTTGCGATTCGGTACGGATTATTTAATGCTAATACCTGGCAGGACAGTGGCGAATCGTTTTGATGCTAAGGCATTTTTAAGAACAGTCACCAGCCAGCCTGGTGTTTACTGTATGTATGATATATCAGAAACAGTTATTTATGTTGGTAAAGCTCGGGATCTTAAAAAGCGTCTCACCAGCTATTTTCGTACTGGTATTAGTAATCGTAAGACAGAAGCTTTGGTTGAAAATATTGCTCAGATTGATGTTACTGTCACTCATACGGAAACCGAAGCGTTATTACTTGAACATAATTATATCAAGCTTTATCAGCCACGATACAATGTCCTGTTAAGAGACGATAAATCTTACCCTTTTATTTTTCTGAGTTCAGAAGAACATCCTCGTATTGCCATTCATCGCGGTGTCAGGCATGAAAAAGGAGATTATTTTGGTCCCTTCCCAAATGCGTATGCAGTACGGGAAACACTGACATTGTTACAAAAATTATTTCCCGTGCGTCAGTGTGAAAATACGGTTTATCGCAATCGTTCGCGTCCCTGTCTGCAATACCAGATTAATCGCTGTCTGGGGCCCTGTTGCCCGGGATTAGTAAGTAACGAAGAATACCAGCGTCAGGTAGACTATGTGCGATTATTTTTATCAGGGAAGGATAACCAGGTGCTGACACAGCTTGTCAGTCAAATGGAGGAAGAAAGTCGATTATTACATTTTGAAAATGCTGCACGCACACGTGATCAAATCCACACTATCAGGCGGATTACTGAAAAACAGTTTGTATCTGGTGATACCGAAGATTTAGATGTGATTGGTATCGCGTTTTCTGCTGGTCTGGCATGTATCCATGTTTTATTCATCCGTCATGGAAAGGTGTTGGGTAGTCGTAGTTATTTCCCCAGAATTCCTGATGGCACTGAAAAATCCGAAGTGGTGCAGACGTTCATTGGTCAGTTTTATTTACAGGGGAATGAGACACGCACTTTGCCGGGAGAAATATTGCTGGATTTTAATCTGGCTGAAAAAATGCTGCTGGCGGCATTATTAACAGACAGGGCCGCGCGTAAAATTCAGATTCAGTGTAAACCTCGCGGAGATCGTGCACGTTATTTAAAACTGGCTGGCACTAACGCACAAGTTGCGCTGGAAACAAAATTATCACAACAATCAACCATTCATCAGCGTCTTAAGGCCCTGGCAAAATTACTTAACCTGATTGAAATTAAGCGCATGGAATGTGTTGATGTCAGTCATACTATGGGTGAAGAAACAGTGGCTTCCTGTGTGGTGTTTGATGCAAACGGCCCTGTAAGATCGGAATACCGGCGTTACAATATCAGTGGCATAACACCAGGAGACGATTATGCGGCGATGTCGCAGGTATTAAAGCGTCGTTACGCAAAAGTGATGGATGAAAAAAAAATCCCGGATATTGTTTTTATTGATGGTGGCAAAGGGCAGTTAAAACAGGCAATCAATGTCTTTACTGCATTAAATTTTCCCGAAAACGGGGAGAAACCCAAATTGATAGGTATTGCGAAGGGTAGTGATCGTCAGGCAGGCCTGGAAACGCTGTTTTTATCTGCAGAAGGAAAGGGGATTGCATTACCATTAAATTCTCCTGCGTTGCATTTAATCCAGCACATACGTGATGAGGCACATCACCATGCAATAACAGGTCACAGGCAACGTAGAGCCAGATTAAAAAATACCAGTGAGCTAGAATCAATTCACGGAATAGGCCCAAAACGTCGCCAGATGCTATTAAAATATATGGGGGGGTTGCAATCTTTACTCAATGCCAGTATTGAAGAAATTATGAAAGTGCCGGGTATTTCTCAGGCTCTTGCAGAGAAAATTTATCATGCATTGAAACACTGAAGTGAATGTTGCACCATATCTATCAACATTCACAACTCGTCATCAGCCAAACAGTTATTGTAACATTATGCATATGAATGTCCCGACCTGGCTTACTTTGTTTCGTATTGGACTTATCCCATTTTTCGTTCTGGCATTTTATCTGCCATTTACCTGGGGACCGACACTTTGCGCTGTCATTTTTGTATTTGCAGCAGTAACAGACTGGTTTGATGGCTTTCTGGCCCGGCGCTGGAAACAGACGACGCGTTTTGGCGCCTTTCTTGACCCGGTAGCGGACAAGATAATGGTTGTGATAGCACTGGTTCTGGTTGCTGAGCATTACTATTCGTGGTGGATAACTCTACCGGTTGCTACCATGATTGCCCGTGAAATCATTATATCATCACTGCGTGAATGGATGGCTGAGATTGGGAAACATAGTAGTGTTAACGTTTCATGGATTGGAAAGATAAAAACAACCGCTCAAATGATATCGTTAGTTGGGCTTTTATGGCGTCCATGTGCTCCTGTGGAGCTTGCGAGTATTATCCTTTTGTATGTTGCAATGATGTTAACATTCTGGTCGATGTTTCAACATTTAAATACTGCCTGGGCTCATTTTTTTGAGCCGTAGCAGAAGCGCCGCAAAAAGCACCAACTGATGATATTAACTCGATAATTTTATTGACTCGCTCTTTCAGGTAAGTAGAATGCACTGCATCGAATGTCAGGATTTGAAATAAGATAACGTAAAGCAGTAAATCTTGTATTGCGGGAATAGCTCAGTTGGTAGAGCACGACCTTGCCAAGGTCGGGGTCGCGAGTTCGAGTCTCGTTTCCCGCTCCA
>CAZROT010000016.1:0-28232 GCA_964601895.1 uncultured Yersinia sp.
TTATTGTGCTAACTTTTGAAAACTCTTCAGACATTGCGGTATTGAAAAGTCAAGACGTACGCAAATATTCCCGAAGTATTGCGGTAGATCAAGTTGGAGTTTCTGATATTTACTATAATGATCGAAGCAACGATAATGTGTCGCGAGTTGTAAAAGCTGCACAAAATAGAGAATCGCAAATATTAAAAATGGAACATAGTTCAAACTAAAATTTTAAAAAAATAAAAGTTACTTATTTTTTTACAACATCACATTTGTAGATGTTGAGTATTCTCATATGTATGTTGTTAACATTTTTAGGAATGGCAGTTAAGAAAATATTATTGGTATGAGTAGTAATGTTATTATCAGTAATAATATTGGTACTATTAATGTTATTAAAGCTATTTATTGTTATGAACCCCCATAATTTTAAAGGTAGTACTGATATATCAGTACTAAAAATAGTACCAAGTATTATTACTTGAAAAAATGGAAAAATTATACAAGCTTCACAAAAAATAAAATTAGATATAAACACATGATTACAGCATGATATAAACATTAAATATGGATAATATTGAAGTTGGAGGTCTTAATGATTTTATTCTTAATGAATTATCAATTATGGATAGTAATCGTAAGACCAATGGAAAATTATATTCAAATACCACTAGATATGATCCAATAATTGAATAACAGAAAAATAATTATAGTGATTTAGAAGATGATTTAAAAGATGATTTAGACGAAGGATTACAAGATACACAAGCGTTTTCTCCGGATAATAGTTCGATAATTGGTTTAACAGATGATTCGGGCAATACTGTAGATGACTCTATAGATGTAGATTATTTTTAAAAAGTTACTTATTTTTTTAACATCAAACTCAAATGCTAAATATTTTTATATATTCATAGCGTTCGCGCATGTGCGCGTCTGTACCGAACATGCGATGGTGTTTATCATAACATATTAAACACTTAGCTAAAAAACACTTAAATTGCACTTGACGTAACTTATAAAAAATAAAGCGCATGTTTATTTAAGCGTCATAATAATAAAAATCCATCCTATAGTTAATTTAATTATTTAACTATTACGTTGTGTATAACGTTCTAGATAATTAAAATTGAAATATTATATTAAAGGAATATAATTAGATATATAAATGTCTTACGATAATATAGATACTAGTTACAACATTAGTAAAATTGATGATAGTGTTACGCGAATAATTAGTCGTAGAGATGTTCTTAAAGCTCAAGAAGAGCAGGCTATGGCAGCTAGTTTAGCTAGACAAAAGGCTAGAGATGAAGCAGCACGTCAAAAAGTTCTTGATATGGCGGCAGCTTTAAATAATTCTAGACAAATTATGTACGATAAAATCATCCAACATGGAAATGACATGGCAAAAATGGCTAAATTATATGAAATGAGTGAAATTTTTATAGAAAATATGGAAAAAATTCTACGTATAGATATGGAACTAGTTAATGCTTTAGAAGATCTAGATAAGGAAAGAAAAAATACATATTTTAGTGACGATTTCTCAGCTAAAATGGATGCCATAGCTGATGATTCGACGATTATTTATCTTAAAAATGCCGAAATATATAAAGTGTATGCAGCATCTGCATCTAATGAATTGTTTGATCATATGAGAACAAATTTTAAGATACAACCAATATATGAAGTGATAAGAGATCAACACCCGCAAAAACTTGTTATAGTAGTTGATGAACCGGATTATGAGCGTTTAAAAAATGTGGAAAAAAATTTAACAGAATTTATAAAACAAAATAAATGCGTAAGCCATGATGCAGATCCTGATATAAGAATATTAGGAAATAAAAATAAGACAGAATTTCTAGTAACAAATGTTATATTTAATAACTTAATGGAAAAAACAGTATTCACTGAGAAATTTGTATGTTATATGTCAAAGAAGGAAAAAGAAATATCTGAAAAAATTCAACTACAACCAGAAGCAAGTGGTGTTCCGGGAATTAAATACTATGATGTTCCAACAAATAAAATAAATAGACGTGACGGTAGGATAAATGATGATTTAACTTTGTTAATTAGTAAATATCCCACATCGAATATTGTTTTAAATGTTACATATAATATAAATAATAGTATAAATAACACAGGTAATGGAACTATTAAAAATAAGACTATTGCAAAAGTAATTATTAATAGTGGTCCTCCGACAAAAAAAGATATTAGAGCCTTCTACACGTACCTTTACAATACAAAACCAGATTGGTATAAAGAAGATATGTATGTTGATTTCAAACATATAGAGAAATTTTACAAAATGTTTTTCCCTGGTAAATCATACAATTCATCACAAATTTCTAAACAATTAAACCAGATATTTCTCAATAGCAAACGTTCTAAGGGCACTACCTATAAAATGTTGGTTTCTTTTGATAAATTAAAAGAATTAACCGAATAACTTATAATATATATTTATATATAGTAAAATTAAATATATAGTAAAATTAAATATATTGAATTTTTATGGCCATGACGCTTAAATAAACATGCGCTTTATTTTTTATAAGTTACGTCAAGTGCAATTTAAGTGTTTTTTAGCTAAGTGTTTAATATGTTATGATAAACACCATCGCATGTTCGGTACAGACGCGCACATGCGCGAACGCTATGAATATATAAAAATACCAACCATATTCCATGAAGTTTACAATAAAAGTCACTTATTTTTTCATTGTTCTAATCTTTTCTAAGATATTTTGAAAGATTATAAATTACAGATATGTTATCATAAGGTTAGGTAATTATATCACATAATCTACAAAATAATATGACAGATCCCAATATAATAAACTTAGACGAAACAATAGATGGTGTGTTAACAAACGAATATTTATTATTACAAAATGCTGTAAATAATATTCGACATATTGCAGATAATCATAATGATGACAATGATACGATGATCGCCATGATTGAGATAATTAAGGAAGCTACCAGACAAATTCAAAAAGTTACACGTATAGACATGAAATTAGTTAGTCATCTTAAAAAAATAGATATAGAGATGAAAAACACTATTGATGGCGATAAGTTTTTAACTCAAATGAACTTTATAGATGATGATTCTACTATTATTTATTTCAAAAATGCTGATATGTATAAAATATATACTCCAGATTTATATCAAGAATTATATAATCATTTAATGGTAGATTTTATAACAGAACCTATATACGAAGTTATAAGAGATGATAGTTCACAAAAATTAATATTAATATTAACTGATGTAGACTATCAATCTATGAAAATAGTAGGAATGCATCTATATAATTTTATTAAAACAAAAAAATCTCTATGTTCCAATGATCCCAACATTCAAATTCTTGAAAATAACAATACCAATAAAAAGGAGATTATCGTTACCAACATCGTATTTAAAAATTTATATGAAAGAATCATGTTTACTGAGGAATTCATATACTACATATTCAAATATGAAGAGGACATTTCCGGAAAGATTCAATCATATCCAGATAAGAGTGGAATTTACGGAATTAAATATTATGATACACCTATTAGAAAAATCAGCATGAAACATGGAAAAGTAATTGATAATTTAAATGTTTTACTTAGCAGTTATCTACCGTATAAAATAAAAGATACTAAGAATAATAAAGTTTCCGCAAAAATTTCTAATATAATTGACCATTTAGGAAATATCTCAGAAAGCACAGCATCTTTAGTACAGACGGTAAATATTATATATGATAATCAATATGAAGAAGCATTACATACAAAAATAGACTCAAACATGTATGGAAGAGTTTATTTTGTACAAGAAGATCGTAAAGATTATAAAATTAAAATAGGACTAACTAATGATACATCTATTAGACGAGGAACTTTACAAACTGGGAATCCCGCCGTATTGGATATTATTGCATATCTTGATACTACAAATATGCAAAAATTAGAAAAAGATCTACATACATATTTTAAAAAATACCATTATAGAGGCGAATGGTTTTCATTAGATAAATATGTTCTGTTTCATGTTTTAGAAACGTTAAGATCCTCAAAAAAACAAATAGAAACCCCCAGATGTATCATCAATAAACATGGAGATCAACTTTGGATATTACATGGTATGAGACATAGAATATATGAACCAGCTATTATTTTAGCAAATGGTGACCAATATTGGTATTTAAACGATAAAAAACATAGAGATGATGGTCCTGCTGTTATTCTAGCAGATGGCGAACTGCGTTGGTATAAACATGGCAAATTACATCGGAACAATGGCCCAGCAATAACTTATGGAATCGGAGCAGAATTTTGGTTTTTAAATGGCAAATTACATAGAGATGATGGCCCGGCAATAACTAATTCGGATGGTAGAAAAATGTGGTATATTAACGATAAATTAATCAAAACAAATGAACATATATAAATATATTTAGCATTTGAGTTTGATGTTAAAAAAATAAGTAACTTTTTAATTATATTATAAAAGCTTAGTCATATTTATATATACTCGATTTAAATAAATCGAAAGATGGAACCTAAAGTTTATGGGGCAATCGGACTTGTAGTGTTATTGGTCGTTATATGGCTATACCTAAAAAGTGGCGGAACATCCGAAGAAAATCTGGAAGTAGACATTGAAGACGACGATGATATTACTGATGGCGAAACAGCCAAAGTTATTGATAACTAAAGAATAATTAAAAAGTTAATTAAAAACAATTAAACAAATGTTGTTTCTTTTTTACAATCTTTTTAAAATTTAAAAATTGTAAAAAAGAAACAACATGCAAACACAACTTCCGCAAATCACTCCTGACGAATATCGCGAAAGATTAACCAAATTTTTAACAGAATCTTCCCGTCGACTTGCCAACAATCAGCCAAATGTTGATCCTAAATGGGTTGAATTGTTAAACGAACGTCAATCATATGCTCCCAGTTTGAAATATATTATTCCAGTGTCTGAGTTTCCAGGATACATTATGGCTTATGAAAATAGATATGTAGTAAAGATGGTTAAACCGGAATTGTTAAAATTAGTAGACATGACACCTGATTCAAATGTTAGTAAGGATATTGTTATTCATTACCTTTTGCAGAAGACCAATTGGTTTAATGAATTTCAGAATATTCCGGATGCTCGCCCTATGTATGATGCAGTAATTAATGGCATCCAAACTCCTGGTTCTAATCCACATGTTGATTATTTTCGTCAGCGTTTTGGCGTATCAATGTGCAGATTTTTCGATGTAACAACTGTTCTTCCTCAAGGCCTAACATATCGTTATAACAATTCATTCATCATTTGTTATGGAACCGGCAAAGAAAGTCCCGATTTTAATTATAACTTTGATGTGTATTTTTCTACATTAATTCGTCTTATGAAATCAGATAATACTGATGCTGATGTTGTAGGAATTTTGTGCAATCAATTAACTAATGAAGTCACAGCAGTTAGAGAAGAAGGCCAGCTTATGCAATTTGATATTCATTTAGTTACTCGTGTAAGGGAAATGTTTGCTAATAATCCTAAAGTAGTTAATGACCGCATTAATCAACACTTAACTAAAGTACGTAATATGCAAAATGTTGATGTGGGTATGGAATTAGCTGGATGCACTATTTCTATGTTGAGACAAATTGTTCCTGATTGCGAAATTACGGCATTAACTCCAACTGAACAAGAACGTTGTTCTGATTTTGTTCGAGGTTCAGGAAATAGCTCGTAATCAAAAACTAAAAAAAGAAACTAAAAAAAGAAACTAAAAAAAGAAACTAGAAAATTATTTGTTTATTTTTTCTCTATTAAAGTGGGGAAATTTCTTCATGAATGCATCATATTCCAGTTGTTGTCCAGTAATTCGATATACATGTCCGTAACAAGTGTATGCGAAATCAGATGAAAGATTCTTTTTTTCCCAAAGAATGACTGCTGACGTAATATAGAACGGAGATGCTTGCAGGATAACAACATCTTCTTTGGAATATTGAGGGCGAATACTGTCCCATTTAGTGTAGTCTATTCGAGGACTTGCGCGCCATTCTGATGCAGGTGCAAAGCACCATTCACCAGAAATTGTTCCTTTTGGTTTTGCTAATCGAGCTTCTTTCATCTTCATTTTTCCTTCGTCATTGAGTGTTTCTTCTTTTGTTCCGGTGGCATTGTATGGAACGGTAAATGCATAGAACTGCTGATTTTCTTTGGTGAATAGTCTGGCATATTTGGCAGGTTTTCCGCGCGTCCACATTTTTAGTGAGGTTTTGTTATATAATCTGAAAAATCAATTTTTTTTTGGTAGCCAATGTTAAAAACTTAAGTAAAAAAATAATTTTAACACTTATGCGTATTTTTGTTTTTTTAGATTTTTCGGATTTATAATTCACTTCTTAGGAGTGGTGCGGCGAGTTGCAGCCTTTACAGGTGCCTTAACAACTGGGGCAGGTTCTGCAACAACTTCGGGCTCAGGTTCTGCTGCCTTAGCAGCATTGGTATTTGTTACCTTAGCAGGTGCAGTCTTAGGAGTAGCTTTTGCTGATGCAGCCTTGGCGCCACGAGTGCGCTTAGCAGCAACTGGTGCAGCCTCAACGTCAGCTTCAGTTTCAGCTTCGGGTTCAGCAGCGTCAGCATCAACTTCGGCATCAACATCAACTTCACCATCTTCAGCGTCGGCATCATCAACAGCATCTTTTGCGCTCTTGTGATACTCATTGTATGCTTCAACCTTCTTGTGCATATCTTCGAAAAGCTTCTGGTGTTCAGCGGAAAGCTCAACATCACCACTTGCAGTAGGTGTGTAGCTATCAATAAGAATACTCTTCAAGACAGTAACAACCATCTCGTATGAGACAGTCTTGGCGTCCTTGTAACTCATCAACAGACGAATTTGGGGTGCAATGCGATGAATCAACTCAATAAGCAAGTTTGAGAAGAATCGCTTAACGTTTGTGCTTACGCGCACATTTTCGTATTCCTCATTATCCTTCTTGTTAAGATCCTTGAGGTTCTTACAAACTTGGCCAATGTAAAAGTTAAAGCCAAACTTGCGGGTGCCTTCCTCGGATTCCTCTTCCTCGGCACCTTCAACCTCTTCAAGGTCGTCAATTCCGCGCCAGAGATAAGTGGTCTTCTTGGTACCCTTTCCATCGTCGTGTTCTTGAGCATATGCAAAGCCAGCATCAACTTCGCGAGCCTCAAATGTCTCGAATATTTCCTTCTCGGCAACAGCCTTTGCACCAGAAGCGGGCTTCTTTGTCTTGGGCTTGGACTTAGATGACTTCTTCTTGGACTGCTTAGCCTTCCACTCTTTGTGGTCCAGATCCCATTGATGACGACGCTCTTGACGATCAACAATAAGACGGAATGATGGTAGATTGCAGAACAAAGGATACAAAGAACAAGTCTCAATTCCTGCGCTAACGCAGTGATCGGGATACATGATCTTCTTTCCAAGTTCGAGTGTGGTTGCCATAGTATGACTTCCAAATTCAGACATACCGGCTTGGCAAGTTGTAGCCAAAGCAATAATGCATGAATCAGTAAAACGAATCTTTGTCTTGCTAATGACATCACGTTGGAAAAACAGATCAACATCTGAATTCTCCTCACGAAGACGATTAAGCAAAGCAGTTACTTCTTCGTGGTTCTCAAGATTGACTCCTTGAGTATATTCGGTGTATCCAAGGGTAACAGGCTCCTCACCTTCTGCGGTTGTGGGCTCATCACGAGCAGCTGTTTGTTCCTTGAGCAACTCATCAAGATTCTTCTTGCTGAGCTTCTTATCATCTTTAGACAATTCGGTTTGCTTGTCGAAAAGTGCGGTAATCTTCAATAGACGCTTGCACAATTCGTAAATAGTTACAACACGAGCGTACTCGGGTGATGCGTAACTGTTAAACTCTTTAAGAGCAGCCTTGTATGCATCCTTAACGGGTGCCTCAGCCTTTGATTCGGGCTTCTCAGGAACTGCGGGAGCTCCTTGCTTTTTAAGGGCAAGCAACTTTTCGCGAATAGGTGCGAGTTGTACCTCAACAGAACGATTCATGGTCATCTTATCAACATGCATGCGAATGCGAGGAGGTGGGATCAGAAGATCTACGGTTTTTGAGAGTTGGTTACGTTTAGTATCTGTTGACATTTTCAAGTAGTTTTTGAATGAATGTGCTTTTATAAATTAAAAGACTGTATTTCTTTAAATGCTTTTTCAATTTTCATTTTTGCATTTTTTATATAAAGGAGTGTTTTTATACGAGGGTAATTGCTATTCTAAAAATTTGCATATAAAGAACGAATATATATTATATATCATAAAAATGATTGAAACAAAATATTTTTGAAATGAAAAAAGTATTGTTTTTTTGTCTTTTCGAATGCACTTTTTCAAGATGAGTAGAGAAAAAAAGTATATTGTAGCAATCTTAAAATATATTAAAATATCTTAGTACTAAAAGTGATTTCAATCACATGTGAAAAGCCTTCACGATAGGTAGCTGAACAAAATGGCAACTTGTTTTCCGGAGCGTTAAGCATTTTACTAAAATTTTCAATTGGTTGTTTGCGAATTTGGTAACCATTTGGATTTTTTGCGACTCTCCAAAGCTTTTTACACAAGTAAGCTATCATCTTCACAAATGTTGATCATATATTTGTAAAAATGACCATTATGTTGGTTGAGCAATGTCATGCGTTTTTCATCTTCTGTGAGAGGAAAAAGTTTTCTCAAAACATCGTCAATATTCAGCGCAATTTCTCCGACACTATCCATTTTTTTAATAACGTTAATAACCTTTTAACATTAATCAATTTCTTTATTTTTTCTTCTATTTTTCTTTTTCAAAAAATAATAAATTTACTTGATGAAATTTAGCTTCTTTATAGAGAGGTTGTGTTGGATCAACATTGTCCCAAACGACACCCTGTAATGTAAAAGATACAATTTTTCCTTCGTTATAAACACGTTTTAATTGCCCAGCTTTAGAATTACAAAACCAAGTTATAACAAAATCTTCATGCAGAATTCTATAACCTCCTTCAATATAGAAATTATAACACTTTTCATATAAGACACCATTTATTTTATGGGAACTTCTCGACCAAAAACAATAATGCTTACTACCAGTTCGATAAGGCGCCCTGCCTAGGTATTCATTTGTAGAAACAAAGAATCCTTCGTGCATTAATTCATAAAGCCAATCCGAATCATCTCTGTTTAAAGGTTCTAAAGTATCTCTAATTTGAATTTTCCAAAGTTTTCTTTTTGCTTTTGCTATCACGATTTTTATTTCGAATAATTATCGATTTAATCAGCCAGTCCTGTATATTTTGCATTTTTTGTAAATTTTTTATAAATCAGTTTTTATAAATAAAAATTATTAATCGGATGATTCATACTCATCAAGATCATCAAAATCTCCCTTTTTAGCGGGTTTACTAACTTTCTTTTTCACAACAATGTTATCTTTCTCATCGCTACTTTCTAAATCTTCTTCATTCTCCTCTCCAAGATTCATATATTTATTAACTTCATCATCATCAGCAGTTTCAATCACTGGCGCTACAATGGATGGTTTAGAAACTCGTCGCTCCTCAACAACAATATCTGGTTGTACGTTTCTAGGAGGTGCATTCTGTTGAGGTGCGTGTTGTGGAGGATCCGCATGTTGATGTGGTACTGGATGTATGGGTGGTGGACCAGCATTTTGCGGTTGAGGCCCGTTCTGATTTCCTGGAGGAGGTCTTTTACTAGGGTCTGGTTTCTTTTCGCGAGTCATTACAAATAATAGTAGACATATCACTACTACTACAACAACTCCGAATATAATTATCATCATTTTGTTTTCCTGGAAAAAGTTGCTAGCAGCGGCTGGTGCTGCGGGCGGCGCTTGATTACGGGCCCTTGGTTGTTGAACAAAATCTGGTGTTATGTAGTTGTCATCCATGTTTCAAAAATTTCAAAAATGTTAAAGATTTTAAAAATTATATTATACGTATAAATATCTTTTGTTTATATAGTTTTTGGGTTATAAAAACAAATGTCAATAACAGATGTTGCTGAATTATTTAAAACATATTTCGAAAAATTAGAATATACAAATTTTTCAGGAAGCTATCCCTACGAAACAGAACTAATCCTCAAAAATATTAAAACTGTTAGCAATAGTAAAACAGACAACTACTATCAAGCGGTTGTGAAAAATAAACTTTATAGTGAATCCCCCGGAACACCTGACGTCACCGATATACATGAATTTATATCAGATGTATTTAAATATTATGGATCTATGAAAAGCGATTATCTTAAAATGAGGGATGTTTACGAGATTTTTAATAAATATGTGCAACCAATATCAGAATCTATGTCTTCATCGTACAGTAGTTCAAATAATTACACAAAAGGTCTTGCTGATATGTATGACCGAGTTGTATCCACTTGGGAATCTTTTAAAAGCTATGCAGATTCAATGATTACGGAAAATTTATTAACTAATAAAATATTGGCAGCTATGAAAATTCCGCACAAGGATCATGAAGGAGACATTATTAAAACACTTACATATATTAAGAAACTTTATGATGAGTACAAAGGAAAAATTGGTGGATTATCAATTATTGATCTCTATAGTGGCATATTACGTAGTATTCTTGATGAAAATAAACATGGACCGACCGTTAGATACATTAATAGTTTAGTTGAAGAACTTAAAGACGAAATTTTGCCACCATTGGTTCGTCAAACAAATAATAGAAAATCAACAGTACAATTACTTATTCAGCGTTATCGTTTAATTCCAGATGGTCCTAGTAGACCTTTGTCTGAATTAATACAACAATTGGTAGGTGTAAAAACATCTAATAATATAGAAAGTTTAAATAAGGTTGCTAAAATCATTTCGAAAAAGGACCGAAAGTATGGGTTTATTGTTATTTCAAAGAGATTGGCACGTCCTATTGAAAATAATATTTGGTTGCTAACAGATGTGAATTATTTACAAAAACATAAGTTAATGACACCTTTGAATGTTGGAATATGCGATACTGTGATTAAGAGAACGCAAACTATTAAATTTTTGGAACCTGATACATCAAAAGATGCTGTGAAAGATGGCATTTACTATATGGATAGTGAGTTAAGTGACATAGATATAGATAATCATACTGATTTCTATTATGTATTAGAAACATTGGATGGAGTTACTTTTAGAGTTCTATTTCCATGGTATATTTCGATATTTGCTAGAGAGAAAAT
This sequence comes from uncultured Yersinia sp., assembly GCA_964601895.1. Classification (GTDB taxonomy): domain Bacteria; phylum Pseudomonadota; class Gammaproteobacteria; order Enterobacterales; family Enterobacteriaceae; genus CAZROT01. Next base: position 11,259 of record CAZROT010000016.1, read on the forward strand.
TTATGAAATACCAGCGTATATGACTCCTGATTTTACAAATATAAAATCCATTCCATCCACACGTGTTGAAGCATACAACGAGATTCTTGAAGATGCAATCACCATGCATTTGCAGAAACCTTTAATAGAAACCGCTGACCTTTCTAAAATGGAAAAACAACAAGTAGAAACTAAATGGGCTGTTATTCGCAAAAAGATTGCGGTTAATATGTTAGAAGATTATAGAAATGTGATGCAAAATGTTACAAAAGATAACATATTAAGCCTAATAAGAAGTCCGGAGGTGTTTGCTAATTCGTTAAAATACATTATTAATATTAGTTCGAAGCGGTCGGAATTTAATGTTGAAATTTATATGACAGCTTTAAAATCACTTAATGATATGAAACGTGGTATGATTAAAGATGTTGTTACAATTTATAAAAGGGATTATGAAGAAAAGATTCTTAAGTTATTGGAAGGCGGTTCAAATGTGAAAACAATAATTAAAATTTTAGACATATTGGAAGACATTTTGGTGTCTATGTTGGAAATACACATTACAGAAAAAAATAACATTTATGCTCTTATTCAACAGAAGAGTCAATTACTTGAAAAAATATCGGTTTGAACAAAATATGAAAAAATAAAATAATTATTTTTTGTAAAATAATTTCATTTACACATTTATCAAATAATTCTAAAAGCAAATTTAATTAATTCATTAAATATTTTAATTAAATCTATCTTGAAAAATAAATGAGCACCGTCAAGAAAACTACTACAGCAGCCGCTGCTAAAACAGAAGCCGCCAAACGCAAACGTCCTGGCCGTCCGAAAAAGAAGATTTCAAAAGATGCTTTGGCGCGTGAAGGTATTGTTGATGCTCCTTCTGTACAAGCAGAGGATGAAAGAATGGAAACAACTATGGAGATGGTTTATTCAAATCCTGAGATGTGGAAGAAGATTTTTACTGAGTTTAAGAATTTATCAGTAGAAAATGTGCGAATGCAATTTCATGAAAACGGAATTAGTATGATTACTAAAGATCATTTAGAAAAAAGCGATGTGCTTATTGATATTCTAGGTGATCGATTGAACAGATATTATTGTGAGCAAGCATTTGAAATTGGCGTTGACTTGCATCATTTTCTGCAAATTTTGCAAACTTTAAAGAAAGATCATACTAAAATTACGTTTCTGTCCATTAGACATTCGCAAAGATCAAAATTGCGTGTTATTTTGCATAATGCTACTATGGATGAAGATAGTGAATATAATGTTGATGTAACAAACATTGAACCGTATGATGGTACTATTCGCGAAGACTTACAACATGAACCCGAATATCCTTTGTCGTTTGAATGGGATGCCAAGTATTTTAAGAATAAAGTAGCTGATTGGGATCGGCTTGGAGAAGTTATTAAGATTGAGAAAGAAGGAAATGGCCCTTTAATTATTAGTCATGTTTTTGAAGATAAGAAAGGAGATCACGGTACAGTATTTAATAATGAGAAAAAGATTAATCTCGTATCTGAAATTGCTGAGGACGATTTGTTTGCAGTTTCTATTCTAATTCAGAATCTTAAACCAATTTCTACATCAACTGTTGCTGACAAGATTAAAATTGCTGTACATGAAACTTATAGAATGATTTGCACATCACTTCTAGACCAGGAAATAGATGAAGATACTAGTAAACCTATTGAAGGTACGGAAGTATGTATTGTAAAGATTTTGACAGAAACTGTTGATTTCGTAAATGCTGATTTGTAAACTTCTCTTAAAAAATAATAATTTTTTTGAAATGATTTATAAAAAGTTTAAAAGATTGATTTTTAAAGATACTTATAAAAATAGGTTCAGCTAAAACAACATCTTTTCAGGTGTTGCTGTTGTTTTAGCTGAACAATGAAATTTCTAAAAAAAATATTTTTTTTAAAAAGTTTATGTATGAGATTGCATCAACTACCTTTGTAGGCGGAACAATATTTCCAACTAAGGTACTGTCAAAAATATATCCATATGACAACATTTTTGCGGATAACTCTGCGGAAACAGACTGGGCAATATCTGATCTAGAACTGTAAAGTTGGCTCAATGTCATTTCGGATCCTTGCGCTCTTACAACATTTCCTACTTGCGAATCAATCTGTTTTACAGGATTGGCCAGTTTGAATAGTGCTTTGTCTGAATTTTCAGGACTAATGTAAAAATGCATACTAACATGAACTTCAGTTGTTACTTCATCCTTAGTTCTGATGGAATAAATAAAGCCCAGTTGTTGAGCCATGTTAGATACCGTAGAAATAGTTTGAACCTATGGTATGTAAAAATTCAATCCAGGTGAGCAAAGTCCAAAATATTTTCCAACTGTTTTGCGGACACCAGTAGTTGCTGTATGAACAATTTTCATCTTTTTTTAGAAGAAGTAAAGTGTTTGTTTAAAAATTATGCAAATGTTCCTGGAGGAGGGCCAAACTTTTTTGCAGCTTGAACAAATGTCGTGTTGCCAGGTTGCATAACATTTGCACGAAGTTGATCAATAACTGGCGCATTTGCCGGATTTGCCCGAGCAATGTTATCAGCACCTTGAATAGCGCCCATAACTTGTTGTGTTAGTTCTGTAATGTATGGTTCCTCTGGATATAGCAATGCCATAATTTTCTTTACTTTAACATCTATAAAATGTACTTGTGCAACGGATTTTAGTGCCTGAATTGTCATCATTACTTGATAGAAAATAATGGGTTTAAGAATTTTACGAGATTCCATGTCTCTAATAGTTAAACGAAGTTGGGTAAATGCGTCTGACTCTTCATCTAAATTTGTTGAAGTTGCGAATATTGCAATGTAATGTTGTAAAGTTCTGTTAAAGATGTTATCCATCTTTCTAATTTAAAAAGCTATTTGTGAAAAAAAGATAATAATTATGTAAATGCTTTTTTAAAACACGCGATTTTAACAAATCCAAAAGTTAAGTTTTTCATTTTCAACTCGAAATTGCAACATGTTATGACCTGTTGACACTGGTGTTCCAGTGACATATGTCCAATCAAACATATAATTGTCGTTTTTATAAAAAAATAGTAATTATATTGTTTTGTGACCATGTTGATTTTTACTCAACAGGGATTTATATGTTCAATTAACAATATAATTGTGTTTTTTATGATAATAGAATATTACTATAAATAACATTCATAATTTGTCTATTTTTATTAATAGAACAGCTCTTCCTTTCTTTTTATCCATATATTTATTGTCTCTTTTTGTGAAGAGTTTATTCATACCAATTTTAGAAAATGTGTTCTTATTTATATTTAATCCACAAATTTCTACAAAATGTTCATAGAGAACATTTATAAAAATCCATTTGCCTCCAACATACCAATCCGGTTCGTTTTCTTTTATATGATCTATAAACATATCTATATCATTAGTAGTCGATCCTTCAGATTCGTGCACAACTAAAGTACTATTTGTTTCAGTATTGCCAATGTTACTATTTGTATTATTGCTATTAATAATGTTTATATTAATAGTATTTCCACCTATAAGCTTGCATCCATTTATATTAGATACATAGCTTAACAAAGTATCAACTGTTTTTGTAATTTCGTCTCTCTTTTGTGGTATAAGAAACATATCAGCGCCAGGTATTTCACATAATCGTCTGGGCTCTATTTTTCCTATGTCTAGAGGATATTTTTTCTTACGCTCCTCCTCTTCTATATAATCCAATAGTTGTCTTATTAAAATTTCTTTGTCTTCATAATTTTTCACATACATACCATTAACCAGAATTTCTAAATTCTTAGTAATAGGATTTTTAAAACTTAGTATGTCTTTCTTATCCAAAGTACCGTTATATTTGCTGAAAAATTCGAAAACATAGTCTCTGATTTTAGTCAATTCTTCTTCTATTGAACCATCTATGATTATAATAATTTTTTGTGGATTTTTCTTGCTGACGACTTCATAAATTTCGTTGTCCCTTCTTAATTCAGGATAAGATGCCACTTGTCCGTGCATATATTGTTGTAAAGTATTTGGAGGATATACCTTAAAAATACCTGCTCGTTTGAAATAAATTACAAATGATGTTTCATCAATTTTGTTAACTATTTCAGAATATTGATTCTTCTGATAGATAGGCGTATTATCTATCGATGATAAATCTTTTAATAGAGAAATTAGAGCATGATCTAATTCATTATACGATGCAGTATCATCTCTAAGTTTAATTAAAGATTCTAACAAATGGTCCGGATAGTTAGAATTTCTAAATATGTTAATAAGATCATTTAATTTATCTAGTTCACTTACATGTTGTTCTACTATATCTGGAGCATGAAAAATATCATTTTCATCGGTCAATATTATCATAGGCTCTAAATCAATATTATCTTCGTTATCAGTAATATCTTCATCTATGTCATAATCGCTCATTTTTAATCAATTATACTATATATTTTATTAATATGTAAATAACAATTCAATTTAATAAACATGATTATTTTTTAGAAAAACACAATACTATTGTTAAATGAACATATAAATCCCTGTTCAATTTTCCTCAACATGGTCATAAAACATTATAAAGGGCGATTTTTATAAAAAACGATAATTCTCTATCGACTTGAACATATATCACCGGAACACCAGTGTCAACAGGTCATAACATGTTACATTTTGGAGTTGAAAATGAAAATTATGAATTACTTTTTTAAACATTAGAAAAAAATATAATTTTTTCAACATCTGCTCAAATCATCACAATTTGCTCTCAGTAAATCCGGAAAGAGCGGTTGCCGATGCATCCGTAAGGCCATCAGGTGCCCAATTTGGCATCCACTTATATGGAATACACGATGATTCAAAATTAAATGAACTAAAAATTTCCCAATAAAGCATATCTTCTTTTGTTTGAATTGCGTTTGCCTTATAAGAATAGATATGTCCACGTGCATCAAATCTTGAATCAGTGACTTCATTATTAGCATAGGCATGAAGGGCTTCTTTCCAGCTTGATTTACCGACAATTGACGTTGCATCACTGAAAGCATGTTTAGTTCTCCAAAGAATATCATTTGGAATAACTGTTTTAGATACTCCGGAAAATTCAGGACCATCTTCCAAAGTTAAAGATGCTTCAAATGCTTTGCGCAACATAAATTTTTCAACGCCATTATGATTTTGGGGCATAAAGTATTCTGGTGGTGACCATAGCACAAAATCTAGAATATCTTTGCCAAAGAATGGTAATCGCAATTCGCAACCAACTGAACATACCGTGCGATCAGCGCGTAATCCATCGAAATATGTAACATCTCTAACACGTTTAATAACATGATTGCGAGCAGCTCTATGGTCAGGGGCATTTTGCCATTCGTAGTACCCCATGAAGATTTCATCAGCTAATTCGCCCGAATAAATAACCGCCATTTCAGGATGTTGGTGTTTAATTGCACGCAACAATAAATACATAGGAATTGATGCTCGGGTAGTGGTTTGATCCCAAGATTCATTGTTGTAAATTACTGTCCGTAATACATTAATACCATCTTCATATGTGAAAATAAATTCAGTATGAATGGAATTGATATGTACGGCTACTTTACGGGCCGCGATAACATCAGATGCGTTCTTATCAAATCCAACAGTAAATGTTCGGATTCTATGAGGAGACAGTAATTGAGCAGCAATACCACTTACTAAACTAGAATCAAGGCCTCCACTTAAAAGAAATCCAAATTCACGTTCAGGATTTAGTTTTTTTCGCATATTATCAATGATTAATTTGCGCAGTTTACCAACAGATTGTTCAAATGTTAAAACTGGTTGTTTAAATCCTAGGGTTTTAATGTATTCAAAATCATAATAAGCATTTTCAACAAATGATAAGTTAGTTATGTTTGAATTTGCAGGATAAATGATTCCTACCGTTCCACTAGGTACCGGCTTAACCAATTGAATTCCAGCAAATGCTTTTTGTTCGCTTGCTAAATATATTTCATCTTTTCCATATGGAGTAACAGCCATAAACAATGGGCGTGCCCTGATCTCATCAACGACATAATATGTATTATGTGTTTTAGTGTCATAAATAACAAATGCAAATTCGCCATCTAATCTTTTTGCGAGTTCACTTAAATGTCTTAAATTAGGTTCTTCATTGGCTTTATTTAAAATGGAACGAAACAAATGAAGCACGATTTCACAATCACTATGTGATGTTAAAGGATATTTTTCAAATGATTCTGGATCAGATTGATGTAGCTCAGCCAATAACTTTTCATAATTATAAATTTCTCCATTAACTATGCAAACAAATCTGTCTTCTTCAAAGGGTTGCATACCTGCTGCTGTAGGATCTACAATAGCAAGTCTGTGAAATCCCATCATTACATTTTTCATTGTAATATCTTATTTTTGAAGCATTTGGCCCTCTATGTTGTAATTTTGCGAACATAGCTTCGATAGCATGTTTGTTATCTCCTTTAATCGGAAGTTTAGAAATATGAAAGAAAATTCCGCACATATTTGTTTTTTCTTATACATTTTAAAGTTTTAAATAAAAATTCTGTTCTAATAAATTTTGGTAAAAAAGATAAAAAAGATACAATATCATTTTAAACTCTATTCTCATTATTATATAATTTCGATTTGTAAAATCAGATGCGAAGAAATAGCACCAGTTTTCCAAAGCAAAACTTCGAGCTTTTGAAATCAATTGTTAAAGATAAAAACGATCCTTTAAGATATCACCAACGTCTTGTATACGAATATGTCCTTAAAACTCCTTGGGTACGTGGTCTTTTAATATATCACAAAATGGGTGCAGGTAAATCTATTCTTGGCAACAGCATTTGCGAAGGATTTATTCAACAAGAAAGTGATCGTAAAATTATATTTATGGCCTCTAAATCATTACATAATAATTTCCGAGATAGCATTGCCCAATATCGTAACAAAGTCGCAGAATCTGAAGGAAAACCTATAACCGATTCAACAGAACATATAAATACACATTATCAATTTATTTCATTAAATGCCTCAAATATGTTAACTCAAGTACATCGTGCTATTAAGAAAGATACTGAAATGAATGCATTTGATGATGGAGTTATAACTGCCGATGATGCTGAAGAATTTGCAAAATTAGAACAAATAGGAGATTTAGAACATTCAGTATTGGTTATTGATGAAGCACATAACTTATTTAATTCTATCTCAAATGGATCAAAAAATGCCGCTGGTTTGTATCATTTAATTATGAAAGCAAAAGATATCAAAGTTATATTGCTTACGGGATCTCCTATTGTTAATGATCCATTTGAATTAGCGATTGCAATGAATATGATTGCAGGACCACTTGGTGATCATACATTATTTGGAGAAGATTATCTTGATTTTACTAAGTATTTTATAGGTATTTCAACTAATGAAGAACCATCTGATGATACAAATGATTTAACTGCATCAGTTCGACGAACATTTATTCAGCATAAAGACAAATTTGTTAACAGAATTGTTGGTTTAGTGTCATATTATGGCGCTGATGATGCATCACAACGTGCTTTGTATCCTGAACAATTACCAATAATTATTGATAGAGTTCCCATGTCTGGACGACAATATGCCGCGTACATTACAGCGCGTGATCGAGAAATTGAAGAAACTCAAAGAGGTGCAAAATTTTCTGTAGCACGAGCACCATTGCAAAAACCGCAAGGTATGAGTTCTTCGTATCGAGTAAGATCTCGCCAATTAAGTAATTTCCTATTTCCAGATTATGCCTCGAAAACTTGGAAAAATCCTAAAGGATATTTACTTTATGAAAAATATCTTGATAAGATACAAGATGTAAATTTGCGTGATTTAGGAAGTAGCGCATTTTCTGGAGGAAAAGATGACGAAACCAAAATGGGATTGGAAATTTGGTCTCCAAAAATCCTTAAAATGCTACATAATATTCAAAGGCATTGCCCCTTTACGTTCATTGAAGAAAAGCTTAGCAAAAAAGGCAGTAATGAAAATATAGGAAACATCGATGATGAAACTAACAAAAAGCTGCAAGTGTATAAACAATTCTCTGTTGTTGCCAGACCACTTATACGTGATGATTTGGAAAAAATAGAAAAAATTCATAATACAGAATTTAAAGACAAGTTTCAGATGCCAGGGAAAAACGCAATTGGATTTGTTGCAATTGCAGATAAACAAATAATAACATATATGATTATCGAACCCGAAAAATCAAAAAATTCAAAAACAGGTCATATAAAATATATGCGGACAAGAAAACAATATCGTGGCAGAGGAATAGCTACAATGTTATTAATGCTTGCATTTGATAAATTCACAAGACTTACGGCATCTATGGAAAAAGACTATGCTGCAAAATATGGTTATGAAACATACACGAAATTGAATTTTAATGTTGTTCGTGAAGACAGTAAACATATTCATTTTGAATATAATGCAGATTTACAAAAAATTGGGGGAGTTCAAGAGTATAAACAAGTAACACTTATAGCTCGGCCGATCGAAGAAGGTGATTTAGCTAAAATAGAAGAAATTCATAATACAGAATTTAAAGATAAATATGTGGCTCCTAAAAAGAATTATGTAGGATACGTTGCGCTTGCTGATAATAATATAGTTTCTTATTTAATTATAGAGCCTGAAACAAATTCTGGTCATATAAAATATATGCGCTCCAGAAAACAGTATCGTGGTAGAGGAATTGCGACAATGCTATTAACAATTGCATTTGATGATTTTAACATTTTAACCGCCGAAATAACACATGAATATGCCAAAAAATACGGATATGAAACATATACACGGTTGAACTTTAAAGTAATTAATAAAGACAATGATTTCATTTATTTCAAACATGTTAATCCAAAAAAAGGAGGTAGTGATTATGTTATTTCGCAAATGACAAGAAATGAAATTCCAGATGCACTTGAAATATACAAAAAAATCTATGAATCTCCACCAGAAGTTGACTTCACAGATTCAGATGTAAAAGTATATTTATCCAAAAAAGGAGAAAACATAGAAGGAATTGGTATAATTAAACCAGGATATGCAGCTATTAATAAAACACGATCAGACTCTAATTATATCATAGGCATAGCTTCTCTTGGAGATTCCGAATGTTTAGAAGAGTTAGTTGATAGAATACAAAAAGATCATCCGAAAATTTATCTTAAACTTGACAAAACTATTCCACAATCGGGCATCATGAAAACAGTATATGAAAATCGTGAATTCTATGTATACCGTGAATCCGATGGATATTGGTATTTAAGACACATCATGGGTGCCAAAGAAAAAGCAGCTAAACCTAAAAAGGCTGGATTGGGTCCCGGATTAATCTATTCACAGTTTATTGATTCTGGAGTGAAACTTGTTGGCCGAGCATTGCAAGCACATGGGTTCACAGAAATTAAGGACTTAAATGACGCTTTAAAACATAAAAAGGGCGCAGCATTCGCGATTATTTCAGGCCAAGTTGACACTGATGTGCGTTCCGAAATCGTAAAAATCTTTAATTCTGAAGAAAATAAACATGGCGAACATTTAGCAATTCTTCTAGTAACATCAACTGGTGCAGAAGGTCTTGATTTAAAAAATATCCGACATATTCATGTTATGGAACCATATTGGCATTGGGCCCGCATAGCGCAAGTATTAGCCAGAGGTGTACGAATGGGCAGTCATTTAGCTCTTCCAGAATCTGAAAGAAATGTACAACCTTATATTTATCTATCGGATTATCCACCAGCTGACATTATTAGTAAACTTAAAGAAATTGAGCATATTCAAAAGCAAATGGCAAAGGAAGATACTACAGATGTAACTTTATATAAGAAAAGTGTTAACAATCAAAAATTAATAGATTCCTTTTTGGAAGCTGCCCAAGAAGCTAGTATTGATTGTCCTATACATTATGGAGATCCGAGTTCTAAAAAAGATAATTCTAAACATTGTCTTATGTGTATGCCAACCGATGAACCTTTGTTTATAGATGATTTAGACAAAGACATTAAGACACCTTCAAGATGTCAACCGTTAACAGAAAAAACAGTGAAAGCAAAGTCCGTTACTATTACTATTAAGAATGATAAAGGAGAAACTACTGAGAAAGAATTTATGTATTCTATAGATAATAAAACTATTACGATCTTTGAATTTATGCCTGATGTCGGTGCATATAGTCCAATGTATGAAAATCATCCTCTATATGATGATTTAGAAGCGTCTATTCGAAAAAAAGAAAAACTGAAACATTAAAAAAGTAAAAACAGAGATGTCTAAAAATTTAAAAAATTTAAAAAAATTAAAGCGTGTCAGATTTGGAGATGTTGATATATCTGAAGTAAAAAAGGATAAAGGACGTTTAGTATATCGTAGACATTTGAAGGAAAAAAAGAATAGAAATCTCCATTCTATTGAAAGTCATATGCGCGATAATCATTTACTTAGAAAACAAGAATACTTAGAGCTTATATCTTCTAAATCGAAATATGTGAGAGCTAATGATTTGAGAATAGGATTTATGGAGACAATTTGTTACGATATGTTTAATTTGTCTTCTAATAAAAGACTAAGAATTGTGTATTAGATGTATTTTTTGTTTTTGTAAAAAATTAAGAAAAAATTAAGAAAAAATTAAGAAATATAATATAGAGTTGTTTATCTTAGCTTTTCAAACTTTTTCGAAAAAATGGACACCCTTAAAAAAGCAAAAGATAAATATAAATTAGCCACATCTGTCATTGATTTAGCGACAGTTTTGTCAAATAAGGCTATGGAATTAATTAATAACAAAGTACTATCCAATGCAGAACGTGTAAACAAAGAAATAGCAGCTGGTAACATAGACAAAGTGAAGAAATTCGGCACAGTTTACGTAGATGTTCTCAAAAATTATATGACTATTGCGTCAACTATGAATTTATTGATTGCAGATAGTCACTCAGCTACATACGAACGTAAAACAATTCTTAGAGCATTATTAAAATTAATAGACGCTAAAACATCTAAAAACGACGAAAAAGTTACATATGTACTAGGAAAGATTATATCATTTGAAAAACATGTGGAAAATTCTGCAAAATATTTAGTTACATTAAGCAATGCAATTCGTCCAGTTGTTGGAGGTAATGAAACCGCACCATCCGAAACACCTCAGCCCATCAAAAATCTAGCGGATGTTTCCGGAATTTTACTAGAAATGAGCCGCAAAATAGAAATGGCACTAGCCGAAATTAGGTTGGTCGATAAATCATTAGTTAAGTTACTTGAGAAAAAAGGAGGATCCCTTGAACATTTACGTACTAATGAATTCCAACAATTACATTCTGCAACTAGAGATAAATTAATTAAAGGTGGTGTAGATGTTGATGCCAGACGTATTAAGCAAAAGGTAAAAATTATTGGAGGTGCTGAAGATGATGTTTATATCGGGGGTTCAGCACTTGATCAAGATTTAGAAGTTAAAACTATATGGGTAGAATCATACAAACATGATCTTTTAGCTATGCGTGAAAATCCTAAATATAAGAGTATGATGCAAAAGCGCCTTTTTGATACATTTAAAGTTGGTTCAGCTGAGGAGTTAGAAAGTTTTGCAAAATCTGATGATGCTGATTTTGTAGATAAGATTTCTAAAGATAGCGGTTTAGATAGTTTACTTCAAAAACAAATAGAATCTATTTTAGTAAATGGAAAACTACAGCAATTTTTGGCATATTATGTTAGACACAGAAATAAATATGCTCCATCTAAAACCGAATTGAAATCTGAGGCTTTTGTAATGGGCGATGAAGTTGCATCATTCTCGTTTTCAGCATTGACGCTAAAAGATGATTACATTAATTTGAATTTAACTCTTACTGAAGACGCATCTATTGGCGAAAAATTGCAATATATAGTTGATTTTGTAAAAATAGTTATGGATGCATTAAATAAAGTAGATATATGCGGTATTGAAAATAAAGCTCGAATTTGTTTTGCGAATATTAACGAAATTCGTACGGCTGAGCAGTTAAATATTGTAATGGAAGAAATAGATGCTTTGATGGCAGATATTGAAAAAAATAAGGAGTTTCTGTTAGAGAGGAAAAGAATAAAAATGGAAATTCTTAAACTTGCTGATGAGTTAATTGAACCAGAAGGAATTTTCGTCAAGCCTAAAAAACCAATACTAAATAGTCATAATATTGAAGACATAGCAAATCATGCATTGGAAAAACAACTTGCTTTTCGGCAAATATTAGGTGCAGCTGAACAAACTTTCAATGATCAAGCCAATACATTAGCAAATTTGTTTAAATCCATGGATAGTCTGGCTTCAACAGAAAATTTAGATACTTGTTTATATAAATCTATTAATTTTACATGTGCTGCTGTTTATGTAGATGTTTTGCCAAAAGTTTTAGCAAAAAGATTCGCAGGTAAACCAGGCGCTGAAAATCGTTCCAAAATCGAAACATATCATAAATATTTGGCAGATAAAACAAAATTACCGTCATTGTATACAAAAGCTGATAGCGGTCGCCGATTAGATTTATCTGCCGTTAGAAAATTGGCAATACAGTTAGTGGATCCATCCGAATAAATAAAAAAAGAAATTTGATTCTTATTTTTTTGTAAAATACATAATGGAACAAATATTACCTTTGTTATCTAAATCGCCAAAATCATTTTATGAGGAAGAATTTCTTCCAATAGAAAATGCTGATAAGCTGTTTATAGAATTAAACGCTATAAATGGATGGCGAGTGAATAAATATAATGACAAACCACTTAATCGCCAAACTATTGTTTTTGCAAATGATGAAATAGTAGATAATCCTGCAAAATTTGTTATTCCTCCTATTTGGGGTACAGATATTATTGTTATAAAATGGCCCAAACAGTTACTCGCCGTTAAACATTTAGTTGAAAAACGTACTGGAGCTTCTTATAACATTGCTTTAGGTAATCGATATATACGTGCAAAAGATGCCATAGCATTCCATAGTGATAATGAGGAATTTGGCAATACTCAGTCAATTTCATCTATATCTCTTGGAGTGTCTCGCACTTTTAGTTTTAAAAATAAAGATACATCTGGTGAAGCACGTGAACTATTATTACTCCATGGATCCTTGCTTTTTATGGGCGAACAATGCCAGGAAAACTACACGCACGGAATGCGTAAAGAAAGTATTGCAGATCATGATAAATATGAAAAAACGCGAATAAATGTAACGTTTCGTGTGTGGAATTATGAAAATTGAATATATTTTTTTGGTAAAATTAAAATGGAAGCTGATCAATTAAGAGCTGCAGAAGAGTTTATAGGAGGTATAACTGGTGATCCAGGTTGCATTGTTGTCGGTGAAGGAACGGAAAAGCCAGAAGAATTCAGAAATTGTATTGTTATTGGACACAATGCAAGTTGTGATTTGCCAAATTCAACAATAATTGCCACTGGCCCAAATGTATTCATTCATCCTGACAGCAATATTAACTTTGCACATGTGATGGAAGCTAATTCTGTTACTAAAAATGTAACATTCCCGGGATGTGTTGTCTCCTATACAGGATTGTATGTTGGAGAAAAATTAGAAATCGGAGAATTAGATATGTGTGACAGTTGCGAATTAAATCCTTCAAGTGCACAAACATCAATCGGATTTCAATGGGATGCTAATGGCCATTTATGTAACTTGTGTTTAAGTTGTGTACGTGATGCAACTATGGCATTTCATGCTAAAGAACGTTGGAATAATAAAAATGGTGACCCTATATCATATTTACAAGCTAAAATTTCTGATCTTGAAATGAAAGTTGAAAATCTTACGGAAGCTTTGTCCGAAATGAAAAAATAAATATTTTTTAAAGTTTTTAAAGTTTTTAAAGTTTTTAAACCAATGTAATCTTAGCCAACGCCAGTTCCCCTGCTTTACTTAAATCACTAGCACAATTTGGTATAGTCCGATCCATATTAATTTGAGTTAATTTTGTAATTTGGTCAGAAGAATATGAACAAGAGCCACAGCTTTTAGGACAATTTTTCAACATTTGTTCCGGATTCACAACACATAAATTATTTTCACTCCATGCTTTGCATTTATCATCTAAATCTTCACAACATGTGTCTACTGGTAAATTTTTCATAAATGTAAGTTCATTATTGTATTTATTGGCAATATCATAATCTGATACATTTTGATCGATAAGATTCTGTTTTAATTTAGCAACTGTTTCTCTTGCCCTTTCCAATATTAATCCAACCAATAATCCTGTAGGATCAATCCACATATCTTGAACTGATTCTGGAGTTCGTTTTTGTGTCATACAAGAACCACATTCTTGATCTAGTCCAGCCATAGCTACGGCCAAATCAGGATCAAGTTTAATTAGATTTTCAGGCAAATTTTCTGGACGAACATCATCTCCATCAACAGGTACATATTTAAGATCAATAATGTATGTATCTATATTTTCTGCACATTTTAAAGGTCCGCTCTTAGAAACTGGAACTCCTGTATAATCTGCTATTAAAATTGTTCTATTACCTATTTTCATACTTGTATAAATAGGAGTTGTGCTAGGAGTTGTTAAAGGTACTGAATCATATACGGCAATGCCTGGTCTAATTGTTCGACTAGGGCCGTTTACACTAGGATCTGAAATATCATGACCAGCAGCTTCTTTAGCTTCTCTAGCAGCGTCTTCTGCAGATTTTACTGCATGTTTGACTAATAAAACAACAACTAAAAATATAAGAACTGCTAAAATGATTCTCCGATCCATATATAATTTATACTTTTCTACTATATTAAGTACAAAAAAAACAAAAAATTTCTTTTTTCCATTTTAAAAATTTTTAATGAGTAGCTTTTCTAAACAAGTATTTACGAAAACCCAATATATCTGCATCAGTTGTACGATTCTTAAAAAACCAATCAGGTGGATGTCCCTCAAGCCTAGACTTTATATACATTATAGACCAAACACCACATTCAGTTCTTGATGTTTGAAGTTGTCTTTGAGCTGCTTTAAGAGTAACCGCATGTTTTTCTAAGGTTTGCATAATATCTTTGCATGCATTTTCCATCCAAAATGTTACATCAGTATGAGGTGCATTTCCACTACTATTAAAGTATTCAATTACATAGGGATCTTGTTCAGTACCTTTATGATCCAAATCTCCATACAAACAAAACCAATGTTTACCTCCTCCCGTTGATACATCTGTATTTAATACAACACCGAAAGCATTATATCCTGCACCAATTATATTTGGAACTGAAACACGCGATAGTTCACTTCCTACTTTAGCAAAATCTATCATTTGAAATGGTATATGGTAGAATTTTTTACCAGTTAATTTTTCGAATTCTTTTGATGCAAATCCATCTAATGTGTAATCTATCTTAAAATTATCCATAAGTGTATCATCCCATGGACCTTCAATCTTAAATTTAGAATCTAACACTTTTCTAGCTACTCCACTTCCTACGTATGATTTAAAATCTGGATGTTCTAATATGGCCGATTCTGTTTCTACATTTAGTACTTTTTTTAGCCGAGTTAACATTTCTTTATTACTCATTCTAGCACCATACAGCGGATCTTTTTCTTTTAAAAAATCTCTATATTTATGTTGTAAATCTTTAGCACACATGCCACCTTCAGCTGGTTCTACTCCCCATGCGCATTCTGTTTTATCATGAGGAGCTGTTGGCAATGCACCACCAGAAATTGTCGTCATAATGTATATTAATGATTTTTTTAAAACTTTTAAAAATTTTTAAGACAAAAAATTTAAAGCTCAACAAATGCTGACAAACAACTAACTATCATTCGTATTGTATGAAGAATATTTAAATCAGTTAATTTTTTATACAACTCTTGTGCCAAATCTGGATCATTACGGATTCTCTGCTTTATATTTTGTTCAAAATTTGGAGAAATTTCCTTACCTGTAAGAGTACCTAACAAATTTACTAATGTAATTAATACTAATGGTAACTTCACATTAAGCTCCGTCTTAAACTCTTCAAATCTATTATTTATCATTGCTTTATCTAGCTTTTTTAGTAAATATCTATGGGGCATATCTAGATATTTGTCAGCAGAAGATATTTCTTCCAACTGCTCATATACAGAAGCACATTTCTCTATATATCTAGGGGATTTACGCAGTTTCGCATCATGTCTTTCAGTTGCAGTTAACATTTTGGGACATACCATATATGCAATGTCATTTAACACATTAATCATACTATGTACTTTGTAAATTGCATTATCTGATATGAGCATTTTCACAAAATTATGTAGATCCATGTGTTGATCTGGAGTATCATTTTTAATTGCAAAAACCACATATTTAACATTTACTTCGTAACCACGTAAATGATGCATAAATACCATAAATGTTGATATATATCTTGGAATGTATGTATTACGAGGTTCCAAAATTCCACCACCATTTGGACGAATATCTAATAAATCCCAGATACCTGTATTTGAAAATAGTTTTAAATCTTCTACATGCAATTTATAACGTTTTCCTTCAGCAAATTCAATATGGTGCCAGATATTAGGTGTATACATCAAAATTTTTGGAAATTTTTAAAAATATAATAACATCTAAAAATTGAACACTTATTCTACAATAAATAGTTTTGCGAACCAAAACTAAAAATTTTTAAGATGGCAGAAGTTGTTATCTTCAAACATTATGGTTCAAATTTCGATAATGAAAGTTTAACTAAATGCCGGCTAGTCTGCAAAAAATGGAACTCAGCTGTACTAAAAGTTCCAACTATTAAGATGCAATCTCTTCGATATCACTTAAATAATTTACTATTTTACGATAAAGGCATTTATGATGAACATCATGTACGAAAACAAATTATAGTGCGAGAATTAGCTGATATGTGGCAAGGATTTCATCAACCAATTATTCCATCATTA
>CAZROT010000017.1:0-27141 GCA_964601895.1 uncultured Yersinia sp.
TACCAAATTTATTACTAAATTGATCATATATTCAAATTTTTAGTTATCAATCTTTAATACTCATGAGCCATCGGATTTCATTACGCATAGTCTCAATAGAGGAAGAAGGCACCTTAATTTTATCATATAGTACGCGGTGACTCATGATCTTCCATTTGATATTTTGCCCGCTTTCATAATATACTTTTGAAAGGAGGAATTTGGGGTATACAAGGTGAGGTACCATATAATGAGCTGTCAGGAGGTTTGACTCAGCCATTGAAAAAGCCTTTTTATCAAGGTAGACAAGCCCAAGATTAGTATAAATTTTCCAGTGTGATATGTTCATCTTAGCATTCTCAAGAAATTGGATAGCTTGTTCACGCTTACCTTGTTTGATTAGGTATTCTCCGGCAGTAAGGACAAAATACTCATGATGATTCAAAAACTTTGAATGAGCTGAATTTTTAACTTTCAATACTTCTTCTCTAAACATAATTAACGATTCATGTCTATGAATGATATTTATACTTATAAATCCCAAAATGAAAGTAAGACACAAAACCCAGGCAATAGAGTTAACGCGAATACTTTTGAACGGATACCATGAAAACCGAAAAACAAACGATTGTTGCACGGAACCTGCTGAAGCAAGCGCTAAAAAAAAGAAAAAAAGGGTCCTTAACGGAAATTGTTGAAAAGGGTCTGAAAATAGGCAAGAAATAATAATTACAAGTATTGCACTATAACTCCCCCCCACGACCATGTATTGAAGACTCATTTTTTTGCCACGCATATTGCTGATAAAATAATAACCCTGTATCAGAATAAGAAATACCAAAAAGCAAAATAGGAATAAACCTATTACGCCCTGCTCAAAAATTATTTGGTATGGATCATTACATGCTGTCCTGGAATAATCTGTATAAATTCCATCTACATCCTTGAGATTGTAATGAGTTCGGAAATATCGCGCCTGAGCCAGGTTGTACTCCTGTGGAAAACGGTTGAATCCGGTACCCGTAATGAAATGCTCCTTCACAACCTCAAGACCTGCCTTCCAGATAACAAGCCTCCCTTTAGATGATTCCTTCTTTGCCTCAAAAAATATTACAGTCAGGCAAATACAAATTGCAGTCAAAAAAGAGAAGAATAGAATTTTCCTTCGCCTGGTCTGGAAAATTCGGTTCACATGAATCAAAACCAATGCTACAGGTAGGCAAAGCAGTGCAAGAAGGGCAGACCTTGAAAATAGTTTAAAAAGAAAAAATAGAGCAATAAAGGAAAAAACAAGAATAATGGCACGCATAAGTTGATTTCTCCAGTTTACAAACAGGAAACCCACAGTAAAAGCAACGACTGTAGCAATAAAAATGGCAAGAGGCGAAGGATTAGGAAAAGTTCCCGTAATTGGAAAGTAAGAATTATACGATTTATAAATTCCGGATTGTTGAAAATAGGCAATTAAAAATTGGAAGCCTGCGCCCCCCAGAATGGTTAAAAGTATTAGAACCGGAAAGTATCTCATTCTTGACATTCGCTTATATATTTCAAGGAATATAAAGTACGATACCATGGGTATCCATAACAAAAATAAATAGGAAATGGGGTCCCCTCGGACAAAAACAGTCTGGACTGAATTGTAAACCGCGATTACGAGTAAAACCTGGCCAATAGGATCAATCTCCGTCCTTTTGCTGGGCACAGTAAGCAATAGCCAGGCAATATATAGAAGGCACGTTAAAAGTAGCAGGATGCAGAATATATTCATCTTGAATTCATTAATCCCGTATGTAAGATCTTTCACTGGAGAATGTAACGATAATATATTGAGGCATAAAAAAAACAGTAGAAAATATGAAAGATATATTTTCATAACTTTTATAAAAAAAATAAACATTGCCATACCCTTGTACTAAAAACTTTTTCTGGCATTAGCTTGTTCCTTACCTATTCTGAAATTATAAATACAAGAGAGCATTACAAATCTGGTTAACACGTTTTGTTCTATAGTGGTAAGGAAATTCTGCATATTCATTTGCGAAATGTTGTTATTTTTCTTAAATACATCAAACAAGAGTAATTTTAACTGGGCCTTCTTTTGGAAGGCAAGAAAGGAAAGAGAAGAATTATTGAGTAAAATTTCGGATTTTCCGGAACGGGAATCAGTGCGCAGCGATTGATACGAAAGGTTGTTCTCAAAAAAAACGTTTTGCGTAATATACAATACTGCCACCATTTCAAATTTACCCTCATGTATCCTTGTATCTTTGAAAGAGGAAGTTGTATAGTTGGCAGCATTTCTTTTGTAGTCATATGTAAAGCGTAGATCAAACTTATTAGTTTTGGAAATGTCAAACCCGGCCCGGGGTTGGATAGAAAAATATTTCTGGCGGCCTGTAGTGGAATTAATAATAATCTTTCGTGAGTTATAAGTCAGATTTCCTCCTGCATTAAAAGTATAAACCAGCCCTTTGCTTTTTCGAAACTCTCTTCTGATATTTCCGTTAATAAACAGTATTTGGGAACCGTTGACGTTGACAGGAAGGCTGGTCTGGACACCCTGGGCATCAATGCTTCGGCTGATTGCGACGTCTCCTTTCACAAAATTGATTCCCGCTGATAAGCTATAATATAAGGACTTGGAAGAAATAAACTTAAAAGAACTGAAATGAATTTTATCTTGCCGGGAAGCATCTAGGAAAGGATTCCCCAACTTCAGCGAAAATGGGTTACTGCTGTCTGGGATTGGAGTAAGGTATTCCTGTAAGGGTAAGACTAGTTCGCGGCTATAGGAAAATTGATAATGCTTCCAGTTAAATTTAAAGAAAGGAAGAACAGGAAAATAGCGCTTTATATTTGTATAGCTTTCTCCATACCTGAAATTCACATATTGATAAAGGAAGTTTGCGCCAATATTGTAGTTTATCTGGCCTTTACTGTAAAAAAAAGAACCGAACGGGGATAGCCTATTGGAATATCGCCTCGACTTGATAGTAAGGTCATTGACAACGGAATCAAAGTTTCCGCTCTGTCCGTTTTTGTATGTAGAAATATCTCTTTTTTCAATCTCCTGGCTATTATTAACACCAGTTCTTAAAACGAATTCCTTACTAAGCGGTTCTGAATAAACGACTGAAGTTAAAACTGTCGTAGCCGGTGAATTCCTGACCTGCAATTGATTAAACAAAATTGTATCACTAAGTGGAAAGAAAAATTCTGTAAGGTAATTCGTAATTTTATTTCCCCTTCCCTTCGAATGGGTAATACTTTCAAAAAAAGTCAGTCGTCTTCCCTCTTTGCTGGTTGATCGAAGGGATAAGGTTGCATCTTGGGATAGATCATGATATTTTAATCGGTCATGCTGGTCACCATTTAAACTCGACAGTTCTCCGTTCTGATTGCTTTGGGCATTAATAAAATTATCCTGATGCTCTGAAATAATCGCCAGCGAATAATTGACCCGTATACGAAGATCGGTTCGGTCATTTAACCTAAAAAAACTACCGAAATTGAAACTATGTGTGTTGGCGTTGCCCGAACTACCTGATCTTGAATTAGTGGTCAGGGTTGTGTCACCTATAAATTGCCTGCTGATAACAGCATTTTCAACAGTTGACAGCTTGTTCCCAAACAGGTATTGCAGGTAAGAATTAAATTTCGAATGAGGTGATAAGTTTAGATTAATCCCTGAACCTGCAAACCTGGAAATTCCGGCATCACTTTCGAAATAAGGCAATAAATTTAATTGAAGTAAATGGGATTGAGTTTTCCCTTCCATGGCATAAAAAGGAAGTCCCCCTTTTCCGAAAGCACTCAACCCCTGAAGATCCCTGATTGCTATAGTGTGTTTATTGACATTGTTATGTACACCGATTAGCCCAACTTGTACCTTTTCCTTGATGAGGTTCCCGAATCCACCCAATTCAAACCTTTCATGTGATCCTGCTCCTGAATATAACCTGCCTACCCATTTGTTTCTTGCACCATTTTTGAGAACCAGGTTGATAACATGTCCTATCTGTTGAATATCAGCATCCGGATTTCGTTCTAATTCTTCCTTATCCAAAATGACCTGCACTTTTGCGATCATTTCAGCTGGAAGATTTTGTGACGCTACATTTGTATTGCCGCCATAAAAAGATTTCCCGTCAATCGTTATTCGGTTGACCTTTCTTCCATTAAAAAAGATCATCCCGCTTTTGTCAACTTCAATCCCAGGCATTTTTCTGAAAAGATCCTCTACGAGCGAATTGGGAGGTATTTGGAAAGCCGGAGCAAAAAATTCGATCATACCATCCTTCACAAGAACTGGGGCTGGCAATGAATATACTAACACTTCTTTTAGCAAACCAGTATCCTTGGCAAGATATACTGATCCGATATTGACTTCCTTCGCCATTTCTTTCTGATCAAAAGTCATACAATAGACTTTGTAACCTGTACAGGAAATAACCAGGAATACTGGATCGTTGGGCATTCGGCTAACTTTAAATTCGCCTGAATTGTTCGTTAGTTGAAAATGTAATAAGGAGGAGTCATTGGCTCTGTAGACAGCAACAGTTGCCAGTGAAATAACCTTACCATCAAGGGAATCTGCAACTATTCCTCTTATAACTTGATGCTGGCAAAAACAGGGCTGAAAAAATCTAAAGAATAATAAAAAAAAAAGGGCGATCCTATATGTCATCCTGTTAATAGACATAAACATGTTAATTACAATTCACAGTTCTCTTGACTTAATTTAAATGATCAAATACAAAATAAAAGTTAATACCCTTTGAAATATGATTCTATTCTTTCTAAGTAAATTTCATTTAGCTCAGTCAGATCTTTATCAAGCAAGTGAAAATTAGTACAAACCCCCATATCATTTAACAGGAAGTAATATGGCATCCTGTGTTTTTCAAAAGGCACATCGTATAGAGCTTCTCTGTCCACATTATAAATTGTAAAAAGAAACCCATGCGTATTTTTCAGTAAGGCGAGAGTACTATTTGATCTGAAAGAAACAAGTAACACAATAGAATTCGTGCCAATTATCTGAGCAAGTGATTTTAATTTCTGAATCTGCTGGATATAACACGCATCACAGCTAAATTCTGTAAACCGGAGAACAAGCCGGGGCTTCCCGTCAATAAGCTGGGCAAAAGGATAGCTAATTCCTGCCATATCACTTATAAACAATTTACCGGCGTCTGGTAACCGGTAGGTTACTTTCTCTCCATGCAAAACGGCCACTTGACCTTGCCTGAATAACTTTATCCTGCTGACAGAGTCCAGTTGCGCTTGCTCGTATATAATATCTTTTAATAATTGAACCTTTTTGAATAAAAACCCCGAGGATATAATTAACAGGAAAAGTAGCGTTAAAATAAGGATTTTCGGCTTCATGTCTCAAAATTCTTTGAAATTGTAGACCATCAGAATAGGGTTGCCATTTGGCTGAACCCTCGTGAACAACCTTCTGATCTCCGCTGAAA
This sequence comes from uncultured Yersinia sp., assembly GCA_964601895.1. Taxonomy (GTDB): domain Bacteria; phylum Pseudomonadota; class Gammaproteobacteria; order Enterobacterales; family Enterobacteriaceae; genus CAZROT01. Next base: position 5,463 of record CAZROT010000017.1, read on the forward strand.
AATTTTCTGGCTTGACCCAGGAGCTGTCGAGAAATTCCTTTAATTGTAGTAACCGGGAAGAAGGAATTGCAGAAACAAATTTATCTCCGGCAACCAGGATTGGGTATTGAAATCCGGGAAAATTGTAATTTTTCTCCATGCGAAACCCTGAAACATTTAAAACGTTTCCGGTGTTCCTATTTATAATAATATTGGAAAAAGAATTGCTTTTCGCCCCCCCGTTAAGTAGTGTAAAAATAGTAGTACTGTTTTCTTGGAAAAAACCCATAAAATAATAATACCCGTTTTCTCCGATCTTACCCCTGAACATTCTTTTATTGAGGTCATTCCTAAAAAAGTTTGGTGGTACCAGTTTTGGATAATCAAGCTTATATAGTGATGTCCTATTTCCTCTTGGATCAAGGCGAAAAACAGTATCAGAAAATCTGGGAAAAAGATAAATTTTACCCCCGCATTTATTAATATGCCTGCGTGAAAAATAATGAAAATCTCTCAAATACGCAGGTTCAGGAAAATCAGCAAATACTACCTCTTTTAGGTCTTTCAGGAAAAGAACGCTAAAGCTGTCTATAGAAGGATAGTGGTCGTTACCTGAATTCTTACTATACAATAATAGGGTGTCACCACCTGCATAAATCACCTCATTAAACCTTAATCCCGCATTTCGTGAAGTGACTAATTTTCCTTCAAGATTGTAATAGAAAAGCTTTGAACGTTCATTGTCCAGAATAATAATCAAGTTATTATCCTCATCTATGGTGACATCAGTAATCTCTCCGTATTCATCAGCACCCGACCCATATCCGCTAACTTTTCTTAGGAATTTTCCATCTTGGTCAAAAATAAATACTCCTTTTGAGAGGCTTTTATCCACAACAATAATATACTGCTCAAGGAAAAACAGGCCAGAGACATCTCCAATCATGACCTCAGGGGTTGTTTCAAGGGGAATAAACAAAACCGGTTCCAAAATCGAGTCAAGAGGAAATTCAATAGCGGTTTCAGGGATATGATAAGTAATAATTTTGGATTTCTCCTCTTTAAGATGACGGGCATTACCTGTATTAGTGTGAATTCCTTCAAATTTTCTATTATAAAATTTTAGTTTCTGATTCTCTTTGCAGGAAATAAAAACCATGGATAATATCAATAATAATTCAAATTTCATTTTCACTAATTGTTTTATCAACAAAAAGCAGACGATCAATATCGTCTGCCTGAATCTGCATTTAACATTCGTTACAAATTCCTTTTATTCACAAATTGTCGGCGCCCAGGTTTCAAGATATTGGAAAAGGGGCCCGCAGGCATCGCTGGAAATACAAAGCCCGATGGGTCCGTTACAAATTTCGATATCATAACTGGTATTCTGATCAACTGAACTTAGCACTTCGACTCTGATAACTTGCTGGGTTATGCAATTTTTAACCAGGCGCTTAGTTACATGGGTGGTTGTCTGGGTACAATGCTCGATGCTAAATTTTTCAAAAATCTCTACATTTGCCCTAACCTTAGGCGGGGCAACAATAATGGAAAAGATTCCAAGCAGAAAAAATGCTGAAAACTTGACGAGTTTTGGATGATTACGCATAAAAATTATTTTTAGTGAGAAATTGAATAACAGCATAATATAAGTCAATGACTATAGCTTCAATAATTAAATTCGTGAACAACAATTATTTTTCGCAAAGAACAAGCTTTTTAACTTAATTCGCGCCAAGTCTGGTTTCTAAATTCAGCAAACAGTACATTCTTGTTTAGCACCGAACGAAAAATGACTTCTCGTCCTGCAATTGTCCTTTTACAATAAAGTACACTTATCAAATAGCCGAAAAAGTATCATTAGCCATTAAATTATTTTGAAATTGCCCTTTTAAGATAAATGTATCTTTATTTCCAAAAACGGAAACCCTCTGTTTAAATTTCTTGCGAAACCGTCGGCCGATTGGCAATCTGGTCTTTTCAAGTAAAACTGAATTATGATTGCATGATGTAAGATGGGAAAGTGAAATTATATATGATCGATGAATCCTAAGGAAAATATTATCAGGAAGTTGAGATTCAAGCTGCCGGAGCGTAATAAAAACAATGAAGGTTCTCCCTTTACAATGAATAACAACATATTTATCAGATGACTTAAAATAAATTATATCGTTAAAAGAGATTTTTTTATATATCCCCCTTTCCTTTAGTAAAAAGAAATCATTAATAAACATTGGTACATTAATTTTTCTATACGCATGTAATTTAATCGTGTTTTTATATTCATATCGTCCGTATTAATACTGATGATTTATATTCTCTGTCGAACTTAGCATCACCTTCCGGGTGTTTGCTGGGTAGGAGAGAAACAAATTCTGGTAATCTCTGTAAAGGTCCGCCTGAAACCCTCCCCTAACCCCTGGCTACTGGCTATTTGCAAATTGAATACAATAGCCATTTCCGCACCCCTTAATCCACCCGCCCCACCCGCAGTATAAAAGAATCCACCAGCCATTTTCCCCCAAATAAACGCCCCGATTCCAGCCTCCATCTGCTAGCTTCCCTGGCCCTACTTTTCTAACCTAAATCATACAGCCAACCTCCCCTGGGATCAGCCGGCACTAAACACCCTCTCATTTACATACTTGGTGATTGAAAAGAAAAATGCCTGTTGTTTGGTGGGGGGTGAAGAAAAAAGCATGGGGAACAAGAAGGTCCGGGGGCCGGAGCCAGGGTGGCCAAACCAATGCTCTTGCGCTCCCCCATCCGTATTAATACGTACAAGTTATTATACTGTCACACTTAACTTGCGATAATAGGTGAAAAAGTGAGAGAAATCTCCAGCAAAATGCAATGTGGTTAAAACAGTATGTCAGCTTTGGGTCAAGTTGGTTAAATATGTACTGAGTCAAAAAGTGACATTAACTGAAATAGATAATAAAGATACGATTGACTCACTCCTTAAACATTTGGACCTTACCAATTAAATATGTGCAACAAGAAATATGCTTTGATATTTTCTTATTGCCAATCTCAAATTATTGACAGTGGAAAAAATGGAAAGAAATAAAATTAAATCTGAAATACTGCTATCCTCCTTAAAAACATTTTCAGAAAATGAAAATCACAAACAGAAACTATTCATTCAATTTTTCCTTGGCGTATTTATCGTCATTGTTGGTTACTCGATTGTATATTCAGACATGGAAAAAGATGCTGATATTTGGGAATTCAAACGCAAAGGGTCTTACTATGTAATAACGAGTTATTCTATTTCTGCTCTGATTGGGGCATATACAATTGCACAGTGTGTGCTAATCCTATTGTCAAGAATCATTGTAAGTGGAGGCTATAATTTCAGAAAATATCAAATGGTGGCTCACACAATAAGAAAGGAATTTCTGGGCAAAGAATATAAAAAATTCTACGGGGATCGTGACTTTGAATTTACTCCCTATAACAAAAATGGCAGTTTTTCTACAAATTCATACTTACCGGAATTCGATACCGTATTCTTTGTTTGCATATGGTTGCTGCAAGTGTTATTGTTCTTCTCAATAATTTTTAAGCTAGGAACCTTTAATGACCCTGATTTTCAAAAAATAGCAGAACCAGTAACTATTTTCAGAATATTTGATACTAATTTTTACGCAATTAGATTCTGGATCATTCTTATACTCTTTATCCCGTTGGTACTTACTGCCATATTTCAGAAGAACTATTATTTTAAATATCTTGATAAGGTTCGTGAAAAAATTCCAAAATTTATTAAAGGGCAGCTCAACTACGAATTTAAAAAGAATGAAAATTACAGAAACTATATGAGATCGATATCGTTGGCATGGGGATACATTTTGTTGTTGTATGTATTTTTAACATCAATTCTATTTTTTCTTATTCTAAACTACTATACCACTGTCAAGTACTTGGCAACAGTAGACCTCTTGATTGCGCTTGGAATAATTATTTTTCTCTGGCTATGCTTCGCCTGGAATTTTATAAAAGCGTTTATACATTTTAGAAAATATGTAGGGAAGAAAAAATTGGTCAGGAACATAGTTAAAAAATACATCTATGAATGCAGACACAATTTTCTTAAACGAAGCAATACTGGCAAGAAGTACAGGATAATAACACCAATAATTCTCTTTTTAATTATTCTTCAAATATTCTTCATGTCAATTTATATTGCTCTGATCCGAATCTACTACCCATTTTTGATAGGATTCCACCCTATGATAATCTTTTCATCTGTGATGCTTATTTTTATATCGATATCTGTATTAATTTTGAAAGTAAAGCTTTATAAAAATCCTACACATTATTAGCGTAGCAAAAACTCATCTAATTCTATATGATGGACAAATAACCCAGACAGGGTTTCATTCTTCCAAAATAAAAAATATGATGTTCAACAACAAGCATTAGAGAAACCGTATGACAAATATTTGTCGGAAGAACTCGGAATTAAAAAAGAAAAATTAGGACATTCCTTATCTCTTAACGGGTTTAACAAAAGCGATATTACAATCTATGGACTTTCTCCAGACCCATTTGACAAATAATTTTGATGTATAAAATGACAACAAAAAGTACAATCGAATAACTATATTAATTAGTTAGTGATTTAGACTAGAAGGTCTGAAGCTAATACTAGGGTTTCAAAACCACTGCTATTTCACTCCCCCATCCGTATAAATACGGATACCTACTCCGACCTCTTCTACCTACATTCACAACAAAAATCAGAAGAACAAAAAGAGGGAGGAGCTCCCAAAAAGAAGCTTCTTACCCTGTATACTCACAGAGTTTGTGACCAACCAGATTTCGTCCCGCTGAGAGGCATGTATTAAACCTAAACCTATAAAATTTCAATAAAGAGATGCATAGTTCAATAAAATTTATTAATATATTTTATTAAATAATCATATCCGCCACATAAAAAACCAGTAAGGTAGTTTGTACTTTGGGCAATTACTGCCAACTATCAGCGAAAAGCAATGCTGACCGGAACATTTGCAGGTTTATACTCAGAAATAATTTGCTTAGCAGCTACCTAAATCACAGAACTACATACACCTTCATCAAACCTATACCAATTTAAATGAAACTCAAAAAGCTCACTATTCGAAATTTACGTGGTCTTCAAAATATAGAGTTTGACAATCACAGTTTTACCACTTTAATAGGAAAAAACAACTGTGGAAAATCTTCAGTTCTAAGAGCAATTGAAATGCTAAGTACTGGTGTAAAACCAGACTTAGAAGAATTCTATTTTAGGTCTGACGAAGATATTGTTATTGAAGGCATCTTCGATGAGATAAAAGATTGGGAACGAAATTCTCCAGGTATTAGCGGGTTAATTTATAACAATCAACTCCGCTTAAAATATGTTGCTTCCATTTCTGCAGAAGAAGGTGAAAAAAAGAAAATTGAAGTAAGCTATTTCGCCTTCAAGCAAAATGAAGAAATTCAGGGATGGGCTGAAAAATGGAGCGATTTAAATGATGAAATGAAAGCCATCGCTGGCGAAGTGAATATAATAGCAGCAAAAGATTTTACAAGTAAGGCGAACAAAGAAAAAGTGAAACAAAGAATTAGAGATAATCATCCCGACAGAATTACTCAAGGAGATGCTGAATGGTCTAACGATTCAATTACCTTTAATAACGCTTTGCAGCAAGCTTTGCCGAAGATAATAATAATACCCGCAGTTAAAGATGCAACTGACGAATCAAAATATTCCAAGACTGGTAAGGCTGGTGCATTTGGGGAATTGATGAAAAAATTAATTCTTCCACAAATTCAAGCAGAAGTTGAGTATGCAAATATAATTGCAGCAATAGCTGCACTTAGCAATAGGATTCATAGCAAAGATGGCATAGCAGGTATCAATCAAATTAATACACAGCTCTCAGAAAGATTAAGCCGGATAATCAATGCAAAAGCGAATGTAAAATTCGATAATCCTGAAATTGACACGGTAATTAGCTCAAGTGTTGGATTAAGAATTTTTGACGGCGCCCATGATACACCAATTGGGCTTCAAGGACATGGACTTCAAAGGACATTAATATTTTCTTTGTTGGAAATGGTTGCTGAAAACGATGCAGCCATTAATGATGATAATTCACGGACAACAATTATTCTATATGAAGAGCCTGAGCTATATCTACATCCGCAAATGTTAAGAAAACTAAAATCGATTTTAAATACGATTTCGGAATCAGAAAACTGGCAGATAATTTGTTCGACTCATTCTCCTGTATTTGTAAACGTTGCTGACAATCCAGAATCACTAGTAATTCTTTCGAGAACAGCAGACGGAGGAATCGCAGTAAAACAGTTAACCGAGAACCCCTTTGAAGAAACAGAAGCTGGAATTATTGAACGTGATGCATTAAGAGCAGCCTTAGATTTTCATCCAACTGTATGTGAAGTGTTTTTTGCTAATAAAGTAATACTAGTTGAAGGGGATACTGAAATGGCGATCTTCAAACATTGCGGCCAACTCCTAAAGCATTGCGGCGTAAATATAGAAAGGTCGTTAGATTGTACAATTGTTTCATGTGGTGGCAAGTGGACAATCCCAGCAATAGGAAGACTTTTATCAGGGTTTGGAATTAATTTTAAAATTGTACACGACCTTGACAGGCACGGAAAGTCGGACGCTGAAATTGCAAAACTTCCAGCTATTCATCCCTTTAAAGCAAATGCAAGAATTTCTTTGATAGCTGCCGCAGAAAATATATTTATTTGTGAAGACACATTGGAGGATTTGTGGGCTGGTAGCAAAAGTGACAAACCTTATAGTGCAATTATGAAGAATATTGATTTAGTGGAAGCAAATGAGGTTCCAGAAAAATTAGAGCAATTGGTCAAATTTGTTTATTCAGACTTCCTAAACTAAAGGGCCAACAAACAATCAAATAACGCAGGATGACCAGGACGTAGATAGTACGTCCTCCCAGAACCTATCCTTCCCTTCGAAATTAAACCAGATACTAAGCCGGTAAATTATACCACAACCTCCGACCGCCTCTGAAACGTACAGGGACATCCCAATACTTTCAACCGTTGTAATTACCCTTTTATGAATTAAATTTGCCAACAATCCTTGAGAATGGATATTGAACAAACTCCCGTAATACAGTTGGAAGGAGAAATAATGACCAATAGCCAGGGTATTAATAAAATCATGCAGTTTTATCATGATGCCAGCCAGAATCATGATACCGATGTAATTATTGATTGTTATAACCTTGTCTGGCTGGATGCCAACCTTACCGCATTGCTGAATGCAATTGCATATCGTTTAAGAAAACAGTACAATATCACACTGAAAGCTGATTTTGAGTTTCTGTCAGAAAAATTTGGCGTTCTCTTCAGGAATGGGTGGCTCAAAGACGAAAGAATTAATATAGAAGATGTTCAGAAAACTACTATTCCCTGCACTTCTTTTACACCTGCACAGGAAAATGAGTTTTGTGAATACATTACAGGACAACTATTGTGTCACAGAGGTATGCCCTCCCTGGAGCAAAATATCCGTAAGCGTATCCTGACCGATTTAATAGAGGTTTATACAAATATTTACCGCCATGCCCAAACTTCTGAGCCATTCTTTGTATGTGGTCAGTACTTTCCTTCTCTGGGATATTTCATATTGACAATGGTTGACCTCGGAATTGGGTTTTTGCAACCCATTACAAAATTTACAAATGGTACTATCACGACCGAAAAAGAAGCAATAGAATGGGCATTGCAAGGCAACAGCACATCAGGAGAAAAGCTTTCCGGTATGGGCTTGCAGGGCATTAACGATTACATGGTAAAACATAAAGGCGTATTTCAGATTTACACTGGAAACAATTTTTGGGGCACAGACCTCGTTAATACGGTATGGGAAGGACACCGGCACATACAGCATACGTTTCAGGGGAGTCTTTTAAACCTGATGTTCAAGTATCAATCATAACTTTGTCAAATTTTTTAGCATTTTATACCTTTAATAACATTTTTGGCCTAATTTTGCACACATTTTGTATATTTCAACTGAAATCTTTCCGGGTATGACTACTTCTCTCCATATTGCCACTTTCCTTGACAAGAAATTCGCAGTATCTCAGGAGGATGCTCAAAAACTGTATCCGGTGTTAAGCGAAGCTGTAATAAACAGCACTCCGGTGATAATTTCTTTTGAAGGTCTTGAGTCATGCTCGTCCTTGTTCCTCCGTAATCTATTAGGTGAGCTATACCTTTCCTTCGGCCCCCGTGTTGATGAAATTATAAAATATGCCGGAATTGAATCAGAGGATGACATCTTACCGCAGCAATTGGAGCGCCTTCGCAAAAGAGCGTTAAACCCTGCTGTGTATCAGCCGATTTTTGAACAGGCCATAGGAGAAGCTTAATGGCTTGGTATATTAAAGACATCCGGAATGAAAAACCGCAAAGCGGCTTTCGCTATTTATTTGATGCCAATATTTGGCTGGCAGTACTGGATACCACCTTTTCACACAAAACCTTGCAGCCTTACATTAACTTCTTTAACAGCATTATTAATGAAACCGAAGTAAGAGATGCTTCAATAGCGGTGCCGGCCACGTTGCTGTCAGAAGTGATTAATAGAATGTTGCGTGATGTGTTCTACAAGGAGTTTTGTCAGACTAACACGCCAATGCCCGGTGAGAGGAACCATTTCAAAAACACTTACCGGAAAAACCCGCATTACAAAATTGACCTTGACAATACCTGCGCACTAATAAGGGCATACCACAGAAAAATTGAATTTGTGTCCGACGGAATTGATAAGTACACTTGCAGGGAACTCATTAAAAACATACCGGTAAATCTTGATATAAACGATTACCTGTACAGCAAAATGGCTCTTGAACAGGGGTTGGTGATCGTTACCAATGACAGCGACTTTATGGTTGAAGATGTTCATATACTCACTACACAGCACTCATTGCTCCAGTTAACTAACCAATAGTGAATAATTTACCTGGAATAAATCTGGCATCGAATGTTTTGGCTTCAAAGTCCCTGCTCATTTAGGAATTTGATAAATCTCCCCCTCCCCGGTGACAACCGCTCTACACCCGTTTAAACACAAATAATGATTTTCCACTTCAATTACCTTGCACGACAGGCGGAAAAAAAACAAGGTTTCCCGGTAAACAAAATGTTCCTGAAGTGAAATATGACCTTTGTTTGGTGGGGGAAGTGAAAAAAAGCACGGGAAACAAGAAGGTCCGGGGATCAAAGCCAAGCCGCCAAATCCCTGCGATTAAACTCAACAATACGTATAAATACGGATACCTACCCTAAATCCCTTTACCTACTTTCACAACAAAGCCAGCAGGGTTTAAAAAATGTTTAAGGCTCCTTTAAAGAAGCATTAAACCTTCCATCATGGGCTAAAATTCACAATTGCTACAAGACTTAATAGTTATATCCTAATAAAATAAACTACCATATGGCCGAAACTCAAAAAATAAACCGGACAATTCATTACTATGAAATCAACTTTAACTTTCTTGATGATTTTATACCTGAAGACGGAGACCAGTTTAGAGAAATCTTCAGGATTATTATATCTCTTGCAAAAACCAGATCCAGTATTCGATACCAGGAATTTGGGGAGAAATCAGTTTTTATTCAAGATGTAAAAATTGAAGCAGCGAACAAATTAGTTGTTGGCAAACTTCGATGTGTTCGTAGCGATATTTTGCCTGAACTAATGAATAAAAAAACGGATGAGGCTCGTGGCATAGAAGCCAAAGAAGAAGAGGGCCTTGTTGAAACCACACACTTTGTTATTGACTTTTCAAAGAAAAAAAAGAAACTAGCAATTGAATATAATCAATTTGGCGCTAAGGTTACAGACTTTGTACATTACCTACAGAAAATAGGGATTAATAAAAAGGCCCTAAAAGTAGTAGGATTTACTCCCATTGTAAAAGACGAACTTTCAAAACTCCAAGACAGGATAAGACGTTGCTCTGAGTTTGTAGTTAAAGTCCATAAAGACAACATAGAAAAATTAAAATCGCTTGATGACAAAATTTATTCTGCATTAAAAGCCTCAATGGACCACTTCCGTAGCGACTATGCTACATTAATTCTAAAATTTGCATATAAGGAAAGATCGGAAACAAAAGAAATTAATAGCAGTATTCGCAATATTGTCCGTAAATTAGTTAAAGACAAAAGTAAAACTGAACTCTTTAATACTTTAACCGTACGAGCCGAAGATAGTGACAAAAATGAATTATTAGAAACTTTTGATTTACTTATAGATAAGGTAAAAAGTGAGGTGTCAGTGGAAAAGAAAAAAAGGTATAGAACCGTTGTTTCAGTTGATATGTTTGAAAAAATAAAATCTGAACTTATCAAGAAAGGGATTTAGTGAAATCGTTTAATAAAAATAATATAATCGACTTTTATTTCTCATACCCAATTCTAATTGATATAGTTTTGGTTACATTTATTTGGTTCTGCTCAAGTAATCTCTCCGTTATTGAGTTTAAGCTTGTAGACAAGGCAAATCAGATAAACATTTTACCTTACATCATTAGTGCTGATGTTTCGCTTGCAGGGTTTGTGCTTGCCGCACTTACAATCATTGTAACATTCAAATCGAACTTAAAAGCAAAAGGTATTGAGGATGCAAATAATGCTTTAGAAATGATATTTTCATCAAAACACTACGAAAGCATTATAAAGGTATTTAAAAAATCGCTGGTTGAATTTGTTCTATGCTTTATTGTATTGTTTTTTGTTTGGGCTTCAACTGACAACTTATCAATAATATCAATTAATAAAATTGCTATTTCAGGTATAATTTTGACAAGCTTAGCAATCATTCGAAGCCTATACATTTTGTTTGTAGTATTAAATTTGGACAAACACAAACGTTCAGAACCAAGTCAAAAAAAATAATAATTCTTTCTTTTTAATTGAAAACTTCGTGGCAAATTGTCTGCGTCTATATTTATATATTCAATACCAAAATCCCCTTAACACAAACCCCACCACCCAGCAAGCCCCTGCCAACACTATATGCAACAAAATAACCTTCCCGTAATTTATCAGGTCTTGCTGCCAGTATGGTAATGCTTTTTTCCGCATTCAGTAAACAAGTTAAAACATCATAATTATAGTCCTTTCTTTTCAAGTAAATTAATCAACCTGGCATTGAGACTAACAACACTTTCCATAAGCTTAAGCATCATCTTATTCTGTTCTTCATTTCCAGTTTGTACGGTACCATGAATAGCAAAAGGTGAGTTTTGTACATTCTCAACAAAGTGAGAAGATGCTGCAACTGACAGCATTTGTAATGGATCAATTTTGTAAAACTCTGCGATTTTTTGAATAATATCAACAGTAATCTTGCTTTCCCCTCTTTCATATTTTGTATAAGCTGCCTCTCCGATTCCAATATGCTTTGCAATTTCTGAAGCTTTTTTTTCTCTCAATACTCTTATGCGATAAAGATTTTTTCCGATTGTCTTGTTTTCTAATACAGAAAACTGATCCATCTCATTAAGCTTTGGCTTCATAAAAAATTGTTGTATGAATTGATAAAATAGTTGTGTAAAACTACTGAATTTATTTGCAGTAGTAAGTAGGATATTTCAACTTGCCAATGACTATAAATATAGTCAAAAACATTACATTTGATGTTCTTCTAATAAGAAAAAAAGAAGGACTTCATTACAAGTCTCGAACTGAAAACCGCGAATTTTCAATGAACCGAGATGGTAGTGAAAGCCTGCTCTATAACCATAGGGCGGGCTCCTATCAGCTTATCGGTTCATGGCCCTCGCGGTGCCACAGTTCGGTAAGACGGGGCCTGCCCTATTGTTATTGGTTGAAAGCCCGGCCCCGCCTGCACAGACTTGCTAAACCAGCAGCAGGTGAAACAGGTAATTGTCAAAAATCTATCTACACCTTATTTGGCCGCTCCCGGTGGCCACATCCTCTCCTGTTCGCCAACCACGCACAAGAATTTACAGTTCTATAAGATCATTTATGCCCGCAAGCCGAAAAACCCAATCTGAAACCCGCCAAGAAAAAGCCGGCTTCGGGCTGCCGCATCTGGTCATCCTCTCTTTGCCGGCACTGCTGTCCATTTTATTATTCACTACATCAATCAAACTGCAATGAGACTACTGTCCTTTTGCTTCCTGGCCATGCTATGGCCGGGGCTAAATACTATTGCCCAGCCGCCGGGGGCAAATATACGTCCCCTGTCCATCGGCGACACCGTCCCTGACCTTGTATTGAAAAACGTCATCAACCACCCCGTTTCTGAAATCCGGTTATCCGATTGGAAAGGTAAATTTATCATCTTGGATTTTTGGGCCACCTGGTGCGGTCCCTGTTACAGAAAATTTCCCGAACTGGACAGTTTACAAAGTATATATAAAGATAAACTCCTTATTCTTGCCATTACCCGGGAGAAGATAGAAACTGTAAGAGGCTTTTTAGAAAGAACAAAAACGCTGAAAGAAATTCGGCTTCCATTGGTGGCTGCAGATACCCTCTTAAACACATTGTTTCCTAACCGTATCATTCCTCACTTGGTATGGATAGACCCGCAGCACAAATTGGCAGCCGTTACAGAAGCATCCTATCTCACTGGGTCTTCGGTTTTCAACTGGATAAATGACAAGCCGCTTAAACTTCCTTTAAAGGCAGACCGTTTTCCGTTTAACGCGAATAAAAACATAGGAGAAAACCTTGGAAAAGAAGCTGCTTCAATACTCCGTAATAGCCGGTCGCTATATGGTTATATTCAAGGTTGGGCAACGATGTCCGGGGAGCGTAATACTACTGCCGGGACTTACAGGTACTTTATCAATATGCCCTTATTGCAATTATACAGACTGGCTGTTGGAAGCTCAATACCGGATTTTAGTAAAAAAATTTTTGCAGACGTCAGGGACTCCTCAGCCTTATATATACCAGCAACAGTCAATGTAAACGAATGGTTGGAACAAAACACCTACTCCTACGAATTGATAACAGGTAATGAAACCGGAGATAAGGCCTGGAAAATGCTTATGCTGGAAGACTTGAATAACAGCCTTCCATTAATCGGAACTATTGAGAAAAAAAAACTTTTAAACCTGAAAATAATAAAAAGAAAAAAAGAACAAGAGCGTCATTCTAAACTGATAAAATATCTCGATTCGCATTTTCCGGATGGTAGAATTTGGACAAATGACAAAACAAGCGACAAAAACCGGAGACTGGGCTTTATACCACCTGACGGTACAAAGTTTAAACAAATTAAAAAAAACCTGCGATCAATTGGCTACGCTGTTTCAAAGTCACACACGATAATAGAGGTGTTTGTGATAAGAGACAAACGTAATGAGGCTTATTCCTATAAACCAGTGCTGAACGCTGAAGCCGAAAAAAATGATTTCTGAAAAAACAAACTTCAATGAAATGAAAAAATCTATATATAGCATACTGATATTTCTGTTCCCATTTCTTTGTGCGGCACAGGCTGTTACGATGAAGGGAGTAATATCTGATGAAGATGGCGCCCCAGTCCCTGCGGCAACTATAATATTGAAACGAACCAACCATGCTGTACTTTCTGACGCAAGGGGGAATTTTAGTTTTTCAAATACTCTCCTGACCGATACGATCGTTGTTACTGTAGCAGGGTTTGAATCTGTATTAATGCGAAACAATGAAACGGGATGGTTGAGCATAAAATTAAAACGGCTTGCGGGAGTGCTGGGTGAAGTGATGGTGAACACAGGGTATCAGTCATTGCCAAAAGAAAGAAGTTCGGGTTCATTCGTAACAGTTAGTAACCTGCAGCTTAATGAACAAACTGGCCTGAATATTCTGGAGCGGCTTCAGGCAGTTGCAGGTAGCGTCTTGTTTGACAACAAAACTCAGTCATCGCAGCGCACAATGAATATTTCCATTAGGGGACTATCTACGATCAATGGCCCGCAGGACCCGTTGGTAATAGTAGATAATTTCCCTTATGAGGGGGACATAAATAATATCAACCCCGCTGATGTGGAAAATATTACAATACTGCGGGATGCCGCCGCAGCATCTATATGGGGAACCAGGGCCGGCAATGGGGTAATTGTCATCACCACCAAAAATGGGAAGTTCAACCAGCCTCTCAAAATTGAAATGGGCACTTCCTTCATCACAACAGACATGCCTGATCTGTATTATTTGCCCCAAATTAGTCCTTCTGATTATATTGATGTGGAGCAGATGTTGTTTAACAATGGATATTTTAACAATACGATCAACAGTCTGTCACGTCCGGCGTTAACCCCTGCAGTTGAGATATTTTTAAAGTCCCGAAATGGTTTAAAATCCTCTATGGATTCAGCATCACAAATTTATTTTCTAAAATCCATTGACAGCCGGGAACAGTACTCAAGGTTTGTATACAGGAATAATGTTACCAATCAGGTATTCCTGAACCTGCGCGGAGGAAGCACTAATATGGCATGGTTTATTTCAGGCAATGTGGACAGAAACACCAACGAACTGGCATCCCGCTATAACCGTGCAAATCTCCAGGTAAAGAATACGTACCGGCCACTAAAGAACCTCCAGATAAGTATGAATGTATTATACACGAATAGCAGGAGTGAAAACGGAAGACCGGCATATAATTCTGTCACGATTGGCACGAGGTCTGTTCCCTATTTACGACTTGCTGATGAAGTGGGAAATCCGCTCCCCGTTTCAATAAATTACAGAGACGTTTTCACTGATACAGCAGGGGGTGGTCGCTTACTCAACTGGAAGTATTATCCACTCGAAGAATATAAGCATAACACTTCTACTGTCAGGCTGCATAATATTCTTGCTTCAGCGGCCATGCAATATAAGCTTGCAAATGGCATCAGTGCAGAAATGACATACCAATATCAAACACAAATAAATGCAACTGAATCCTTGGCTGAGATTGAAAGTTATTCAGCTCGAAATATTATTAACAGGTTTTCTCAACTTAACAGTACAACAGGTATCATAACTTATAAGGTTCCTTTGGGGGGCATACTTAACCGTTCCAATTCCTCTGTTACTTCAGGTAACATAAGAACCCAGTTAAATTTAAACAGAAATTTCGGACGGCACTCTGTGGCAGCGCTGGCTGGTGCTGAAACACGGGAAATTAGAACGAAAACCAATGCAGACAGGGTATATGGTTATAACAGCGAATTTTTGACTACATCAGTGGTTGATCTTAGCAACCCCTATCCCACTTTTATATCCGGAAGCCAGGAGTACATCCCGGGCGGGCCATCATTTACGGAGAAACTTAACCGGTTTGTTTCCATTTTTTGCAATGCGGCCTACACATACAAAGCCAGGTATGTGGCATCTTTTAGCTTTCGCAAAGATGCATCCAATATGTTTGGGGTCAATACGAATGAAAAATGGAATCCATTATGGTCAGCTGGGCTTGGATGGGATATAAGTAAAGAGAACTTTTTTAATACGAGTTTTTTTGAGTTTCTTAAACTAAGAGCGACCTATGGAATAAGCGGCAATCTGGATCCGGCAAGATCGGCAATTACGGTTATGGAACATCAGGGAGGTGCGATTTACTCCGGTCTTCCCCAGGGGGTGATAGTTCAGTATGCCAACCCGGAACTTCGATGGGAAAAAGTGAAGATGTGGAATATTGGAGTGGACTTTACAGTAAAGAAAGGCGCAATTTCTGGAAACATTGAGTATTACCATAAACGTGGGTTTGACCTCTTTGGCCCCACCCCGGTTGACTATACTTCAATAAATAGAAGTACTGTAGTCAGGAATGTAGCTGCAATGAAAGGAAATGGTGTGGATATAAAAGTTACATCAGTCAATCTTAAAAGAAAACTTAATTGGGAATCAACCGTGCTGCTTAGTACGAATAGGAGTATAACGACTGAATATTACAGGGGAGCGGCGTCCGGCAATGACTTCTTTGTAAGTTGGGGATCATCATTGTCCCCGGTACCTGGAAAACCCATTTATGCAATAAGCAGCTATAAATGGGGTGGGTTGGATCCCGTAAACGGCAACCCCAGGGGGTATATTAATGATAGTCTTAGTACCGATTACACGGCGTTGACTGGATCGAATGTACAAAATACAGTACTCAGCGGTTCGTCTGTCCCGGTGTGCTTCGGATCGCTGCAAAATAGTTTTCGGTGGAATGGCATCTCAGTTTCATTCAATCTTTCCTGGAAATTAGGATATTGGATGAGAAGGTCTGCTCTAAGCTACGACCAGCTTTATTCAAGCGGCAAAGGACATGAGGAATACGCAAGAAGATGGCAGAAGCCTGGTGATGAAATATTCACAAACGTTCCGTCAGCCATTTATCCTTCGAATACAAGGCGGGATCAATTCTATCAGCTTTCAGAAGCGACTATACTACGAGGCGATCATATCAGGTGGCAATATATTAACGTCGCATATGACTTGGCAGAATCGGTTTGTAAATGGGCGAAGTTCAAAAAAGTACAGCTTTATCTAAATGGTGCTAATCTTGGCATCCTATGGAAAGCGAATCGGTACAATATTGATCCTGATTTCGAATCGACCTACCCTGCACCGGTTCGCATTACAATGGGAGTAAGAACGGAATTCTAATCCTTTTATCACTTAAAATAAATATCATGTTGTTAAGAAATATTTTATTACTGTTTTGTGGATCAATGCTGATTAGTTCTTGTAGGAAATATCTGGATGCTAAACCAGACAAAGCCCTTGTTGTTCCATCCACACTCGCAGATATCAGGGCTTTGCTAGATAATCCTTCTGTTATGAATTCCAAAGGGCCCTTTTCAGATGAAGCGTTGGCAGATAATTATTTTCTGCCTCCAGCTGCATATCAGGCAGCTGGTAACAATGGTAGATTGCTTTATACCTGGAGTTTGTCCGATTATACCCTGACTACCAGCGATTGGTCATTAGCATACGAAGCTGTGTATTATTCCAATATAGCACTGGAGAATTTAACAAACATTCAAAGAACAGAGAGCAATAAGAGTGAATGGGATAATATCATGGGAATGGCCTTGCTCTTCAGGGCAAGATCATTTCTTCATGCCGCTTTTATTTATGCAAAAACTTATGATGAATCTACAGCAGAGTCAGATCTTGGTATAGTGATAAGAACCTCCACTGACTTTAATATTCCTTCAGCAAGGACAACCGTAAAAAGAACCTATGACCAGGTAATCAGCGATATAAAAATAGCTTCGGGTCTGCTGCCGGAAGTATCACCACATCCAATGCGACCTGCGAAGGTGGCTGCCTATGGTCTTCTTTCAAGGGCATATCTGTCAATGAGAAAATACGATAGCTGTTTTAAATATGCTGATTTGTGCTTACAGTTCTATAGCCAGCTAATGGACTATAATACAATATCTGTTGCGCCTACTGTCACTAGGTCTTTCAGTATATTTAATCCCGAAGTGATATGGCATCAGCGGGCTCAGCCTGTCTTTTCCAATGTGATCACAACTTTATGCCGGGCGGATTCTTTGCTTTATCAGTCATATGAAACAAACGACCTTCGGAAAAATTTGTTCTGGCTCCAAAGACCGGATGGTTACCAGTTTCGGGGCTCATATAATGGAAATGCAGATCATTTTAATGGCATTGCCACGGATGAAATTTACTTAATGAGGGCTGAATGCCTGGCAAGAAGTGGGAGAACGGATGAAGCAATGTCTGATTTAAACAAATTGCTGATACATCGATGGAAGACAGGAGCCTTTTCTGAATTAACAGCAAATAATGCTGATGATGCCTTAAGGATGATTTTGACAGAACGACGTAAGGAACTTGTTTTTCGCGGGCTAAGATGGATGGATATTAAGCGCCTGAACAAGGAAGCCGCAAATATTTCAATTGTTCGAATCGTAAATGGAAACACATTTACACTACCGCCAAATGACAACAGATTCGCTCTAGCATTGCCCTCTGACTTGATCGCCATGTGGGGACTATTACAAAATCCTGGTTAAGCTATAAAGGGGCTACCTTTATAAGTAGCCCTTTTATATTAACATCGTTTGCTAATTAATTATCAAAGTTCCTGTACCGCAAATCGGTCACTCCACCGCCGGTTATTGGGGTCATTTCCGATCCTTCTCCTTCTGTGTTAACTACCGAAGGTCTTGCATCCACCCCGGATGTGCCTGTAATACTAGTCGTTGCAAGAACGCACCCGTTTTTTGTCCCGGGGCAGAATGCCTGGTCAAAGGCATCCTCATCCTCCAATTCAACCCAAAGGCTTTCGTCGTCCTCCTGGCCGGGTGATCCGGTGAAATAAAAGTAATAAACATTATTACCGGGCTTGACACCATCGTTGGATGCATTGCTCTCGCCAACTAAAGAGAATACAAACAGTGCGCAAACAATCACGGGCAAAAAATATTTTAGCCATTTCATTTTGTGGGTTGCTTTTCTATTCTCAAAAAGCAACAAAAACTTTAGGTAAATGAATTGCCTACTTTCTTCGCAGGTGTTCGGCTTTTCCTGTCATGCATGAAAACCAAAGCTGGAAAATTTTGGGGGAAAGGGGTCGCTGGAAACGACAAGAAAACAATACATTCGGGTATTACCTCCGGACCTTGCCCGGCGTCACGCCATAGAAGCGTTTGAACTGGTTCGAAAACCCCGACTCGCTGTTATACCCCAGCGCCGAGGCTATATCCTTAACTTTATCGCGGCTATGCAGCAGCAGGTGCAGCGCCTCCTGCATCTTCACCGACAGGATAAACGCATGGACCGTCATCCCGTACCGTCTTTTGAAATACCGCTTCAGGTCGGTCTCGTTAATTTGCACCGCACGGGCCAGCTCCCGGATCAAAAAATTCCGCTCCGGCTGCTCCCGGATCAGCTCCGCCACATCCCGCAGCTTCTCCGCCACACCCCCCGGCATCCGCACCCGGTTGGCCACCGCCGCCTTATGCAACAGCAGCAGGCAAAGCTCATCACACTTCAGCCCCATAAACGATCGCAGCAGCGGATGATCGGGTGGACAGTCCCGGATAGCATAGAACAGCGCGGTAGCCTCCCCGTAAACCCGGGGCCGGTCCTCCAGTGCATAAAACAGTGATCGCTCCTGCAACAGCGGGCTCTCCCTTGGCGTCATCACCACCACGCAGCACCCCTGCCCCCGCAACCCTTGGCTCCGGAAAACAGTATTGTAAAAGGATTGCGCCTGCACCGGCCCGTCCCCCTTCGCCCCCTCGCAATGTAAAAAGGTATAAAGCCCCGGAAACTCCCCCGAAACCTGCAAATAAACCGCCTGCCGCGTATGGTAATAAATGATCCACACCTCCCCGCTCCCCCCGTCAATATACCGGGCCCGGCACGACCCGTACGGCCCCTCCGCCCCTATCTCCTGGTAATGATTAGGTATAGCATTCCCCGCCTCCGCAGCAAACTCAAACAACAGTTGCCCCGGCTCAATATGTGCCTAAAAATTGGCAACCCTGGAGTTTCTTTCCCCAAAACAAATAAAATTAACCAACCCCCGCCCATCCAACCGGAAATTTTTCCTGCGCCAAACGACGGCCTGGCCGGCGGGAAAATAGTGAAGGGGTGAAAAACGCCGGCTCAACAGGGAAATAGCAGTTTATGACAAGGGTAACCCTTGCTCCTAAAAATACCTTGTGGCAAAAAAATGAAGACCATTATTATAACGGATGATAAGCAGCTCACCTATAATTTTTCCGAACTGCTCCTGTCCCATGTTGCCGGTCTGCGAATATTGCTCCTGGCGGAAACACCCGCGGCCGCCTGTGATTACCTGAAAAACAAGGAAAAGGAAAGACCGGATTTGATCTTTGCCGGTATCGCAAGGCCCGGTAACAGTAACAGTAACCTCTCACTCCTTGAAGAACTGCAGGTGCCCTTACCCGTGATCTGGCTGGGAAAAGCGCCGGAGGGAGACTGGCCGGTTAAACTCCTGGCGGTGGATGTGTTGACGGACCCCTATTCGGTCAGCCGGTTGGAACGGGCCCTGGAAAGATTTAAAACCTTCCTGGAGTATGTACTGGTATTGAAAAAACAAATGGATGATACACGGGAAATAACGGGCGACCGCAAATTCCTGCTGGTAAAAAATAGAAAAGAATACCGCAAGATCCGCCTTGACGACATCACAAGAATTACCTGCAAGACCGGCTGCGTCTCTGTACATACCTTTTCAGGGGAAAAGTTTACAGGGTTTTCCAATCTCACAAAACTGGAAGCTTTACTACCGGCTGGCTGGTACTTTCGTGTTTCCAGGAATTGCCTCGTACCGGTGTCACAGTTCAGCAGGTATAAGATTGAACAAAACGGGAAAGTAAAAGCCTGGTTAAAACACCCTGCCGGTAATGAGCAGGAATTCACGGTCACCATCAGTCGTGAAAGGGTTCCCGCTTTCCGGAATTTATTTGATTGCCGGACCTTTGGGTAAGCGATTGCAATACACCTGGGCATGGCCGTATTGAAACCCGGCTAAATAGCAGGTTCATCCTACCGGATTCCTTAGGATTCACATTACTTTATGCGGAATACGCCGGGCATGAGAACAATGATAGTCGTAGCCGAAAAAGAGATCAGGGAAACCCTCACGAAAAACCTGCTGTACATGGTTCCTGCTGTCAGCATGGTCGGGGTGGCGGGAAACGTTACCGAAGGACTGGCTTGTTTCATGGATGAAAATTTTGAAACCCCCGACATCATTTTCTGCAGCGGCTCATTTGCAGACGGCACCTTCATTGACCTTTTCAGCAATGTTTACGATCCTTATCCCGTCGTCTGGCTTTCAGAAAAAGAGATCATCCCGCCGGCCGGCCTGCTGTCGGTAACCGTTGACCGGATAAAAGGCCGGCCCGGGCCGGAATTGCTGCTCCGGGCTATCAATCGCTACAGCGTATTGAAACGGCTGATGACCGGAACGGGAAACCATGCAGTAGCGTACAACATAAACCACAGCAGGATGGCAGGATGGAACCGGTCTGAAAGAAAAAAAGCAGTAATAGTAAAAAAGGACAATTCGCTGAGAAAACTCCTCATCGCGGATATAGCCTGCATCTTCCTCTGGTCAAGGGTGACAGTAGTGCTATCAAAGGAAGGAGAACGGTTCTTGGGCCTCGCAAATCTCACCGGTTTTGAAAAAACCTTGCCCGGCGAAACATTTTTCCGGGTAACCAGGACCATGATCATTAACATAGAACTGATGGATAGTTTCCGGACGCTCAGGGATGGAAGGATCAGGGTGCAGTTGAAAAAAGGGGACGCAACGGGGGCGGTCCTCCAGGTCCTCGTCAGCAAAGAAAACGCGCCGGCATTTCGGAAATGGGCCGGCCTGTGACCCTGCAAAAAAAACCACCGGTATAGACCGGCGGTTGGTGATATACGTTCACTTATATCACATGAGAAAGACATTCAGACAGGCACAGCGCAGGTATTAACGACCACCAACAACCGAAAACACAAGGTCGGGGATTCCCGCCCGTTCCGGTGGCAAAGTAAGAGACGGCTGGTTACATTCTATTGTCACAGCCTGCTAATTGCGGGAAAAAGATCAGCCCTTGATCTTATCAAGAAAAAGCCGGGTCAGTTTACGTATCTTTTCCCCTATAAATTAAATTACAGAAGATATTCTGCACACCTGTTGCGTTTGTTT
>CAZROT010000018.1:0-26557 GCA_964601895.1 uncultured Yersinia sp.
CCGGCCTGTCACGCCGGGGGTCGCGGGTTCGAGCCCCGTCCGCACCGCCATACAGTACCTGACACTGAGCTGCTACTCTTTATCTTACTTCAGACTAATATACCTGCACCCGCTCCATGATTCACTCCTGATATTCCCTCAAGATATAAACTCGGTATCATAATAAAATATCTCTCATGGCCAATTATTACAGGCAAAGTGACCAGAATAACCAGCATTTGTTTTATTCCCGCGGGGCGACGTATTGAGAGGTGAAGAGCTACTGTGTTATGCGGGCTATAGGGAATGCCATGATGAGATTAGTCTGATTCGATATTTTCACTATTCTTCCTGGTGTTTTCCCTGAGTGAAGCGAACAGCATATTACCATCGACAACTATTCTGGCTATGCTCGACACAGTATCACCACACCCACTCTTTTTTGTTCTGCCTTATTTTGTGCCTTATTGGGGAAGGGTAAGCAATGCCTTCGAGTTGGGCTGATTTTTGTGATCAATCTTTTTGCCATTAACAAAAAATTCTCTTGAATACATAACATCAATATTATTTGTTAAATCATTCACACGGTAAGAGATGCTATCGTTGAAAGTAAGATGCTTTTGCTCGCTGTCAGGAACACATAATTTTTGTATTTCTGCAAAACGATTGATTGTATTGGCATAATTTTTTGCCGCAATCATTAACTTTGAATCATCAGTATTAATGCGATAGTCGTAACGGGAAATATAGCTATGAACTTTTGTGAGAACTGTTGGGTCGCTTTCGACAACTTTAGATGGGTCTTTAGCGTACCACCAGTTTGTAATTCTATCCCACAAGCTTATACGGAAGGTTTTGTCTGAAGCATGACGCATCATTGTTTTAATTTGGTCAGGACTCATGTTACAGGTAGTAAAAGTTGGTGTGAGAATTGTATTGGTTATACCAGTCAACTTATTCTTCATGGCATCAACAAAGTGCTGCAACCTTACCGTGTCGTTTATGGTTTCATCTACCTGTTCAGGGATTTGTACAGATACAGGACGTACAGGTGGAAACAGATGTGTAAACCATGACATAAAAATTTTTCCATAAATTAATGGTGAATAAATGGTGCATTTTTAACACATCTGTTGTTGATTTCTGTTACACATTCCGCTCAATTCATGATGCTCATTTTTTAGTTCAGGTGTCGATACCAGCAACCTGTTTCTTCTACTCTTTCTGGCTCCTGTTTCCAGTATTCACTGCAGAGTTCAAAGACATCTTCTTCGAGATGCACTGCGCCATGACGATATCCGTAATATCAGGATGACAGCCTTACTTTTACCTCAGGTGTACATAACTTCAATTCTTTGAACTGTTTCATAAAATATACAGATTGGTCTTACTCTAACAGGAGTCTTTTGAATTGAGGTGGCGACATCTTTTGTCTATACGCTGTGCTTCCCGTCGTTGTTTGAAAAAATCTCGCAGCAAAACAGCACAATCATTTGCCAGCACTCCTGCTGTTACTTGAATCTGGTGATTCATGCCAGGATGACGTAAAACATCCAGCAGTGATCCTGCGGCACCTGTTTTAACATCATCAGCACCATATATCAGTCGATGAATACGGCTGTGGATCATGGCACCTGCACACATCACACAGGGCTCCAGAGTGACATAAAGCCGGGTGTTCAATAAACGATAATTTTTTAAAGTCTGCCCTCCCTGGCGCAGCGCCATAATTTCAGCATGGGCAGTGGGGTCATGATGCAGGATAGAACTGTTCCATCCCCTGCCTATAATCTGATTATCCAGCACAAGAACAGCACCAACTGGTACTTCTCCTGCATTTTGTGCTTTTAATGCCTGTTGTAAGGCTTGATGCATCCAGATCTCATCGTCATTATCTGACATTACTGACCTCTGGTTTTTTGAGCAGCTCATCATTGCAGATATCTGGTATTATTTTCGTATATGTTTTAGCGCTATCAGGATGATACTTTTATGAAATTGCCTGATTATTTTCATTATCATTATGTAGTGCAGCGCGCAGCTGGCCATGATGTTTTGCTAAATCCTGCAAGGCCTGACTGACACTGATCTTGTTAATAATCATCAAAATTGCTGGTTTTACTGAGAATTCTGTTTTCATCAGTGCTCCCTCGGCTTCCTCACAGCTGACATCAGCGATTTCTGCAACAATATGACAGGCCCGTTTTCTCAGCTTCTCATTAGTGGCTTTTACGTCGATCATCAGGTTTTGATAAACTTTACCCAGTTTGACCATTGTTGCTGTGGAAATCATGTTTAATATCATTTTCTGTGCGCTACCGGCTTTCATTCGACTTGAGCCGGTCAGTACTTCCGGCCCTGGAATCGGTGAAATAGCAATTTCTGCTTCTGCGGCAATCAGTGAATCTGGATTACAGGAAATGGCCACCGTTTTACAGCCCTGTTTTCTGGCAAAGCGCAGTGCGCTTACAACATAGGGGGTACGTCCTGATGCGGCTAAACCAACGACGACATCGGTTGCGGTTAATCCCACTGATTTGAGATCATCAATTCCGCCAGTCAGGCTGTCTTCTGCGTTTTCGATTGACTGTAATACCGCTGCTGGCCCTCCTGCAATCAAACCCATTATCATGTCACGCGGTACACCAAAGGTAGGTGGGCACTCAGTGGCATCGAGTATACCAAGGCGACCACTGGTTCCTGCACCAAGATAGATAAGGCGCCCACCCATTTTAATGGCACAGACTATCTGTTCCACAGCTTGTGCGATGGCGGGTAAAACTTCCCGTATTGCCTGAGGTACCTTTTGGTCTTCATCATTGATAAGCATCAGCATATCCAGAGTCGGGAGCATGTCGAGCCCCATTGTTGCAGGATTACGCGTTTCTGATATTAATGTATTCAGGTCATCTGTCATCTTTCAACGTCGCCTTAATTTATTGCCATTTTACCAATGACGTGCGCTACGCATCAGTAATTTCATGTCAGCGACTGCTGACGATAACCCGCTCATCACGGCACGACCAATTATCGCGTGACCAATATTTAATTCATGGAGCTCAGGGAGTGCTGCTACAGGCTGTACGTTGTGATAATTCAGGCCATGACCTGCATTTACTTTTAATCCTTTTCCGCTAGCGTAGGTGACTGCACGGGCAATGCGTTGTAATTCAGTCTGACAGATGATATGCCTCGTTGCATCAGCATAGGCACCGGTATGAATTTCAATATAAGGCGCTCCTGCAGCACAAGCGGCGTCTATCTGACGGATGTCTGCATCAATAAACAGAGATACCGTTATTCCAGCTTTGGATAATTGCTCGATAGCACAGGCAATCTTATCCAGTTGCCCGGCAACATCCAGCCCTCCTTCTGTAGTGACTTCCTGACGCTTTTCTGGCACCAGACAGCAAAAATGGGGTGCCAGTTCGCAGGCAATATCGAGCATTTCATCAGTCACCGCCATTTCCAGATTCATGCGTGTCTGGATGCTCTGGCGTAAGATACGTACATCACGATCGGTGATGTGGCGACGATCTTCACGTAAATGAACGGTAATACCATCAGCGCCTGCCTGTTCAGCAATAAAAGCGGCCTGAATGGGATCAGGGCTGATTACCCCACGTGCATTACGTAATGTGGCAATGTGATCGATATTAACACCTAATAGTAAGTCAGCCATGATGACTCCATACGTACAGATTCAAACTCTTTGTAAGCCTGCCAGGCAGTAATACAAAGATGTGAGTAAAAGTGACAGCAAACTAAACAACAGCAGGAAAACTAGATGATGAGAGGAAAGGTGGATATCTCTGGTTTTCGCCGCTGTCTGATAACCTGTAGTCTGATTATGTCACGCGTGTCTGTTTTAAGCGCAGACTGGCAAAAAGCTCCCTGCTTTTTAACGGCCTGTCTCCCAGATACGGCTTCAGCGCCATGCGTGTAAAACGCTTTGCAGCCTTTAACGTTTGTGTATCAGGGAAATGACATGCTGCTAATGCGTGTAATTCATATCCGCTAAAACTGCGATCGTTGGTAAGACTGCTTTTGACAAAGCCCGTGGATTCACGGTAATAATAATTCATTGTCACACAGACAGGTTCGCCGCTCAGTGCACAATGAAGAAAATCAACACCACAGCCAAGGCTGGTGAGTATTTCCAATTCAAACTGACGCAGTGCTGTTTCTGGTGAGTCGTTATGCGCACACAGCGCCAGCAGGCAATCAAGATAAGCAGAAAATAATGTGGCATGATGAGCTTCATATTTCAGTATTCTGACGAGTAATTCATTAACATACAAGCCACTATAAAGTGTTATTCCTGCCAATGGGAGCGTTGCGCATACAGGCTCAGCATTACGTAATACTTTCAGTTCATTTGCACCACTCAAATGTACCAGCAGAGGAGTGAAAGGTTGCAGGCAGCCTTTCAGGCTGGAACGGCGACTACGCACTCCTTTTGCCAGTACAGATACCCGACCATGGTCTTCGGTGAATAAATCCACCAGTAAACTGGTTTCCCGAAAGGGGCGCCGGTGCAAAACAAAAGCCCGTTGCCAGTATGCCATCTTCATCGCTCTTATGAGTCAAAATAACCCAGGCTGCGTAAGGCAGTATCATCATCTGTCCAGCCAGATTTGACTTTTACCCTGAGCCCCAGATGAACCCGCGTGGCAAACATTGCTTCCATATCACGCCGTGCTTCAATGCCTATGGTTTTAATTTTCGCGCCCTGGCTGCCGATGACCATCATCTTCTGGCTCTCACGTTCCACCAGAATCACTCCCTTTATGTGATAATCTCCGTGCTCATCTGGCAGAAACTGTTCGATATCAACAGTGACCGCGTAGGGTAATTCTTCACCCAGAAAACGCATCAGTTTTTCCCGAACGATTTCTGCCGCCATAAAACGTTGAGAACGGTCAGTAACATAATCCTCTGGAAAATGATGTGTTGCTTCAGGGAGATGTGTTTTGACAATACTATTGATTTTGTCAATATTTATGCCTGTTTCCGCGGCTGCAGGGACGATATCAATAAAATTCATCTGCTGGCTGAGGAAGTCAATATGTGGCAGCAATGTGGATTTATCAGAGATCTTATCGACTTTATTGATGACCAGTAATATCGAAGATTGTGCAGCGCGTAGCTTGTTTAACACCATGAGATCATCATTGGTCCAGCGTGTGCCTTCCACAACAAAGATGACCAAATCAACATCATTTATTGAACCACTGGCAGTACGGTTCATTAATCGATTGATGGCTTTTTTTTCTTCACTATGCAACCCGGGTGTATCAACATAGATAGCCTGATAAGGGCCGTCAGTATGAATGCCAGTAATACGATGGCGTGTTGTTTGTGGTTTACGTGAAGTGATGGATATTTTTTGACCCAATAACTGATTAAGCAATGTAGATTTACCCACATTGGGTCGCCCAACTAGGGCAATAAAGCCACAGTATGTTTTTTCGTTCATTCAATTTTCAGCTGTTTCAATGCCTGTTCTGCTGCTGCCTGCTCTGCTTTACGCCGACTGGATCCTGTTCCTGTTAATGGAGAATCCAGGCCATTTATCAAACAATTGACGGTAAATTCCTGATCATGCGCTTCTCCGCGAACCTCGGTAACCAGATAAGAGGGCAATGGCAGATGACGACCCTGCAGGTATTCCTGTAAACGTGTTTTGGGATCTTTTTGTTTATCTCCGGGACTGATTTCTTCCAGGCGCTTTTGATACCAGGCAAGAATCAGGGATTCTACCGTCTGGACGTCACTATCGAGAAACACGGCCCCAATCAATGCTTCCACCGCGTCAGCCAGAATGGAGT
This sequence comes from uncultured Yersinia sp., assembly GCA_964601895.1. Taxonomy (GTDB): domain Bacteria; phylum Pseudomonadota; class Gammaproteobacteria; order Enterobacterales; family Enterobacteriaceae; genus CAZROT01. Next base: position 5,811 of record CAZROT010000018.1, read on the forward strand.
CACGGCGAAAGCCACCACTTCTTAATTCACCAGGACCGAGAAGTAAATATTCACCCAAAGCAAATTCTCTAGCCATTTCGGCAAGGGTATTGCCTTTCACCAGCGTTGCACGCATGCGACTCATATCACCTTCATTAGCATCAGGAAAACGCTTATATAATGCATTGGCAATCACAAAACTGAGAATGGAATCTCCAAGAAACTCCAGGCGTTCGTTATGGTGACTGCTGACACTACGATGCGTTAATGCCTGCAATAAAAGTGCTTCTTTTTTAAAATGATACCCTAATTTATGCTGTAGCCTGTTTATCAGAATGGAATTCATGGATTACCAGAGACATAAAACGCACACTAAATCAGAAAAACATATTCTACAATGAGTGTAGATGGAAAAATAACTCTTATTATGTCGATTAATGAATATTGCCGATACGACTTAAACGCACCCCTGTTGGCCATTCTCCTTCCTGCTTTTCGAAGCTCATCCAAATGGCAATCGCTTTGCCTACTAAATTTTTTTCCGGTACAAATCCCCAGAAACGGCTGTCAGCACTATTATCTCTGTTATCACCTATCATGAAATAATGGCCTTCTGGTACCACCCATATCCCCAGTGGCTGGCCAGGCTGTCGGTAATATTTCGTTAGCTGTTCCTGTGCACCAGGGACTATCAGAATTGAATGTGATATTGCGCCTTGTGTTTCTGTGCGTTCAGAAAGGCGTATTTCATTATCAGAAAGAGAATTTTCCTGTGGGATCTGAAAAAATCTGCTTGATATTTTATCACTGTTACTGTGCTGAAAAGTCTGAACAAAAGCACTGGGTCTGGATGTTGTGTCGTCATTGACCGTTAGTCCCTCTGTACAGCGCGTGTTTTCATTACAGGATGGCTGAACGGTTACCTGGCGGGTAAACGGATTATAAATAACGCGATCGCCAGGCACGCCTGCTACACGCTTAATATAATCCATATCGGGATTCAGCGGGTATTTAAACACTGCAATATCACCGCGTTTGGGATGACCTGTTGATACCAGTGTGGTTTGCGTGATGGGGTCTTTTATGCCGTAAGCATATTTTTCAACCAAAATAAAATCACCGATCAATAGCGTTGGCATCATTGAACCAGAAGGTATCTGAAAAGGCTCATAAAGAAAGGAACGTACGCTAAATACTATTGCCAGTACCGGAAATATAGAGGCGCAGGTTTCTATCCAGCCCGGTGGTATGGCGGCATCAGCGATTTTATGGTCTGTAATACTGCCTGATGCTGTATCAGTTGCAGCGGCCTTGCGTGCAGGCGCCCATTTAAAACGCTCAAAACACCAGATAATGCCTGTTATCAGCGTGGCAATAGCCAGTATCAAGGCAAATTTACTTGCCATGCAGACTCCTTATATTGTTTTTTCATTTAGTTTTACCGACATGTAAAATCGCAAGGAAAGCTTCCTGTGGTAATTCAACATTCCCTACTTGTTTCATGCGCTTTTTACCTTCCTTCTGTTTTTGCAGGAGTTTCTTTTTACGGCTGACGTCACCACCATAACATTTTGCCAGTACATTTTTACGTAACTGTTTCACTGTTGATCGGGCAATAATGTGATTACCAATAGCGGCCTGAATGGCAATATCAAATTGCTGGCGTGGAATTAATTCCTGCATTTTTTCCACCAGTTCACGACCACGGTATTGTGCATTATCTCTGTGAGTAATGAGGGCAAGTGCATCAACACGCTCACTATTAATCAGAATATCGAGACGTACCATGTCAGATGTCTGGAAGCGTTTGAAGCTGTAATCAAGGGAAGCATAACCACGTGAAGCAGATTTCAGGCGATCAAAGAAGTCGAGTACCACCTCAGCCATAGGAATTTCATAAGTTAATGCTACCTGGTTACCATGATAAACCATATTAGTCTGCACACCCCGTTTTTCAACGCACAGTGTTATGATGTTGCCCAGATATTCCTGAGGTAACAGCATATGGCATTCAGCAACAGGCTCACGCAGTTCGTGGATACTGTTAAGTGGCGGTAATCTTGCCGGACTGTCAACGTAAATAGTTTCGTTGCTGGTCATTTCCACTTCATAAATCACTGTGGGTGCTGTCGTAATCAGTTCCAGGTCATATTCACGTTCCAGGCGTTCCTGAATGATTTCCATATGGAGCAGCCCCAGGAAACCACAGCGAAAACCAAATCCCAGTGCAGTAGAATTCTCCGGTTCGTAAAATAACGACGCGTCATTGAGACTCAGTTTTCCAAGCGCATCACGAAAAGATTCATAATCATCGGAACTGACAGGAAATAATCCGGCATAAACCTGAGGCTTCACTTTTCTGAAGCCCGGCAAAGGGCTTTTTGCTGGCTGACGTGCCAGTGTCAGTGTGTCGCCTACAGGTGCACCAAGAATATCTTTTATAGCACAAGCCAGCCAGCCAACTTCACCACAATGCAGTACGTCACGATCAAGGCGCTTGGGGGTAAAAACACCCAGACGTTCAGCATTATAAACCTGACCAGTGGTCATCACTTTAATCTTGTCACCTTTGCGCAGTACACCGTTTTTAATGCGGATTAATGACACCACACCCAGGTAATTATCAAACCATGAATCAATTATTAGGGCCTGCAGGGCAGCCAGAGGATCACCCTCTGGAGGTGGAATGTCACGCACCAGACGCTCAAGTACATCAGGTACACCCACGCCTGTTTTTGCCGAGCAGCATACGGCATCTACAGCGTCAATGCCGACAATATCTTCGATTTCCTCTGCGACGCGTACAGGATCGGCAGCAGGTAAATCAATTTTGTTGAGTATCGGGACAACGACCAGATTCATTTCCATCGCGGTATAGCAATTGGCTAGTGTCTGCGCTTCAACCCCCTGACCGGCATCGACGACCAGCAGTGCACCTTCACAGGCAGCCAGTGAACGTGAAACTTCATAGGAAAAGTCCACATGCCCGGGGGTATCGATAAAATTTAGCTGATATAGTTGCCCGTCCTGTGCGTGGTAATTCAGGGTGACACTCTGTGCTTTAATGGTGATACCGCGTTCACGTTCAAGATCCATGGAATCAAGTACCTGAGCGGCCATTTCCCGTTCTGATAAACCGTCACAAAGCTGAATGATGCGATCAGACAGCGTTGACTTACCGTGATCAATGTGAGCAATGATGGAAAAATTTCGTATTTTATTCATTTTCAAAGACATAAGAACTTTTACTCACTCTGTCATGAACCCGGCGTAAAAAATAAAAGCGAGTGCTTACCTGCAATCAGGCAGACATGGTATATCAAAACCTGCTCTGTCTCTACACGGAGTGAGTGTGCGTCCAGGAAATCAAAGGGATGGTTTATGATATCGATGATCCGGGAAGGGCAATTTAAGGTTAATTAACTGAATTTTTTATAAAATAATCAATAACAGGTTAACAGGGTTTGCTCAGGTACGATGAGAAGAAAAATTCTGTTAACCTGCAAAAATTGTTATTTATTGTTTAATAACAGCTTGCACCTGTTGTGCTTATCTTGTTTGAGATCTCAAGCTTGTTGCTGCATGGGGTGATAGTTAAGGAGCCGATGCCTTCACTGCCCGATAGACGGCGATTTCATCAGAACGGATGTCTTCATTGAAAACATAAGTCGAGCCGGATGCTATCTTTATCTTCCAGCTCTTGTGAGCGGAACTGGCATGAGCATTAAACTCAGAATCCGGCACTCTGGACAGGGAGTTGTACCGGTATAGCGTGTAATCTGTGCCGGGCTGCAAACCAGAAACAGTGACTTTCAGACGAATGGGAACGGCAGCAGGGCGATCGTTTGAACCTTCCTTAATGGCATATTTTTCATTGTTAACATCAGTCTCCAGCCTCACCGGAACAGTGTCATTATTTAAGTCCCTGACACCCGTGATGGCGATACCAAAATGGGGTCCCTGCTTTATTAAGGAATATATCGGTCCGTTTTTAGCATTAGCCTGTTCTCTGTCTTTCTGAAATTCAGCAAATGAGTAACTGAAATGATAGGGTGGATTATCTGCATATTTCCACGCGCCATGATCACTAAAGTAAATTTTGTCATCAGCATAATAATCAGGATCGGTGGGTGAATGAAATGTCCCTATCCCTGTCACGGAAACAAGATGATCGTACCATTCGCTTTCATAAGCAGGCTCCCTGCTTTCACCAAATCGGTACTGATTCATATACAGAGCAATAGCGACAGGGTAGCCCTTAATAACATTCTGCTTTACCCAGGCGAGAAATTGCTCAGCAGTCCTGTCTTTTTTACTGCTACTCCACGTTGTGAAGTTCAGATGCATTTCTTCTGCAAGGCGGGCATCGCTTTCATCACTTAGTAACAGCTTCCCTACAGTTTGTGGTACACCCCTAAAGGCAATTGCGCGTGCATCATATTGTGAAAGGTACTGGCCGTAATAAAGACCGGCGCTAATCATTGAGACCTCGCCACAATATCCGTCGTTTTCTATCCATTGATAACGTGCAGGCGTATTAATTTTGAAGAGCTGTTCTTTTTTTTCTATGGTATGCGGCGAATGCGCGCTAGCATTCAAGGCTCCTGCAACAGACACAGAAATAACAATACCAGCTAAAACTAGCTTTATTATTTTCTTATTCATATTAACTCGTTATTTATAATAGCGTGGGGTAATAGCGTGGGGTAATAGCGTGGGGTAATAGCGTGGGGTAATAGCGTGGGGGGTCATTAAATGAAATGATTAGCATAAGATGCTAACTGTATTTAAAATCATGTTACATTTCCAGCTCCATTTGAAAATAAATTCACTCTGGTATGAATTATGTTTGTGGTGACTTTAGCTGTATATCAATCACCCTCTGGTGGTGGAGTATCTGTTTCTCATATTTCCTGGACAGGTAGCGTGCCATAAGAAAGCCCCCAGCTCCGCCTGTGAATGCCCCTGCCGCAGTCAGGTAATCGTTATAAAATAACCACTGAAAACCAGCTCCCCCCAGAATCAGGCCTGATAAGGGTATCAGATAAACAATGAATCCGGCATACAACAGGCTTTTTCCAGCAATATTCAGCCAGATCTGTTGTCCGGGTACCAGCGGTTGTTCGAGGAAAATTTCGTGCTGTTGTCTTTTACCCGCCGGGTTGAATGAACAGGTGGTGTGATTTTTGCATGCACCACAGTGGTGACTGTTTTCAATGCGTAATAATGCTCTTCCCTGCTGCCAGGACAGGACGGTGGCGTGTATTTTCATCATGATGAATTCCGGACAGGTAAAGGCCCACGATTTTCCGAGGATAAAGTGTGGAGCATGGTTTGATAACACACTTATTTTTATCGAGCTATGCTTTATTCAGATAACAATTATGACTCAATATGGCTGACTGGCCAATAGCGCATTCGTGGCCTGTTGAGGCCTCGCATAGGCAGTATTGCGTTGCCTTGAGATGCACAAACGAGCTAATGAATATGGTTACCCCAATTAATCATCAATGGTCCGTATCAAAAAAACAGCTGAAAACCCTGTTTGAAGCAGAGAATAAAGATTCTGCTACCCGACTGAGCTTTGTTGAGCGTTTTGCTGATTTTTTCAGAAATATACTCGGTTTAGAAACTAAAAAAAGCCAGGTAAACAGGTTTTATGAGGCCATTATTAAAGAATCTAAGACACTGCAGAATACAAAAGGAAAATCGTATCTGGATCCTGATATCAAAAAAGTGCTGTTTTTTGCCAAAATGCGTGTACTGGCGGACACAGATAAGCAGGACCAGTTTAAAATTACGCTGAACAATGGCGAAGCCAGCTTTTCCATCGGTGATACCGCCATTTATCGTAGTGCGGTGTCTCAATATGCTGCCCGTTTCATCACGGAAAAAGGAACATCCGCTGATGGTGTAGTGAAAGCAAAATTTGCAATCCGTGCCGCTATTCTTGAGGATACAGAGCAGGCAACACTAATCAGGAAAAATCAGGTAGCCGCAAAATTACAACCTGCCATTCAGGCACATCGAAAATATCAAAATGACATCATCGATAAGGGCAAAAAAGAAGGCCTGAAATATGTGCGAAAGGCCTATCGGGGTGATAATCACAACGCTAAGCAAGGACCGGTCGAATTTTGGGTGCCGGTTAACAGACAGGGACCGGTAATTCATACCCCAGTCAACCAGCCTGCTACTCCTGCCAGTGGTGGTTTTAAGAAGCTGTATACTCAAGATAGCAGCCTTGTGGCCCTTATACCCAATGGAACAGGGGATTTTTTGGCAGAATCACAGGTCGATAATAGTGACCTCGCTACGCTTAATTTAACAACAGTAAACTATTATGGTGAAGTGGTTGATGCAGAGAAAAAACTGATTATTGCCCGTAATGCGGGTGAGCCATTACAGGGGAAAATTCTTCCCGCTACAGTGTTCGAAAATGCAGCCAACGATTTAAAGACATTACATGACAATGGCATCTGTTTAAGGGATATCAACCCCAATAACCTGACACTTAAGACATTTGCTAATGGCCGACAACAGATTAATTTCATTGATGTGGATGAAAGAATAAATAAGAAACAAAATAAAAAGATTTATCCGGTAATTACACCACTGATTGTTACCTATAGTCTGGTGAATAAACTGTACAATAATCCAGGCACAAGCAGATATGAGTTGTTCAGAACCGCGGATGAATATGCATTTTTGCTGTCCATGATCCGGCATACTACCGACGATAATAAGCTTGTAGCTGCTATCGAAAAGCCAAAGTTAGCGCATTTTAAGTTAGTGCATTTTCAGAATGCAAATATAGATGTTCCCGCTTTCGGAGCGATGAAGCTTAATAAAGCCCATTTTTTTCCCTGGATTACTCAGCATATCAAACCTGAACATCGTGCAGATGCAGAGCGCTTATTAACTGATCCCGCAGAGTTTGCTAAGAATTTCCCCAAACACCCTGCGTTAGCAGATATGCTGCAGTTTTAAATGCACACCAGCTCAGCCTGCATTGAGCGCCTGTAGCGAAAACAGATTCATTCGAGTAGAGCAAGAGCGGACTATTTTGCTAAAACAGCCAGATCTCCATAGCCCTTAGCTGACGTTCAGGCTAACATTGTTATTATTGATCCTTACCTTTATGCACATCTTCACTTCATGCGATCATCATTGGAAAATATCAGCGATGTACTGATTATAGGTAGTGGTGCTGCAGGCTTATCGTTAGCCTTACGCCTTGCACCTTACGGTAAAATAACGGTTTTAAGTAAAGAATTGATTAATGAAGGAGCCACTTTTTATGCTCAGGGCGGTATTGCGGCTGTTTTTGATGAAACTGACAGCATTGCATCACATGTAAATGATACGCTGATAGCAGGTGCCGGGCTTTGTGATAAGCATACTGTCGAGTTTATTGCCAGTAATGCCAGAAGCTGTGTTCAGTGGCTGATTGATCAGGGCGTCTCTTTTGATACTGAAACCACTATCCATGGGGAAGAACGTTACCACTTAACCCGCGAAGGAGGACACAGTCACCGTCGCATACTGCATAAGGCTGATGCTACCGGCAAAGCGGTGGAAACCACGTTGTCAGGAAAAGCGAAGCAGCATCCTGGTATCTGTATTCGCGAGCGCTGCAATGCGGTCGATATCATCACCTCAGATAAAGCAGGTATTGCGGGCCCCCGGCGTGCAGTGGGTGCTTATGTCTGGAACAGGCAGCAGGAAAAAGTAGAGACGTTTTATGCAAAAGCAGTCGTGCTGGCAACCGGGGGCGCGGCTAACGTTTATCAGTATACCACCAATCCGGATATTTCTTCTGGTGACGGTATTGCCATGGCCTGGCGTGCAGGCTGCCGGGTGGCCAATCTGGAATTCAATCAATTTCATCCTACCTGCCTGTTTCATCCGCAGGCACGTAATTTCCTGCTGACGGAAGCACTACGCGGCGAGGGGGCTTATTTACTTCGTCCCGATGGCAGTCGTTTTATGCAGGATTTTGATGCGCGTGCAGAACTGGCACCTCGTGACATAGTGGCACGCGCTATCGATCATGAAATGAAGCGATTGGGTGTGGATTGTATGTATCTGGATATCAGCCACAAACCTGCAGATTTTGCCATACGTCACTTTCCCATGATTCACAAAAAATTACTGTCTCTGGGTATCGATTTTACCAGAGAGCCTGTGCCCATTGTACCTGCAGCACATTACACCTGCGGTGGTGTGATGGTCGATGAACGGGGACGTACCGATCTTGATGGGTTGTACGCTATCGGCGAAGTCAGTCATACCGGGCTGCATGGTGCTAATCGCATGGCATCAAACTCATTACTGGAATGCCTGGTCTATGGCTGGTCTGCCTCTGAAGACATACGCTTACATTTGCCTGATATACCGTTGGTGAAAAATATTCCCCCCTGGGATGAAAGCTGGGTGCATGATGCCGATGAGCAGGTTGTTATCCAGCATAACTGGCATGAGCTGCGTCTGCTGATGTGGGATTATGTGGGTATCGTACGTACAACTAAACGGCTGGAACGTGCACTGCATCGTATCAATACGTTGCAACAGGAAATTAATGAATATTATGCCAATTTTCGTATTGCCAACAATCTGCTGGAATTGCGTAACCTGGTACTGGTGGCAGAATTAATCGTACGTTGTGCCATGGAAAGAAAAGAAAGCAGGGGGTTGCATTATACCCTTGATTATCCCCGGCAGTCTGATAATCCCACACCCAGTATCCTGTCACCCTGACATTGGATACTGATAGCGCAGGGCTGTTGCTATGAAATACAAGGTGTCAGGCTTCACTTTGAGAAAACGAACAGGTAAGCTTTATACCCTTCGTCTTTCCAGTTGCAGCCGCGTTGGCTGCGAATAGTCACCCCAATCACATAGCTTGTCTATGCTCATGGGGATGCCTGTTCTTGCCGCCTTGCTGCAACTGGAAATACTTTGAGTATATTAACTAAAAAATAATCGCTAACAAATATCAGGGAAAGCCTGTATGTCTGGTTCTCTTACATGGCACAGTGTTCTCAGTCAGGAAAAAAAACAATCTTATTTCCTTGATACCCTTGCTTACGTTGCTGCAGAGCGCAAGGCATTAAAAACCATTTATCCACGGCAGCAGGATGTTTTTAATGCATTACGTCTTACTGAATTACATCAGGTAAAAGTCGTTATTCTTGGTCAGGATCCCTATCATGGCCCTAACCAGGCACATGGACTGTCATTTTCTGTTCTGCCGGGTGTTCCGATACCTCCTTCGCTTGCGAACATATACAATGAGCTGGTGGCGGATATTCCTGATTTTGAACGACCTGATCATGGTTTTTTGCAGAGCTGGGCGCAACAGGGTGTTTTGTTACTCAACACTGTGCTTACTGTTGAAGCAGGTAAGGCACACTCTCATGCCAGACTGGGGTGGGAAACGTTCACCGATCGCGTAATTCTCGCACTGAATGAGCACAGAAAAGGTATTGTTTTTCTTCTCTGGGGCTCTCATGCACAGAAAAAAAGCAGTTTTATTGATGGACATCGCCATTACATTCTGAAAGCAGCCCATCCGTCTCCTTTATCTGCGTATCGCGGTTTTTTGGGCTGTCAGCATTTTTCCAAAACTAATCGTTTATTACAGCAGCAGGGTGTGGCTCCCATAAACTGGACGCCGACACTTGAAACGGTCTGAATCCTGGCAGATATTGACTGTCTCTTTTGAACCCAGTCAGCTACTATTGGGATATCAGTAACAGGTATAATGAATTTGTTATTAAGTATTCATAAAAATAATGTTACGCTATCTTCAGGTTATGTTTTCTCTTTAGATACCACAACCATCGCAGGACGAAGTAATCTTCCATTTAGCGTATAACCATTTTGCATGATGCTGATGACATGGCCGGGCTTACTATCAGCTGATTCAAGCATGGTCATCGCCTGGTGAATTTCAGGATTAAACGGTACGGCTATTTCGTCAACCACTTTAATACCAAATTTAGCGACGACATCTAGCAGAGATTTCAGTGTCAGCTCAATGCCTTCAATCATTGGCAGCAATGCATTATTGTTCTTGTCTGCCAGCTCGAGTGCACGCTCAAGATTGTCGATAACCGGTAATAATGCGGAAGAAAATTTTTCCAGTGCAAATTTATGTGATTTTTCAACATCCTGGTCAGCACGGCGACGAACATTTTCCAGCTCTGCTTTGGAACGCAACAGACTGTCACGTTCACGTTGCAGCACTTCAGTGAGTTGTTTTTCCAGTTCTTCAATACGCGGATTCAGCATATCCACGACTTCCTGGGTATCTATTTGCGTTTCCAGCATATGTGTCTGTTGTTTCAAGGTATCTTTTGTCCTTTTCATATCTTCAGAGACTTGCTCATCAGGTATTTTCTGTTCTTTACTACTCATTACTTTCTCCACATTTTGCATGATATTGCGCAACCCCGGTTATTATGGGGGGAAAAACCAGGGATTCAAGAGAATGCGGTAGAATCTGCAACACAAAATATGACAATGAGGAAGAGCATCGCAAATGAACAAGACATTCAACTGCATTGGTATTGTAGGTTATCCTCGTGTTCCAGCAACGTTAGCCACACATGAAATGCTTTATCATTGGTTACAATCTAAAGGCTACGCCATTATTGTTGAGCAACAGATTGCCGAGGATCTTGCCTTAAAAGGTGTCATAACCGGAAGTCTTGCTGAAATCGGCCAGCAGGCTTGCCTTGCTATTGTTGTAGGGGGGGATGGAAACATCCTGCGAGCGGCAAGAGTGTTTTCTGAATACGATATCAAGGTGATTGGCATTAATCGGGGAAATCTTGGATTTCTGACTGATCTCGGGCCCGATAATGCGTTGCAACAGTTGTCGGATGTACTGAAAGGAAACTATCTGAGTGAACGGCGTTTTCTGCTTGAAGTTGAGGTACATCGTGTAAATCAGCAAGGGCAAATTAGCACAGCAGTCAACGAAATAGTGCTGCATCCTGCTGATAAAGTGGCACACATGATAGAGTTCGAAGTTTATATTGATGACCGTTTTGCTTTTTCACAACGTTCTGACGGCCTGATCATTGCGACTCCCACTGGCTCAACAGCCTATTCACTTTCAGCGGGTGGCCCCATACTGGTACCTACACTGGAGGCGATTGTTCTGGTCCCCATGTTTCCTCATACGTTATCGTCACGACCATTAGTAATTCATAGTGACAGTGTCATTCGGTTAAAATTTTCCCGTAAAAGCCATGATCTTGCCATCAGTTGTGACAGCCAGATTACGCTACCCATCCGTGAAGACGAAGAAGTGGTTATCCAGCGTAGTAATTTTTACTTTAATCTGATTCATTCCAGAGATTACAGTTACTTTGATACATTAAGCACCAAGTTAGGCTGGTCAAAAAAATTGTTCTAAAAATTTTTAGCTGCACTATTTACTGCAGCTAAGACCTCACTATACTGTATGTAAATACAGTTATTTTGTGGAAACAATCATGCTGACACAGCTGACTATCAGTAATTTTGCCATTGTGCGTCACCTGGAAATTGATTTTCAATCCAGTATGACAGTGATTACAGGAGAAACAGGGGCAGGTAAGTCCATTGTTATGGATGCACTGAATTTATGCCTGGGGGAACGTTCAGAAAGTCATCACATTCGCACTGGAATGCCTCGTGTTGATATCTGTGCACGTTTTTCTCTATTTGATACTCCCTCTGCCAGGCAATGGTTGCTCGCTAATCAGCTGGATGATGGTAATGAATGTTTATTACGTCGTTCTATGAGTGCTGATGGACGTTCTCGTGGATTTATTAATGGCACGGCAGTTCCCCTTACGCAGCTGCGCGAGCTGGGTCAGTATCTGATACATATTCACGGTCAGCATGCCTGGCAGTTGCTTTTAAAGCAGAGCCAGCAGAAACGCCTGCTAGATTCCTGGGTTGCCGAACCACAGCTGGTGGAAAGTATGAAGCAAGCCTGGCACTTGTGGCACCAGAGTTGTCTGACAAAAACAGGGCATCAGCAACAGGCTCTTGAGTGTGATGCACGCCAGCAGCTTTTACAGTATCACTTGAAGGAACTCAATGAATTTTCTCCTCAAATCGGAGAGTATGAACAGATGGATAAAGAGTACCGATGGCTTGCCAACAGGCGTCAGCTGCAGTCTGTCAGCAGGCAGGTATTACAATCTTTGTTTGATCAGGAAAAAAACAGTATTTTCAGTCAGTTGTATGCAGTAAAGCATCAACTGGCTGAGCTGGTGCAATTGGATGGCAGACTTAATGCATTAGTGAATATGCTTGAAGATGCCTCCATTCAAATCAGTGAGGTCAGTGATGAGCTGCGTCATTACAACGAACAGTTGAATGCCACTCCTGACAAATTTTATGAGCTGGAGCAACGAATTTCCCATCAATTAACGCTGGCACGTAAACATCGTGTATCACCCGAAAAATTGCCGCTGTTACACCAGCAATTACTTGACGAACATCAGCTATTATTGCAACGGGAAAATGAGCAGCAACAACTTGAGCAGGCTATCGAGACTCATTATCAACAGGCAATTGCCATTGCCCGGCAATTACATCAACTACGTGAGCGTCATGCAAAAGAACTGTCGATGCGTATTACTGAAAGTATGTGTGAGCTTGCCATGCCATACGGCCAGTTCATTATTGAAGTGACTTTTGATGCAGAATATCTCAGTACAGAAGGAGCCAGTCGGGTTGATTGTTATGTGACCACGAACCCAGGGCAGCCATTACAACCATTGGCAAAGGTTGCTTCAGGCGGCGAACTTTCCCGTATTACGCTTGCTATTCAGGTCATTGCAGCACGTAAAATGGAAACACCTGCATTGATTTTTGATGAAATTGATGCTGGAATCAGTGGTCAGACTGCCGCTGTTGTTGGTTCCCTTTTGCGTCAATTGGGTGCGTCAACACAGGTGATATGTGTCACTCACCTGCCACAGGTTGCCGGTTATGCCCATCATCATTTTGCTGTCAGCAAACATAGTGATGGAGAGCAGACACAAACACAGGTACAGCAGCTGAGTAAAAAAGAGCGCCTGCAGGAACTGGCACGTCTTCTGGGTGGAAGTGAAGTCACTAAAAACACGCTGGCAAATGCCAAAGAACTATTAACGGCATGATGTTGCAAAGCCCTTAAAGTCTACAGGGAGTTATTCAGGACGTGATTTTAAGGGGGAAGATTTTCGGTATTCGCCATCAAAAGAAACATTTAATCCATGGCATCCATACTGCGTCTCATTGACCATAATGGTATTTTTTGTCTTTTGAATCATGTTAACGTTACATTCTTCACCCTTAACATCTGCAAAGAACAGCTTATTGCTTTTTATCACACCAATACCCTGCAGTTCGCCAGTATTCGCCTGCCCTGGATTATCATCAATCCATACAGCGTTACCTGAAACGTAAACGCGGTTTTCTGTTAATCCAACCAGAATAAGTTCAGCGGTATCAGGATCCTCTTTACCACGGAAATAACGCATATATTTTCCGGTCCAGCGTGCTGAATCACTATCTTGATAACTTATATCACGCAGGAGTGCTATCCGTTGATTTAGCGCCTGTTTCAGGCAATCCACGTTACTGCAATCTGCCATAACGTATTTTATCCAGTCCTGCTGTAATCGCCTGAGGATGGTCTTGTCTGCCATTCTGTTTAGTGATTGCCAGTATGCCGTATTAAGGTAGTCGTCCAGCTTTGACAGGCTTTTATCCGAACAGATTAACTTTTCAGTGGACGTATTGGTTTTCTGACAATCGAAGCTAGCGGCCATGATTGTGAATGATGAAAAATACAATACTGAAAAAGCGGTAATGATTGGAATTAATGATGCCATTTTTATCTAACTGTTTGATGATATTGTATTACTGTTTAATTAACTATTTTCTGCATGTCAGAATGCATGCCATTCTAACAGGTTATCCATTACTTCGTCAGCCAAAGCGGTAGACAGGTTGATAAGTGTTGCGCAGGAAATGAACGTTTTGTTATAGCCTGTTATGTCCAATTTTTCGTAATGCCATGATTATGATCTGATTTATTCACAGCCCATGAAATTTGTTTCATTATGGAAACACCCCTTGTCACACAGGCCATGAATCTTTGATTGACAGCAGCCTTGTACTGGTAACCCGAGGTGTAGATCCTTGCAGTATCATGTGCAGACGCCCTGCAGATTGATATGCAAACGTTTTTCAGGTGAAAATCCGGCATACTGTGGCCCTGTTGTTTTTTGCAAATATCATTGCTTTGCATGAGAGCTGGCAAAGCATGCCACTGTCACGAGTTATCATCCCTGGCGTGTGACCAGGAAATTCTGCAGATTACATTCCTGAACATATTTTGATATTATATATTCTACTATTTCTGAGATTATTTTATAAAATAATAACAAGGACTGTTATGCTGTATAAATTTAAATACGTTTTTTTATTTTTAATTTTACTGCCTGCGTACAGTATTGCTGATTATAAAAATAAAAAAGAGACAATATATTTAATATCAAGTTCATCACAATATGATGATAAAATAGTTAATGATATAGTTAATATTTTCAATGCAAAAAATATTAATGTTGATCTAACGTACCTGGATCAACAGGTTTCTGACTTTGGTTATGTAAATACAGACAATAACAGGGCAGAAAAACTAATAAATGCGCTTACAGATAATCACGTAAAATATTTATGGTTTTTAAGAGGAGGGGGCGGTGCGTTAAATTTAATTCCCTATCTCCATAATAATAGAGAGAAAATAAAAAGATCAACGCGTAAAATTATCATTGGTTTTAGTGATGTTACTGCATTTCATTATTTTTTAAATCAAGATATTGGCTGGCAAAGTGTTCATGGTGTTATGGCTGCTTCCAATAAAGAGATTTATAAAAATGGCCATAAAAATAATAAAGTGAGTATGAATAATAGTGTTGATGAAATATTTAATGCGATAATTAATGGTATTAATTATACGGGAATAATTCCATTAAACGCAATGTCTAAACATGGAGTCAATGGCATTCTTACCGGTGGTAATCTCACTGTGATACAATCTTTTTTCTCAACAAAATTTGAAAAATATAGTCAAAATGATGTCCTTGCGGTGGAAGATGTTTCTGTAACTTATCGGCAATTAGATCGCGCATTGCATCAATTATTGTACAAAAATAATTTTAAGCCAAAAGGTATTATTTTTGGTCAGTTTTATCCTTTATCTGCTACTGATGAAGAACGGCTGATATTTAAAACAGTTATCCAGAATTTTGCAGAAAAAGCGGATTACCCGGTATTTTATTATCCTTATTTTGGGCATGGAAAAACTAATAATACAATGATTCTCGCTCACCCTGTAAAAATAGAATGTAATTTAGCAGGCGATTATTGCAGTATGATGCAATCAGGAATTAATTGACAGAAACAGGTAGCCATTCGAATGTACTAGCCATGATGAGTGTACGCACGCTTACCGGCAGTCCTGTCGAAGTGCTTTATTGGATGTAGCATTAAATTGCATTTAATAGATTTATTCATAATGCTAACAGCATTGTCGGGCACCGGACGTGAAGTGCCCGCTGTAATACCCCTTAACGCAAAATTTCAATGCGACTGACATCGACAACAGTACGTTCCATCATTTCCTTATCGATATGACCGTAGATTCTTACTCTGTTTTGCGGAGTAACATGAACCCCCATCCAGTCTTCATTATCAATTTCAATAGTTATTGAGCCTCTGTCATCCTTGAAAAGATAATAATCTCCACCCATGGCATTTAAAATGTGTCCTTCAAGAATAACGGGTTTATCATCGTGCAACCAGCTGGAATTATTAATATCCTGTGTGCTCGAAGTGCCCGATGAAGGTCCTGAAAAACCACCGCCAGAAGCAGCAGGATTATTATTGCTGAATGCTGCCTGAGCAGCGGAACTTAATAATAAAGTTAACGAAATAATTATTTTTTTATTCATAAAATATTTGCCTGTTAAAATTTATATACGATTTATTCAATACTGAAAGTATTGTTAATAAAATATTAATAATACGTTTATAATATGATAATTAAATACATTTAAATTTTCGGCTATAGTTGCTACTCATTGAGAAATGATGAATTAAGAATGGATTATATACAATATTTTTTATGTTGTAATCGATATTCAACTGGTAATAATAACTATATTTATATGGAACTGAATTCGTAGTATTTTTTATTACCCTGAAAAATAGAATGGTTTTTATGATAGTGCATCCACTAACTTGAAAAGAAAAAACTATTTTTTTGCTGCCGCAAGTTCAGATTTCAGGAATAACGGTATAAATTATTTTTTGTCCCTTTTAAGGTAATAATAATCCGTTTTTAACGCAGTTAATAAAAGATACTGCTATTTTTTATCGTTAAACGATAAAAAAGAAAATATATTGATAACCCCTGAAAGTCCTGATGTGTTTGGCAAAAAACGTTTCTCAACGCTATGAGGGTGTGGCAGAATGCGTACATCGAATGTATTGCAGTGTTTTTGCTGCGTTTAGCTCATAATCGGACCCACTATTAGTAGTAGATCTTGTAGATTCTGTCTGATTATCGTAAATATCATGGTCTCGCGCTTGCATCATGTTGAATTTTGCATCGATGACGGCAGTCTGGTTGGACCGTGTGAATTTTATGAGAAAATTTTTTAGGTGAAATTTGTATTTTTGTCGTGGAATGCTTATTTGATGTCAAAGAATCCAACATTACGCTTGAGCGCAATCAGCTAGCGGTTTCTGGTGAACATAAATAAAGCAGCAGGATATAAATTTTTAATTATAGCCAGACAAATTGTGTACTTTTTTAAGAAAAACAGGCAGGTCTCATGAATATTCTTCTGACCGGTGGAACTGGGTATATCGGTAGTCATACCGCTGTTGTTCTGATGCAATCGGGTCATCAAGTTATTTTGCTCGACAATCTGGCAAACAGCAGCGATGAGGTGCCTGATAAAATCAGGCAAATTACTGGTCAACCATTGCCTATGATTCAAGCCGATGTACGCGACACAGGTTTACTTGAAGAAGTTTTGCATCAATATCACATTGATGGAGTCATTCACTTTGCTGGCTTAAAAGCAGTGGGTGAATCAGTGCAAAAGCCCATCGATTATTACGCTAACAATGTTTATGGAACCATCAGCCTCCTGCAGGCAATGCAGGCACAATCAGTAAAAACTCTGGTGTTTAGTAGCAGTGCAACCGTCTACGGCCAGCCTCAATATTTACCACTTGATGAACATCATCCCATCAGTGCCACCAATCCTTACGGACGCAGTAAAATTCATATCGAAGAAATACTGCGTGATGTTGCTCATTCTGACTCTGGCTGGCGTATTGCCTGTCTGCGCTATTTCAATCCAGTGGGTGCCCACGAAAGTGGACTTATCGGCGAAAATCCACGTGGCATTCCCAATAATCTGATGCCTTACATTGCGCAGGTTGCTTCGGGCCAGCAGGTTGAATTAAATGTGTTTGGTAACGATTATCCGACACCAGATGGAACCGGCGTCAGGGATTATATCCATGTCATGGATTTGGCAGCAGGTCACCTGGCAGCTTTAGATTACCTCAACACTCATACGGGCTGGCATGCTATCAATCTGGGTACAGGTCAGGGTTATAGTGTGCTTGACATGGTGAAGTCGTTTGAAAAAGTCAGTGGCCATAAAGTCCCCTGCCGAATTGTGCCGCGTCGTCCGGGAGATGTGGCGCAATGTTATGCCAATCCTGAGAGTGCGAACGCATTGCTGAATTGGGTGGCCCATCTTAACCTGGATGACATGTGTGCCAGTACATGGCGTTTTCAGCAGGTAAAAAAATGAAAGTTCTTACCGTATTCGGTACCCGGCCGGAAGCGATAAAAATGGTTCCAGTGGTCAATGCACTAAAGAGCGACAACAGGTTCCAGATTAAAACCTGTGTCACTGCGCAACACCGACAGATGCTCGATCAAGTCCTGACGTTGTTTGACCTGCAGCCTGATTTCGACCTTAATATCATGCGCAGTGGTCAGGATTTAACAGATATTACCGTTGGCGTATTGACTGGCATGCGTGACGTGTTGCGAATTTCGCGGCCTGATATCGTGCTGGTTCATGGTGATACCACGACAACAATGGCAGTGAGCCTGGCGGCATTTTATGAACGTATCGACGTTGGCCACGTAGAAGCGGGTTTGAGAACCGGCAACCTCTATTCTCCCTGGCCAGAAGAAATGAATCGCAGGGTAACAGGCCGTATTGCGTCATTACATTTTGCACCCACCGAAATTGCGCGTCAGAATCTTCTGAATGAAGGTGTGGAAAAACGTTCCGTTTATGTGACCGGCAATACGGTCATTGATGCACTGCATCAGGTTCTTCGCATGATCCAGACGAATAACCGTTTACAACAGGATCTTAAAGATAAATTCAATTTTCTCAATGCTGATAAAAAGCTAGTGCTGGTGACTGGCCACAGGCGTGAGAATTTCGGCCCGGGTTTTGATAATATCTGTGCTGCTTTAAATGAAATAGCGAAGCGTGACGATGTTGAAATTGTTTACCCGGTTCACCTCAATCCTAACGCTCAGGAGCCAGTGCATAGAATACTGTCAGGTAATCCTCACGTTCATTTAATTACGCCGCTGGATTATCTGCCATTTGTTTATCTGATGAATCGAGCAGACATCGTCATTACTGATTCTGGTGGAATTCAGGAAGAGGCTCCCTCTCTGGGAAAACCGGTACTGGTTTTGCGCGAGACGACTGAACGTCCTGAAGCTGTCGAGGCAGGTACGGTCAAGCTTGTAGGGACAATAGCAAAAAAAATCATTACAGAAACGACTCGCTTACTTGACGATGATGCTGAATATCAGCGTATGGCTAAATCTCATCATCCTTACGGAGATGGCTGCGCCGCAAAGCGGATTGCCAGTATATTGTTGGAAGGAGAAAACAGAGCATGATGCGTGCATTACACACTGTTGCTGTAATAGGGCTCGGTTATATTGGCCTGCCTACGGCAGCAATTCTTGCCAGCCGTGGTATTAATGTCATCGGAGTAGATATTAATGAATCCGCGGTGGCCACTATCAATCGAGGTAACATACACATTGTTGAACCTGATTTAGATGCGCTGGTCAGTGAAGTGGTTAAGCAGGGTTTTTTGCGCGCGGTAACAAAACCTGAGCCAGCGGATGCCTTTATTATCGCTGTGCCTACGCCATTTAAGGGTGACCATGAACCAGATTTGGCTTATGTAGAAGCCGCAGTTCGTTCTATAGCACCGGCTCTGCGCAGAGGTAATCTGGTTATTCTGGAGTCGACTTCACCGGTTGGAACAACAGAGCAGATGGCACAATGGTTGGCTGAAGCAAGGCCGGATCTCAGTTTCCCTCTGCAGACAGGATCTGCTGATGCCCAGATACAGATAGCCTATTGCCCTGAGCGCGTTCTGCCCGGCAGAATAATTACCGAACTGGTAGAAAACGATCGTGTTGTTGGTGGGCTCACGCCGTTTTGCGCGGAACGTGCGGCCGCTCTTTACCATACTTTTGTTAAGGGTCAGTGCCTTATCACCAATGCGCGCACTGCTGAGATGTGCAAGCTGACAGAAAATGCGTTTCGCGACGTTAACATCGCGTTTGCCAATGAACTCTCACTGGTATGTGATGAACTGCACGTCAATGTCTGGGAGCTGATACGACTCGCCAATCATCATCCACGGGTTAATATCCTGCACCCTGGTCCTGGGGTGGGTGGCCATTGTATCGCCGTGGATCCATGGTTCATCGTTAACTCATCGCCAACGTATGCTCGCCTTATCCGTGTTGCTCGTGAGGTGAATGACGGTAAGCCGCATTATGTTATGGGTAAAATCGAAGAAGCGGCAATGAATACCCCTCATCCGGTGGTTGCCTGTCTTGGTCTTTCGTTTAAACCGGATATTGACGATTTACGGGAAAGTCCGGCGATGGAGATAGTTTATGAGCTGGCGCAACGCAGAGTGGCTCAGCTGCTGGTCGTTGAGCCTCACATTGCCGAGCTTCCTGCCGCTTTTGCCGGCATGGAAAATATCGAATTTGTTTCCATTACTGAGGCATTGCAGCGTGCAAACATCGTGGTGATGCTGGTGAACCACCGTGAGTTTTATGGCATTGTAGAGCAGCAGCTGGTGGGTAAGTGCATCATTGATACCCGGGGAGCCTGGCAATAATAATGAAGCAGGTACTCATTAAATCTGGATCTGCTATGGTGGAAGAGGTCCCGGCACCTCAGGTTGGTTGCAGGAATATCCTGGTGCGTGTAACGCATTCCTGTATCAGTGCAGGCACTGAAATGGCTGGGGTCAGAATGTCTGGTTTGCCACTCTACCAGCGTGCTCTGAAGCAGCCAGATAACGTAAAGCGTGTGCTGGAGATGGTACGTGACCAGGGTATCAGGCGTACTCTTGACCGTGTGATGGGAAAACTTTCTGCTGGCAGTGCAACAGGCTATTCTGCTGCTGGTGTGGTGATAGAAACCGGTAAAGAGGTGGACGGCTTTGTGGTGGGTGATCGAGTCGCCTGTGCAGGCGCTGGGATTGCCAATCATGCCGAGATAATTGACGTTCCCGTCAATCTCGCCATCAGAATTCCTGCAGAAGTTGATACACGCATGGCTCCGGACCCGTCCGGACCGATCGGGCGCCGGGGCGACCCGGCGGATCGGTCA
>CAZROT010000019.1:0-26514 GCA_964601895.1 uncultured Yersinia sp.
AGGGAAACGGATTAATTTAATAACTTAAACCTGTAGGAAAAAGGGGGGACTTACACTGGCAATATCAGATGAAACAGTATCAACATCTGTTACATGAGAAGGGGGTAACACAAAGTATGTCCAGAAAAGGAAATTGCCTTGACAATGCAGTAATAGAGAACTTCTTCGGAATCGTAAAATCAGAATTGTTTTATCTGAAAAAATATGATTCTATTTTTCAATTGAAAAAAGAAATAAAGGAATATATAAACTATTACAACAACGATAGAATAAAGCTCAATCTGAATGGAATGAGCCCGATACAATACCGGACTCATCATTATCGAAATTAATCTTTTAATTTGTCTAAACTTTTGGGTTCAGTGTAGTGCCGGGCTTATCTGTTTGCTCAATAACTCATTTTGTTTCGAAGTTCAGAAAGCCGATTATAAATTAAATCGTAAAAGGATAATTGTATGTAAGGTATCTGGTAATATCGCAATTTATTAGTTGCTGTATCAGTTCTCATACAGGTTTCCTTTAATCTTGTATCCTGTAAAGACAATATATACAACATGGCTTCCTGGTTTGTAACCTTATTGACAATAAGCTTTCTGATTGGTATAGGATTGTGCAGGTTAGGCCAATACTGACTTTGACGGTCTAAACATGGATTAAATACAAATGAAGGTACAGGGTCGCCGTCTCTCATAACATTAATTGAGTCAGCACAGTTTTTTATAAACTGCCTGGTATCTTCTTTAAAAGCAACCGGCTGTGTTGTTTTACATGAAGTAAATACAACCAATAGAACAACAGCTATTAAAAATATTTGGCTACGCATAATTTAATCTTCTAAAACTTTTCCTTTGTATTTGACTTTGCCACTGGAATAAGGAAGCTCCTTAACGCCCATCGTTTGTTTAGCTCGATTATCAGCATCGTCTTCTAACGCATAATCATCTTTATTCAATGTCGTTGTAATATTTTTCATTTTACCAGTAACCTGTGCCACTACTTTACTCATAGCCCCGTTTTCTCCCTCCATTAACTTAGTAAACTCTTTTCCTTTCTTCTCTGTATATTTCTGAATATCTTTTTCCGAAGCTCCATTCTTTTTCATGTTGTCAACTTCACCATTTACAGACTTATCCCAATCCCCTTTAATGTTATTTAAGATTACATCACCTTGACCTTTATATGTAGTTGAGTTTTTACCGTCAAGTTTTATATCAATACTGATTTCAGCTTTTGCAGCATC
The DNA here is from genome assembly GCA_964601895.1 of uncultured Yersinia sp. Lineage (GTDB taxonomy): Bacteria > Pseudomonadota > Gammaproteobacteria > Enterobacterales > Enterobacteriaceae > CAZROT01. The sequence continues at coordinate 1,241 of CAZROT010000019.1, forward strand.
AATAAACTGTCCCACATGTCCATCTTCATGAGCTTTTGTTTGTCCATATAATCCAGGGTTTTCAGTTTCAAGAGGGCCAGTACCATTAGGAGCAAACGCCCTGGTAAAACTTACATCAACAGGAACATGAATATCGTAAGACTTTGTTTCAGTATTATACACCGCTTTAGTACCCATATAATAAGGGTCTGTATGAGCAAGACCTCCAACAAATTGAGGCTCGGGAAGATTGTATCGGTAGCTTGTAACTGGCTTTATATCGTTACCATCATAATCGACAAAATAAATCGGATTGTTTATTGCATATGCGTACGGAGTGTAAGAGTAATATTTTTCAACTTTATTATCTATTGCATGCCACCTTCCAATCTGCGGGTCATACATTCTTGCTCCGTAATCGTACCACTCTAATCCGCTTCCATCACTAAATTCTTTTTCTTGCTTCTCCTTTCCATTAAACAGGAACTTATTACCAGGCTTTCCAAACGATAATGCTTCCGAACTAATTCCAGAAAGTTTACCGCCGAAGGGATAATAATGCGTCTCCTCCAGCACCGGCCCCCGGGTATGCGTCACCTGCAAGTTGTCAAAGAACACATCAATGTTGGTTGCTTCATTGCTGGTATAAATATACAAATAACCGTTTTTGGCAATCGTTAAATTATTCCGCACATGAAGAGTGGTAGCACCACTGTTGCCCACCTGCTCAAATCCCCCGGAATAATACTTAAACTGTTCATCAAACAATATCCAGTTGATATATGCTTTGGGCTTGCTGCCGCTGGTGGTTTGCGTGGCCATAAAGCTCGTCAGCCCGGCATTCAGCCCGCTGCTGCTGTTTTGCAATTGCAATTGTGTGGCTTTGCCCCCGCTTGCATTGGCCAGCCCCGTCGTTAAAATGCTGAACAGATCATTCAGCACATTGGCGCTGCTGTTGGTAGCGCTGCTGCCACTCCAGCCGCTGGCCACCCTGATATTGTAGCTATCGCCGGCCATTACTTTTAGTATTGTATTCGGCCCTATCTTCTGCACACCGCTTGCATTTTTGATCCGGGCCACTTTGCTGTTGCTGCTATACAGCGGGTCGCTGAACCAGGTGGGTTTGTTGAATTGGGTATTGCTGAGGTTGCCGTAATATTTGCTTTCATTGGCAATGCTACCATCCTCCAGCGTAGCAGCGGGATACTGATCCTGCTGCTGCTCCGTGGTCAGCACCATCCGCACATTGCCCAAATGGTCTTTGAGCATATAGTCATACTGAAGAGTGTTGTTCTCTTGTTTAAAGCGTATCCTTCCTTCTTCATGCCCGATGAACTGTAAACGGTCGGTGTATTGCAATGAACTCAGCGAACTGTTGCTGTAAGCCTTGCTTTCAAACACAGCGCCGCCGGTATAAGTGGTGGTGCTGGTGATATTGCTGGTATAGTTTGTGCCATTGTGCAGCACGGTGGCGCTGTTTTCTGTGGTCACTTTTCTCAGTTTGTTGCCGGCAGCATCATAGGTGTAGCTGATGGTGCCTTTGCCGGTCACCGTTATCACAGAAGGAAGGTTCAGGTGGTTGTAGCTGATGCTGCTGATGGCTTTGTTGTTATCGAGGGTTAGATTTCCGTTCACATCATAGCTGTAATCCGTAATGGCATCAAAGGAGCTTTGCGAACTGGAAGGAGTGAGTGCTGCTTTGGCTGCCTGCTGCGAATGGGTGGCAGCGGTGCGGAAATCGCCCAACTGGGTTGCTGCATCATTCAAAAAATCAGTAACGCTTTTCAGCCTGTTGCTGTTGGCCAAGTAGGTGTAGCGCAGGTGGTCAATGGGGGTGCTGGTGCTGCCGCCCAGCTTCCAGCCATATTGTGTCATGGCTTTGATATTGCCATTGGCATCATAGGCAGTGAGGGGGTCAGCGCCATCGCCCATCTGCATGCTGTAGTTCATGCTGGTATTGTTCCATGACGATACCCCGTTGTCCTGCTCAAACTGGCCTTTGAGCAGCCGGTTGGCGGCATCATAGCTGAAATCATATTTGCGGCGCACATCATCACCATCGCTTTTCCAGGTCATGCCAGTGATATTGCCGTTAAATTGGGCAGCCGTAAAGTTTCGGCCGCTGCTGTTGCTGAGCTTGTCATAGCCCAGCTCAAATCCAAAGCGGGTGGTTCCCGACTGTCCTGCATTTTGCAGGTAGCCCCGGTTCATCCCCAGCATCCAGCCCCGGATATTGTAATCAACAACGAGGGTTTCCAGCCCGGCCCCGCTGTTGTGGGCTGGCGCCAGTTTCTTTTCCTTCATTTGCCCCAATGCATCGTATTTCTGTTCACTAACATTGGTATAGCTCCCCTGCATGGCCCCGCTGTTTACATTCGTGTTGCTTACTTTCTTTTCTGTTTTTGTCAGCCTGCCGAGGTTGTCGTAGGTAAGTTTAGTAACCGTTACAGTAGTTTGCGCAGGGCTGCCTGCTTTTTCCTGTTTTTGCACCGTCGCCAAGGGCAGGCCTGCCCAATTGTACTGGGTGGTTGCCACATCCACACCTCCGGTGATATTGCTGCTTTGCACTTGTATCACCCTCCCTTTGTCGTCATAGAGCATTACGGAATTGATAAAAGTGGAAGTACCGAGGATGCGGGTCTGTGTCCACGTGGGCATACCCTTTACCGCCGTGCTTTGTGCCGGCAGTTGCGGGTAGGGATAAAGATCATTGTTGGTGACGTCAAAATGGCTGTTCCAGGTGCTGATATAGGAAGAGCTGAGCCCGGAAGGAAGACCCGTGTAATCATCATACTTTGTTTTGGTAAGCATCTCCCAGCCCGAGCCGGGCAGCGAGCTTTCATTGAAGGGATAAAAATAATTGCTGCTGTTTTTGGCCTGGTTGCTGTGCCAGACCTGGTCGTTGCTGCTGTTCCAAAGGCCTGTTTGCACCGGGCGGTTCAGCTCATCGTAAATAGTGACCATCCATCTTGCAGGGCTGCCGGTTTTCAGTTTGCTGTCCTGTGTCATCACCAGCCGGTCCCTTTTGTCATAGACCATATAGACCGGGTCGGCCCCCGGCACTTTTTTCATGGTCATCCGGTTTCTTTCATCATATTCATAGCGGAAGCATTGTTCGGTCAATAATACTCCGCCGGAATAACTAAGGTTCCAACTGTTGGCTGCTAATGTTTCTACCCCTGCAGGTTGTATCACACAGCGCAGGTTGTTCAGGTCATCATATATATAGTAGGTATTCAGCCAGCCAGTGTGGCTGCTGCCGTTGCCAATATCGGCTGTTGCGGTCAGTTGCACTTTTTTCAGGATCACTTTTCCTTCTTTGTCTTTGAATTCAATAACCTGTTTGCCGTGTTCATCCACCGACACATTTTTGAAAAGTTCACCTGCAGGGTAGGCGCCGGGACTTGTATAACTGCCAAAAGTGCCGCTGCTGCCATTGGTCACATTCCATATCCTTACAGCATCAGTTGGGGTATTGATCCAATATTTTGCTTCCACACCCCGGTTGCCGCCCACCCAACTGCTGCCCGGGGCCAGCGATTTTTGCACCCGGTTGAGCGGCGAGGTTTCAAACTCAGTTTTGCCATAGGCCCAGTTCAGGTTGTTGCCACCGATATTATGCTCCCCGCTTTGGCCGTTTAGCTGTGTGTTGTAAAATGCCACCTGTTGCTGAAAGGGGTTCATCTTAAACAGCCCGTCGCTGATGGAGCTGTTGCCACCCGTGTTGTTGGCTGCAAAGGGTAAATATTTATACTGTTCTCTGCCATATTCATCATAAACAGTGGCACTGAGCATATCCACCGGGCTGTTGCCGGTGATCATGGAGCCTTGTTTTACCACAGCCTGCAAGGGGCGGCCCAGACCGTCAAAATATTGCGTGGCCATCCGGGCTTGTTGTAGGGTTGATGTTACAGATAAATTGTTGCTTTCTGTCGTTGGCTTCACGGCATCCCAGGTGCGGACATAATTGATCTTGATGCCGCCGCCGTAAGCTGCCGGTGGCGTTACCGGCGTTTGTGACCAAACAAATAAGGCCGGCCACATGAGCAGGAACAAAACTGCAGAATGCTTAACTATTTGCTTCATCATATACCTGGTGATCATATTGAATCATTTAACAAGTAATAAGTATCTGCCCGGCCTTTATTGAGCCTGCAGTGATATTTGTACAGACCGGCCGGTGATCTTTGCACGGGGGCTGAGCACACTGAAAAGCTTTCCCTGCGCCGTGGTAATAAATTTGCTGCCCGGCCCTTCCACATCATTATCAAAGCCCCCGTTTTGTGATTGGTGTGTCAGCCATTGAAACAAGGGATGCTGCAGCGAGCCCGATGTCTTCCTGGTATATACCCCGTCTGTCAGCAGGATATGGGCCCCAAGCTTGCTACGGTACCAATGCTGCAACTGGTCTTTCACCTGTGCTGAATACCCATCTTCAACAGAAGGCACGGCCACAACCACCAGTGCAGCGCTATGAGCAGCGGCGAGGGTATCCAGCGAATAGAGCAGTGAATCGGCTGATGCGCTTTGCTCAACCGGGAGGGTGATCACCATTACCTTTTTTCCTGCATAAGCCGAAAGCGGTTGTTGCTCCCCGCTATGTGTGGGCACAGAAAAATCGTAAACCACAGCCGATTGAAACAGGAAAGCTGCTATAAAGAATGAACCTGTTATGCGGATTATTTTCATAAGTTTTATTTTATGTTACACTCAGAAATCGTATTCAATAGTGATATGATGACAATTATCTACAATAACATTATAAAAAGTACCTGTGTACTCCACCGACTGGTAGGTGCAACCAGTACCGATCAGCATCAGTAGTTCGAATCCGCCCTGGTTGGGTCTTGAGACCACAACCGTGTAGGTGCCGGGTGGCACTGTACCCAGCGTTCCGGAACCGGAGCCCGGAATATTGAAATTGTAAACCTGCTGCGTAGTGTTATTGGTGTATTGCGCCGAGAAATTGGCAGTGTTGGCAATATTGTTATATGTGATGGTTACCTGCGATGGCGGCGGGCAGGCCGTAGCATTATAGCCGCTGACCACCCATTGGGTTTGGTTGAATGTGGCGCTGCAGGGATTCATGTCTTTTTGCTCCTGTTCCTGGTAGCCGGTATTTTGTCCACCGCTTTGCTGGCAGCGAAGGGCCGTAGCGGTGTTTTGCCAGTTTGGGGTAGTATTGGTACATGCTACGTCACAATTCTCAACCTGACCGGTGTAATTGTAGCAGATTCTTTTAAGGATATTGTTGTCTTGGTCACGGATAAGGGTGAGCCGGTTAAAATTATCATACTCATAAAAAATGCTGCGGTTGTTAAGATCAGTTTGAGAAGTAATACCCAAAAAGGGGTGGTAGGTGTAAGCCACAGTCTGTGCCAAAGGAAAATTATTTCGTATCTTATTTATTTCGGTTCTCAAAGCTGCATCTCCGGAAGGATTGTCAAGAACAGTTTGAGAAAGTACACTCATAGCCTGGGAGTGACTAATGCCTCTCACTTCCGCAACAGGATATTTCTTGTTGTATCCCCAGATATAGGAATGCAATACATCATTAGCCTTCTGTTGTTGCGTAAGATTTCCTTTATCATCATAACTGCTGAAGAGCAAGGCTGATTTAAATGCATTTGCAATTGTTGAATTTGAATTTTTGATAAGTATATTGTTGTTTCCGCTAACCCCGATAGATGAACCGGTTCCATAGGCAGAGAGGGTAAAAGGGGATGTTGTTTCCAGTCTGAAAACTTCCGCAGGGTAAGGATTGTTTTCTTTGTAGGTAATGATGGTACTGTTAGTGACACGCTGATCCGAAAGCACATTGGTACTTGTGTTTCTTTTTTGCCGATAGCTGTATTCTTCAATGGGCAGATTTACGATATGCAGGTCTTTGAGCAGTTTGATACCAAGGGCTTCAGGCAAATAAGCAGAACCGGGAAAGCTATAATCCTGTGGATATTTTTTTACTGTAACAATTTCATCTTTTACGTTTGAGACACTGCTTGTTGTAGAAGTTTTAACCTGCGAAACCTGGTAGTGATTAGGATCGTAGGTATAGTTCATGGTGGTTTCAATGAATTTAGAAGGATCGCTTTGGTCGTATTGTCGTTCATTCGTATAATTCAGGGCCCAAAACTGCGGGATAATATCATAGGTAGTCAATGGCGCATTAGCCCACACGTTAGTACAGGAGCCTGTAATTATAAAATTCCTCCCCACCATATACCCTTTAGCCGTATTCAGGTTAGTTGAGATATATCCATAATTTACTTCTTTCGATAGAACAAGCTGACCAGTATTCTTTGCGTAATATTTTGTAGATATTTCAGCGCCTCTTTGCCACTCTGAAGCTTCAACCGGGGCAAAAGGGAATAATGGATTAGGAGTTGAATTGGCATTATACCTATGCCACACTTCTCCGTTATTTTCCAAATCCTCAATCACATTCCAGTATCCCACATAACTGCCCTGGCTTGTTGCCAGTGGATAATTGGTTTTTGATTGCCGGACAAGATATACACATGTCCTGTCCAGGTAACATGGATTTCCCGGCGTCCCATCACCTAACCTGTTTTCTGCAGTAAGCACATATCCATACTCCGGGAAGTTTAATAAAACCCCACTGGATTGCGTTGGATCATAATCAGTTTCATAACGATATTTTCGAACCACAGGTTGAATACCGCCACCTGCCCTGTCCTCGAGTTGTTTAATACGAAGTCCTCCCACGGGTCTTTTTCCCATTTCTGAAAGAACAGGAATTTTGTTGTGGAGGTTGATGGAGAAGTTAAGATTTCCGGTATAACACCCGTTAAATGTAAACCTGAATTTATAGGTTCCTGCAGGAAGGCTGAGACTTACACCGTTTGTACCATCGGTAATTTCGGTATATGGAGTGCTTATGTTATTATCTTTTATTAAGTAGCAATGGAGGTTGACTTCATAATTACAATAACTGTTGGAGCTTGTAAGACCTGAAACAGTAAATTTTACATCAGCCCCCTGGGCGGGAACAGTGAAAGTGCCGGTTTCATAGGGTGAGGAAAGCGAAGTATATGCCTGGTTGAGCGAATAAGAATAATATTCATCATAAGTGACCGGTGTAATTCTGCTGTCTGATGTTGTATTGGTTTCATAGGTGAACTCCGTTTCACCACCGGTAGGATACTGAATTTTCTTAAGAATGCCTGCCTGCATGGTAGCTGGATTAGCATTCCTGTCGGCGCCATTGTAATTATATGTCAGCCCGGTATATGGATTTGTAAATTTAAAGCTGCTGATATAGCTTGTATTAGTTTTCCCGTTATAGTAACCCCAATGGTCAACTGATAAAGAATGCCTGTTAGGCACTTGCACGGATTCTTCATAGGTGAAAATAAATGGAGGTTTTGGACTATTGGTAGCTGACTTTTCCGTTACCGATGTCAGTTTTAAGCGTTTAGAATCCGGGTCCGGGCCGGAACCAAAATAGGAATAGGCCAGATCATATTTTCTGATCAGGGTATTACTAGCCGAATAGATTTCTATTTGATCAAGACTTTTGTCGTCCCCGTTATATATATCTTGCCTGGAATTATTATAATTGAATTTTACATATCCTTCCGAAAAATCAATTCTTTTCAATCTAGGGGTATTAAATAAATTAGTGCCGCTGCAGGAGGGAGGGTCAGTGCTTAAACACTCGCCATTTCCATTAAGAGTGAAATACTTTGTCTGCCCAAGAAACACGATGGCTGAATAATATACATTTTCATAGGTAAAGCTAATTTGCCGTTTACCATCAGCAGACGTTATTTTAGTTAAATACCAGGCTGTTTTCGCTTCGCTGTCACCTCCTTTGCAAGAGATGGAAGTGACAGTTTCTGCATTATGAAATTCATATATCGTTCCATCTTCAGAAATAATTTTCCAACCATCTCCGGAAAAATTTCCATACCTGGGGGTAATTTTTACATTTTTTGCAGGATAGTTATATATAACACCAGCCTGGTCAAAGAAAAATTTACCTGATAGTCCGCCGGAATTGTAATTATAAATATCAGGTTCACCATCAATTGTACCATTCTCTAAGCTAATTGTCATTGAATTAATCTGACCTTGTGTGCCATTTTGTAAAATATTGGCTATTCTGTTTTGAGGATCAGTCACCCAATCAAATTCATCTGCCCTTCCTCTTTGCTGGCGGCTCACCACTCCTCCTGCATTCAATGTCCAGCCGAGGCCAACCGAAGAAGCAATTTCCTCTACTTTTACACCCCCTGCATGGTAGCTTAAGCTTATTGGCAAACTAAGCGGGCCGTCTTTTATCTCGTATATGGGTATTGATACATTGGGTATGCCTGTGAACAAACCCACAGGTACCTCTCCATATTTCCCAAGGGAAGCAGTCGTTGGCGAAGGTGTAATCACATTCCTTAGCTGGTAGTTCCCATTCTGGGTTTGTCCTTTATAGCATAGGATAATAAGCAAAGCTAAAGAAGCGGTTATTTTTTTGTAGCTCATAACTTATTGTAGCTTATAGTTAGTTATTATTGTATAGTATATCCAACCCTCACCAGCACCGCCTGTGTCCTCGGAACTTGCTCATAACTCAAAAAATCCCACAACAGCTGCAGCTTCGTTTTCTTAAAGAATTTACTTCGCACAGAAACCGTCTTGCTCAACCCGATCAGCCCGCTTTGTTGCCAGGCATCCCTGTCTCTTAATTGATCTATATGCTGAAAAGCGCTGCGATAATTCATTTCATATCCGCCCGTCAGCCAGAAGGCGCCCTTCAGGTGATAATCAATAAAACTTCTCAGGCCCGCACCCTCATGGGTAACTTTGATATGCCGTATATCTTTTCCCCAGCCCATTTTATAAGAAGCGCCGATGCCGATCACAGATTTATCATTTAGCTTATACCCGACCGATAGTCCCAGGTCACTCGTCACCGGTAGCAAACCATTGCCACGAACATTTTGCAGATTCGTACCCAGCTCCAGTCTCTTCCAGAATCCCTTCGTCTTTTGATGGTTGGGTTTAAAACCTTCCGGCATAATGTCATCAGACCCTGAGCCTGGCGAAAGGCCACCACCTTGTCCTCCTGCGCCCTGGCGAAGGATCTTATCTTTCAGTTGCTGCAATTGCGTTTGAGCCGATTGAATATTCTGCTGAAACTGCTGCATACCACCCGGTCCCGCCGCAGCAATTTGTTGTTGAATCAAATTATTCACTTGCACTCTTGTCTGCAACCCAGCGAGGTTCGCCGGTGAAACCGGATCACTGCCCGGCAACCGGAACAAAGAAGCCAATTGCGAATTCTTCCGCATGAAGTCTTTGAACATATTCGTTCTGCTCAGCATCTCCATCGCCTTGCTTTCTCTTTTACCTTTATCTTTCAGCAAAGCTTTGTATTCATTCAACTGGGCACTGTAGTAATACACTTCTTTATTAATACCTTTCAGTTCCCGCATCATACCCAAACCTTGCAACTGTTGTTTCAGTTGCTCCCTTCTTTGCCGGATAAATTGCTGAATCGCCTCAGCCTGCGAAAACTTACCTTGCAACAACTTTGTTTGCGCCAGTGCTACCTTCACCTTCCCGCCTGCGCCGTTTGCTTCCAAAAATTTCAGGGCCGTCATGGTGGAATCCAGCTGGCTGATATAAGTTCCGGCGTTATCATCATTACCGGACAACTTCGCTGACAGCGACCCATACCTTTCTTTCATCTCCTCCAGCCTCATCTTTGCCATAACAGAATCCTTCCCTTTCATCATCTTTGCATACAACTTTTCTTCCGCCCGCTGCATGCGTTGCAGTGTCCTCTGGCTTTTGGCAACAATCTTCTCCGCCAGCTTTTCTGATTTTCTTTCAATCGTAGATGCCCATTTTTGCGGATCAAGCTTACTCAGCAACGAATCAACCTTTGATTGGGGAGAGCAAACACTGCCTGCAAGCAGTGTGATGGTGAGAAAGATAAATTTTACAGTAGTCAAGTCAGTCGGTTGTGACAGTAATTTATTATCCTGTCAGCTCTCTGCCTGCAAAACTTCGTGAAACCCCATCTTTACTTCGTGAAACCGGTTTACATTCAAAAATTCTTGATGAAACATTGAGCATTCAGACTGTGGAGAATTACGCCTGTTGTTTGGTGGGGGGAATAAAAAAGTACGGGGAACAAGAAGGTCCGGGGGCCAAAACCAGCGTTTCCAAACCACTGCAACCTCACCTCTCTCACCTATAAAGGAAAAGGCTTCTGGAAAGAAGCCTTGAACCCGGCCAGGCCAGCAGCGAAGCTGATAGCATGGCACCATTAAACCTTATCCTATGAAAATTCTTGTTCAATTTATTAAACAAATTTGAATTTTGCAACAACTTTCAGGCATCCCGCCCCCCGGAAGCAGCAGACCAGGCGGAAAAAAAAGCACGGGGAACAAGAAGGTCCGGGGGATTACCCTACCGTAAATTTGAATCTCTTCAGCTTATCCTCATAATGACTAACATACCTTTCCTTCGTAGCATCCTCCAAAAAAGATTGCTGGATCATGGCTGATACTTCATCCTGTTTTGCCAAAAGGGAATCTATTATGGCGGCGCTTCTGGCAGGCAACAAACCAAACCGGGTAGCCAGCGCTTCAAAATTCGGTCTTCCAAAATAGCCGTATTGCTGATAAAAGTCACTTTCTATATCTCCTGTATACAAGTCCAGGGCCGTATCGCTTTCATTTGGCGTATGTAATACGGTACACATCAGGTCGTATGCCCTGGAAAGAGTATAATCACCAAACTCAGTTTGCACAAGCGAAAAATTTTTTAAATGTGCATCCCCGTTGGAAAAAAGGTAATTGAATAGCACCAGTCTGAAAAAAGACTCCAGCGCCGGTAAGGAGGCGCCTACCTTTTCTTTGATCAACATGCCGATATCTTCATAAGTGCCATCATACTTATAATTTTCTCCATCCTTTTTCCTGGTCTTGCCGCTTATTTGTGCAAAATCTTCCTGCAGCCGTTTGCTTCCATCGGGTTGCACATCAAATCGCCGGGTAATATAGGCCGGTGCCCCATCCTTAAAATAGATAAGTGCATTTTCTGCAACCGGGATTTTAAATAGTTGGCCTGCTATCTGCATTGTCAGGTGTTCATTCTCCGGGGCCTGGTCCTGCTTTACAATAAGAGGGGTAGGAGGAATAGGCTTTAGAATGTATTGACCGCCCTTCTCTGACAATTGCAATTCTTTCTTTTCCAAACGCAGTGAATATTTCAGTTGCACTCCCGATATAGAGAGTCTTTTTGTTCTTTCCTGGTATTCCGGGAGGTTATCAGCTTTGGGTGCATCAAATGGCAGTATAGGACTCACCTTCTTGCCATCAAAAAGTTTTTTCCGGCAGCCGCTGCAATACCCTTCAACATTTTCCTTATAGCAACCGTAGCATTTCATGTTTCTGTACTTAACTTTACCGTTATGGCGCCGATAGTATCTTCTCCGGCAGTTTTTAGTAGCCGGGTAAAATCGTCATCCTCATCAATCTTAAGTAGCCGGCATTGTATATCTTTATTTATTCCCTCTGCCAGCATTCCGTAAAAAAAAGGGAACAAATCTCTGGATGCATATTGCTTTTGCGTCTTGGGAAAACTCAGGCTGATCGCCGGCATATCCCGGTTTGCATAATAGTCATCTGAATAGGTGAACAGATAGCTTGTTGGGTTGGTATTCTTTTCTAAGAACCCGGCCAGTACCCCGTTGTTATAAACCCCTGCCCTGGTCATTAGCTAACAGTTTTGATTCTTAATTCAAGCTCTAGCCCCAGCACATCCGCCACTTTTTTAAGTGTCTCAAAGGAGGGATTGCCACTCCCTTGCTCAATCAGGTGGAGTGTTTTATTCGCCACTTTACTAAGCTCTGCAAGGTCTTCCTGTCTTAAGTTAAGCGACTCACGTCTTCTCTTTATTAAATCACCGACCTCCTTTAAATTCATATCCGTATTATATTACTGATTTAATGCTAAATTAAGTAATTTCGAATAAATTTCACTTTAATATGTAATAAATTACATTTTTATATTAAAATACTTACGGTTGAACTAAAAATGTGGCTGAAAATGTAATATAATACATACTAAATGGTCGCCTGAAACCCTCCCCCTAACCCCTGGCTACTGGCTATTTGTAAATAGAATTCAATAAATATTTCTTTACATCATAATTCACCCGCCGCATCCGCAGTATAAAAGAATCCATCAGCCATTTGCCGGAAAATAAACAGCCCGGTTCCAGCCTCCTCCTGCAAACTCCCCAGGCCTTATTTTTTAACCTGAATCATACCGCCATCCGCCCCGGGATCATTCAACTCTGAACAGCTTCCCATCTGCCTGCATGACGACTGATCAGAAATATGACTATTGTTTGGTGGTGGTAATCAAAAAGCACGGGGAACAAGAAGGTCCGGGGGAGCCATAGCTCCAGCGCTGTATGGCCCGGATTGGATCCCCGAAATGCAAGATGATACGATTGGGTACGATTATATCCGATCCCTGGTCCCATTTCCCAATTCGCGAATGGCGAAGCAGGTGGGCTGTGGGCAGCGAAAGCTCCCGATAGCTCACCGGATACTGGTTGAAAATTCAATTCTTTGTGCAGTATCTGGCATATGATTCACCCTAAAGTCAGGCAGGAATGAACCTGAGAGGCCGGCCACAGTCCTAAAATGGCTGAAAAATTGAACTGAAATTATAGCAAATTTACCCAAATTGACTTTGCCGGCAGATTCAAAAGATCATATATTCAATTGATTTTAATCAAATTGAGGTCAAAATTGCTTTACCGGCTACTATTTACCCCCCCTCCCGCTTATTGTGCCTGTAAACCATAGGTCAGCGTGTTTTAGAGATTTTGCTCAATTAATTTGGATGTAAATGTTCCCATTTTTAGTACATTTGGACTAAATTTTACCCGATCTATCGTAATTGGATCACCCAAATACTTACATTTGGGTTAAAATATTTCTCATTACATTTAATATGGATGAAATTATTCCCATTCAATACCTAATAGAGCAAATCAGGAGGAAAAAATTGCCATGAACAGGCTACAGGAAATAATAATAGGGACCAAAGAAAGGTCAAAGGAGATCGGAAAATGGGAGAAGCAGGGCCTGCTGCGAAAGATAGCGCCACGGCTTTACACATCCAGCCTGGAAGAGGCTCCGGAAAAAATCATCCGTCGCAACTGGTACCGGGTCATTTCAGACTTGTTTCCGGAAGCCTTCCTGAGTCATCGGAGTGCGCTTGAACGGATGCCGACTCCCGGTGGTCACCTTTACCTGACCCGAAACTATAAAGGAACGCTGGAACTTCCGGGACTGATCCTGCATTTTTCCAAAGGCCCCGAACCGCTGGAAGATGATACCTTATTTTTTGGCAACCTGAAAGCCTCCGGGCTTTCCCGTGCATACCTGGAAAACCTCCAGCGGTCAAAAGGGGACGGGGAAGAATCCAAAACCCTGAGCCGGGAACAGCTTGAAGAAAAAATAGAATCGTACCTGCGGGTGAAAGGAGAAGAAGCTCTGAACAAAATTCGGGACCGGGCAAAAGAGATCGCTCCGGCGCTGGGCATGGAAAAAGAACTGGCGGAATTAAACCAGCTGATCACGGATCTGCAGGGAACCGGTTTATCAAAACGACTGGTCAGTCCCATCGCCAGGGCCAGGGTACTGGGGGAACCGGTGGACCCTGACCGGGCGCAACTCTTCGAATCAGTCTATGCAGAACTGGTCAAAAAAGAATACCCGGACTACCCCGAACAAAACAAGTCGCTCCGGTCATACCAGAACTTCGGTTTCTTTGAAAGTTATTTTTCCAATTATATTGAAGGAACAGAGTTCACGGTTCAAGAGGCCAAACAGATCATCACGACATCAACACCACTGCCCGCAAGGGATGAGGATTCACACGATATACTCGGCACTTACCAGCTCGTTTCCAACCGGCAGGAAATGTCCATCGTTCCGGCTACCCCGGATGAATTTGTAAAACTGCTCAAGGAACGCCACGGCATTTTACTCAGTTCCAGAAAGTCAAAAAACCCCGGCGAGTTCAAGGACCAGAACAACCGTGCCGGCAATACCGAATTTGTGGACAAGGAACTGGTGCCCGGCACACTTAAAAAAGCGTTTGAGTGGTACTCACTCCTGCAACACCCGTTTGCAAAAGCGGCCTACCAGATGTTTGTCGTAAGCGAAGTGCATCCGTTCCTGGACGGTAACGGAAGATTGGCGCGGGTCATGATGAACGCGGAACTGAGCTCAAAAGGTATGTCCAGGATCATTATTCCTACTGTATACCGGGAGGATTATATGGGTGCACTGAAAAAATTATCCAAACAACGCGATGCGGATGCGTATATCCGGATGCTGCAGCGTGCATGGGAGTTCAGCAGCCGGGTGCATGACGAAGATCTCGACACCATGGAAAGGTATCTCGTCGGTTGCAATGCGTTCCTGACTTATAAGGAAGGCTATCTGAAAATTGTTCCTGATGAATTCAAACAATAAATACTCAATGATCTTTTTCTTTCCGGTAAAAGTCTAATTTTAAACTGCCTGTGATTTAGGGGTACTTACAATTGAGCTGGAAACCTTTGGTAAGGTTAAAGGGGTGGCACCGATATTACCGTCAGTCGATGAAAATCTCGAGCAAAAACCTGAGTAAGTATGACAAAAGATCAATCAACCTATAAAGGTGGCGTAGTGATCATTGGATCTCTCTTTTGGGATCCGGACCGGGAAAATTGGCGAAATAGTAATCTTCTGCCCGATCGAAAATTATGGATCGCCGTAAAAGCCCCCATCCGGTATGGGCGAGTATCTTCTTCCCGGAAGAATACCTACAGCATGATCTTTTCTACGGATTGTGATACGGAACACCAACGGGGCGTTGCGAAGTTCGCACCGTTTACCGGACCAGTAACACTGGAAAGACTCCATCAGCAAAGTGTGGCGCTGATCAATGCAGAAAAAAATGAAATTGCTGCAAATTATGCTCATTATCACTGGACCTGGGGTACTCTCGGAATAAAACTCAATCCCAAACTTCCGGCATTGAACGTGAAAGAAATTACAGATAGCTGGAAAGTGAAGTTCGATCCAAGGGATTTAAAGAAAGATGATTATAAACTTGGGCAGGAAAAGAGTGCGCTGGATGATGAAGGGAATCTGCAAATAGACTGGCCCAAGGAGCTGGATAACTATGACTTTTTTATTGCTACCGCCACTAAGCCAAAAATTGAAACTTATCCGGGTCCTTCAGATATTGCCAGCCTGATGATCAGGCAAGATTATAAGGAGTATTTTGAGAATAATAAGGCCTCTGGAATTACAACTGCTTCTGACGGCGAAATAGATAAGTTTATGCAGAAAAAATCCTCCTAATAGATTCAAGTAGTCCTACTGGCATAAGCGTATAAACTTGTTGATAATTAATATTATATGAATTTAATTGCATGAAAATTTATTAAAAATTCATGCAAAATTAAAATTAAAACTATATCTTTGAAGACATGAAACTCGAAACATTAAAAAAGCAGCTCAGACCTGGGGAAGTTTACCGACGAGCCGATCTAGAAGCCTGGTCTACTTCAGTGGATCGCCATCTGAAGCAACTGGTGCGGGAAGGCACATTGGAAAAGCTTTCCGGCGGAGTATATTATGTTCCTGAAAAAAGTGTTTTCGGCAAAGTTCCGGCCGATGAACAGGAACTGCTCCGGACCTTCCTGAAAGATGATCGGTTCGTGGTTACATCCCCCAGCGATTATAATGCGCTTGGTGTGGGGACCACCCAGCTTTATAATGAACGCAGAGTGTACAACCAGAAAAGGCACGGTACCTTCAAACTGGGGAACCGGCGTTTCCTGTTCGTGCGCAAGCCGAATGTTCCCGCCAAACTGACAAAAGAGTTCCTACTGGTTGATCTTGTCAATAATCTCAATAAACTGGAAGAAGATCAGCCTGCATTACTGCAACGGGTACAAACGAAAGCAAGGGAAATGAATCAGCGGACCTTAACGAAACTGATCCAGGATTTCGGAACCGTTGGGACGAAGAAGAAGTTTGCTCACTTATTAAACGATTAGGATGGCAGCGATTTATTTACATGATCACCCGGAATTTCCAAAATTGCTCAATATTCTCTGGGAGGAAACCGGAATTGAAAGCGGGCTTATCGAAAAGGATTACTGGATCATGCATTGCTTATATGGGCTTAAGAAACAAGGGTATAAGTTTCAGCTAAAGGGCGGCACATCCCTTTCGAAAGGCTTCGGTTTGATAGACCGGTTCTCCGAGGATATTGATATGCATATCGATCCTCCCAAAGAACTCGGCATCAATGAAAATCCAAAAAATCAAAATGAAAAGAACATATTAAAAAAGAAAGAGTATTATGATCAGCTAGCGCAGGAAATAAAGATAGACGGGATCGTAGAGATAAAAAGAGATACCGACTTTGATGATCCTAAACGTTACAATAGCGGAGGAATCCGGCTGTACTATCCCAGGCAAATGCCGCCGATTGAGGATCTTAAGGAAGGAATCCTGCTGGAAGCCGGTTATGATACTGTTGCCCCAAATCACCAGGTGACCATCAGTTCCTGGGCTTATGATTATGCCAGCAAAATTCCCGAGATCGAACTGATCGATAATCGTGCGGTTGACATTCTGTGCTATGATCACCGGTATACATTTGTGGAAAAATTGCAGACCATCGCAACAAAATTCCGCAAGGAAGTGGAGACCGGCGAAATCGCAACCAATTACATGCGGCAGTATTATGATGTTTATTCGCTATTGGGGGATAAAGCTGTGCGGGCATTTATCGGTACGAAGGAATATTTCGAGCACAAAGAAAAAAGATTTCCAGGACCTGATCTGGAAAAACCAATAAAAGAGAATGAAGCATTTTTGCTTACTGATCCTGAAATAAGAGACAGGTTGAAGAAGAGGTATGAAGCAAGGAAAGGTTTATACTATAAGGGACAGCCTCCGTTTGAAGAAGTCATGAAAAGGATCGGGGATTTTGTGGGTAGCTTGTAAAATGGAAGAAAAAAAATACCATATAAAGCTGGGCGTCGATGCTGGCTTCCTTGGCCCAGCTTTTTCCGACAAGGTTCTTGGTGAAGCTCTGGAGCAGGGGCTGCAACTCGAAATGGAGCCTGACCCCTCCAAGTGGACAAAACCATATACGGGTTTGAACGCACCCCATCGTGACAAAGGACTATTCACCATTGAACTGGTATCCACATATCCTGAAACCGTTGCCGAAACCATCAGAACTCTATTACCGGGTCTTATAGAAAAATGGGTCTCTTTCTTTACAACTGAGCTGAGTAAGAGTGAACTTGGGTTCGCCAAGATGCTTGAACTTCTTCGTCTCAGGCCCGTTTGTGTTTACATTCCTGATACCAAAGACAAGCTTCATTTCACATATGACCTATGGACCGACAAAAATGAATTCGTTGATCAGTGGAGCAGCATGTTGGGCTTGATTGAAAAAGTAGCTTCTGAGAATGCGGAAATCCAGGAATGGCTGGATACCATAGCGCGACAGAAAGATAGAATGGCTTTCCTTTGTTATGACAAAAGTAGCGTTTCATGGAAACTGATCGATCGCTTAATTGAAGCTTGCGAGATGTTAAGCGCTGATTACCGTAGCAGGTTAGATGACCCGAGGCTAGGCAAACCCCAGATCGTGTTCAACGAGGATAACTATAATGATTATACCTATTTCGGCGACCAGCAGGAAATGAAACTAAATAATCTGCCCCTGATTATACCGCAACCCAATGATATTTCAATGTATGTGCGGCTGGCTGATAAAAATACAGAGCAGGCAAAAGAGTTTTTTGAAAAAGAATATGCGGACAAATCCAATCGATATTACCTTCCATTAATTCGAACAGAAGAAGTACTTGAGTATTACAATTATTTCGAGTATATCATGGCGGCTGTTACATTCTCATATACTTCTATTGAAACGCTGGCAAATATCTGCATACCCGAAGATTTTATATTTGTGCAAACTGGTGCCGGGAAAAATGAAGGAACTAAAACCTCTTATTCGAAAAAAGCCATCGAACGGAAGTTTCATCTTCGGGAGAAACTCAGACAGATATTACCTCAATCAATCCAATCACCTGATCCCTGCGCGGAGTCCTGGTGGAATGACTTCATCGCTCTTGAAGAAATCCGTAATGAAATAATTCACACCAAGCAGCACAAGTCTATTGAAAGATATTCTTCATTTCTTACTTCGCGGATATTTACACTAATCGAAGTGAATAAAAAGATCATTCGTTTCTACGGTGAATATATCGGCATATTCAATCCCCAGTTGCTGAATGAGTTTCCATTTGATTTTGGAACCGATACACTCTGGCCTGCTTTTATGAGTGATGAAGATTTCAAGGATTACTACAACAAATTACATAATCCCTGGAGGCCTGATAAATCACAATAGAATTTCTATGCAAGTGGTGGTAAAGGAAAGTCCTGGCCGCAATTTTTTTTTGTACGCATATTGCACCTGGTGAACATAGTCGCACTTTATTGTATAATTGCGGTCTTCATACCACCCTGCCTCACCCGGCTTTGCATACAGGTATAATACTACAGACCCATTTGTAAAGGAAGCATCGTTCAGCTTCATGATCTGAAAGCCGTGATCCCTTAGCCATTTCTCCGTTAACAGAATTGGTTGAGCATTGACGGGGTTAATACCTGTCTGCCCTCCTTTTATTTTGACAACAATTTCATTGTTATCGATAGTGATTACCTCCACTTCTTCTATGGAATTAAACGGCGGGACAGGGGCTTTAATTCGGTTGCCTACTTGTAGTTCATTTGCTGGTATCATACTGCAAAAGTACATTCAGGAAATGGAAAGTTGGGTTAAACTAAACGCACTTCGCCCATCATGAACTATGTAATAAATAACCCAACCTATATAAAAAAAAATTGGAAAATCATTGACCCTATCGTGAGATCGCATTTCACAAGTTGCTTCTCTATACCTAGTTATGTTCAATTCCAAAATCCCCTCAACACTGCCCCCACCACCTACCAGGTTCCTGCCAACACAACATGCAGCAAAATAACCTTCCCATAATTTATCAAATCCTGTTGCCTGTATGGCAATGCCCTTGTCTGCATTCTACCAGCAATTTCTCAGGTGTTTCACTTGCTCTCACTAGCTCCCCTGGCCTGCTTTATTAACCTAAATCAACCCGCCAGCCAGCCCTGGGATCAGTTCGGTCTGAACACCTCCCCTTCTACCTGCATGACGACCGAACAGAAATACTGCTGTTGTTTGGTGGGGGTGGGAAGAAAAAAGCAGGGGAACAAGAAGGTCCGGGGGCCGTAGCCAAGGCTACCTAATCCCTGCTATTGCACTCCCCAACCCCAAATCCCTTAGTCTACATTTACAGTCAAAAACAAGAAGTCTTAAAAAAGGGAAAGGCTTCTGGAAAGAAGCCCTGAACCCAACCCACTGAAAGCCTTTACTACTCTACGCTGCTAGTATTTACCGACTACAAGCCCAAGACGCACAACCTCTGGAAGCTGCGTGGCAAGGCCAGGCCCTATTCGGAAGAATTGTTTCATTTGTTCAGGGCCGAAACCGACAGGCAGGAAAAGGATCTGTTTGAACTCCTGAAGCAGTGCTATGTGGATGCCCGCTACCGGGAAGATTTTACGGTTACGGAAGGACATTTAAGAATACTGATTGACAGGGTAACGGCCATGATACCGATTGTAGAAAAGCTATGCCGGGAAAGGATAGCTTCTTTGGGATGAAAGCTACGTTAGAAACCCCTTTGTATTTTAGAATAAAGGCAAGCCACTAACGGGTTTGCCCGGTTTGTATCTTTCGGGAAAGATCCTCAAGGTGTCGGATAACTATGCCGGATTCCATATCTACGGGGCTGATGAACTTCTTATAGGCTTTTTCCAGCAGTTCAACAGACCTTAGAAACCTTGTTTTATGTTGTTGAGTTGTAGTGGGGGCAATAGCAGATAAGGATGATAATGCAGTCAGCGTTATCTCAAATTCGCCGAAAAACCTCCGCACTAAGAAATTTTCATATTCTTCCTGGGAAACTTCATACAGTTGCAAAGCCTCTTCCAGCGAAAAATCGCCATCCTCAACAGTTTTTTCAATTACCAGGCATTTGCTGTCAAGCGCAGAACGGCCTTCCAGCAATTCCTCTGCTATGTAGCCTGCATCCCCTTTGTAGGGGCCATTATATGGTTTTTTAGTTGAAGACATGGTCAATAAAATTACTGAATTGTTCTTTATCCTGCAAATCCACACTGCCCTGCCAGTTGGAACCAATCAGGACGTTTTTCATAAAAGGAAGTTCTGCCCATTTGACGATAGGAAAAGCCGTGCCCGTTGGATGCTGGGTGTAATAATTATCATAAATTCTTTTAACTGCTTTAAACTGAATATCAGTTAATTGCAAATTTGCATTGTCGAGGATTACATCCATTTCCTTGCGATGCAGTGCTGTAAAATGGCTTTTGGCCCAGGCATAGCCCCCAATATCCAAAGCTGCATGAACAAGGATCTTCCGGGCACCCATATTAACATACTGCTGCAGGCATAGCCTGTTCACCTGTTTCCCAATTTTGTTGTTCTGGGCAGGCACAGGGAGTATAAGTAAATCATGCGAAACGTGGATATCTCCTGCATCATAGTAGAACGTTCGGCGAAGAGCCAGTTCAAACCCTTCCGTTGAATAATCAATTTCAAGCCGAGGGGGGCTGTCGTTCAAAATTAATAACCTGTCAGGCGGCTTGGGGCAGTGAGGCAAGAGTAATGTGTCTATGGCCTTTAGGAATAAAAACAGGTTGAAATGTGGAAATGCCCTGTTAATAAATTGTTCCGGCGTTTCCGTAGTGTTATTCTCTATCTCAAATCCAATCTTCTTTGCATCTGCTATTTCGGAAGCCGTTACTTCATGTTTCTGCGGTGTAACAGACATAATAGGAAAGGTTCAGAATATAAAGCTACCCATTTTCAGATAATTGTCAAATCTCTGCTCACCACATCAAAGTCGTTACTATCTCGTTTCATCGGAACATTCTCACAAAACAAGGTTATCATCAAATCTTGCTGCCAGTATGGTAAAGCTATTTTAGGCATTCTCTCAGCAAGTTAAATTAAAAAATGATACCCTCTAGTAACGTCTGCTGTTGAACCTGAAATCTTAGACCTTTACTCTTACGGGCCCTGGAAATCCCCCCAAAATCCGCCCCCAACTTCCCCAAACAATAGCAATTTTCGTAACACAAAATTCAGCAGACGCATCCGCAGTATGAAAGAATCCATCAGCCATTTGACGGAAAATAAACAGCATGAGATCAGGATCATTGCCGAAATCATTAAAGAGGTGGTGAACCCGGAGATGATAATTTTGTTTGGCAGCTACGCCAGGGGCAGTTTTGTGGAAGACCGCTATATCTCTAATGGCATAAAGTATGAGTATGTCAGCGATTACGATTTCCTGGTGGTGACGAAGAACAACCCCGAAAAAACCTACGAGCAGGAAAGTAAGATTATGGCGAAAGCAGACCGGTTTGAGCCACCCGTGAACCTGGAAATCCATGATATTGATTACATCAACAAGGGGCTGGAATGGGGTGAATATTTTTGGGTTGATATAATCACTGAAGGAATTTTAATGTATGATAAAGGCAGTGTAGCTTTTTCCAAACCCCGAATTTTAACCCCTGCTGAACAAAAAGAAAAAGCGCAAAGATATTTTGACAAGCTCTTTTCTAAAGCTGATACTTTTCTTCAATTTTCAAGAACAGCTCTTACTCAAAAGGTATTTGACATAGCTACTTTCCAACTACATCAAGCAGCAGAATGTTTATACTACGTCACACTACTAGTATTTACCGATTAAAAACCAAAAACGCATAATCTCTGGAAACTGCGCAAAAAGGCAAAGCCTTATTCAGAAGAATTTTTTCATGTGTTTAGAGCAGAAATTGATAAGCAGGAAGAGCATTTGTTTGAACTATTAAAACAGGGCTATGTAGATGCCCGCTACCGGGAAGATTTTACCATTACCGAACAGGAATTGACTATACTAATCGAAAGAGTATCATCCATGATACCAATTGTAGAAAGAATCTGTAGTGAGCGAATTGTAGATTTGGACAACTAAATAAATTTTGAATTAGTTTATTGACTTGAACCGGCTTTTTTCCTTGAATACCCAATAAGTGAGAAGGCTTCTCACTTATTGGTCTTCTTATGTAGAATTGTCAAAAATTGAATACAAACTGAACGCAACTTTTTCGAAAAGTATTGATTGAGGAGTAACTGTAATGATTGCTATTGTAGAAAAATCTGCCGTGATAAAATGCATTGTTGAAATAGTAAAAATCTAAGTAACCTGCATTCCTTTTTTAGTGAATATGACAGCAGCCGAACTTGAAATACTGATAAAGCAGGGAGAAGGCTACAACACAGAGTTTAAAAGCGCCATTCCTTCCAAAGCAAGCGACCTCGCAGATGAAATATGCGCATTTGCCAATGCCGCAGGAGGCACAGTTATAGTTGGGATAGATGATAATGGAAAGACCGTTGGGGTTACGATGGATAACGTTACCCGTTCACGACTGCAAAATGTGTTCAATACCATTGAACCGAGGATTGATGTAACTATTCAGGAGCTTGAGCGGGATGGAAAAACAGTGCTTTGCCTGCAATGCAAGTCGGGTAAAGAAAAGCCTTACATCGTTTCGGGAAATATTTTTGTACGCAACGGGCCAAACTCTGAAAAGATTACGTCTGCATACCAATTGTGTGAGTTTTTTCAGCTCTCCGACAGGATACTTTTTGACGAAGGCGTCTGCAAAAATTTCAACTACCCCAAAGATTCTAATGAGGATTTTTTCAATAAGTTTTTAAATACTGCCGGCATAAGTGATGGCGTGCCACGGGAGACCATGCTGCAAAACCTGCAACTCGTATATGATGATTTGAAGTTTAAAAACGGCGCAGTTCTTTTTTTGGGCAAAGTCCCTCAAAAGTTTTTTCCGCAGGCCATTACCCGTTGTCTTTTGTTCAAAGGCACAGACAAAGTGCATATAATGGATAATAAGACCTTTGAGGGTAATCTTGTGGAACAATACAATGGCGCTTTTGCTTACCTGTATCAAAAGCTCAATCTTAACTATATTATTGAAGGCACCGGACCACGTAAGGAAGTTTTAGAAATACCGGAAGAAGCTCTTAAAGAAGCTCTGGTAAATGCTCTCTGTCATCGGGATTATTATGCGAAGGGTGCAGTAACACATGTTGAAATTTTTGATGACCGGGTAAATATTACTAACCCCGGAGGGCTGGTGCTTAGCATACCCAAAGAGGAATTTGGCAGCAGAAGTTTTTCCCGTAATTCACTTGTGTTCGGGCTTTTCCTGCGGATGAATATGGTAGAAAAAATAGGGTCAGGCATTAAAAGGATGAGAGATGAAATGGCGAAGGCCAACCTGCCTGAACCGGTCTTTGGCCTGAAGGGTTTTTTCACTGTTTCATTTTACAGGCCGATGGAGTTTGAAAGGTGGATTGAACTAATTGGTGATAATCTTACTGAAAAACAATCATTGATTCTTCGGGAAATTAATACAAACCCGAATGTTACGCTACAAGAGCTGGCAGCAACCTTTGGTACAACACAAAGAACCGTTGAGAGAAATATTGCAATACTCCGGGAGCTGGGACTGCTTGAGCGGGTAGGCTCCAGAAAAGACGGTTATTATAAAATTAAAATGAATCGTCTATAAATGTCGGTATTGTGTCGGTATAAATAGCTTTTATCCCCATGTATATTGTTGATTTTCAGCCATCAAAAAAACACTTGTCGGTGTTGTGTCGGTATAAAGGTTATTTTCTCTTTTTACTTTCTTTCTGTAGTGGATTCCTAAAATTCTCATTATCTGGCAAAGGGCCGTTGTAATCAAATAGCTCTATAACCTTTACCTGAAGGGTTTTTGCAAGCCTGAAAATTGTATGAAACTCAATATTTTCCAGACCCCGTTCTATCCTGCTTAGCTTGCTGTCTTGTATGCCGCTAAGCACTTCCATATCCAACACACCTCAGCCAAAGAAACATGCAGCAAAATAACCTTTCCTTATTTTATCAGATCCTGTTACCTGTATGGCAATGCCCTTGTCTGCATTCTACCAGCAATTTCTCAGGTGTTTCACTTGCTCTCACTAGCTCCCCTGGCCTGCTTTATTAACCTAAATCAACCCGCCAGCCAGCCCTGGGATCAGCACGGTCAGGACACCTTCGCTTCTGCATGCATGACGACCGAACAGAAATACTGCTGTTGTTTGGTGGGGGTGGAAAGAAAAAAGCACGGGGAACAAAAAGGTCCGGGGGCCGGAGCCAGGGCTGGCGAGACCATCGCTATTAAACAGCCCATCCGTATAAATACGGATACCCGTTCCAAATCCCTTTACCTACATACACAACAAAATCAGAATGCCTAAAAAAGGGGCTGCACTGGAATAAATACTCGTATCCTGTTTGTCGGCAAGTTTATCTCCCGAAAAGAATCAGGCATAAAGCTTATCTTGGAAAAATCAACAAATAGATCAACCTGTCTCTTTGTGCTATGTGTGGTAACCGGTTCCCTTCGAAAACCTAATTGTAAACCCGTCCTGAGTTGTATTGACACGCCAGCAGTGAGTACTGTTTCTGGAATTTCGACCAAGTGTCTTCCTTATCACTGACATTAACTTTCACTACATTTTACTTTCAAATATTATTATAATATAGTCAATCTGAAAATTCCCACTTTTCAACAAGCATATAATAACTGGGCACCCTTCCATTATTTGGGTTTGATTCTGTAATTCGGATCACCCCGTTTCCAGCCTGAACCTTCCACGTAGATAATGTTCTCGATCCATCTTCCTGCAGAATGTAGCCGCTATAACTTGCTTCACCGTTAACCAGACTTTCTTCAAGACTGCAATTACTTTTCTCAATAATAGTCTCAATTTTATACTTCTTTAACTCACCTGTTTCCTTAACGGGTACCTGGGAATTTAATATCACTTTCTGTAACTTGGGGTTAATTTCTAATACAATATCAATTTGGGCAATCCTGTTGTCCTTAATATACTGAATTTTCTTGATGTGGTATTTTACTGGCTGACTGCAGGGATCCTTTACTAAATAGCAATCGCTCACAAAACTTTGACCCCGCAAATTTGTAAAAATGCTAGCCGCTGCGACTACCAAAT
>CAZROT010000020.1:0-24262 GCA_964601895.1 uncultured Yersinia sp.
TCCATGTTCTCGATGAAGTTCTCCATTTAACCACCATTCTTCATCACCATTTGTACGAATAACAGCTGGTCCATGTTCTCGATGAAGTTCTCCATTTAACCACCATTCTTCATCACCATTTGCAGAAATAACAGCTGGTCCATTTTCTCGATGAAGTTCTCCATTTAAATACCATAATTCATCACCATTTGCAGAAATAAATGCTGGTCCATGTTCTCGATGAAGTTCTCCATTTAACCACCATTCTTCATCACCATTTGTACGAATAACAGCTGGTCCATGTTCTCGATGAAGTTCTCCATTTAACCACCATTCTTCATCACCATTTGTAAGAATAACAGCTGGTCCATTTTCTCGATGACGTTTTCCATTTAAATACCATTCTTCATAATCATCTACACGAAAAACAGTAGTAAGTGTTTTAATTAATTTGATTCTAAATGTGGATTCTCTTAATCTTGTGATTAATAAATGTTGTTTATTGATGAAACTGTTTCTTATCCAAATTAAGAATAACAAATTAGGGTTTTGAGCTAGTTTGTTCATGTTAATTTGTAGAAATTATTGATAATAAAATAATAATCAATTTTTTAATTGATTTTAGTGGGATGAAAATTTTATAAAATAAGTTAAAAAATAGATTAAAAAAATGTAAAAGTTAGTTTATAAGTCAATTTAAACAAATATATTTGATTCAGATGGATATAACATTTCAACGGTTTCTCGAGTAACTTCCATATCTTCTAAGTACCAAGTTTCAATGCCGTCATTGGTTCTAAGTGCCGGTCCATCAGTTCTATGTTTTTTTCCATTTATCATCCATAATTCATATCCTAATTCACCAAAGGCAGCAGGTCCGCCAATTCTATGGCGTACATCATTGAGGAACCAATGATATTCAGTTATTTGTTCTTCAGGAGTGTCTATATTTGTTCCATGTTCTATAGCCGGACCATTTTCTCGGTGCAATTTGCCATTAACATACCATGACCGTTCAATTATTCCTGTTTCATCCGAAATAATGGTTGCTGCTCCTCCAATTCTGTGACGTTCACCATTAAGCCACCATTGTTCTTGTTTAAACGGATCATCATCTGTTATAGGTTTAATTAATGCAGGCCCATCTTCTCTGTGGCGTATACCAGTTACATAATAAAAACGAGATCCATTTAAAAATTCAACTGCTGGGAGACCATCTCTATGTAATTCTCCATCTTTGAACCAACAATAACATTCATTAGGAGTTCCTATGGCATCATGATGTGCCCATCCACCATCTGTGCGTGTTCGTTTTCCGTCGATCCAATATTCTTCGCCACTCATAAACTTAACTGCTGGTAATGATTCTCCGTTTGGTCCTACACGATGTTTTTGATGATTAATACAATACATATCTCCATGTGGGCCGGTTACAGCGGGGCCATCTTCTCTATGAAATTTTCCGTTTACCATGTACAATATATCGTTTTCTTCAACAACGATTCCATGTTCTGGAACACTTATGGACTCTGCATGAACTAAGTATCTAGTGGTGATCGCTTTTAAAAATTTGCGATGAAAATCAGGTCGTCTGAGTTTTGGAATGATTAGCAGTTTTGTAAAAGGGCTCCAATCTTTCCAAATCATATTTTTCATAAAACTTGGAATTTCTCCGGAGCTATTAGTATCATATCTAACTGCAATAAGAAATAGTAGATTAGGGGTGTTTGCAAGTGTCTCCATTTTTTAAAATGGGGAGTTTGTTTTTAACAAACAATTATTTAAAATGTTTATAAAAAAGTTTACTAAAAAGTTACTCATCTTCCCTTATAAAAACTCCGTGCTCCCACCATTCTGTAGCTTGTCCTATCATTTGTAAAGCTGGCCCACCAACACGATGCAGTTTTCCTTCAAAGTACCACTGTTCATCTCCGTTTGAATCTATAATTGCAGGAAGGTTATCACGATGAAGTTTATCATTTAAATACCATTCTTCACGATCAATTGTATCATCTTTGTTTTTATAAATTATTGCAGGACCATCTGTTCTGTGTAGTTTTCCCATATAATACCATTTTTCTACAGTTTGTCCATCTGACAACTTCTTATTAATTGCTGGACCATCCGTTCTATGCAAATAATCAAATCCGTTCAATGTTAGATTACATACTACACAAATAGAACTTTCGGAAGAAACTTTCAAAATTTCAGAAAATTTAATTCTTGCATTCATAAATTTCGTATAGAATAGAGATTTTCGTAAAAACAATGCGAATAGTGGTAATGTAGGTTGTCGAATGGCAATTAAAAACAATAAATTGGGTTTTTTTCCGAGAATGTCCATCGCACTTTTCGGAGAAAAGTAATTTACTATCAAAAAAATAGTATCAAATTTCTAAGTCGAATAACTAGCAATTAACGTATTTTCATTATTAAATACTGCAAATGATGTGCCATCTTTATTAAATGTATGTGACTGTAGTAAATATGTTTTCATATCTTGAGAAAAGTTTCTGCCAACCATTAGTTTCCTAGCTCCTTTAATCGTTAATACTACAACATAGTCGAATGGTGGTATATCATCTTTTGCCGATATCTCAATAATTGTATCATCTATTGAATAATTTGGAATTCTATGTAAGCGATCTTTTAGCCATTGTTTGCGTTTGTTAGTGCCTCCAATAATTAATATAATGATTATATTTCATATCTCATATTTTATACATATCAATTTTTAATAAATATATGCGGCTGGGATTATGTTGTATTGTTGATGAATTACGTGATAACCATATTTTTACTTCTCGTACTTGTAGATTAGAAACTATTAAACAAAAGAATAGAGAATCTAAAAATGGTGGAATTAAATACGTACAAGATTTATTTAGGCAGAATATAGATGATTTACTAACTATTTTAAAATGGAATGAGGAGCATGGCATACGAGTATTTCGTATGAGTTCAGAAATGGCGCCTCATATCACAAATCCCCGATTAATGACAAAAAGAAATAAATCTAACCCAAGAAAACTTGTATGGTCTATGAAAAAATTTGCGCCAAAATTGCGTGAAATTGGTAAATATGCGATGAGTCATGGTCATAGATTAACTTTTCATCCAGGTCAATTTGTGGTAATTGGTTCTCCAAATCCGAAAACGGTAGTTAATTCTATACGTGATTTATATTGGCATGCAATGATAATGGATATGATGGGTCTTGATATGAATTGTGTAATTAATATTCATGGCGGTGGAGTATATGGAGACAAAGAAGCTGCGATAAATCGTTGGGTTAGCGTTTTTAATAAAATGCCTATGACTGCAAAACGCAGAATAGTATTAGAAAACGATGAAGAATCATATTCTATCGAAGATGTTTTAGAAATATCAAGAAGGGTTAGTTGGCAAAAGGGAATGGTTAAGAATACAAAAAATAAATTGTATAAAATTCCTATTACTTTTGACGTTTTTCATTATTTTTGTTATAACAAAACATTGCTGCGTCGGCATGATGGTATTTCAGAATTAGAAGTACAGAGATCTATTGCTGAAATATTGCCAAATGTTGCATCATCATGGGGTGATCGTCGTCCTAAAATGCATATTTCTGAGCAATATAAAAATAGCTCATTAGGGCATCATTCAGATTATGTTCGTAAAATTCCGGAAGAGATGCTATCATTTTCAAAGAAGAATGGATTTGATTTATATGTAGAAGCAAAGTTGAAGGAGAAAGCTGTGTTGTATTTAATGAAAAAATACAAAAAATATATAGCTTAAAAGACATTTATAATGGCACATTGTGAATTTTAAATATATGTTTTAGTTGTTGTGCCGTGCGGCAAATTGAACACTTCATATAGTGATTTCGAGTCTTTTCAGGGGTTGCGCAAGATGCAACTGCAGCATCTAACACAGCTTTTGCAAACCTAGTAAATGTGCTTTTTGAAATCTTGCATTTAGTTTGAATGTCGTTCCATCGAACATTCAATTCTTCTCGTTTAAGAGTAAGAATATATATTGCTCCAGCACATTTGCTGCTAGGAATGGAACTATCTGCGATATGTTTATCAAGTGTGAATTTGATCAATTGTTTTATGAATGATCTGTATTCACTTAGTTGAGCAGGTGTTATTAGTCCTGAATCTGATATGTCCAAATCTTCTAGATACCGATCGGTAAAGCTTTCGACTTCATTATCTGCATCAAAATACATTTGTGCAGGACTCATATCAAGTTGGCCTTCTGATATGAGCTTATCTAATATTTTTTCACCAAATGAAAGGTCTTCTTGCTGAATGTTAAAAATATCAGCAATTTCTTTTGGTTTACGAGTAATGCCATTTTCTATGCATTTGCGATATAAGCATGCTGCCTGGGCTCCTCTTTTTACGTCTCCACGATGAATAGCACATTGTTGTACTGCATAATATAGTTCAGCTGCTTCCAAGACAACATTGTCGGGAATTTTTGCGCCGTTGTACTGGTAAACCGTGTTTACCATTTCTTCGATTGTGTTTTTTCTTTGTTGTACTTTGTAATTGGAAACACTCCCAATCATTTTCTTTTGGAGCATATGTGCTCCAGGTCCGCAAATTCTCAAAGGTGCTGATGAATTTGATGTTGTGTTGTTTCCGTTGGTGCCTCCTCGTGCATAATATTCGGCGGCAGCATCTGTATCATCTCCAAGGATGTCTTCTTCACATCCGCAAGTTTCACAAACAAATTGCAGATCAAACTTTGCCATTAGACAACTACAATTATCGCATGTTGGAATATCTCCACCATGTCTTAAGAAATCTTTCGCGTTTAGAACCATTGATTCAAATTCGCGGTCTTCATAACAAGTGAAAGGGCGGGCATTCATGAGTCTACCGTCAGACATCTCACTAAGCCTGTTCGCCAGTGCACTAATTGTTTCATCAGCCATGTTAAGATTTTGCTAAAAATTGGATTGAGATATTACAGTGCTAGTTTTGACTAATGCAAAACTACAACCGACAATAACCCGATTATATCATTTCAAAATTAAATCTTTAAATGTTAATTCACAAAAAATATGAAAAGTTGAATAATTATTTTATTTTTAAAGGGAAGATGATTTTTCAATTTTTAGTTTTAATTTCAGTTTGTTTGGCACAAACTTCTCTGAATGTTACATCAGATACTATAGTATCGCGAATATCCCTCAAATATTGGTGTTCATATGATTTTACAAACAACCAATAATGGAGGCAATCAAAATAGAGACACTTGGTCTAAAATAAAAGTTTACATACCGATTAATGCTACAATTGCACAAATTACTGCAATGCCTCCTAGTGCAAACTGGCTTGATAACCGATATGGAGATCGTAGCTACGTACCAGAAGTAGACATTGTTTATGATAATCCATATTCTGAACGTGCAAATTTATTTGTATATGTCTTTTATTGGGGTGGTCCGTGGACATTATATTTTGGATTTGACCAATATGCCCGATCATGTTTTGTAACTTGATTTTAAAATTTGATCTTTTATTTTTTGTTTATCGTTTTTACTTGTAAAAACACAAAATGGACGAACTTTTAAGAAAGCCCAATCTATTATTTTTAGTTCAGATAAGATGTTTAAATCCTCATATTATGCAAATATCTAGATTATCAGAAAAGACATTCCATAACAAATTGGTAAATGCTCTAACAACAATAGAAATTCGTGCTTTAATTGATGGATATTCGCAGGTTGTCGAAGAACCTCCAGAAATATCTGATTGTATCAAACTTATTTACTATCTTAATAATCACCGTCACAATAATCTGGTGGTGCATAGGGAAAATGGACCTGCTCAATTATGCGAACATGGAGAAGATTGGATGTTCAATGGGAAACATCACCGATTAGAAGGACCCGCTAAAATTAGCTTGTACAAAGATGATATAGATGTCGCGGAAAAAAGACGAGAAGAATGGTGTGTTTATGGCAAAAGACATCGAAGAAAAATGCCAGCAGTTATAGGTTATGATCAAAGTGGTAAAATAATAACAGAAGAATGGTGGTTCGGTGGCGTACGGCATAGAGGGCTCGATGAAAATAAGATTCATCATCCTGCAATAATTCGTTTAAGTGTAGATAATTTACCAACAAGTACTAATTACTGGTATTGGCATGGACGCAAACACAGGCTCACAGGTCCAGCAGTTATTAAAGGATTATTATCAAATGGTGATTCAACCTATTTCGCTTGGTATAAAAATGGAAAGTATCATCGTCCAGATAGTTTTGATTTTGAAGGCAAACCTATTAGATCAAATCCTACGATTAGTGGAGAACATGGAACTATAAAAGAATGGTGGAACGATGGAGATTTGGTTATGGCAGAAAACAGTACCCATATTTATAATATTAAAGGTTCTGACATATACATGTCTAAGAAGACAGATGAAAAAGCAACACGACTAGAGAAAAGTCGAGCAAACTCTTATATGGTGTTTTTAAGAAAAAAGATGAATAAAATGTCCAAACTAAAAGACAAACAAGCATTAAAAAATGACTCACTTGACTTGGTGACAGGCGCCCCTGATCAATAGCAAGCCTTTTCGGGCTGATTTTGCATTTTTTACCCATGTTGCTGGCCAGTTTTTAGCGAAAAAACGGCAATCTATACCAGATTTTGGTGATTTTATGGCCGAGAAAGCCTCCTATTCATTTCGGGCGTGTTGTAAAAGACATTTAAACCCATAAAAATTATAAAAAAACTACAGTATACTTTATTTAAATTAAAAATGGATATGAGAACTGCAACCGCTGAAGATCGCGCAAAAATTGCACAACACGTACTCAACAACTATCTAGCACTTGTTGAAAATGATCCATTTGAATGGCTACATCAAATAAAGAGTGCACCGTCATCTTTTCCACACTTGTTTGATCCAAAGCTATTCTTAGATGGAATACACTTGATATGTGAAGACAAAGGACAAATAATTGCAACTGCTGGGCTCGTAAAATCACTTGATGAGAATAATTTACCCATTTGGAAATTAGTATCAGTATATGTTGACAAAAGTAAGCGCGGAAATGGAATAGGAGAAACTCTTGTACGAGAAATTATAAAATATGCAAAAACAAATAATATAAATCACATCATGTTATTTACTCTACCATTACATATGCCCGAAGCTGGAAATCTTTATAGAAAGTTAGGATTCGTTTTTACAAAAGAAATACCAGTTTCTAAAATTGTTGGCATTGAGAGACGTATGCAATATCATGTTTATGAAATTCAATTATAATTTTATAATGATATAAAAAATTGATCTCTTTTTTAAATAGTAAAAGTGTTTGCTTGCAAACATAAGATGGACATACTTGCAAAAAGACCTAATCTATTATTTATAGTCGCTGTTCGAGGCACTGTCCCGGAAAAAGCCAATGAAAAAGGAGCCCGGGTTTCTGATGATTTGATGGCAAAAGTTAAGCTAAAATTATTCAATGGTGATCGAAAAAATTACCACGGTTCCACAAAAGAAGTAATCAAAGCTGCCAGAACTTCATACAAATATTATAATACTACTACATGCTTATACTACAGATTAGTCAGAATTGGAATGCTAAAAGAATGGCATTTCCGTCGCAAACTTGTTACCTCTATTACAGTTAAAACTGACAAAGCATTTGGCTTGATAAAATCAACTGCATATACTATTAATGGAAAACTACATAGAGAATCATTCGATGACACATTTCCAGGACCTGCACATGTCATGTCAGATGCTAAAACATCCTGTATAGAATGGTATTACTGTGGCAAATTACATAGAGATGCTTTTGATGTGAATCGAACTAATTTACCAGCAAAAATCATTTACAATCACCAGTTTAATTCTACTATAGAATCGTGGTATGTTCATGGATTACTTCATAGAACAGATGGACCTGCTGAAGTGGCTTGTCACGATGGAAAAATTATTGATCATCCTTCAATCTATTCAGTGAACGGAAATAGGGTAAAATGCTCGTAATTTCTTATATAGAATTAAAATAATGAATAAAATATGCAAAGCTCTAGAAATTCACAAAAATACGCTTATCTTAACACAGATGCAAAAAAGTAAAACTAGAGAACCTTTATTTTTTATCCCCCAAAATAGCTAAAATAGTTTGACCATACCCATCACGAAGAGTGAAATCTGTAATACCACTCTTAAATGCGTCAGTTTTAACTAACGTTACCATATTTGGTTTCTCAGCACCGGGTTCACGAGATACCATCAACCCCTTAATATAGTAATCCATCGCTCTTTGCTTGAATTCAGCAGGAGATAACTTTCTAAAATCCGAGCCAGCTTCACCATTTGCTGGACTACTCGGATTAGGTTCCACAAGCAAAAGTTCCATAGAAGCAAAAATAGCATCAATATGATACATAGGAGACCATTTCTCATCACGAATAATATCAAGACAGATTGCACCAGCTCTGTACACATTCGCGTGATAAATTGGAGTTATAAACGTAAGGCTTGGGGGAGATTTTGGAAATGCGTATTTCGTATTTGATCCATATGCAAACTTAATTTGCAAAACATGAATTTGTCCAGCATATGGACCATCCTTTTGCCAAAATCGCAGATAACAATTTCCCTTATCGCCAAACTTACCGTCAATATCATCCAAAAATTCGAATGCTGTGGTTTTTGATCCGTCTTCGATCTCTTTTAATACTCTCTTTGATCGGGCACTCATTTTTAAAAGCAAAATGTGTTAAAAAAGAATAAACAATTTCAATTTTAGCAAACACTTAAGATCGCAATTATGATAATGCTGGAGACAACAATGGCCATCATAATCAAAAATGAGAATCCCGCCAAAAACATAGGATTTGATGGAACAAATGCGTGAGATGGTGATATGCCAACCAAAGTTGCTCCAAGAATTGTGCATATTACTATTATGTTTGCAAATAACAAAATGTAATAAAGTTTAGTGTCATAATAGGCATTGTACACTACAAAGACATTAACAATAAAAATTATTAATATCATGAAAAATACATATCCAACAATAAATTGCGGATCACTTGGGTTCAAAAATGTCTTACTTGGTGCAGTGCCTATCAAAATGCTTTCAAGCACAATAAACACCAAGGCAATAATCACTGTCATTCCAATATAACACGCATCAGGTTTTGCCATTCTTTCACATTATATCATAGTTGAAAATCAATTTATGCTTCCTTTTCAAAAATTATCCTACTTGCAAAATTTGAATAGTTTATAAAATTTATAAAAATGCGGACTATCACACGTCTTGAAGATGAAGTTAATACTGTTCGCCAATTTCCGGCACCATATAGTTCTGTTGCAACAATACCATCCAGGCTTAAACCCAAGTTTGAATATCGTCTTGCAAAAATGACTCCAGAAGAACAATCGGCTCTCGGACGAGATGAATTATTAACAATAGAAATAGATTATTCAAATATGCAACGGTGGTACGAAGCAGTTAAACAATTTACGGCCCAAAGCAGATTTATTCATTTGGACCCATCGGAACTCAAAGAAATTCGCAATAAACAAAAAATATGTGCTGCTCGAGGTTGGGCAACGCGCGATTTTGATGATTTTGAATCTCTGATTGAAAGACTAAATGCAGTTTTTAAAGAATGTGCAGAAAGAGGAGTATCTCATTTATTCTTTAAAATGTCATCAAACTCCCCAAAAGATATTCGTGACTCTCCAGTATATGATGAAACCATTCAATTAATGCGTTTACAATGTACTAGCCGATGGCAATATCGCAAAATGTGCGTACACTCAGCGCAAGAAGTTATTTATTCTATGTGCATGTCCGAAAGATTATATGCTACTATGCGTGATAGACCAATGGGACATGACATAGTGTTACGTGATTGGGTTGACGCTGATCCGGATATGGAGTTCCGTTGTTTTGTATATCAAGGACAAATAACCGCCATTTCCCAATATCATAGTCAAACTGAATACCGATTTAACGAGGAAATTGCAAGACGATGTGGCGAAATGATTCTCGAATTTTGGAAGGAAGCGCGCGACTCTCTTGTACATGTTTTTGAAGATTGGGTTATGGATGTAGTTATTTTGCCAACTCCAGAAGGTGTCAGAATTGTTGAACTAAATGGATTTGGAGCGCATATGATAACTGGTGCAGCACAATATTGTTGGAAACGAGATTATGATTTGATTCATAGAACTGATGGTAAATGCACATTAAGGTACCTTCGCAATAAAATAGTAGAAACTATGAATGATTATGGCGAACTTCAACCTACATATAAGATTAACGAAATTGATCTTGTTTGAAGAGTTTTAAAAATTTGATTCTTTTTTATATTTACAACCCCTATCAAAACAACTTTTGTTAGAAATAAAATGAAACCAGGTGGTAAAGCAACTTCTAGCAGGGTTGAAATGGCTATAGAAGTTGAAGATCTAGGTATGCAAATTGATGATTTAATACAAAATCCTGTAAACGAATGGACAGATCATAATAGCCATACCATTGATAAATGGGAAAAAAGCGTAGAAGTTACTTCATATGTATTCAATGAAGCTTTAGATAAATATACACTTGCACTACAAAGAGCATTAGTACTTGCGTTAATATGTAGTGTATTGTCTACTATATGTGCAGGAGTAAACATTATATTTGCCAAACTTTCCAATATTGATACAACTTGGATAGTTCTAGCATGTAGTATTGTTAGTTTATTAAGTTCCGGAATCATGGTTGTTTCAACTGGATTAGTACAAATAGGAAATTGGAACGAGAAAATAAGAAATTATGCCCAATATGTTGAAAGATTAAGTGCATTATGGATAATACTAAGAACCGAACTGGATTTGAGTCCGGAATATAGAATCCAAGCAGGAGACTTTATTAAAAGAATGCACGGGCAATATGTAAATTTAATTCAACAAGGCCCACAAATTACACGAAAAGAATGCGATACATTTATCCAAAGTTACAAAAATAAAAAATTTAAAGACTTTAATTGGAACAACAGATACGGTAAAACTCTTGAAATGGTTTAATTTTTAAAAGATATTTTAAAAGACTATATATTTTTGTTTATTGACTCCTGTTTTTTGACCAGGATAGCCATAACAGTTAGATAAACAAGGAACACCATTTATAGATTTATCCAGACATTCATGAGTATGTCCAGATATCCAACAAACAACTGGTGGCCTAAACAAATACTCGAGTGATGTTGCATAATATTTACCATACATGCCCAAACCATCCTCGCGTTTTCCAAGCATTTGTTTTGAGGGCGCATGATGAGTTAATACAACTATTTTTTTAATTTTTTTAATTTCGTCAGCCTTACCGGCAAAAAGAGGAACATTTTCGAAATTTAAATCCACCATTTCTTCAATGTATGTAAGCATTTCACCATGTAACTGTAAGATATCCATCGGACAAATTAAACGTCTGTTAGCTTTAACCCATTTTTTACGCAATTGGCCGCTTGCATCTAATGTATATTTAACAGCTCCTGGAAAATTAAGTTTGCGCGCTTCATTATACACTGGTCCATTATCATTGTCACATGTGTAAATTCTATTATAATCATTCATACATAATGCTGCAATTTCATCAACTTCAGTCCACAAAGGGCAGCCCACAAATAATGTATCTGCTTCGTTCCCATTAGAAACAATAAATGGTTCATTTGTAGTGAGAAATATTACATTCGTAAATGTTGCCACGATTTCGCGTATTTTGTTCTCTACATCTCCCATTGTTTTCTGTTTTCTACTTGTGTAGTATTCATGGTTTCCAGTTATTATGAAAATAGTTTCATACAAAGGAGAATGTCTTCTCAAAAATATTTCATAACTTGGAAAATATGGATTACCAATGTCTCCACATAATGCCAGAAAATTGCGACATGGCACATCTGAAGATTGTGGCTCAATTGTAATAATTGATGCGGCTTTATCTTTTTGAAGCTCCAAATGAATATCTGATACAAAGTAAAGCCTACGTTCTTTTTCGGATTGTTCCATTTTTTTGGGTTGTTCCATTTGAAAGATTATAAAATTGAAAGATAATAATCAAATTTAAATTACCTTTAAGAATTTTTAAAAAATTTAAAGATGCTGACTATTCCAAAAGTTGCATTACCTAAAGATATAACTGTTGAAGAAGTTATTCGACTTGTGCATTTAGGCAAATCTTTGGAAATACTACAAAAAGAAAAACCAACATCACAAGTCGCCGCTGTTATAGGACAAATAGGCGAACAAATTATACGACAGATATACGAAAAAACATATATTGTGGATAACGTATCAAAACAAGGCCGAGCAGGAGATATCCTTCTTCGCCGAGTAGCATCTGCAGAAAGACCAATTCAACATACTATTTTAGTGGAAGTTAAGAACTATTCCATAACAGTTAATTCCGCGGAAGTAGAAAAGTTTTACCGTGATTTATTGGCTAATTCATCAATTTCTGGAGGCATATTCATCTCTTTGAATACCAAAATAGCAGGAATATCTGATGCATTTCATCTCTCGTATCGTGGCGAAATTCCAGTGTTGTTTGTATGTTTAGAAGGATTATCAGAAGATCATGTACAGCGAACTGTTCTACTTGCTGCTGATTTATTATGGGCTTTTATTGATTCACGACACAGCGTAGATGAAGAGATTTTTCAAAAATTAAGTTCTAAGATAACTCGATTATCAGATTGTCTTAATTCTTTATCTATGGGGCGCACATATATTAACGAAACTCGAACTGTTATGGATAAACAACTTAATAAAATATATGAATCCGTTTTAAGTACAGAATTGCAAATGCGTCAAATTATTGGAAGTATTAGTAAAACATTGTCTGGAGGATCTGTAGTTGGAGGGGGTAGTTCTGCTCAAATTACCATACCTGATCCGAATTTTGATGCATTGCAGGAAGTAATATCGACACATTTTCCAACATCTTTACTTGTTACTGGTGAAGGTCAAACTGAACTAATAACTAGTATTTTAGAGGAATATTTTCAAGATGTTCATTGGCCAGACTACGTTGCATCTTTAGATGTAGTTGTTGAGAAAAAAGGAGTTTCCATTATATATAATGGAGTAGATGGAACAAATCCACAAACACTAATCACCTTAGGTTTATTGAAAACTCGAACAGATTTAAGTTTTGTGCCTAGCTATATTCCTACCACAACTGTAGACGTTCCGAGTTCTGCATCTTATTCAGATGGGGTTATAACATTTTCCCTTGACAAAAAATCTGTAGAGAACGGATGTTTTGAGGTTATTAAAACATTTATAGATCATATGGAACAACAAGAAATGCTTGAACTCAAAGAATATGTTGAGCAAGAATTGGAATAATGCAGATATTAAAAAAAATGATTTTTTCCTATATTTATCACTTTGTAGGATGCATAGAATGAGGGCAAGTACATTGGCAAAAAATATCTTTTTCGGAAGAGTTGCCCAAGTCATATATGTAACTATCATATCTTTGGTGATTGTTTGTTTCATCGTTAGTTGATTGACCCGAATCCAGGTTCCTAGACACATCTACATTCCTATAATCGGATACATTATTGAAGCAATTATTTTTGCATCTATTATCTGGAATATTATTACAATTCTAGTTGGGCGTTTCAATGAAGACAAAGAAACAATTCGCAAAACCAATGCGCGATATGACATTTACAATGCTGACGCCCACGGAA
Organism: uncultured Yersinia sp.; assembly: GCA_964601895.1. Classification (GTDB taxonomy): domain Bacteria; phylum Pseudomonadota; class Gammaproteobacteria; order Enterobacterales; family Enterobacteriaceae; genus CAZROT01. The sequence goes on from CAZROT010000020.1 coordinate 13,704, forward strand.
AAGAAAATTGATTTTCTTTTTTTTTTCAAATTAGAAATTTTAGAAATGTTAATACTCTTAAAAAATGACCGCACATCATCAATGTTATGGATGCAAAAATGTATTTGAATACGAAGACTTAGCATATGAATGCATGTGCTTTCACGATGAAGCTCCTACACATCGGGGCATTCGCATTAATTGTGCCTCTACTAAAACAGATTCTATACAAGTACCTGCTGGACATAATTTAAAAAAAATTCATAAATATTCTGAAAAAAATAAAGAATTCTTTAACATGTTGGAAACCGAATATCCTATGTGGGGAGGAATTTTCACAACAGGAGAAGACAAACATATCACAGTAAGTTATAGAGAAACTTCAGATGGCGCCAGAGATAGGGAGTCTATACATGCTTGTTACCATGCTGGCGTTCAAACCATTCTTAAAACTGTTGATTTTCCAGATTTCCATCTGTCTGATTTCCAATGCACATGTTGTTCTTAAAGTATATTTAAATCAATCCAAGTATTATATCTTTTTTTAAGATTTTCGTTTGAACCTGATTTTTTCTCAATAACTGGTGATGATGGAGGCGTTACATTGTCTTTTAATATTGGTTGTTTAAGCATAAGTTCAACAGGATCAAATGGCACATCCGATTTCTGACCGTCAAACTGAAAGAATTCACTTTTTTTATAATCAAACAATGCTTTAGGACCTTTCAGATAGTATCCATTAGGAGGCTTCATAACTTCTTGCAAATGTACGGGTGTATGATTAATATAATAATAATCCTTTCTTACACCAACAATATAATCAGGACTCCAATTTGTAGAGCCATAAACTCTGTCTGTAAGAAAGAAAGGCAATTCCGCAAATACTTTATTTATTGCGTCAATTGCGGCTTTATCTTTGTCCTTAACAAGAGATAAATAAATGGATTCTGCAACTATAACCATATTCTGCATTGCCACATACATTTGGAGAAATATTTGTTTGCGATTAGCATCTAATTCAATAACATTATTTTTAACAAATCCGCCACCATAATATTTCTGAAGAAAATACATAAGAGCATATTGAGGAGTACATACTTTAACATTAGAACTTGGAAAAGTTATATCAACCATTCTAAGAACATTCTGCAAATTATATGAAGGAAGTAATCTTGGTTTATTGTCAAATATTTCAATTAAGATCTTGTCGTCCTCAACTAATATGGTTCTTGGCCGCAAGTCATCAATATATCTATTGAAATATGTTGGATCAGAATTTTTGCCACTGGCCACCGTTCTCAATGTTGATTCATAATCATCACTTATCACATTAACGACGGCTAATTCTGGATTATTTTTTTCTAATTGAAATATTATAGAATTTTTCTCAAATTTAAGGCCAGATTTAGGTAATTCTGCAAATTGTTTGCGAATTTCATCCGATAATGTCATGGACTTTGCTAATTTACTTTTGCCATTTATTATTTCATTCATTACAGCCCACATTACTATATATGCCTGTGTTCCACCAATAACATTATTATCATAATATTTTATAGGAACTGTCCATGTTTGCATATTTTCTTTTATGTTTGCTTTTTTATCAACCTCGATTTTATTTAAAATTGCTTTTGAATCAAAAGCTAGTGGATAAAGTTCGTTAATCATACGAAATCTCTTTTGATCTTTACGGGCGCGATTCAAAAATACTTCTAATGGAGGTTTCTCGTAAGGAGTTGACATCGCACGATGCATGTCCATACGCTGAAAATCAGGATGTACAAAACGGAGGCCATCTTTACTAGTCATAGTTGGCATAGTCTTAAAAATATTTGCCGGAATATATGTTATATCAGCAACCCACACAAAATTTGTTCGTACTTTATATGTTGACACATGAACAGCATTAACTGCCTGACATTCTTTAAATCCATGTTTATCCAGTAAAATTGCCAATTCACATGCATGGTCATAATGAGTGGGAGACATAAAATCATAATCTGGAACAGCATCTTCTTTGTAGATGCCTTTATGCCCTTTAGCTTTTAATGCTAAATCAATTGCCATTCCTCCATAAATAATTAGATTTTTATCGATAATAAATTTTTTCACGATTTCTAATGCTTTTTCAGTATCTTCATATCCTTGTGTATGTTTAGCAGCATAATCTTCGAATTTTTTGTCGTTATCAAAAACTTTTTCTAGATGCGTCATTTTTATAGGGTATATTTCGTGAATTATAATATACTTTAATATGCTTTTACAAAAAAAAATCATAAGATGCCCGATGTTTGTTGAGTATGATTATCAACTAATGATATATTTTTTGAAATATGCTGAACCAGTAAATTTTTTAGACGAACACCACCCAAGGGCACATTTTGTTTGTATACGGGTTTTACATCTGGAGTATTTATAAAATAAGTCATCATTTTAGCATATTTGCTAGATATATTTAGTATTGGCGGCAATTTATAACGTCTACACTTTCCTAGCGTATGTACTGGGCCACCAATGAACAATTGTCTAAAATTTCTAGCATTCACATAATAAGGCACATCGAATTTATCACGTAAATTATGAAGAATTTCCATATCTTCTATATAATGATGTATATAAGTAACATTAGGCAAATAGCGTTTGAACCCAAAACATATTTGTGGCTCCATTATGGTGATAATTTGAGAAATCCTATCAAATTTTATAAAAATACAAAAAAGGTATGACACCTTATCATTGTTATTTCTTTAAATCATAATTCGAGAATTTTAAATTTTGAAAATAAATCACTGTATTATACCAAATAAACATGGAAGACCATGTATTGCAACAATTAACGGAGATACTACGTGCATTAACTCCTACTAATCCTCAAATTGCTAATAAAATTAGAGATATTGTGAGAGAATATAAAGAAACTCTTTCAATAGATAAAGACTTATTATCTAAGTTACAGTTTATTGCAAATGCACATCATGAGGAACTTTTGACGGGAGATCAATATGATGAACTAATTAAAAAAATTAATAATAATTCTATTATTGTTTATTTTAAATCGGCAAACGCATTTCGTGTATATGATGCATCACAAATATCTACTGACTTAACAAATCATCTATATGCAGATTTCAAAAATAATAAAGAAATGTACGAAGTTATTCCTAATAGTCTTCCACAAAAAATTATTATTATGTGTGAAGAAGATGTGATAGAACATATGGACATTATCAAAAACTATGTTATCGAGTTTATGAAGAAAAAAGGAGTTAAAGGCTTAACTGATTCAGATATACGCACTTTTAAAAATGATTCAGGATTTGTAGAAATAGTTATTAACAGATTCTATGCTGCAAACTATGAAGAAAGAGATAAGATAGTTTCTGGACTAATGCAATATATTGATGTTCGAGAACATAACAGTAATGTTACTAATCAAATGGGTAGAAAGGAATTCACTCCTTTTGAACATGCAAAATTAGTGGCAATGCCTAATTGCAAAAAACAATTAAATGGAGAAAATTTCGTATTGGCAGAAGCTCTAATAAGAAACATAGATGACTGTAAACACCTAACTACAGGCAATGTATATCATATTAATATTGGAACTTTAAATGTTTCAGATACTGTAAATATGGTAAAAAACATACATCCTACAATTCCCACAAAAGAAATTGGGGATTTTGGTCAATATATAAAAGATAATCGGCCAGACTGGTATATTCCAAAAAAATTAATGGATAAGGAAGCAGTCAGAAACAAATATATTGAACAGTATGGAGACATTTCGAATAAAGTATTTCACGATACATTTGTTGGAAAACTTTTTAAAAAAACCGTTCGACAAATGGAATCTCGGGTGAGAACTACTAAAATATTATTGTTTGATTATGATGAAATTTTAAATTTAGATGGATACTAATTTTCATTTGGCATTTTTTATATTAATATCAAAGGCAAAGGCAAAGGCAAAGGCAAAGGCAACAAAGGTAACAGGGGCAAGTCATTCTATATAAGTATTTCAGCTATGACTGGTTCTTAGTATTTGTCGTTGCCCCTATAAAAGTCAAAGGCAACAGTTACCACCCAGGCAACAACAAATACTATGTTTATTTTTTATATTAATAGTCATTTTTATATGTACTTTATATATTATATGTTTTTATAGAGGCAACTACATTTTTAAATTTATTATTTTTATGTAATAAGCTAATATATTAATTTACCAGAGCAATGTGTAAAAAGCTGATTTGAAAGTTGTAAATATGTACAAAAATATATATATATATTATAAACCCAGATAGAGCCTTCCGACCATAAAAACCAACCATATTTAAGAAAAATAGATAGCACCATTTTTTCTTTTAGTGATTCCGAAATCTTATCAAATTTTATAAAAATACAAAAAAGGTATGACACATTATCATTGTTATTTCTTTAAATCATAATTCGCACAATTAATTAAAAATTTTGAAAATGTTATACGAAAATATCCATGGCAAAATGTTCAAACCACAAAATATATCCGAATGGATGATGACATCCGTAATAGTTCGCGATATTGACAATCAACAATTAAAACAAGAAAACAAAAGACTAACACAAAAAATAAAACGATGTATTTGTAAAGATTGTGATATGGCTTTAGAACATCCACTAAGAACTTTAAGGTGTAAGAATTGCGGATATGCTTACTGCCAAAAACATTTTGTTAACATGATTCATATACGTGACCTGGATTATTGTAGAGAATGTGCAAGCATATTATGCGACACATGTCAACGCGAAGGAGGAGTATTCAAATGTAAATGTGGAAAAACTATATGCTCAATTTGTGCCCAACCTCCTTTTGATATTAGCCCTCATTATATATTACCTTTCTGCGCAAATTCCGATACTTGTTATGATAAAACTATATATAATCCCATGACATTACACGACGTAGTGCTGGAAGATTCAGATGATGGCTTTGACGCAGAGGACATTCTGTAAAATATCATACAAAAATTGATTTTTTCATATCCATAAAACTTTCGATTTGCAAAAAAATCGAGGAAAATATATCTCTTTGAGCCGAGCCACCGCAGCTTTTTGTATACAAAAGCATAATGGACTTTCCACAAGCAGGCGGTCATGGACTCATGGTGACTTCCCAAAAAACCATTGTTGTAAAACCAACAAGACCGTCAGAAGTCTGGTTTTACATTAATGCGCCACCAGTTTTGAGACCTTTTATGCCTAAATTTTATATGGCATGCCCACTTATTTATGCAGGCGCTATGTTCACGCCAGAAAAGATACGGAAAATTACACAAAAAATGTACACAGATGTTGTCATCATGGAAAGTTTAAATGCAACAAATGATGAATTCGCACTTGATGTCAAAATAGGAAGCATTCACTGGACAAAAAACACACCCCCAGAAATTATTGAAGCACATATCAAACGCAATGAAAAGTCCCTCACAAAAACACATGGATTTAGACTAGATGGAGCTTTTCAAAACGGAGGATATGCTCTCTCAAAAGAAGACTGCCGCAATTTTGACATCGATCAACTTAACAGTGCATTTATGTGCATATCTGATGCCACTAAAATTCTCCTCATCAGTTGGATCAATAACTTAATTTCTGTTTTACAACATGTTCAACTTGCTATTTATGGTCCATCAATTCTTATTTCTGGAACAAATAAACAACCTAAATTCACCTTGATTGATTTTGCAATACACGATCCTACAACAAATCCTGATCTGATCGAAGGATTAAAGTCGTTCCAGAAGTTTTTATATGCACACATTGACTTCTGTAAAAAAATCGAAATATCCATTTTTGATTTTGATTCTGATGAATTATCAATGTAGTTTTTTTAAAAAATTTTTAAAATTTTAAAAAATGATAATATTCTGGATAATATACCTTTAACATGACCGAGTACAAAAATAAACGGGATACATTTTTATTACGACTGCAGGTTCAAAAAGCAGTGCTATTGCCTAAACCTATTATTTTAACAGCCAATCCTGTACCCACTTATGCCCAAGTAGTAAAAAACATCAACCCTTCCAGCAATGTGTTCAACAATATTATTGGATTGTCAATGTGGATTCCAGATTTTAAAGAAGTGGTTTTCGAACTTTTAGAAGCTTATAAATTTGAAGTGTGCTCCGCCTTTCCACAACTTATACAAAAATGGAAAAAATATGATGCTGTGCGACCCGTAGATTTATCAGCATTCCTTAACCGCACAGAACCAAAAATTAACAAATTACCTTTTTACAAAGCAGCCTTCGAATATTTAGATAATCTACATTTAGCAGAATTTCTGGCTGAGGCCATTGCAAATGGCGAATTAGATGAAAACTTTTTGACCAGTCTAGAAAATGCTGTATAAATGGATTTTATTTATAAAATAAGGGCAAAAAAACATGATGTACATATTTTTTTGAATCCTCACATTGGATAAGGGCCATTACGCTTACATCGATTACACATTTGACTACAAGGATTGCACTCGGTACCACAATAACAACAAGTACCTTCAAACCATTTATTTAATTGATATGCATAAATCAACTCTTCGCTAGGCTCATTCGTAGATTTCAACTGAGATTTCTTCTTCTGGCTCGGAAGCAATTTCGTCTCTCGGTCTCTTTTTTGCGATTTCGATTCCTTTTTCAAGTTCGTTTCCTCGCTCCAACATTGGTCGCTTGATGTTGACAAAGCCATTATTTCTTCGCAAATAATCAATAATGCGATAGACAGCTTTACAATCTACCTCGTTATATGATATAATAGAAATCATTTTTTCTGTTTCAGTGATTTTTACATCCGAATCAGATTCCTCCAATTCTTTGTATAATTTCACAGCTTCAGCCATAGCTTCAATTCCATTCGCACATCCCTGGTCGTCATAAGTAATATCTATCAAATTGTTGGAGTTCATGCCTTTAACAATCGCCTTTAATCCAAATGAAAGAGCACCCCTAACCACAATAGGCTCACTTCTCATCACATCATAAAAGTTCACCCAATTTTCCACAATTAATTTATTATGAAATCTTTCTCTAGGATGACGTTCCATCGCGCGCTCATATGCTTTAGGTTCAATATGCCCCCAATGATATAAGTTAACGCGCAATTGAGAATCTTGCACTTCTTGTAATGTCGCATCGCCGCGCCGAAAAAGTTTTGCCATTTGTGCCATTCGGGTATGAATCTTGTTCCAAAAGTCTGGAACAATTTTTTTACGACGCTCGATTTCCCAATTAACTACACGTTGAATATAATCATAGAAAGAGTTAATCATTTGCTTTTCGGCATCAAACGTCATATGTGTTGCTGTGAAATTTTTATATTGCCACTCTTTTGTCTTAATTATTTTACCTTCAACAGGGGTTGACTTTGTTTCGTGCCAACCAACACCTATCATAAAGATTAAATCGCCAGATTTGCCTTTACGGCCAGGCCCAAATGTTCTACGTACCATGCCGTCAACATTACTTTTTGCCGTTGATGCAGCTGCATCATGCACAGTCTCAAAATCTACATAAAATTCAATAGGCTCATCTACTTCATCAATCATCTTTTCTGGCAGCAAAGAAAGATGTTGCCAATTACGATAATTATTCTGAATACTCTTAGGCAAAATCATCGGAGGATTGTCAGATTCATCCCGGTTAATATTCAGCACATCGCCGATAATATCACCCAACCTCGGCTTTTCATCCTCCGTTTTGCGCTTCTTAAATCCCATAACTTCGGGAGTAAGTGCAGGATCTGTCCACTCAGTTATGCCTGCATCATGTGCACGTTTGCGTTGTTTAACACCACAATACCAAACTAATGTAATCTCATTTAATTTTTCCGCAAGCACTTTCTTCTTCTCATGCCATGGACTATCACATTTATTTGACATATTAGGATATAATTCATAAATAGATGGTTTTGGATGCAATGTCCAAAACATACCTTCCGCCCTAACACGGCGAATCCAATTAACAGCAGCATTTGCTTTTGCAACTATATGCTCATCTAATTTGGCTTCAGTGAAATTAATCGACCCAAGCCTTTCAAACGGACCATTACCGTGCATTTTTACATTTTTTTGCACACATGACCAATTTCTTCCGAGCAAGTATGCGCATTTAGCTTCATACCCCTGTAATTTTGTAAGAGCGCGCTGATATATATACATTTGCGCTTTATATGCCGGCATATTACCACTGTTAGTAAGATGTATCTGATCCGCCCGCATTTTAAGTGTCGAATACTTAACATCAACTATAACGTAATGCCATTGATCAGACGCCAAAGCTTTTGCACGTGCTTGACGCCTAGATCTCCTTAATTTTTGTATATTTTGTGTTTTTGTTTTTTTTAAATTTTTAACAGTTGCGCGTTTTTTCATAGAAACTTCCTCCTCCGCTTGCTTACGTTCTCTCTTTTTCGCACGAGTGGACACATGCTTTTGAGCCATTTTAGTAATGGCCTCAACTAATCCGCTAAATCTCGGATCAGCAAAATCAAACTTAGATATATCTATATTATCATTTTCATCACCTTCAAAAGGATCTTCAAAAGGAAATCCCTCACTAGTAGATGGTATGTCAACAGGTGGATTAAGATCAGGGCCAAAATCTGCAGGCTTCGAGTACTCTTCCTTCGTCAGTGGTGCATATCTTACTAACTTATGTAAATAATCTGATCTTACTAAAAAATCCGGACTACCAAATGTTTTATTATCCCAATCATGCAATACTCCTTGATAAATAAATGGAATACCTTTACGCATTGCAGCAACTGTTTCTTCTGCTTTAGATTCTAAAATAATATCTTTAGAATTCATAGCAATCTGTTTTATTTGATTTGGAAACTTCTGTTGTATATATGTAACAACCGCCTTCTCAAATTGATTGCCTTGCTCTAAAATAAATGCATGTGCATGCTTTTCTGCAGCAACTGTTCTTTCAGATATTACAGACTGAAGAGGTTCAGCATCAGTCTTTGATCTCTTTAAAGTTGCGTCTTTAACAATGTCCGGAATGTGCATTGGCTTCTCACTTTGATACATTTCAAAATAATCTAATAACGGATCATTACGTAACCAATTAGCTGTTCTACTAGCAGAAACCCATTGTGATTCATCTTCATCTTTTGCTGCAACAAAGTGTACATCGGAATCTGAAATATCTATAAATGCGTCCATCAGTTTTGTGTTTCAAGACTATTTTGTATAAAATGTAAAAGCTTTATATGTTATACTTATTTTTTTATATTTTAAAATGATAAATTAATATTACTAAACTACTACCTTTTACTAAATATATCATGGAATCACTCGCTGATAGACCAAACTTACTTTTTACTATATTCGTCAGAAACAAGAATAAGAATCTTCTTGTTATTAGAAAATTAAATAGACCTTTATATCGCGTCAAAATAGCAAAAATTCTTTGTAGACACCTTGTATATAAAAGCGGCAAACAGGAATGGCGGGTTAATGGATTATTACACAGGGAGACTGGACCGGCTGTTATATTCAAAGATGGTACTAAATATTGGTATTGTTGTGATGTATTGCATCGTGATACTCGTGATGAAACAGGAAACATAGGACCAGCAATGGAATACCCTGATGGTTATAAAGCTTGGTATAGATTTGGACAACGTCACAGATTAAAAGGACCAGCTGTTATTTGGAATAACGGCAGTACAGAATTTTGGAAACAGGATAAACGAATCAGTGCACATAACCCTGATGTTAAATTTTGATACAACTTTTCATACTACCATTTGTAAAAATCGCGATATGGACTTTTTTGGCAAAATACCAAATTTATTATTCTTAATTTAGATTAGACATAGAGCTTCATTGTTTATTACTATTGCTCAAATTATTCATGTAAATGGTTATGAACCATGGTTTTTAAATGGAAAACAACATCAATATATTGCATTTATCTAAATCAAATGTATTGTAAATTCGATATTTATCTTTTTTAAAAAAATAATTTGTAATTGAACTTTTACAAATATGAAAAATCATATAGAATAAATAAAAAATTGATTATTATTTTATTATAAATAATTTCTACAAAATTAATATGAACAAACTAGCTCAAAACCCTAATTTGTTGTTCTTAATTTGGATTAGAAACATTATAAGTAACAAACAATTTTTCTTAATCACAAGATTAAAAGAATCTTTATTTAGAATCAAAATTATTAAAGCATTTACCACTGTTATCCGTGCAAATGATTATGAAGAATGGTATTTAAATGGAAAACGTCATCGAGAAAATGGACCAGCACTTATTCGTACAAATGGTGATCAAGTATGGTATTTAAATGGAAAACGTCATCGAGAAAATGGACCAGCTGTTATTCGTGCAAATGGTAATGAAGTATGGTATTTAAATGGAGAACTTCATCGAGAAAATGGACCAGCACTTATTCGTGCAAATGGTAATGAAGTATGGTATATAAATGGAAAACTTCATCGAGAAAATGGACCAGCTGTTATTCGTGCAAATGGTGATGAAGAATGGTATTTAAATGGAGAACTTCATCGAGAAAATGGA
>CAZROT010000021.1:0-22652 GCA_964601895.1 uncultured Yersinia sp.
TATATTCGAAAAATTGAATTGTGCAAAAATAAAAAATAAAATGTACAAAAAAACGCTGGTTAACAAATGTTTAACCAGCGTTAAAATCACTCAAGCATAAGTAAGTCGGGCTTGTATACATCTGAGACATCTGTGCTAGGCTCAAAGGTACTAATTGATGCGTCTTGAGGTCGCTTAATTATGATTCCCTTACCAATATCAATTAAGGCCTGGTTCATTAGTCTTACTCCAATATCCTGAAGCTTATTTTCCCATAATTGTTTTGCGGCTTTCTTTGAGTCCATTGAGTATAGATTTGGAGAAATAAAACAAAACTCTTGGTATGCAACATCTCCTCGATCAATTCCTGAATTAAGCCAAAATATAGACCCGCCAGTAATTGGCTCTCTCATTTTAATTGCCCACTCAATTGATGACCTACCTCTGTGAAGAGGAAGTAGGCTTGGATGAAACCCAATCCATCCAAGATTTGTCTTATACCTTGTTCTTTTGCCAATATAGTCAAAAGAATGTGCAGTAATGCCTAAATCAACTCCCGATGGCATTGAGTCTCCATTAAGCGATGAAATATTATAAATAAAAATATTTTTTTACATAAATGTATTTCGTATTAAAAATTAATTGTATGTTTGCAATGCACAAATAACACAAGAAAACACATATCGTATCGTTTTTTTGTAAAATACACCGTTCCCCATGGGTATCATGTCCGAAAGGCTTGTAAATCTATCCTTGTGGTATTTGTGCAACCCTAAAGGGAACGGTATTTTAATTTTTTTCGATTATGCACAAAGAGAAAGAAAAAACAACTACTGAGAACCAATTAATGAGTTTTCAGTTTAGTGAAGAAAAACAAGAGATGAGAAGTCTCCTTGTTAATGATGAAATTTGCTTCGTTGCAAATGATGCCTGCGAAATATTAGGCCTGACAAATCCAAGAGACATTCTAAAGAAGTGTTTGGATGAAGATGAGAAGCTGATGTATACAGTATATACATCAGGTCAAAACAGAAAAGTTAATTTGGTAACAGAAAGCGGTTTATATTCGCTAATTTTTCAAAGTAGAAAACCACAAGCAAAAAAGTTTAGAAAATGGATTACAGCTGAAGTAATTCCGAGTTTAAGGAAGAATGGTTACTATCAATTAAATTCTCCAACAAAGGCTGGCTATATTGATTGGAAAAACGAACTATATTCTACAATTGAAATTGAGTCTAAGAAAGTAAGAGTTTTGCAGTTTGATAATGATCTCTATTATAGTCTAAATGATTTGAATAAAGTAGCAAATTCAAGCACTTCTTCAAATCAGCAAGCAAAAAAATTAGCACAATACTGTTTGAAATTTTGGCTAGTTGGAAATACTCAACCTGCTTGGTTCATCAATACTACAGGTGTTAAATTGTTGCAACTTGGCTATAAGTCGGATGTTAAACTTTTAAATTCTTAAGACATGGCAAAGATTGGATTTAGAAATAAAACTATAGCGGAACAGGAGTTACCAGTTTTATATAACGAAAAAAAAGCAAAAGAAAGAGTCAAGGAAGGAAGTGTAGATGCTGATACAATAATTAAAATTAGAGGCTGGCAAATTGCTATTGATTTTCTTGAGCAATATCTTGATCTTAAAAACAGACCTTTTTTAGTAGGAGTAGAACGCGATGATTGGTTTAAAGAAAAAATAAGCCAAGTGCGGTTAAGGTATTTTGAAGAAATAAAGTAAAATTAAAAAATCCCAATCAAATTAACGATTGGGATTTTTTTATAAGTATTAATTTGCTTTTTACACTACCCTAAATGGAGGTATTGAATTAAAATACACTGAAGATTGAAATGACTCCACCACTGAAGAAATAGTAATCTCACCATTTGTTTTTATTTTAATGATTGCAAAAACTGGCTCCGTTACGGTCATTAAGGTAATTGGATAAGTTAATTCGCTTGGCGGTCTATTTCCCACTGGTAAGGTACAAATAGTTTCCTCGCCACTAATTCCATCATCATAAACCTTTTCTCCAGCCAAATGAACGAAACCGTCAATATCTTTCATGTATTTTCGATATTGTCCTACTGGTGTTAATCCTACTCCATAAATGTTATCATTTTTATAGTCGGTAAAAAGTCTCCAAGTTTCTGACTTAGATGCAATTATTCTTTTCAAAATATCATTGTATCTGTTGTTGGTATGAACAAAAAATAAATTTTGGGTAATAGGAGTTACATCATTAACAAGTTTTAAAGTTCTCACTTCGTAGGCATTAATTGTGCCGCCCAAAAAAGTGACCTTATCCCCAGCCACATCAAACTGGGTTTCTAAGATTAGATTAGCGTTTTCACTATCTGGTGAAAAAACTGATTGTGCAGGAACATGGAAAACCTCGTTGTTCCAGAAGATAAAACCTTCTGATACGTGCCTAAAGTCGTCAACAGTTACTGTTGCCACGCAGCCATTTAAAATTATCATCGAATTTGAATCTCCCAAAAATTCAATAATGGGCAATAAATGTCCTGCAATTGCTTCTTTAATGCCATCGGCTGTCCATCGTAAGTCATCTAGCACGAATGGGAATCCGCCTAAATCTGTTGTTTTTAATTGATTCATAATTCTACTATTTTATATAATTTGCCCGCAATTTTATAGGCGTTAATAATTGATTTCATTTCCGCTAAGTTGTATTCTAAGCCATCTGGAAGAACTACCGTAAAGCTAGATTCACCTAAGTATTCTGAGTTTTGATAAATGTATAGTGGATTTTCCTCTGAGGTATTGTATATATAAGTTATTTCGTTTTCCTCAGATTTATTAAAAAGCCTGATATCATTTATTAATACTGTGTCTTCAATTTCAATCCTCCTTAAGGTTTCATCAAACCTATTATTTAAAATATGTTTTAAATAAATCACTTGTCCATTGAATGTAAGCTCATATTTTTTGGTGTTAAAATACAGGTTAAACTCTTCGTAAATAGCATTTAATGGCTTATAACACGATGTCATTAGATACAAGAAATTTGACTTTCTTAATTTACGTGGAATCATTGACTCCTTGATATATTGTAAATTTAAATTAACCATTGTAAGGGATATATTCTACAGTTCCACTTAGAGGAAAAAGAGGGTCTATTTTCATGTGTCCTGCATTTGCATTGTAATAATCTTGTATTGGAGAATAAGGCAATAGTCCGTACTTTGCCTCTGATGAAATATAAACAGGGTTAACAACTCCTTTTGTATTTTGAATCAAGTCTGTTAATTCCGTTATTGACATTACTCCATTAAATGGCAGGTTCTTAAGGTATAAATTGATAGTATCCTCAACGGGTTTTGTACCTGGTGTTAATATCAATTCGCCCGATGAATTCATAACCAAAGGATTGTAATAAACTCTAAAGGAAATTTTTAATAAATCTGCTGGCCTGCTGATTATTAAAATTTGTACTCCAGCAAATTTCACCTGCTTTAAATAATTTCCAAGTGAAAGAATTTCATCTTCGCTTAACTCTTCAGCAAGGCTAGAACCATCCAACTTTGCACATTTGATTAGAACCTTATTATTAAATTCATTAACTGCGCATAGCTTCACAATTTTGTTCGCTGGATTTATGATAGCATATTGATATTTATCATTGATCCATTCAAGAGCATCACCATATTGAAAATTTAGAACTTGTGTTCTGTACCACTCTAAACCTCCTACTTGAATCTCCTTTGCTCTTTGTTCAATCCATGCAACATGCTGGTCAAAAATCTTTTCAAGTGACCAAATGCCCACAGCCACAACAAAAAATATTAAACGCCATACTGCAACCTTTGAGGTGCTTGTTAAATCATTCAATAATGTTTGTGAGTTGTCAATTGCTGGTTGCAAAGCATTCAATTGAATTTGGCTTTGTTTCTCCAAAACCATTTCATTGTATATTTCTGTAATTTGACGTGCCATTTATCTGCGAATTAATGAGGTTATGCCATTGATTGTTATTGTATCTGTCCCAACAGCTAATTGACCACTGATAATGAAATATTGATCAATTGTGAAATCGATTGATAATGTGGCTGCAGTACCCGTTGTACCTGTATAATCAATCGACGCATTTAGAGTTGTACCAACTAATGTTTGTTGGCTTGTTTTTGAATTTTTAAAAAACATTCCACGCCCAAAAGGTTGTGTTGCAGCCTGAGCTAATATTCTAGTACCCCACAAAATAGGACTACCAGATAAATTATCTGAGGTGTTAAAATACGCTCTAACAGTTTTAGCATTTGCATTGTTAGTAGAATTTATTGTTGAGAAAAACTCTAAATAATCATCAGCTTGAAATGTATTAGCAGGTATTAAAATTGAAAATATTTTATCCTCACTTGTGGAACCTGAATGAGAAATAGAAGTATTTAATTTAATTGGTACACTTGGTCTTAATTGAAGGAGGTTATATATTTTATTTAATGTATTTCCAACACCTGGAACACTATCTTTTAATTCGTCTTTGGCGTTTACAATCTCATCTTCAAGATATGTAGTAATTGCTTCTAAATCACCAATTGAAGCCTTGTCATCAACTAAGTTTTTTAAAATCTTTCCTTGCTCTGCGGTTAATGCCTTTGTAGTGCCGCCATCAACTAGGTTATTAACCAAAATGGTATCTAGTCTAACTTGAATTTCTTCTATGAAATTAACAATTTCTTGAACTGTATCCATATCTACATTATCTGATGACAAAATAGATTGAATGCCTTGAATAGAAGTGTATAATTTTTTTAATGTATTCCCTTCTAACGCTACACCATCTTTAATATTATTAGCTGATAATTCAATTTCATAAAGTAAATTACCTTCTAATTCTTCCAAAGCAGCCATTGTTGGACGTGATGCAATTGAGGCAAGCATTTCTAACCTTTTTTGATTTAAGTATTTAACAGTTTCAGCGGAAGCAATTTTTAATGCTCCACCAGTTATTAAATCGTTAATAATTGCATTATCGTCAATATTTAAGGTGTTCGCAATTAACCTTTTTAAATATGGATTCATTGTAATCGCCTTAGCAGCTGCTCCTGTAAATACTGTCTCGTCAGTATCGGTGTTTAATTGTGCTCTATTCATAAATATTTATTTTATCCGAAATCTTCAAAATCAAAATCCTCATTATCAAAATCACTTAAATGCTGGCTCATAAAATCATAGTCCTTTGAGGCAATTGTTATAGATTTTGCTAAATAATATTCCTGTATCTTTTTATTTACTATTTCACTAATATTTAGCTCTTCATTTTGAATAACTTCAATTACATTTTTATTATTATTAATTAAAATTTCAAATGCTGATTCAATTGATCCAGTATGTTGAAGAGCAATATCGAAAATTGTCTGATTATGTAAAACTTTAACCTTCATATACCGCTTCAATTGTAGTTTCAAATAAATTAGTCATCCTAATTTTTACCTGTTTTGCATTATCTGATTCGAGGTGAAGCTTTATTTCACGCTCTAATGTTTGCCGAATTTTTCCATCAAATGGAGCGTTTAAATAGCTTTCAATTCCTATTCCAATCCAAGGAACATTTTTAAAATCTCCCACATTCGAAAGCAAAATATGATCAATATGCTGCTCATCTGAAAATGCTACTTTTAAATCACCATTTTCAAACTCAATGTCTGTATTTAAAATAATATCCTTAGCCATGTTTTACAGTTGAATTTTCGTAATTTGCTTTTACATCTGATACAAGTGGAGTAAACCACGATGCAAGCGCTGTTTTCAGTGCGGTTCCTCCGTCTGTTGGAACTGGTACCCATAATGATAGAATTTGCTTCAGCTTATTTATTTCATCAATTATTTTTTTATCCTCAGAAGCAACTTTTTCGCTCTTCACAATACCACCAAGTTCATCTCCATTTAACTTAATTAGTGGCGACTTAAAGTAGATTTCATCAATTTCAGAAAAGCAAGCAATGAAGATATTTTCAAGCTTATTGTCAATTAAGCCAACCACCACGATTGAACCAATTTTAGGTTTTATGTAAATTCCAGATTCCTCACTGTTAAGTACAGACTTTATTTTCACCTGGTCTAATTTTAATCGCTTATCAAATTCAATTTCACAGGTATAATCTTCAGGGAAAAACTGAGTAACTTTACCAGTAATTAATTGGGATTTAATCAAAGGATTAACAATGGATCTTATGGCATCATTTAAATTCATGTTCTTTTACCTAATGTTAGTTCTTGTCTATACCCATTTACTCCGTGGGAATAATTAACTGCGTCTACAAAATAATTTCCTCGTCTGTCGCTTTCCTCTTTGTCCAATAGCTCTACCACGTCTCCATGTTTTACTAATGGCTCTCCAAAAATTGTAATTGAGCCTCTATAGCCATCATACTTTAGCTTATCAAGCTCTTTCTCTGCAATTTTGGTTAAATCTTCCTTCTTTAAATTGTAAAAGTTTAAGGTTCTTTCCTCTCCTTCAGGATCTCCCAACTCAACCTCGATTTTTTCGCCATTTTCCATATTTGAAATAGCGGTAACTTTCAACTTTAAGTCATCCTTAATCATGTACTCCAAATTCTCAATTTCTACATTGTAGTCAAGCAGAATTTTGTGAGACTTATAATTTTGTGCGTCATATTGTTTACCAACAACAACTGTATTGTCTCGAATAAATGTGTAAAGTCCTGTTTGCTCCTTCACCAAATCAAGTAATTTTGCTGCAGTAATTTTTGATGCAACAAATCTTGGAAGTTCAATATCGAAGCAATCAATTTTATAAGGTATATTTCTTTCCAGGAATGATTTTAAAGTTTCATTTTTGGCAACGTCATTCACCTCAATTTGCTTTAGCTTCCACATCAAATCTTCTAATTCAATTTCAACTGGTACAGTTGTTTTTAGCCGTGAAACAAAACCTTCAAAAACAGTGTTTAACTGTCCGTCATAGCCAATTTGAATAATTACTTCATCACCTTTTTTGATTTCTGTTTTCATTTGACCTTTCTGAAATTTCAAATTTTTGGGCAATTTTATCAGACCAGTATTTGTTAAACTTTCAAAGTTTGTTTCAATGAATACTTCATGCACATAGTTGAATGTGTATTTTCCTATTTTTATATTTGAGCTCAAAACTTTCATAATACTGGAAGATTAAAAGCTTCAAAATCTTCTACTATTAATGGTAGAGGACTGTCAGAAACTGCATTAAAACTATATGGCTGGCAATTAATGTGCGGTGTTTTTGAAAGAGTATAATCCAAAATAACTAATTCATAAATACCTAATCCGTTAAGGATTTCATTTGTAACCTGAAGGTTTTTATTCTTCTCCATCCAGCGGTTAAACTCTTGAACTTTTTCTATTGGATAATTCCACCCTTTATCGCAAAATATGCCATTCACTGAAATAATCCAATCGCCGTTATTAATAAACTCCTTGATAGAGGAATCACGTCCTTGCACAACAGTTTGAATAATGTTTTTTGCTCTGCTCAAGTTAATTACTGCAGATTGTAGAAATAAGTCTTCCTCACCTTGTTCCTGATGCTCAAAAAAGACCGGCTGAAAAATTGGAACTCCAGCAAAAAATTGTTTATCCTTAAAACCATAGTCCGGGTATTCATATCCATTTTGGGATTCATATCCTAAAACTATGTCAGTTGCCTCCTTGAGCAGCACATTATATTCATCTTCATTCCTTACACGAATCAATTTATTTACGGCTGATGCCAATGCAGGATTGTATTCCACATTTTGTGAAAGCCCTATTAATTCTGGTATGTTGTATAAAAATGACATATTATCCGATTGCTACCTCAAAATCTCTTACTGCTGAGACTAAAGCTTCAGTTACTTGTTTTTTAATTGTTCCTACTGATTCCATCACGTTCGTAGTCGTAATATTTATATCTTTTACTAGGTTTTCAATCTTAACATTAATGTTTTTAAAATCTCCACCTTGTTTTGTTTCTTCTGATTTCATGCTGGCAGTGCCTACATTTGATGTCGAAGGAATCACAGATATAGGCTTATTTTTTGCTCCCTGCTCTTCGGCCTTTAATTGATTAATTTGACTTTCAAGCTGATCATAAAAAGGAATAACCTCAGATAGCTTTGCATTAGACTCTGCTATTTGACCTTTTGTAGACGCCACTAAATCTCCCGAGCCTCTAAATCCTAAAAACTCTTTGGCAACACCGTCAGTGGTAGTTTTGTCAAAGTCATATTGTTTTTGTCTTTTTTTTAGTTCCTCCTTATCTCTTTTTTTAAGAAGGTTTGCATTATAAATTTCATCTTCAACCTGCCATTTTGAGGTTTTAAGTAAATCAAGTTTTTTCTTTCTCGCATCGGCTTCTTTTAAAGTTCCTGCAGTAACTTGATTGTCAATATCAGCCAATTGTTTGTCTAAAGACTTTTGTTTAGAAGACACAAATTTTTGTCCTTCTTTACCTCCAGTAGCTGCACCTTTTTGAAAAGCTTCTAAATTTTTGCTAGCCTGCACTGCTCCTGTAGCAACGTCCCACAATCTGACACCCACCGCTAAAATTCCAGCTGCAATTGCTCCCCATCCTATTCCCTTTGCTATAGAGCCAAGTCCTTTCATTGCTCCTCCTGCTCTGGTTGTTCCCTGTGTTAAATTTTCTGCAGAAACTGCCGTTGATTGAAACAAACCTTTAATGCTTGAAAATCCCGATTTAAACATTGAACCAATTGTTGCGAATGAGCTTAAGGTTGTGGCAATTTCTGAAACTGGTGTTAAGAAGGCAGATGCTCCTCCTGTGGCGTTGAAAAATGAAAGCTTTGCATCATCAATTTTGGCCTGCATAACTGCCAACTTTTCTGCAGTCGTTTGCATCACCGCATTTGCCTGCTTTTGAGTTGTATTTGTGCCAATGATGGCTTTGGTCATTGTGTCTTGTGAATCAGCAGTTTCAATTAAAGCCGATGCCGCCTGCCCGTATTCTCCAAAAAGTGTGTTAATTAATGCGCTATCTTTTTTCAAAACAGGCTGTAACATTCTCATTTTTTCAGTGAATGAAACATTTTTATCTGCTAATTTCTCAACAGATACTCCAGCCTTTTCTAGCTCCTCTTTTGTTTTTTCAGGCATAAACCTGCCTTTCCCCAATTGGGTCAAAATCATTTTAAGAGCAGTTCCACCCTCAGCGCCCTTTTTACCAGCCTTATCCAGCGCTTGAATGGCAGAGTTCATTGTTTCAAATGAAAGCCCCGAAATTTTTGCCTGACCACCAACATTTTCAATCGCCTGCTTTATTGTTGGAAGTTCAGAAGATCCTTCTTTTGCCGCCGCCGACATGATATTCATCATTCGGTTCATTTCTTTAGCAGCTAAGGTTGGGTTTTCCATTGAAACGCCATATTGATTCATGGCGGTTGTTAGAACCTCCGTTGCCGCTGTAGTATTTCCTCCCATTGTTTTTGAAAGAAGTGAAACATTTTTAGCCATGGCATCTAAAACCTTTGGCTGCTTGGCCAGCTCTGGAGTAAGCTGTGAGAGTAATAGTTTGTAGGATTCTAATGATTTAGCTGCGTTTCCTCCAAATTGTTTAGCATTATTTCTTGCTTTGTCTCCAATTTCATCTAGTGCTTTTCCACTTAGTCCTGTAATCGCTTGCAAGTCGCCCATTGAAGTATTAAAAGCGAGACCAGGAGCGTTTAAATCATTAAATCCTTGAGTAACATTTTGTAATCCTTGCGTAAAATTAACAAGTGAAATGTTTTTAATTGACTTTCCAATGCTATCAAAGGACTTTGTTGTATTTGATTCAATACCTTTAACGCTCTTCTCAAGAGAAATAAATTTAGCATGCAATTCATTTATTTGAGTAAAAATGCTATCTTTGATATCAATATTAATCTGAGCGTCTGCCATGAGTGACTATTTTATTGTTTTATCAGTTGTAACTTTTAGTTTTGTACTGGCTGTAATTTTCCTTGATATTTATTTCCCTTCAACACTTAAGAAGATTGTTTTTGGTATTAAATCACTTTTTAAATAGCTTTGAAACTGCATTTAAAATAGCAACCTCAAATGTTTTATAAAGTATTTCGTTTTCGTAACCGATAATGAAAAGTGCCTCATTTGCTCTTCTTACAAAATCATCTTCAGATAAAGTCCAAGGGTCGATGTGTAATTTTGATTGAATAAATGCTCCAAGCTTTCTAATTTCATCCTTACCATGTTCCTGGTTTATGAAAGTGGAGCTTAGTGCTTTTTTACCTCAGCCTCTCTTAACTGAAAAAATGAATCACAATACAACATAACAGTGTATTTTGCCTCATCATCTTGCCTGATTCTATCGTCTCCTTTTATCCAACATCCGTTAAATAAAACCTCTAGATATCGAAACTTATCTTCACTGAAATTTGAAGCCGTGGCAAGCGTTACAATAGAAGGCTTTTTTAAATAGCAAACTGCTTTTTCTCCTTCATCATTAATTGCTACTTCAATTTCAATACAAGAGCCATGCTCCTTTTTTAATGCCTTAATTTGTGCTTCAGTTAATTTGTTCATGTTTTGTTGTTTTAAAATTTTCAGAGAAGGACACGCATGTCCCTCTCTAAAAATGATTTATTAAAGTTGTCCGTGCCATTTGATATTTGACACAATCAATTCAAGAGGAACCTTTGACATTGTATCTCCTTGAGATAAATCTCTTGCGTTCGTTTTGAACTGGCAGTCTTTGATTACATCAGTAACAGACTGTGCGCTACCTTCTGGAAGGAAAGTTACAATGATATCAAATGGAGGGATTTGTTGCATTCTTAAGCCTCCTGCTGCTTGCTGGATTCCAACTACCTCATATTGAAATAATTCAAGAGAACATTTCGCCTCATAGTTTCCTACCCCACGATGGTCAACCATATTCCCAGCTCCATATTGGTTTTCAAGATTTACAGAATCATCGTAAGATATTTTAACTACCCCAGTAACAACTCTGCCCAATAAACTCATTCTAATCGATGCGAATGAGTGTTGTATTCCGTTTATAAATGGTGTTATTTGTGACATTTTTTTAAGAATTAAAAGGGTTAGAGAATCCGATGTTTACTGTAATTTGGCGTGCAGTTCCTGTAGGGATAAGAGTTAACTCCGTGTCCAAATTGGAGGTAGAAAGAATGTTCTGATTTTCATCAATAAGGAATGTAAAACCGCTCAACTCACCAGCCTTTAGCATTTGCTCATTGATGGCTTTATTTCCAACCTCCTGAATTTCTTTTACAATTACTGGAGATAATTTTCCAGTAATGGGATCCACAGCAATTGGAGAATTTAAGTAGGGCAACAAAGCCGTACGAATTAATCTTGATGCCTTGTTAATTGTGCGGTTGTTTTCAATGTAGGCAAAATCTGAAGTAAGTGGAACTGCGCAATGCGAATCGTTGAAATAAACACCAGTTATTCCAACATGTTGCACAAAAAAGATATATCCTTTGGAGTTAAAATCTTCAATTTGTGCAAGGGTTCTATTTGGAAAAACAGGACTTCCACCAATATAAGGTTTATTTATTCCGTCACCTTCTAGATTAAATTTTCGTACCCAAGACACGCTCTCGTTTACCTTCGCTAATGAAATTGCACCAAGTAAGGTACCAACATTAGCAGCATACTTAATTGCATTTGTCTCATCCTCTAGTGGAGCCGCAAAAGCTTGGCCTATCATCACCGATACATTTTGGCAATTTAGTTCTCGCAAATTTATTGTATCCGCCAAGGTCGTTGAGATTGTTCCAATTGCCCCTAACACAATGTGTATTGGTCTATTTTGCTGAATTTCATGCTCTGCAAGTAGCTGTGCTTTTTGTACGGTTAAGATATCAATAGGTCCTGCAATTTCTTCAACTGCTAATGGATTAAATGCGATGGCCAATTGATTTATTTTTCCAGCGTTTTCTGCCAAAAAGGTTCTTATGACCGAGCTTGCACCTTCAGCTGGATCCATTAAGTCCTGACTTTCAACAGCTCTATTAAAGAAAACAACTTTTAAATCACCGTTTTTATTCATTCTAAAGAATTCCTTTATATGTGAAAAAACGTGGTAGCCCTCATTTGCATCAACTTCAGAGGTAATGCCGTGCGATATGGCATCCTCTAATGATGTTAGCGTTACATGTTCTCCAACGCCAAAATCAATACCTATATCAGCATCCTCAACTCCGATTGCTATACCACTAACCATATCAGTTAGTGGTTCTCTTCGACCAAGTCCACCGTTAAGCTTGTTTATAATTACATTATTCATCTTAAAAAGATTAATGGTTTATTTATTACTGTGCTGAAGCTTCCGCAGCCGCTTTTTCCTTTTGAGCAGTTTCAATCATCTCAACTAGTTGTGGATTTGTTTTTCCGTCTAGTTCCTCAATTCCAAGATCAATTGCAATTGCGGTTAATTCTGCCTTTGTTTTTTTGTTTAATGGCAATTCAACAACTTTTGTTTTTGTGTCTTCTTTAGAATCTTCATCTTTTTTATCCACAATTAAACCTTTTGAATTTGCCTCGGCATACTCAATTTGCTTTTTTGCACAATAATCTTTACAGGCATTTAAAGACTTCATTTCGAAAATCTGTCCGTCTGCCGTTACTAAGCATTTCTCCGCTTTAGTGTTTTTTAATACATGGTCAACATGCTCCTGGTTAAATTCAAATTTTTTCATCGCTTAATTTTTAAGATGATTAAATAAATGGTAATTACAATCCCAAGAATTGAAATGTATTTTACCCATGAATAAGATATTTTCCTATAAATTATAGGCTGCTTTGTTGCTTGAGTAGATTTATACTTCTCAAGACTTGTAAATCTGTTTTCAATTAATTTAAGAATAGAATCACTTTGAGTACTAACTCTGTAAATGCCATCTCTGTAAATTAATTTCGTTGTGGTTCTGTCACCTCTAAAGGTTAACTGCCCCAGTTGCTTTAAAGCCTCAATTTGAAATTCATTTGTAAATGTGTCTCGCTTGATCAAAAGAGTATCAAGGTGAACAATGTTCCGATACACAATTGAATCTCTGACCACTTCAGTGCGAATTACTTCCTTTTTGGGAAGTAATCCACAGGAAGCAGTAATTAAAACAGCCATGAACAATGAAGCAAATTTTAATGTGAATTTCATTTTGATAGTTCTTTTTTAAGTTCCTTATAGTTTTTTTCGAGAAGGTTGTAGTCTTTCTCAATTTGAGTCAATTTTTTAAGCAATGCCTCATACTGGTCTGATATGGTTGTAAGTTGATTTTTTAGCTCTTTTATTTCCATGTCTCGGGTTGACAACATTTTCTCCAATCTCTCGGCAGAATCACTCCAAATTTTAATAGCTTTTTCAACATTCTCTAGCTCTGACTTTCTAGCCTCGAGCTCCTGCTCTCTTTCTTCTTTTTTCTGCTTCATTTTAAAAGCAGCCCATGTACCAAAAATGGTTACAAGAGGACCTAGTACATAGGTAAATATTCCTTCAGCTATACTCATCGTTGCTCAATTTTTTGAATAGTTCTTACTATTGTATTTGCAATTTTTTCTTTCCCTTCAGAAGACATTAGTATTTTGCACTCCTTAAAATTTGTGTGAAACATGCTTTCAATTAGAAATGCAGGACATTTTGTTTTTAACACAGCAAACCACTCCTCTTTATCAACATCACCGTCCTTCATGTCCGTTCTTGCTTTTAAATCAGGAAATTCCGCTTTCATTTCTTGCATCCAAATTGATGCGTATGAGTCGGATTCATTTTGTCCTGGTGCGGTAAAAACTTCATATCCATTTGCCTGCTCAGAACCTGCGGCATTAGAATGAACTGAAATCAAAATACATGGAGTTTTTGAGTTTGCCATATTACAGGCTTTAACTCTTTCACCAAGGCTAACATCTTTCCAGTCGCTAGGAGCAACTGTAAATGCGTACTTTATGCCTAGATTTTTAAGTTTTTCAGCAACAAGCCTTACGATTTCTCTATTTCCAACTCCTTCAAAATAAACAGAGCCGTCTGCCCATTTCGGGCTTCTTTTACCTGAGGTAACATATTGTCCAGTTGAAGGATATATTCCTCCATGTCCAGGATCAAGTATATACGTTTTTTTGCTCATGACGGCTCTGTTTTTATCTGTCGGGGTTTATTTTAAAATGTGTTATGCGTTTGCTGGAGAATATATCGATGCAATTCCTTTTCCACGGATTGGTAATGAAATACCTCTCATTTGGAAACCAACTAAATCACCTCTTAATTCAGGATCTTTTTCTCTTAAGAACATGTCCGCATCTCCTTGAGAGCGCATTACCTCGTCTTTGTGGAATGCAATTGATGCATAAGAATCAGTTGCTAAGGATGCAGCACCGTAGGCAACTTTTACGCCTGTTGTTTTGTTGTATCTTGGCAAACGCTTTTCTGCTAAGAAGTATAATTTAAAGCCTCTTAAAACTCCCTTATCCATGATTAGATTATAACGTGCTGCATCTTCTAATTCTAAATCTTCTTGATGTTGAGCAGATAATACTAAAATTCTTCCTTCAGCTGGAATCTCTGCGTTGTCAAAACGTTTTTTTAATTTTAGAATATCAGAATATGTTAATCGTTTTAAACCAGTATCGGCATTATTTGCTCCTGTAGTTTGCAATTTTGGTGTAAAAGTTGAATCAGTTGCAGGCGCAACGTTATGTGCTGCACGCTCTAAAAATGTCATTCTCAATGCTTGTCTGTGTCCATATAATACAGATGCTCTTTTGTCATAAGCTAATTCAATTACTTCTGTATTTTTTATCCAAGTGTTTTCAGTGTCAAATGTATCTAGTTGAATTGCGATAGGCGCATCCGTTCTACCTGAGTAAGGAACTGGATAAACTGAGTTGTTTACCAATACATCAGGATTCACACCAGCCTCCGCTAAATTAATGGTGTTATTTTCTACAAACGCCGACATGTCACGCATTTCAGTAATGAACATATCATCTCCGTAGAAATCCTCCATTAAATCTGGCAACCAAATCTCTTTGTTTAAGCCCGCATAGGCAACTCCTGCTCCTGCACTTGGTGCAAAAACACTTACGGCTAACGGGATTCCAACGGCTGCAAATGCGCCAAATCCCGTGATAAACATTGCTAATGCCAGCGATAAAACTGCAAGCGATGAGTACGATCTTGAAATTAATTTTTTCATTTCTTTTTAAATTAAAAATTGGTTATTTACTATTTTTGCTCCACGATTGATTTATATCTGTCGGGATCAGATGTTTTTAGAGCCAACAATCCTGCTGTATCTTTTTTTCTCCAGTCGGCAAATGTCCAAGATTCTTTTCCATCGCTTTGCGCATTAGATTCTTTATGAGCTTCACCAGCTAAACCTTTTCGGGCTTGCAAGTCCGCAATCACTTTTTTACCTGAATCAAGGTTTGCCTCAAGAATACCTTTGTAGGTATCTTTATCGGCAGGCAAGATTTTACCAGCTGTAATTGCTCCAGCCAAAATTGCTTCAATTTCTGCATCGGTTTTAGCCTTTGCATCATTTCTCATTTTTTCAATCTGCTCATCCTTTTTGGCGATTGCAGCGTTGATTTGCTCCTCGGTTGCATCCTCAGATAAACCAAGAGACTTTAGATTAACTGCGTTTAGCTTCATCTTTTTTTCTTGTTTTGGGGGTTTGTTTTTGTCGCTTTGACTATTTTCGAACTTTTTGTCGAATTCTTTAAAATCTTCAGATAATGCCACTAAATTGTATTCTCCATAAGCAGCGCTTACATTTAAATTTTCAATTACAGGATCTATAATTTCATCAACAAGGCCAGCCTCTAATGCTTCCTCAGCAGAGAACCAATTATCACCAGTCATCCAATCTTTAAGTTCTGCCTCAGGTTTTCCCGTTTTAGTGGCATATTTTTTTATGAAATTTGCTTCAATACTTGCCAGCATTTTAGCAGCGCCTGTCATTGTTCTAGCATTGCCCTCAACTGACCCAGATGGAGCGTGAACCATGATATAGGCATTTTCAGCAATTGAAACTTTTTTACCTGCTAAAATCAAAATTGATCCCATGGATGCCGCAAGCCCATCAACAATGATATGTATATCTGCTTTGGAATTAATCAGTGTGTTATAGATTAAATTACCATCAATAACAGAACCACCTGGTGTATGCAATCTTACAACTGCTTTTGGGTTCTTTTTTAAAAAAGCTTTAAGGTCTGAACTAATGAATTGACCATCGCCACCCCAAATTCTACCATAAAGGCTTATTTCATTTCCGTTTTGTTCTGTCCACATAATTTTACATTTCGTGTTAGCTATTTCGCTCTTATCGTGGATACAAATTTCACGTGCTTTTTTTGGATTAAAAAATTAGAAATACTTCTTAGTATCAAATACTTACTAAGTTGTTTCGAATAAAAAACAAAGTAGTATTTGCTTTTTTGAGTTCTTATATAAAGTATTGAACTTTGATATATGAAAATCGCAGATAAAAAAGCATTAGCGGAGAGTTTATACATCAAAAGCTCGCTAAATAGAAAGGAAATAGCTCAGCAAATTGGAGTTACTGAAAAGACTTTAAGAAATTGGATTGAGGCAAATGACTGGGATTCAATTAAGGATTCTCAGACAATTACTCGAAAGCAATTACTTCTTGATTCTTACCAGCAATTAAAAGCCGTAAATGATGAAATTAGGCTAAATCACAACAACATTCCAAACAAGCAACTGAGTGATGCAAAAGGTGTTTTGATTAAAGAAATTGAAGCCTTAAACTCTCAACCCATTCATAAGTACGTGGAAGTATTTGAAGACTACATCCAGTACCTTTATAAATATGCTCCTGACTTGGTGAAAGGTTTTGCGGAACATTCTCTCAAATTTATTGAACAATTAGGTAAAAGAAATTAGAAATGGCTCACATTGTAAAAGATAAGCAGGCAACAAAACGCTATGAAGAGTTATGTAAAATAATCAAGGATAGCTCCGTAATTAATCCTTTTGAAACGCAGGGGGAAAAGACTTCTCGAATCGCTAAAGTTAAAATTGATTTTAAAGAGTTTGTTGGCTATTACTTTGCACATTATTCTGATTCTGAAACCCCTGAATTTCACGTTCAAATAGCACGAAGAGTACGAAGAAACCCAAAATATAAAGTTTGGCTTAAATGGGCTCGTGGTCATGCTAAATCAGTTGTGGCTATTATATTACTTCCTTTGTGGTTATGGATCAATGGTGAGATAAACTTTTTACTAGTTGTTGGACAAAATGAAAAGAAGGCTCAAACATTACTGGGAGATTTACAAGCTGAGTTTGAGTTTAATCAGCGTTTAATTAATGATTTTGGACCGCAAAAATTAAACGGCTCTTGGGAAGATGGATTTTTTACAACTAAGTCTGGGTTTATTGCTAAGGCGATTGGAATGGGACAGGATCCACGTGGTATTCGAGTTGGAGCAACGAGACCAGATTATATTGTTGCAGATGATTGGGAAATAAAAGAGACTGTAAAAAATGCCGAGCGTCAAGATGAATATGCCGAGTGGTTTTTAAGAGGCGTAATTCCCGCAATGGACAATAAAAACAGGAGAGTTTTAATTTGTCAAAATCATTTTGCGCCTCGTATGATTTTTTCTAAAATAGTTGAGGAGAATAAGTCTTGGCAAGTGCATCAAGTGAATGCATATCATCCAGTAACATTTGAACCAACTTGGAAAGAAAAATATACTGCTCAGTTTTGGAAAGACATAGTAGATGAAATTGGAACGCTTCGTGCTTCCGCTGAATATAATAATGAACCTCATGTAGAAGGAAAACTATTTACTGATGATATGATTCAGTGGACTAAACTTCCTTCTCTTAAATCAATGATTTCGATAAATGGACGTTGGGATATTGCCTATGGAGGAACTGCAACAAGCGATTTTAATGCAATTCGTGTTTGGGGCTTAAAAGATGGCAAAAAATATCTGATTGATTGCTTCGTGAAACAATCAAAAATTAAAGATGCACTTATTTGGATAGCGGAGTTTCAACGCAATTTAAACGAAAATATTTCTATTCAATTTGGATTTGAAGCGCAGTTCTGGAATGAAGAAATTTACCGACTAATTGCTGAAGTAGAACATGAATACGGAATGATTTTGAATCTAATCAAAATTGAGCGCAGGAAAGGTAATAAATACGATGCAATAATTGAAATGCTTCCACAATATCAAAGTGGTAGAGTTTATTACAATGAACAACTAAAAAGCCATAACGACACGCAAGTCGGAATTGCGCAGCTCAAAGGTATTGCACCAGGATATAAATCACATGATGATGCACCCGATGCAGACAAATATAGCTTTGATGAGCTGGACAAATTTGATAGTACTCGAAAGTTTAAAACTGTTATGGGTAAAAAACGACAAAATAAAAGATTTTAATTATGACTTATTTAACGCTAGATGACTTATATACTGTCATCACAGAGGAAATATTACAAGATGTAATAGAAGCAGACGAAACAATATTGGATAAGGCTGAGCTTGCAAGTATTGGAGAAATGACTGGATATTTAAACGTGCGTTATGATGCAACAAAATGTTTTGATGCAAATGCCAAAATTCCAATTGTAACACAAATGCTTGCCGATATTTGTCTGTATCATGCGCACGCCCGAGTAATGCCAGATAATATTCCAACATTACGAGAAAATAGATACAACAATGCTATCACCTGGTGTGAGAAAGTAGCGGACGGATTCATTGCTCCAGAACTTCCAATAAAGGAAAATCAGCCAACTGGTCCTCTTAGATATGGAAATAGTAATCCTAAAACAAATCAATATTTTTAACAATGGCGAAAAAAACACAGACTACCGTTACAGAGCGTCCTGATAGACTACTTTCTAAACTTATTAGAACAAATAACGCACGTGCTAAAAAAGACATTGCGCAGTGGAGAACCGCACTTCAGCAGGCAGAGAATCCAGACAATCCAAAAAGGATTTTACTTTACAACCTGTATTATGAGTTAATGCTTGATTCACACCTTACTGCAGAAATCGAAAAACGAATTCTAAATGTAATTGGAGAAGAATATAACCTCGTTAATGCAAATGGAGAAATTCAAGTTGAGGCAACCAATTTATTAAAAAAATCATGGTTTAGCGATTTGCTGAAGCTTGCAATGGAAGCACGCTTTTGGGGTCATTCTTTAATTGAAATAAAATCTTTGAACTCAGAGGGCTTGATTGCCGAGGTTGAGCTGGTTCCTAGAAGACACGTTTTGCCCGAAAAAGGAATTTTCACAATAAAGCAGGGTGACGATAAGGGCTTGATGTATCGCGAAGATTTAAAAAATTTAAACTTCCTTTTTGAGATTGGAGACAAGTATGATTTAGGACTTTTAAACAGGTGTGCGCCAAACGTACTTTACAAACGTTTTGCTCAAGCAGCGTGGAGTGAATTTTGTGAGATTTTCGGAATGCCCGTTCGCTACGCAAAAACCAACACGAAGGATTTAGAATCATTGAACCGTTTGGAGCAAATGCTGATTGATATGGCAACTGCTTCTTATGCTGTTATTGATAAAGAAGAGGAATTGGAATTTATCGAAACTGCAAAATCTGACGGAG
Organism: uncultured Yersinia sp.; assembly: GCA_964601895.1. GTDB lineage: Bacteria > Pseudomonadota > Gammaproteobacteria > Enterobacterales > Enterobacteriaceae > CAZROT01. Next base: position 19,573 of record CAZROT010000021.1, read on the forward strand.
GAGTTTATCAGGGCTTAATTAGCCTTTCAAGCTCAGAAATATCTAAGGTAATAAATGGCTCCGTTATTGGAGAGGCTACACAAGGAGGTTCACGTGCAAAGGAGCAGGTCGGACTTAATATTCAAGAAAAGCTAAATAAGGCAGATAAAAAATGGCTTCAAAACTGGATCAATGAAAACGTGTTGCCAAAACTAGTCAACTTTGGATATCCTGTTGGAGATTTGTTTTTTGAGTTTGAGAAGTCAAAAGATATTGAAGCGGAATTGAAAGTAGCCACTTTAGTTTTACAACATTTTGAAGTGGATCCAAAATATATTACTGAAACTTTTGGAGTTCCAGTTTTAAAGCAAAAACAAAATGTTGCTGCACCTGGTACCGAAAATGTGAAAGACCCAAAAGCTGACACAAATTTTTTCGATTAAGCCCTGTACTACTCAGGGCTGAAATAAATAATCTTTACACCATACAGTTAGGTCTACAATTTACCGCAGAGATTGATCCACTTTTTAATGAAAAGGCATTTCAAAAAGCTTTAGAATGGACTTTTAAAAAATCTTATAAAAGGAGTTCTATTAATGCAGACTTGAACAGAGCGACATTCGAAGTTTTAAACAATGCTTTAAATAAAGGTATTCCTTCAAGAGTAAAATATGATACAGAAGATTTAAAATTCATCGACCAGTTAAAAAATAATCTCGCTGTTTTTTCTTCATTTAAATCATATAGGCAAACGAATGAATTAATAACTTCTTTATTTGATGAAAATGGTAAGCAAAAATCTTGGAATCAATTTCGTAAAGATGCTCAAGCAATTAATAAATCCTACAATTCTCAATGGTTGCAAGCAGAATTTAATTTAGCACAAAGACAGGCTAGAAGTGCAATTCAATGGAAAGATTTTGAACGTGATGCAGCGGTTTATCCAAATTTGGAGTACATGGGTTCAAGAGCAGCAAAACAAAGAGATAGTCATAAAATTTGGTATGGCTTGATAAAACCAATTAATGATCCTTTTTGGGATACAGCGTTTCCACCAAATGGTTGGAATTGTAAATGCTGGGTAAAACAAACCGATGCACAGGCAAGTGATAAAATTGTTTCCCCTCCTGAAGAAATAAAAGGGATTTCTGGTAACGCTGGAAAAACAGCTACGATTTTTTCTGCTACCCATGCCTATGTTAGTAAACTTAACAAGGATGAAAAAAAGGAAGTTGCATCTGAAATGAAAAAACAAAACATCCCTTCAGCTGAAGAGTTAAGCAAAAGAAGAATCGAATTTGAAGCCTTTGGCAAAGAATATGAAAAAACTTTTTTTGATGATTTAACTGGTGGTTATGTTGTGACACATAAAGGTCATAAATTCAATGAAATTACAGGGATTCAAGAAAAGGAAACTGTTAAACTTTTTGCTAAAATAGGAAGAAAAATAATTTTTAATGATGAAACTTTAAAAGATAAAAAGGGGAATACTTTAAAAGCTGTTGATACAACAATGGATGGTTTATTGACTGAGATTAAATGTAAAAATTCAATCGGTTTTAGAACCATAAGTAACTATTTATCGGACGCAATATCAAAAGGAGCAAAAAGTTTAATTATAACAATATATAGTGAAAATACGATTTCTGAAATTAGCAATGAAATTGGAAAGAAACGAACTCTTAAAGCTAAATTTGAATCAATTTATATTGTGAAAGGAGACCAAATAAAACGTCTATAACTTAACATGCCTCCCGAAGGAGGCAGAGGTGAGGCGCAGCCACAGCTCCCGAAGGAGACTCTCGCACTGTTTTGGTCAAAGCCAAACTTAATGCAAATATATAAAATTTAGTATTTAAACGCCAAATAAAAACTGTTAAAATGTCAGATTTTTCAAAAATATTCCAAAAGATTAAAAAAGTTGAAAATTATTTGAATAATAATGTTCCAACAATTATAGGTGTAGAGGCTGTTAATCATTTTAAAGAATCTTTCGAAAATCAAGGTTTTACCGATAAAAATTTAGAAAAGTGGGATGATGTAAAGCGTAGAGATTCTTCTTCAAGATGGCACGGCTTTGAATACGGAAGCAACGCAAACCGTGTTGGTGTAAAAAGAAGAAAAGAATCAGCAATGAGTAATTATTCTCATGCTGCTACTGCTAGACCTATTCTTAGTGGTCAATCTCAAAATTTATTTAATTCTTTGAGATGGGAGAAGAATGGAAGAGGAGCTTTGATTACTGCTGGAACGCCTTATGCTCAAATTCAAAATGAAGGAGGAGACATAAAAGTTTTTGGCAAACACGCCTCTAAAATACCAAGAAGGCAATTCATGGGACCTTCTCAACAATTGATAAATAGACTTACAACTAAGATTAACAATGATGTAATTAAAATCTTAAAATCATGATTTACATAATAATTTTCAATTCTCTAAAATCTAAACTGGAGGAAATTCCTGCACTAAAAAGTGTGGATTGGTTTAATAGCCAGTACACCAATACGGAGAAAGAACATGCTGAAGCTTATCCTGCTGGGTACATTGAAATATTAGACCCGATTGTTTGGAAAGATGCGTCCAACAAAATGCAAACTGGCACATGCAGGTTTATGCTGCACCTTGTTTTAAACAATTTAAAAACCGAGCCAAATGCAATTTTACTGCTTGCACAGGATGTATTTTTAAAATTTCAAGGAGTAAGGTTGATGCAAGGTCAGAACCAAGTGAGCGGAGAGCTGAGCAGATATCATACCGAAATGCCAAAAAGGTACAGACAATTAAAAGTAATGAAAATTGGATTTGAAGCGGAGGTTTTTGATATAAGTGCTATTGCTGTTGAAACTGGAGTTCAAGCTGGGTTTTCGGTAAATACACACTTTTAGTAAATAAAATCTTCTCAACAGTAATTGGCGCAAGAAAAAATTTGTTAGCTAATTTTGCAATGATGTATTCATTGGAGTAGATCTGCACACCTTCGTCTTTTTTATCTTTCATTTTCCAATATTCATCTTGAATGATAAGATTACGTTTGTAGATACGCTCCTTTTGCTTTTCTTTACTCATAAAACCCTGATGTTTTACAAATTTAGAATATTTTG
>CAZROT010000022.1:0-21618 GCA_964601895.1 uncultured Yersinia sp.
CGGCCTGTCACGCCGGGGGTCGCGGGTTCGAGCCCCGTCCGCACCGCCATACAGGGGCGTAGTTCAACGGTAGAGCACCGGTCTCCAAAACCGGGAGTTGGGAGTTCAAATCTCTCCGCCCCTGCCATAAAAAATTGTATTTTTCTATCTGTTATTCAGGCTCCATGAGGCAGTCAGAAAGCGGATAACAAAACGGCTAAATACCACCTCTTCACTTATACTATTGTGTATAGTATTCAGATAAAATTATTGTCTTTCAGTAGGATATACTGGACTATGGCTCAGTGAGGAAATCATCTGGCTGAACCTGGTATTACCTCCAGTGTTGATAACTTATAGCTGCTTTATGCTTTGACATCCGGCCAATTAAAATAGTTATTTATTAGCAGGTGAACTCAGGATGCGATAAAATTAGCGTCTTCGTTTATCGTATAATAGTCTACCTGTTGTTGAATAAAGATATTTACCTCTTCTTCAGTGATAGTAGTAGCTTGATTGGATTGATAATCTTTGGCTTTGATGTTAGTAACATTCACCGTTTCCATCAGATATGTCTTAAACTCACTGGCTGTAGCCTCAGGATTGTTTTGTAAGAATTCTTTTAATTCTTCTCCAAGAACGCGATCTTTTGAGCTGTCCTGGGTGTAATCTTTCATTTTATTAAGGTCAATACGCGCACTTTCATCAAGATGCGTCATTGCGTATGCTTGAAAGGCATCCATCCTGTCTTCAAAACAGGCCCGTGCTTCAAATGCCTGCCTGAAAAACTCTTCCAGAGTGCCGTTATTTTTCGCTTTTTCATAAAGGCTATCCAGAATATCTAACTGATTTTCAATGGTTTTTAACGATGCGTCGCGACCATTTAATTGAATATGAATTAAAAATCCGCTGAGCTTAGCAAAAGAATCCTTAAGGTCCTGGTCTGACAGAAATGGATTGTTAAAATCAGCACGAATATTTTCTATATTGTCTTTAACAATGCCATAGCGTTGCAAAGACAGCGAAGCAAATTCGTAGCAGGTTCTGCCTTCTTTACCAGTACCAAAAGCACTGGATAGCGCTTCCCATACGAAACTCGGGTGCCAGCCCTGCTGCACCCCTTTGCTAAAAAAATCTCTGACTGTATCAATCGGTATCCCGAGAAATTTCTTATTCAATTGCAGTTTTGGCTCTTTACCGTCGAAATTCGGGCTGCCACCCAGTTCATTTTTTAATTTATTCAGATCTTGCTGAATGTTTTTAAATGATGCAGATACTTCTCTTGGTTGTTCATGAATTGATGAAGTAGCGTCCAGCTCTATAGAAGAATCTACGATATTTTTATAATTTTTATTATTGGTAAGATCGATAAGATTATTTGGGATAGAAATAGGGGTATTTCCTACCTGGCTTAATCCTTCGTCAAAAATTTTTGCAAAGTAATTTGTTAAGTAGTTATTATAATTTTCATTATGGGTATCTGTTGCCCTGTCGGTATTGATAGGGGAGTTTGGCTTACCGGGCGTGATAGATAACGGCATGATATTTACCATTGATTAATGAATAAATAATTCTTTCTTTATCAAATCCAATAAATTATAAATAGATATATATGTTGTATATCTATTTATATTATAGATAATAGTATTACTTTTGCTGTTTATTTCATTTACAGGGAATGCATCCGCTAGTGCAAACCAGCCAAAAGAGCACTGTGACATCAATAAAAATTGAATAGCCTGGTTTTCACAGCACCCTCGTGCTGGCTAAAAAGGAGAGATATAAGAAAATGGATAATGGGGTGAAAAAGTAATGCGCTGTTAGCGGAAAAACGCAGCTATAAAAATGGAATCATAATCATTATCAGTTCTGATGACGCTTTGCTGGTAAATATTTTATTGATGCTGCAGTCATTGATGTGTTTTTAACAGGTACGGTAAAAGCTGGCTTGTTATGTATGACTGGCTGCCGGCGATTTTATTTGTTGTGTTTTAGAATACTGTTGGCAAATCTGGCGGTTGTTGCGTTATTGCGTGATAGCGCATTCAGAAACTGATTCATATGACTTTTCGGTAACATAATGTAATGCGGTCCGTTGGGTGTGGTGATATTGCGCGTATAGCCAGGATTGTAGGCTTTTAATTTTTTCAGCGGAATGCCCGCCATCTCTGCTACCTGATTTAGATGTATCTGCCGGGTCATTTCAATTTGCGTCAGAGCCCGGTTTTCATCCGGATGAGGTAATTTTATTCCGTATTTTTTATTGTGTTTTATGATATCACCCAATGCTAACATTTTAGGAATGTAGATTTCTGTTTCACGGGGAAGCGGCAGTGCCCAGAAATTGGTCGGCTTGCCTTTGGCCTGATTCGATTTTATCGCCTGAATAATACGTCCTTCACCACTATTGTAAGCCGCAATAGTCAATAACCAGTCACCGTCAAACAGAACATTTAAACGTTGCAGTATATCCAGTGCTGCTGTTGTAGAATCGGCTATATCGAAGCGACCGTCGTACCATTGATTTTTTTTTAAACCATAACGACGACCTGTGTGCGGTACGATTTGCCATAACCCTGCAGCGTTGGCAGGAGAAGTTGCATGGGGATTAAAAGCGCTCTCCATAATGGGTAACAGGACTATTTCCATTGGCATATTACGTTTTTTGATTTGTTCGACTATCCAGTACATGTAAGGCTCTGCCTGTAATGTAATACTCTGCAGATTGCCTTTGTTTTTTAATACCTTTTGTTTTTGTTGATATATTCTGTGATTTTCTGGAATTTGCATGTTGAGCTCATCACTGATGAGACTCCATAGATTTTTTTGTGTAAGGTAACGCTCATCTTTGGGTAAAAATGTTGATGTGCTTTCCTGTGCTGCATTTTTATCTTTGCCTGAAGCCCCGCTGGGATCTGCAGGGATATCCTGTCCGCGCATCTGACAGCCAACAAGCAATGCTGAGAGAAAAAAAACTGTTTTACTTTTAAAATTCATATTAACAACAGCGTATTATTGAATGCAGGTCATTGTTTTTAATTTAATAAATAGCACAATACGCTGCATTAAAACAGATTTTTCCTGGCTCTTAATTCTGAAAAAACCTCATAATCTTCTCTCTCCGGTATTAACATGCCTAATTTATTTTTTAAATTAACATCGTTACAGCGTAAAAATAGATTAACTACACGCTCTAACCGCAACGTTGTCGGTATAGTTGGTTGCTTTTGAGCGCGTAATTCTACCGCCTGTTTTTGCCATGCAGCTAACTCATTGTCTTCAGGTAGTATCTGTCGGGCAAATTCTATATTTGATAACGTATATTCATGAGCGCAACAAATTAGCGTCTCATCAGGAAATTGCATAAGCCGCTGAATGGAAGCGTACATTTGTTGTGAAGTGCCTTCAAAGATACGCCCACAGCCAGCAGAAAAAAGTGTATCGCCACAAAAAAGATAAGGTGCACTGTACCAGGCGATATGTCCTGACGTGTGTCCGGGTACTGCAATAATGCTGAAATTATGATTATTAATTATGATATTATCACCATCTTTAATAATAACAGAGGCACCTTTACTGGCTGTTTCCTCTGGGCCATATACAGGCGTATCAGGATAGTGAGCGATAATGCCAGAAACCCCTGCTGTATGATCATGGTGATGATGAGTCAGTAAAATAGCATCAGGTATCATATGTTGCTGTTGTAATATTGCTAACACCTGATGTGATTCCCCGGGATCAATAATGATGCAATGATGATTATGGTCGTGTAAGAGCCAGATGTAATTATCCTGCAATGCTGGAATACTGATGAGCTTCATGAGACGCCTCCCGTCGGCGATTATTGACAGAGGATATAACTATGAGACCAGCACATACCTCCCGGCAAATTCAGGCACCGAAATCCTGGACTGAGTTGCCATGGGGAATATATTATCGTGATGCCCTGGAACGGGCAATGTATCCATGGTGGTCCAAAATTTTTGGATTTCATTTGCTAAAAATCGGCTGTCTCAGTGCTGAGATTACTTCGGAACAATGCGCGATTGCTCACCAGGTTAATGTTAGTAAGGACGGCGATAATATGCAGGTGATGGCTAATCCTTATCAATTGCCTTTTTCTGCGAAATCCATTGATGCCTGTTTGCTTGCGCATGAACTTGCTTATTCTATTGATCCACACGGTATTTTACGTGAAGTTGATCGAGTTTTAATTGATGATGGCTGGATGATTGTCAGTAATTTTAACCCGGTCAGTCTGGTAGGATTAGGCAAACTGCTGCCTGTGATACGACATCGTCAGCCGCATATTAGTCGTATGTTTACGCAAATCAGATTACTGGATTGGCTCAGTGTGCTGAATTACGAAGTGATGTATCAATCCTGTTTTCAGGTATTGCCATGGCATAAGTATGGGGGGCGATTTCTCAGTGCTCATTTACCTTCGCTGGGATGTTTAAGTCTTATCATCGCAAGAAAACGCACACTACCACTGACCTGTTATGGTCAGCTAAAAATGGGCAGAAAAAATCCCTTACTGAACAGGGCAGTGGGTGCGGTCAGACATTGTCAGCGTCCGACGTTAAATCACGAATCAGATTGATAACCAGTATCAATTTTGTCGGGCGCACTTGCAGCAATGCGGGCCAGCTTATCACAGCGTTCATTTTCTGCATGGCCTGCATGGCCTTTTATCCATTGCCAATGGATAGTATGACCGCTAACAGCAACATCGAGTTTTTTCCATAAGTCAATGTTACGTACTGGTTTTCTGTCTGCTGTTTTCCATGCACGTTTTTTCCAGTTATGGATCCATAAGGTGATACCCTGACGGACGTATTGACTGTCAGTACTCAGTGTTATTTCGCATGGGCTGCTCAGTGTCTCTAATGCAATGATAACAGCCATTAATTCCATACGATTGTTGGTAGTGAGTTGATAGCCAGCACTGAGTACTTTTTCATGGTGTTTATAACGCAAAATGATGCCATATCCCCCGGGGCCCGGATTGCCAAGACATGAACCATCAGTGAAAATTTCTACCTGTTTGGTCAGCATTTGCTGATAGACTCTTAACCTGATTAAAACACTGAGTCTGACATAAATAAGTGCTATGAACACGATAAAATCACGACAGATTGTCCTGGATACTGAAACTACCGGTCTGAATAAACAGGGTCTGCATTACGAAGGTCACAGAATTATTGAAATTGGGGCAGTTGAAATAGTGAATCGCCGTTTAACCGGTGAAAGTTTCCATGCCTATATTAAGCCGGATCGGTTGATTGATCCACAAGCTCAGCGTATTCATGGTATTAGCGATGAATTTTTGGCAGATAAGCCCGTATTTGCTGATATTGTGCTGCCGTTTCTGGCTTTTATTCGTGGTGCACAATTAGTGATTCATAATGCAGCCTTTGATGTTGGTTTTATCGATCATGAATTTCAGCTGCTGAATCAAGATATACCTGGTGTAGAAACCCTGTGTACTATTATTGATACCTTATTATTGGCTCGCCGTTTATTTCCTGGCAAACGTAATAATCTTGATGCACTCTGTGATCGTTACCATATAGACAATAGCAGGCGTACCTTGCATGGAGCTTTGCTCGATGCTGAAATTCTGGCAGAAGTTTATCTTGCCATGACCGGAGGACAAACATCATTAGCCTTTGCAATGGAAGGCACAGAAGAACAGCATCTCTCTCAAGGCGTTCAGGATATTATATTTTCTGAATTATCCTTAAAAGTACAGCATGCCAGTAATGAGGAAATAGTGGCTCATGAAGCGCAACTGGATCAGATAGAAAAGCTCGCACGTCGTTGTTTATGGCGCAGTTAAAATTAAATTCAGCGTCATTCAGAAGCTATATGTTCATGGTAAAAAACAAATATTAATGAGCTTATGTTTCACATTTCAGACATGGTAGTGAATTAAAAACAGGCAATTCAGGTCATAACGGTAATTAGTACTTTTCTTTTTATAAAATATACTGTCGACAGATAGTGGCTATTTGATGTCTTATATTTTTCATTTTTATACTTTATGAAGTATCTTTTAATTATGTCTATTTTGCTATTTTTGAAATGAACCCATTAAGAAGGTGTAATTCAATGAGAAAATTACCCGTTATCTTCATCATATTTTGTTTAAGCATGTTTAGCCTTATTAAACAGGCAGCAGCGGACGACAGAAAAGTTGTTGATGTGTTGTTGATTGGTGGTGGGATTATGAGTGCCACACTGGGCACTTACATCCAGGAGCTTGAACCAGACTGGTCTATAAGTATGTATGAACGTCTGGATGCGATTGCAGCTGAGAGCTCTAATGGCTGGAATAATGCAGGTACAGGGCATTCTGCGTTAGCTGAACTGAATTACACGCCAGAAAAAAATGGTGTGATAGATATTTCCAAGGCAGTGAGTATTAACGAAGAATTTCAAATATCACGCCAGTTCTGGGCGTATCAGGTTAAGAAAAATGTTTTGAATAATCCCCGTTCGTTCATCACTAGTGTGCCACATATGAGCTTTGTCTGGGGAGATGCCAATGTCAGCTTTCTGCGCAAGCGCCATGCAGCATTACAAAAAAGCACATTATTCCATGGTATGGAATATTCTGAAGATCCAGAGAAGATAAAGCAATGGATTCCTCTGGTGATGGAAGGTCGCTCCCCAACGCAGAAAATTGCAGCTACGCGCACAGTGATGGGGACTGATATTAATTTTGGTGAAATTACCCGTCAATTTGTTGATTCACTATCGAAGCAAAAAAACTTCTCACTGCATCTGCGCAATGAAGTCAGAGACATCAAACGTAATTCCGATAAAACATGGAATGTGACTGTTGCAGACCTTGACAAAGGGGGTACACAAAGTACTGTTACAGCGCGGTTTGTCTTTATTGGAGCAGGTGGCGGGGCGTTACCACTACTACAGAAATCGGGCATTCCTGAGGGCGAGGGCCAGGGCGGTTTTCCTATAGGCGGTCAGTTTCTGGTGGCAGAAAACCCTCAGATTGTCAGCCGTCATCTGGCAAAAGTGTATGGTAAAGCAGCGGTAGGTTCACCACCTATGTCTGTTCCGCATCTGGATACGCGTGTGCTGGACGGTAAATCTGTACTGCTTTTTGGACCATTTGCAACTTTTTCCACAAAATTTCTGAAAAATGGGTCGTTATGGGATCTATTAGGTAGTGTTAGCACGGCCAATATCATGCCGATGACGCATGTAGGTATTGATAATTTTGATTTGGTTAAGTACCTGATTAGCCAGGTCATGTTAAATGATGATGATCGTTTTGAGGCACTGAAAGAGTATTATCCCCAGGCCAGAAAAGAAGACTGGAAGCTTATTACCGCCGGACAGCGTGTACAAATTATCAAGAAAGATAAAGACAAAGGCGGGGTACTCAATTTGGGAACAGAAGTTGTCATTGCCGAGGATGGCAGCATTGCTGCATTATTAGGGGCGTCACCGGGTGCATCAACGTCCGCATCAATTATGCTGGGTATCATGAAAACTGCTTTTAAGGATAAATTTGTCTCACCCGAATGGCAGGGTAAATTAAAAGAAATGATTCCATCGTTCGGTCAGAAGCTGGATGGTGATGTTCAAATGACCAATAAGATTTTTAGTTATACCAGCAGCGTGTTGCAGTTAGATAATAGTGCCTCAAAGAAAGGCTGAAGTAACGCGTTGAATAGTGTTTTATCTCTAAAATCAGGGTAATTGGTTATATACCTTGTAGCCTGTCTGGCAGGGCGCTGATAAAAATCAGCGTCGCCTCATTTACGCTGTATCTTAGAAAGATAGTGTTGAATTTTCGTTAAAATGCCTGATTTTTCAGGCATGCAATTACACTATCTCTGTACGTAATGTTCTTTTATATCTCTCTCCATAAGGCAACTTCTGGCTGCCAGAAGGTTTTATACCAGTCTGTGGCAAAAAAATTGCTGTGTCCTGTAACAGGATTTACAATTAAGCATGATGAGAATACATGCCCTTGTTGATGGCACAGGGATAGTCATTCATGAGCACGAGCGATAAATCAGGCGGTTTAAAAATGTTGAACATGATACTGTTGTTCATTGCTGTAACATTATCTCTACCTGGTATGGCCGGTATGGATTTCATAAGAAATAATGGCTTATCAGATAAGAGTGTAGAAAATATTAAAATTGTCTATACCGGTTTTATTGCAGAAAATCAGATAACAGATTTTCTTGCAGCACTGGAAGAGGCGAATAATAATTATCCAAATGCAAAAAATATCTATCTTTATATCAACAGCCGCGGTGGTGATATGGATAGTGGTTATATGGCTTATGAGGCAATTCGTAGTTCACATATCCCGGTGACTGCAGTGAATGCATCAGGGGTCGCCTCTGCAGCCAGTTTGATGTTTTGTGGAGCATCAAAAAGATTATCGATGCCGCATGCTTCTTTTTTGCTACATCCCGCAGCATTATATGTAGAAGGTGAAATAAAGCCTGATGAATTAACCAGAACAATCAAAGAGCTTGCCAGATATAACGCGTTGTTTAAGGCGGTATATGAAAAATGTACGTCATTATCACCGGAAGAATTAACCGATATTCTTTACAGTGAAAAAAATAGCCTGTTACTGTCTGCGTCTGAAGCGCTGTCAAAAGGAATCATTACTGATACGCTGAACCTGCAACCACGTACACAGGTTTCTTATTACATCACCGGCGAAGAAAGCGGGATAAGTGGTTAGTATTTCATGCGTCTTTTGTTATTGAGAAATCCACAACACCCTGTGGTAACCAGCCGGTGGTGTTGTGGTCTGTATGACAGCATCCGGTTTTATCCGGTTGCTGTTACTTCCTGACAGTCAGTCTGGCTGTTAATTCAATGGCCCTGACAAAGTTATTGAAGTTTGGCGACGTCTTCCTCACTGTTTCATGCAGTGCTTCCAGTTTTTCTGTAGCGGCTGATGATGCTATTTCAACCTCGCAGTCAACACGGTCATAACCGGGATTGATACTTGCATCCAGTCCCAGGAAACCACGTAGATCCAGACTGCCCTGCGTGCGTATTTTTAAAGATTGCAGTTCAATACCCATTGCTGCCGCTGTTGCTACATAGCCAACACTCATGCAGGCATTCAGTGCCGCAAGCAGCAATTCCTGGGGATTGGGTGCATCATTGGTACCCAATAGCGCTTCAGGTTCGTCTGCATCAATGACAAAATTTCTTTCCAGAGTCCTGTCTCCGAGTATCAGTGGGGCAGTCAGGGCTCGAGTCCGGGTTCCCCCCTGCCAGGTGGTGACCACACCGAATCGCGCCATACCCGCTGCTGGGCTGGCAGAAACCTGTGTGCTGAATGCCTGCAGGGCAGCAACATCTATGCCGTTGTCAGGTGATATTCTGGATTGCATGTTTTTTCTCCCTGTTTACATTGTATTGCGGCCAGCCATCACGCCGCCGTCAACATCCCAGACTGCACCTGTTACCCAGGACGCCCTGTCAGACAACAGGAAGCTGATGACTTGCGCAACATCTTGTGGAGTACCAACTCTGCCGATGGGATGAAAACTATTGAATCCCTGTAAGGCACCATGCACATCACTTTTAGGAATGAATCCTTCGTAAATTGGAGTTTCCACCACCGCAGGTGACACGGCATTGACTCTGATGCGTTTGGCGGCAAGCTCCATCGCCAGATGCTGCGTCAGTGAGTGTAGCCCTGCTTTGGCCATGGAATAGGCGGATGACGGTGTGGCTTCGATGGCCTGTTTTGCCCACATTGAGCCTATGTTTACTATTGCACCCGGACGCCCCGAGGCAACAAGGTTAGCGACCACTTTCTGTGTGATGAAAAAGAAGGCCTTGTTTAACGCCATATACTGATCATAATCACTGTCAGTATGTTCCAGAAAAGATTTAGGGAAAAAAACGCCTGCCGCATTTACCAGCAGGTCTATGTCCCTGTGGCTTTCGTCAAGAGTGCGCACAAGCTGTTCCACACCTTCAGGACGTGACAGATCGGCGGTTAATGCCGTTACGCTGCCAAATGATGAGAGTATCCTGCGCGCTTCTTCGGTTTTATCTTCACGGTGTCCGACAATAACAGTGGAGCCTCCCTGTTCCATGACTGTTCTGGCTGTCTGTAAACCCATACCGCTGGTACCACCAACAACAAGTAATTTTCTATCGCTAAATGTACTGCTCATGTTACTCTCCTTTTTCTACCATTAAGTTGGTAGTTATTCTGATAAAATGATGCTTTTTTCAGGCAAGCATCATGGAAAGCAGGCTGTTACCTGCTGCGGAAGGTGGTCCTGAAGCATGCATGCCTCTGCCTACCACCATGGCACCTTCCAGTACACACAAAAAAGCGCGTGCAAGTGCTTCTGCGTCAGGCTCAGGACGTATCAGTTGACTTTCCTGGCCTTGTGCAATGACTCGTGTCAACCATGCCAGACTAAGACGAAAAAATTTTTCCACCTGTACAGTAACATTCTCTGGCAGTGATCCGGCTTCTGCACCGAGCATTCCGCATACGCACAGGTGTCGTTCGCGTATAAAGGTGCTATCAAAAAGTGCTGCATAGGCCATCAGTCGTCCGGGTGCACGTACATGTCCGGCTTCAATACGCAACAATTGCTCATGAAATCGATGGTTGTAACGCTGTACCAGTACTTCCACCAGCTCTGCCTTGGTGGGAAAGTGATGATGAATACTTGGTTTGCTGATGCCCACCATGGGGGAAATATCATTGTATGAAAATCCGTTGTATCCCTGCTGCCGGATGAGATCTTCAGCGATATCCAGTATCTGCTGTGCGGTATGAGACATTTCTCTGAAGTCTTTCATTGGGTGTTTTCCTGCGTTGCAGCAGAGGGCAGGTGCCCTGTTTTTACCAGAATCACACAACCCTCCTCACTGAATGGATGATGTTGACTCAGATGTGGACTGCGTATCCATGTTCCGCGGGGATAGCGTCCATGCTCGTCCTGGAATGTGCCTTCCAGTACATAAATTTCCTCACCGCCGTAGTGGCGGTGTGCGTTGAAGCGCGTTCCCGGGAGCCAGCGTACCAGCGCGGTATGTTGTGTGCCGAATTCATACAGCGGCATCACTTCAATCCCTGGCGTGAGACCTGGATGCCAGTGGGCAGTGCGTGTATTGACAGTATGACGCTCTCTGTCATCGGGCTCCAGGTGATGTAGTTTGACGAACAGTGTACTGCCTGTTTGGGATCGCGGAGAATGAAATGATCCTGGTGGATTTTTAACCCAGGTTCCGGGGCCATAGCTGCCATGGTCATCTTCAAACACCCCATCAAGAACAAAAAATTCTTCACCGAGATAGTGAACATGGCTGGTAAAGTGTGCCCCTGGCGCATAGCGCACGATGGAAGTGGCTCGTGCCTGCTCATCTGCGTCACGTTCCAGTAATCTGCGCTGAATTCCGGGAACCGGTGAATTCAGCCATGGCAGGGATTCCTGCTGAATAACCACGCGTTCAAAAAGATCTGCATTGATATTCATACTTTCTTTCCTTTGTCTACCTATATGTAGGTAGACTACTGGTCCCCTGTTCTGCTGTCAAGCTGATTATTCAGTGTTCCCTGAAAATTATGCCAGGAACAGCCACAGAAGCAGCAGCTGAATGTGTGTTGTGAAAATGACGTAACCTGTCAGGAAAGCTTCAGGTTAACGTCTGTCGTTATTGCGCACTATTGCGGATAACAGGCAGAGGCGAATTATTCATGAAAATAACGCTTATAGCAGCAGAGGGTGCTGAATAAGCGATGTTTCCACATACGTTGCCGAATCACTTACAGATGACAGAGTAATTTAATCGACTGTTCATTAAACTGTCTTGCAGGTGCTAATTTCAGCTCCATGGCGATGAATGAGTCATGCAGCAGTTTATGAAATTTACGCAACGCTGCTTCCACTTTTTTCTGTACTTCAGGTTGATTGATGGCTTTTTTCTGCCAGCAGCCTTCTCTGTCAGATATACCAAACTGGTAAATGTAGCTGAATAGATCATTTTCCAGCTTCAGTTCCATCCACCACCCCAGAAATGCGCGTTTTTCTGGGGCTTTTTCTACATCCGTACATACGACAAGGCAATCAAAGAAAAACAGGCCATTCTCGCATTTATCTTCACGCAGGTAAGGCCCTAATGCTGCAAAACGCCTCATGAGTTTGCCTCTGAGCGCGGTATTGGATGATGTCATTTCTTTATCTCCGGAATAAAGATATTTTAATAATATAATCAATATATTACTATTTATTAACATCCTCTGTTTTATTACCTGAGAGGTATTTTTAATAACAGCACTACCTGTGATGTGTAGCAACAGGCAGCCATTTCCTTTTTTAACACAATGGTAAGTACTGCTTCATATATCATCGGATAACACGGCATTTTTCTTTAAAAAATGACGGGCAGTTTATGCCTGCTGGCAGTACTGGCCTTTCACGTAGCGGAAGGTGGGATTATTGCCAGCATGATAATAACTGGCATAACACTACAGGTGTTGCGGAAAAAATAGCTTTTTACAGCGATAGCACGGGAGAAAATGCCTTACACGGATAACGGTGATACAAAAGTTACCGCCATGTCCCATGGTTGCTCAATCCATGTATCTTGTGGAATTTCGACGAGATAATCATCAATCAGTGATTTTCCAGCAGGCTTGGCAAAGATAGTCACTAAATGTGCTTTGGGGTACATGTTACGAATAATGATAGCCGTATTACCGGTATCAACCAGATCGTCGACAATGATGAAGCCTTCTCCATCTCCTTCAGGATGCTTTAATACTTTTAGTTCATGTTGGCTGTCATGATCATAACTGGAAATACAGAGCGTATCCACGTGGCGGATACCTAACTCGCGGGCAAGAATGGCAGCAGGTACAAGGCCTCCACGGCTGACGGCAATGATCCCTTTCCATTGAGTGGCAGGTAATAAACGCTGTGCCAGCTTTCGCGCTTGCATCTGTAGCATATCCCAGGTAACGACATATTTTTCACGCATAAGGTTCAGTCTCAGTCAGACAGGCAAGATGGCAAAATGCTCAGGAAGAAAAAAGGTGTGCGGAATTATAAAGATCAGCCGGCATAAAAACCAGTGATTCATTGACGAAGTCGAAAAATCCATTAAAGGCTTTTCCCTGAAAAAATATCTGCTGGATACGGTTTGTTGCCTGCCAACCACGCAGTGAAGCAAATTAGTGCTTCTTGCGCCAGCCTGGCAACATAGCAAGAATCAGATTTTTACGCATCCAGAACGACATCAGGATAACGGCCAGTATGTGGAGACAGACAAGTACGGTCACGATATTAACCAGCCATTTGTGCCATTCATCAACAGGATAGAGAGTGATGAAATCAGTATCCTGTGCCCACCCGCTTAATCCCACCAATGGTAACAGTAACCAGAATAACAGGATTCCTATACTACCAAGGGGATTATGATGTAAATGGCGCGGGAAATTGCGGGTACGTAATTCATGCAGATGCTGCAGCAGTTTTGCACTATCAGGGATAATTGCCGAAAGACGTGCGGCTTGCGGTGCAAAGGTGATACTCCATATCAGGCGCACGCATACGGCGAGAACAACGGTTATACCAAAAGCCCTGTGCGGCAGACTACCAGGATTGGTGAGATACAGGCGATTAACGAGGAAACCTCCAGCAACCAGCCAGTGCGTCAGTCTGACGACAATATCCCAGCGTTCAGTCATTGTTTATATTTCCGGTGATAATTATCCCTGGTTTTCTTAAGAGCATTGATATCCTGTTGAGCCTGTTTAAAATTTCCGGAATCGGCAACCTGTTTTGCCGCCTCTATCTGGCTGATAAGAATATCCAGACCATGACGGTAGTCCTGCATATTTGCACTGTCAGCAGGCTCATGTTTCAGTTTCTCAGGTGTTCCTTTTTGTGCATCAAGGGCCGCGGCTTTCATGCTGTCCAGAGCCTGTTGAAATTCCTGTTGTGAGCTGGTTTTTAGTGCGGTGCGGTAGTTGCTGGCGATGACATCCATGAATTTTTCAACATCAGTTTCTGCTGCCTGTGTTGAATAGCTGGTACTGATGACGACCAATGCCATTAATGCTAAATATCCCTTCAGCATGATGAACCTTTGTATTAACAAGATGATTAATATGATGATGTTAGCCGATATAAGCCTGGTTTAGTACTTACGCTATATGAAAAAAACATACTTTTCAGCTATTCAGGGGTAGACAATGATTAACAAAGAGTGCCCGCATCAGGGTTATGAAGCGCTTATTATCATGCGGGCATGAGTGAATTTTTAATAATGCCACCAGGATCTGATAACTATTTTTTAAGCCATAACCATGCGGTTTTAAGAATTGAGGAATATTCAGATGATTATTTTTAAGGATGCAGAGTTCAGTCATCGCCGCGATTGCGTGCACGCTGGCGTTCATATTCTTCATCCTGTGCTGACTGGATTGCACCCAGTACCGCACCGACATCCGCAGCCACTGCTGTTTCTTCATAATGGCCTGTCAGTTCAGTGTCGATTTTAAGCTTTCCTGCTTCATACAGTGCCCAGATTTCTTTAGCATATTTTGTATCAGCAAGTTCAGGCGCATAGCGGGCATAATACTGCGTAATGGTATTGACATCACGCTCCAGTAGTGAACGTGCATGATTACTGGCACTGGCATCCACAGCCTGAGGCAGGTCAATAATCACAGGACCCTTGTTATCCATCAGCACATTGAATTCCGAAAGATCACCATGTATCAGTCCTGCATGGAGCATGCGCACAACATACTTCATCATAATGGCGTGATCCTGCAACGCCTGTGCAGGAGACAGCGAGACATCACTTAAGCGTGGCGCAGCCTGTCCCTGGTCAGTAACCAGTTCCATGATTAATACCCCATCCAGATAATCATAAGGTTTTGGAACCCTCACGCCTGAACTGGCCAGACGCCAGAGTGCGTCTACCTCAGCGGTTTGCCAGATTTTTTCCTGCTGATTACGGCCAAACCTGGAACCCTTGCGCATGGCACGTGCATCACGACTGTTACGTGTTTTACGTCCTTCCTGATACTGAACGGCTTGTCTGAAACTGCGCTGCGTAGCTTCTTTATAGACTTTGGCACAGCGTATTTCACCCTGACAGCGTACTACATAAACATCAGCCTCTTTACCACTCCTTAAACGGCTGATCACTTCATCAACCAGACCATCATCAACCAGAGGCTGGATGCGTGCCGGGATTTTCATGGTGCTTTTTTACCTTTATTTCAACGTTCAGCAGGTGAAAAGACAATCTGCCAGAAAGCGCCGTTATAGCATGAAAGATATGATAGTAACACCAAATATCCCCTTTACCTGATGGTACCTTTAGTGCTATCAGCGCAGCCATGAGACATACATTCACTGGCCTGATCTTAGTGAATGAGTAAATTAAGAATACGCCATCTTATCTTATAGTGCATAGCCATGCGACTGCCACTGGCAGAATACCGCTTGCCTGTTATCAATCAATAGTCATCAGGCTGGCATTTCCTCCGGCTGCGGCAGTATTGATGCAAAGAGAACGCTCAACTAACAGGCGTTCCAGCAGAATATTGGTTTCTCCAAAGGTAAAACCCTGCACAGAAACAATAGGCCCACTACGTTGCGCTATCTGTTCACACAGTATTCTGAGTTTATCGGCATCACCATGATAAATTACTGCGCTGAATTTCACTGCAGGTTCCTGCCAGTTTTTCGTCAATATAATGCATGATTGTACTGCTGCTGGCAAAGCATCATGAAGCTCTCTGTGCAGTTTTTCCTCGGGCCAGAGTACCTTGCTACCTGTTGCCAGTACTGCTGCTAATTGAATCAGGATATCACGTTGATTGTTCGCCAGACAGAGTACCGCTTCACGGGCCAGGAACATACAGGTGTTTTTTTCACCTGTCGGCCCCGATAACAGGTATACGGCGCCACTTTGTGCCAGCGAGGCATAACGCTGCGCAAGCGTCACCAGTTCGTCGTTGTTTTCCAGAACCGCCCATTGCACGAGCGCCCGATGACCCGTCTGTAATTTTTCTCTGATAGCAAGACTCTTTGGTAAGTCGTCACTAGTGAGGCGCGACAGCGTGCGCATGAGTGCATCATCCGGTCGACTGGCAAGCAAACGATACAGATAAAGTGGTCCTCCTGCTTTGGGACCGGTACCCGACAGACCCTCTCCGCCAAAAGGCTGGACACCCACTACTGCACCCACCATATTGCGATTCACATACAGGTTTCCTGCTGCCACTTTTTCAGTCACCTGTGAAATAGTTTCATCGATACGGGTGTGAATACCCAGCGTTAAGCCATAACCAGACTGATTGATTTGCTGGATAAGGGTATTCAGATTTGTACGTTGAAAGCGTACAACATGTAATACAGGGCCAAAAATTTCTTTATCCAGTTCAGTAATACTTTCCAGCTCAATCAGCGTTGGTGGGATAAAATTACCTGCCTGCCAGTCTATTTCATCGCTTGCATTATGCCAGACTGCCTGATAAACGTTCCGGCCTTTTGCCTGCATTGCCTGAATATGCTGTTCAATATGATTTCTGGCTTCGCTATCGATAACCGGACCCATATCCGTGGACAGGTATTCCGGATTGCCCATGCGATATTGCGCCATGGCACCGCGCAGCATCGACAATGTCCGTTCGGCGACTTCTTCCTGCACACAGAGAATACGTAGCGCAGAACAACGCTGACCTGCACTGTCAAAAGCCGATGTCATCACATCAGTAACGACCTGTTCAGTCAGTGCTGAAGAATCAACAATCATCACATTCAAACCACCTGTTTCAGCTATCAAAGGCACAGGACGGCCCTGTGGGTTCAGACGGCCGGCAATATCATGTTGTATCCTGGTGGCAACCTGCGTTGAACCAGTAAATAACACACCATGAACTCTTGCGTCTCTGACGAGTTGCGCACCTGTGGTTTCACCGGGTCCTGGTAATAGTTGCAGTACGCCTGCAGGAATACCTGCTTCTTGTAATATACGTACCGCCTGTGCTGCAATCAGTGGTGTCTGCTCTGCAGGTTTTGCAAGCACACTGTTGCCCGCAGCCAGAGCAGCAGCAATCTGGCCGGTGAAAATAGCCAGAGGGAAATTCCATGGGCTGATACAGACCACTGTACCTAGCGGGCGATGACTCTCGTTGGAAAAATCATTACTTACCTCGGTCGCATAATAGTGAAGAAAATCGACTGCTTCACGTATTTCTGCGATGGCATTATTGACTGTTTTTCCTGCTTCCCTGACTAGGAGTCCGATGAGGGATTGCATCTGAGTTTCCATTAACTCTGCTGCGCGCATTAAAATAACCGCCCGTTGCGCGGACGGAGTGGCAAACCAGACAGCGCTCGTGCGTGTGGCAGCGTCCAGGGCCAGGTTGACTTCATTTTCCGTGGCTTCTCTGACATAACCCACCACATCCTGTTTGCGGGCAGGGTTGAATACCGGCTTTTCTATACCAATGTCACAGGGTGCATCAATCACAGGCTCAGCATGCCAGCGTTGCGTTGCGCTGTGCAATAGTGCACTGGCAAGTGACGCCAGGCGTTGCTCATTAGCTAAATCCAGCCCACGTGCATTGATGCGCTCACTACCATACAAATTGCGGGGTAAGGGAATTTGCGGGTGAGGCAGGCCTACCTGACCTTCACTGGCAGCCAGTGCTTTTACTGCAGTGACAGGATCGGTCACCAGCTTATCCAGAGGAACTGTGGTATCGGCTACACGATTGACAAAGGAGGTATTGGCGCCATTTTCCAGCAAACGACGTACAAGATACGCCAGCAGTGTTTCATGTGTCCCTACCGGAGCATAAATGCGACAGGGGCGATTCAGTTTACCCGCACTGATTTTACCGACAACCTGTTCATAAAGCGGTTCTCCCATGCCGTGCAGACACTGAAATTCATACTGACCGGGATAATAATTTTGTCCTGCAAGATGATAAATGGCCGCCAGGGTATGCGCATTGTGGGTAGCAAATTGTGGGTAGATAACATTAGGTACTGACAGTAATTTACGTGCGCAGGCCAGATAGCAGACATCAGTATAAACTTTACGTGTATAGACAGGATAACCTTCCAGGCCTTCTGTCTGAGCCCGCTTAATTTCACTATCCCAGTAGGCGCCTTTCACCAGACGGATCATCATACGACGATGGGTACGCTGCGCGATATCAATGACAGCATCAATGACAAACGGACAGCGCTTTTGATAGGCCTGTACCACAAAACCAATTCCATTCCAGCCATCAAGCTGTGGTTCAAAACAAAGCTTTTCCAGCAAATCAAGAGAAATTTCCAGTCGATCGGACTCTTCGGCATCGATATTAAGCCCGATATCATAATCGCGGGCTAATAACGTTAAGCTAAGCAGTCGGGGATAAAGTTCCTGCATAACGCGTTCATAGTGCGACCGGGCATAACGTGGATGCAAAGCGGATAATTTAATGGAAATACCGGGGCCTTCATAGATTCCGCGCCCATTAGATGCTTTGCCGATAGCATGAATGGCCTGCTGATAAGACAGCAGATAATGCTGAGCGTCCTGTTCAGTCAGCGCTGCTTCACCGAGCATATCATAAGAATAGCGAAAGCCTTTTTTCTCCAGCCTGCCTGCATTGGCTAATGCTTCTGCGATAGTTTCTCCTGAGACGAACTGTTCACCCATCAGACGCATGGCAATGTCTACTACTTTGCGGATTAACGGTTCACCGCTTTTGGTAATAACGCGATTCAATATACTGGAAAGATTGGTTTCGTTGTGTGTTGTTACCAGGCGACCGGTAAACAGCAGCCCCCACGTAGCGGCATTGACAAACAAGGATGAACTGCGCCCCAGATGAGCCTGCCAGTTACCATGGCGGATTTTATCGCGGATCAGCGCATCCCGGGTTGCTTTATCGGGGATACGCAGCAAGGCTTCAGCAAGACACATCAACGCGATACCTTCCTGAGAAGACAGAGAAAACTCCTGCAACAGCTCCTGCACCATACCGCTACGGCCACTGGTACTTTTTTTATGGCGTAATTTCTGTGCAATAGTATATGCCATTGATTCTATTGACTTTGACAGTTCATCAGAAAAACGTACCTGCTCCAGTAATACCGGAAGTATTTCTGTTTCCGCACGACGCCAGGCCGCTGTTACTGCCGAGCGGATAATAGATTGCGGTAAAATTTGTTCAGCAAATTCCAGAAATGGTTGATGGGCTACCTGTTGCGTGTCATGCATTTTTTGTCCATCAGAAGCAGATGGCAGACTGGAAGCAGTATGTTCAGTCTTTTCTTCGTGTTCAGCAGTGGCAGCACTGTCGAGTTGTTCAAGAAAATTAAATATGGCCTGTTTTATTAACCAATGTGGTGTACGATCCATGCGCTGTGCAATATTTCTGAGACGGTTACGGGTTGCTTCATCAAGTTTTACACCCATTGTTGTACTCGCCATCCATTTGACCCCTGTGAAAAATCAGTTTTATGCTAAAAGAGCATCAATATCTACTATGTTGCAACCGAGTACAACCTCGCCAGAGATGACAGGTAAACGAATTGTGAATTAAATCGGAGTTTTTATTTGTTTTAATAATTCAGGGTGCAACTCATTGTTACTATGCACACGACCATCCGTGCATAAGAAATGTGACACAAGGTAAGTTTCAGGTAAATTTTTTATTCAGCCGATTGTCAGCTCATATTATGATGGCAGGCCCACCAGGGTGACTGCTCTGTATAGCTAAGAAGTATCCCGGATACAAACCAGGTGTCTGGTCTGATACAGAATCAGACATTAACATGCTGTGCAATGATACTAACGTATTATAAAATAAGAAAACTATGGAGAGGTTGCATGATAATAAACACACCGATGCTGGTGACCTTTATAATTTATATCGTTGGCATGATCTTAATCGGTTTGGTCGCTTACCGGGCAACAAAGAATTTTGGTGATTACATTCTGGGTGGTCGTACCTTAGGAAGTGTAGTAACTGCGTTGTCTGCTGGTGCTTCAGATATGAGTGGCTGGTTGTTGATGGGGTTGCCTGGTGCTGTTTTTCTCTTTGGTATTTCTAACAGCTGGATAGCCATAGGTCTGGTTATCGGCGCATGGCTGAACTGGAAACTGGTTGCAGGACGTCTGCGTGTACATACTGAAGTGAATGATAATGCATTAACATTACCTGATTACTTTACCAGTCGCTTCGAAGACAAAAGTGGTTTATTGCGTATGGCCTCAGCCATACTGATTCTGTTATTTTTTACTATCTATTGTGCTTCCGGTATTGTTGCTGGAGCGCGCCTGTTTGAAAATACCTTTGCCCTGGATTACCACACTGCCCTGTGGGCAGGTGCTGTTGCCACTATTGCTTATACCTTTATGGGAGGATTTTTAGCCGTCAGCTGGACAGATACCGTACAGGCCACTCTGATGATTTTTGCGCTTATTCTGACCATGGTGGTGATTATTCTCGCTGTCGGGGGTATTGATAGTTCAGTGATGCTGATTAAAGCCAGAGACCCGGGTAATCTTGATATGTTAAAAGGGCTGAGTAGCATGGGTGTGCTCTCGCTGCTTGGCTGGGGATTAGGTTATTTTGGTCAACCCCATATTCTGGCACGCTTTATGGCTGCAGGCTCGCACCAAACCATTCGTCGGGCACGTCGTATCAGTATGACCTGGATGATCCTGTGTCTGGCCAGTGCAATTGCGGTGGGCTTTTTTGGTATTGCCTATTTTGAAAAATATCCCGAACAGGCCGCCAGCGTTTCAATGAATCCCGAACAAATCTTTATCGAACTGACCCGCTTGCTGTTTGATCCCTGGCTTGCTGGCGTGCTGCTCTCCGCGACCTTCGCTGCCGTCATGAGTACATTAAGCTGCCAGCTGCTGGTTTCGTCGAGTGCTCTTACTGAGGATTTATATAAAACTTTTTTTCGTCCGGCTGCCTGCCAGAAAGAGCTGGTCTGGGTTGCCCGTTTGATGGTGCTACTGGTCGCACTGATAGCCATCGCGCTGGCAGCAAATCCTGAAAGCAGGGTACTTGGGCTGGTCAGTTATGCCTGGGCGGGTTTTGGCGCTGCATTTGGCCCGGTGGTTCTGATTTCCGTTATCTGGACGCGTATGACGCGTAACGGTGCTCTGGCAGGAATGTCGACAGGCGCAGTGACAGTTATTGTCTGGAAACAGTACGGCTGGTTAGGCTTATATGAAATTATCCCCAGTTTTCTCTTTGCCTGTATCGCCATTATTGTGGTCAGCCTGATGGGGCGCCCGCCGTCAAAAACCATTATTGCTCGTTTTAACAAGGCAGAGGCAGAATACCTTTCCTGATATTTCCAGTCAGCCTGTTCAATTCTTCTGTAAAATTTCGCGCATTTTTTAACATCAGCCTTCTTTTGCAGAGCAGAGAAGGCCTGTTAGCGGGATCAATGCCATTTTTCATACTATCATTAATAATAATTAATAACTTTAATTCATTATTGAATTTAATTAATCGTTAACGTTGTTATGTATTTTTGATGATAACGCTGAAAATACATTGACTACCAGGCAGGCATCATGTCAGGACAGATTACTACAGTAAAATTT
>CAZROT010000023.1:0-2983 GCA_964601895.1 uncultured Yersinia sp.
TCTGATTAGTTCAGAGAGTTTTTTATTATATTACGGGTAATTTAGTCTAACTGGGCATTGTTGCGTCATCATCCGTAACCGAATTCTTTTTTACTTCCTGCTGTTTCTTTACCATACGATAGAATAATATATAAAAATATACCTCTAATTACTTAAGATCATTAGAATTTCTAGTCTAAGCGAGTAAGTTTTGTTTTTATCACTTTTTTCCACTAATGAATAACCCAAAAGGAAAGTCTGTGGGACAAGTTATTGCTGAGCTTGTTCAGATAATTATGGAAATAGAAATGGAACATGATAAAGATTGAATAGACTACACTCCTTACCTAAAAAAAGAAGCTCTTGATAGACTTGGTCTCAAAAGAACTCCTCTCTCTGTTGCAGTAAAGCATAACAAAAAAATGGAAGAACAATTACGTAAACAGGATCTTTAGATTTATAATAATATCACTTATACACTCTTATTATATTTCGTTACAACAAGTCTAGACGCATGTCTTTCTACAACACTTTTTACGGCACTCATTTTAGATTTAAAAACTTCTTTATTTTCCAGTGATGCGTGTGTCCATTCAGACAATAATATCTTTACAACACCACCAACCCAAGCAAACCATTCCTCAGGAGTAAATCAAAATCAAATAACTCAACTTTGTTTTATCATAGCCTCTATATCATCTCTGTTTTTCTCTCAACCATTTTCAAGTAACATTAAATCATTTGTCACGGAAAAAAAATGAGTTAATGTATTTCTCAAATCTCTTATCATTCCCCAAGAAATTTGAGAAAGCCTCTCCTTGTTAGCACAATAAAATTCGTTATCATCAGTCAATAAATACTTTTTACTCAATTTCTCCCATCAATACCTAGTTAGTTTAATGATTTCTTTTTCATCGGTGATTTGATTTTCATATACAGTAATAAAAGAGAAAATAGTTTCTAAAAAAGCAAATATTGCTATCATTACTATACGAATATTTTGACTTATATTGAAGTCATCAAAAATACTCAAAGTATCTTTAGTACTCTTGAAATCATAGTGTATGTTATTTTCTTGTAATAACTTTAAAACTCATACAATGTCTTCAGTGAGTTTTAAAAGTTTTATACGCATTTCTTCTAGTTTACTTTTAACATGTAACTGAGCAGAGATTTCATTTTCTATATTTGATATAAAAAGAAAAATTTCTTCTAGTTCTGGTGATATATATAAAGTATTATTTTTAAGTACTGCGTGCATTCCCTCATTTAAAATATAAAACACTCTAAGCTTGATTTTTCTCTGCTATAGAAAGCCATTTTCTGTATGTTGTTTATGTCATTTTTGATTTATTTTGGAATTCAAAATATATTTATTATATTGAGTCTCTATATAAAATGTCATCTCGCAACTCAATAGAACGATGAATAAATTTTATTAAAGATTTAATCTTTAAAATATACTTTTTAATATCATAACGAGTAATTTGAACATATTCTATAGTAACTCAATCCTCTCAAAAAGATGATTTAGAAGTTCTTATTTGACCATATCTATCTTGTTCATGTCGAAATCAATGAGCAACTTTATTTCTAAACTCACCAACTTCTTGAAGAAGTGTATATATTTTTTTAAGTTTTAACTTCAATTTATCAATCTTTTCTATTTTCTTAAGATGCTTTTTCTGTTTCTTTATATCTTCATAACATCATCATGTCATCACAGAAATTCATCTCAGATAGTATTTATATCGAATATTATACTTCTGAGCGTATGACATTGATCATAGTATCATCATTCATGTTTCATGAGAACCATCATAAAATATTTCTATAAAAGCCTCTTCAATTGATGATTCTAACTCATTAAAAGTAACAATTACAGTTCATATCTGCATAGGACTAACTTTTTTATGTTTAGTAAATTTTATAGTTTGATCATTGGGTAAGTACATTTCATCTCTAAACTGTCACATAATCATCTTTTGTTTTTGCATAGTTAACATTAACAATAAAATATTTTGCATTCATTATTTCTTCGGACGGTAAGACACTTTTTCAACCATAAACTCTCACTTATTCGTCAATACACTATTAAACTTAATAACCTATATCAATTAATCAATATAATGCTTTATCACCAAAATCCTCTAATAAAAAAATAAATCATCATAAACCAAATAACAAAAGCTGATTCTCAATCAATACTAGCTCAATCTAACCATCACCATACTATAAAACACAATAAACCAATAGCAATTAATAACCATAATACTTTTTCACCATTAGAATCTCTTTTTGTATACATATTCTATATAAATAGATAAAATATTCATTTTAAAGATTTTTCTCTACTACAGTAAGCCATTTTCTTGATGTGTTAATAGGCATTAATGATGCTTTCTTCCATGAATATAGGTAGTTCAAACATATCACACTTTTGGTGTTATGTAAAATATAGGATTGTCTGTAAAAGAGAAATCCATAACCCATTCGTATGCTCATTTGAAGTCATCTTCAGCCCTAAAATCTGCTATTTTTTTATGTATTTCTCCTACTATGTCTTCTTCGTCTGCAATTTTATCGTTTACGGCAACACCAATAAAATATATTCGCATTCAATTTTTTTGCAGACTTACAATGTAAACTGGTATATCTCAAATGAATTTAATATTAGAAAAATACAGTATTTCATCTTCTAAAAAAGGAGAAATTCCTCAATCTTTCTTCATAACTTTCCAAGATTTACCATCCATGTAAGGAATTGGTATCATTTTTTTTCCATCAGGGTCTTGTCTAAAAAAGTTTTTATAAAAGTATGTAATAATTCTTTGATATTTTTTATATGATTCTACAAAACCTCTTAAGTATCACTCTTTTTCTTTCTGGTCGTTAAAATCTATAAACATTAATCATATATAGAAATAATGCATATGCTTTAGAATATCTGTTTTGAATTTAAAAAAGAATGTCTTTGCTGAAAATTCTCAAATTAGTCTATGTT
>CAZROT010000023.1:3083-14973 GCA_964601895.1 uncultured Yersinia sp.
TATCCACTTCTTGTTCAGTTTGTTGTTCCTTCTCGGATTCGTAGGAAAGAAATAGCTTAAAAACAGTCATATAGATATAACGCATATACTTTAGAATATCTGTTTTAAATTTAAAAAAGAATGTCTTTGCTGAAAATTCTCAAATTAGTTTTTGTTTATCCACTTCTTGTTCAGTTTGTTGTTCCTTCTCGGATTCGTAGGAAAGAAATAGGTCAAAAACAGTCATCATGTCTCCGATTGTATCTGTCGCATTAAAAAGTTCATGATCTGTAACTCAACATAGCAAATTCATATTAAAACTGCTTGGTCCAAGACCATTCCTAACTCAACTCATGGTGAATATATATCCTTCTTCTTGGAGACTTCTTAAGAATGCATGAGGAAACAAATGAGAACCAATAGGTTTTTCCTGACATCAAGGACATATACATTTATCAAATAAACCAAGTCATTCTAGCTGTTTATAGAGTCAATTTACTACTTTGTTAAAGTACTCTTCTTGTTCAACTCACTCTTTGAGTTCAACAATAGTCATCGCTTTAGCTGTTTGAGCATAAAGTCTAGGATTTGAGTACCAGTGTAAACTTTCATCTAATGGCTGGTCGCAACAATCAATAAACATTAATCAACTCCCACAAATACAGTATTCAATTTTGCAATGTGTTGATACAAAATCTTTAATCTCACTTATTTTATGCTCACACATCTTTAAATTTCTATAAAAACCTCTAGGATTTAAATCACGTAGGAGTTACTGTTATTTTTTTTATATTTGATAAACTTAGATCTGTTCGAATTCTTTCATCTTTTGCTTCATCAATTGGATGATGACCGTTCGTTTTTCTATTCCAAATTAATTTTCTACACACCCCTGCTACTCTTTCCTGTGGTGTTTTTTGAGTGTTCTTGCTTTGAACTAAATGATTCTTTATTGCTGAAATTTGATATCCATCCTTTAGAATAACCACAACATCATACGTTTTTACGTTATTTCGATTTGTGGTTTTGTTGATAGCATCAAGAATAAGTTCATTTTTACTCATTTTATAGTTTTAAAAATAAAAGTTAAAAATGATAATAATCTCTTAAAAACAAAATACAAGTGTACCTTTTACTACTCAAGACAAAAAATTGCTCAGACAACTTTTTATTGCACTACAGTAAGCCATTATCTCCACAAAAAAATGTATATATTAGTCAATCCTCCATGCCACGACCATACAGATGCAACTCTACAAACTCCTCACCAAATTCTTCATTTATTAGCTTAAAGATACTTTGTATTTTTTATAATCTATATCCAGCAATATAGTTCTATTAAATCTTCTGATATATTATCTTTGTTCAAGGTTGTAACTAGTAGGTGATTAAAGCGTGATTTACTCATATAATTATCAGATTGT
Organism: uncultured Yersinia sp.; assembly: GCA_964601895.1. Lineage (GTDB taxonomy): Bacteria > Pseudomonadota > Gammaproteobacteria > Enterobacterales > Enterobacteriaceae > CAZROT01. Next base: position 4,487 of record CAZROT010000023.1, read on the forward strand.
TTTTTTTTATGACCTTTTATCTGTTTATCATCTTTTAAAATAATTTCTACAATCTCATTTTTAGATAACATGCTTAATTGAGTAGTATCTTTTAACAAAACCTCATTTACAGTTTCTTTTACTTGCTCCTCAGAAAATAGGTATTCCATACATTCATTACTATTACCTGCAATAAAAATAGAATCTTGCATAAGTCAGTATTTAATATACCAACCTTTAATTCTATCTTCAGGAGCATTGTCTCAGTCAATAACTATTCTTATATTCTTTTTGACGAAGCCAGCATAAGTTCAAGCAGACTCTAAAATTTGATCCATTACTGACTCATATCTATCTGCTATATCTGGTATTTGAGTTCGTCATTCACAGTCTAGTATTTGAATCTTAGGACGTTTATCAAACATCTTTAATAGTTCAATTATTAATTTTTTGTCATGTTTCCCTTCAACTAACAATATACTTTCAGGTATATATAGATCATTCAAACTGTTTCATAATAGGCGGAATTGAACATCTGCTAGTTCAATTTCATTACATTTTATAATACTAGGTTTATCACTACCCTCATCCTGTTCGACTTTTCGATTATTAGATGGTTTTGTTTTGTGCAAAAAAAGATGTGAATGTGTAGAAACAATAGTCATAAAAACATTATCAGGCATTGATAAGAAATCAAAACATTTTTTCTGCAATATGGGTTCAAGATGCAATTCAGGTTCGTCAATAAGAAATAGCAATCTATCCTTAGACTCATTGGCAAAAGAAATAAGAAATGATAAAGCTATTATCATTGATACTCCTGAGCCTGTAGCAGTAACTGGAATTGCTTTTTCGTTAATTTCAATTCCATACAGACCTTTACTGTGTGGTCTTAGTAAATCAATAAAATGGAAATCAAGGTTTGAAGTATCTAGTATTCAGAGTTGGTTTGCAATATTTTGAACATTCTTCAGAATTGTACGACAATGAGTATCTCTATGTGTTCTAAGTATTGATGTAATTCCTTCTTTCATTGCATGTAAATCTGATAACTGACTTTCATTACCTTCTTTTCTTATTTCTTTCTGACTTCTCCAATCCAATTCATCAACGAAGTCTCTGATAGCAGTATTATATTGATATAACAATTCTCTATCTCTTTCAGTGTCGAAATAGAACACCTTAGGGAAATTAATTTTTTCAAGTGTATGGAGTGAAAACTCAGCAAGACTTACATCAATATCGTTTTGATTAGAGGCATACGTAAAAGAATAAATCTTAGATTCTTCATCAAAACTTATACTTCATACGGGAGTTATCTTTCACAGACTAAATATTTCTTTAAATCTAGAAAGATTTGATGATGAAACCTTAAAAGATGTATCAATAACTGGATAGCTTTTTATTTCAAACTTTGATGAAAAAAAATTTCACATTTCTTTTCTTTCCCTCCTCTTAATTTGTTTTCTATATTTTTTACAAGGAACAGCTTTTTGTCAACTAATACTCTCGATTAATAAAAAATAATAATCATAGAACTCAACTTCAAAGTATATTGGTCTGTCATCATAGAAATCTGTATCTTGGACACTATTAAACTTTGAATTATTATCTGATAACAGTAAATTTAACGCTTCTAGTATGGTTGTTTTTCATACTCAATTTCTTCAGGTAATAGCAATATACTGTTCATCTCAAGAAAAGTTTATCTTGAGATATTCGTATTTTCTAAAATTTCGTATAGTTAACGTTTTGAGCATTTATCACTACAAACAATAAAACATCTGAAATCAAAACATTCTCTACTAAAGTAAGCCGTTTGTATGCATTATTTTATGTTATTTTTGGCTTATGATCTTTAAATACTTTATCTAGGCAATATATCACAAGTAATAGATAATTTCATGATTTTTAATATCTTAAAATTGATCTATAAACTATTTATAGAATTATTACATTTAGTCATTATTTTCTCCCTCAAGACACTAAAAAGTTCATCTCATAGTCATAATCTATTAATAATCAATATATCCATTGCATAACTCATAAGAAAATTCATTTTATGTACCTTGTTTAGATCTTCTAAAAATTTCGCTCTTTTTTCTCATCAATATCAGTGCGATAACACATTCCTTAAATCCACTAAATCATTTTTAATATCAATTCAATCTATCTTTCGCTCATAATTTATTTCTTCACCAATTACTTTTAATTTATTAGCTAAGGGAACATCATTGAATTTAAAGTGCAATAATTCTACAAAATCTAGCTCTGACTTTTTTTCTTGTATGAATAAATCATACTGTTTTTTCTTTTGTTCGTATTCTTCTTTCGTATATGGGGCATCATAAAATTCAAGATAGATTCATTCTATTGCTTGTATATAATTTAGGAAAACAACTTCAATATACATATTTTCATCATAACATAATGAAAAATATGTTTCTATTATATGATTCATTCTTTCATAGTTTTTTAACCATTTTTCTAAAATACTATGAAAGTCATTCTCTATATCTTTAAATAATAACAAATAATGTTGATTATCAACCTTCTTAGTATTTCATTCTAATTTAATTGATTTATCCCTTAACTGAGGTATATGAAGCACACTGTATCATACTTCATGTGACATAAAAAATGAGAAAAAACGCAAAGTTTTATTTAATATTCAAATTCTATCATCGAATGATAAGTGATTCTTGAAGTTGAATTCTAAATTAAAACTGGCATAGCACTTTACTTCTTCAAAATCTCTATAGTATCAACTATCATTTAAGTCAGTTGAATAGTTTGAACTTTGAGTTTTAAATCATGTCCTATTATTAAATGATAGATCAAAGTCACTATAAGATCATAGATCTATTTTTTTGCTTTCTAGCGGTATTTCTAGCTTTTTGCTTTTTGCTTCTACATTTTTTTCTACACATGTAAATCATATTGTATCTCAAAATCGTTTATTAAGATGAGGAATCTCCACTTTAATAATTGAATCTTGAGGTAAGTCAAAATTATCTATATAACCATCAAAAAAAACTTTACGAACATTATATTTTTCGTTACATAATCATGATGACACAGTTGATCAGATCATTATAGATCTATATAAAGTTATCTTTAAGGTGCTGTCAACAAGTCAGTATATAGGTCAAACATAAGAACAAGAGTTGTTTTCGGTAAATTCTTTTAAACTTTTTAAGAAATCATCTGAAAGACTTCATAAAATGAATAATTCTGAATTATCTCATTGATACTCTAAATGACCATAGATTCATTTTCATTGTAATATATCATCTTTATTTAAAGACCGTATTCATACATACTTTCTTTTTTCCATGCATCAATCATTCAAGTTAAAATTTTATTTCTTTGAGTAGATATGAATAAGTAATGATTTATAATGAGTTTTCCATGAATAAACTAAAACCTCTTACACTCAATTTTTTATACTACAGTAAGCGATTTTTGCGAATCATCTTATGTTATTTTTGATTCAAGATCTTTAAATATCTTATCTGGATCATATATTTCTAGTCATATGTTAGCTTCTTTTAAGACAGGGATAATTTTTTTCACCAAAGCTTTTGATCCCTCTGTAGTAGGTCGGATTAATACTGCATCTAAACTCTCTTTGTTTATAAGAGTATATAATAACTTTTCCCCATATCATTTTCCTTCTGGTACAGACTGCATATATGTGATATTAAGTAATCTCTTTCATTCTCGCTTAGAATAGTGCTTAATGACTTCTCCTGCAATAATGGATTTTGGTCGTCGTCTATGCCCGTATATATAAACTTGCTCATTTGTATATAAGTTACTATCACTATTCTGTTTAGAATACCAGTAATTAACTCGTCGTGGCAAAGACACTCTACTAACTTTATCATACTCACTGTATCATGATATCATAGTTTGCGATATATGAAAAATAAAATGCATTAATGTTTAAACACATGAATTCCTTACATCTCTAAATAAATTGATAACTCAATACTCAAATCCTTCAATCAAAGGATTAAATACAACAATGTCAGTAAAATACTTACTTAAAACTGGACTTTCTACAATTTTTTTTATGTTATGATAATTTTTTGTAAGTTTAACTCTATTACTTCAATTAGTGCTTAAACTTATAACATAAAAAGCATCATAATTTTCAGAAGTTAAAATTGATTCAAGTAATGCAGCTCACAATGGATTAATCTCAAGAAGAGTTTTTGCTTCTATTGCGATACGTTTTTTTCAATTTATAAATAAATCTATATTCTTCTTCTTTCATATATTTGTAAGAATTTGATTTCATAAGTTCTTCTCACTTCAAACTAAACCTTCTCAGAGCATTTTCTCAAAAGAAGATCTTAATGTATTTTGGAACACATTAATTATTTTATTTCTATCTCACATATTTTTTAACAGATCATTTTCGATTCATCCTTTTAAGTTGAGTAAAAAAGTTTTATAAAAATTATCTATGTATTGAAAGTTTTCATCATCTTTAAATAAAAATATATAGTCTTCAACGTTGTCAAACATACTAATATATCGCCCTAAGCTATTCATGCGTGCAAAATAGTAAAACATTCAATCTAACACTTTCCTCTACTACAGAGAGCCATTTTCTTAGTAAGATTCAATCGTTATTTAATCATCTTTTTTAAGATTATCCTCATTTTCAATTAAGTGTAACTTAACAAGGTAATCTGCAACTATTATACGTCACGTTAAAGCTCATGTAAGATCTAACTCATCTATATCGTATTTTCACTCATAGAGCATTGGGTCTGTGGGAATTTCAACGTTAACAAGCCACCAATGATCTATTTTATGTATAAGTTTAACTATACGTTTAACATCTACAGGGTCTATATCTTCATTTTCATCAAGTACTATATCTGCTAATCTGTGGGCGATATCATTACGTCTCAAAGTTAATGTTTCAATTAATGCCAAATCATCAGTGTCGATTATATTACTCTGGAGATGCCATAAACAATAAGCATTAAAAATCTTCTTATCTAACTTTCTAACATCTTTTAGTTCGTTAGAGTAAGTAGTTTTTCACTCACTGAATCATGCGGAATAAAAGTCTTCCAAATTATCAGTAATCGTTGACTTTAAAAGCTCCCAAAATAATAAAAAAAGTCCCGCATTATTTAAACTTTGCTTCACAAGTTTCTCATTGAGAACTTTCATATAACAAGCAAGAAATTAAAGACACTTCATTAAATGCATACAATTATAAAAAATTACTCAGAGCAGTAATGAATCCTTCAGCTATTATATTTCATCAAGCATCTAATAACATGTTTTTTATCATAGATAATCTATTTTTGATTAATCACTTTTCATTTGGTTGTTCTCACACAAGACTTTGAACAGACTTAATTTCTTGAGCAAGTAAAACCTCTTTCTCTTCTCAAAGCTTAAGAACTTTTACCGCATCAGTTAACTGAAGGAGTATTTTATTTATCTCTGAAAGATCATTTTCATTAAGCTGTGAATTTACCATAACAATTGCCTGATCGTTTATTTCTCCTATAGTTCAGGAAAAACTTCCATTAACGTTGATGTGATAGTTATTTATCTTCTCATTCAATGCGATTTCCTTTTCCTGTTCTGAGAAAGTAATCTCATGTCATAAAATTCATTCCTTTTCTAGTTTAAGTGACCAATCTAATAATATATTTCTAACTGATTCTATTACTCCTCGTACAGCTGTAAACGTAATTAACAATGTATACTGTGTAGCTACTCATTTATGCAACTCTCTCATCTGAATTTGAATATCTTCAGGATAAGGAATTTGTAGTCACTTTTCGTCGTCTCTATTTTGTACAATATGCTCAAGTTCTGCAATCGATTGTCCAATGGCTTTATGAGCAAATGCATCTCGATCATCAGAGTCCATAAAAGTTATTGGACTTCGTACACCGTAGTAAGAGTTATAAGCTTTTGGTTGTCCTTGTATTATTCTATATTCAGGAATATCGCTATTTAGTTTATACCCATTTAACTCAGACTCTATCCATTGTCAGAAATCCACTAAATCCAACTTAACAGCAATAATTTTTGCTCTCCTTAACAAGTCAGCAACTTTCTTAGTAGGATCTTGTATATCTTGTTATAGTTGTAATACTATAGAGACCATAAGATCTTTAAACAAATAAAACCAATCTAACAGCTCTAATTTCTTTATTAAATATACTATTTAGAATATACTTTTCAAGTACTATTGCGATCTATTCTCTCAGTCCAGAACTAGCATCTTTAACTAAGGCAGTCGATTAGACATATTCTTTAAATTCTATATTTGTGTTGTATTTTTAGAAGCAAACGATATCTTTTCTTTGCCCCAACTCATGTATTACTGCATCCCTCATCGGGAATAATTTTTTGTTATATAATAGGAAAAAAACGGCATCAAGCACGTTCAATCCTATTGTATAACTGCAGTATGGGTTGGGGCAACGGGTTTGGTGCCTTTTTTTATTGTTTAAAAAACATCATGCATCATGCAAAAGAAAATCAAAAAAAAGCATTAAAAACGGCTTTGTGCATAGGAGTATTGTTTTTTATCATTTCACTTTTCATCCAACCAAGTGAGAAAATAATATCCAACTGATGATGATGAGCACTGCTTTATGGAATTATCTTTTACTATGCATTCAGGTCTGTATTTAATGCATGACTAGATCGGAATAAAATAGAGCTTTTCCAGTATACGATAGGTCTTATGTCATGAATGTTTCTCCCTCTCTATCGAATCTTCATAGCAATCTTACATTACAACAACAAAGCGGAAAAGAATACCCCTTTTTTTAACATACAATTCCACAAAAGAACACGAAGTTTTGGTAGATTTATGGTGTATGTACGATGAGTATTGATTACTTATGCTATCTTACACAATTCCATCTAAATATGACCTATTTATTTATATCTATGTAGCTTATGGAACAAAATACTATTCTTGTTATAGTAGTAATATCATTACTGGGTATATGATACCATTTATTTACTTTTAATAAAAAGTTTAACATATTAGAAAAAACAGTTGATGAACTTGAGTCTAACAGATACCTGACTTATTCGGTTTCAATATCTCCTCACTGGTATAGTATATTATCTTATTACTTAGATAACGAGTCTGATGAAGAGACAAAAAATCAAATTCAACTTGCTATAGAAGACCTTAAAAATTGGGACGATGAAAAAGAAAAAAAGTATATCAACCATCTTCTAGGTAAACATTTTTCATATACACACTTCTATAGCACAGACTGAAAATTCTCTTTACTACGAGACTGGACAGTAAAATGACCAGTTGAAAATACAATAAGACAGGGGCAACTTCTTAAAGGTATTATCTCTTTTGACTCACTTCTTTATCACCGCTGTGAAATAGCATTTTGACATCTATGATTTTCCAATCAAGCATGGAATGAAGATGTTAACAAAGATACGCTCCTTTATACATTTCCATATAGTGACTTGGCTGAACTAATAAGATTAAATCGAGATCTATGTTGAGATAAAACCGACGACATAGTTTCATTAGCCAAAGATCATTGATACATATGCATACAAGATGAAATGAAAATTAACCATTTTGAGTTTCAAAACGAGTTTGTTACATATTGGATAGGGGTAGCTGAAATGAGCTAGTTTCATCATGTAGGTTTTTCCTATGGTATTCTCACTTTTAATAATGCTTTTTTCAGCAATATGAGTAATTCTTATCTATCTTCAGGTCGAGTAAAAAATAGCTCGAAATTATGTGAATTTATGGGAATCTTAGCGAAGAAATTAAGCAAGCAAAACGAATAAATGGCTTTAAATAAACATTATTACAGACCTAGTTTAGGCATAAACTTTCCAACAAATTCAAATAGTTACTTATATTTTCTCAAGTACTAAATATTCATAAACATCTGGGTGTTTCTTCTTCCATTGTTCTAACTTTTCTAAACGTTTCTCTTCTGACAACTTCTCTCGTTTTCTAAGGTTTAGCTGTAACTGATTTATTATTGGCATCCATTCTTCTAGCTTATTTACATCTTTGAAATGCTTTTCAAGTACCTCATTTTTTGGTATGGTAATATATCTACCATCACTCCCTGTAAATCTTCTATAGTCCTCCTGAAATGATCATGTTTGTCTCGTTAAAGAGAAATATGATTTAACAATTTGTTGTGGCAAATTAAACTCAATTCTTAGCTTAGAAGGTAACATTTGTCCCTCCTTTCCCCTTCAAGGCAGGACAAAATCGTCTGGTTTTGGTTTGCTAATAATTATTACTTTACTAACAAAAAGTTTAATCAGTTTCTTCATTGCAAGAGTATCTTGTTTTGCTTCTTCTACAGTCTTATGAATGAGATCTCACAGGGATTCAATAGACAATATGTATCTATCTTCATCCTGTAATGCATTATACGTTTTTTGATGAGTCCCTATGGATTTTTGAATTTCTCTTTTTTTATTTTCAAGCTCCTGTTTGTTCTTTTGGTATTGCTTATCTCATATACTCCCATTCATGCACATAGAGTATTGATTTTTTAATGCTATATTGATCTGATCCAACTCTTGTTTTAGTGTCTCTATTCTATTCATTGTAGAGGTTTTACGTGCCTGAAGACCTTGTGAGTTTTGCAAGTAATCATAAAATACACGAGGATTTTTAATGAACGAAAGTACCTGATTAGTCACTTCTTGTTCGAGTAGTAGTTTACTTATTGGAATACAAGTACATCTTAATTCCTTATGTTTCTGTTTAGCATCCTTCCCTTGGCATTTATAGCATGCTACTTGGTTACCACTATCTCATCTCCATTGTCTCATATCAGTTTTTATAGTTTTATTTTTACATGCATCACAATACAATAATCATGTTAGCAGGTATTTACCCTCTTCTGCAACAATATACTTTCACTTAGTTTTCTTAAGACGTGCTTGAGCTGAAGTATATATTTCTTCATTAATTATTGCTTCAAAGCTAGCTTCTGCTCTTTTCCAATCTTTTTTATCGAACTTTTCATAGTATCACACCTTTCATGTTTTAATATCAAGACTAGACTTTGACTTCTGATAAAATGAGACACCTAAGTATTCTTCATCAGCTAGTATATTACGTATAGTAGCATCATTTCGAGTATGTGGACTGATATAAGTATTTTTATACTGCTTCCCTGGTCTTTTCTTCTCCTTAGATGCACGGGGAATCAATACTTTATCTCAGGTCAGTTTTCTTACTATGTCAGCAATAGATAAATCAAGGTTAACATACAAATCAAATATTTGTCTCACGATCACTGCCTCAGGTTCGTACACCTCAAATTCATTTACATCATTACGTTTATATCCATACTTATCTTGAAGCTTTTTACCGTCTTCTAGCATTTTTATTCTCCCAGACTGCATCTTTTCGGTATTCATTTCTTTTTCAAGCTCAGCAAAGACTCACATTATTCACAACATCGCTCTTCCAAATGGAGTAGATGTATCGATAGATTCCAAACAAGACACAAATCACACGTTATACTGTGTAAGTCTATCAACAATCTCTAATAGAACCTTTAATGATCTCGCAAACCTATCAATTTTATATACAACAACCATATCAAATGGATTTGGATAACCGTGTTCTTTTGCGTATTCAAGATCGGCAAATAATCTTTTTAATTCGTCTCTTGCTTCAATCTCTGATGATCCTGTTATTTGCTCTTGGTAATGATAATCTTCACTCACAAACTCGAAGTCTTGATCTCTAAGAGAGATGAGTTTGTCTATTTTTTCTTTCTGAATAGGAAAACCATACTTGTCTTCTTGTTCGTCTGTACTGACGCGAAGATACTTTGCGACTTTAAGTCTTTTTGTTGATGAGGAAATAAGAGATGAATCGTTCATTACAAGTAACCTATAAACCTACTGTGAATATATGAATACTCACTTTGAAAGCAAGATAATAACAAAAAAACCGAAGATACTTTTCGGTTTTTTTGTGTCGCTCATATGAGCTATATAGCATATACATACTATTATATGGTTACGGATTTAATCACACTGTATATCAAGAAGGTGTCATAGTCCATGAAGACTTCATGGAATTCCAACAAGTTCAATTTCCATATCACTAAACATTTTTCTAGGTCGGTCTTTGGATATGTTTCATGTCATGTGTCTTTGATTTTCCTTTTTCCTTACAGCTTTTCTCATAGAAGTTTCCCTTGCAATGAGTGCTATAGGTTCACCATCTTCGAGTTTAAAATTATAAACGTAGTCTTGGTCATATGTTTTTACATACTCATATCTTGTTTTATTTTCTTCTTTTTTCAATTTTTGTCCCATTGTGCATACTTTTCTAGCATAAAACCTAAGGGAACTTCAATAATTAATGGTGTATCCGTTGTAACTTTTTTAATTAATTCGTCAGTTACGGATGATTTAAACGATATGGGGCGAACGACGGGGCTCGAACCCGCGACAACAAGGACCACAACCTTGGGCTC
>CAZROT010000024.1:0-12744 GCA_964601895.1 uncultured Yersinia sp.
TATGATTGGTCGGTTCGTCGAGGATGAGGATGTGTGGTCTCTGGAGGATAAATCTCGCGTAGCACAACAATCATTTCTGTCCTTCCGAGAGTGTCCCTACGGTGTTTTTTAGGATATTTGACGGGAGGAGGCACATAGCAGCAGCTTTGAAGATCTCTTCGTCGGTAGAGGAGTTGGTGACTTCTTGGAGGGCGTCTCGTACGACCATATCCATATCGAGTGCGTTGAAATCCTGTGAGTAGTAGCCGACGCGAATCTCTGGTTCGATATGGGCGTCTCTGTCATCTGGATGGAAGAGTCTTCTGAGCAGGGTAGTCTTGCCGATACCGTTTGGTCCTTTCAGGAGATATCTGTCGCCTCTTTTTAGTTCGAGAGAAAACGGTTTCCTCACCACATTGTAGTCTGCATCCATGAGTGACAATCCCTTGATTGTCAGCATAGGTCCTACGAAATGTTCAAATTCTATCGTAAATGGTCTCATCGTTCTGTCTTCTTTTCTGACTTCTACTTTGTTTTCTTCTGCTTCTTCGACTTCGTCTCTCATCTTACTGGCGAGTTTTCTCATCTTACCTCCTTTGTTCGCGAAGAAGTTTATTTTTTCTTTTGCATCGATGATTTTCTTCTCGAGTCTAGCGTTTTGGGTCTTTTCTTTTTCTACTTGATTAGCAATCTGCTCGACTACATCGTGATAATCCCCTCGATACTGCTCTACTTGGTGGGTTTGCACATTGAGATACAAGACACCGTCGGTAAACATATTCAGAAAATCCGCATCATGCGAAATCACTACGACCGTCTTGTCATAGCTGAGCAAAAAGCCGATAAGATTTCCGATGCCCGTGTCGTCGAGATTATTGGTCGGTTCATCGAGGAGTAAGATATCAGGTTCTTGAATAATCGCCTGTGCGAGGAGCAATCTGGCTTGCTGACCACCAGAGAGTTCTTTGATCTTTTTGTCGACTGGGACACGTAGATCTACTTCTTCCATTACTTTTTCTATCTTTTGGGGCATTTTATAGTCTTTTTCTGGAAAAGCGGTCGCGAAGTATTCGGTCACCGTGAGGTCGTATTGGTCTCTCGGAATGACTTGCTTTGCGATAGCGATACTATTTCCTGGAACGAGGTGAATTTTTCCTTCTTGGGGTTGTAGCTCACCAGTAATCATCTTGAAGATTGTCGATTTTCCTGCACCGTTTTGTCCCATGATCGTGATCTTGGTATGAGAACGGAGTGAAAAACTTGCATCGACGAGGATCTCTTTTTTGTCGGCGTATTTGAAACTTACCTCATCAAATCTGAGGAGTACACTATTGGTAGACATATGAAAAACAGGAAACAAATAGCACCACTATACGAAAGAGGAGTGAAAATGAAAGAGGGGAATTTTTTGGTTTCTTACTTTTTACGGTCAGTTGATTGCCACGCGAAGTTTATGCCCATAGGGTGCTCGCAATGATGGGAAGTGTTATATAGAATGGATTGTCCCCAGCAACAAGACGGACTCTTAATCACGAGAACAGAAAAAACTTTGTATTCTCAAGTATCCCTATTTCTTTGTCAAGGATAAAAATATAGAATAATTATCCTTGACTTGCTTATAGGGAGAAAATATGTAGACTAACTACAAGCGATTTACTCTTATCGTAGCATGTTTGATCCACATATTCCCAATAATTTACTCCCTTTGTTGCCTTGATCGTTTCATTATCAAGATATTTCTCTGTATACCAAAGCATTAGAAGCACAGCAGGAACTTGCCAAACTCAATGGACTCATTCATCTGCTTCCCAATGCAGATGTGCTTATCGTTCCGCTGATTACTGCAGAGTCGGTATCAAGCAGTGCGATAGAAAATATCAATACAACTACTATCGAAGTATTGAAGAGTCAGGCATTGCCTCCTGAAATACAAGCGTGACCAGAAAAAGAGGTGTTACACTATCGTGAAGCAATCATACAGGCGTATGATCGTGTGCGTAAGACAGAACTCATTACGACCAACGATATGCTTGCTATACAACAAATCATAGAACCTCAGAGGTATGGTATTCGTACTCTTCCAGGTACCGTGATAGCAAATAGCAGGGGAGAAACGCTCTATACGCCACCAGAAGGAAAGCAACTTATTCTCGATCTTTTGGCGAATTTGGAAGTATTTATAAATACGACCGATGATGGTATTTATCCCCTTATTAAAACAGGGGTGATTCATTTTCAATTTGAGGCAATACATCCATTTTATGATGGCAATGGACGTACGGGAAGAGTGTTGATGATTGTCTATCTGATTTTGAGTCGTTTGCTTGATTACCCTGTCTTGTTTCTCAGTGGCTATATCAATGCTCACAAACAAGAGTACTATGAAATATTGCAGTATACTCAAAAAACCTCTGATTATACAAAAATAATTACGTATATACTTGATGCAATACTCGTACAGTCAAAGATCACGTCACAAAAAATTATTATGATTAACCAGCTTATTGGTAAACTCGAACAACGTATTCACCAAATTATCCCTAAGAAATCTTCGCAAATTACCTGGTCATTGCTCAAAAATCCCTTTATCACTCTGCAAAATTTTGCTGATAGTATAGAAGTAAGTAGGCATACTGCAAGGTCGTATGTTATCAAGCTTACGCAAGCAGATATCGTTCAAAAAACAGAAGTAGGAAAATGGACGCTGCTTTCAGTACCTGCGTTTATTCAACTCCTAAGTGAATAGCATCTAGGTCTCTCTTGCAAATCACTCGAGACGGAGTAGGGTAGGAGTACCTTTATCTTTTCTGCAAAAGATGAAATCATGTACGCTTGCTAGTGTGGTCATCGCTCTAGCAGGATTGCTTCATATCGCTCGTGCGTTGCTGTGACGATCACTCGTTCTGTGACCATGGACGGTACCTGTTCGAGTAAGTCTCGTGTGAGGAGTATTGTTGCTCTGGTTGTCCTGGGCAGTACACGTCCATACGCATCGCAGATAAGATTTCCTGTGATGAAGTTATGAGTGTGTCTCTTCTCTGGGAGAAGTATTTTTTGTTCACTAGAAAAAAACAACTATCATCCAGCTTTCCTGTTCTACCGAATAGGTTTTTCGTTTGTATTGGTACACGAGATTGGTATAAGAAAAATGTATGAAAAATTTTAACTTCTCTTTATCTTCCCATGGAAATACAAGAGTTACAGAAAGAGATTTTAGCATTTAGAGATGCAAGGGATTGGAAACAGTTTCACAATCCAAAAGACCTTGCACAAGCGATTTCTATAGAAGCATCAGAACTCATGGAACACTTTTTGCGAAAATCACAAGAAGAGTCGTACTGAATTGCCGAAAATAACGAACAGGTGAGAGAAGAGTTTGCAGACATTATGAACTATCTACTTCTTTTTGCTGAGAGTTGTGGTATTGATATAGAGCAAGCAGTTTTGGAAAAAATAGAGAAGAGCAATAAGAAGTATCCTGTAGAAAAGGCTAAATGAAGTAGTGACAAATATACCAAGTATGTTTAGATTATGTGATATAATGTCCATACACCCTATTTCAGAACATGAATTTAATGAAAAGTATATAAGTAGTGCAGATTTTGCTATTAATTGGAATTATAATCGACCAGTTGTATATATTTTAAAATGAACATGAAGAATATATGTGTGAGAGACGGTGAATGCGTATAGAAGAATGCAAAACCATATCAAAAACAAAGAAAAAAGCGAAGTTATGAGGAAAATGCGAATAATTTATGATATGGAGTATAACAAATCTGCTACTCTTGATATAGAATCGAAACTTATTCAATACATCGCTGGAGAAGAAATATTCGTGCTTCAGAATAAAAACGATGGATTAAGAGATCACAATTACTTTGATCGTGAAAAATATATTGCAAAATTCGAGGTTTTACGAAAAACTTTAAAAGATAGATGAGTGGTTCATAAAGATTTAAAAGAAATACAAAATAGCGATTTGTTTAAGTATTCTCCTTATAAAGCACTTAATCCTGATCAGTATGCTGTAGTGGAAAATATTTACAACGATATAAAAAGCTGAATCACTTGAACCTATCTTGTAAAAGGTGAACCCTGAACGTGAAAAAGTGTAGTAGCTAGTTATTTAATGAAATACCTGAAAGATCAAGATGTTACTAAAACATATAACATTGCACTTGTTGTCCCTATGGCAGGATTGAGAAAGACATTTAAAAAAGTTTTTAAAAATATTGCTTGATTAAAACCTTCGATGGTGATATGACCAAATGATTTAGCAAAATTGTATAGTGAGAATAAAAAAGTGCCTTATGACGTTGTTATTGTAGATGAGTCACATAGATTACAACAAAGAAAAAATATTACTAACTATAAATGATATGATGATGTAAATAAAAAGTTATGAAATCCGCTTGAAACTACTCAATTAGAATGGATTTTGTGATTGTCAAAAACGCAGATATTGTTGTATGATAGTAATCAATCTATTAAACCAGCTGATGTGAATGAAAAAGATTTTCAAAACATGGACTTTGCAAAAAAGTATGAGTTAAAAAGTCAGATGAGAGTAAAAGGATGAAGTGACTATCTTTCTTTTGTTAATAACCTATTTGATTGACTGTCTGTCAGTTCTCATAGCATCAAAAATTATGATTTTAAAACATATGATAACTTTTCTGACTTTAGAAATGCAATTTTTGCTAGAGATGAAGAATTTTGATTATCAAGAATAGTAGCTTGATATGCACGACCATGGAAATCTAAAAAGAACCCAAATGAGCACGATATTGAGATTGATTGAGTTAAAATGTTTTGGAATTCTACTAATCTAGATCGGGTAAATTCTCCGAATACTTTGACTGAAATAGGATGTATTCATACGGTCCAGTGATATGATTTGAATTATGTCTGAGTAATTATAGGAGATGAGTTATCATATGATGAATCTATATGATGATTTTTCATAAAAAACAAAAACTATCATGATAAAAATGGGAAAAACTGAATTAAAAGTGATGAGGAACTAAAAAAATACATAATCAATATTTACAAAACACTCTTTACTCGTGGCATAGAGTGAACGTATGTGTATATTGTTGATGAAAAATTGAGGGAATATATGAAGAAAATAATTATAGATATAAAATAGATTTTATTTTTTCTGGGACAACTTTTCTGTTAATAATATTTTGGATTGAGAATAAAAAAAGAATGCAGAAAGAGTTGTTTAGTATTTAAGTTTTATTATAGTTTTTTTAATATTATATTATAAGAAATAACTATGCTGAAAAAAATAAAACAAATAACAATATTAGATCTGTTTTCGTGATGCTGATGATTAACAGAATGATTTTTTCAAGATTCATTTTCTTTTGTTGGACACATTGAAATGGATAAAAGTGCTTGTGAGACTTTAAAATCTAGAATAGTTTCTAAATATCTCCAAAAAATTAATAATCAAAAATTGCATGATGAATTTTTAATGTCTAAAATTTCTAGAGAAGATATTATTATGAAATTCTGACTACAAAAAGAAATAAATATGGTATATAACGAAGAAATATCTGATGCTACATATGATATTTTATTAAAAAAGGTTAAAGAAAATCTTTGAAAAAGGAAATTGGATATAATAATTTGATGACCACCTTGTCAAACATATTCACAAATAGGAAGATCAAGAATGTGAGAAAAAATAGAATCTGATCCAAGAAATTTTTTATACAAGCAGTATGTTAAATTTTTAAAAGATTTAAGTCCTGAAGTTTTTGTTTTTGAAAATGTGCCGGGTCTCAAAACTGCAGGGAAATGAAAATATTTTCAAGATATAAAGAATGCAATTGAAACAGTATGATATAAAGTTGAAGTAAGGCAACAATATATGCCAGATTATTGAATTCCACAAAATAGAAAAAGGTTGATAATTATTTGATGGAAGAAAAAGAGTAAAGTTCTTTCAACTTATCCAGATATTGAAAAATACAAATCAAAGTATACATATTTGGTTAATGATTTTCTAAATGATTTACCAGCAATATCTCAAGGTTGATGAAATTTGATTATGTTATATCAAAAACAGAATAAAGTCCTTGAAAAATTAGGTATAAGAAATGTTAAAATGAAATATGTTACACATCACATAACAAGACCAATAAGAGAACTAGATAGAAAAATATATAAAATTGCAATAAAAAAGTATATGAAATGAGAAAGTTTAAAATATGCAGATTTACCAAAAAATCTTATTACTCATAAGAACATTAATGTATTTCAAAATCGTTTTAATGTAGTCTCATGAAGTCACAAAGTAACTAATACTATAGTTGCACACATTAGTAAAGATGGACATTACTATATTCATCCAGATATAAAACAAAATCGCTCTCTTAGTATTAGAGAAGCTGCTAGAATACAAACTTTTCCTGATGACTTTAAATTTGAGTGATCAAGAACGGATATATTTAAACAAATATGAAATGCTGTTCCTCCTATGTTCTCGCATATATTAGCAAAAACAGTAGAAAAATATTTTTAATATTAATTCATTTCTATAATGAATAAGTCATCAAACTATTTTAGACCTAAAGCAAGACATATTTTTGCTATATGAAGAGATTTGATAAAGGATGATTTTTCTGCATTAATAGAATTAGTAAAGAATTCATATGATGCGGATGCTACAAAGGTTGATATCATCTTTGAAGAATTAGATAATAAACAGCTTAAATTGGTAGTGAGTGATGATTGACATTGAATGTCAGAGGAAACAATTAAAAAAGACTGGCTTGTACCATCAACTAATATAAAGAAAAAGGAAAAAGTATCTCAAGGATGAAGAATTTTACAAGGACAAAAATGAATTTGAAGATATGCAGCATCTATATTAGGAGATTTGTTGACTTTAACAACAGTTAGAGATAAGATTCAAACTAGTATTCAAATTAACTGGAAAGATTTTGAACAAGATAGATATTTAGATGAAATTATACTAAATATTGAAACAAAAATAGTCAACCAAAAAAATGGGACTACAATAGAAATAATTTGAGATGAAAAAAAATTAAACTTTTGGAAAGAAGATGTTGAATGAAAAAATGATCGCTTAATAAATTATTCTGAATCTTCTATAAACTTCAGGAAATTTAAAAGAGAATTAGAAAAATTGATTCCTCCATTTAAAAATAAAAGTAGTTTTTGTATGTTGATAAATTATTTATGAGAAAGGAGTGTTATAGAAAATAAAGATATATTAGAATATTTTGATTATAGGATAACATGACAGGTTGATTTTGATGGTAATTTAACCTGTGAGTATGAGAATGCTGATACAAAAGAAAAGAAAAAAATAAGTAAAATAATAAACCTTAATTCAAAAGATAATGAATATAAAAATCAATCCCAATATCCATGAAATATTAAATTTAACTTTCTTGTTTTAGATAGAGATCCAATTAAAGAAAGATCAGAAATATCAAGAAATGAATGACGCATCACAAACAATAGAAATGAAATATTAGATTATTATAAGAACTTTTCATGAGTCTCTATTTATAGGTGATGATTTAGAATTAGGCCGTATGGAGAAGTGTGAGAGGATTGGTTAAATTTAAATGCAAGAAGAGTAAATAATCCAAGTTTAAGACTGAGTGCTAATCAAATTATCTGATATATTTCTATTGAATGAGAGGAAGATAGTAAATTGATAGAAGCATCTTCAAGGGAAAAACTAAAAGAAAATGATCAATACTTTGGCTTAATATACGAAATAAGAAAAGTATTAAGTATATTAGAAGAAAAAAGAAAAAAATATAGAGAATCGCGATATAAAACAAAAAAACAACAATATGTAGACTTTGAAAAAGAAATATCAATTATTACAGATGAAATAAAAACAATTTCAACAGATTCAGAAAAAGAATGAGTAGTAAAGAAAGTAGAAGAACTATGAAAAAAGTTTGTTTCAGAAAAAGAAAGACTAGAAAAAATAGTTTATCAGTATGAATGACAAGTAACTTTATGAAAGTTAATGACAATAACATTTCATGAGTTATCTAAACCCGTTAAGTACATCAAAGAAAATATTAAAAATATACAACGACATATAGATAAAATTACTAATAATCAGATTCAAGAGAGTAAAGAAAAATTAATTGAATTATTAGAGTGATATAACAGAAATGGAAAAATTATTTCAGACTTTTTTGCTAAGAACTTAAAACCATTAGTAAATAGAAGCTCTAAAAAATCATATTTTAATATTAAAAAAATCATCAATCAAGTTTTTGACACTTATCACATTGAATTAAGTGATACGTCGGTATTGATTAATGATGAAATAAAAGAAGATATTATGGTTTTTGGACATGATACAGATTATCTTGTTGCAATGATTAATTTTATTGATAATAGTATATATCGACTAAGCGATAAAAAACCTGATAAAAAAATTATTCAAGTTGATCTTAAGAAAGAAGATGATAAATTAAGTATATATTTTAAAGATAATTGATCTTGAACGGATTATATTGAAGATAAAGAAGATATATTAGAACCATGATTTACAAAGAAGGAGTGATGAACATGATTATGATTATCTATTGCTTGAGAAGTACTCGAAAGAAATAATACAAAACTAGAAATATTAGACAGTAATTGAGAATTTAATTTTATTTTAAAAATAATTATTAGCGAATGGCAAAAATAATTAAAGTATTATTACTAGAGGATAATCACCTAGAAGCTACTACTCTTGAAGAAACTAAAAGTAGAATAGTGGAACAATATAATTCTTGAAAAACAGATGGGAATAGCATAAATATTGAATTTAATCATTACACAACAATAACGAAAGAAGTTTATGAAAAAATCTTTACAGAAGATTACGATTTTATGGTCATTGATCTAAAATTAGATGACGATGTATCTAATTGATCTCTTTCATGACAGGATTTTATACATACTATATTTCGTAATTTACATACTCCTATCATAATTAATACAGGAAATATCGCTGATATAGATCAAGATATTATTAAAGAAAATATTCTATTAAGAATTTTTGATTCTTGAGAAGAAGATAGTAGTGATAAAATCATCCAATACATGCTTGATATTTATAGCACGGGAATTACGAAAGTGGTTGGTAGGGATTGATTAATAGAGTCAACTCTTACTGATCTTATTTTTAAAGGTGGCTTATCAAATATAAGTAAGCGGATTGATAATTGAGAATGAATTGATGGTGTAAGAAGTTTATGAAGATATATTCTTTCCCATATTCAATCATGAATTGATAATGATTATAAAGACTTTCATATAGAAGAAACATATATCACTGTAAAATGAACTGAAACTAGTGAAGTAGATTGAATCAGTAGGATTAGTATAAAAAATTGAAGAATTATAAATAAAGATTGAATAAATTATGTCGTTATATCTCCGGCGTGCGATTTAGCACAAAAAAAACATTTTAAATTTATACTTTTACAAATTGATCATTTAGATGTAACTAGTATTCAAGAAGCAAAAGCAACATACTTAAACCCAACTAATAATAGCAGTAAAATAAGAAAGGCGTTGAGACATATAAATAATTTTAAATCAACTCAAGAATGATGATTTTGATTCTTATTGCCAAAAACATCTTTATTTAATTGAGGAATTGTTAACTTTAAAAAAGTAGTTTCAATTGATCCATCAGATGAGGCAGGTAAAAAATGCCTATACCTTGATAATTATCAAATTGTTTGTGATATGGCACCCTTATTTATTAAAGACTTAATACCAAGATTTTCGTCGTATTATGCAAGACAATGAACTCCAGATCGGAATATACAATTATTTATAAAATCTTTATAATGATTTATCTTTAAAATATTATTTTTGAAATATATAAGTCTAAGACACTTAAACATTGCTTAAAAAATTACCTCATTGTTCGCTTTACCCTTTCTCCCTATACCCATGCTCAATCTCGTCAAGTTTGTAAAAAAAGTGACCCATCACTTCACGATGATGGACTGGACCGTCGCAAAACTCGATCTGATCATCGTCGGTCTGCTTCTTGCGAAGCTGTTTCCTGTACTGACGAGTGCACACCGAGGATGGTATGTCGCTGCTATCGTGCTGGCAGAGATCTACTTCATCACGAGAATTAGTAAG
This sequence comes from uncultured Yersinia sp., assembly GCA_964601895.1. Taxonomy (GTDB): domain Bacteria; phylum Pseudomonadota; class Gammaproteobacteria; order Enterobacterales; family Enterobacteriaceae; genus CAZROT01. The sequence continues at coordinate 10,144 of CAZROT010000024.1, forward strand.
ATGATGAAGTAAGTACTCATTCTCCTGGTAAAGAGAGTAGAAAATACAAACTACGTTTTGTATCCCATTTTTTGATTATGCTTGACGATCTTCCATACAACAAAGAAAAAACATGGCCTATCCTAGAGCAGTGTGGCCTAAGTATACAAGCATGGGAACTCATCCAGCTGAGTTTTCGTACGAGAATAAAACGCACGGAAGAGGGAGTAGTGTCGGTACAGTTTCGTATCTTGCCTGAAAAAATAACTGCACAGCAAGAAGCACATATCCCTGCTGTTCGTGAGGAGATAATACAGAAGCTTACTGCTTGTTTTCCCCAGGAGCCGATAGCAGTGATCTTGCAAGTCACCCTCTGCTGCGGGAGTGATTGTTTCTGATGTAGACAATTTGGGAGGTAATTTATTCTTCTAATTTTTTCTGACGTGAGATAGTGAAAGGTCGTTTATGGTCAAAAGATGAAGGATCTTGCGCGTATCAGAGGAGAAAGGTAGAGAGGATCTCACGTACTTTGAAAATAAAAGTAAGGATCAGAAATTCAATGTGTTTGGCTTCTTGATCAAGCACTTGTCCATGCAGATCACTTACCTGTACAGGAGTAGGGGGAGTGACGCGACTGATTCACCAGTTGTTTGACGTTCATACTCTTGGTCATAAAAGGTTCGTTTGTAAATCATGTTGCATAGTGCGTGATAATCAAGTTATTTTTTTAGTTCGTTTATCTTCCTGTAACATCATGTCACCTCATCATCCTGGAGAAAGGGTACGCAATCGATGTTGACATGACAGGAGTACCAATTGATCTATTTTCTTTTTCGCTGTTATATTGTTCGACTTGATAAACTTAGATAAAGTGAGTATCTGTTGCGTGAGAAAAGAGGAGAGCACTGATGCTCTATCATAGTGAGCTGGAGAAAAAAGACCATTTTCTCTGAACGCTCCATGATATACTATTTCATGGACAAATCATCCAAAACTTAGCTGCTCACTAAGAGCAAATCAGTAATGTTTCAAAAATGCATCCAATTCTTGTCTATTCATCTGTTTTAATACCTCATAACTTGCAAGTACCTCATCTGTTCGCAGGGGTATTTCATGTTCTCTTTCCAATCATGGTAAAAGAAGCAATGCTTCGTTTACCAACTCGAGATTACCTGTTTCGTGACTGTTTTTGCTTCCTCAGAAGAGAGCCGGAAAATGCATTTCTCTCTTGCAAACTAGAGATAAAGAGACATATATAGTTGTTTAAGTATATTGATATACTCATGACTATGCAATATTTCCTCGACGTATGACGCCAAGCAGTAGATCTAGCCAAGGAGGTGACACTCGGCTATTTTGGTAAGTCTCCAGAAGAACTAGGGATGATTACCAAACTAGATGACGCTAGATTTGCGGATGATCATCAGAAATCACCGGTCACGCTCGCAGATCAACAAGCAGAGCAGGCGATAAAGCAACACCTGAAGAAACACTTTCCTGAACACGGATTTATCGGTGAAGAGGAGGGAGAAGAGAGGAGTGAGGCAGACTATAAACGAATCATCGATCCGATCGATGGGACGAGAAACTTCGCGAGATGACTCCCCTACTGGGCAATTTTGCTTGCATTGTCCTATCGTGATGAGATTATCGTAGCGATCGTGTGTATGCCAGTCATGGGAGATATTATCTGGGCGACGAAATGAGGCGGAACGTTGTATAACGGAAAACAAGTACATGTTTCGACGCATACGCTGTCTGAGAGCTATCTGGCACACAACAGACATACCTATTTCACCAAGGTAGGCAAAGAACACCAATTTAACGAACTATGCAAACAAGTACGATACACTAAGAGCTGTATCTCACGAGAGATGGCGTATGTGGCTACAGGTGGGTTTGACGTAGCGATCAATATCGGTGGTAATTATTATGACAATGCTCCTATCGCTCTCCTAGTTACCGAGGCAGGCGGTACGGTGACTACCTTGTCGTGAGGAGTGTTTGGACAAGCAGATACGAGCATGATTGTCAGCAATGGGGTGGTGCATGACGAGGTGGTGGAGATGTTGAATAGGTAGTATGTTTTTTGCAAATCACTGGAGAAATATCTATAATCGGAGAAGGTATTCCATTTTCATGATTTGCACATGTGAGTCGATAGAACAGAGATGTTGTCAAGTAGTGAACAACAAAAAACTACAAAAGAAGAAATCAAAGAGGTCGTCGATAACGAACCTCTTATTTCTCGAGAAAATATACAAAGATTGGTCGATGCCTTTCCTGAGAAAATGCCTATTCGCTGGTATATCGATTGAAAAACAAAACAAGTAAAATTCTATGGGTATGACAAACAAAAAAAGCAAGAATTTGAGTATACGATAGGGACTTTTGACAAATCTTGATCTGTCACCTGAGTGCTTGATCCATTTGTACCGGCTGAGGACTTAGCATTTGTACATGAGACTGCATTGTGGTTGTGAGAAAATATCCGTCTAGAAAGAAATATTAAGCAAAACAATAAGATGCTCCATGAGGTCAGTAAACAAATCGAATTGGTGAATACGTATGGTATAGACTGGGAAGCACCTTTAGAACTGATGCAGGAAGCAATTTCTTGAT
>CAZROT010000025.1:0-12011 GCA_964601895.1 uncultured Yersinia sp.
ACACGTAAATTTATGATATAAGACGCTATTGCACAAAATTAATAACTCTTGTAATTCAACAGTTTAGTGTTATACATTTTTAGATTGTTGTTAGTACAATCCAATCTCCGGTTTACCACTCTATCTCTTCTTTTTTTAGCAGATCATCCAGGGGGCTCATAACATTTACTAGTTGCTTTTTGCTAACATGCAGATACCGTTCCGTTGTCTTTATATTAAAATGCCCTAACAGGTCTTTTATATATCGGATATCAGTCCCTTTGTCAAGCAGGTGTGTCGCAAAACTGTGCCGCAAACTGTGAATTCCCACTTCCTTTCTTATTCCGGCTTTGTGTTTTGCATTGGTAAAAATCTGCTGCACTGTTCTGGACGGGTAAGCAGTTCGGGTTTGCTCCGATTCAAAAAGATATTCTTCCGGCCGCGGTTTATATACCCTTAAATAATTTCTTAGTATATCCAACAGCACTGGGCTAAGATTCACATACCTGTCTTTCTTCCCTTTAGCCCGCCTGACCAGTATTTGCATCCGGCGGCTGTCTATATCTGAAAGCTTAAGATTCACTATTTCACTCACACGCAGACCGGCACTATAGGCCGTAAACAGCATCGCTTTGTGCTTTTTATTCTGCAGCGCATTAAAAAGCTTGGCCAGTTCATTTTCATTCAACAGTTTCGGCAGCACTATCGGCTTCTTGGGCCTCGGTATCTCCCAAAAAAACTTCTCCCTCCCCTGCACCTGCTCAAAATAAAATTTCAATGCGTTTAACCGGCTATGTGCCGTATTTTCTTTTATGCCTTCAGTTTCCATCACATACACCATATAGCGCCGCAGGTCATCCGTCGTCAGCTCATTAACAGGTTTATTTTTTAGCAGCCGCAACAACTGCATAAACTCATTGCGGTAGGTAGTAATGGTAGAGCTGCTGTAGGCCTTTAATTTTAGTTGCTCAACAAACTTTTCTAACGCCTGCAGGTTTTCGGCACTTAGCCTCCATGCAGTGCTGGCAGCAACGGGTTTAGCACCCTTTATTTGTTTGGCATCAGGTAATGTTTTTGCAACTGCTTTCTTTTTTTCAAGGTAGGCTTTCAGGGATCTGCTGTCAAGTAAAGCTTTATCTTTTAGGGAGGATAAAATTTCGTCATACGATTCCCTGCTCAGCGGCACATACCAGCAGCGTTTTGTCTGGCTCCATTTCACTTTTTTTAGCTTTTTGACCACTCCATTCAGGGGGCCATTGTTTTCATATAACAGCCCGATACTTTCCTGTCCACGATGAAAAAGCGGTTCTAAGGTTATTTTTCTTTCCATAGACTCCCGGTTAGCGGCGCACTTCGTGCAACTCAGTCACTTATATATAAGTGACTGTTAATGTTTTTGCTTGTAAAAATCAGTGCTTAACCTTGCAGATTGCAGTAATTCTTCAATAAGATGGATTTTCACTCTCTAATTTACAGATTTTAGCATCGCTGGCAAAATTTTTTGACAGCCAATCCAGCAGAAATGAATGCCCAATCAACAACGCTGTGCTATGTGTCTTCATGCATCACTTTTCGGTTTAGATTCGTTCCCATGTGTAAAGTCAAACATCCTGGCGACAGCATTTATAAAACACCTTTGCCCGCTCCATAATCTTCCCTATCTTGGTCCTCAATCTTATCCGCCCCTCAAAAAAACTGCCCTCTGTTAGTAGCAAACTGTAACAAAGTAATTTCCAAATGGCAATTGCTGATAACAAAGATGGATTCATTCCCGTCCATGGCGGCTACCGCAATTTGATCACCTATCAAAAAGCAGAAATCATTTACGATGGCACTGTCAATTTTTGTAATCGCTTCTTTCAGAAATATGACCGCACCATAGATCAGATGGTGCAGGCGGCTCGTTCCGGTAAGCAAAACATTGCTGAGGCCAGCATGGCATCCGCCACCTCAAAAGAAATGGAAATAAAACTTACCAGTGTAGCCCGTGCCAGCCTGGAGGAACTATTGCTAGACTTTGAGGATTTTTTGAGAACAAAAGGCCTGAAAAAATGGAGCAGGCAAGACCCGCTTTCTATACGGTTTGATGAATTAAACAAAACAACCAATGCCAGTTACGGCACGTTTAAAAAAGCTATCGAGCATGAGAACCCGGAAATCAGCGCCAATGTGCTATGCTGTTTAATAAATGTTACTTCTTATTTGCTGGCCAGGCAACTGAAGACCCTTGAAAAAGCCTTTATCAACGAAGGTGGCCTTCGTGAAAGAATGACAAAGGCAAGGCTTAATAAAAGAAATAAACAATAACTGCTTGCTGTTTTCTGTTGAATTAGGTGGCACAGGCGACCACCTGCGCAAAGTCCCCCAAGTCCCCGGTGTCCCACACAAAAAGTAGATAAACCTTAATCTTCCATAAAACATTAATTAATCTTTTGCTTCCCCCCGTCCCCCAAGTCCCCATCGTCCCCTCAATGAACTATCAGCAAATACTAAACCTTGATCTTTCCAAAAAACATCTCCGACAACAATTACTTTTATTTCAGATTCTCCTGTTTCCCAAGTCCCCTGAGTCCCCAATGTCCCACGAAATAAATGACTACAACTTAATCTCCAAAGTCAAAATCAAAATCCAGGAGTTTTTTGGGGTGAACTTCCAAGCCTTTGGCAATAGCTGCTATAATGGATAGTGTTGCACTGTGCTCGCCGTTTATTACACGATATACTTGTTTTGTCTCAATATGTCCAATGGCGGCAACATCTTCAGGAGTTTTCTTTTTGGCTGCAATTAGCTTCTTAAGATTAGCTCCGAAAGCATTTAAATATGCTTGGTTCCTGACTTTCACAGTGTGAAAGTGGCGAACAGTGGAAAAATAAAATTGTCATCTTTGACAATTTACAAAATACTTTCCTTAAATTGCCAATTGAAATATTATTGTGCGATTCTTCAGTAATAATAATTGAAGGATTTGCTATAAGTCTCGGACAGAAAACTGCGAATTTTCATTGAAGCTGAGATGATAGCGAAAGCCTGCTTTATACCTTTGTGGATATAGAGCGGGCCTCTATCAGCTTGCCAGCTTCAGGCTCTTCGCAGTGCCTCTGTTCGGTAAGACGAGGCTCGCTTTATATCTTTTATTTTGAGCCCTTCTTACATAGACTTTCATAATAACCTACGTCTTTTGATTATGAAAGTTCAGTACATCAACAAAGAACTCCACCTGCTCAAAACAGTAATGGCCAAAAAGCCAAAGAACCCTGTATAGCGTAGCCCTCCCGTAGTAATAAACTGAACTCTTTAATGACTCTCCGTAAGCCCCTCTCCTTCGGAGAGGGGTTTGGGGTGAGGTCTAAATCCCCGCAAAATGAAATCAACGATTATCATACTGGCCTTCCTATGGCCGGGGCTAAACACTTTTGCCCAGCCACCAGCCAAAAATATACAGCCCCTCAATGTGGGCGACACTCTTCCTTCTGATCTTCTCCTTGAAAATGTTTCCAACCACCCCGTTTCTAAAATCCACTTATCCGATCTGAAAGGAAAGATCGTCATCTTCGATTTTTTCGCTACATGGTGCTCATCCTGCATTCGTTCACTCCCAAAGTTAGATTCGCTGCAAACCTGGTTTGGCGGCAGGTTGCAAGTCATTATTGTTACGGATGAGCCAATTGAAAAAATAACAGCCTTACAGAAAAAGAACAAAATTTTTGCTGCCAGTTCCCTGCCAATAGTCACCGGCAACAGCCAGCTTAAACAATTATTCCCTCATCGCTTACTGCCTCATGAAGTTTGGATAGATACTGATGGGTTTGTAAAGGCATTTACAGATGAAAATGAAGTGACAGCAGCTAATATCAATGCATTGCTAAATGGACAACTGCAAAACCTGCCAATGAAAATAGACCTTTTCATTGCAGACACTGATCAGTATGTTTTTGGAAATAGCAACAAAGAAACCCTGCTCTATCGTTCCACGCTTTCACGGGAGGTTAAGGGGCTGGCTTCTTCCGCTGGAACCAGGCAGGCCAAAGCCGGGCTGCTATCACGCATCTATTTCATTAATGTGCCCCTGCGTCGCTTATTCCAGACGGCCTATGGAGTTCATTCATCCGGGATCACATTTCCTGGCGCCGATAGCCTCGCTTCGGTAAACTATTGTTATGAACTGCTGGCACCGGCCATGCCAGTTGCAGATATGTATAAACTGATGCAGAAAGAACTGTTGCTTCTTTTTCCTTACCAGGTTCACAGGCTTAATGATGGCGGTCTGAAGATCACCAGCCGCTAATACTTTTTTCTTCATTTTAAAACAAATTCATAATGCGATACTACCTGCTTTTAACCACACTGGCCTGCCTGTTGGGCAAGCTTCAGCTTTCGGCACAGGCACTTACGGTGTCTGGCCGTGTATTAACGGAAAACGGCGATCCCATTGCCGGGGCAACGATCACCGCAAAACAATCCCGCCAAACAGTTGCAGTCACTAACGAAAAAGGGGAGTTTCGTTTTTCTGCTAATGGATCTTTTATTGTACTCATCATTACCAGCATAGGGTATAAACCTGCCGAATCGCCTGCTGACGGAAAAGCACTGCTTGCAATCGTCCTTTCCCGGAAAACAAATGAACTCGACGAAGTAATTATGCAAGCCTATGGCAAAACCACCCGCAGGCTTAATACCGGCAACATAGCTAAAGTAACAGCAGAAGAAATAAGTCGTCAGCCGGTTACAAACCCGCTGGCCGCATTGCAGGGTCGTGTGCCTGGTTTGATCGTCAGTCAAACCAGCGGCGTACCCGGTTCTTCTTTCAATGTCCAGGTCAGGGGCAGAAGTTCACTTGATCTTTCTTTATCCCGAAACGATCCTTTATTCATTATTGATGGGGTGCCCTTTGAATCGGGCAACCTGCCTGTTAACCAGACAACATCCGCTGCCAACACCCCCACATCTATATCCGAAGGGGGATTAAGCCCATTGGCAAATATTAACCCTGCCGATATAGAAAGTATTGAAGTGCTTAAAGATGCAGATGCCACATCCATCTATGGGTCAAGAGGGGCAAATGGGGTGATCCTGGTTACAACAAAGAAGGGGCCCGTTGGAAAAATGCTGGTCAACATTAATTATTATACGGGGTGGAGCAATGTGGCCAATGCCATGCCTATGCTCAATACACAGCAGTATTTACAAATGCGAAGGGAAGCATTTGTAAATGACGGTATAACGCCTGCTGTAAACAATGCCCCGGATTTACTATTATGGGACACGACACGGTACACTGATTTTACCCGGATGTTAATTGGCGGCACAGCAAGGGTCAACACATTGCAGGCAAGTGTTTCAGGAGGTACATCCTTCAACCGGTTCATGCTGGCAACAGGCTATCACCAGGAAGGGAATGTGTTTCCGGGTGATCTTTCCCTACGGCGGATAAATGTGCAATTTTCTACACAACATCAAAGTGCGGATAAACGATTGCTAATACTGCTTAGTGGGAATTTCTCAGGCACACGGAACAATTTATTGCGGACAGATCTGACCCGTTTTATTAACCTTCCCCCGCATCTTTTGCTCAAAGATTCTATAGGAAATATTGCATGGTCAGAAAAAGGTTCCATCTTTCCCCTGCATATTACCAATCCACTTTCTGAGTTTCAGAAGCAATACCGGTCAGCAACAGAAAACCTTAATGCCAGTTTAGTGACGGAGTACCGCATCAGCCCTGCATTGTTGGTTCGCAGCAGTTTCGGGTATGGCAATTTCCGGACAGACGAGTTATCTGTTTCGCCAAAATCTTCTATTCCTTCATGGTCATCTACCGGCGCTTCCTCTGTTTTTGCCGGCAGCCGTTTGTATAATTGGATGGCTGAGCCTCATTTGGAATATAAAACCAAACTTCTTGGGGGAACAATAAACATACTTGCCGGGGCATCAATGCAGGAACGGAAACAGGAAAGTCAATACCTGCAGGGGTCTAATTATATCAATGATCTGTTGCTGGGATCAATACGGGCTGCCGGAACAATTACAGCCAGCAACCAGGCAGAAACGTATCGCTACGCTGCTTTTTTTGGCCGCTTTAGTTTTAACCGTGATAACAAATACCTGCTGAATCTTTCCGGCAGAAGAGATGGCTCTTCCCGGTTTGGCCCTCATCGCCAGTTTACCAATTTCGGGGCTATCGGGTCAGGTTGGATATTTTCAGAAGAAAAATTTTTTCAGAGGCATTTGCCTTTCTTTAGTTTTGGAAAATTGCGGTTAAGCTATGGCGTTACCGGCAATGATCAGATAGGTAATTATAAATTCCTTGATCTCTGGACTAACACCAATACATCCTACCAGGGGCAACCGGGTTTGTACCCGCAAGCATTGTTTAATCCTGAATACAACTGGGAAACTAACCGGAAACTTGAAGCAGGTCTGGAACTGGGCCTGTGGCAGGATAAACTAACAACATCCGTTTCTTGGTTTCGTAACAGGTCAGACAATCAGTTGGTAAACTACCGGCTGCCAGCCCAGACAGGTTTTATCGGCATTGTCCGAAATCTTCCGGCGCTTGTGCAAAACAATGGTGTAGAAATAGCTTTTTCTGCCCGTGTTGCTGCTAAAGAAAGTCTTGAATGGCGTTGGTATGCCAACATAACCTTACCCCGCAATAAGCTATTGCGTTTTCCGGGGCTGGCATCTTCAAGCTATGCCACGTCCTACAAAGAGGGGTTACCGCTCAGCAGCTATTTTGTTTTTCGCTTCACCGGGGTTGATCCGCAAACCGGCCTTTACAGTGCCGCCGATCTGGATAGCAATGGGGCTTATAACAACAACGACAGATCCTTTCTTGGCAACACTGATCCGCTTTATTTCGGTGGTCTGGGGCAAGACCTGCGGGTAAAAAATATTGAGTTCAGTTTCTTTTTCGATATAAGGGGACAAAAGGGCAGAAGCTATCAATCCATTATCGGCAGCACAACCCCCGGGCAAATACATAATCAGCCATCATTGGTGCTCGACAGATGGCAACATCCCGGTGATCATCGCAGCATACAAAAGTTTACCACCACCAGTGTTGCTTCATCCCGCTTGTCCAATTCCGATGGCATCTACACTGATGCATCGTTTGCGAGGTTGAAAAATGTGTCCGTTGCATGGGTGTTTCCGGCAACAAGTTGCCGGAAACTAAAAATCACCAGCAGCCGGTTTTACATACAAGGTCAAAACTTGCTGCTCATTACCGCATATAAAGGGGCTGATCCGGAAACTCAAAACTTTTATGTATTGCCTCCGTTGCGAACTATAACAGCAGGTATTCAAATAACTTTCTAAAAATATTTTTATGCGATTTACCTTTTTAATTACTATTTATACACTGATTACTATCAGCGCTTTCATAAGCGGGTGCAGAAAATTTGTAAATCTCCCGGCCCCGCCAACTATGATAGAAAGAAGCCTGATTTTCTCTGATGAACAGGCTGCTTTTTCAGCGTTGACAGGTCTTTATAGCCGTCTGTCGCAAGTGAACCTGGAATTTGCAAACGCTGGTGTAACATTTTATGCCAGCCTTTCGGCAGATGATCTGCTCTACGATGGGACCAGCCCTTCAATTAATATGTTTGCCACCAATTCACTGACAGCAGATGAAACTACAGGAGTGAGGGACAGGCTCTGGAATGCCATGTACCGTACAATCTTTCACGCAAATTCAATACTGGAAGGATTGTCTGCCTCTCCAAATCTTGCGGTTTCATTTTCCGGTCAGTTAAAAGGAGAGTGTCTTGTGATCAGGTCACTTCATTATTTTTATCTGGCAAACTTATTTGGGGACGTACCATTATTACTTGGTACGGATTATCTTTCTAATCAAAGCAGCCCAAGGACTCCTGTTACTGACATCTATCGGCAGATAGAAACCGATCTCCGGGAAGCAATGGCCTTGTTGAGTGATAATTATCCTTCAGCTAACCGGGGACGCATCAATCGAATGGCCGCCGCTGCTTTATTGTCGAGGGCATACCTGTATCAGCAAAAATGGGTTGAAGCAGAGGCAACCGCTCAGCAAGTTATACTGTCGGGCCAGTATAATCTTGTGCAAAACCTGCAGGCAGTATTCTTACCTGCTTCTGGTGAAACGATCTGGCAGTTAACACGGGATAATTCTAATACCGCTTCTGGTATTAATTATATTCCTGCTTCCGCAACAGTCAGGCCTGCATATACTATTTCATCTTCCTTGCAGCAATCCTTTGAACCAAATGATCTGCGAAAAATAAACTGGATAGGGAAAAATACAGTGGGTGGCCAGGATTACTTTTTTCCATACAAATACAAACTAAGGACAACAACGCCTGTCGGCGAATTTGAAGTAGTGCTGAGGCTTGCTGAACAATACCTGGTTTGTGCAGAAGCAAGAGCCCGGCAAAACAAACTTAGTGGTGCTGATGGTGCAGCCGCATGCCTTGACAAAATTAGGCAGCGGGCAGGGTTACCACCATCAATTGGATTGACAGTTGACGACATGCTTATCGCAATTCAAAAGGAAAGACAAACAGAATTGTTTGCAGAGTGGGGGCATCGTTGGTTTGATCTGAAAAGGACCGGCAAAGCCGATATTGTTTTGGGGCCAATAAAAGCACCTGGTTGGCAGTCTACGGATGTCCTTTATCCAATACCCGCTTATGAAATGCATACCAATCCTCTCTTAATACAAAATTCCGGCTACTAATTCAGGAAAGAGAGTGTCCTGAATAAAGAACAGCACAGGCACTCTCTTTCCCTTTCATTTATTCAGGTTGCAGAATCTGGTCATCTCCACGTTCCTCAACAGGAAGATCGAATATTATTTCAGGTAGTTTCTCAGGAAAACCACGAAGACAATCAATACTTCCGCCACCACATGAGTTTGGTACCTCGCTTTTGGTATAGTACCCCTCGTATGCCGTTGTACCATTCAGCACAACGCCATCCGGGTATCCGGTGGGATACTCGACAGTATACCAGTGAAGTTCATCTTCGGTTTTGATTGTTTTTTTAGAATTGCTGAATGCACTCATTGAAAACACAATCGCCAATGCTGCTATAACAGCAAACAAAGGCAAAAAAATCCTGGTCTTCATCTTGTTTAATGTTTTATACGTTAAAAATGGTTTGTTCCGTTCACCTCAAGGCAGACCGGTTTAATGGGCCAGCAGGGCAGCACACACAACAACAGCAGGTCTTCATCCTTTACGTCTTTGCTCCCTGTTTTTCAAAGGAGGCAGTTGGGCTGTTTAAGCCGGGGATATTGCCTGCAATGTGGTAGCCACCATTTGCTGTCTGTCAGAACTAAAACCCTGAACCGCTTTTCGGGTTGCGGTTATGATAGCTTTCACCCGAAATAAAAGCCATCCTTGTTGCAACAAATATTATCAGGCACTCCTGTGCAATTATTTCCATATAAACAGCACCAATCGTAAAAACAGGTGCTGTTTATCATCGCTTATTCTCGCATAAGCATTGCGTCCTTTCGCACCGATCCCGCTTATGAAACTTACCAGCATCTCCGGTATCATTAGGAAGCCACTCAAGTTTTATGTCAGGGTAACTGGCTTCCCCATCGGCACGCCTCACACTCCCCGGACAGGGTGTGGTTGTATAGATGCTCCCTTCAATATTCTGCGTAAATGTAAAACCGTTCAGCAGCAGGGCAGAGGGTCATTTGACCCTTTTTTAGCTATTAAAAAAATATCAGCGTCGCCTTGCTCTTGTTAACGAGCTTTTGCTGATACCAAGATAGGAGGCAATAATTTCCAGCGGCAAACGGCTCAGCAGGTGGCCGTAATGTTGTTCAAAAAATCGGTACCGTTTTTCAGTCGCTAACATACCGGTGGCCTGTATGCGAATATCTTTCAGATCGCTATACCAGTCGGTCAATTTTGTTCTTATCTCTTTTGCTTCAGGATAATGCATAAAAATATACTGCAGGGCCACATGATCAATGCTCCGGGTATGGCAATCTTCCAGTGCTTCTATGTAATATTCGCTTGGCTGCTGTTCAAATAAACTTTTTGCATTCAATATCACATTGTCTTCGGCTGCAAACCAGGCGGTCACTTCGTGCCCGTTTGTATAATAAAAACAGCGCACCAGCCCTTTTTCTAAATACCAGGCCCGCCTGCACACCTGTCCTTCTTCAAGCAGGTATTTGTTTTTTGCTGTGGCACGATATGTCGTCACCTCCCGCAGGTAATTTTCCATGGCAGGCGAAACAAGATAAAAATGGTTCAGACAGGTGAACGCACTATTCACAATAAAAATTTATTATGCTCTTTTTGTTTTCTTACACTGCTAATCTCTGTCATTTCAATTCCCTGGTCAATCCCGAAAACAGGATAAACCATATCCCGTTTTTGGGACTAAATGCCCCTTTCCTGCTCAAGATCAGGTCTGCCTCACCAATATGTATCTCCTGGTTTAGCGACCAATTTCTTATTCCTTATTAGCACTACTTTGTCTTACCGGCCAAATAACCAGAAAGCGACTACAGCATATAAATGCACATAATTTCTTTGTTTTCTTACACTGCTAATTTCAGCCATTCAGATTTCTTGACCAGTCCTATTAATAGGACAAACCTTGTCCAATTTCCAGGACAAAATGCGCCTATCCCGGCTATAATCATGTTTATCTTCTCCACGCCTCGCTTATCGCTGCGCCTTTTTGTGTCCCCTCTCAGCACCTCTGCACCTTTGCGGTCATATCATTGCGTCTTTGCACAATCTTACATCCTTGCTGGAAGCTCATTTCCACCGCTGAAACTCTTAGGGTCTTCCCGGAAAATCCTCCTACTCCAAAACCATTTTCAAATATTCCATCCGCACACCCCGTCTGGCATCGCCTTCCCCCAATGCTTAACAACTGTGAAAGCTTAGCCTGTATCATTTGCAAGTAGGGAAGGATCAGGAAAGAGTATAAAATTACCAACTACACAGTTGCAATTTTTAGTTTTTGCTATTCGTCAAGCTTCCCTGCATAAAACTTGATAAATGGCAATCAGGAATTTGCTGCATATTCATAGTCAAATCTCACGCAGGGAATTCATCGTTTGCACCGCTATTTCATAAAGCAAACTAATTTCCGCATAAAGAAAAAACAACAGTATTTATACGGGTTTTTTTAGTAAGAAAGTTATTCGTTTCTCAGACGAATCTCTGTTTCAGTCTTAATCTGACTACAGCTTTGAGAGTGTAAAAAGTGACTCGTCGTTGCTATAAAACGACGAGTCACTCCTTAAAGTTTTATAATTGTTAGCTTTTGAAAGGCTGGAGGAGTCTCGTCTAAAAAAAAAGCATTTCAACATCCAACAACCCTAACCCCCGTATCCTGCTCCAGCTAATGTTCTTTAACTACTGACTACAGACTATTGACTAATGACTCCCGTCTCCCGGCTAACGCCTCCCCATATACTCTTTGATCGCTGCATGATACACCGTCTGCCCCTTCTTCACTTTCCTCTTATACGTTGCCTTCAGCACAGGGTCATTATTGATCAACTGTGCATAAGCAACAGCCTCTGCAAAAACTTTTCGTTTCTTTTTTTGAAGTTGGCTGGGTTTCACCCGGCTCATATCCGGGTAAGCCGTGATCACGGTTTTTTTCCCATATCGTTTCACTACGATTTGTTTGCCGATCTGGCCCCTGAAATTTCGTAACAACACTGAACTGGAACTTTGTGCCATAGTATAAGGATTTAGTCACTCTAAACTATAAAAAATCCCGGGCAAAGTCAAGTTTCCTTCGTTCATCCTTCGTTCATCTCTCGCTGTATAGCCTGGTTTAAGGTCAGTGTAAAGGCAGGATAAGCAAGGGATAAAACAAAGGGTATGCCCGCTATCCAAAGTATCCGGCTTATCATTTTCTTAGCCAGGGTTCATAACCAGGGTTGCCAACCTTTGCAATGTCTGCAAGGGTAGGGTAGTGACCTTTGCAAGGTTGGCAACCCTTCAAGTCGCAGTTCTCACCTGCAATTCGCAGTTTCTGTCTTTTGATTTTCTGAGCTGGCGTT
>CAZROT010000026.1:0-11125 GCA_964601895.1 uncultured Yersinia sp.
GACCTCTATGTTTACTGGTTTATTGTGCCATGTGACTGAGTTAAAACATAATTTTTATTATAGGAAAAAATTCACAGGCGCTATATTGCCGTGCGGGATGTCAGCTGCTGTTTCTGCCAGCTTATTCACTCCATGTAACTGCTCCCGCTCTGTCGGGCACAGGTATCTGCACATTATTGTTGTGCCGACATCCCGTGCGCTCTGCTCATGTGGGCCTGCAGGTCCAGCAGCGAAAATGGCAGGGGAACGGCAGTACTTTTTTCTCAGTCAGGCTGGCTTTCTCAATCAGGCAGGCGCTAATCGTAGCAGGCTTGTGGTAACGCTGTTCGCCACGTTTTCATCCGTAAGACGCCCTTTATCATAAGCTATACTTATACTAAAAAATATTTATCCGGTTAATTTTTGCATCATTAATGCACTGAATAATGCAGGTGAATACAATGACAACTCCTGTTAAAAATAATGGATTATCAAATTCACCGATCAAACAGAATAGCGATACAACTAACCAATCTGCTAAACACCTTAGTAGTGCATTAACAACCGTACAGAATACTGTAAATACAGTGGGATTAAATCCTGTAAAGCAGGCTGTTTCTATGCAAGTGGCACTTGGGAGGGGTATCACTGTTGTTACACAAAGACCAGAAGTCGAGGTGACGAAGCCTACGGTATGGATGAGTAAAACCCAGCCCGGGAAAATTGCACTCATGCTGCCTGGTGAGGCACAGATACGCACATTCAGCAACCTGCCTCAATTACAGCATGCGTTACCCCACATTCAGGTTGCCTCTATGCAAGCGGCACTTGGGAGTGGTGTCACTGTTGTGCAACAAAGACCAGAGGGTGAGGTGACGAAGCCTACGGTATGGATGAGTAAAACCCAGCCCGGGAAGATTGCACTCATGAGGCCAGGTGAGGTAAAGATACGCACATTCAGCAACCTGCCTCAATTACAGAATGCGTTACCCTCTACTCAAAGATCCTTTATGCAATTACCCTTGGAGTCCGGATTTTCATCTATAGAAGGACAGCTTGTGCAGATAGTCGATCCCGGTAAATTGCCAGGTTTTATTGAAAAACATTTTGGTCAGCAGGCAGCCACCTCTGTGGCGGCAAAATTTGGCCATCGAATTGCAACCAGCAATGATTACGTGCACCTGGAAGACATACTCAGCATCAGGGATTTTCTCAAATCATATCCTGTTTTGTCAAAACAGGCTCAGGTACCAAAAAAATCAACACGAACACATCATAGAAATAAATCATTACAACAGCATTCTCAGGCACTAAAACAACAGGCACCAGTAATGCCTGATAAAAATAAATTATCACAACAACAAAAAGCCGCCACGACCATTCAAAATGCTTTTCGCAAACATCTTAACGAATTAAGGGCGAAGAAGCCTAATTCAATGGGGTATGTAGAAAAAGAATATCGTGATGATAAAACTCAGAAAAAAGGAAAAACCTTTTTCTTCCATATGGATCCTAAAAATCCGCGCTTTACCGATGAACGCGTTATATATCGTCCTGCTACTGCTCCGGTAATACCCAGTGAAGGTAACTTCAAGATTGTAGACAGGCAGGATTCCAGGTTTGTTTCTCTTATTAATAAGAATGCAGGTGAGAATTTTAAACAGGATGCCAAAGTCAATAATAAGGATCTGGAAGGTTTGTCAACTATCGTAGCTGGTAAGGTGGTGAGGGAGAATATGATGGTTATCCCTAATGCTGGCATACCAACGTTAGATGAAACATCTGGCCATCGTTCTTCATTGCTGTATGCACCTTTGTCGACTTTCAAAAAACTGGCTAATGACATGGCCATCGCACATAAAAAAGGAACACGCTTTCTTGATACCAAACCAGCAAACATAACCTATTATAAAAGGCCAGGTGAGAAAACGGGGGAGATGAGACTGATTGATGTGGCGGACAGAATGAGTAAGACATCAGCGTACGACAGATTTGTTGCTGATAGGATAACTCATACCAAAGGCCTGAAGCAGGCCTGGCAAAATGCACCGACATTAGAACGGAGGTTGGATGTCTTAGCAGTCTGTGATAATTATGCCCTTCTTATCGCAATGATACAGATTTCTAGCTCAAATGTTAATTTGAGGACGGCAGTAAAAAATTCGGTATACAAACAGGTAGATAGTGCTCCCGGCGGTATATATCCGGGTGCGATGCACCTGGGAAACAACCACTTGTTTATGGAATGGATTGATGAGCATGTGCAACCGGGATTTCGCGATGATGTTGTCAGATTGCTGACTAATCCTGCTGATTTCTCTACCTCTGTAAACAGCAGGCGACCTTTGGCTGACATGATCATGTTCGAAAGTTAATGACGTTCAACCACCCCGTTTGCAACAGGGCTCTTATAGCATACCAACAATTAATTA
Organism: uncultured Yersinia sp.; assembly: GCA_964601895.1. Lineage (GTDB taxonomy): Bacteria > Pseudomonadota > Gammaproteobacteria > Enterobacterales > Enterobacteriaceae > CAZROT01. Next base: position 2,412 of record CAZROT010000026.1, read on the forward strand.
ATTGCATTATTTGATAGTAAATAATTACCTAATTATACTTATTTTAAATAAATAATGATGATTGACTTCATTATTCTACCGCAAGAAGGACTGAATAATACGGCTTAGAAGGTGATAAAATGACAACTCCTATTAAAAATAATGGATTATCAAATTCGCCGATCAAACAGAATAGCGATTCTGCTAATGCTAAGCACAATAGCAATGTTAATGTTCCATTAACAACCGTACAGAATACTGTAAATACACTGGAATTAAAGCCTGCAAAACAAGTGGCCTCTATGCAAGCGGCACTTGGGATTGGTATTACTGTTGTTACACAAAGACCAGAGGGCGAGGTAACAAAGCCTACGATATGGATGAGTAAAACCCAGCCCGGGAAGATTGCATTTATGCTGCCTGGTGAAACAAAAGTACGCACATTCAGCAACCTGCCTCAATTACAGCATGCCTTACCCGACATTCAGGTTACCTCTATGCAAGCGGCACTTGGGAGTGGTGTCGCTGTTGTTACACAAAAACCAGAGGGCGAGGTGACGAAGCCTACAGTATGGATGAGTAAAACCCAGTCCGGGAAGATTGCATTTATGCTGCCTGGTGAAACAAAGGTACGCACATTCAGCAACCTGCCTCAATTACAGCATGCCTTACCCGACATTCAGGTTACCTCTATGCAAGCGGCACTTGGGAGTAGTGCCGCTGTTGTTACACAAAAACCAGAGGGCGATGTGACGAAGCCTACGGTATGGATGAGTAAAACCCAGCCCGGGAAGATTGCACTCATGCTGCCTGATGACACAAAGGTACGCACATTCAGCAACCTGCCTCAATTACAGAATGCGTTACCCTCTACTGAAATATCCTCTATGGAACTAGCGCCTGATATAGCATTCCCCACTGTTCCGGGTACAGTTGATGAAAAAAATTCTACGAATAATGACGCAGACTTAGAAAAAAGAATTGTTGCCCTCCGTAAAGGGGACATCGGTGATCTGGAAGAAAAGATTACGATGTTAAATAAAAAAGACACAGAATTGACAGAAACCAAGAAAAATCTGGAAACAGAGCTAGGCAAAGCTAAAAAAGAAAAAACTGATATAGAGGAAAAGCTGTCTGATGCACAGAAAAAACTTGAGACTAGTAAAAACGAACTCGAAGACCTTAAGAACGAGCCTAAACCGAGTTTTCCTGATGTACCTGGCACCAGTGACATTGATGTTAAAAAAAGGCTGATTCGCCTAATGAAACATGAAGTACGCACACTTGCGGGAAAAGTTGCACTAGCTGATAAGCAAATTAAAACTATTGAAAACAAGCAGACTGTTTTTACCAGACAACAGGATCAGGCTGGTCTTGAAAAACGTTTAGCAGAACGTGAACTGAATTTTGAAAAAAACAGGTTAGCTGCGCGTTCACAAGAGGGTGAGAATTTCTCTTCAGACTTTTTTATAAATTCACTAAAAGCAGGATTACCAAAACAATTAACAACGGTTGAGGATATTTTTTACCATATAAAAAGAAATTTTGGGCCGAACACATTTAACGTTGTTTGGGAAAGTTACAAAAACAAAGTTCCTTTAGAAAAAGGTGCAACGCTTAGTCAGCACGGTATAGATAGCATTAACAATTTTACTAAGAAATACGATTCAGTAAGAAGCCTGTTTACTTTTAGTACAGATCCCCCTGGCATGCACATTGATGCTACACGGGTCGCGTTAGATCTGATGAAACTGCCAACGAATGTTCTTAATAAAGCACTATCACTTGGCCAAAAAATTATTATTACAAACGATAACATCACTAACAGCGAAGATACTGAAGATTTAAAAGGTCAAAAAGCAGGGGGCAACGCTGTTACATGGGATGTGATACCAGGTGCCGGTAGTCTGGGACACACGACTATTGCCATGATACAGAAGCCTTCAGGAGAATGGATGATAAGTGATCAACATAGTACAAGCAACCTTGTATTACATGAGTTTTCCCATTCCATCGATTTTTGTTTTGGAGAGTTGGCTGGATTAGGTAAATACGCTCAACCGACTTCAGGAGATTCTGTGAGTAACAGAGAGGATTTCAGGAACGCATGGAAAGCAGATTTATCTAAAACATCGCCTGGTTCTGCTGATGACTATTTCTGGCAAAACGGTACAGCTGAAGGTGCAAGAGAAGCTTTTGCGGAAGCGATGGCTGATATATACAGTGGAAAAAATGAACATAACTGGCCAAATGTAAAAAATTTTCTGAAGCCATTCATGGAGTCTATTCAGTAGGATGCATGAGATGGTACTGTTACAAACAGGTAAGGGGAGTGTTATAAATTCTGTATCAAAAAAATTTCTAGTAGCTCAAATTTAATCTGACAAGCGGGGAATAGGGTTTTCGGGTTATAAATGATTTTTAACGGAGACGGAAAAATCCACAATCTGTTCGCTATAGACGCGTTTAGTTGTGGTCACAGGCAGGTTAATTTTTAAGTCTCTGTTGCCAGGATTGAAGATTTTCTGAATCTCTTTCCTCTTCACATTCACGCCAGGTTGTATAACCGGTGCGGGGCGGATGTACATCCGGTTGCCCTCACTGCTGACAGACCAGCCTTTTATGGAAAGGGCGTGGCGCATGGCCCAGTCAATCCGGGTAAACTGATCGGGTGCAAACAGGGCTGACTGCAATACGACATTTGGCGATACTGCGCATTAAATCCGGCCTGACGGGCAGCAGGCACAGATTGCCAGGCAGTAAGAATTTTCTGTGATGTACTGTTGACCGGCAATTTCTGACCGACAGGAATAAGTTTATTTAACTCAGCGATAAACGCTGTTTTATGTCAGGCTGCTATTGGCTTCTCCTGAGATCAGAATAGCAGAATCGGCACCCGCATTAATAAACTGTTGATATAAATCATTCAGCATTGTCGGTGCCTGTGGAATGCCTGTTAAAATAGCATCGTACTTGTTAACAACGGCCCGCAAGGCCGCCAGTGCTTCAGTAAACTGGCCGTTAACAGAAAACTTTACCACTCGCTGCTGTTGTTCATTCCAGGCATTAAGTACTTCCTTTAACTCATTAAGGCTTTGTTTACTACTTGCAGACTTCATCTTGTTGATAATAAGGTCAGGCAATTTTTGCATCCCATTCATCAGTGAGTTCTCTGGCTCTATGCTGACTTTCTCTACTCCTGTCTCCTTGTTTATTCCTGCATCCCCCATGACCCTTCGGCATTCACTATTTATAGGGGTTTGCTCCATAGCCGCTTGATGTGCAAAATTGATTCTGAACCACTTCATTTTATGGATTGCCTCACTAACTGCCCATGTCAGTTTACTCTCCCGGGATTGCTGAGCAAATGAGCAGACAATCCGTTTAATATTGGCAAAAAACACCTGCAGACTGAATGGTTTACTGGTTCTTTTGATACTTGTTTGTTCACTCTCTCTCTCTATTTCAGAGAGAGTATAGTAGCTGCAGGGTGTTTCAATGATGCAACGCCCACTGCCAAGCAGTTTTTCAACAACGGTATTTTCTATATTTTCTATATTTTTTATGTTGTTAACCATTGTCTTCAATGAGGGAGATACTACATCTACCTGCATCCCGGCAGGCTGGAGTGCCGTGTTTCTGCCCGTCTTATTGGGTCGAAAACAGGAAAATAATGACATTCTCTTATCCTTTTTAATCAATTATCCTGTCATTATGCTTAACAAAATAGTATCACACTGGCAGAAAGCGCTCATAGTTAATACAAACAATGAAAAATACCGATACCAACGCTGCAAAGGTACCCACAGTTATTGCCATGTTTTGTGAGTGACAGAAATGAATGGCAACAGATACCAGGCGATTTTCTGGGAGCCAAATGATACGTCTTTTCTTTTATGAGCTATCTCTCGTTTCGCTTTAATACTCAATATCTCTGGCTCTTTCATAGCAGTTAACAAATCATCACTGACTACCGAGGTCTGGACTTTCACGCAGCGCCTGCCAAAAAAGTCGTTATTTTATATTCAGGGTAACTTATTTCTAATAGATTGACGCGAAAAAAGCGTACAGCTGGGACAGCAAGATGCGCAAAAATCTCTGACAACACAGTTTAAAAGAATTCATCTGAATATCAGGCCACTATTTAATTCGTCACACCACCTGTGGTGCTAATCCTTTAATAATCAATGAGTGATAAATGAGTAAAATCTACCAGCTCAGCTGTCTGAGCCTGAGCTTTCTGGCGCACAGCGTTTTAGCGCAACAGCTGACTGAGAAGGAACGTAAAGATGAATACGATGCTAACTGGGGCCTGAAAGCTATTAAAGCCGATGCGGCCTATCAAAAAGGACTAAGTGGAAAAGGGATTAAAATCGGGATTGTTGATAGCGGGGTCGCATTAACTCATCCGGAGCTTGTCGGCAGTCAGCATAGCAAATCTGAAAATAATGACAGTGAACACGGTACCCATGTGGCTGGTATTATCGCGGCTAAAAGAGATGGTCGGGGAATGCATGGTGTTGCTTATGGCGCCCAGTTATTTGCTGCAGGTGGCTATTACCTTGTCCTTGATCCTGCAGCCAAAATTCAGGGTCTTGCCGTCGTACAGGAACAAGGAGTCCGGATTATCAATAACAGCTGGGGAGATAGTTTTCGCTGGGGAGACTTAAGCTTGACACTACCTGAGATAAGTGCAAAACATTATAAAGAACAGGCAGAAAACAGTCAGGTTATTAACACTGCCGTCGCAGCGGCAGAGAAAGGTATTCTTCAGGTTTGGGGTGCGGGAAACAATGCCAGACCGGTGACCGGGCCATACTGTTTTTTACCGCAAGCTGCAAAAGATCTAATGTGCATCGACATTCCTGATGAAGCGGGTAAGCCGCCAGGTCTAAATACAGCCGTTACGCTTCCTGTTATTAAAACTGACACCCCTGAGCCTGAGCTATCCGAAGAAGAGCGGGAATTTCTGGCGTTACTGGAGGCTGAAAATGACGAGGTTCAAGCAGAAGTTACAGGCGCCGATGCAGAGCATCATTCTCCCCCGAATGCAACACCCGCTGTCAATGTCGCTGACATCATAGAAAACGCCAGACAATTCAGAAAGAAAAGCAAAGAAGCAGCGGATAATCCCGCAGGTGCAGAGGCACTATTACCTTATTTTCGTCCGGAGCTGGAAAAGTACTGGCTGGTCGTGGTCGCCACTGATAAAAATAATATCATCGCCGATTTTTCCAACCGCTGTGGTGTTGCCTCACAGTGGTGTCTGGCAGCACCAGGTGAAGAAATTTACTCCTCTACCTTGTCTGATACCTACAAGACCATGTCAGGCACTTCTCAGGCAGCCCCGATGGTCACCGGCTCTCTCGCATTACTTCAGGAACGCTTTCCCTGGATGGATATCACTCAGGTACGGGAAGTGCTACTGACAACTGCCACTGATTTGGGTGAACCCGGTGTTGATGCGGTATACGGTCATGGCCTGGTTAACCTCGATCGCGCTATAAAAGGACCTGCACGGCTACGGGAAAATTTTTACGCCATACTGCCGGCGTTTAACCACGATTTATGGGAAAACGATATAGACGGAACGGGCTGGTTAATTAAAGGCGGGCGGGGTGATTTAACACTTTCAGGTAATAACTACCTTCCGGCGCTTATCGTACGCGAAGGCCGTGTTGTACTTACTGGAAATAATTATTTCGCCGATTCCGCTACCGTTGTTGAACCGGATGCTAACCTGGTCATCGACGGAATAGTGCGTTCTCCTCACCTTATTAATGTACAAGGCACATTAAGCGGAAGCGGGATTATTGCGGCACGGACCCATGTAACAGGAACATTCGCACCAGGAAACTTTGCAGGTACTCAGTACATTATGGCGCCGTTAACACTAAGCACCAGTAGTCAGACACACCTCGATATAGATGGCTATGGTACTGGTAACGGCATCGGGCAGTACGATCGTATCCTGGTACAAGGAGAGGGCAATCAGTTTCATCTCGCTGGTACAATAAAGCCAAAATTACGCGGTATCAGCTATCAGGCGAGTAATAATTTTACTCCAGTGCCTGGGGATAAATTTGCTGTACTGGAATCTCAGGGCCGATTTACCGGTGGGTTTTCACAACTTGTCCAGCCAGAGGAAGGGCTAGCGACCGGTAGTCGCTTTGATTTACTTTTTCAGGGTAACCGGGCTGACCTGCGCGTCTCTTCTGTCACGCTGCCAGGCCAGACAACACAACAAAGCAACGCGCTGGCCGGAGCACGGCTACTCAACGCAATGCGTGACCAGCCTGTTGCAATAAAACCCGGAGCATACAATACCTGGCTTGGCCAGAGTCTGAATGCAGGCACGGCTGACAATCAACTGTACGGTCTGGTCGGCGGGCAACTATATGCAGATGTTCAGACACTGGCATTTCAGACCAATGAACGTGTTGCTGAACAACTTTCTGACAGACTGGCAGATTCACACAGTGGCCCGTCTGAGTCCCTGAACTCCCTGGCGCCAGAGGCGCAGTGTAAGAATAAAAAATCTCATTCCAAAAACAGTTGTACGCATCAGGAATACAGCATGTGGCTAAGCGGGTTTGATAACAGACTGCATCAGGATGGACAGGCAGGGCAGCTCAGTACACAACAAAGAAACCATGGAGTACTGCTCGGTGTGGAGCAAAATCAGCAACAAATACGTACTGGTATCGCTGTCGGTATTATAAAAGGAAGCACCTCTTACACCCACGCCCGGGCAGACACCGACAATCACCTGCTTTCACTTTATGGCCGTTATGGTTTACAGGGTAGTCTGGAACAGGGCCCCTGGCTGGGAGGGCAGTTGCTTGCCACATATATGGATATCGGGGCTCACAGAGCACTACCCGCACCTTTTTCAGACCATTACCAGAGTAAAGCAAAGGGCCTCAGCAGCCATGTTGAATTAAATGGCGGCTCCATAATAAATATACAGAGCTGGCAATTTATTCCCGCGCTGGCATTGCGTCATTCACGGGTAAAGCTGAATAATTTTCAGGAAACTGGCGGAGAAATGGCGCTGAACGTGGCAGGTGCATCTGCCCAGCGTAACACTGCTACAGCCAGTCTGCGTGTCAACCACGTACTACCCATACAGACAAACCTGCATATAGAGCCCCATTTATTGCTCAGTTACCGGCATATCTTAAGCCAGAGCACACCTGCAAGCCAGGCATGGCTTAATGGCATAGCCATTGAGCAGGAAAGCGCACAGAATAAAAAAGGACAGTGGCGACTGAGTCCTGGCATGCGAATTAAAGGGAAAAACACCCTGACCTCTGTCAGTTTCAATCAATATGCAGGGGAATCACGTGGCTATGGCGCGAGCCTGAATTTTAACTGGCAATGGTAAAGCACCGATCCGCGAAACGCAGCGTTGTCCCTCCTGTTGAACTACCTGGAAATCCCCGGTAGTTGCCATTTCCAGCAATTCCCCGCTGGCGTAAACCTTTTTAAGGTGCAGGTCAGTGTTGTCAGTCGATGTCTCCAGAATTTCAAAAAAGTTGCCTTTGAGTAGGCCAGAGGGCCTTTCCCTCCAGCCTTGTCGCTACAGCTGAATTCCAGTGATAGAGCCCTTTTCAGGGTTTCCTGGCCGCCGATTCTAGTGCCTTCTGGCGTTCTTCCTTCGACAGCACATGGGGTGTCACTACCGGTGTGTCACCCTCGAAAAATGGCGAGGGTTGGTGGCGACCGAGGAGTCTGCCTTTAAGAATGAAAGGTATTACGCCGATAAAACCTTTGAGGTTGAACGTCTGGGGTGTTCCTTTCGGTGGTGTGCCGTGCGCGAATTTTCCCATAATACTGGCACGAACTTCGCCCAGTGATTGATCGAGTTTATGGGGATCTCTGGTGGTGTACGCGCGACGAAGAATTCCGGCCCATGGGCGCCTGGGGGAGGTGTTGGCGATGGGCGTGTTACAGCAGGTTGTGGAAAAGCGGTACATACCAGCAGGTGACAGCCGCGTACACTTCAGGTGCTCTTTGCCTTGCAGGATTTTGATGTCGCTGGGATAAGCCGGGATAATTTCTGTTCCACCGTTAGCATCAAGCAGGTCAGTTCGCTGTAAAAAATGTAAGTAAGACTGGCAGTCATCGCAGTAGCAACGCAGTCGACCGGGGGTTGCTTGCGGGAATTTTGTTAGTTCGGCGCGGAAGTTTCCGCATTCGCATTGAATTTCCACTATTTCTCCTGAAGGTGCCTATGGGTGGTTTTGGAAGATTGTGTCGCGATAAAGCCTGAGCCACAGAGCGGCTCAAGCTAAAAACAATCTTCGTTCTGTAGTAAGAGAGATTATAAAAAATCAGAAGTTCCTGACAGGATAGCGTAATATTAACGTATTAATTCAAAGAGTAACGAGAAAGCGCAAGCACAGTGGCAAGTTTAACGTAATTATGTTGTGTGACCGGCAATTTTTGAGCCAGTGTTACACAGATACAGATACAGATACAGATACAGATACAGATACAGATACAGATACAGACACAGATACAGACACAGACACAGACACAGACACAGACACAGACACAGACACAGACACAGACACAAGAGAGTAAACGTAAACGCCACTGTCATTGGGGTCTCAGCTTACTGTATGTGAAACGCGTAAAAAAATGCACTGGCTGATCGATTGTTGGCGACAGTGATAAAATTATGTTTTAACTCAGTCACATGGCACAATAAACCAGTAAACATAGAGGTC
>CAZROT010000027.1:0-10174 GCA_964601895.1 uncultured Yersinia sp.
ACATTTGAAAACTCTAACTGACCCCGGCACTAAAAAAGGGGGAGCTTACACGAAGAAATATTTTCCATATCGTCAATTTCAAAAAGGATTTCGGGAGCATGGTCTATTACTGTATCGATAATTCTGATACCTGATGATCTTTCATAATCGGAAATTTTGATATTGCTTCTGACTTTACCGGATAGATTCCAGGCAACATTTTGTTGCTGTACAGAAAGAAGTCCTGTAACTCTTCCCCATTCTTCGATCATATGCCAGATTTTATCGGGCACCGATTTTATTTTTTCTAATTCAAAAGAAATTTGTGATTGTTCAGCTTCATCTTCAGAAAGCTTTTTTCTTAATTGAATATTTTTAGGGTCTTCCAAATCGGCTTTGATACTACGAAAATCCACAGTAAAATCTTGTTTTTTCACCTCGAGCCAGCATTCTTCTTTTTTAGCCCACTCACCATAGAGTGAGCCAGGTGCATTTTTCTTAATGAATGTTTCTATCTGAACCATGAGATTATACAAAAGCTCTTTTAAATTCTCCGAAACAGACTGATTCTTCCATATTTTATATAAATCCAGCCTGGCTCTTTCGGCAAGATATGCGATAGAATATGGTACTGTTATGTACCTCATATCGCCTATAGAATTTGGTTTAACGCCATATTTCTTTTCCGCAGTTCGGAATAGAATTGTTTTTGCGACAATGTCTTCGAAATAAATGCTATCAACTTTTTTCGGTAGGTTATGATTCATAAACTGAACATAGTTCTTCTGATTTCCCCTTACTACAAAATGCGGCCCTATCAGCGTTTTTTTTCCATCAACTACCTCACCATAGGAATTTACATATTTGGCGAGATCTTCTTTTGTAAACATTTGTGCTTTCGGATTCTTAAGATCAAATGCTTTCTGTCGGGCTTTTGTGAAGCCCTCTTTTATTCTGGCATTTTTATATTGACCTCTTGCTCTTTCATAAAACCACCTTGTCTGTACGGATTGCCCTTCTGATGGCGGCGCCCAAATACTTCTGGATAATTTTTCTAATTCTATATGGTAAGGTCTATTAGAGCTCAAATCAGAAACTGAAACCTTATTCTGGGTATTTGCATATTCAGAAATCTGGCTGACAATGCTGCTGAATTTCTCCTTATTTTTTATTACAGATAACTTAACCTGAACATGTATATTAGAAACATCCTTTTTATCCTTTTTCCATGTATGATAAATTGATGCAGTCGTCTGACCGCCATTTACAATCTGCAGGTCGTTTACTTTCGTTATAAATGTCCCACTGCCATCTTGTGATTTTTCAAGTTCGATAGAATCTGCAGTTGCTGCAATACCGTTATTAAATGCAAGGAACATGTGAGGTTCAGTCAATATTGTTTTCCTAATGCCGGCATTTACTTTTCCTGTAAACTGAAGGAAGGAACGAACATTCTGCTCCAGCAATCTTGAGCCAAAACGTTCATAAATGTTTATTAAAGCCTCTCCGGGAATTATTGCCAGATATGATTGGTATTCATCATTCACAGATGGAGACTGAATAGAGGGTATTTTGTATCCATCGGCTTTAAAATCTATTTCAATTGGGATGTGGGATTTTTCAGAAATATTATATAGATAATTAAGGTCGACAATTTTATAGAAAACAGGATAACCATGGATGGATTGATTGACAGGAAATTCCCCTGTATAGATGCCATCTGTCAATATTATTGCATTTACTCTTACAAGAGTGTCTTTTATTTCCCTTGATTCCGCAAGAGCATGTGCCAACTGGAAAATTTCTGAAGATTCCTCTATCTCATTAACATAGTCCTTGTAAACAGCATTCTTTAAAAAATTAGAAACCCTTTTTGCTGCTTTGTCAATGTCTGCCTTTGCAACCGTACATATTTCAGCAGTTCCGTTATAGATTGTAATAATAAGGTCAAGTGTTTCATAATTATCAGCAATAGCATAAGCGTTAATTTTGTGCTGAACACCTGTTTTTAATACTTTTTCGTCATACGCAACACGTATGTTTTCAGCTTCACCTGACTCTGCGAGAAACCCTGCTGCATATTGCGTAAACAATTGCTCAAGAGTACCGCCTTCCTCTTCAGTCAATTGTTCTGAACGAATATCCTGTTGAAGGGTCTGATAAAACTTGAAGAGCTCAATATTTTCAATTTTCTCAGCCATTTTGATTAATTATTTCAATTACAGAAGATTCATCAACCACATAAGCAGACTGGTCAGATATTATGATGCTGTATTTAACATCACCAACCCCATTGCGGATATCGTTTTCCTCAATCCTTGGAAAGTCCTCTCTGATATTATAAAAAAATTCCTGTCTTACATGATAGCCGATACGATCATAATTAGGTCTGTGATGTATATAGTAACCACTCTGTAAAAGTTTCGATCTGAAAAGCGTCTGTGCTGCCAAATCTGTGCTCAATAAATCATTTATTGAATCAACTATTTGATTCAAAGTTTCTCCATTTTGTTGCTGAGTTTCCAGAGAAAGATGGTAGAGTAATAGTGTGTTCAGATTTGTTGTGTCTAATTGTCTTTCGCTGCTTATATGCAGTTTCTGATGATTATTGCTATGTGTTGTTTTTACCTCAATTCCCCAATTTGTTAATTGAAAATCTCGTAAATCCTTCTCCGGGCCAAGCCAGGCTTCGATACACCTTAGTGTATCCGATGAATGAGTAAGCCATTTTCTTAGAAAATAAAGTTCGCCAAAAATGCCCCTTTGTTCTTCAGGTGACAGACCCTGGAGACCTGCTCTGTCGAAAAGTGATTTCCATTTTTCAAGGCGGTTTAGCAATTCTCTTACAACTATGCTTTCTTCTGTTATATTTCCGATTCCATAGATTAAATCTTCGCAAAGAGTTGCGAAAACATCTTTATGCTGCTGAAACAATAACAACACTAAAAGGTATTGTTTTGTACGATCGCTTTCATCCGGAATAAGTTCAAGACTGATGTCCTTCAAATTACTATATCTAGATAGATTAATTTGGATTTTAGAATAGAGACATAGCGCAATGCAATGCAATTTTTCAGGCTGGCGCAATGCAACATATACGTCCGGCATTACAGTTGGAGCATACCTCCTTAGCAATAAGCCTGAAGATAAAGACTTATCGTTTTCCATTTCATTCCATATTTCATTAATCCTCATCATCTTCCTGTTGTATTGGCTCTAAATCATCCTGTTGATTAAACTGATTTAACAATTGCTCATGTACAGCAAAGCTTACAGCATCGTCCCTGTCGTTGGCCGGAAAGCTGATGGCATACCCAATCACAGGAGTTTCAATTGTAAGACTGGCGCCTTCCGGATCAAGGAAATACAAAAGCAACAACGGACGGTTAGGTTTTCTGATTGTATTTCTTACTACTTCTCCGGAAGGATAAGAGGGGGCTCCGGTTTTTCCAGATTCCTGCCAAAGCTGGTGAGTTCGCTGAAGCGATACCCCAAACTCCTCATCTGTGAGATCAATAAACTCGTCTCCCGGACTGATTATATGTGATTTTCTTATATAATACAGATCATCGCTTGATTTACCTGTATCCTGGGTTCTTCTTATTAGACCAATATCAAGGTTATTGATGTTTATTCTTTTACTGGTTCTTTCTTTCGAGATAATGGCAACATTCCAGGTATTGAGTTCGCTATATCTTTCATTCAGCTCAAGAAATCTCAAAAGGTTTGCAGGTGATGCAGACTTAAGGTTGTCATATGTTTCAAATCCCTGGAGAAATTGCTTAATCAGGCCAAGTGGAACATTTCTGTACAGGTAATTATTACCGGATATTTCATTTGGGGCACCCAAATTATTAAGCAGCGACGAGGCTGCATTAAAGTTTCTCTGGATAATATCCGTGTCCTTACACAACTCATAAGACTCTACCAGCCTTCCTGACCAGGAAACCCTGACTTCTACAGCCCTCCTTATTTTATTGGATGCAGAAATCTGTAATACTCCGGGATGTGTTCTGACCCTTAAAGCATACTGGTCTGGGGTGCTTCCTGCGACATCAGCCATATAATCAAATTCGTCTCTTAATTGTTGTGATGCAAGGGTAATGTGACAAAACCATTCGTTCAGTTCTCTGCTGATAAATAAACGACAAAGATCAACATACCCCGGGCGATACCCAAACCAGCGACCCATTTGCATTAATGTGTCATACATTCTCGATGCCCGCAGGTAATAACTAACAGAAAGACCCTCGAGGGTCAACCCTCTTGATAGTTTATCACCTCCTATTGCAATAACTGACAGCCCGTTTTGATGATCAAAATAATTCAGAGCATCAGCAGAGCCTCCGTTAATTTCTCTTACTGTAATTCTTGAAGCAGCATCGTTAAGTAAAGGGAAAACGTCATTCCATTCATGAACCTGTATGTGAGGGTCAATATTTACCAGGTTGCTATCAAGTATTTGTTGTGTGGTCGTTAGATATGATCTGTATGATCCGCCATCTTCTTCAAATGCCTGTCTCATTTCTTCAATTACTTCGGGTATATTCATTTCAATTCCTCTGCGATAAAAATTGAATACAGTCTCTACCAGGTCTTTTACCTGTCGTTGCCATGCAATGAGTCTCGACACATGAACGAGCATCGAATTATGTACAGCCGTCTGACCTCTGAGTCTTCTTACTGCACAGGTGATAATAAAGCATTTTATAGCCAGTCTCAATGAAACTGGCACTTCTGTCGGCAGGGGTATTTCTCTTCTTCCTTCAGGATCACTTCCAAACTCATGAAAGTTATCACGGTGTCTTAGTATATCCGGCAGGAAAGGCTGGTGGTCATCTACTCTTGTCACAATCGGCAAAACCGTATCTGATTCTTCATCATCTTCCAGAGGTTCAAAACCAAACACTTTATCCGGCCCTATATAATTTGAGGGTGCAGGTAAATTAATAATGAAATCTCTTGGAAACAAATCATCCTCGGTTAGCGGAATAAAAATATTCGCAAAGGGAGTTGCCGTATATCCAACATATCCGCTCCTGTCAAACAGCCGCAGTATATCCCGAATAAGTCCGTTTATTCTTGTAGTACCATCATTTTCAGGTCTTGTGTTTATTGAGGCATTATCTGCCTCATCATCTATTAATAATAAGGACTTGTTCCTGATAATCCTGCTGCCATCCGGCCTTTCAATTGACTGTGCCATCAGCCATTGAAGCAAACGATTTAAAACACCTGCATTCTTCTTTACAACTGCTACAATAGGTTCTGAGGTATTAAAGTTGGTGAGGCCTGCATTAGCAGTGGCAGCACGAAAATCACCATTTTCAAGACTTGACGTAAGCGGGTGAACGATCAGGCTATTATCAATATTTCCTACTCCTATGTTCCTTCTTCGTTCCCGGTTCACTCTGTCCGTTTGTGTGTCAAAACCAAGGAATCCTTCATCGAGCCGTAGCTGCGTCTGACTTCTGAGGTTATTGTGAATACCCGCAAGTACTATAATAAGTTTAAAGCCCGCATCTGCAGCTTTACAAATTAGTCCTGTATAATTGGATGTTTTACCTGACTGTACCTGACCAACAACCAAGCCTCTTTTGTCTATAATCACATTTTGGGAAGGATCAAATAAGCCATCCATGATCCTATCTGTCAGCCTGTCAAGTCTGTTTAGGACATCCGGAGCAAAATTTTTTTCAATCTCCAGGTAATCCCGGTATCTGCTCCAGAATGTAGTCCGTCCCTGCGGCCAAATAGAAGATTTTCTGTCATTTATCCAGGGGATTCTTCTTTCATGCGACTCAATTATCCTGAATTCATCTATCCGGATATTATAGACAGATTGAATTTCACGAATCAGCTGCTCTCTCTCCATTTCAGCATAGGCAGGAATACTTAAAACGATATTCACGGCGTTCTCAACCTGTTCAGTTGTAACAGACCCAGTCGAGGGCAAAAGAGTTCTTGCAGTTCGTATGGCATTTTGAATCATCAGAGGATTAGTTTAATGTATCAACAAAGTGCGGGAACAGATTAAAAGGTTCAATATTAAGAATAATTGCCTTTGCCTGATCGTCAGATTTTCCATCACTGGTTAGTCTTTCGTACATTTTCTTCATTGCCTGCCGAACAGGCTCCTGATCGGTTTCTTCAAATGGCTGACCCTGTAATTCTGGCTGCTCGCTTTCCTTAATAGTAATAAGGGGTACAGGTACAGTCTCCTCAATGAAACGCAGTAAATGAATGAGATCACCTGCCTTATTTATTCCTGTTTCCAGCAATGATCGTAAATAAGGGTGCTCTCTGTTTATTTCATAAAATCGCTTTCCGTGTCTGAGTTTTTCCTGCCATACAGGCTGAAACTGAAAAGAAGCATACTTACGCTGTAATACCCTGCCTTTATGCCTGTAGACATCTACCGCCTGTGACCGCACTTTGCTGGCATAAGCCTTTAGCTGATCCCGTAAACCTATCGGGGGTCTGGCAACCGACTTCTTAATATCTATCTGCCATTCAGCATCAAGGTTATTTGGCAGGTCCACCATAATTCTCGCAAGTTTATAATGCTCTTCCTTTCGGAACATCCCCAGCCATTGACCAGCAAGTAGAAGCCGTTCATTGCGGTAAATATAAAATCCCTGTTGTTCATTCCATCCTCCAGGCCCTTCCGCATTTTTAAATTCCTCTTCGGTTAGCCTGGATTTATGTGGTAAAACAAATCCTCTTATTCTTACCTTATTATTTTGTAGTGGTTCTTCGGGAAATTTTTGAGTAGCTGAATCATCAATTAAAAACGGATTCCAGGCATCTACGAGTCTTTGCTGAAAATAAATTTTTATCCGATTGCTTTCCATGAAGCGGTGAAAAACCATCGCAAGGTGTTTCTTTACTGATTCCATGACCTGAAGGAATTTTCCAAGGGCAGATTTATCATCTTCCTTCAGATTCTTTACAAGGCGGTCAAGATCATTCCATATAACAATAGTTCCTGATACTGTTTCATTGAGGCTGCCTTCAAATCCCGAAGGAATGTAGTCTATCAAATCCCATTTACCTGTTTGACTGACAAAATCCAAATCCCATGTCCAGTAAACCATATTCAGCCCAGCCTTCCGGGAAAGCACGGATAGCTTTCTGCATTGAGAAAAAGAAGCTGTTTTTAACTCCAGCCCAAATCTTCCAAGGTCTTTGCTATTTCTTTCTTCATTTGGATTCCGGCTGCCGGGCCTCATAGCCTGTATCAACTCATCATTATCCATACCAGTCCCGTCATCTTTTATAGAAAGCCAGGTATCAGCCCCTTTCCATTCAAAATCCACCCAGATATTTTTAGCTCCTCCAGATACTGAATTGTCTATTATATCAGCAATAGCAGACTGAATGCTGTAACCAATAGCTCTGAATGTTTCAATCATTGATGAGGCTTCGGGTTCAGCAGAAGCCGTGAGATATTTTGAGTAATCAATCATTTGAGCTTGACTTGATAATAGAATGTTTCTTTGGCACCTGTTGAAAATCTTTCTTCATCCCATTTTTCGGGCTGGACATACCAACACTGAGAAACTTTGAAAAGTGAGCAGAAAATGGCAGTTGATATCGTTTGATATTTTGACCCAGTAAGTGCAATTTCAAAAGGAAAATTATTAACCATAAAATAGGTGTAATAGTCTTTAGCAAGCTGAGCCAAAATTCCGTTTATATCGTTTTCTTGAATTTCGTGGACATCGGCATTGTTATATTTTCTAAGAGCAAAACTTGCTGCTATTCTTGATAGATCTTCTCTAGGAGTGGTTCCTTTAGGTATCACAATATTGATTTTGTCATAGTCTCGATTATCGAGTAGGTTGTATAATCTTTCATGTTTAGCAGAAGCAAAAGAAAACAAGACCCTAGGATCTGAAATATTTGTATAATGAGGTAATAGATTAATAATATTATATACTCCTGATTCCCCCTTCAGAAGCTTTGATACTTCATTGAGCAGATCAGAAGTATCCTTATTAGTTTTCTTAGAAAGAACTTTTTTAATATCCCTATCCAATGGATAAATATTTTGAGGCTCTGTAAGGGATAGATAAACAATTTTGTTATTAATCAGAGAACTTTTTAAAACTTCAAAAATGACACCTTTTGGCAATCCTGTAACGTCACAAAGAACATTCCCCGAAAGGTTGATCTTCCCTTTCCTAAAATCTTCAAATTTTACTTTAACGGCATTGGTAACCCCCCGTTTCCTAAACTCTTGAATAATTTCTTTTGACTTTCCTACTTTAGCAAACTGAATAAAAACGACTTTTTTGGGCATTAATTCAGCCAATTCTATCGCAGATTTAAGTGTTGCATCTTCAAACCCTAAGCCCATGACAATAACATCTATATCAATTTTAGTAACCTGAGTTTTATTTAACTGGGAAATAATCGGTAGCTTGTTTAGGATAAACGAAAAATCTAAACTTTCCTTTTTCTCCACTTCATTATCTTCTGAAAGTTCATTTTCAAATAGGCCTAATTGGGAAGGCCCAGAAAGAATAATCTCGGCTTTTTCAACAATTGCTTGTTTTTCAGATAGCAGTCCATTCAGTTCTTCTTCACCTATTGAGTTCAGATTATTTATAAGTATTTCTTTCCCTTTTTTGGGGTTTTCAAGCCAGTCAGCCAAAGCTTTTCCTGATAACTCAAATCTATCTGCACTTGAAAGACCAATGTGTTTGCTTACGCCATACAATTTTCTGAAGACGAGTTTGAATTGTTGTTGAGGTTTTAATCCTTGTCTATTAGTCCGTGAAGCTGCGGGCCCCCCTTGGAAATTGAAAATACCGTTATCAATTAACTCTCTAACTTGTTCATATTGTCTCTTTTTGTCACCATACGTAATGTTGATGAAAATCGAAGTATATTGCCGAAGTTCATGCCTAGTACTCTTAGATTTTTTTACAGATGATTGTAAGAGCATATGATGGGACGCATCAGCAAAGGACTCAACGAAATCCAAAAATCTGGTATCTCGTCTGTTCAGATCGTACAACCGTGAATTGCATAGTTCAAGGAAACATTGATTTTGAACTTCTTTATCAACTGGAAATTTCCTTCCGTTTTTGATTCGCCTGATAATATGCTCATATAGAGTTATCACATCGCCCAAATCACCAACACATACAGCCGTTAATGCCGACATACCATGATAGATGCCTTTCTTCTCAGATCCTTTTTCCTTTTTAACAATGCTCTCGGCAATGGACTTTAATGTAGCATCCCCAAGAATTGCGGAAGGTCTAATATTCTTTGGGTGTTGAGCATGAAATTTTGATCTTTTATAGAGAATTTCTTCAATGAATTGCTTACCCTCATTTGGATTTTCATGAACAATTCTGTTAACTTCCTCACCCAAATCGAATACAGTATAGTCACGTCCAATCTTAGCTTGTGATTTATTCCCTGGTGCCTTAATTACCATTTCCAAGGTCTGCGCTTCAGTAGTAAATTTCACTGCACATGACTCATCTTGAAACAGCAATTCTGAAATGAGCTTTAAAATATTCTTATCGCCAAGGTATCTAGTAGAAAGATCGTCAAGTAGGAAGTAAATATAAAAATTTGAGAGAAGTGGAGATGCCTTTCTGACTGATTCCGCTAGTTGTGGGAAAGCGATTTTGGGATGAACTTTAATTCTAAAAGTATCCATACCATCGCTTAAGGAGTTTAAATATTTCTTTAACTTAATTTCAAGGTCATAATCACTTGTGATATCATCTATTTCGGAAGAATCCTTTATTAGACTCTTTAAGACTGAAGCAATTGGTTTGTAAAAGTCACTTCTTACGGACACAGAAACCTCAGTCATCTCATCTTTTAAATGACGAATGGCATAAATTGATTGGATGGCATATGCTATGAAAAGTTTTGAATAAGGCTCAAAAATTTCAATATTTTCATTCTTTTTGATATGACTGTCAAATTCCAGTAATTTTACACAAGAGACATAAAGTCCAATATAGCTTTCCTCCTTTAATCGATTTATGATTTTGCTTTTATTATTTTTTTCTGTTTCATTTTGATATCGAATTCGAGCATGAAATTCTAAGGCTCTTAATAACATAGTCTTCCCGCATCCTCTCATACCGGTAATAACTTGTGGGCCTCTCACGTTGATCCTATTGAGCCAATTATCATTTTTATCGACAATTAAACTGGGTAT
>CAZROT010000028.1:0-10016 GCA_964601895.1 uncultured Yersinia sp.
AAATGCGCAGGATAGCACCTGGAGGAAAACAGACAGCAATTCTGTCGTTGTACATAAAGACCCCCGTATTGACCTGCTGGTGAAAAAACAGGCACAGATCAATGAAGAAACGAGCCGTGATGCCCGCCGTTTTGTAAAAGGCTTCCGGCTGATGGTGATCACTACCAACAACAGGGACGAGGCGCTGGCCGCCAAAACAAAAGTTTACACCTATTTCCCCGAACTAAAAGCTTATCTCTGGCACCAGTCGCCGTATTACAAACTCAAAGTGGGTAATTTCAAAGAACGAAAAGATGCGGAAGCTTACCAGAAGAAATTAAATGTCTATTTCCCAAAAGGCGTATTTGTGATGCCTGATACGGTGGAGGTGAAACCGGATAAAAGCAGGGACGATTCAGAAATTCTGCCCTGATCCGGGACAAATACACATCTATAACCCATTCTCATATTGCGGAATGGTTTTTTTATTTTTGAAGCATGATAGAAAAGATCAAGACCCTGGCCCGGGAATATGCCCCTGAGTTCATTAATATCCGTCATCATTTACATGCCCATCCTGAACTGAGCTACCAGGAATTTGAAACATCAAAATTTGTTCAGCATAAACTTAATGAGTTTGGTATCCCGTTTCAGATAATGGCTACCACGGGTGTAGTCGGATTGATCAGAGGAAAAAACCCGGAAAAAAGAATCGTGGCCTTGCGGGCTGATATGGATGCACTGCCTATCCGGGAAGAAAATGATATCCCTTTTAAATCAAAAAATGAAGGAGTGATGCATGCCTGCGGGCATGATGTGCACACCACCTGCCTGCTGGGGGCAGCCAAAATTCTCAACGAAACAAAAGAAGAATGGGAAGGAACCGTGAAACTGATCTTTCAGCCCGGCGAAGAAAAAAATCCCGGCGGCGCTTCATTGATGATCAATGACGGTGTGCTGGAAAATCCCAAACCCTCCTGCATCTTTGGTTTGCATGTGCATCCGGGTTTGCCTGTTGGAAAACTTAGTTTTCGCAGTGGCAAAGTGATGGCCAGCGCTGATGAATTATATATTACCATCAAAGGAAAAGGAGGACATGCCGCCTCCCCTAATCTTTGTACTGACCCGATCCTGATTGCATCCCATCTCATTATAGCGCTGCAGCAGATCGTCAGCCGCAATAACAACCCGCATAATCCCTCCGTGCTTTCTATCACAGCCTTTAATGGCGGCACCACCACGAATGTGATCCCCAATGAAGTGAAGCTGAAAGGAACATTCCGGGCCATGGATGAAGAATGGCGTTTCAGGGCACATGAACTGATACGGAAAATGACGCATGACCTGGTGCAAAGCATGGGTGGCGAAGCCGAACTACTGATAGATATTGGCTATCCTTCCGTTTATAACAGTGAGGCCCTGCATGAAATTGCCGTGCATAAGGCCACCGAATACATGGGCGCAGCCAATGTAGAAGAAACTGAAAAAAGAATGGGTGCCGAAGACTTTGGCTATTACACACAGCAAATACCCGGTTGCTTTTTCCGTTTGGGTGTAATGAACGAAGCCAAAGGCATTACTTCCGGTGTCCATACTCCCACTTTTAATATTGACGACAACGCCATTGAGATTGGTATGGGGATGATGGCCTGGCTGGGGAGTGGTGTACATTCAGGAAAATGAAACCCAAAAAATAACCCTGCAAATTAGAAATAAAATTTCTAATTTGCAGGGTATGATTACCCGGCTGCTGCAAAAAGAACTGGAAAAAACTTTTCGCCTCTTTCCTGCGCTTGCCATTTTAGGTCCGCGGCAGGCAGGCAAAACCACTCTTGCCAAAGCCATGGCAAAGTCGTTCAAAAAGAAAAGTATTTACTTAGACATGGAAAATCCTGATGACAGGTTTCTTTTGCAAAATCCAGCCCATTTTTTTGATGAGTACAAAACAAGTTGCATCATAATTGATGAAGTACAGCGTACTCCTGAAATTTTTCCTATACTCAGATCAGCAATTGACAAATACCGTAAACCCGGCCGTTTTTTGTTATTAGGTTCTGCGTCAGCCGACCTTTTGGTAAAAAGCTCTGAAACGCTGGCCGGAAGAATATTCTACCATGAACTTTCACCATTTATGCTGGGCGAAGTTGTTCCCAAATACCCGGCAGATCGTCTTTTGCTGAGAGGGGGGTTCCCTACTTCTTTTTTAGCAAAAACAATTGAAGCCTCCCGGCTTTGGCAACAATCTTTTCTAACCACTTATGTGGAAAGGGAGCTGCCAGCCCTGGGATTAAGTGTGTCGCCGCAGTTGGTACAGCGGTTTTTCCAAATGCTGGCACATTCGCACGGGGCAGTTGTAAATTACAGCCAATGGGCCGGCGCATTGGGTGTAAATTATCATACTGTTCAGAAGGTGGCGGATTATCTTGAAAACGCCTTCCTGATCAGGCGGCTGTCTCCCTGGTTCAGCAATTCAAAAAAAAGGTTAGTCAAAAGCCCGAAAGTGTATATCAGGGATACCGGCATTTTACTGAACCTGCTGAAGATTTACAATATGAAGGATTTGCTGGGCCATCCGCAGTGCGGGATGATTTGGGAAGGGTTTGTGCTGGAACAATGCGTCAATCATTTTGGGAAAAAGTTTGAATACTATTTCTACCGCACACAAGACGGCACAGAGGCGGATCTTGTGTTGACAAAGGCAGGCAGGCCATATGCTGTTGTAGAATCAAAAATAAGTACGGCCCCGGCCCTTACTGCAGGCACTTTCAATGCTATTGATGATTTAAAAACAAAAAATAATTTCATCATTACGCCAAGAAAAGAAAACGGTTTTACTTCCATCGGTAAACAACTGCTCACGGGAAACCCCGCAACGCTTGTCAGCAGGTTCTGATAAGACCAAATGAAACCTGTATCGCTAAGCGATAAGCTGAATCACATTTGCGCCATTCGCTGCAAAAATTCATCCTTTCGCCGGGTGGAAACTTCCAGTTCTGTTCCGTCTATCAGCACCACCGAACCTCCCTTGCCCCTGTTATAGCTTTTGATATACGCTAAATTGACCAGGTGCGAATTATGAACCCTGAAAAAATTATACGCCGAAAGCATTTCTTCAAATTCTTTCAGGGTTTTGGCAACCACTAATTTTTGCCTGTCTTTCAGAAAGATAGTGGTGTAGTTTATATCGCTCTGGCAGCGCAAAATATCAATGACCGGTAGCAGTTCAAACCCGGCTGA
This sequence comes from uncultured Yersinia sp., assembly GCA_964601895.1. Classification (GTDB taxonomy): domain Bacteria; phylum Pseudomonadota; class Gammaproteobacteria; order Enterobacterales; family Enterobacteriaceae; genus CAZROT01. The sequence continues at coordinate 3,217 of CAZROT010000028.1, forward strand.
AGTGGGCACCATAATTTTTTTGGGCGGGGTGTATTGCTTCAGTTGTTCAATATTACCCAAAAGAGAATCATACTTCCGTCCTAAGCTTTCTGACGGTCTTTTACGGATCGCTTTATCTACTGCAGTAATCAGCCTTTTAGGGTCAAATGGTTTCAGCAGGTAGTCAACAGCGTTGTGCTTAAAGGCGTGGTAGGCATACTGTTCCTTGTCAGAGCAAAATACCAAATCGCAACTGCTTGCTATGCCATTAAACAACTTATCTCCGTTTGCCTGGTGAAACATGGCATCAATAAATATCAACCGGGGGTGCTGACTTTTAATACCGTTGAGGGCATCGGGCAACGCTGAGTAGCTCCCTACAAGCTGCACAGAATCATCACAATAGCGTTGAAGCAAGACCGATAGCTGGCCGGCTGACCGGCTTTCATGGTCTATGATGATGGCTTTGGTCATAAAAAAAGTGGTGGTTGATTTCCGTTAGCACCAAAAATATATTTAACTTAAAGAATGGCTTGTACCCTGAGGGGGTACACAGATTTTAACCTAAAAGCAGATTTTTAGAACCCACTTCGTCCTTAATTTATAATTAATGAGTTATGTCAAGTAAAGAAACAAATAAAAAAGAAAAAGTATCATACGGAACACGCAAACCCATCACTATAGAAAAGAATGATTTCTATAAGGATGGAAAACCATTTCTTCGTCCCAACGAAAAAGAAAAGTATTCAGAGTTGTCTGAAAATATGAAAAAGATTTATGAAGCTATTTCGAAAATGGCAGTTGACCGGCTTACCAATCAAAAATTCATAAACTTTTATAATAACGGAAAAGATGATTTTTCCGGCGCATGGTTCCAATTGGTTACGGATGGATATAAAAAAAATGTTGCCCTAGATGATGGTACTGTAAAAGATATTGGCTTTTTGTTTACAATCTTTTATGAAAGAAAAGAAATAATCAATAACAAAGAAGTAATATCCTATGTAGGGAAGGCGTTCCCTGCTATAAGTGCAGAAGAAAGACTCATTAGACTTAAAGGAGGACCTACAAGGAATCTTGAACGATACTTAATGTTTCTTAGTTTCCTGCCTTTTTATCAAACGCAGTCTTTAAATATATTGAACAAAAAAGGTAAGAATTTAAGTCCCCTTGACATTGATAAATTACACACCAACAAAAATGACATTGAAACAGCTCTTGCTTATTTCGAAAAACATAAGACTGATCTTCCTTCTATGACTATTGAAGTGTATGCAGAAAACCCTATTACTTACAGTGATTTATGCAAATTCGGCTTCGACTATAACATAAGTAAGAGAGAAAATGAGGCTATTAAAAAGGAATTTGAATACATTTCAAAAAACTGGGACCCTGGTGAATTAATGAGACAGAGCTATATTAAATCATTAGGCCCAGGCCCTGACTACCTCGAACACAATATACCTTTTACTGTAAATTTAACACCACAGGAGTGGCGGAAACTTTTTACACATGTTAGCATGATCGATAAAGATGTAAGATACTACTTATGGCAAAATTTCAATTTTCCAAACAGTGCCTTTAAAGTAATTATCCCTGTCAATGAGTATAACGTAGGACAGGTAATAAAAAACCATCCTGAAATAAAAGAGGAACTTAAAAACCAAATTACAAGCCGTTTCGAAAATAAAAAACAAAAGAATCAAAAATAGGTTTTAACAAAATTCGCTTTAACTTATCACACCATCCCCGCCTCCCTCAACACCAAAGCCACTTCCCTTGCATTACTGAACCGTTTTGAGTAAAGCGCTTCTGCTTTTTCAAGTATCCGCTTATTATAAGTGACCACGGTGCTTTCCTGTATCTTAAAAGCATTCGCTATTTGCAACAGGGAAATGTTTTCATTATACGCATACTTTCGCAGTATCCGCAATTCCTGGAACCCGAATAAGTTTTTTTCCTGGAAAGCTTTTTGCGCCCTGGCCAAAAATTCGTTCAGCCACACAAGGTTCTTACCCTCATCACTGGTGGCCCTCACCGTAAAGGGGTCATTGTTATATTCCCGGATAATGGTGAACTCATTGATATACTCCAGCAGTCTTCTTCTGTCATCATATTGAAAAATGCAGGCCAGCCTTTTGCAAAGCAAATAGTGTCCGTCGCTGTGCCGCAGGGCCATTTCCGTAATGTAACGGTGCTTCATGAACTCTATATTCCAGTCCCCCTTCATCAGCCCTTCGATGAGTGTGATGGAAGTAATATTATGCGCAGTCGCATGTTCCGGGTGAATAAGCGTAAGATATTTCAGAAAATCAAAACTGGTTTCCCTGTAGCCTAACCATCTCTCCACTCCGTTCACATACTCAATCTCCATCTTGTGCAGGTTCACCACAAAGAAAAAACGTTCATAATGAATGGTTTCTTTCAAATGCTCCAGTTCTCTCATCTGCTCTTCATGTGGAATCATTTTAAAATAGTCGGGTTCCGGCAGCAAACGGGCGGCCTGGGCTTTGTAAGTAGCCAGCAATTCTTTGGGCGGTAAAATTTTGGATGAAGAAAGAGACTTGTCCATAGTAAAAGAGGATGGTTGTACCTATGAATATAGCGATGTTTCTCCAAAATGCCGGTTTCCCGGAGCAAAAAATAACCCGTTTCCGGCAAATAATAAATGGCGGTTGCCGCTACTACTACCTCCCGCTAATTTTAATACAGGTTAATAAATGCACCCTCTTTCATCCAATTCCTTTTGTCTGCCTTCCGCCGTATCTCCTGAGAACAGATCATTACATCAAAAAGCGGTCACCATGAAAGTAAGCTATAAAAAAATTCTCTTACACTTAGGGACCAGCCGGTACCATCCCGATACAATAAAAAATTCCGCCAAGTATTCAAGAATTAATAACTATTAATCATTAAGCCATCCTTTTTTAACACATCAAAAAATTTGAAGCGCTATGCAAACCACTTCCCTAAACCAAGTCATAAAAAAAGCATTGGCTATGGCAATTGCTATTGGAATGGCCTGTTATCCTGCCAGAATATCAGCGCAAAAAATTCTTGATAAGGTCCAGAAAACCGTCAACAAAGCCACCGGCGTGTTATACAGCACAGCCCTGCTTGCTAATGCAGCCAGGAGAACTACGGAAGAATTCAGCAAGACTGTGAAAGTGATAAAAGGTAACAATGAAAGGCCAGCACATATTCCGGCGGGGAAGGTTACAAAACCCAAATATAAAAAGGGGGAGTTTACCAATATCAATTGGGAACCGGTAACCTATTTTGACGGCCAGTTGTTCCCATCCACCATAATAGGTCTGGCCACTTACAAAGGAAAACTGGAAGGAGAAATGGAAGCCATCAGCCGGCCGGTGGGCTTCCGGATGATAAGCTCAAATCAATATATACCGCTCAAATGGGAAATTGAGTGCTCTGATGCAAATTATTTTGAAAATGTGAGTGGTTCTCTTTTTTATGAAAATGCCAAAGCGGAAATATACCTCATGCCTGAGATTCCATGGCGGTATGATGTACTGGCACGCCAAATCCCCTCGGCACCATTGACATTGATCTTTCGCCTGTATGACGAAGAAGGAAACAAAGAAGAAAAAATAGTGCCCGTGCTGATGAGAAGTGTAAATGACTGTATGTTCAGGTATAAAGAGCTTGATATGAGTTTTCTTTTTACCGCTTTCGTTCAGGAAGAGCATCCCGAAATTGATATAATACTTAAAGAGGCTTTGAACACAAAAATGATAAAAGCAATATCCGGCTACCAGGAAGGTAAGGAAAAAACATTAATGCAGATTGCAGCAATCTGGCGGGTACTACACGACAGGGGATTTCAGTACAGTAGTATAACAGAAACAGTTGGCACAACCACAAATATCACAAGCCAGACTGTCCGAACTTTTGACAATGCCATAAAAACGCAGCAGGCCAATTGCATTGATGGTACAATAGTGCTGGCATCCATTCTGCGTAAAATAGGAATTTCACCAGTTATGGTACTGGTGCCCAGGCACTGTTTTCTAGGCTTCTATCCTGATGCAACCAGGAAGACACTTATTTATGTTGAAACTGTAATGCTTTCTGAGTCCGAAGGCCTTGACAAAGCAACAACTGCCGAATCAAAAACAAATGCCTACCTGGCTCTTTTCAAAGCTGCCATGGAAAGAGGAATGAAAGTATTCAAAGAATATGATGCCACTAGCATCAAACTAATAGACATTGATTTATACAGGCAATTGGTTAAGCCCATTCCATTTTAAAAAAATCACAAAAACCTGCAAAAACACCCTCGCTTCACTTAAATTTTAATAGTATGAAAAAAAAACTAACTAGTATCATTTTGCTTGGAGCAGCATTTGCCATTGTACTTTTTGCATCTGCGCAAACCACAGGAACAAAAACCAGCCCAGTAAAGAAAAAGTATGCATACTGCCAGCTTTACTACAGCCATTTATGGGATTCGTTTAAAGAGAATAAGCATGAATTTGTCATTCATGGCGTTTCGGACCAGCTAAAGAATTCAGTAAATAGTTCCAGGCATATCACACCAATTATGACGTTGCTGGGAACTGAAGGATGGGAACTTGTTGCGGCATTTGATGAAAGTGTTCACCAGGGTACTCAATATACTTACTACTTCAAAAAGGAAGTGAATTAGAAACCGGAAACCAGATTACCTAAACTTTAAATGAAATTTTATGATCGGTATCATAATGGGATTTTACTCATTGTCGGATGCTTTTTTGTCAAAGTGCCGCAATCAGAAACAAAAATCAAGGACCAAACAATTGGTGGCGCCGCAAAAACATCGTTTTTCTATCTCCTGAAGATATGGATGGTGATTATAGGTGTTGCCCTGATTATTGGCTCCCTGATACTTTCATCTTGCTGAGTAAACTTTCCCAAATAGTTTTTGGCAATATTGTAAATGCAAAAAAAATCAATAAAATGGCAACATTAGTGAAACCAGTCTTTGCAGTATTCTTCATTTCAGTATTCCTGACACTGACATCCTGCGGAAGCTCGGGAACAAAAGGAAAACTGGACAAAATAGAAAAAGTTGTATCCAAATGGGAGGAAAAACAACGTAATGGAAGCTTCAGTGCAAGCGATTGCGCCAAAATGAAAAAAGAGCTTACCAATGCAGGAGTCAGGGAAAATCTCGCCACTGCCTCCGACTTTACCGAGGAGCTGGAAGACAGGGCTGAAAATATTGCCTGGCGTGCTGATGACCTGCTTTTTAAATGTGATGATGAATAACCAATAAGGATTTAACAATTAAACCTTTGAAAAATGAATGCGATCAGCATTATTTCAATCTTTACTCCGGTGGCCATTGCTGTAATAAAGTCCTGGCCTGTTGCCGAGGATAAAAAAGGCACTAATGGCATAAAAAAATATAACCTCAAATGCGGGTTGATCGCATTGGTAGTTATTGGCGGCGCTTTTTCTTTCTGGCAGGCAGCAAACAATATGAGGGAAAACGGCAGACTGAAAAAACACATTACAACTTCGGAGACATTGCAGCATGAAACGAAGGAAGAACTAAAAAAATCAAAGTCATTACTGGAAGTTGCCAATACGGATCTGCAGGTTATTAAAACAAGTTTTGGCGAACTGGAAAAGCAACTGAAAAATGAGGGTATGGCTAGCGGGCACATCCTGTCTTCAGTTAATGGCCTCAGCAGCAAATTAGATTTGCTTGTAAATAAAATCCATACTCCCGATAACGGGCAAGTACAGACCGCAATTACGGGATCACCAGGCGGTTCAAACATTCTTAAAATACCTGTTGGGCATAGAAATGCCGTACAGATAGACTCAAAAAATCAAATAGCTATTCCTGCAGACACAGTAGACAAAAGGAGCCGGCTCCTTGTTAATGTAAACGGATCAAGGGTTTGGTTTGAAAATGGCGACAAACGATACTTCCGGGATGCGGAGAACAAAAGTAAATACCTTGTTTATGGAGGCCGGTCAGGTAATGAATTTATTTTTTATGTGCAGGAAAGGTAATTATACAGTTAAAACCCGCTTTAGAAAAAAAAATAATTCATGTTGCGGGAATAAGCAAACTTCAGGCTTCTGATAAACATTTTCTAACCTAAAAATCTATATAATGAAATACAAGAATCTCTTCCTGGCAGTGTTTGCCGCTTTTTCTATTATCCCTTCAGCAAAAGCCCAGTTTAAGAATTTTAACAGCCAGCTAAAAGCCATTTTAGCAGCAAGCTGGGATGAGCTTAGAGGCCATTTAATACAGGAAGAAGAAGACAACTATTTCTTTTATAAAAGCAACAAAAATCTTGACGGATTTAAGGTAAGGTTAGAGTACGATTCCGAAGAAGAGTATGGTTTTTTTATTGCAGAAATTGATGAGACTATCGGAAACAGTCAATTGTTTGAAAGCATACATATAGAACTGCTAAAGCTCAAAAAAGATGGTTATATAGTGAAAGATGAAAAGCAAAACTCTGCTCAAACAACAAAAGCCGATTTAAAGCATCTGCATATAAATAAAGACGGAAATGAAGAAAATAACAGGAGAGTTTGCATTGCACTGAAAAACGACAACAGAATTCTTTTGGTAATAGAGTATGATTTTTTGTTTGATTAAACGGGCAGAAAAGCAGATTTCAGTCTCATTCGCCGTAGTTAGCGCCGACCCTGACTTTATTTTAAACCTAAATTTTATTTACTGTAATTAATAGAAGTTTATGTCATATTTATCAAAATGCTCAATCAGTTTATACTGTATCTGTAAGCTCCCCCAAAGTTCGGCCAATCAGTTTAGAGTTAACATGAATGATATT
>CAZROT010000029.1:0-9891 GCA_964601895.1 uncultured Yersinia sp.
AAAGCGAAGAATCCATAGTTCTACTTGTGCTTTAATCCTGTGTTGAAATCGAAAGGACTATAAAACTTTACTTTGTACATTTTTGTCCCGAAGAGAAAGATCGAGAAGAGACTTTTCTATCTTCCGCATGCCTTGAATACACTCATCACTTCGAGTGAAAGAAGTACTGTTTCTCACGCGTGAGGATGATTGAAATCTATCGTAGCAGAGGTACTAGTTTTTTCTATAATACTACCCATGAGCAATTTTTCTTCACCATCTACGGTGATTTTCATCATGATACGCTCTCATACGTTGCTGATTTGTATGACCGGATCAAGTGTTCACGTAAAGGTGATACGCTTACTTTCGGTATAGACGCCGTAGGCATCTTTCGGTTCTAGGACCGCAGCAGTGCGTTTTTGAAGCTGTGCACCGAGGACGAGTTTGTCCATACCAGGAAGTACTTGTTCTTTTCCAGCGTTGAATGCTATGTTGTTTACCACCTGAGAAGCAGGGATACCTACCTCACGAGCGAGTGCCTCTAGCGTCGTGACGATAAGTGATCCATCAGCTACATTGGTGATCGTATACGCTGCTTCGACGGTGTCGTTTTTCTGGACGTAGGTATCGAGACAGACGAAGTTAGGTTGCTCGATAAAGGTAAATAACTTTCCGTGAATATATGCTTCTAACTTGTCTAGATAATACAGTAACTCTGGCTTGTTGCTGACACGAATTTTTGCATAGGGAAGTGCGTGGTAGGCATGAAGCACTTTTTGTGGAGAGGTGTTGTAGACACTATCGATTTTATCATAGAGCGTATTGAGCAATCTATTGTCTGGAGTGAACGCAAAGGTAGTAGAGAAACTTACTGCAAAGAGACAACAAAGAGCAAGAAGAAAACGTGACATACGATACACAAGAAGGTAAAATATACTGCAACTATAAAAAAACTGTTTCTATTTGCAACTGAATGGTACAATTCGGTCTCGCAATTTTTCGTGATATTTATATCTTTCCGACGACATCTTTAAAAATAATCGCAGTTAAAAATAAAAAACATGAAAAGTTTACAGAAAAATGAGTTGATTCTTTCATTGAGAGAATTTACTCAAAAAGATCTGTCAAAGGCAATTTGGCAGATCATTACCTCATTTGGACCATACATAGTTCTGTGGAGTATCGCTTACTTGCTTTGGGATGTTTCGACTCCTTCAGCAATACTTGTGATGGCAGTAAATTCGTTCTTTTTGGTTCGAATTTTCATCATCCAGCATGATTGTGGTCATAGTAGTTACTTTGACCCGCGGACACAAAGTGAATTGAATACAACTTGGGGGTGGATTGGGAGCATTTTCAGCACACTTCCATTCACGTACTGGTCGGTGATTCACCATCACCACCATGTCCACACTGGGAAATTGGAGATTCGAGACATCGGTGACATCAACTTTTGGACTGTTGATGAGTATCGAGATGCGTCGAGTATCAAACGTTTGGGATACCGAATCTTCCGACATCCCATTACAATATTTACTGTCGTTCCTATTTTCTACTTTTTGTTTGCAAATAGGAACCCAATAACGTATTCGTTTAAGGAGATGAAGGTAAAAGTACGATGGAGTCAGGTAGTAAATAATATTCTAATCTTGGGAGTGTATACGTTTTTTGTGTTGTTTCTAGGTTGGAAATTTCTCATTGTTCAGGTAATTACCGTTTTCTTTTTTTCGGTGATTGCCTTCTGGTTCTTTTACGTGCAGCATTCGCACGAGAAGACCTACCAGAAGTGGGCAGAAAGAGGAGAGCATAACTTTACCGATGCGGCGTTGCAAGGTGCAAGTAGGTATGACCTTCACACGGTTTTCCACTGGTTGACCGGTCATATCGGTTACCACCACTTGCATCACTTGAATCCTGCAATCCCGAGTTATCGTTTGCAGGAGGCGGATGCAGCGACGCTACCACAACTTGTTGGTGTGATAAACAACCTTTCGTTTCGGAAGAGTTGGAGTTGTATTAAGAATAAGCTGTGGTCAGAAGAATTACAAAGATACATCTCTTTTCGTGAATTTCGCGAAATGGAGAACGTTTGATAAAGATTGCAACTGGACCCCAGTTGCAATTTTTTTGTATAGAAAATGATGTGTACCGTGACGCGTGCAGTTTGAGGGAAAATAGCAATTTTTTATAGAGTAGATTTATTTTGAATTTGCTATATGTCAATATTTTTTGACATGCTGAACTGCTCATTGTTGCACTTTTTCACCCTATTGCGTATTGTTGGTAGAGTGGGTGATTTTTGTTTTTTTGTCTAGTATGTACGATCAGTTTTTACCTTTGTTGCAACAACAAGGCCTGAGTGAAAAAGAGTCGCTTATCTACCTCGTCACGCTAGAGCTGTGAAGTGCTCCAGCGAGTACTATAGCGAGAAAATCAGACATAAAGCGTGTGACTGCGTATGCTATTCTCAGAGATCTCGAGCGTCAACAGATTGCTCACTCACTCGAAAAGTGAGGAGTGACTTATTTTCAGGTGATTGAACCGACGAGATTGCTTGCCAAGATCAAACAACACTATGAAACGTTTGCAGAAAAAGTGCCCGAACTCATGGCACTCGTTCAGAGTTATACGACCAAACCGAGAGTACAGTATTTTGAATGAGTATCTGGGGTAAAAGAGATGTATGAAGATTTGTTAACGAGCACTGAAACGATGCATTCTTTTTTGGGTACGTCTTCTTCTGATGCACAATTCTTGGAGTATCTTTATGCAGAGTTTTTACCTCGTAGGATAGCGTCATGAATTTTTGCTAATGTGTTGGTTGGTTCGCACGATATGGATATATACTATGCGTGAAAAGATAAAGACTCGTTAAAAGAGACGAGAATAGTTGCTCATGATTTGTTTCATATGGATGTTGAGATAGATCTTTACTGACCAGGAAAGATAGCGTTTGTTTTGTTTAGTCAGGATGAGATGAGTTGTAAATGAGTCATTACTTCTTTGGTAAATATTCATGAGGTAAAACAGCACCCACTCGCAATGTATTGAATATACTCAACAAACTCTGGTACAACTTCTGACTATAGATGATGTTACCTCCATCGTCACCTTCAACTTTACTAACAATTAAAGGGAAAGAATATGCTCCTGAAGATTTTTGACTTGATTGGAAAACGGTTTATACGTACCGTGAAAAAATATTCTCTTCTGATGAAGAATTGGCATCATGAAGAGTTGAAGAGTCAGATGGACTATTTCTTTATGCGCGAAATAAAAAATATGATAGTACGGGAAAAGAGAATGGTTGATGGTACTTTTCACAAGTTCCTGGTGATGGAAACTATAATACATACATTACTGAGGAAGAAAAAAAACTTTTTGGTAATGAGTCAATTCTCAAGTTGTTAGCGAAATATGATGTGTTTATAGAATATGGTCCTTGAATAGGAGATGCTAATAAATTGAGAAAGCGGGTGCTTGAAAATCGACAGTTTGCTCATTTTAGAAAAAAAGTACGCGGAGTAATTAGACATCTTTGATTGGATGCTTCAACCTATACTGCCGACCAGTTTAATAAAGAATACCAAAACAACACTACTATTCACGGAGAATGTATTCCCACAGAATGGTCAAAGAGTAGCATACCAAAAGATATACCAAATGCAGCTCATGTGATGTTATGATGAACACCAGGAGCATATTCTAGAGAACAACTCATACAACTTATTAGGTCTATGTGATCAGGTAGTCATGTTCACAAAAGCCCATTATTGCTTTCTTTTTTTTCTGCTCCTCAAGAGCCAGATAAAAAGTTAAAAATAGAGCAGATAAAAGATGCCTACCGTTGCGATGCTGCTAAAAACTTTGTGATGAAATGAATAGAAGCACTTGGAGTTCCAATAGACAACTGTGAGTATGTTGTAGACTACCAAGAGTGATCTTGAATAACCTCTGATAGAATTAGAGTGTGAGCCAAATTGAAAAAAAACATAACTGTAGATGTGTGATGATGAAAACAAATGACAAAAAAAGCATGAGAATGTATTCGAGCAGTTTCGTCTAGAAGGTATACTGATGAACAGTTTACAGATATTTTGAAAGAAGCATGAACAACGTGAGTCAAATTGCATGGTGAGTGAGGAATAAAAGTTGCTCAGAGCTATTTACCTAGAAAGAAGTTTTCTCATAAAGTAAAAAAGCGGGCGAGAAATATAGCATGAACTCTTGTGTGATGAGCATTGCTTTTGTGGTGAGCTCATGAATATGGAAAGTATAGTAAACTACGTGATGCTCGTGCGTACGCATTACAGGAAATTGCGTATAAAAATATAAGGTACCCGCTTACTTGAAATTCTTCCTATTATCAACTTTCAGACGTGGTTAATGATAATCTTGCGATTGAATCTAGAGAACAGAGATTAGATTTTATAACTAATCATATATATGATATTGCTATTACGGAATATAGAAATTATCCTTTTCCAGACGAGGAATTTGTAAAAGCAGCTATTATGAGATATATTCCTGAAAATATAGACTATTTTACTCATAGTAAATGACCTGATGAGTACTTTCTTTCTTTCGTGCATCATGTATTAATGCCCCATCTTTTTTCGTTTTTTGGAAATTGAGAAGGTGCATGATTATATGACTGGACAAAAGAAAAAGATATAGCTACCTTACTTCATAACGCTCGTAAAAGCACAAATGAGTTTGAGATAGATAAATTTACTGTTGATTGATTGGGTTGAGATACATCCTGAGTAGCACAAACCTATGATCTAACAGACTTGTGATATGTGTATATGGTTGACGTAAAAGGAATGTTGAAAATGGTACGTTTATGATATGTGACGATGTTACATCATGAATGGTATAAAACAAAACAGTGAGACAGAATATTGATTGCATGAACTGAGGAAGATTGATTTTCGGCAGCTACTGCTCGTGAGTTTTTGACTTTCGTGGATGAGAAATGATATGCATCACTACTTACTGATAAAATAATGTATGTGTTGGACCCTGTTCAAGTATCTGAAGAGTACGATGTTGTTAAGAAACAAATTCGTAACTATATACTAGAGTTGAATAGAACATGATATGATCTTTCTCGACTGTGCAGAGGAGACAAAGATAGTGAAATTAAAAAACTTATAGTATGATTTTTAGCTAATCAGTCAGCAGAATTGCACGAAAGTATTGCATGAATTGTTTAGCAATCTTGAGTGCATCTAGATGCAGATATAAATTTTGTAGAACAAGTGGAAAAAATGGTGCACTTTCTCAAAGTCTACTATTGACACAACGGATGAGGGCTATGAAAAACAGAAAAAGACTATGTATGATTACGTAATTTTTTGTTACAAGTAGTTATTTCTGGTTACTTAGAAGACATAAACTCATCTCGTTCTAGACGAGATGAACCATTACTACCCCAGAACATAGTGATTACTTTGAGAAGATTGTCACAGAAATTGGAAACTTTTGGCTTTGATTTAAATGAAAGTAAGAACGCTCTCTATGTCTTGAAGGATTTTTACGATAATTATGAACAATACAAGGAGATGGTACAAAAAACAACTACAGTAGCAGAACAGTATGCTTCATGATTTTCTCGTGATATTACTTCTGTAAGTGATGACATTGATTCGTTTCTTACTACTTCGTATGAGATAGCTGACGATGCTTCAAAAAGCCGTATGAGAACGTGTTATTTCTTGATCAAAGAGCAGCTGGTAAAGGTTCGTGATCATACAAAAACGGTAGCATGATGATCTGTGTATAATACATGTTATAGACTAATCTGAGAGATAGATAAGAGAGTTGCTTTACTGAATGAATCTGAAGACGTCGCTGCGATGGAAATATTTATGGACAAGATAAAAAAGGTGGTAAATGCAAACGGATGGACACTAAAACAAACAAAAGACAAATTACGGTTGCCAAATAATACTACAGCAAAAGAAATTACCTGAGTATTGATTTGATCAGATGGAAGAACTGGTATTTCACAGGAGAAGATGGCATTGTATACATCACTTGCAAAACAAGCTACCCTAACCCCGCAGCTCTTGGACAGAAAGTATAAGAACCCTAATGGTTCGGTTGATGTTCTTGCATTGGCGTATGTGCTTCATGGGATGAGGAACTTTATTATCGATGTGAAGTGACGCTCTCCTCAGTATTTTGAGAAATGGTTTCTCTGAGCACAAGCCAAGCATTTCCCCAAGGTGAAAGTACCAAAAGGTACACAATCTATGCAAGGAGTGAGTAATGGTGGCGTGTAAAAATATAGTCTTGTTACTATTTCCTGACAACACTATTCTATTGACATATATTGATATATAGTCATAGAAAAATATAAGATAGTTGACATGTCAGCAATACATAACTTTTATTTTATGTTATTTTTTATATGAAATTAAACAAACTACTCTTTACCTGAATGTTGACCTTGTTAGTACTATGAGCGAAAGCACAAGAAATACAACAAACATCAAGTCAAGACACTGTAGCTACTTTGCAACACGACTCATTACCAGAACAAACTAAAACTCATCCTCTAAGAGTGACTAGCTTGTACGCAGGACAGATTGCTGGTCTCTGATTTAGTCAGAAAGACGTCAATGATATAGACATCTACTCATCGACAAGACTCGGATGATGAGCAGCATATGATATTACGAAAACTACTTCGTTTAACGCATGGTCAATTATTGATCTTAGCCAGAAGGAAGGAGAGACCTTTTTTCTCGGACAAGCATTTTTGGCCTCTAAGCTAGGGCAAAAACGAAAAGCAACCTTATGACTTGCCGCTACACCAGTGACCTTACTACGTCCTTTTCCAGTTCATCGAACGGGTCATTTTGAAACCTCTACGGATGCACTTATTCCTGGAGGAGCACCGTGATTTAGAGTTGATAAATCTGGAAACCGAAACGGTTCAGCATGAGTTGCTATGAGAAAATGATCTCCTGAGTATGGGGCAAATATCTGATACGCAGCAGATACTGACAAAAAAGCTAACCTCGCGTGACGATACCAAGATGATGAGACGTTTGGTATGGTTCTTTCTGGATCTTACAAAGCATTTTCATGAACGTTTGTCTGGAATGAGACAGAAACACAATCACGCTTATGAGGGAAGTTACTCTATTTGTTGGATATCCCTTGAAGAACGGTATCGGTTGCTTTCTTTACTGTTGCAAACCGAGATTTCGAACAACCTCAACAACCTATGATGAACGGATTGGTAGGTGCACTTGCTGTCGACGAAGTGAAGGTAGGAAATGTTCCAGTGAATATAGTCCTATGACCTGGATATGATCTAGTAAATGAGCGTATCGTTGTCTATCTTCAACTGGCCCTTCAGAAGTAGTTCTTTTACCAACATATCTCAAGATATTTATGAAAACATATAATACAGAACTATGGGAGCAGTATTCTTTAGAGCAACACGCGCAGATTATTGATCTTTCGTTTGGTTTTTTACAAAAAGAGAAAGTTGCAGATGAAATTAAAACGCTGTTTGAAGAGTCTGGTATCGAGTCATATGTTCTCTGAAAAGAACAATTATGGAGTAAAATAATTTCATGAAGAAGTGAAAGGAATGACCAACAACAATTTTCTTCGCTCTGTATAGAGATGCAAAAGTTGCTTCAGTATTTCTTGTATCATAAAAAACCATTGGCGTACAAACATATTGCTTATGATGATTTTAAGATATGAACTAATCAGAAGTTTGTCGTGTTTATGGATTATACCGGGGCAGTAGGAGAAGAACATGTAGTCCTTCTTACCTGAACTTGAGCCACACAACATAGAGATCATCTTGCAGCATTTCTCAATCAGCATGCATGAACTACAAATTTCAACTCTTCGTTAGTGGGTTTGGATCATCTCTGATGATGACGGGTAAGAAGAACTGCAGAATCAATAGAGCCTTATAGTACCTCACAGTGATTATGAAGTACATCACAAATGACGAAGAAAATTATTTTTGAAACGCTTTTTCCAGATAAACATATAGTGATAGATTCGTAACAATTTATTTAGAGAAAATCTATATGCTATGCTACGCGAGACAGAAATAATGCAACAAGCATTGACGTTAGCTGAGGAAAATATGCGTTCAGGGCTGTGATGACCAGTTGCTTGTATTATAGCGAAAAACAAGGAGATTGTTTTTTCCTCACTCAACACCATGGCACAGGATGCGTTTGATCCAACGGCTCATGCTGAAATAACCACAATTAGGAATTTTTGTAAACAACAGCAGATGCGAACGTGCAGCTGATACGAACTCTATGTCACTGCTGAGCCATGTCCTATGTGTTTGTGAGCTATTTACTGGACGTGTTTTGACGCGGTATACTTTGCTAGTTCGGTAGATGATGCTGAACAATGTCAGCGAATAGATAAGAAAATATATGAGCAACTATGAATGGCTTGAGCCATGAGAATCATTCCGTGTACCCAATTACTGGATAGTGAGTGAAGAGCATTGCTCCAACAACGACCAGCGTTTGTAGATAAAAGACCTGATTTGAAGGAACTTATAGCATTGCAACGAGCACAATTTTCAAAATAGATTTTATATCGTTGTGTCAAGCATAGAGAGGCGGTTTGCTTCTCTTTTTTTGTATTTTCTGTGTTCGTGTATAGAATAGAATGTAATGATTTCTATTCTTTTTTCCTTCATGACTGTTGCACCGTTGATTGATATTCAGCATCTGACTTGGCAGTATCCTCGCGAAGAGCAGTTTATTTTTGATAATTTTTCTATGAAATTGCATCAGGGAGAGTTTTGCTTTCTGACGTGAAAGAGTGGGGCAGGGAAAACAACGTTGGTCAAATTCTTGCTTAGACAACTCACCCCGCCTACCAAGATGATTTTTTTCAACAAAGAAGACGTGGCTAGGTTTACTCGCCAAGAGGTGCAATCCTATAGATCTCGTATAGGGGTAGTATTCCAAGATTTCAAACTCATTGACTGGATGACGGTCTATGAGAATATCACGTTTCCGCTTAGTATTCATGGACAGAAAAAAACAGACCATCAGGAGCATATTGCTCACTTGATAGAATTGTTGTGATTAGGACACCGTGAGCAAGCATATCCTGCACAGCTGAGTGGATGAGAGAGGCAAAGAGTAGCTATTGCGAGAGCACTTGTCATGCATCCGAAACTTATCATCGCAGACGAGCCGACAGGAAATATAGATGATGAAGCAGCACAGCAGATAGCAGATAAGTTTGTTGCGTTGCATCAGGAGTGATATACTGTCTTGTTTATCACGCATGACCGCCAACTCCAGACCTATATAGAGCAGAGAACAAAAACACGTATCATTCACTTATGAAACGAACGTTTGCCGGTATGGGAAAGTGTGAAAAAAAGTGCCAAAAAACTTGACGTAGTAGCAAGTGTTGCTTAGAATAGGTATAGTGTCTATTTCTTGTTTTTTATTTTTCTGTGAGTCCCTATGTCTGAGCACAGCTTATCTATCAAACTAAGAATTCGTCTCATAGAACAACTCGCAGAAATAGATCTTCCTTCGTTTTTGTTTGAACAACTTGACCAGTTGCTTGCAGAGGTTACCTATTTCAAACTTATAAACTTGCAAGACAATATAGAACTCTTTGTAGCATATCTGAAAGAGATGTGAGAAGGGTACTACGAACAGATGCAACTTCTTACACAATCACAAGAACATAAAACAAACTATGCGACCCACATCTACGCACCGTATTTTACTGATAGACTCTATGCAGAGCACTGGAAACCTACCTGTTGACTGAAAGATCTTCTCAAAATAAAACAAAGATATCTTGTCATGACGACACTGACCAGTAAAGAGTATATGTACAAAAAGCAGAAAAAAACGTTACTCACTCCACTAGAGA
>CAZROT010000030.1:0-5390 GCA_964601895.1 uncultured Yersinia sp.
ATGTAAAGTATATATTTAAAAACGGAAAGTGCCGGAAACTACATTTTGATTTTTTTAGATGAATTCTTATAAAAAATATATGATGCTTTTTAAGCAGCATTTTGTTTAAAATGATTTAATATCGTTTAAATAAAAAAATACACTTACTGTATTTGCTAAACATGGTATTTTTTACAATGAATAATAACAGTATTTTACGTGAACATCACCATATTTTACTTTACACAAACTTAGTGTAATATATGTAAGGTTCAATTATAAGAAAATAACCTATTTGTATTTGCTTTGCACCAAGTACACCTAAACAAGTACGTGGTATTTAAGTACTATGTAAAGTATATATTTAAAAACGGAAAGTGTTGAAAACTACATTTTTAAAAAATACAATAACAAAAAAAAATTTTAAGCACATTTCAAAAATCTTCATCAAACGATGGTTTCATTTCATCCTCTGTTAAAGCGGATGCATGATGACCATAGGCATTCGGTCGAATTTTGAAGAAATCAGCTATGCGAATTCCATGAGATTGGGATTCCATCCATGGAAATGGGTTATCCTGATCACTCTTTGTCCAGATTCTTTCGTAACCGAGATTCACAAGTTGCTGATCCGCAACAAATTCAATGTATTTACCCATAAGATTAGCATTCATACCCAACATATCTTGAGGTAGAGAGTTACAAATAAATGTTCTTTCAATATCAACTGCTTCACGCATAATCTCATGAACTAAATCTTGAGGTAATTGATGCTTTAGCTTACATCTGTACACCATAATTGCAAACATACAATGGAGACCTTCATCTCTACTAATCAAATCATTAGCAAATGACAAACCAGGAAGCAAACCCATTCTTTTAAACCAGAAGATAGCACAGAAACTTCCTGAAAAGAATACACCTTCAGCAATTGCATTAATAAGTACAACAAGTGCTAACGATGCTTTTTCAGTCATCAACTCGTCGCCTAATGCTCGAACATTTGCCGGAACATACTTATTAATTACCTCATTTTGCTTGTCTAATGGCATGTCAGGAGTTAACATTCCAAGTTGTTCTAGTGATCTTATTTTTTCCACTATGTAAGTATTGTACAGTTCGCGAATAGCCTCGCGTTTAGTTTGATCTATGTGCGCAAGTTCATTTGATTTTCCAACCCACTTATGCATCCAATTAACCTTTTGTTGGATGGCTGGATTGAACCGAACAGCATCAAGAATTTCCTTGCGCTCTTTTTTATCTTTAATATAACATTCAGCTAATTTACCATATGTAAAATTGTGAGTGTTCTCAATCATCATCTTGAAATCTTCCCATCGATGCCAAGGCAGAAATTTTATACGAGGCTTAACTTGTTCACCTATGGTTTGATTCACATAAAAATCACTAATTGCAAAGAACGCCAAAACATTCTTAACGAACAATTGTTGATTGGCTGATAACTTAATCCAATCTTGCGGATCTTTTGCTAAATCTGGCAATACCTCTTCAAATACCCAGAACGACTTTTCGGCCTTTTTGTAAAAGAAATCAATATCTTCGTCCGGAAACATCGAAAGTGATGGATGTAAAGAGGATTCCTCTTCAACCCACTCAATTAAAAGTTGCTTAAACACTGGCAACATTTTTCTCTTGGATATAGTAGACAACATTTTTTGTATTTCGAAATTATTATCAAAAATTTGTTAATCAAAAAATATAAATTCAAAATTCTATTTTGCATCGAACCAAATCGGCTTTTTATTATTTGATTTTCCGTTGTAATTTACAAACAACTCATCACCGGCATTAACCTTACGAACCGTTGATATGCTCATAGTTTCTGTTTCATAATCCATGCAATATTCACAATTAGCATCATAATCATGATTGTACAATGAAATGTTACCAAGTGCAATTGCCATTTCTTTGTTATCGCCCCACTGAAAAACGTAATTATTCAGCTTGGTTTGCACTAACTTCCGACCTTCTTCCTCAGAAAACAACAAAACATGGGCTACCTCAATCACAGTTCCTGCCTTTAGTGCTTTTGTTGTAAATACACCACGACCCCCGTTCTCTTTGCGAGAATCTCTAATCTCAAGCATTTTTATTATTGAATAACTTAAATAGTAATCAAATTTTTCAAATTTTACATGAATGGATATTTATTCTCCTCCAGCAATCTTGCAGTATCAGCAATGATCTGATCAATCGATAATTCTCCAGCCTCATAAAGATCACGTTTCTGCTGAGTAGTTATATCAAAATCCGTAGCTTGCATGTTAGCAACATTAATTTTCACAGTAAGAATCCAATCAGTTGATTTAACATGTACTCTCATAGCCATTGATCTCATAAGAGTAATTAGCCGAATAATGTATTCGGTAAGACCATTAGGTTCTCCAAAATCATACTTGGGAGAATTATAATCTACCTCTTGAGCATATTCTTTAATTTCATCCGTACTACATAGCTTAAATCCAATAATTTGCATATCCGTTAATCCTTGATCACGAAGAACATGCATTGGATAATTATCAATAGTACCACCATCAATAATTATGTCATTCGCATAAGTGCCCGACTGTGTAAGATATTGACGAAAACATGCCTCAAATGCGAGAGGCAAACTCGAGCTAAAACGAATAGCATCTTTTAACTTTGTATTTGGCTCAGTTAAATGATCAATGTAAAATGCATCGATAAAGTTTAGAGAATTATACACTAATGTAAGATGTACGCCAGTTTTCGCATATGCTTCCAACATAGTGATTTCTGAATCGCCAGTAAGCTCTCCAATTATTTCACCCACCCAAGTTCTTAACTTTTTGCCTTCATACCATCCATATTTTTTAAAGAATCTGTACATTTTAACAAAGACATTTGGCCCATCTTGAAATGTCTTCATATCTATATCCATCTTGCGCTTAATAAAGTCAATATCAGCGCCGCAAGCAATTACTGATGCAATCATTGATCCAACTGATGCACCTACAATATGTGTGATTTTACGCAAATCACCTCCTTGCTCTATCCAACGATTTAAAGCGCCTATTTCTCCAAGACCTAATACTCCGCCGCCAGCAAAACACATACCAGTCTTGCTAGTTATAATTTGTCTTGCCTGTTTAATGTACATCTCATTATTTTCCGAATCTTCAGACATTTCACAATATGTATATTATAGAAAAATACAATTTCTTTAGATTTTATGTTTAATTGTTCCGATTGCAGTAACTATAGGCGCGGGTAATATCTGTAAAATAGCCGCTTTTTGCGCCCCAGAAAGTTCAGGAAACGTTATATTAAAACTAATTTTTAAATCACCATCTTTAATACCCTCTCCCGGAATAGTTCTGACATCACCTGGAGATATAGGAGAAAATGATATGGGAACTGATCTATCATCCAGAGTTTTAAGTGTAAAATTTCCGCCACATAATGCCTCTGATAACAATATAGTATGTGTATAGTGCAAATCATTCCCGCTTCTAGTAAAATTTGCGCCTGTATTTTCTACACGAATAACTATAACAATATTTCCAGGCAATACTCCTGGCGAACTATTACCACGACCCAACAATACAGTATTCATCATATCAGATGCTCCTTTAGGAATAGTAACATCCAAAGTTTCAGCATATTCTCCTGCCATATATTCCGGTTTAAGAACTGAACCACATCCATTACAATTTTGACATGCCGACTGTGCTTGCGCAAACATACCAGGCCCTATTTGAACTCGTGATAATGTAATTCCCATGCCTTGGCACTTGTTACATACAATCCAAGTCTGTTCCATATTTGTTGTTATTACTTGCTTAGTAGTTTTATGTATGATGCATTGCTTCGTTATTTTTAATTTGCGAACAAGTCCTAAGTAAGCTTCTTTAAGAGAAATGTTTATATTGTGAACAATATCATCATTCTTTCTAATTGGTTTTTGAAAGAACATTGCAAATGGATTTCGACTAGCCGGATCATCGTATTCTTTACGTTTTTGAGGATCTGATAAAACATCATATGCTTCACTCGCAGCTTGAAACATTTTAGTAGATTTTTCTTTTTCAGCGACAGTAGCATTTGTTAATTTGTCTGGGTGATACTTTAGTGCCAAACTTTTGTATGCTTTCTTAATTTCTTCTTCGGAAGCTGTTTTCGGCACACCCAGTGTTTCATAATGGCTCATCTCTGGAAGTTCTAAGATTATTATTCAATAATCCGTGTCTTTAAAAGTTTTTTTTGAATTTTTTTAAAACAATTAACGCAAAGAATAAATTGATTTTTTTATAAGATTCCTAAAGTCTTGAAGTATGGATCTTTCAGCTTTAGAATGTGATCCCTATATGCTATTTAAAGAATTGAGATCATTCAAAAAATTAGATCATTATCTCAGACATCCGGACGGCCATTATGCTAAATTGAGATATGAATGGCATATCAAGGATAAATCATATGTAGGAGAATCTGAAAAAGTAAAAGATCATCATCGTATAGAAGTTCGATTTAAAAATGGATTTCCCATTAAAATTCACAATCTACCTCGAACATTTCGCAGAAATGGCATTCATTTTGAGTTAGAATTAAGATATTCTAAGTTGGCAGATGTGTTTATGTATTTGCGTGGACTCGGATTTCGTTGGACTATTCCTACCGAAAAAAAGCATCCAACTAATCATGGACCGTTTTTCAAAGAATATTTCACAAATGCTGGTGTAGAAATTACAAAAGAAGGTCGTATAATTGATTTGAATCATAAAGCTATTGCAGTATCGGCTAAAAAACGAGCTGAACGAATCGTTGGAAATTATCAATATTATGAATTAGCACGTGCCATTCTTACACCACAAAATAACAATGTCGCAATATTTGGTGGATTTGCTCGTGATATGATATCCGGATATTGGAATGCTTTCCGGGCTGCTCGATCTATTTTGATGATTCGCAACAATACGCCTTGTCCTGCTACTATGGTTCGGGGTGAGGACAGTATTTGTGCGTGTAGTGCATATGAAATCACAGAAGTGGAAATTTGTCCTTCGAAGTATGCGGGCATTTTGCTGGGATCACTTCAAACAACATTTGAAAATTTGTATTTGGTGTAAGAATCGTTGATTTTTTTTTAATTTTTATATAGGTAACTTTCTTTGTTGGAAGGTTTTTAAAAGTTTTAGAAGGGTATATAATTTATATATATAATTTTGTACATATTAACAACTTTGAGATCAACATTTTACACATTGTCTTGGCAAATTAATACAATAGATTATTATGAATTTCTAGTAGTTTTTGTATTTTTATAAAAAATGGAAAATATAGTCATCCGATATGGTCGGAAGGCTCTAGATGGGTTTATAATTTATATATATAATTTTGTACATATTAACAACTTTGAGATCAACATTTTA
>CAZROT010000030.1:5490-8488 GCA_964601895.1 uncultured Yersinia sp.
CATATTGCTCTGGCAAATAAATAGAATAGACTTTCATCCAGAATTATCAAAAAATGTTATATTCATGCAGCCCTATTATACGAAAATAATATAGTAATATTTTTTACCATAGTATTCCTATGCGACCCTGTATCAGCATATCTATATATTATTATAGCTTAGTTTTGTCTGTAAAAAAAAACATATTAATAGTTTGCATGCATACACGCATGCCACGCATGCATACATACATGCATACAGGGTATATAAATCATATAATAAAATTAGAAATGATCCCGTAAAATTTCGAAAGCATGCAACTTTTTTTTTCGTCGTTCCTTTTGACCTTGTTGATTTTGTAAATAATTCACCATTTAATTTTTTTGATATTACACTCGATTGTATTTCAGATTCGTTGAAGTATTCCCTATACGCATCGGCTATTATTTCCATCTCAACAAATTTATTTTCTTCATACCAATCAGGTCTAGTATCATATATAAATTTATAAAAAGTTCGCAATGTTTTCTTTTCAAGTTTAGCAACATTAACTATTTTTTTTGTTCTAACATTATTAACCGTACTATTACCAATATTAATATTAAAAGTGTTATTGTTAATAACAACTGGGGCTGAGCTACTTGATGTAGTTATCAACTGATCTAACATACTAGACGTGCCATGACTTTCAATTAATGTTTTCAGCTCTGGTATCTTGTATAATCTAGCACCAGCTATATTAGATTTTGGTGCTCTCAATTGAATTTTACTTGCGATTTCGTTGTGGCCCTCCATTCTCATAAAATGTGTAAAATCCTCTATAAATATTTCTTTTTCTTGTATATTGTCAAATCTAATGCTGCTAAAAACGAATTCTGTTTCATTATCATTATTATAAATTTTTAGTTCAGTGGTTGCTTCTGCAAATTCTTTTTTAGAATATTTAATAAATTTGAAAATTTTAGATTTAAATGTCTGAAGTCTCTCATCTTGGATGGTGTCAGATATCACAATCATTAATTTTTGCGAGTTAGCATCTCTAACAACTTCATATACAGGACCGTATTCGCGTTTCCTGTAGTGTGTTGAACTGTCTTGACAATAGTCATCTAGTTCTTCGGGACCATATACTTTGTATAATTCCGCTTTTTTCACATAAATTATTAATGAATCATCGCTAATATTTTTTACATTTGATGCAAATTCTTCTGAACTATAAACCTCATTTGACGTTTCAGACATGTATTCTCTTAAGGAAAGGTCTACATTCATAGCCAAATCTAGTCGGCGTTCTAACTCCATAATCATTTCTAAAAATATTTCTCCTTTACCCGTAATATTGCATGTACTAATTTTATTTCGTATTCTGTCTATGACAGATAATAACTCGTAATTTCCTTCCATTATCAATCTTTATATTTTATGTTTTAAACATTTCAAATTTGTAATTGTTTAATAAATTGATTATTCTATGATTTTTTATTTGAATAACCAAAACATGAGTGTAAACTTGCCGAACAACGCTCTGGATGACGATGCCGATCAAAGAAAACTGAGAGTCACCCTTCAAAAAAAGCAATTTCTCGCAGATTGGAAAAAATATTCACTTCTTCTACCTTTAGAAAGAAGAGAAACTCTTAGACATATCTGGGAACATTATCCAGAAAACGGACTGACTTTTGATTGGATATCATTTCATCGTTGATGGTATGTGGACTCCTACAACCAAGTTGGCACTTGCAATTTGGAATGGTAATCCATATGCTTGCGGTGTGAAACAAGCATGGGAACTTTACGATGCCGTCGAAGAAATGCTTCAAAATGCTGCGGATAGTTTACAATATCCAACAAATAACGATATTCCATTTATTGGCACACATCACGTAACTTTACTATATGGATTCGATGTTACAGAATTTGATGTTCTCCGGGCAATAGTCAATAAACACTTTAGAAAAGGTCCGATAACATTAACAGTTGGCGAAGTATTTCACGGTGATTTTAGTCCAGTTATTTTACTTAGGTTAATTCCTTCTCCAGAATTAAATGCATTGTTTTGGGAATTATATAATACAATAGGAAACAAAAGTCACACATTGTTAAAAAACTGCTATGACCCACACATAACAATAGCTAATGGCACAAAAGAGGTAGATATTTCTAAAATAGAAAAAATGTTTATAGACAGGAATATTACATTAGATACTGTGTTTGCATATGATGGATCGGAAAATGAGATATTTTGTGTGAATAGCAGTACAAAAATTTTCATTAGTATCGAGTATTTGTGGGAGGATAATGGAATGCTCGAACATCCTCGTACAATAGGATGTTACACATCTAAAGAAACACAGCTTAAGAAACTTTTAGAATAACTTTTAGAATATATAGATGCATCTTATGCAAGCTCTGATGAAGATTCTGTAGAGATATGCACAGGCGCGAAATATAATTCCTGTGGATGTTTAAAAGGAAAAGCTATGTGGACTAGCGCCGAACTGTTGGATCATTTCAATGCAACATCTCATTACTATCATGGATCTATCTGTTTTCATGGAATAGAAGAGATAATGACTTTTGATGAATAAGTTAAAAAATTGATTCTTATTTTTTATAAATAATGTTTTTACAAGTAACAGCGTTTGCAATCAAAGTGTTTTTACGTGTAATAGCATTTGTAATCAAACGCGGAAATGGACTTACTATTTAACAAACCAAATATTCTTTTCTTAATTTGGATTAGATATAGAGATTCGACAGTTGTTATTATTCCACAAATCATTCCACGATTAAATACTGATATGTATAGATCAAAATTGGTTAAAGCATTAACTGTACATTGCGTTAATGAAAATAATACTAGAAAAACTTTCATCACTAATAATTGCGGAACATTGATAAAACATAGAGAAGATGGCCCAGCAATAATTCATGCAGATGGTGAAGAATGGTGGTTAAATGGTAAACGCCATAGAGAAAACGGTCCAGCAATAATTTATGCAGAGGGTGGTGAAGAATG
>CAZROT010000031.1:0-7608 GCA_964601895.1 uncultured Yersinia sp.
CGGTCTTGAAAACCGTTGACTGTAACAGGTCCGGGGGTTCGAATCCCTCTCTCTCCGCTGACAACAGTTAATTGAGATAATCTTAATGAAAGAAAACCTGCAAAATCAACAACTTGCAGGTTTTTGTTTTTTCAGGCATGCCTGTTTTTACCCCGTTTTACGACTATTATTGACCGCGTGATCCGTGAGTAGTTCTCCCACTTTATCACTACTCACGGAACTTAACACAAAGAGCTCGTTTTTAACGATTTACAAGAACTGAACTCCCTTTTTCAGTGGTTGCAACAATTAATTTTAACCTTAAAAGCGGAGTGTTATGGAAAAAAGTTTTGGACTGCAGTTTTATCTCAGGAAAAGCAAATTCGATAAAGACCAGGAACGTAAAATTTATTTGCGCATAACCGTTAATGGTGAATCCACAGAGATAAGTACAAAGCGAACCTGCGTAGCTACAAAGTGGAATGTATGTGCAGGCCGTGTGGAGGGCAGGACAGATTTTGCCAAATCACTGAACGCAGAACTGGAATTACTGCAACGCAAAGTGTATGAAAAAAGAAAATTCCTGATTGATAATGATCAACAGGTAAGTGCGGATAATATAAAGACCCTGATGCAGGGTGGTGAACTGAGCCACAACAAACACATGCTGATGCAAATCTTTAAACAACATAATCAGCAGATGGCGGAACTGGTAGGTAGCGAATACTCTCCTGGAACGATGGAAAGATATACAACGTCTTATAAACATACACTTTCGTTCCTTCAATGGAAATACAACATAATTGATCTGGACATATCAAAACTCGATTATGAATTTATTACCGAATATGAGTTCTGGTTAAAAAGTGTCCGCAAATGCGATCATAATTCCACGATGAAATACCTGAGCAATTTTCGCAAGATCGTCAACCGTTGCATCAGGAATGGATGGTTACAAAGGGATCCGTTTATCGGATTTAAAATGACAAAAAGAGAAGTGGAAAGGACGGCGCTAACCCAATTTGAATTACAGGCCCTAGCAGAAAAGCCTCTTTCAACAGATAGACTTTATATAGTCCGAGATATATTCCTGTTTAGTTGTTATTCCGGGTTGGCCTATGCCGATGTGAAAAAGCTGCGGCGGTCGGAGATCGTTATCGGAATTGACGGCGAAAAATGGTTGATCAGCAAACGGCAGAAAACGGACATCGCAGCCAGGATCCCGTTGCTGCCACCTGCAATGGTTATAATCAACCGGTATAGCAACCACCCACTTTGCCTGGCAGGCGACCGGGTGTTACCCGTACTGAGCAACCAGAAGATGAATGCGTATTTAAAAGAAATTGCTGACCTCTGTGGCATACAAAAGAACCTCACCTTTCATATAGCCCGGCATACGTTTGCTACTACCATAACACTGAGCAATGGCGTCCCTATAGAAACAGTTTCCAAAATGCTGGGACACCGGAATCTAAAAACCACGCAGCATTACGCAAGAATACTGGATAAAAAGATTAGTGAGGATATGAACCAATTGCGGAACAAGTTTCCTTCACCAAATCACCGAAATTTTCCATAACCGATTATCACCAAAACAAATAGCCAATACAAATCAGGAATAGCATTGTCAGCATGAATATCAAGTAATAAATGGGGAGCTTGGCAAAAATAATTTCATCAATTAATCTTTGTTACCGTAAATGTACTTCCTGCCAAAATGCTGCTAGTTCCCGACTCGGTTTGCTGTGCAAATCTGGGAACAAGGGTACCGCCTGAATTAACAGTTATTATTACGATCATAGTAATATGCGATGAGGTTATGCCGCTGCCCGCAGGTGCAAACGATGCTGTAAGAGAGGTGATTCGGTTCGCAACATCTACCGACCTAGCATCATCATTATTATAAATCACAGCTTCGTAAATAACCGATGTGGCAGTCGCGGAACCACCCCCCAGGTCAAACTTTTGACCACCGGTATTATCGGGGGAAACATGGAGTCTGATTTCGAACCGATAGATACCGGAAGAAGCAACCGTTGCTGAAAGACCTGTGATGCCGGTTAAGTCATCGTCAGACTCCATATCAAATTGTGAAGTTGTAAATAAATTTTGAATTGTTGTGGCCGGGCTATCATCTGTATACTTTAGACCTCTCCATGCATCGTTTCTATTTATCATTACTCTGTTGCTATCTGTATCATAAACAACCAATCCATCGGCAGGGGAACTTATGCTGGTTCTTTGGCTAGCAGTCATTCGGGAAGGAAGAAACCCTTTTGTAGTGCTATTTACTGATAGTAATGCAGAAGCATGAGGTGTATTACTTCCAAGGCCTATGACATCGTTGGCTCCGTCAAGAAAAAACAGGTTTTCATTATTATCACTTTCCATTCTGGTATTGTAATTCAAGCCAAAGTCGTTTACAACAAATTCGGTGTTCTTAAAATTCCCCTTTTCTGTCCCGGCTGAATAAAATGAAACAGAGTTAGGCTTTGCGAGAAAATAATTATTGCTGTAGTACAGTTTTGCCTGAGCAGAATTTTCGGATAACGACAGGTAAGCTGTGCCATTAGGACTCTCAACCCTTGACTGAACATCATGTGGTGTAGAAAACCTTATAGTATGCGAAGGAACGATTGAAGGTGAGGAACTGCTGCCTATTGTAAGAGTATTACCGTTACATGTCAACCCTGAACTATATGAAAAATTATTTGCCGATCCGTTTGTATAAGGTATCTGACCTGAAGACCCAAAGGAAATATTTGACCTTGTATTTAATGTGTCACCCCCGATTATATACAAACTATCATTGATCTTCACCAGCCCTTTCTTGAACTCTGTCCTTCCATTACCTTTATTGTATAAAAAACCATTTATGTGTTTCGTGCTGTTCTCCAAATTCAGTTCTGCATTGCAGGAATCATTCGTGATCAGCACACTATCAGCTTTGATCTTGTGAACAAACTGGGCGGAAACACAAACCGCTACGTTCAAACTCAAAAAAAGACTTAAAAAATATTTCATTGTAAATATTATATCATAACTTTTACTCGCCTTTTAGACCTCAATCTCTCATATAAAGTCAGTTTCACTGCATCGAATTAATATTTTATTACAGCAATTCTGAAAGATGAACTGGCAGGATTAATACTGCCGCCAGAATAATTTGTAAACCTAACCGTAACCGTATCTGTTGCGCTTACCCATGCTGAATAGTTTGTCATTCCATGTATTACCCCATTTGGTACTCCAAGACTTACAGCATCACCATTGGCGGCTCCTGTAACGGTTATCGTTAGATCGGAATAGTCTTGACTGCTGGTATTTGGAAAATCAAGTGATGTTGTAGCTGTCAAAGTACGCGTCAGGACATATCTTGTTCCCCCCGAGGTAGCAAAATAATTAGTGCCGTCATATTCTACCGCCCCG
Organism: uncultured Yersinia sp.; assembly: GCA_964601895.1. Classification (GTDB taxonomy): domain Bacteria; phylum Pseudomonadota; class Gammaproteobacteria; order Enterobacterales; family Enterobacteriaceae; genus CAZROT01. The sequence continues at coordinate 3,409 of CAZROT010000031.1, forward strand.
TTCTCAGGAGTGGAAAGATTAGATCCGGCAGTAAATTTTAAAGGAGCAGTATTGGCGGAAGAAGTACCTGATGTTAAATGAAGGATTGCAGAAGGGTTGGTGAGCCCGATTCCAACTGATCCGGTGTTGCTTATCCTTATCCTTTCTGCCTCAGTGTTTACCGAAGACCCGGAAGTTCCCGCAGGAGTAGTGAAAAATGATATATATCCCCCGTTGGCACTGCCGGTGCTTTTGCCTGCCCTGATCGATATGGGCATTCCGGCTGAATTTGATCCGCTGCCATCAGTGGTTCTTAAAACAAAAGGGCCATAGTTGGCAGCCACAGAATTAGATAAGCTCCCCCCTAATACCATATCCAGCAGGAACCCGCCCGCTAGTCCATTTCCGATAACAACCTGGGAATTCCTGTCATTGGTCAGGTTAGCCCCCAATAGTAACGTACCAGTACAAGTAGATGCGCTGTTATTATATCCGATATTTATCATGCCGCCGCTTAATCCTGAACCTCCTGAAAAATGGCCTATCGAAGTAATATTGGTGCCAATAGCTGTCCGGTTATTACTTCCACCGTCAGTAAGACTAACTCCTACCAATACAGAAAATGTTCCTGTTGCCTGGGCGTTGTTACCAATGGCAGTTGACTTAAAAGCTGCCCGTGCATTGTAACCAACCGCCACTGTCTCATTACCAAAAGTCTGGGCCCAATTGCCTATTGCAGTTGAATAATTATTGGAACCGACACTGGCCAGGTCTCCAAATCTTTCACTCGCAGTCCCTGATCCCGGACTTGATATGGTATTGCCAATGGTGACCTTTCCTAAATTTGTATTATTAATATTATTGCCGCTTTTCGTCCATAAAAGCAAGGCCGATCCAAACTCTAATGTATCACCCCCGATGATATACAAACTATCATTGATCTTCACCAATCCTTTCCTGAACTCTGTCCTTCCATGACCTTTATTGTATAAAAAACCATTTATGTGTTTCGTACTGTTCTCCAAATTCAGTTCTGCATTGCAGGAATCATTCGTGATCAGCACACTGTCGGCTTTGATCTTATGGACAAACTGAGAAGAAGCGTTTATCCACAGTATCAAAAGAACCGTCTTTACAGTTATCTTTTTCATACAAAGTGAGAATTTGAATAAACAATATTTTAAACCCTGTTTCTTATTAATACCCCATTCTGTTATTCTGCTTACACTGAGTATGGATACATTCAGGTGCAGGTAACGGAAAAAGCAAAACATTGTAAACAATAAATTATTGCCTGGAATTACTACCGACCATTTTATGTAATTAATGTTTTGATAGTTTCAGAATTAGTGCAATTATTTTTCTGCCAATTTCATCATATTATATAGTCAGTTTAATTTAGTTAATATCATTGTACTCCCTGCTTCTATTGCACTGCTACTCAACATATTTACAGCCAATGCATAACGCAGCATGAATGTCCCGCCGGTACTGACAACAACTTCACCTTCAATCACTACAAACCTGTTTGTGGAGCTTGTTGCGTTCAAGCCGTCATCAAATTCAGAACCATATGATTCAAACCTGCTATTCTTTATAACCCCGCTGTTATCATTATCATACGCATTTATCTGCATGATTATGCTTGAAACACTGGCTGTACCATACAGGTCAAATTTTTGCCCTGCAGTAGCATCAGGTGTGGTATGCAGTACAAACCTGAAATGGTATATTCCGCCTGATTCAACCACTCCAAACAACTGTGTATTCTCAGGAGTATCTGTGCTATTGGCGTTGGGCATGGTTGTCCGTGCTGTCTGCACTTTCGGAATAGGTAAGTCGCTGGATAATGCCAATTTTTTCCATCCGCTTGCATAAAGCATATATCCCAAACTATCGGTGTCATAAACCAATAGCCCATTTGCCGGCGAGCTGATGGCAGTTCTTTGCGTTGCTGTCATTCGAGGCGGAAGAAATCCTTTAGCAATACTATTTACTTCTAGTTTGGCAGAAGCATGTATAGAAGATGCCCCTATACCAACAGCGTCAAGCGAGGCATCAGAGAAGATGTTGTGCGTGTCAGCATCACCCTCTACCCTGAAGTCATAATTATTGCCTATATCATTTACAACGAGTTCAGTTGTATTACTGTACAGCCTGTCCACATTGTCGGTTGTCAGCCAAAATTCATTCCGAACTGCACGAAACAGATTGGCCTGTTGGCGGGTTCTAAAAATAACTCCGGCTGAATTATCACTTGGATGCTGATTCTGAATTATTAAATAATTGCCAAACCCCATTCCAATACCTCCTGCCCGGGATGAGCCTGATGAAATTCTTATCTGCTCGGTGAAGTTTGCTTCCGTGGGTTTGTGCACCCTCAAGATAGTATCTTGATAGAACAGATTTGCTGAATAATTAAAATCAGTACCCCCGCTATTGACAAAGGGGATTTGATTCACAGAGCCGAAAGAGATGCTATTCCCTCCAGCTTTCAGATTCAGCGTATCGTTGCCGATAATATACAAGCTATCATTTATCTTCACCAATCCCTTTCTGAACTCAGTCCTCCCATTACCCTTATTGTACAAAAACCCATTGATAAGTTTTGTGCTGTTTTCCAGGTTAAGCTCAGCATTGCAGGAATCATTCGTAATCAGCACACTATCGGCTTTGATCTTATGTACAAATTGAGCACAGGCGGCTGTGCAAGCAAGTAACACAAGCATCAAGATGATTATTCTCTTCATAAAACAGAAATATTGTGTGACATTAATTTAAAATAAATTACCGCTTCTGATCACTTGTGTCAGGATTTTAAAAAAAACAGATGGGTAACTTTATGAAATTGGAATGCTGTGAAGAAAAAAATATTATTCCGGATAACGACTTCGGTTAACACGGAATGCTTACCCGTATTAATACGGATGAAAACCTGCTTCTCTTACCCGATCTGCAACGATCACACCATACTCAGCTTTTTTTCCTGCAAACGTTCATGCATTTTTTCAATTTCCATGTCCTGGTAAGTTTGCGCCCATTGCACATAGCGGTAAAATTCCTTGCCGCCGGGAGCATGTCCGCTGATCTTTCTCACAAGCTGTTCGGGCATCCCCAGGCACAGCATGGTGGTGATGGCCGTTCGGCGCATGGTGTGGGAGCTGGCCACATCGCAAAAACGCATTGCTCCGGCTGGCCGGCCGGGTTTGCCTATCCGGAAACTGTGTCCATCTTTTTCTCTCGTCACAAGGACCGGCGCCGTAAAGCCTGCATGCTCCAGCAATCGCTTGATGTACTTGTTCAAATTGGATAAGTTGAAATGAGGCAACAACCGTTTGGTGCGGCGATACCTTTCAGTAATTTCGACGGCATAAGGCGGAAGCTTCACCAAGGTGTCCGTGCTGGTTTTCAATGACCGGACTGCGAGATAGCAGGTGGAATTCACCCACCTCAGGTGCTGCATCCGCAGGTTGAAAAGGTCGGAGCTGCGCAGCGCCACGGTGCAGCCAAACACAAAAAAATCTTTCACTTCCCGCATCCGTTTGTCCAGGTTTTGCTCAAAGACTTTATTATTGACCAGGAAATTCAGTTCCTCGGGCAGCAGTGGAAAGATGGGTATTTCCTCCTTGCGCACATAGAACTGCTTGTGAAAATCACCAATGCCCAGAACAATGTCTTTATTGAGATAGTTAAAGAACACCTTGAGTATTTTGATCGTTTGCCCCACATAGTTGTCAAAATGACCACATTCACGATACAGGTAATCTGTAAACCGATGATAAAATTTCTTCCAGTAGTTTTTTTCAATAATCACCTGCCGGTGGGTAAGGCGGCGCAAAGGCCGCAGGCGCAAGGATACGGCCTTGCAGGCCGAAAAAGATTGGAGCAATTTGAGGGCATATCTGTAATTATTGACAGTGCCGGCTGATATTTTTTTGCCGTTGGGTTGCCGCCTTCTTCCCCTTTCGCTGTCGCTGATGAATCGCTCAAAAAGAGGGATAAGAGGCAGTTCTTTCCCGTGTGATCTCTTTGCCATAAAAAATGTTTTAATAATGAAAGAATGAGGATAAAACAAGCTAAAAAATTACATTTTTGGCTTAAATTAGAGGAGCAAAGTTCTTTGATAATGCAGTCCCCATGCGGGTTGCAAGAGATGTTGCTACTATCCCTTCGGGATGGGTATGCCGGGGCGCAGCTACAGCGCTGGAGATCAATACAGGT
>CAZROT010000032.1:0-6585 GCA_964601895.1 uncultured Yersinia sp.
AATACCATTTTTGAGTACCGTCTGCATCAATTATTGCTGGACCATCTTCTCTATGGCGATTACCATATAAATACCATTCTTCACTACCATTTGGACGAATTATTGCTGGACCATTTTCTCTATGACGATTACCATTTAAATACCATTCTTCAACACCATTTGGACTAATTATTGCTGGACCATTTTCTCTATGAAGCTTATGATTTAACCACCATTCTTCACCACCATCTGCACAAATTATTGCTGGACCATTTTCTCTATGGCGATTACCATATAAATACCATTCTTCACTACCATTTGGACGAATTATTGCTGGACCATTTTCTCTATGACGATTACCATTTAAATACCATTCTTCAACACCATTTGGACTAATTATTGCTGGACCATCTACTCTATGAAGCTTATCATTTAAATACCATTCTTCATCACCATCTGCATAAATTATTGCTGGACCATTTTCTCTATGAAGCTTACCATTAATCCGCCATGATTGATATTCATCAGTTTTGTTAACAGTGGTGAGTGCTTTAATTATTTTAATCCTAAACACACACTCTCTTAATTTTGTTATTAATAAATTTTGTTTTTTTATAAAACTCTTTCTAATCCATATTAAAAATAATAAATTAGGTGTTTGGTTAAGTTTGTTCATAGCGCTTTTATCAGAAAAGTATTCTTACATAAAAATAAAATCAATTTTTTAAAAGAGGTTGGTCTACGTAAATGATGAGCAATCATATAGTAATGAGTTTCATTGTGGTGTAGACCAAATTTCTTTGCTAGCTTTAAAACATCAAAAAACCCATAATTAGACATGTTTTTGATTTGAGATTTTAAAACGTTGTTTGTAAAAAGAAATATCGCATATTTCACAATATTTTTCTGAGCGGGCCTTCAACGAACCATTTAATATTTTTGTGCATCATAAACTTCCCCCTTGTTTTCCCAATACAAACACTATAATCTTTATAATTAGTATAATGAACTGTTCTGCAATAGTAGTGATGTGTTTCAATGCCCAAAAGGAATATTTTTTCATTATTTTTTTGAACAATATTGGAAATTATAGAAATAATTCTTGTATTTCACTTGCCCGAATCATTTCATATATCATTTTCTACTAATAATTGTTGCAGTTTTTTTGAGTGAAAAACTAAAAATTTTAAATATGATAAATAGATCTTCCAGCAAGATCTGTTTTGACAACAGGTTTTCCGTCCGGAGATTTCTTTTGTTGATATACACGGAATTTATAAGTGCCTGTTTTTTCATATAAATCTTCATAATGTGGAGATCCATTAGAAGCCATCACTTCACCAATAACTTTCATAATAGCAGTATGTAAACTTGTGATTTCACGAAATGTTAAAGATTCAACACGTTTAAGAGGATTCACACCAGCCTCATATAGAATTTCTGCGCGAAGATAATTTCCAATGCCAGCAACAATTTTTTGATTAAGTAATGCTTTGGCAATTTCATGTTTCTTAATGCTACTAATAGCTAATTGTTCTTCTAATTCATCAGCAGTAATTTCAAAAACATCTGGTCCCATAGCTTCAAGCTTTGCATTTAAATCTTGACGTTTTACAAATGTAAATGTGCCAAAATTGCGTACATCATCATAATAAAGATGTTTCGGATTTTTTCCAGAAGATTCAGTAAATACAAATTCAAGCCGAGAATGATCTGTTTTTTGTAATTTAAATCCTCCAGTTAGGCCAAAACCTATTACTAAATATTCATTAACAACTACATTATCACTTGAGGTAGGAGTTAACTCCCAATACATTGTTTTTCCTTTTGTTTCTATTTTGGAAACCGTAGCTTGTACAAATTTTTTTAATGATACTCGGAATGATTTGTACTTATCGCTAGTACCTGCTTGATAAGGACCAGATAGTATGTTAATCTTTGTTAATACATATCCGCTAAGTTCTTTTTCTAATTGTTGAGCTACAATCTTAATTTCAGGACCTTCTGGAATTTTCGGTTATATTTAATATTCCCTTAAGTAAGTGTTTTTATACAACACTATTTTAGAAATAATACAACAAATGTTTAAATATAAATTTTAAAAAACTGAAGAAATAAAGAACTAAAGAATACAAGAGGAACTTGTGAAAATTGATTTTATTTTTCTAGTTTAATATATTTAATATTTTTAAAAGTTTTAAGATTTTTAAGATTTCTAAAGAATGTCAGACGAACCAAAAACGGTTATTATGTATCATCAGGGGTGTCCAGATGGTTGGTGCGCACTTGCAATTGCGGATTTATGGTTGTCACGACACAATATCCAATCCGCCACTTACATGCCAGTAATGGCTGGAAAAACAGATTCAGTTGTGGAGCAGTTGATTAGAGAACAGCAATCAGACACTATTATATTGTCATTTGACCTCAGCTATTTTTACGAGCATGCCAAAAAGTTGCTCAATTACTTTCCGAATGCTAGAATTTATGACCATCATACAACTACGGAAAACTGTTTTATCAGACCTGCTCACGAACTAAGAGAAGATTTTGAAAAACAACAGCTCATATTCAAACAAAGATTGATCTATGACAAGACCATCAGCGGAGCCATGTTGGCATGGAACTGTTTCTTCCCTGGAAATACGGCACCTCAGTTGGTGGCATACATTCAGGACAAAGATCTATATTTGTTAGAGCTACCGAAATCTCGAGAAATCAATGCTGGTCTCTCAGAAACATTGATCACATCACCAAGTGATGACAAAACTCTTACTCGCGCTGGAATAACAGCGCATGCTGTCCGGGAATGGAGTCAATATCTATTGACAGATTCTTGGATGGCAACGGCACTTCTGAAAGGTGATGTTATTCTTGCGATCATGAATCGGGCAATCAAGCGCTTATATCGGGGAGGTGCTGCACATAAGATTAATTTTTCCGGAAACCATTATGTTGCATTTGTTTGCAATACCGGAGAATACATTTCAGAATTGGGTGAATACATTTATACTCAAACGTCTGATCCCGAAAATTCTAAATCATATAAGTATGATTTTGCTGTCATGTGGAGATATGATCATGTGCGGAATGTTGTGTACGTGTCTATGCGGTCGCGCAAAGATCATGATGTTGATTTGTCGGTGATTGCATCTTCATTTGAGTGGATAACTGATGGAGAAAAAAATCGTGGAGGCGGTCACAAATCGGCCGCAGGATTTGAAACAAATTTGGAACTGTTATTTAATTGGATCGGTCCTCGTGTCTGATTTGGAAAAAATAACATTGATAAATCTTATAAAGATTTTACTAATTTCCTTTGGAATGGTCTTTAGTGTATTCTTTTTTACGGCGTTCCCGAGATACGGTTTGTTTCTTGTTCTCTGCATATGCTGTTAATTCAGCAGCGTCTATAACACCATCGTGATTTGTGTCAATTATGGCAAACTTATCTCCGACAAGTTCATATAAGATTCTTTTCATGGATGCGTTTGTATCTTCTAATTTTTCGGCACTTTGGCTGATAACATCTGCAAAATTAGTAAATTCATCTCCTGCAGACATCAAACCATCAATCATAAGTTTTGCTGTTTTCTCAATAACAACAAGTCTGTCATTCTGGGCCTTTAGCATATTAATGTTCGATGTAAATGATTCATTTTGTCCTTTAAGAACATCAACTTGCGCAGTTAATTCCACATTATTTTGAGCATAATTCATATTTTGACGGCCGAGAATGTCTACTTGTTCCTTCAAGCTAACATTATTTTGCGTAAGAATGTCTAATCGAACTCTCAGATCTGTGGCTTGATTTGTGAGAAGTTGATTAGACTTGGCAAAAGATTCGCTTAACTGCTTTTCAGTTTCAAGTTGAGATGTTAATTGTTTGTTTAGATTATCATATACAGTGTTTGCATTTTGTAAATTGTCTGTATTTTTTTTGTTCTCAGCATTCAAATCTCGGTATTCATTATTGCGCGCCTTTAACTCATCATTTGTGACACTTAATGCTTTTTCGACTTCTTCTAATCTATCTACTTCCGTGGCTAATCTATTGATTTCCACCCGAAATTTTTGTAGAACAGCTTCAATACCCATAGAATCAACAATCATTCCTATGGCGGATAGAACTAATACGGCGGCGATGATATATTTGGCAACAGCGAAATCACATGGTACGGGTGTAAATTGTAAGATTGCACAAATAAGTCCAGCAATACCAATTATAACTTTAAGTACTCTCCAGATTTTTAATCCGACAAATTCTAGACACCCGCACACCATGGAGGAATAGTATTGTGTCTTGATAAAATATCATGTACCATTTCAAATTTCTGTATTTTAAAAGGAAGGAGAACCAAAAAAGTTAATCAAATCTTAACTGACCACTGTATCGAATGACCACAGCTTCTTCTAATTCAGAAGAACTCATGTGGAAATCGGGCGTTTGGTCAAACATGAGACGAGCTAGGTTTTTCGCATCAATTGCCAATGTTTTTTGAAGTTGTTTGATTGGGTTGATCATGAGATTTGTGGGTTCCCCAAAGAATCTAAGAGAAACATACGATTTTTCCATGGTGATGAGTTTCTTGTGTTGTTTATTACAAGAATTAATAAGTCTGGAAATCTTCTCTTCAATGTTCATTCTGTTTATCACAGGATTTATAGTCCCTTTGAGACAAGTTAGTGGAGAGTAAAAAATCAATTTATATCGATGTGGCGGCAGGAGATTTATACCGACCTAGAGGGTCTATATTCTGACTCCAATAAATATACCATCCTAGTTGTTTCTCAGTTAGACAGAGGCTAGGACTTTTAACCTCGTAAATTTTCTTCCCGTGTAGGATTTTTTCAATGTTACTTATTTTTATTGCTTGTACTGGATGAACTATTGGCTTTTTTGATATTGGGAAGTTATAGTCACCGAACACAAACATTTTATTTAGAATAGGAATTCTAACAATATCTTCGTAGTCATCATAATTGCATTCCCATTCAATACGTTTGGCACATTTGGCACATGCACCAGTATAGTATTCATCTTGATTGTTTTCCATTTGTCCATGTCTATATGTCAACAATACCAATTTATTGCATTTATAACATTTTTTTAATGTTTTTCTGCGTTCCATTCCGAATTTTTTACAAGGAGCTGATGCTTTTTTCAAAGCTGGATATTCTTGTTCTAAATACTGATGCAATTTTTTACGTTCATCTGATGACAACAGTACGAATCGTATAGTATTGGCGGGAACAACGAATACAGAATCCATGGGCGGTTAATTAAGTTTAAATCTCATCAAATTTTAATTTTGATATGTTTTTATAATATCTATAAAAATAGATGGAAGTTGAATGTGATGTTGCATGCGTCTTTACGACGTTCTATAATGAGGATTATTGGGAAAAGTTAGGTCATTCTCCTCTTTTAACTTACAGCGAACGCCCTACTTTCACAAAATACATAAGTAAAATGATAAAAAGTCAGAAAATGCTTTTAGAACACGATTCTTTAGGAAAATTAGTAATTATTTATGATTTGGACGGCGATAATCCTGAAATAAACATACCTGACGGACTAGATATAACAGTTATAGACCATGACATAACTCCTGTTAAATCTATCGAAATGTCTGATGAAACTAGGAAATTCGTGAATTCCCTTAAGCCCTGGTAAAGTACAAATGTATAATTTTCAAAAATTTGAAAAATTTAGTTTTTTGCTTAAATATACAATTAATATTTAATGCTGTTACTTTTTGCATTACTAGCATGTGCGACGGCTGCAGATGTTACTTACGATGATCTAGCATTAAAAAAATGTAATGGACCAAATTGGTCAATTCACGGATTGTGGCCGGAATATGATCAGAAATCGTGGCCACAATTTTGCGATAATTCCAGATATAAAGATTTAACCGAAGCTGTAATTGCGCCGATATTACCATTAATGCAACAATATTGGTTTTCATGTGGTAATGATAATTGGGGATTTTGGGTGCATGAATGGCAAAAGCATGGTACTTGTCAACCGTTACCACCAGTTATGTATTTTCGTCGAACTATTGATTTATTTATAGAGGCTCAAAAAAATAATTGGTATGGATGTTCTTCGACCGGATCCGAACTTCTTTTACATGTTGACAAAGTAACTTTCAAGTGGACTGGCAAATGTTAATTTGCGTTTTGTTCATCTGTATTTTTTTCGGCCAGCATTTTACGCATAATAACCGTTATTCTTATATGATATTCCCATACAGTTATTTGTTTGGCTATGTCGTCAAGAGTTTCAAAAGGAAGTTCGTTGTTTGCGAGTTGTTCTTCATCATATAGTTTCATTACTTTATTAAAATCTGCTTGTAGTGTTTTTTCTGCATCGGATTTTGGCTTATAAAAATTATTCTTAAAGTCAATATCTAGTTGTTCGTACATGTTAATGCATAATTTCATAGCTTTGTCGCTCATAACATTTTTTGGTTTTGGGTATTTTTCCATCCATAATTTGAAATGTTTTGTACTCTTATAAGGTTCATTTGCCATTTTTAATAAACTTTTAATAAACTTTTAATAAACTTTTAATAAACTTTTAATAAACTTTTAATAAAC
>CAZROT010000032.1:6685-7455 GCA_964601895.1 uncultured Yersinia sp.
TTAATTATATCAATTTTCGAAAAAAATACAAAAAAGGTATGATACATTACAATTCACAAATCTTTAAATGGTTATTCGTGAATTAATTAATAAAAATCTTCAAGTGTAGGAATGCTATACTCAGCATTAAGAAGAACTATCAAGATCTCCCGCCAAAATAGGCGCTCTTGGAGTTGCATAGAAAATTCCTCCTGAACTCTGTACTATCTTAATAGGCATTAAACCAGCAGCCCAAATTTGCTTTGCATGATTAATAATATCAGGCTTTGTATAATTATCTTCAAACTTATACATAACACAATATCCATTTGGAGGAGTATTGCTATGCAAATACTTATTTGTAGGCTCTGGAAACCAAACTGATATCACGAAAAATTCATCAGGAAATTCTTCGGTTGCACGAACTTTCTGTTGTATACAAGACATAATGCCCCAGAGAGCTTCATCACTTAATCGAGGAATCATAACATGCTGCATAGTTGCCCTTTTGAAAGTTGAAAAATCTATGGATTCTAGGGATTTCATATATTTAATCTTTCGAACATATGCACCTCTGAGGAAGTAGCACTGACCTATTGTGTTGACAATAAACTAGTACCGACTGATGGAAACCCTATATACACGACAAGATCAGTTGCGATGCTAAAAACTGGTAAGCAATTGGTAATCGAAAAAGTTGCCGTTATCTAAAAATTTGATTTTATTTTTATGTAAAAATACTTTTCTGATAAAAGCGCTATGAACAAACTTAACCAAACACCTAATTTATT
>CAZROT010000033.1:0-7231 GCA_964601895.1 uncultured Yersinia sp.
GCCAAGACACTCTACCGTCACATCTGCAGGCGCTGACGGAGCAACAGGGGCTGTAACATCTGCTACCGTGATCACCTGTGAAGCAGTACCTGTATTCCCGCAAAGATCAGTTATCGTGTAAGTTCTTGTAATTACTATCGGGCAGGTGCCGTTAGCTACATCTGCACTCGTCACACTCAACTGTGCATCTGCTGTACAGTTATCTGTGATTGTTAAACCTAATGCTTCAAGAGCACTAACAGAAGTAAGCGGTGAAGGTGCAGATGAAACATTACATCCCGTTACAGCTAAAGGAGCCAATGATCCTGTTACAACCGGCGCTTCATTGTCAAATACACTGAACGTCTGGTTACAGGTGCTGCTGCAATTGTTGTTATCAGTAACAGTTAGTGTAAGTGTATAATTTCCGCAGGTGTTACCGGCCACTACAGTAACCGTTTCCTGGTTGGTAGCGCCGGAAATTGTACCGTCACCGGCTATTGACCAGCTATAGGTTTGCATACCCGCTGGTGCAGCATAAAAATTAGTTGAACCGGGGCAAATATTGTCGGAACCTGTAATACTGCATACCGGCGTCGGGTTAATCACAAAATCAACCGCAGTACGACAACCTGGAGCCAAACTACATTCTGCCCAGAAGGTATAAGTTCCGGGGGAGTTGGTATTCGATAATAAATTATAAGGTGCTCCCGCAGCTATTACCTGCGGATCACCAACAGGATTGAACGACGTACCGGTTTGAACTGATGTACCACCTGAAGGAACGGTATACCAGTTAATAGTTCCGGGAACTGAATAATAAACAGTAATCCTGATAAAATCTACATTACCTGTCCTGCTGCTTCCACTGGCATTTATCGCATCCAGTGTAAATCCAAAGTTTGCAGCATTTATTTCAGCAGGAGTCCATGTAGTTCCCCATAGATCATTTACTCCACCATATGTAATAACGGTGTTTGTATTATTTCCCCAATCCGTTGTGAGTAATGCATAATTATTGCCAACCGGGGCGCCCTTTAATAATTGTATAGCAACATCTCTTATGCTTGTACCAGCATTATTGCTATACCTATTAACTTCAACAACGATTCCATTTATTGTTGCACCTGCAGGAATTGTAAATCCATAATTAGAAGTGTTGAGATTTTCGGTAGCGGCATTGCCTCCAAGGGAAACTGTAGCAGTCGCTCCCCCATCAGCATTTAGTGCGTTAACCATAGACCCTGAAGAAGTACCCCAGCCCGTTCCAGCCCCACCACTTGTCGCTGCCGTTCCAGCATACCTTGGGCCCTCTGAACCATTCGTACTGCAAGGAGATGTTACAGTCAACTGCCCACTGCCACCCTGGCAAATCGTTACATCATCCGCATCAGGATATTGCCCGATTGAAACCAGCATCGTTGCAACGGCGTTGGTAGCACAGGGGGCATTCGGTGTGGCCGTTAAAGTAAGTGTAACTGAACCATTGCTGATATCATTTGGCCCGGGTGCATAGGTATTTGCTCCCGCTACATATGCTCCGCTGACTGGATTAAATGTACCGTCTCCGGAACTTGTCCAGGTGGCTGATACATGATTTGTAACAGAAGCTCCTCCAAGAGAAACTATATCACCCTCGCAAATTGACAAAGTTGGAGAAACACCTGAAATTACAGGAGGCTCTACCACCGTAACTGTAACATCATCCGAAATACTGCAGCCATTTTCCGCAGTGTAGGTAACTGTATAAGTAGTTGTTTCCGTTGGCGTAACACTACCCGGGTTTTGAACATTACCCGGGTTAAATCCAGGAGGGTTAGATGACCAGTTATAGGAACCGCTGGTCCCACCATAAGTGAAACTGATGGTGAAACCGTGGTAGTACCCATATACACCTGATACTTCATCATCCACCACAATAACCGTCCAGTTACCAGCAGGGTTGCATCCGTCGATATTGCTGAAGGACTGCTGAGGTAAATATGTTCCTGTATAAGGTGGTGTACCTGCAGTGATAGGAATGGTTGCCGTACTGGAGAAGGTTGTGCCGGGATAAGACTGGTTTCCATAACCTCCCAAATCAGCCGCGAGCAGGATTGCAGTACCTGGAACAATTGTATGCGTCAATGTGCCACTGGCCGTATTGGTAGGAGCAACTCCGCATGGAGGTGGAGGAACAAGATATATTTCCACTTCAGAAGCATTAGGGTGCTGGATATTGACCGTCACACTGATATTCGTTAGTTCCCCGACAGTTGCAGGAAGTGTTCCTGCCGGAACATTAACACTGGATTGTTGAGGAAGAATCGGGGTGCCCGTGCGCCAAATTTGCAGAGGCCCATGATTAGTGGAATAAGAAACAGTAGTGGGTGTGGTGGTGACTCCGTTAGCTGATAAGTTAATGGACTGACCGGCGCAAATAAGTGTTTGTGATGCTACTGCAGTGATTGGGTCCGGCTGGGGATTAATGTTCACCGGGTAGGAAACCGAATTTTGACAACCATAAGCCCCCGTCACCGTATAAATAATAATGGCCGTTCCCTCTGATACACCGGTTACAACACCCGTGACGGCATCAACTGTTGCAATTGATGTATTGTTACTTGTCCAGGTTCCACCTGCAGTCGTATTCTCTAATGTAATGCTGCTTGCTTCACAAACTGTTGTCGGTCCGGTAATAGGACTGACATCCGGAAGCGGGTTTACGGTGATAGGAACAATTACTGGTAAAGTTGTAGGACATATTAGCAGAGGCGAAGTATATACTGCAATCGCAGAAATGGAAAAGGATTCTGACACAGGGGCGCCGGTTGTATTAACCAATGCTCCGACAATATCTGTGTCAATTGGGATGGCCCCTGGCCCTGATGCCTGCATTCCGGTTAGTGTTGCTGAAGGTCTTGACCATTGATAATTCAGGCTTGACACCCCGGGAATCGGATCAACGTTAACATCAATTGTAAAAGCTTCCCCGGAACACACTTCTAAGGGATTGTTGGGGAAAGTTGTGGCAGAAATCACAGGCCTTGGCCTCACGGTAACAGGAAGTGTTGTAGTGTTCTGGCATCCCGAAGTATCTGTATAGGTTACACTAACGGATAGCGATCCGCTTCCTGTCCAGGTAACTGTTACCTGGTTCGTAGTCTGCCCTGCAGTAATAGCTCCTCCTCCTGCAGGTAAAGTCCATGCATAATTTGTAAAGGTATTGGGTATAGAATAAGTAACACCGGCAGAGCCCTGACACAATATATTATCTGCATCACTACTGCTGATAGTAGCCGTTGGCAGCGGGTTAACCGTAACTGTAAATGGAACACTGCAGCTTTCAAGGCATCCGTTGTTAACCGTAAGATTTCCTGTGTAAGTGCCCGCTGCTGTTCCTGCAGGAACATTAATTACAATTGGACTGGCAGGTAATGGATCATTGACTACAGCCACAAAACTATTTGCCGGCGCTGCATCCCATGTTATGCTATAAGTAGTTGGGCCTTCAGTTGTAGCCGAATAGGCCAAAGTGGTTGTTTGTGCAGTTGAACTGAAGCAAACATTTGCTGCTGCAGCGGCTGCTGTGATAGTGGGGGCGCAACATATCTGGCTGGAATTTGCTACACCTTGCGACAATGATGTCGAGACCTGATAAACACCTGAAGCATCCAAATATATACCCTGATTTGTTGCAGCAGAAAATGTAGAATTTATGTGGTTTGTTGAATTTCCAAGAAGTGGAATATTACCAATGCCTTGAGTGTTCCCAGTAGCATTGCAAGTTGTATAAGCACTCATTGGGTATGAGCCAGAGTTATTTCCGCTTATTGCACTGTTGTTATATGAAACAGACGTAACTAATGTTCCTGTGTTATCTAAAAGAGATACTTGCCCGCTTAAATTAGAAAGTGTACCAGGATTGATCAATAACATCCAGGTGGTATTAGCGAAAGTTGCTAATGTCCCTAAATCCAAATCAGCAGTTGGGTTTGAACTGGAAAAACCACCTGTCGGGTAACCATTATTTCCCGCAGCTCCTAAAACACCAGCTTGACCGCCAATAACAAAGTATTCACAAGGAAGAAGAGTAGTACCGTTTGGAATCTTGACTGTCCATCCACTGGGATTACTGCCACCGGTTGTACTGCTATATACAAGTGTATAACAACTTATATCTATTGGGCAACTACCTCTATTGAACAACTCGACAAATTGATTTCCGGCACCTCCGCTTGGAGCTATACCAACTTCATTGATCACTATCTGCCCCCTCACGACATTTCCCAATAACAAAAACAAGAGTATAAAAGAGAAAGATATACGAAGCATTCTTTTCATAAGGGTACAGCGCTGCAATGCGCCTCGCAGAAGGTGGTTAATGGTATGATGGTAGTTTTCAGTCATTCCCGAAAATTCTTCAACGGTTCGTAATAGCCGCAACGGGCCGGATTATGGCCTCACAGGAATGATTGGAAAACATTTTCTGCTCAGCGTTCCGGTTTGTCCGGGCCGCTAATCAGTTCCATGTTGTTTGTCAGGTTTTTAAAAAAGGATAAAAGGGCAGGCTAAGAAACAGGATCGTTTCAGCCGGCATTGCTTTGAAAAGAATTAAACAGTTGATGCTTACTGTTATCAGTTGATAACAAAGTGTAATGTGCAAAAAAGTAAAAGCCAGTCTTGTAAAAATTTCCCATCATCAACCGGTTTAAGGTTTCAAAACAGCGGCTTTCGTAAGAGGATTGGGGTTCGGTCAGGTTCTTAATAGATAGGACTTTATAACAGTGCGTAAATGTAGAAAAACTTTTGAGTTAATACTATTGCAGGAGGATTTTGTTTTAAACATTTTTTTTAATACAGCATATCCATCGTCATGGCTTTCAATTCTATCCGGAATCGTAAATCTACGATGCCGGAGGTTGGGAACCCTGATAGAACCTTCCGCCCAAAGTTTGCCAACCCTTCAAAAAATTCTACCCACCCGATAGTGACGCTGCCAGGGTTGGCAAACTGACGGAAACCTTCATTCATCCTTCGTACCAACAGTATGGGAAAGCCCACCTTAAAGCCTGTTTAAAGCCACTCCGCAGCACCGGAAAGGTTGGTATACCTGAGCCCTCCTCCCAAAGTTTTCCAACCCTTCAAAAGTCTTCACCCAACTGATAGTGCATCCGTCAGGGCTGGCAACCTTAACCTTTAAACCTTAAACATTTAAACCCCAAAAAAACCTACCCTTCATTCAGCACCACCCTGCTTTCCAGCACGGTGTTGCGTGGAATATCATCTGCAGATTCCTTGGCCTGCACCAATTGCAGCAAAATATCAGTGGCCATTTCGGCCTGCAGCCGGGGAAACTGCTCCACTGAGGCCACGGGAGGTTGATCAAGATAATGTGTCACAGGCAGGTTGGCAAAGCTGACAAAATAAATATCCTTGTTGATCTGCAGCCCCCGCTGCCGGGTATAGCGGATGGCATCCAGCGCCACATAATCATTAAAGGTGATGACGGCCTGTGGCGGTTCGGGCAGGGCCAGCAATTTCGCCATGGCCGCTTCCGTGTCCGTTTTCTCCAGGTTGGTCTCTGCGAGCAGCGCCTTATCGGGTTGCAAACCGTTCTTTTTCAACCCTTCGAGATAGCCCTGCCAGCGCTGTTCCGAATGCAGCAGCGAGGCCGGGCCCTTGATAAATGCAATACGTCGGAGTTTCCGGCTCACTAACCAATCCACTAATTTTTCCGAACTGTCTTTGAGATTGCAGGACACTTTGTAAAAATCTCCCGATGGCGGCACCCGGTCAAAAAACACAACGGGGATATTGTATTGCTTCAGTTGCTCAAAATGTTCAAAACTTTCCGTGGTTTTGGCCAGCGACACGATGATTCCATCCACCCGGTGGCGGCGCATGGTATCTACGATCTGCTTTTCCTTTTCACTGTCATCATGCGACTGCCCGATCAGCACCGTGTACTGGCTGGCTGTTGCTTTGTCTTCAATACCATTGATGGCCATGGAAAAAAATTCTTCGCCCAGGTTGGGCAGGATGACGCCGATGGTCATGGTGCGGCCCTGCTTAAAAGAAATGGCCGCCTGGTTGGGTTCATAATTAAGTTCACGGGCCAGCTTCTGCACCTGCATCTTGGTGCGCAGCCCGATGCTGGGATGATTGTGCAGTGCCCTCGACACAGTGGACACTGATACATTCAGCCTTTTTGCAATCTCTTTTATAGTGGCCGGTTTTTGTTCCATGCAGTGACTGCAAGGTAACAACAACAGGAGAAATTCAGCAGGAACGAAAGATGGATTTTATCCTGATGTTTTGCAGGTATTGCTGATGCAATATTGTAAACAAATCATGTTCAGCATAGCAGCAAAGAAGCAGATACAGGAAATAATTTTTGTATAGCTTATCTATTTTCGTAAATTTCAAGTATTAAACGATGGCTGCATGAGTACGGTAACCGCTGTTTTATCCCGCAAAGGAAATAATATTGTCAGTGTGTCATCCAATGATACGGTGCTGCAGGCGCTGCGCCTGATGGCTGAAAAAAATATCGGTTCTGTAGTGGTGATGGACAAAGGTGAATACAAAGGCATTGTTTCAGAAAGGGATTATTCAAGAAAAGTGGTGCTGAAAGAAAAAAGTTCAACCGACACCACTGTGGCAGAGATCATGACCACCGGTCTGCCTGCGGTGAAGCCAACTGACAGCATCGAACATTGCATGACGCTGATGACAGAAAAAAATATACGCTATATGCCGGTGTTTGACAACAATGTTTTATCCGGTATCATTTCGATGAGTGATGTGGTGAAAGAAACCATCCTGGCGCAAAAAGAGACCATCACCCACCTGCAAAGCTATATTCACAGCAACAGTTAAGACTTACATGCTCATTAAATACCTGCGAAGCCCCGTAAGGCTTCGCTTTTTTTTGCTGCCAAAGCTTGCCAATCCTGCAAAAAAACTTTACCACCATCTGTGAGAACCCTTCAAGTGTTGGCAACCATAAAAGAAAACTCCAGGCAATGACTACCAAACTTCAGACTCTTCCAAAGGTTGCCATCCCTGCAAAAAACTTTACCCCAACTGTGAGAACCCTTCAAGGGTTGGCAACCTTAAAAGGAAACTCCGGGCAACAACCACCAAACTTCAGACTCTTCCAAAGGTTGCCATCCCAAAAAAAAGCATTACCTACCCGGTAGTACTCTTGCCAGGGTTGGCAACCATAAAAGAAAACTCCAGGCAATGACTACCAAACTTCAGACTCTTC
>CAZROT010000034.1:0-6761 GCA_964601895.1 uncultured Yersinia sp.
ATTTGCCAACGTCTCATGTGCCAGTGTTCGCAAGGGTGACACTGTGAGCCAAGACTTGCTACAAGAAATGGGGAGAACCTAATGGCGTCAGCATTGGCATCGGTTTACATCACGGTCGAGACGGTGATCGACGAGGCGGCGAAAGCCCTGTTAGAGGATTTTGACGCTGTATTTGATCGGCGTGTTGTCTACGATGCCAACGAACAGCCATCAATCGTCGTCTTTGTACGGAAGGGCGGAGTCTCTTCAAACGAGATTTTGCGCATTAATGAGTTCTTGACCGATCACTGGTCAACAGGAGAGAGGGAAGCCTAATGGATTACGCACAGATTGTACTCGTGATTGTGGGGCTGGCCGCCGTGGTGATGGCGGGAACGGGCATCTACATCGCCAAGAAGCCCGCGACTGTGACGAGTGTCCTGGCAGAGACCAGTGCGGCGTTGACTGACATTCAGACGGCGGCGGGCGCGGCGAAAGAGTACGTTGCAGCCGCTGAGCAACTTTGGAAGAGTGGGCAGATTCAGGCGGGAGATCGCTTTGACTTTGTGTTGAGTCGGCTTGTAGAGACGTTCCCGAGCATTCCTCGTCAGACGCTGGAGGACAGTATTGAGGCGGGCGTGACGTGGCTCAAGATGGGGCTGGGCGAAAAGTAATGTTGACCGCCGCCGAACTTTCCTCCATGCGCACCATGCAGGCGCTGACCTTTGACCAGGTGGCGGTTGTGACGCGGCGTGCGTATACGGATGACGGAGCGGGCGGGCAGACAGTGACCAGCACGACAAGCAGTCTCCCGTGTCGTGTTGCGCCGGTGAATGTCGCAACGCAGGCCGCCATGCTGGGTAGTCAGTTTGCCGAGAGTCAAGTTTGGAAAGTGACCTTCGCTGCGCTTGCTGATGTGCGCAAGAACGACAAGATCGCCGTGCTGAGCAAGAGCATGGAAGTGCAGGCGGTGTTGGGCGAAGAGAGCCGCGAGACGGCGCGTGTGGTGCTTTGTGTGGAGAGGTTGTAACCGTGACAGTTTCAGTGCGGCTAGGCATTACAAGCAACCGAATCCCCGCCATCTTGCGTGCGCTGCGCAACGAGGCGAGCGCGATTGTGCGCGAGTCGGCATTCAGCGTGCAGTCGATCATTCTGGATGGCATGAGTGACGCGAAGAGTGGGCGTCTGTACGGATCGCACCAGGCGAGTGCGCCGGGGGAATCGCCTGCGGTCGATACGGGCACCTTGATTGGTTCGATTGCCGTGGACGCCGAAGTGGGGCGCACATGGGCGGAAGTATCGGCGGGAACGGAGTATGCGGCGCATCTGGAGTATGGCACGGTGCAAATGGAGGCGCGTCCGTTTATGGTTCCGGCTGTTGAAGCCGAGCGTCCAAACTTTGAGCGTCGGTTCCGCAATCTGGAAAGCCGGTTGGAGTAGCAATGGCTGAAAGTGTGGTGGTTGACCGCTGGATTTACGGCAAATTATTCAATGACGCCACGCTCATGGCGCTTGTGACTGGTGTTTATTCGTCGCCAGTGTCGCCGGGCAAATTGTTGCCCTATGTGGTCTTTCAGGAGCAAACAACGCGTGACATTCGCGGGGTTGGACCCTCCCGCATTGGTATCGGTGGCACATGGATTGTGCGGGCGGTAATGGAAACCCCGAGTTGGGGCGGATCGCTTGAGACTATCGCCAATCGCATTGACGTGCTCTTGCAGGCAGCGAGTGGCAGTGCAACTGGCGGCGTGGTGTGGGCGTGCGTGCGGGAGCGCCCGTTTCGCCTGGTGGAAAGCACGCAGAACGGACAATACCGTCACCTGGGCGGTATCTATCAGATTTGGGCGACATAGGTCGCAGTGTTTAGGGGGGCATGATGGCAGAACGAGCGAGTATTTTTCAGACTGTGCAAATCGGTGTGGAAACCACCTACGGCACAGGCGTCGCGGCAAATCGCAAGTTGACCGGCCTGAGTATTGAGCCGAGTCCGCGCGTGGATATTGAATCTTTCCGCGCTGCGGGCATGAAGTTTGCCACGGTAGCGGCATTGAACAAGGAATGGTCAGAGGGTACGCTTTCCGGCCCGATCACCTATACGGAGATGGTCTACCTTCTCAACAGTCTCATGAAGTCGGTTACGACGCCTACGGGGGCGGGCGCTGCGAAGACGTGGGCATTCGACGTGGACAGTGACTCAGCTGATACCGTGAAGTCGTTTACGGTGGAACACGGATCAGCAGAGCGTGCGCATTCGTTCGCCGGCGCACTGGTGACTGGGTTGGAACTCGAATTTACTCGTGACGGCTGCGAACTGACCGGCACGGTACTAGGCAAGGCGCTTACTGACGGCATCACCATGACGGGATCGCCTACGGAGGTTGCGCTGGTTCCGGTCATGGCTCCGCAGGTGACGGTCAAGACAGCAACGACGCAGGCGGGTTTGACGGCGGCCAGTGCGTTGTCGCGTGTTCTGTCGTGTTCGTGGGCGTTGACGGATCGTTATGCGCCGGTATGGGTATTGAATGCCAGCAACGATTTTCCCGCAACAGTAGAGACCGAGCCGACACTGGAGTGCAAGATCAAACTCGAGGCGGACTCTGCTGGCATGGCGTATCTGACGAATCTGCGCGCGGCGTCCAGTGTGTTCCTGCGTATCGGCGCCACGGGCGCTGCGATCAGTGGTGGTGGCAACTACACCATGACGATTGACGCCGCCTGCAAGGTGACGGACATCACGCCATTCGAGGATGCAGACGGCGTGTTTGCGGTCGAATACACCCTGACGGGCATCCATGATGCGACATGGGGCAAGGCAACGTCGATCACGCTGATCAATGAGATGACAGCACTCTAAGGGGAAACATGCCAATCAGTTTGTCGGAATTGCAGAACAACACGCGCACGATCACGGTCGACTATGACGGCGAGAAGGTGACGGTGGTCTACAAGCCGGGTGTGCTTACGCCAACGGCTAGCACAGAATTCGTCAAGTCGACCGTGGTAGAGCAACTCGAAAAGTTGCTGGTCAGTTGGGATGTCATGGATGAGAAGGGCAAGCCGTTGCCGGTTACGACTGAACTTCTGAACCAATTGCCGGGGCGCTTCCTGTCGCACTTGGCGCTTGCCGTAAGCGGTGACATGCGCCCAAACGAGACACGCGCCGCGAGTTAAGGCGCTACCTGGCAACAGAGGGACAAATGGGCGCGCTACCGGACTGGTACACACTACTGCGGGCAGCGCGCTATTTGCAGGTAGCACCGTGGGAACTTGCGGCGCGCCCCATGCAATGGATGGAGTGGGCGCTAATGTCTGAGAGTGCCGAGAACGAAGCCCAGGCGATCATGGCAAAGACACGGGGTAAGAAGAAATGAGCATTGTCGCCGCCGAACTGGTTGCGCGGGTAAGTGCCGATACGGGGCCAGCCGACCGTGAGTTGCGCGGCTGGGCTGGGCGTTTGGGCAGCAAGAGCGGCCCGTTCGCTGGCATTGGTGCGGTCTTCGGCGGCAACCTTTTGTCTGGAGCCGTGCAGGGGCTGGGGCGCGGCATTGCTGACGTGGGGCGAATCGGCGTTGGCGTGTTTGCCGACATGGCTTCTGCCGGCATGGATTTTGAAGCACAAATGGACGCCGTGGCAGCGGTGTTGGGCGGCACGGCGGCGGAAGCGGATGCGCTGGGCGATCTGGCGATTGAATTGGCGGTTGACCCTAATCTGAAGGTCAACGCCACTGAGGCGGCGGAAGCGATCACCAATCTCGCCACGGCTGGTTTGACCGCCGAGGAGATTCTGGGCGGCGCAACCAAGGCGACGGTGCTACTCGCCAATTCAACGGGCGGCTCTTTTGGGCAGGCGGCAACGGTTGCGACGGACGTGATGTCGCTCTTCAACATTGAAGCCGCCGACATGATGGAAGCCGTTGACGGCATCGCCGCTGTATCGAACGTCTCCAAGTTTGACCTGAACGATTATGCGCTGGCGCTTTCACAGGCGGGCGGCGTGGCGGCGCTCAGTGGTGTCGAGTTTGACGAGTTCAACGCCGTCATTGCCTCTACCTCCTCGTATTTCGCTTCGGGTTCCGACGCTGGCACATCATTCAAGACTTTTCTGCAACGTCTGCAACCGACCACGCAGGAAGCCAAAGACCTTATGTTCGAGTTGGGGCTGGTGACGGAGGACAATCAAAGCGCCTTCTATAACGCCAACGGCGAACTGCGCACCATGAATGAGATTTACGGGATCATGAACAAGACCTTCGGTAGCATGACGGAGGCACAAAAGAGTTTCTATTTGAGTCAGATATTCGGCACGGACGCCATGCGTACGGCGGGTGCGATTGCCGACATGACAGACAAGCAGTTTGGCGAACTGCTCAATACGATGGACGAGTCCAGTGCGCTGGATTCGGCAAAGATTCGCACGGACAACTTCAAGTCGGCACTGGAAAATCTTGGTGGAGCGGTAGAGGCGGTAAAACTCTCAATTTGGGACCAACTGGAGGGTCCGGCGCAAGAGTTGGTAGTAGCAATAACGCCGCTCATAGAGTGGATAGCGCCCATGGCGGTGGATTATGCAAAGCAACTTGGCGAATGGCTTTCGGATCGCATAGCAGAAGTGACGGCCACGGCAAAGGTGACCTGGAATTTCACCAACGGCGACATACTAGCCACCGTAATGACGTCAATTGCTCGCCTCACCGATGCCGAAATAGAGTTTGACGCCCTCGGCATCGTCCGCCTTGACTGGGGCGATGTCGACATGGAATTCGACGCCGTGGGCAACGTTACCATGCAATGGGAGGGGCGCGCAATCGGGGCTAGCACCAGTTGGGGCCCGGACAAGCCCATGGAGGTCGAGGCGCACGTCAATTGGGGCAATGTGTACGAGGACTTCAAGATGGCCATGACCAATGACACTGGGTCATGGGCAGATTTGTTCAGGCTGCCAACTTTCAAGCCGCTTACTCCGGGGACGCTCTTTGGCGACATGCTAACCAAGACGTACGAAATTGGCGTGAAGGTTGGGGAGGTCGACTGGGGCGACGAGTGGACGAAAGCCCGCGAGATGGCAGTCTCCATGCTGGCGGACTGGGGCGACATCTGGAGCGAAATATATAGCGTCGTCGTCAACGCCACGGTTGACTGGGGCGGCGTCTGGGACTCGGCGAAGACGATTGTCGTCAACCTGATCCCTAACTGGCTCGGCGGGGGCGACGCTCCACCACCGCCGGCCGACCCGGCGGCGGGCGTGCCTCGATTCAGGACAGACCGCCAGCGCGGCAGTGACGGCTGGTCTGGTGCAGACGAAAACGCCACCGGCAACCCCATGTTTGGCGGCGGTTGGACATGGGTGGGCGAGCGCGGGCCGGAACTGGTGCGCTTGCCACGCGCAAGCCGCATTTATGACGCTGAGGATTCTCGCGGCATGGGCGGCGGCGTGACTGTCAACCAGCAGTACATTGTGCGCAACCCAATCGAAGCGGACATTGCCGCGCGCAAGACGGCGGAATACCTGCGCAGAAAGCAGCGTCGCTAATGCTGGCATTGACACTGACGGATGGAACGACTACGGCTGACCTGCACGCCTTGACGGCGACATTTGTCGTGGGCGACGGTTGGGCGTTTGGCGGGACGGACATCAACGACGAAACCACCGACTCCATGCAGTTGCTGATTCAGGCGGCGAGCGTGGGGGCAATGCAGACGGCGGTGCAGACGATTGTGCGCCTGCTCAAGCAAGCGGAACGGCGTGCGCAGACGAAGATGGGCGCGCGGGTGTGGCTGCAACGCACCCTGGATAGTGAAACACAGGTACGCACGGAGGTGCTTTCGGGTGCGCTGGAATTGCCCAGTCTGCCTGACCAGTGGCACAGACTCAAAATTGAAGGCGTGTTGACGATCCAGCGCCCCAACTGGTGGGAGCCGGTGTCTGAAACAGAATTGCAACTGAGCGCGCCCAACCAGAGCGCGGCAACCGGCGGGCGCACGATCTACAACCACTGGGATTCAGACACTGGGCATGGCTACTGGTTTAGTGTGGCAGCCGCACAGGTGACCGGCGATCTGCCCGCTCCGGTGCGACTGGAACTAACAAACAATGTGGGCGGCGCACGGGCATACTCTGCGCTGCACATTGCCAACAACACCTTGAATGATCCGTCCAACTTTGTCGGGCGCATTGAAGGTGAGAGCGCATCTAGCGGCGGATCGAGTGCGGCGGACGCCACTTGCAGCGGGGGCAACAAGCGCAATCTGACCGTCAACACATCGCTGACGGTGACATGGGCGCTGAATGATGCTTTTGTGACGGACACCAGCGGCAATGCCATGTGGCTGATAGCACGCGTGTTGAGTTTGACCGGCGCGGTGGTGGTGCGTCCTGAGATTCGCACATCTGGCGGCACGGTGGTTTGGAAAGCCAATGAGCCGGTACGCTGGATTACGAGTGATCCGCACCTGGCGATTGTCTGCACAGTGCCGATCCCGCCGGGTGGTTGGGATGCGCCGTGGGATGACCTTGTGTTGGCGCTGGTCTTTACTTCGTCGGCAAGCGTGACACTGAGCGTCGATTATCTTGCTTTCTTCCCTTCAGACAACTACCAGTTTGTGCCCATGCTCGGGGAGAGTGTCGCCAACAACGAGACGATCATCCTTGATGGTTGGGCGGGCTATGCAGGCGTGGCAAATGGCGGCTTGTTGCGCCCGATTGTGTCGCCCAGGGGCAAGCCGCTAATGCTCTACCCCAACACGACGCAACGCTTTTATGCGCTGCAACTGGTGACAAACAA
>CAZROT010000035.1:0-6644 GCA_964601895.1 uncultured Yersinia sp.
GAAAAACGGTGCATTTAATGCCCTGAACATTGTGAAGGTGGATGGTGGTGTGTAACCTCCCCCGTCCCGACTCCTTCGGGTCGGGACACCCTCCCGAAACAAGTTCGGGACAGGCTCTCCAGAGGGGGACAACCCGTTTTTTTAATCTGTAAATCCTATGAAAGATGGAACTGGAATTGATCAGAACATATTTTCCCAATGGCACGAACGGGGATATTCTCCATAAAGGCAAGAGGGTGTGCAGCTCGATTGAACTCCCCTGGCTTGACAACAAACAAAGGGTTTCGTGTATTCCTGAAGGAAGATATGAATTGACAAAACGATACAGCCGGAGATTCGGACATCATTTACTGGTGAATGGTGTAGCGAACAGAAGCTATATTTTAATTCATGCATACAATGATGCACTAAAAGAATCAAAAGGCTGTATCGCTCCGGTTTCAGTTTGTACCGGAGAAGGCAAGGGTAATAATTCAAGACTTTCATTGAAAAAGCTGTTTGCCATTATTTACCCTGAGTTTGAAAAAGGAAACAAAGTTTTTATCACTATTAAATCCAAGACTCATGAATGAAATCATGAACCGGGTGAATGCACCCACACCCAAGTTCTTTAAGAAGCTTCGTAATATCGGACTGGCCCTGGCTGCTGTTGCCGGGACCATCATAGCGGCGCCGGTTGCGCTGCCGGCAGTAATTGTCAAAGTGGCCGGATACCTGGCGGTGGCCAGCGGTGTGATCAGTGCGGTGAGTCAAACAGCAGTGGAGGGTGAGTGATGTTTGACAATACCGTGAAACGAGGCACTGCAGGCGGAACGCTGCTCACCATTCTTGGAAATATTACCAGTGATGATATTGCCAAGACGGCCATACTGGCCGCTGTTGGGGCTGTGGTGAGTTTTGCTGTGACCTTGTTGCTGAAGCTTCTCATGAAACGAATAAAGAAATAATTACTTCGCCTGCCTATCGGCAGGTAAAATTGTGGTGACCGAAGTAATGGCCTGGGATATTTATCCCGGGCTTTTTTATTTAAGAAAAGCCCCCTAAAAAGGAGGCGCAATGGAAGAGGAAAAGAAAGCAGAACCACCGGCAAGATGGAGCCACAAGCCCGAAGGCAAAAGGAACAACCGGACAGAAACAAAACCACCGGAACGAAAGACACAATAGCGGCCAACAAAGCGGCAACGGGGACGACGACGAACTGACATAGAAAAACATTTGAAGATGAAAAAATAAAATGACTGCATTCTCTCAGCGAAGGGCTTGCAGGTGGCAGTATAAATGATGGCCTTGTGCGGTGGGTTGTGTGTTTATGCTGCGCAGCGCTGGCTTTGTGCCGGAGCTATCTTGCAGTGCATTTTTATTTTTTCAAATGGGTTTTCCTGAAGTCGTCGCTTCCCGGTGTTGGTTGGTATGTCGTTGTCCTGGTGGTGCAGACTTTAATCACCGGCTTTCTCTATTTCCGCAAAATACTTCTGGAGCAAACAGCGCTGCAGCTTCTCAGTAGCCAGCAGCTGCTCGGCAAGCGAGGATCTTAATTGGCGAAGCTTATTGAGTTGGGAAAGAATCTGTTGAAATCGGGACCAATCTGGTAGAATGAACGGCGCCACTTCACGAACCTGGTCCCGAACATCGCTAAGAACTATAAATGGAATAGCAGAGCCACGATGCCGGACCTTAAACTTGCCTGACTGATACAAGCCATAGACCAGCCAGAAAAAAAATTGAAATATTCTTCATGAGGACAAACAACGATGAAAGAATTTCTCCAGGGCTGGAAGCCTGGCTTGCCGGCATTGCAACCTTTGCAAAGTATAAAAAATGAATGCGGTGGAATTGCGGCGCCAGGGTGATAGCAACGGATGGAGGGATACATCATAGCTTTATAGTTTTGTCGGCCTCGCTTCGCTCCATATCATTAAACCTAAAAGAGAAAAGAAAAAACCGAAAAAAAAGAAAAGAGAAAGCATCTCCATCAGCAGCCGATGCGACGGCCAAAAGGAAACGGAATAAATGCGTGGATTGCTACAGATGATATACTTGATGCAGCTTGTGCAGGAACTGAAGACGAGGATATGCACTGAAGTTTTATGCCGTAGTCTTTTGGCTGCTGATGTTTAGGTGAAAGCTGAATAGGATTGCAGAAGATGAGTTTTATTATGCAGATGAACGGCTGCTATCTTTGTTTTCTTCTTTTGTTTTATAAAATGCTTAAATTCGGGTACACTAAAACTTTATACTATGGGAAAGTTTGTTATCAAGACCGGAAGTAACGGTCAGTATTATTTCAGCCTGAAAGCTGGTAATGGTGAAAAAATTCTTTCCAGCGAAGGTTACACTTCAAAAGCTTCATGTCAGAATGGAATTGATTCGGTGAAAGCAAATGCAAAAAGTGATAGTAATTACGAAAAGAAAACAGCATCTAATGGAAAGTATTATTTCAATCTGAAAGCTGCAAACGGACAGATCATCGGAACAAGTGAGATGTATGAAACACCAGGTGGAAGGGATAACGGCATTGAATCGGTAAAGAGCAATGCACCGGGTGCCGAGGTTGTTGAAGAATAGAAAACAGACAACACATTTTTTTTAAATTAACGACGCTGATTTTATTGGTGTCGTTTTTTTTATTGTGAGATTAATGTATTTGATGTCGCCGATCAGGGAACTGGCCACCGGCGGCTATAATCAACAGTTGAGCTATGCACTACAGCCATTTGGCAGGGAGGCCTGGATGAGGGAGGTACGACTGAAGGAAGGCCGACCGTCCGCCACCACCCGCCACGCCAGCCAGACCGGATGGGCCGGGAGCCGCAGCCCCGGCGATAAATGCCGGGGCAAGGCGTAGGCACACCAGAACGCTTTTCGGCCAAATTATTCAGCCGGAGCGAAGCGGAGGCACTATCAAATAAGTGGCTGGCTGGCCGGCAGGTGGCGGATATACGGAGGATGCCGCCTGGATGTGGCGCTGCTGGTAAGCTGCGACACAGACAGAGTGCGGCAGGAGCGAAGGCGACCGACCGCAGCGCAAAAAGCCTGACAGCCTGCGATAGCACCCGAAGCGATGAGGAACGAAGAGCGAAGGGCATCCCGGCGACTGCATCACTAATTCAAAAAAAGATTCATTGCAGTGGCCGGGATGGGCTGGCGGGATTTTTTGCTCAAGGGAGGGAGACCGAGCACCTTATTTCCTGTCCGAAGATGAAGCTGGCTGCAAGAGATTGTTTCATTATTGAAAGAGATTGACAGTGCAGCCAGGAGCGGAGGGTTCGGCAGTTGTTGGCCGGACGCAAGTGGTCGGCTTGCCGCCGCTGCGGCCGGGCAAGGACTGCCGGGAGTGGCAATTGGAAGAGGTTTTTGATTGCCGAAGGTGGCTTGACTTGGCCTGTATACTTTCTTAAATAAATGCGATCATGCAGGCCGGGGCAAGCGACCTGCAGGCGTCCTTCGACAAGCTCAGGATGATAAAGCTGAATAAGAAAAGAAGGCTATTACCCGAGGCGGCTGGAATATGGCATGGCAGAGTTTACGTCACCATGCTGGTTATAGAAGCCGCCGGAGCTTGATGTCCTTCGACAGGCTCAGGATTTGCTGAGTAGCGAACCTGCCGGCAGGCAGAACCCTGAAGAGTGCGACGCAACGGAAGCTGAACAGAATTACTACAGTTGGGTAAACAAAAAAAGTATATACGATACTCCCTACTTCGCCGGGATAAACTATGAAAAACTGAAACTGATTTCAAAAAAATATACCAGCATTTTGGAACTTATTTATTTTTTTTGCAAAAAATGATAAATGAACATAGAGAGATACTCTGTCGTTACAGATGATGAACACCTGATCTATGAATTTTTGAGTCAAGGGCCTAATGGAACGATCAAAAAGGTAGTGTCTTATCTGGAAATTGACAGGAATGTTTTTAACCTGGCTTTTGGAGACTGGGATGAAACGGAACAAAGGATTAACGATCAAATAAGGAGTAATAATGATGACAGAGACAAAGTGCTTGCAACAGTTGCATTAACTGTTATTGATTTCATAAATCATCATCCTGGCGCAACTTTATTTGCGAAAGGAAGCACACCAGCAAGAACACGACTTTATCAAATCGGCATTACCAATAATTGGAATGAAATCGGCCAATTATTTGACATAGAGGGGTTTTATGAAGGTTCTTGGGAACCGTTTGAAAAGGGTAAGAATTACCATGCTTTTATATTAAAAGCCAAATAAAAAACGTAAATTTGAACTCACAGAAAAGGAGGAAATATGCCAGCAGTAGCTATTAAAAAGGAAAAGCCTAACAGCAATGTTGCAGTAGTCAAGAAGATGAAAGATTACAGCAAGGAACCTGCGTTTAAAAAGAAAGCAGCAGAAGCACTTGCTTTTATAAAAAAACATGGATTGCCAAAAGCTTTTACAAAGAAGGCCAAATAAATTAAACTTAAATAAATTTGAATCCCACATGTAAAAGCATGTGGGATTTTTGTTTATGAAACCTTAAGCTATTTAACTAACGTTTTATGGAATTTAATAGCATAGAAGAAATCTATATGCATTTAGAAACAGATGTAGAAAACATTAATAGAAGTTGGGAACTTACCAGTGCGATGAGAAGATTAGGTGATAAAATAACCGATTCTAATGAGAAAGAGAAGATACAATGGGAATGTTTTGTTTTTGATTTTTATCTTCAGAACGGCGAAGTAAAACCTATGCAATCTTCGACAAAAAAAGATGGTACCATATATACCTATCCCTCGTTCAATGAATTTGGTGATAATGGATTTGAATATCTGAAAAAAAGAGCCAGAAGTGTTAATAGTGACTTTTTAATTGCCAGGTATAATCAAATTCTTTGGAATAGCTGCGCCCCACACAAGCATCAAGATCAAGCAAAAGCTGCGACTGATGCATATATAAGGATCCTTAAAAACTTTAATTGTGTAAAGGAATCAAAGAATGACAGGTGGGATTGTTTAGAGGTCATGAAAAACGGGGTCAAAGTTGCAGTACAGTCAAAATACAGAATTGACGATTTTAAAGAAATTATTAAGTCATGGCTTTTTGAAGAAGGAAAATTCCCGGATGACCTTAAAGTATTCATACTGGATTTTATGTTAGATACACCATCATTTAAAAAAAGTGATTTTGAAAATACACTTCGTTTAGTAGAAGAGCTTGGAGCAGCACATTCACAAAAAGCAACAGACTATTTTGTTACTAAGGAGATATATGAAACCGGCCTAAAAATAGCTCAACGGACTGGGTCGGATATAAAAATCTGGAATGAAAGAATCGGAGATGCGATTATAAAGATGGCAGATCACAGAATGGATGATGAAACCAGGATTGTGCCTCTGGGTTTGTTGAAGGAGGCAATACCGTATTTTAAATCTGCCGGACTGGATAAGAAGGTGAAAGAGGTTGAACAACGATATTTCGAATTAAAGAAAGAACTTAAGTTAACTAAAATCGAAGTTCCGTTAAACGAAAAAGCCTCAGAAGAACTTAGAAATTATTTTTCAGTAAAAACAGAGAAGTTAATGGAGCAAGAGCCGGATGATATTTTTGGCTATTTGCTGCTTGGAACGGATATATTTCCCAGAAAACAATGGTTGACTGAAAGGGCAATGAACCGAACGGAGACCTTCCTGGATTTTGCCAGAAAAATGAGATTTGATATCAACAATAATGTTTCGGCTCCCAGGGATGGGAATGATTCAAAAGTGAATGAGAAAATCTTTGAAACTTATCATTATTATATCAGCATGACTGTGCTTCCATTTCTGCACAGGATCTTTATTGAGGGCATAAAAAAGGAAAAAATCACTTTTGAGAGTCTTGTAAAGTTCATATACAATCATACATGGTTAGGACAAGAATTGACGGATTACGATTCCGGAGGAGAACCAATAAAGTATAACTGGCTAAGTGTTATTGCCCCATCATTGAATGAATATTTTGTACAAACGGAAAGTGCATTGAAGTCTAACAACCCGTACACAAATTATATCATGCCTATTGACTCTTTGACATTAAAGTTTGAAGGAGTATTAAGAGATTTTGCAGGGCTACTGAAAATTCCAACTACTGTAACGGGCAAAGGCAACGTGTTAAGGGAGAAGTATATTGAGGAACTTCTATCCGATGAAACTGTGCAGCAATATTTTGATGAGGACGATTTGTTATTTTTTAATTTTCTTTTTGTTGCAAAAGACGGGATGAACCTGAGAAATAATATTGCTCATTGTTTTTACAGGTTTAGTAGTTATAATTTTCAAATCATGCACCTGTTAATTTGTGCCTTTTTAAGAATAGGAAAATATAAGATCAGACGAGAGGCTATCAATTGAAGGTTCAGGGAATGAGGTTCTTTCTTGTATTAATCATTTGAAACCGTACTTGCTTAGCAAGACAAGATTCATTTTAGCGTATTGCTTAGCTTTATTTGTAAGAGGAAGTTTTCCGTCGGCAATATCCATCATATACTTGAAATGATGATCTTTCAACCTCTTATTCTTCTTATCCCATTGTATCATCCGCTTTATGGTATCAAGTGTTATGTCCTCGACTGATGCTGTTACTTGCGAATGTAAGCTCCCCCAAAGTTCGGCCAATCAGTTTAGAGTTAACATGAATGATAT
>CAZROT010000036.1:0-6565 GCA_964601895.1 uncultured Yersinia sp.
TCGAATCAGTGCTTGGCATGAGTGATTATATCAGATCAATCGCCCAACAGCTCAGTAACGTACAATCTATTTTCTTCTTGTGAAGAGGATATCACGTACCTATCGCCTATGAGAGCTCATTAAAACTGAAAGAGATCTCGTATATTCATGCTGAAGCATATCCAGCAGGGGAGTTGAAGCATGGTCCACTCGCATTGATCGATGAAAACACGCCATCGGTGTTGTTTATGCCTCACGACGAGCTGCGAGAAAAAAACAGATGATCGTTGCATGAAATAAAAGCAAGAAAAGGAAAAGTGCTCGCTATCTCAGACAAGCATGTCCCAGAAGCAGATCGATGTATCGTCCTACCGAGTGTCTGTCCAGAGCTCATGCCACTCGTGAGTGCAGTTGCAGGACAACTCCTTGCCTATCATATCGCTGATATCCTCTGAAAAGATATCGACAAACCGAGAAACCTTGCCAAGAGTGTGACGGTGAAGTAAAAAGAAAGATTTTATATACAAAAAAGTTTTTTTGAAAACCGTAATTTTTTAATTGTTATTTGAACAGAAAATTAGTATAGTGCAAATGTATTTTTATTTACTTAATTTCATTATGTCTAAAAGTGATAGAAATAAAACCATTAGATTTTCAGATTTAAATACAGATTTACTTTATGATGAGGTTATACAATGAATTGTATCTTTAGATAATTCAATCAATAAAATAATACATTGAGATTCAATTAAAGAACTAAAAAAAATACCAAACTGATCTATAGATTTGATCGCCACAGATCCTCCATATAATCTTAGCAAAAACTATGCTGGCAGCAAATTCTCTGCAACTGACAACGAAAGTTACGAAATATGGCTAAATGAATGGATGAAAGAATGTAAAAGAATATTAAAAGACACATGATCTATTTACGTTTGTTGTGACTGGAAAAGTTCAATTCCTGTTTTTAATATATTAAACAAATACTTCACACTAAAAAATAGAATAACTTGGGAAAGAGAAAAATGAAGATGAGCAAACACAAATTGGAAAAATAATATTGAAGATGTTTATTTTGCTGTTAAGGAAGATAAATCATATACTTTTAATCTTGATGATGTAAAGGTAAAGAAAAAAGTTATAGCTCCATATAGAAACCAAGAATGAGAAGCAAAAGATTGGTTTACTGAAAATTGAGAGAACTATAGGATGACTTGTCCATCGAATATATGGACTGATATTACAATACCTTTTTGGAGTATGCCTGAAAATACAGAGCATCCAACACAAAAACCAGAAAAGGTAATGGCAAAGATTATACTTGCATCATCTAATGAGTGAGATATTGTACTAGACCCATTTGTTTGAAGTGGTACTACTGCTGTAGTTTCCAAAAAACTAGGAAGAAAGTTTATATGAATAGAACAGGAGAAGGAGTATTGTGTTGTCTCTCAACATAGGTTAAATATGGCAGATCTAGATAAATCTATTCAGTGAATAGAAAATTGAATTTTTTTAGAAAGAAACTCTATGAGTTCAGAAAGAATAAAACAACCAAGCAAAACAACAACTTTATTTTCTCAAGAAAAATTATGACAAATAGCACAACAATGAATGTTCTCATAGATTTTATCAAATCAAATGATTGAATAGGAGACAAATGAGAGCTTATAAATAAAGTTCTTGATCAGTTCAAATTTACTAATGACAGATCTGTATATTATAATGAAAATTTAGCAATTCGTTTTTGTTATTCAGCTAACTGATCTTTTTCTAATACAGTTTTGTCTTTATCGAATCTAAAGAAATACGACAATGTACCATTTATTGTTTGCTTAGTCACAAAAAACGAGAATATACTCTATCTTGCAAATACTACATTTCTTGCAAAAGTAAGTCATAGTTCACAAGAATTAAGGGAAGATAATATCAAATGAAGTTTTAATTGATCTGACATACTAAAAGTTTTTTGATGATATAAAAATAGCCCAGAAAACTTTAATTTCTTATTTGCTAGTCATATTGAAATATCCTTTGAAGAAAATTTAATAAGACTAGTTGAAGCAACCAACAATATCACTCCAACTGGAAAAAAGTTTAATGTAACAAATACACAAGAGATTTTTAATGCACCCAAAAGAACTGTTGAATTTGTTAAATCAAAACACTTTGATACATTAAAATTATTCTTAGATACTCAGGTAGAAAAATATAAGAACGAAATTCTTATAGCTTGATTTATTGAAAATGTTAATATTCGTTGAAGAATTATAGAGTATCTTATTTCATGAGAAGATGAATCTTTAAGAAAAGAACTTATAGATGCTTTACATCAAAAAAACAGAAATATACCTAGAGTAAAAACACAAAATGATGTTTGAGACTATATCGCAATTTTTGATAAGTATAAAACAGCAACTGATATAAAAACAAAGATAATGATATTACAGTCAAATCCAAAAGCATACAATATAGATAAGTTGCTTGAGTTTTTATCAAGTGATAATAGTATATTTTTATTTTATTTCATATGAATAGAACCTGCCAGAATTATCAATCAATCACTTGTGTCTATATTTCAAAAAGATTTACAAAACAGTACAATTATACAATCACACTGGGCGTGAAGAAACTCAAGATGAGTTGCTCAGTTTAATGGTGAAATTTTACATAACCTTATTCTAAGTCAATCAAATGAAATAGATATTGAGAGCAGCAGAAGCTTTTTAGAGCATCTTATATCAATATAATCTTAAGTATCATATTACACTATGACCCTCACTCCAATCATCATCTGTGTCTCAGATGCAGCATATTTACCAGAAAAACATACTGCAGGAGCAGTGTGTCGAGATTTGCGCATATCTACTGATATCACAGTAGCACCTGGTGAAATCATCCTCGCTCCTACTGGTGTCAAAATCGCTTGCCCAGAAGGACGACATACAAAAATTTATGCGAGAAGCGGTCTCCCTATCAAGTCGTGACTCATGCTTGCAAACAGTGTCGGTGTCATAGACAACGATTACAGAGGAGAGTATTTTCTTCAACTCTATAATTGCACGCAGCAGACCGTACAGCATAGTAAGGGAACGAGACTCTGACAACTAGAAATAGTTCCTTATTTCACGCCATGACTGGCACATGATCTGGTGACACCAACCATAGAAACTATCATAGATCCTGAGGTATTTACTCATTTTGAAGAGCACTATCCTACGAGTAGAGGATCAGGGTGATTTCACTCGACTGGGAAGTAGTCTGATTGCTTTTTTCAGAAAAATAAGTAGTATGATGTTGTCACAAGCTCTCTCTGAGAACTACGTCTTGCAGAAAAAGCAAACACAACTTACACAACGACTGGGTCCCACTAAGTGGGGAGGAGTTGTGTCTCAAGCAAAACATACCGAAGTAGTAAGAACTGAAGAGTGCGAGTGACTAGACTTTTTTGGTTACTTTTCACCTCCTTTGTCGGCACAAGTGCGGCAATGGCAAAAAGTAACAGTATTCTTACTCTCATGACAAAAAAAATCATTATCAAAACAGCACAACAAATCGATCAGATCCGCCAAGCAGGAAGACTACTCAATCAACTCTTGGTATTGACTGCTCAGGCAGCACAACCATGAGTTACCTGACTTTTTCTCGAATCACTTGCAGAAGAATTTCTCGAGAAAAATGGCGTTACGTGATCGTTCAAATGATATAACGGATTTCCTACCAATCTGTGTCTTTCGGTTAATGACTGTGTCGTCCACGGAATTCCTGATGAGACTATACTAAAAACTGGTGATCTCGTAAAAATAGACGTCGGCGTTACCTATCAGTGATACATCGCAGATGCAGCGGTGAGTATCATCATAGGAGGAAAAAAAACAAATACATCATGAGCAAAACTCATCTCAGCGACCAAGCAAGCACTAGATAAATGAATCCAAGAGATCGTACCCGGTAAACCCTGTATGGCATATGCGCAAACAGTGCAGAAAATACTTCTGCAAAACAACTGTGCGGTCATCAAGAACCTTACAGGACATGGGGTAGGAACCGATGTACACGAAGGTCCTCACTTGTATAATCGACCACACCAGAGCATGCAAGACC
The DNA here is from genome assembly GCA_964601895.1 of uncultured Yersinia sp. Classification (GTDB taxonomy): domain Bacteria; phylum Pseudomonadota; class Gammaproteobacteria; order Enterobacterales; family Enterobacteriaceae; genus CAZROT01. Next base: position 4,084 of record CAZROT010000036.1, read on the forward strand.
ACAAACGAACTCCAGGACGAGTAGTAGCCCTAGAGCCAATCACTGCTCTCAGAAGTACTGATTTCAAAGAAAAACCAGGAAACGACCGAAATTTATATACAACCAAAGGTGATCTGTGAGCTCAGCGAGAGTACACGATAGCTATTCACGAAGATAGTATAGAAATCCTTGCATGAATTCAGGACGAGTCTCTTCTGTACACATAAAAGCACGTCTCCACTTTACGTGCTAAATCTCTTGCAACCAGAAAAAAAATGGGTAGACTATACTCGTTTTTTAGCATAGAGAAATTTCTAAAGAAACTTTGATATGCCGAAAAAGATTGCGAAGCAACTTTTTAATTTATAAACAACCTATGTCAAAGAAAGAAAAACAGAGTACTGAAGAACAAAAAGCGGAAGATCGCATTGCATTGCTTGAAGCTGAAATAGCGTGACTTACGAAACAACTAAGTGAAAAAGAAGAAATCGCAAAAAGAGCACAATCAGACTATATTCGTCTAAAGATGGATATGGATAGCTATGTCAGCAGAACAGAATCTGCACAAAAGGAGATGAAAATACAGTGATTGATAGAAATAGCAAAAAAATTGCTCCCAAGCGTCTATCAACTCCACCTCATGACATCGAGTTGTCCACAAGAACTGGAAAACAACTCACGAGCTCAGTGAGTTAAGTTACTGTATGGTAAACTTACAAAAGAACTTGAATTACTTTATATTTATCCTATAGAAACAAGCGTAGGCAGTGAACCAAATCTCTCTTACCACGCTCCTATCGGAAATGAGCCAAGTGAACCACATCTCCAAGGAAAAATCGTAAAAGAATTACAACAAGGGTATATCTACCGCAAAGACGGAGATGAAAAAATAATACTACCAGCTACCGTGATCGTCGGTGCATAGAAAAAAAATAGCTTTTTTATAACTTTTTTACTACCATGTCATTACAAGAAGAGCTCCTTCAACTAGGAAATCGTGATGCAAGTATGCTGAGCAGTCATGAAATAGAAACCAAGATCGAAACCACTATGAGCAAGATGTTTACGCGAGTAGGTGCTATGCTTATTATAGCTTTCGGTGTTGCGTTTGGTATCTCTAGCTGAATGCTTCCTGTACCGTTCAGTATGACTTGATATTGGATAAGTGCATTGGGGTGATTTTGACTCATCATGCGAGTCTCTCGAAGATGGCAAACGATGAGTTATCAGACGCTGAGTGGTGCATTGATTTTGTTCGCACTTCTCGAGTGATACGGTCTTACTGGTGTCTTTGCAGCATACGGTCTAGGTAGTGTACAACAAGTATTTTTGGTAACTTCGCTCCTTTTTATCTGACTAGCCGCAGCTGGGAAGTATCTCCACGTCGATATAAGTAGAGTAGGAAGTATTCTTACAATAAGTCTCATTGCACTTATCGTTGCTATGCTCATCAACGCATTTCGAGGAAACGAGCAGTTCAGCATCCGGATTAGTATTATTGGTATTGTGATTTTTTCATGACTTATTATCTATGATATGAATGTCTTGAAACAACAAGCACTCGTAGGAGATGAGAGAATACCATTACTTATGGCACTAAGCATGTTCTTGAACTTTATCAATTTGTTTCTCTTTCTCCTCAGACTGATGTGAGGATCGAGAGATTAATAAACAAAGTATGAAATACGTAAAAAGAGATGCTTAGTCATCTCTTTTTATATATATGAAGCATACTATATAAAATAAGTCAATAATATTTGACAAAAGAGAAATATAGTATATAATATATTATAATTTTATTTTGTCACTAGTACGATGACATTCTTTCTTTTGTGATATGCTGTTTGATTAAAAGAAAAAATAAAAACAGTGATGTGGACGATCCTAACATGAGTTAGTGTTTTTGTTCTGTATACAAGCATGAGCGGTAGTGCACAAGCACAGCTCATCTACCTCCAAGACAACTCACTACCTCCTGTGCTGTCTTATCTCAATAAATTTCTCAACTTACAACCAAAATGGTCGACCTCTCCTGCGTATAGCATAGGAAATAAGAAATTTTTTGCATGATTTAGAGACCAAGTAGAAACCCTTCCTAGCGAGGATCATCTCAAGACCGTAGCGTATACCATCGATAAGCTAGAAGGGATGAGTTCACAAGAAGTAAAACAAACCTATAACCTCGATAAGAACATTGCTATAGCGATCCTCCAATGAATTCATGACATGGCAGAAAAAGATGGAAACACCTCAAATCGAACACCATCAGAAACGAGCAATAGCCGATTTTCATCTACCAGTTCTGAAGCGACTCATACTACAAACAATGTTTACGAAAAAGAAATCAAAGAATACCAGTGAGACACTTACTATATCTATACGCTAATAAAAAAGGAGAGTAACATAAAGCAAGCAGATTTCCACAATAATCATTGATCGTTTTATACATGTATCTACGATCAGTGTGATAAAGTAGCATTTCTATCATCTACAAATCCAACAG
>CAZROT010000037.1:0-6010 GCA_964601895.1 uncultured Yersinia sp.
CACTAACCAGCATTCCATCATTGAGCTTTGGAAAGCCTATCTCACCGGCGACCCGGCCAGTCCACTTCTGCAAAAAGACAAACCCATTCTCATTGCCTTAGCCAGACGCATCGCCGTCATCAAATATTTCCACCAACTCAAACAATCTGGCGTTGTCACCCTGAGCTTGCCAAAGGGTCAACCTCCTTAGCGGCTCTGCTCCTTTGCGGCTTTGCGAGAAACATTCACCATTCACGAACAACCTTAAACCCCTTAAACTTTTTGAACCTCTTAAACCTTTTCAACCATGCACCACATCAACATCCACGACCTAAAAAACTTCACCCCAAAACTCATCTTAGAGTACCTGGCCGACACAAAAGGCTCGGCATTTGAAATCCACATCCCACCCGACCAGGTTGATCCTGACGATCACAACTTTTCCATTTTCTGGATGTTCCATACCGCCGCCTATGCCGGCCAGAAATTACATAACATAGCAGACTGCTTTTCCTATTATGTTCCTTGTCCTGGCTCAAAAGAGAATTTCATCTTTCGCATTACTATAAGCGACAAGCCAAAGCTGGCCCATTGTCTTGCCTTCATCATTTCCGGCTATTTCGACAACGACACCGAAATGCTCCGCTTCAACGAAGAAGCAGCCAAATTCTTTACAGATTCTTTCGAAGGAAAAGTTGACGCTGCTACCTGGGGTTTACTCACAATCGCAAACGATTATTTAGCAAAATAAACTGACATCAAAACGGCATTCTATTCATTCTATGATTGCGTCTTTGAGGCAATAAGCAGTAAAGTCAAATAACGCCGGGATTAGTCAGAAAATTGGGTAAAATACCTTAAAAATTGTTCAATATATTGCAACACAGAAAAGCCAATTTTATTAGCTTTACAAAAAGCGGGGGCAACGCTATACAAACTGCACAATGTTATGAAATCTACAAACATCAAACAAAGCATCAAAGTCGGTGACAAAGTAACTTTCGACAATGACAAGGTTGATATTTTTAAAGCAGAGACCAGTAGTAATGATAAAGCTGTTCAGCAGTATAGGCAATTGGTTTTAGCTGGAATTGATCAGGTTGGAGTAGTTAAAGAACTGGTGGGTAATTTAACAACAGTTTCGTATCCCGACGGGTGGGACCTGCCGGTTCCAACAAAGTATCTTATCGTTTTGCCGCAATAATGATAAGGAACATTCTAAAAGTCAGATTGTAGCAATGAACAGAAAATCCAGACCAACAGATCAGTACATTCAGGATCATCGTGAATCAATCGGAATGAGCATAAGAGCATTCCGGGAAAAAAAAGGATATAGTCAGGATGAATTGGCAGAAATAATGGAGGTACACCGCTCAACTATTTCAAAGGTTGAAACAGGAAAGTTCGCCATTACCATTGATTACCTGGTACGATTTGCCTGGTATCTGGACTTTGATGTTTCTGTTTTGGAAAAAAAACCGGTATAGCATGGCAGATGTACATTCCAAAGCTGTCAGAAGCTATAATATGAGCAGAGTCCGGTCAAAGAACACAAAACCGGAATTGCTTTTAAGAAAAGTTCTTTTCACTAATAGATTTCGTTTCAGGCTGCATGACAAATCATTACCGGGCAAACCTGATATAGTATTAAAAAAATATAAAACAGCAATTTTTGTAAATGGCTGTTTTTGGCATGGTCACAAGGAATGCAGATACTATGTAATTCCTAAAACGAGGACTAAATGGTGGTTGAATAAAATTGCAGGCAATCAGAAAAATGATCTGGAGAAAAAAGCTAAATTGAAACAAGCCGGATGGAATGTTATCGAAGTTTTTGAGTGTGAATTGAAAAAGGAAAAGCTTGAACGAACGATAAAAAAACTAATTAACAACATTAACAAACAAGTTATATGATAACACAAATAAGAACAACTAAAGATGTTGAAGCCTTTGCAAAGCAATTAATTGCTGAAGGCGTCAGCTTTCATCCTGACGATGACTTTAATGACTATGTTTTCTTTAAAGACAACAAGCCGTGCTATTCCAAAAAAGAGGCTGAAATCCGCAACCGTCTGATGAATAGGTGTTTTGAAGTTTGTGATAAAGAAGGGGCAGACATTTATTCAATAATGCTTGAAGTAACGCTAACTGGCACAGGAATGGATAAATTCATTCCATTACCATCAAAGCCTTACACTGATAACTAACAATCATAAACCGGGTGATAAAAATAAATTTTGAGAATTGGCAATACCAGTAATTGACATATTTGCAGGGCCCGGCGGTTTGGGTGAGGGCTTTGGCTCCTTATTAAACGAGGATGGGGAAAGAGCATTTAAGATAGCCTTATCAATTGAAAAGGACGAGCATGCACACCAGACACTAACTCTCAGAAGTTTTTTCAGACAATTTGAGCCAGGCCTCGCACCACAGGAATATTATGAGCATTTAAGAGGTGAGATAACAGTTGAAGAACTTTATGATAAGTATCCTGAACAAGCTGCTGCAGCTTCTGACGAATCATGGTTGGCTACACTTGGAGAATCAAAAAATGCTGTTTCAAAAGTAATTCTGGACAGAAAAATCAGGGAAGCATTGAATAATGAGCAAAACTGGCTTCTGATAGGAGGACCTCCCTGCCAGGCATATTCAGTTGTAGGGCGATCAAGAAGGCAGGAAAAAATTCTTGATGAACAAAAAGATGAAAGAGTAGGCTTGTATAAGCAATACTTGCGTATTCTGGCCGTACATAATCCCGCTGTTTTTGTAATGGAAAATGTAAAAGGGCTGTTATCCGCTGAAACTGAAAAGAGCCCGGTGTTCACCAAGATACTGAATGACCTGGCAAATCCTGCAGATGCCTATTATGAAGATTTTGGCCGTAACGGGATACAAATAATCTGCCCTGGGTATAAAATATATTCTCTCGCTGTAAAGCCGGAGAAATTCGATAAAGATGGTAACCCGGTTTACAGGCAAAAAGATTTTATCATTCATGCCGAGAAATATGGTATTCCCCAGACAAGGCACAGGGTAATTTTATTGGGTGTAAGAAATGACATAGCGGTTATTCCGGGTGCACTCAGAAAAACAAAGGAAATTGGAATCATAAAAGTGCTTGGTGATTTACCCAGGCTGCGAAGCGGATTGTCAAAGCAGAAAGATGATAATGATGGATGGAGAAAGGCAATTCAAGGTATAGCCAGAAATGGCTTTCTCAGGGGAGTTGATAAGAGGATTAAATCGAGGATTCTAAAAAAAACGACCCAATTAAGAATTCCTCAAAATGGTAAGGGTGCTGAATTCATACCTACCGGCAGATTATCTGTTGTATACAGACAGGATTGGTTTATTGACAATAACATTGGCGGAGTGTGTAACCACAAGGCCAGAGGCCATATGGAAAGCGATTTAAAGCGTTATTTTTTTGTTTCATGCTATGGAAGTCTAAAAAGGAAATCTCCTAAACTTGAGGATTTTCCTGAAGCGCTATTGCCCAAGCATGGAAACGTCAAAGAAGGGATAGAAGAGAAAAAGTTTGCTGACAGATTCAGAGTACAACTATCGAATAAACCAGCCAAGACAATAACCAGTCATATCTCTAAGGATGGGCATTACTACATTCATTATGATCCTACTCAATGCAGGAGTATAACTGTAAGAGAAGCAGCGAGAATACAGACTTTTCCTGACAATTATTATTTCTGTGGACCTAGAACTGCTCAATTCTCTCAGGTAGGGAATGCTGTGCCTCCTTTGCTTGCCAATAAAATTTCGAAAATTGTATCGGCAATTTTTGCGCAGAATAGAATAGTTCAATATGAAAATATAAGTCAACCTGAAAACGAGGCTGCTATATAAATATGCAATCGACTGGTCAATCACATATAAAAACTTTCATAAAGGAACAAGATGACAATTCAGCTTTAAAACTTATTGAGTATGCTAAATTTTTTGAACTTAGCGATCAAGATATTATAGAACTAGCGCAAGGCCTTGCAAACTCAGGTGAAACCATATTACATAGAGACAATTCGACATATTGCGACATTCCTTCTACAGGAGGACCATCATCCTTATCAACCCTTATCTGTCCTTTATTTCTTACGCTAATGGGTGGCAAGGTCATTAAGCTTGGCGTACCGGGGAGACCCGCTGGAGGCATAGATGTATTGGCGCAGATAAAGGGATATAAAACAAATCTATCCTCGAAAGAAATTAAAGAATCAGTGTCAAAAAGCAATTATGTTCATTTTTTGGCTGATCAAACCTTTACTCCATTGGACGAAAAGTTATTTGCAATAAGGAAAAACAATGTGGCCTTGAATATCCCTGGTTTTGTAATAGCATCTTTACTGTCAAAAAAAATCGCTGTTGGGATCAAGAGAGTCGGCCTGGATATTCGTGTATCAAGCTTTGGTAACTTCGGAAGAACGCTTCCACAAGCCAAGGAGAATGCTAACCGTTTCAATAAAATAGCTGCATCTTTAGGCATCAACAGTATTTGCTTTATTACCAATGGGGAAAACCCACAACAACCATATATTGGCCGAGGTGAGTCAATTTTGGCTCTTGATCGAATTTTTAAGGATAAAGCCGAAGAACAATTAAAATATCACTTAGGTATTTGTCAGAGCATGGCATCGTCTCTTTTTGGCAATGTGACGGATGAGATTTCGATCTTATCTTTAAAAGAAGCATTTTATCAAAACGTTTCAATACAAGGTGGCGATATTAAGCATTTTGAGAAATTGTCAAACGAGATCGAAGAAAATAATAAGTATACGATAAAGTCCATGAAGAGCGGAGTACTGTCAGTTGACCTTTTCAAAATACGTGAGGCTGTAACGAGCATCCAACGCCGTATTCACGCTGTGCAATTTCCTGATCCATGTGGCCTTGTTATGAAAGCAAGTGCTGGTCAATATATCGAGAAAGGGGCCAGAATATGTAGCTTTAGGTGCGATGAAGAATATAAAAAGGAGTTTGAACTTATGCTGAACAATGCTTTTTATGTTTCCAGTAAATCAAATAAACTTGAAACTATTGAATAGATGGAAAAGTACTGTTGCTTTTGCTGCCCAAGCAAAGATCATGAAAAAAAGAACCTTGAAGATATATGCCCAAATTGCGGTAACGCATATGGTTTCCCACTTACTTATCTTCCTAAAAATATTGCAGGAATTAAGATCGTAAAAGCTCTTGATAGAGGTTTCTATGGTGCAACTTATATTGGAGAAACAACGCCATTCGGAAAGGCAATTGTAAAAAAAGTAATTAAAATAATTCCTGTAGAATTATATAAACATCATAATAAGAGCTTTCAAGAAGAATGCGATATGCATTTGGAGTTATCTAATAATTCTACTCATTTTGTAAGAATAGATTCAAGCATCTATTTTGAGAATCTTGAGATAGAATTCACAAACGGAATAAAAGTCAAATGCCATGTAATAGGCCTAGAATTTATTGATGGTTTTACACTTAAAGAATATTTTCAAAACCAAGAGGTGATTCCCTCGAAAACAATTGCTCAAATTGCTATCGATCTTATTAACATTTTACAGGATTTGAGGAGCAATAAGAAGTATCATAATGATTTACACGTCGGAAATATCATGATTGAGCATTTAATTCCTGCAAAAAGACGATTAAATGCCATCGATGAGAATATAAGGGTTGTGGCTATTGATCTAGGCTCTTTAAATCAAGTCACAAAAAGCAATGATGATACAGATCGTATTGGTGATCTTCATCAGGTGGCGAACTGTTTAAATATATTAAGTCGAAGAATTACCGATAATCCGGACTATTATGATCAAAAAGATTGGCGGTTAGCTTTTCTTTTAGAAGAAAAGGCAGACTTTCTAAAGCCATCCATTACAAGTCAAAAGCAAATTACATATCAAAATATCATATCTCAGATTGAAGATACGGTCTACTCTCAGACAAACCCGTGGCATCAGGAACTGAAGTTAAAAAGTTTTGATGATGCTGTTAATGCACAATCCTTAAGACCTTGGTATATACC
>CAZROT010000038.1:0-5564 GCA_964601895.1 uncultured Yersinia sp.
AGTATACCTAATAACTTCGGAAAATACAAGGAAATAAAAAACGCCGAGACACAGCTCGAGCGTTTTTTACATCGAAAAGTATTATGAAATTAGAATGGAAGATCATCTGTGTTTTCTGCACTTGCAGCAGGAGTAGCAGCTGGAGCAGAACCATTTTGTGGTTCAAGTTTCCAACAAGAGATACCATTGTATCGGCGGCCATTATATTCTCTTGCACGAGGGTTCAAGAACGCTTTTACTACTGATCCCTCAGTGTATGGATCGATAAGAGCGATTTTGTCGTTGTAAAATTCGATTGCGATAGATGATTTGAACTCTCTATCAGTTACTTCTTCGAGAACCACATACATCTTTTGCGTGTTGTTCTCTCCGAACGTTTCAGGAGCTCCTTTGAAAATGATTTTACCAGTAAATTCCATGTGCAGTATAAATGATAAATAGGTAATCTACTATAAAAAATATATATATGAATACAAGAGTGATAAACAAGATAATCAAATGAAATATTTGACATATACACATATTTATACTATAATATATAAGTTTTTATATTTTGTCATCATGATGGGAGAGGTATATAGCTGATACGAACAGGAAGAGGTGGAAAAAAATGGTATTGATCAGAAATTGAACGAATTGGCAAGTTGACAGGAGTGGGAGAAAGTTGTTATGTATCCAAAAACACCTGAACAAGTAAGGCAAAGTTTCCAAAATATTGCTACTGAACTACAAGCTGAGATAAGCCAAAACCGAAGTAGTACAGAAAGTAACAATGATAGAAGGTGACAATTTGAGGTTAAGTCTGATAGTGCTTCTGGTGCATACTGTTACTTAATGAAATCATATGGAATAAATACTAAGTTTAGGTTTGTTCCTACATGATGAAATAGTGGGAAAGGAAGACTGTCATTATACTATGGCATTGCAAATACTGAGTATATTAGTGTAAATATAAGTAATTTAGAAGATGTACGTGGTATAAAGAAATTTCTTGGATGGGTAAATTCAGCAAATAAAGAAATTGCTCTTTGTGAAGATTATCAGTTTCTTGAAGATCTTCCTGATCTACTTAATAACAAACACAATGAAAAATATTACACCTCATACAAACAAAGGTACAATAAAATCATGAAGGAATCATCATTTAAAAATCTCAAATTCGAAACGAGTTCGTGAGGAAGCTGGAGTCTTATAGATACATTCATGTGAAAGAAAGATGAATTTATGGATGCAAGGCGATCAGCAATAAAAGAAAAAAAGAGATGACAATTAGACACTCTTTTCGCAACTAAGATGAGAGGCGCATAAACAATATAGATAACACATAGTTATTGTCCTGTGATTAGGTCTACCACCACGCTTGCGTAGGCGCTTTTTGGTAAGGTGAAATGGAGGAGTAAGTCGTTGCCCTGTCGTTGGTGGTCTGCATCGGTAGGAACTACTCGCAACGGTCTACGCAGACCAAACAACTTGTATGGTTTATACAAATGCAGGTGCTCTTCGGTCAGGTCGAAATGTTTGCGTCGTCCTCACTCATACTTTCCTGCTTCAGTATCCGAAGGATTTAAGAGTGTGTTGTAACCGATGAGTGGTCAGGTGATGTGTTGTGGTCACAATCCAGTATGATTACTTACCTCACGTGGTTTCGCTTCTACAAAAAATCACTTATCTTTTCGATTACTGATGGTGTGGTAGCTATTTGGGGCTTTATAGAGAAGAAAATCTTTTGGTGAATTTGGATCGATAAGCAAATCACCATCGAGCAGTTCGATACGTCCGTATATTTTCAGTCTATGTTCGAGGTATTTGTTGAAGAGTCGCGAAGAATATCCTTGTAGCTTAAACATCTTCTCACCTTGGGAGAAGTGTTTTCTTCAGCCATCGAGAATATCTTGTGCGATACGGTGATTACTCGCAGTCACCCCAAAACGTTGTTCTCAGAAGTAGTTGGGAAATCAATTTTCCATCAGTTTCGTATACGACGTTTCGAGTTCTTTTTTGTGGTCGACACTGAGTTGGTTATCGTATTTTAGTCTAATTCGAAACTCATTGGTGATCTGGCTGTGTAATCACAACGGCACTTCTGACGATCAGGTAGCAGTGACGCGTGCGATAGTATTTAGTCAGTTCAAGAAGAGCTTTTCTCCTATCTTTTTTACGTCGTTACCGTGAAAACAAACTCGTTGCTTAGCAAGTGCGTGTTTGTCTTTCAGACCAGCGATACCGATCTTTTTTCTTGTAAGTGCAAATGTTTTCATGATTTGCTTGACCATATCCATCGTGTTCATATTGCGTTTCTCCATTTGGACGTAGTATCGTGTACCACGTTTTGCTAGCGGATACGGAAGGTGCTCTTCTACGACAAAGTCGACAAAGGTCTGCTTAAATTTTGGTTCGTGAGTCATACGAGAGAAGAAGTGAATAACTGCTTGCAGTATAAGAAATTATAGTCTACTTTCCACGTTTATTTTTTCGGTAGCTCCAAAACGAGATCATTTTTTGTTGTTGTTCGTCTCGGAGATGACACCGGGTGAAACGTAGACTTTGGAGAAACGTAATTTTCTGTGCTGTTTGCTGGAGGAGGGGTTCTTCACGATAACATCTCGCTAATTCATAACTGGGGATAGAACTATTGAGATGATGAATATGGTGGTAGCCAATATTTCCTGTCAGCCAGTGTAGTCGTTTTGGGAGATCGTAGAAGGTACTTCCTTGTACCGCTGAACGGACATATTCTCGCTTATCTTGAAATGCTTTGTATCCTCGCTCGTGCTGGTGCTGGATATAGAAAAATCGAATAGCTATCGTTCCGAACACGACCAAAATAGGAAGTTGCACGTGGAGCAAAACGTACGGTCCTGCTAGATAGCCGATAGTTCCATACACCAAGAGAGTGATGAGATTGTTGCTGATGAGTGATTTGTTGATGATCTTTTTTTCTGGGAGACGTGCTAACGGGAGACGATTGTTGAATAAAATATACCGCGTAGGAATGATGAAAAACATCACGATAGGACTACGAAAGATGATATACGCTGCTTTTCTCCATCGAACTGCTTGCTTGAACTCATCTGTTGTCATCGTATACAAATCACCGATGTCACGGAATTCTCGCAATTTGTTTGCATGGTTGTGATGAAACTGATGACCTGCCGCCCAGTACGAGTAGGGGATGAAAGTAAGGAAACTACAGATTTTTCCTATTCGATTGTTTGCTTTGTGCGACGCAAAAAACGACTGATGTCAGCAATCATGTTGGATGATAAAAATACGTACCAAGAAAAAAGCATTGACCAACGAAATGATCCATCCTCGTCGTCGTCCATACTGAACGAGGTAAAACATACTTACTCGCAGTGCAATATACGGAACGAACGAAGTCAGCATTTGGAGAATAGCTTTTTTTGTATTTGGTAGTTTGTATTTGCTTGCGATTCTCGGGAGTTGTTTGAGGATGGAAATTTCTATTTGGGGAAGATTCATCTGTATGAAAAAAAGAGTGAAACAGTTTTAGTTACTTATTGTAGCTAAAAGTTCAAGAATTTCATCAATATCTTTTCTAGTGAAGTGTGTATTTTGGTAATCTGCGACTTTTCCTGTTTTTCATGCCTGTCTACTAACTGCAAGAATAGTATGTAGTTGTTGTTTGTAGCGAATGTTTGCTTTTATGAGATTTTTCCAGAGGTGTGGTGATACGTCGTCTTCTAGAATGCTATCTAGATGAATAGGGTGTTGACTTTCTTGTGATGGGATGAAAATCATTATATCTCTCCAGTTAAATCTTTCTGATTGTAGTTTTTGGTAACAAACTCATCTCGTCGTCGTTCATTTGGGTTACTATCGAGCATGTGGTGAGCGATGCTGCACAACGATTTGAAGGAGATCTCGAAAAACGCGTACCATACTTCTATACCGAAAGCGCAAAAACCATCCTTGTTTCCTTGCCGCATGAGGACTCGTTCGTGGTACATCTGAGCGAGCTGATCTGCGTCTTTGACGCATTTACTAATGGGATCGGTTCTATGTTCGTAGGTGTCGAGCAATGCTTGCAATCATGGTCCTCAGTCAACATTCGTGAACTGATCGCTGACTGCTTGATCTTCGTTGCAATCGTTATATTTTTTTGCTACGAAATCATGATCACCGGTTCTCGCTTCTGCAAGATCGTGAAAAACCCCTATAGTACATCACTTCATCGCTTGTTCATCGCTGAGTCACTCCATCTTACACAGGACGTATGCTATAGTAGCGACATGATAACTGTGTGAAGCAATCGTATCAAATGATGTTCAGAGATTTCTTCTATGGGCTCTTGGCATCTGTAACAACGCACCAGCTTGCTGGATGAGAAAGAATGAGTTGCGTGAGGACATGGTTAAAGAAGAGTAAATTAGACAGAAGAAGGCATTGGTTTCTCTATTTTTCCTTGTTCGATACTTCGTATATATAAGTCTTCTACTTCTTTACGAGCTCGTTCAGTTTTTCTCAGGAAGGTAAGTGACGATTTGATACTTGGGTTCATACGAAAACAATTGATGCGAATGATATCACCAAGTTCTTTCCATCCATAGTAATCGACAAGGGCGGTGACGATCATCTCGAGTTTTACTCAGTGCAGAGGATTGGGGTGGTGTGGTTGATGCATGGGTTAAACTTTCAATAAAGAATCTATATTTTCATTATAAATTTCTTCTAGAATATTGATTATATAATTTATGTAAAAGGGTAATCAGAAATAAATGCTACGCTTATATTTTTTGGTTTTTAGGTCATATAACTTGAATTCAAATATTCCTTCATTTTCAGCTTTATGATTTGGTGCGAGTGTTATTAGATAATTTTTATCAGGATATAAGTCTTTATCTGGAAAAAAACTATATTCATGTGCAAATAAATCTCTGATAAATTGTATTCCTTTTTCAATGTTTGTGTTTTTTTGTTCTAGTGGTATAAAAACTTCATTGATTATTTGAATTAGACAATACGCATTATGAAAAAATGTTTGTAAACTAATGTGTCTATTATCATGTTTAAAAATAGGTTTATAAATGTCTATTGATCAATTATCATCTAGACCATCTTGTTTATATAAATTTCGTGCTCGATCTATTCTTCTTATAGGTCATAAAAATCAATCTAGTCATATTTTAGGGTTTTTTACTATTTCATTTCAGCTTCGTTTTTCAGCTATATGAATCGCAAAATGTCATATTTTATTTGTTTTTTGAATAGAAACAGTATTTATTTTTATTAGGGGTTCGATTTTATTTGTTAATTCATTACTATACACAAATGGTGAAATGCTAAATTCTTCGACATTTTCAATATATCATTTCTTTATATTTTTAGACATTTAAAATATAAAATAAATTAACTGAGGTTATATTATTGGTTATAGACAAAATATTTTATCAGATGTTTCTGTATACAAACTATCTTCGTTTCGTTGTAGAGGATTATTGATGATGTATTGTTGTATTCTTAATAATTCTTCTTGGTTTCTGATAATATGATCGTGAAATGATTTCTGTCGAAGAGGTAGCGGTGGGAGCAGGAGTAGGTGT
>CAZROT010000039.1:0-5241 GCA_964601895.1 uncultured Yersinia sp.
AAAGAGACCATCGACAAAAAAGAAAAAAGCAACCACGAAAAAATCGTAATATTAGGTAACCTTTAAATAATACCTAAACGTTCGGATTTCTTACATATAATTTAAAAAAACAATAAGTTGAATTTTATATATCAATACTATCAATGACGATTACTCAAAAACTTATTAAATATTATATTAATTTTTTAGAAACTGATTTTAGAAAAGAAAGGTGACCAAAAAGAAAATTTAAATGAAAAGAATCTTTTCTTAATGTCTGAAAAAGATTTCCAGAATTAGCTCAACTAATCTTTTCTGAACTATCAAAAGCCCGTACAGAGGAAGAAGAAATTACCTTAAAAATCATTAAGTGAAAATATTTTTTTAAGTCTGATTCATCTAAAACGAAAGATATCTTGGAATCAATAAAAGAATTTTTTGATTCAAACGACAATATTATACAATGATATCTAATTAAAATAGAACTAGATAAGAAAAAAAAACTAGATACAGAAACAATAAATAAAATAAGTTGATTCTCTCACAAAAGTGACTTTATAGATTTTTTCAAAAATACAGAATATATTGAAGTAATACAAAACATTGAAGGGACTCACTTTGCTGATTCTTGAGATATACTTTTATGAAATATTTCATATTACAAACTAGATGAAGAATGAAATAAAGAATATGTAGATCAAAATAATGAGAGCCATCCAATGGCAAACTACTTGTTCCAAAGACTGTCAGATGTAATAACAGAAAATGATAGACAAGTACTATCCTCTCTATCAACATATAAAGAAGTTGAAGATTTTTTAAGTAATATTAAAGACAAAGACATTTTTCATATTTTACAAGATATTGATAAAGATAACAAATCAAATGAAAAATTTGATATATTTTTCAACTTTCTTGAAATTAAAATATCTAATACTGAGACAAAAAGAATTGAATCATTTCCATTATTTTTCACTCAGTGCGAGTTAGAGTACTCGAACTCTCATTTTATAATAAAATTTAATAAAACTATTAATTTTAATAGAAAACTTGTAAGATATCTAACACAAAAAATAGAATGATGAATTGATCGATCTTTGAGTCCCAATGAATGAATTTTGACGCAAAGTGATAACTTCACAAGTGAAATAAATATTAAATTATCAAATTTATTGAATAAAATCCAAGTTCAACAAGAATTAAAATTAGAACAACTCTTCAAATTGAAAGAAATTCAAGCAGAAAAAAACATAAAAATATATCAGAATTTAAGACAAATTGCACAGAAACACATAATAGGAATATCAAATAATTGTTGATTTTGTGTAGACGAAAAAGAATTTGTTCTAATAGATCCTGAAACTTTGCCAGAAGATGATCGTATAGTTATCAACTGATTTGTAGATGAAACTATCAATAAAATACTTTCTTGAAATCCAAAAAATTACAATAATGACATACAACATGAAGTAGATGATATGCCTATCGAAGATAAATTATCTTATATTTCTCCAATTCCCTTAAATGAGCAACAAATTCAAATACTGAAGGCATTAGAAAAAGATTGATGCAATAATATAATTGTTGAATGACCTCCTGGAACATGAAAATCTCACTCAATAGTTGCTATCTTACAGCATTGCATAAAAAATAACAAAAAGGTTTTATTTGTGTCTGATAAAAAAGAAGCACTAGATGTTGTTGAGGAAAAAATCAATAATGTTTTTGACAATTGAAACGTCAGATCTCCAATTATTAGAATTTGATGATCAAGCTGAGAAAATAATTTTGGCAAACTACTATCTCCTTCATACGTTACAAGTTTAAAAAATTATATACAAAATACAAAATTCTTGTCAGAAGAACACTTACATAACCATAAAATTTGAATAAATACAAGGATTCAAAAAGAAATAGATTTGGTATATAACAAGATTATCAACAATTTAGGTAATATACAATATTATCTAGAAACTGAGTGAAAGTGTGAATGATTTTTAAAAGATTTTTTTGTGGAAAGTGATAGAAACAAAGAAAATGTTGTTCAGCTCCTAGAGTATGTACAAATATTATCAAACTTAAATAAAGATTCATTTTGTGACTTCAATATTTTTGAAACAGATTGTACTTCCGTTGAATCTGAGAGAGAAACTATTGAAAATCTTATTGGACATATAGAACATATAGAAAAAAAAATAGAATGATCAAAAGTATGTCTAGAATTAGTTGTAAATAATTTTAATAAAGACTCTATTTTTGAAGAAGAGAGAAAAAAATATAAAAAAAGCTTTGGAGTGCACTTACAAACATTCATAAGAGAGTATTTTGATAGTGAAGAATTAGATACATTTGAACAAATAAAAGATTTTTGTGAAGAAATTGATTTTATAAGAGAATCCTTAGATAAAATTCATATAAAAAACATAAAGAATATATCATTAAAAGATATAAAAAATAAAGATACTATAGAAGAGATCTCCAGTTTAGTTAAAGAATATTATAAAATCTATACGGAATTCTTGGGTATAACAAAAATATTCAAAAAACAAGAGCTAGAAACAATTGCAAAATCTATAAAGCAAATTTGTGGGAATAGCAGTTTTGATACTTTAGATTTTGAGAAAATAAAAAATATCAAAGAAAATGACCTTAGTGAATTAGAAAAAATATATGTATTAGATAATGAATGGCAATTTAATTTTAAAAGCTATATTAAGAAGCTCAATATTATAAAAGAAAAAGAAATTGATTTATCTTTATTTGAAGGTACAAAAAAATATTTTGATCTAACTCAATTTGAAGTATTTGGAATTAATGATATAAATTGATACTTATTATTAGATGATGTATTTTGAATAATTAAAGAAATAAAGAAAATATTCTGAGAAATAAAGAAAATAGAAAATGTTAACTTTAATATAGCAAAGGTACATACTCAAGGACTTATTGAAAAAATCATTCCTATAGATATCATGACGTTGTTAGATTACAAGTACATAGAAACACTTTGAGACCTGAAAAGTGGATATAAGATTATGATAAATAATTTAGAGAAACTCGAAAGATTTTTTGACGATTTTGATATTGATGGCATTAAAACAAAGTTTTTGGATTTTATGTCAACATTAAGAAAAAATAATATAAATATAGATAGGATTAAAACTTTTAATCAGAATATTTCATATTGAATAGATGATTTAGAAATATTACAAAGATTCTTGGAAATAAAGTTGGACATTAAAGAATTGATTGAGTTCTATGAAGAATACCCATCATATTTTGAGAAAAAAAGAGAACTTGAAAAAAAATCAGCAACACATCTATTTGGAAATTTGGCAGATAGATTTATTGACTATTATAGTAACAATAGGAATGATTTACAGACAATTAAGAAATTATTTTGATGAAAGATACAAATAGGAGATGAGAGTCAAAATATACTATTAGAAATATTACAAAATTTCCTTATAACTGTTTGAGTTATTATTATAAACATTAGAGATATATTTCAATATCTTCCACTACAAAAAGATTTGTTTGATGTCATAATCATTGATGAAGCTTCACAAGTGTCTATCTGACAAGCATTTATGCTTCTACCATTGGCTAAGAAGGTTGTTGTTTTGGGAGACAAAAAACAATTTCCAAACATAATAGCAATGAACTCAGATAGATCTATTGACGACTATTATTTTCAAGAAATATTGGCATTATGAAAAAATGACTTAGAAAAAAGTAGATTAGAAATTTTTAGAGTAAGAAACTCAATATTAGATTATATGCAAAGAGTATGTAACTTTGAAATTATGTTAAAATACCATTTCAGGTGATATAGTGATTTGATTAGTTATTCAAACAAGATATTTTACAATAGTAACCTTATTGTTCCCAAAATTAGATCAAAAAAGATAAATGATATAATTAAATTTGATTTCTTAGAAGCAGAGTGAGTCACTAATATGTTTGGTGAAACAACCTGACTCATAGAGGTTATTAGCAACACTAACAAAAAAGAAGCGGAATTTATCTTTAGTAAATTACAAGAATTTAAAGAAACTACTTTTCAATGAACTATTGGTATTTTAACTCCTTTTAGAGATCAACAAAAATACATTCAATCAATGATTTATGTTTCAGAGATTAAAGAACGATTTGAAAAAGATTGTAAATGAATTATTGCAACCTTTGATACTTGTCAATGACAAGAAAAAGATTATATTTTTTACTCAATGGTAACAAATTGATGATGAACTGGAAAGGGATCCTGAAACTTGAATACTATCTTTCCGGTTAAAATGTGAGATTTAAGTGATGATGAAGTTAAACTAAAAGAAGCAAGGCTCAACGTAGGATTCTCAAGATCAAAAGAAGCAATACATTTCATAGTTTCTTCTCCGCTAGAAAGAATTTGATGAGCGATTGGGGATGCTTTGAGGCATTTTTATGCAAAAATCACAAATGATATCGAAGATCAAGTTGATAAGAACTCTGAAAGAGAAAAAGACCTAATAAAATGGATAAAATCTACCGATTTTTATATCAATCACTATCAGGATATTTCTATTATTCCTCAATTTGCAATAGGAGAGTACTTAAATCAAATTAATAATGCTAAAATTCCACACTATAGAGTTGATTTTCTCTGTACTATCAAAAAATGAGACAAACACAAAATATTTATAGTAGAATATGATTGATTTGAATATCATTTTGACGATCAAAACTACGTGAATCAAGATAATTGGGGAAATTATCAAGTGGAAAAAGATATTGAAAGACAGAAAATAATAGAATACTATGGCTACCAGTTTTTAAGATATAATAAATTTATTTTAGGAAACAATCCTATAGAAAAGATTAATAACCATTTATATGACTTGTATAATAGTATTTAGCTTTAATGCACTGAATAATGGTCCCATTTCTTATATATGTATAAATTAGACTCAAACGTATCGAAAGTAACTTCACAAAGAGGTTCCCTGTCTGCCGACAGGCAGGCTCGAGCACCCATTGGGGCATAAAGAAACTCGTACATTTCAATACTTTCTTCAGTGTAAAAATACTACCGATTCTGATACTTTACCGTCTTAGTATCTTATACTTTCTAGTACGACTTCCATACTTCTTGATCGACTTCTTCCATGAACATAGCATGGAGTTTTTCAGTAATCATTTCCTTGTGGAGAAGTTCATCGATTACCAGCTCTTCGGTTTTTGCTAATCACTTATTGAGCAATGCACTTTCTACGCATATTGCGA
>CAZROT010000040.1:0-5057 GCA_964601895.1 uncultured Yersinia sp.
CTACTGCTAAAAAAGCGCCTGAAAAGAAAGTCACTGCGACTCGTGCCATTGCTGACACCGAAAAAGCAGTAGACAGCACCGTAGAAAAAGTTACCCAAAAAGCTGCTGCGCACGTCAGCCCAGAAACTCGCGAAAAAGCAGAAAAATTTGCTCACCAAGCAGAGTCATTTGCGAATGAAGTAGAAAAGTTTGGCGATAGTGTTTGATCTATTGCAGACAGTGTCTTGCCCTCTGGTACAGGTAGTGAATGAACCTATCACGCTACTTACCAACACGAAGTTTCACGTCTCTTCATTTTTCGTTGTCTGTGGCTTATTCTCCAATGACCTATCGTGTGTATCTGGAGCATCTGGTACTGCGTAGTAAGTATCGTGCATTATATCAGCATGTTTCTCACGGGAAGCAGAAGCAAAAATCTCTGGGAAAAACAAGCAAGATTTCGACGTCACGTCATCGCATGGAAATCATATATGAATGCTATCACTGACAAAAGACCAGCTATTTTAGTAGATTAGTAACAAATAACAAAAAAGAGAGAATAAGCGTGTTCTGTCTTTTTTATCATCAAAAAAATTACCCTAACAGATCTTTTTGTTGCAAGAGTTTAATCTGTCTTTCGATATCTAAACGTATAGTATCATCTGGTGCAAGTGGTGCATACTTGGTGGCAAACAGCTGTTGTAACCTTTCTGGTAATCTTCCATCGAGTATAGGAAAATGTTGTGCTCACTTCGTCTTTGAAAAAGAAAGATGCTGTACTGTTGGTTTTTTCATACCTATTTTATGATGAAGAGGTAGTTTTCTGAAGCATTGACTGACACAAATCATAACACACTTTTGCCTCTTCTTGGAGTTTTACAAGTTCTTCTACATCGATGACGTCAGATGATTGGAGCATCTGGTGAATTTCTTGGAGTCTATGGTATGCTTCGGTGAAGGTCATTTTTAAAGCAAAATAATAGGAATTTTTATTTCAGAAGAAGATAATCATCCATGGTTTCAAATATATTTTGGCTGATTACCGCTAATTACTTGAAATAAATCATTCAGAATTACAATATATCATCATACTCTGTTAGAAAAATTCATATCAAATTTTGGTCAAAAAAGATTCGACTTTATTGCATCAATTAAAGTCAATAACGTATATGATTTTTTTCAGATAAAATCATCTAATACTTTTTTAACACTTTTACTAGGTAGTTTTGTGTTTAAATAGAAAAACCTTGATTCTCAAGAAATAGGAGAAATTAAGCTCATACTTTCAATCATAGAATCTATGTTTATTATTTCATCATCACTTGATTGCATATGTCAATGATCGGAAGAGATTACCACTTTAATAAAACTATTATTGTCTTTGTGAAATACTTTAATATCTTTTATCAGTTGCTCTAAACGCAACGACAAGTTATCAAAGTAGTTTTCTACCTGTAAGCTAAAGTGTCAGTATTTATGGCAAATATCATCAAATCACGGTCGATACGAAAGTATATAATTTTTTTTCATATGATTTAAACGAATAGTTGATTCAACATATGTGCACTCTAATCGTTCGTCCAAAGAATTATATCATATTTGGATACAGTCAGTTGATATTTTTTGTGTATAGTAAGATTTGAAATAACTTTGTGGGATAATCATTTTTACAACCTCCTCTGTTCATTTTCGAAAAGGAATTAACTTACTATACATTTCCTCTAATTCTCAACATTCTCAATTAAGATTGATATGTTCATATGGAAGTGGTTGTATTACCCTTTTTCACAAAGGCAGCAACTGATTCCATCAAAAAAATCATATTTCTCAAGGGTATTTTCATGTGTAATATGCCGTCATAGCAACACTTGTTGATGATGGGAAGGTGCTATTCATATGACCAACACAGTTGGCATACAAAAATCATCACTTTCTTTTAAGAAAATCAAATCATAATCCATCAATCAAAATATGTAACACAATTTCTGTATTACTAAAGAAATCTAATTCTTCAAAGTGAACTACATCATGATGTTTTTCAACTCATAAGAACTCTGCGAAATTTGCTACTAAGTTAGGTATTGAATACATTTGTATAATTTTATCAAAAAAAGCCTTTTAATCAAAAACTCAAATAGATTTTACTCGAATTTGTTGCACTGTATTGATACTTTCTAGTCAGTATTGTCAACTAACAGTATAATTTAACTGTTTACAAGCTATATCAAGATATTTTTTTGATAGAGCCATATCATTAAAATAAAAACAAAAGTACGCAACTCTTATAAATTTATGGGTGTCATTATCCTTAGTTAAAGCATCGCATACCTCTTCAACACTTCACGATAGGTTAAAAATTTCTTTTAAAGAAGAAAAACTAAAAAGTTCTTCAAATTTGACTAGAAAATCGTTAGTATTTCATATCTTTTGTTCAAACAATACGTTATCTCAACTCTTTTTAATTTCATGCAAATACAATAAGTCTTCTCTTAAGTGCTCAAATTGAGGAAAATATTCCAGAAAGTATTGTATCCTAGCAAAATAAGAAGTTTTGTAATCAGATTTAGAAATTAAGTAAGATCATATCTGATTAAATACCGCTTTAGTCAAATCCACAATATTATTATATTCAATTCATTTTAGTAACTGCATGTATCAAACTCCGCATAATCATATATGTGAATTGAATTCAATTTTGTTTGTCAAATTATCTTTATTAACATGTCAATATAGGATTGTTCATGTTTCTTTTATTTGGTAAGGCACAAGCGTATCATCTCATTGCTTACTATAAAAGTCATTATACTCCTTTACCCAAATACTTACTGAAGGATCAGTATTTTCTTGCAACTTTTCTCAATTGAGAGTGTGATATAGTTTTTTAACTACGTGTAACACATCAGACTGTTTAACTCAATCTTTTAATAACACATAAAAGTCTATATCACTGTGATATTTCATAGAGGAGTTTTTTGTATATTCTCAGACGGCAAACGATCAAATTACAACAATTCACTCATATAATCATCTAAATCATTTTTCTATCTCACTTCACTTTTGAAAAACTATTGGATCCATTAGTAAGACTTCTACAATAGGATTAACTCAAAATTTATTTATAAGTTCTTCTGAACTAAGTATAACTTTATCAACACTTTCCATTTATTTAAGTTTCTAATTGTAAAATTTAACTTGATTGTTGCTAATTTATAAAATCATAGATATAAAACAACACCTTACTTAACAAAATATATGAAAAATATATGAAAAAATAAATCTAAATCTTTTCCACCCCCATCCATTTTTGTAACACCTCTGGTATCATGATGTCGCCTTCTGCAGTCTGATAGGTTTCTACGAGTGCAGCAAGTGCTCTTCCGAGTGCCATTGCGGTACCATTCAAGCTATGCACATACTCTCTTCTGTCGCCGTCTTTGAATTTGATATTTCCTCTACGGGTCTGGAAGTCGGTCGTATTACTCGTACTCGTTACTTCTTTGTATGCTCCGATACCTGGAAACCATGCTTCTAGATCGTATTTTTTTGCTGCTGGAGCACCGAGATCACCGCTACAGATATGCAGTCTCTGATAGTGCAATCCAAGGTCAGTAAAGATCTCTTCTTCTATAGCACGAAGAAATTCATGCTCTTTCACACTATCTTCTGGCTTGACGAAACTGACCATCTCTACTTTTTCAAACTGATGCACTCTGATGAGTCCTTTCGCATCTTTTCCATACGTCCCTGCTTCTCTTCTATAACAGCTTGAAAATCCACAGTACCTCAGCGGCAACTGATCTGCTTCAAATACCTCATCAATGTGCTGACTCACGAGAGGTACTTCAGACGTTCCTATCAACCACAAATCATCCTCTTCTCGGTCGGGATCAATACTATTACACCAATCATTCCAAAGTTTTGATTGAATTTGTTTGTGTGACAATTGCGCAATCTCGTCATCAATTTCTTTTAAAGTAATTTTTTCATCATCAATTCATTTCAGTGTCAAACTAAACTCTTGTTTATACTTTTCAAATGTTCAATCATTGAATTGAATATTATTTTCTCTAAGTTTTTTAATATTATGTGATCATCTATGAACATTGAAAGTAGATTTGATAATACTTAAAATTTGAAGCGGGACTGAGTACTGGTCTTTTGTCTTGTTTGGATTTACTCTATAGAGGTTACTTACATCGTTTGGCAAGAAACCAGTCGTATACATAGCTTGCTCTCTGACGAGCTGAGGCACGATCGTGAAAATAAATCACTTATTCGTGAGTTTTTCTATCGCTCGTTGAATCATAGCAAACTCCAGCTGTGCTGCTTTTCACTTCAACATCACAAATCTAGAGCCACTCATCTTTACTGCTCTTTCACTATCTAGGTATCATTTCGCTTCTAACAACTCCCAGTGAGGTTTTGGTGTAAAAGCAAACTCTTTTTTTGTACCGACGTATTCTGCTACTTGGTTTTCAGAATCATCTTTTCCGATAATCACTTCTGGCATAGGTGGATTGGGAATCGTAGCAAGCAGTTTATCAAAAAGCACTATTTGTTCGTTGTAGGTCGATTCAAGCTGAGCAAACTGATCTTTGATCGTTTTTACTTCGGCAACGACCGCAGAAAAATCAGTACCAGATTTTTGTAATTCTTGCACTTGTGCAGAGAGTTGATTTCTACGAGAAGCGAGGTCGTCAAGCTGTTGTTTGAGCTCTCTCGTAGAACTATCTAGTGCATCTACTTGTTCTCGGTCGACACGGACTCACTTATTTTTCGCACCATCGATATAACGTTGTTTATCAGCACGGTATGCTTTGAGATCTATCATTATGCGATATATTAAATTAAAACTACCGACACAGTAAGTATTTACTCTTTGAATTCTAGAGAAGATGCGTATATACCATACATGGAAACAGTCTTCTTTCTCATCTGATGAATAGGTATTTGACTGCTCGTAGGCTTTTTGTTTGCCAAGCTTTTTTTTCATCAGTCTGTGAAAGAAGAACGCACTCGTGCGGTCAAACAATCCAAGGCAACGACCTTCTGATATGTATCAGAATCACTCGCTCCTC
>CAZROT010000041.1:0-4927 GCA_964601895.1 uncultured Yersinia sp.
TATATTGTTACTTACTCATAGAAGACTCATATACCACCGATTTTGATACTCCATAGAGATGGCTTAGGTAAAATTATCTACCTATAAGTGTATTGCTCACTGCTAAAAACTCCAAACATTACCTGCTTTTTACGTCAGTAAGATTTACTTTTATTTTTTTTAGCATATGGTAATTTATAAATGCTTACGCCGTGATTTGAATGTATATGACTTACCATCATATTTTTAGAGTATACGGATCATTTATTAAGGAATCTGCGGGACTAGGCGATATTTGTGGCGTCATAATACCGTTTATATCAAATCAATTTGATTGTATTTCGCCGTCTTCTTTGTTGCTTGGGAGTCAGTCTTTTATTAACTTTACATTTGTAAAATATGCGACTTTTTCAGAAAATGGAAGCCCATTGATATATGTTTCAATAGATCGTCATTTTACTTTTGCTAGTATTATTCGAGGGAGATACTGTTCTATAAAGTTTAACTTTACTGTGTTATGAACAATACTATGACTTTCATTACTATGATTTTTGTTATGTATGGTTAATAGTCATTTGTTTCACAATGAAGGAAGTAATTTACCGCGATGATAATTAACAATCATATGGGTATACTCTTCAATATTTTCTATTTTGTCTTCTCAAAGATGTTTATACGCAATTTTTCATAACGTTTCTCGATCAAAACGTGAACAAGCATTTTTTAATAGTGTAACAAATGGAAATCTATCACTGACTTCTCATGGTACACTAACGCTAGATAATAAGCTTTTTATGTCTATTGGCTCTCTTATAGTAGTAAGACCTCATAATTGATATTCAATTCTTTTCCAAAGTAGATCATTTATATTATCATCATTCTTCAAAATTAAGTCTATCTCTCTTTCGTTTACCGAATGTAATCAAGGTAAAGAAATTAGTTTTCATATTTCTTTTCTAAATTTTTGTGCTTTTTTGAGGTATATTGCCTTGTTATAAGCAAACAATAAAACAGAAGCAAGCGATCATACCGCCAAGAAAACGGCTCACCACAATCATTTTGTAGATCATTTTTCTTGCTCTTGTTCTGATAAATTAGATCATATGATGTTTTGTACAGAGCGATGGGTTATAACAATTTGTTGTTCTGAAACTTTTTTGTTTAGTGGGTAAAGATTAGTAATTTGTTTTATTACTTGTGAGGGTAGAGTGATTTCTTGGTTTCCATAATTTAAGTGTGGATGAAAGGGAAACGATCAAGAGTATAAGCTCTCATATATGCTAGTTTCATGTTCACTTGTGTAACTTTTTGCTATTGTCAATTTTATTTCTGTTACACTATTTTGTGGATTATCTAAGAGTAGTAGATTTTGATAAGTATGTGGGGTTCGTTTTCGAATAGGATTATCACGCTTGTAGCGTTCTATATGCTTTTGAAAAATACTGCTCTTGTATCATTCCATATTGGTGGATAGATATCAGAGAAAGAAAACAGCTAGTAGTACTGCATTTAGTATTCGTAGTTTTTTACTTACTGGAGACATGGTATATTCAATTTCTTTTTTACTGATATAGTCATGTATGGGAAATATGTTTTCTTTGTCTGCTCGTCATGAGTACTTTTTAAGCAAGGCATGCTTAATTGTTTCTTTACTTTTTGCTCACGACCTTATATAAGTTAGAAAGATCAGTAGTAGCAATGTGTTTATGACATAAAAAATGGGTGTTTTATTTTTGTCAACAAAATCTAGTGCGTCATACGTATGTTTTAACACATAGTTTTGATCTTTTGATAGTGGGTCAATGTATCTATGAATCGCTTCAAGATAAAATGGAGATTGTTTTACTTTTGATTTTATTTTTTCTTTATTTTGTTCAATTAGTACGATCTTTACTGCATCTATTAGTCCGGTATTCTTTTCTTTTATGAGTTGTTTTATTCTCTGTAGTGTAGATTCGTTTTTTTCGATAGTGTACTTTACATCAGTGGTTGCATCCACTAATGCACTATACTGTGTTGCTAAGTAGTGAGCTGCATCATCTGTGCTTAGGTATTTTTCTTTGAAAAAGGGTACACTACCTACAACATCAAACTCATTAACATAGGTATTGAGCTCGTCTTCGAAGCATGCATCTAAAAATTCTTCAGAAAGTATTCATCATTTTTTATTTTGCTGTGCAATAACATCAATAATATCGTAAATATTATCTTGTTCTAAAATTAATCAGGGTATATCAATTGTTTGCAAAAATTCGCCTACAACTCTTTCACTAGTTTTTTGCAACGATTTTGGGTCGCTTTCATCAAGAAAATCCAAACTATTTTGAGCTCGATATTGATAAGTTTGATCACTTTTCATCGTATGCTCAAACAATTCTGCTAGAGAATGAATATGCGATTTAAAATTTTGATGAAAAATGTTATCGATAATAGCTTTTTCTTCTGAGGTAATCTCTGTATTTCTGTTTTTAGTTAGTTCTTGCTCAATTCTGTTTTTAAGAGTATTACCAACTTTTTGCGAAAAATACCTAGGATCTATTTTTCAATAATATCGATCATATCTTTCTTCATCTAACCGTATTCATATTTTCCCATCTGCTCCATCCACAACAACGCTTAATGCAAGTTCTCTTGCAAACTCTCATCTTGAAGTATCTCATTCGCGACTATCTTCTTCAGAAGAAGGTTTTTGTGACTCTTTATCTCATCATTTATCTTGTTGCTTTCACAGTCACTTTCAATTTCATTCTCATGTTTCTGCTTCTTCATTTGCTCATAGAGACGTGCCGTTTCATGGTCTATTACTGCCATCAAAACCTACATTTACTTTGTTTCATGGAAGCTCATCGTGAGGACTGGTAGCGGAAAGGTGTCACTTATTTGCTTCGAAGTAATCTATTGCTCTTTGTACTTTTTCAATGTCAGTTAGTGAATTGTTTTGCTCTATAGCATAGAATTCGCTTTTTTCGTACATATTTTTTACAGTTTCAAATCACTTTACCGTTCAAGGAGTGCATAGAAAATGTTTCTTTGCTTGAGCTATACCGTCTAATCATCACGTAAAAAATGCTATTACGACTGGATTAATCACACTTTCTGGGTTGCTTGAAAGTATGTATGCTAATCAAGATGCGTATTCTGGGTTTACTACAGGAGTGGATAAGTCTTTATAGTTATACACAAGTTCTAAACCAAAATGTTCAAATCAATCGTATCATGATCAATAGACGTTATTTATCATAATAAAGTCAAGAACATGTGGACCGTATGGATCATTGAAGTTGAAAAGATCTATATGTCTAGAATCGTAAAATGACCGATGTGTTAATGCCTCTGTCATTCATTCGTTTCTCAAGGTAGAAGGCGATGTTCATATCATGCTGTGAATAAACTCATGAATGAGAACTCACTCTTGGTCAAGTTGTGTTCATCAACTCACAAGATCTGTGTCTAGATATATATCCTTGTCAGTAGGATTGTCCGACCAATTCTTAAATAATCATGCTACACCTTCTGGTAAATCTTCAACTCTGATTTCGTCAGCAAGTCAAAAGGTAACATCATTCATGTTATATTTTTTATTTTTGCGCAGAAGTGATATTATTTTGTATAGCTGATTTTTAGTTATTTCTCGGTCTATTTTTAGATGGGATTCTGATACGGTAGTAGATATGGTACTGTAATCATTGTTTGAATTGTAGGTGCCTCATACCTGAGTTTGTAAAGATACTACATGAAACTCTTCTTGGTTTTTTACGGGTAATATGCTAATTCAAGTTGCGTGATGGTTATATAGCGGACCATTTTTTGGAATGGATTGTGGTTTATTACTATGAGTTACATCTTCAACATCAGTGTTTCGTGGATATTCAATATTATCAACGATAGGTCATCTAGAAGGTAGATTGCTTGCAGTAGCATTTTCTCATTGGTTGATAAAGTAACCAATTAGTCATAGTCAAGCTAATCAAAAAGCCAAAAACTTTCGTGATGTATAGAAAGGTTGTTTAGCGAGCATTTCTTTGAAGTAGATTGTATGAGTACTAGCATCGACTGGAATATTTGTATCATCAAATGTCGAAAAGTATGAATTAGCTGACTCGTGACGGGAACTTATGCACTGAAGTGCAGATTCTACTATCGGTGTGCACATATTTAACAACGGTCTTATCTCTGCTGGGTTTTGAAAATAAATTATTTTTATGTTGTTCAATACTGATGATATTATCTCTTTACTTTTGTTTCTCTGCATTAAGTACTGAAGTAAATCACAGTATGCTCCAAAAACAATGACTTTATTGTATCATGTATGTGCTTCGTTTCATAAAAACGGAAATAAACCGATTGCATCACTGCTTTGTATCTTACTATATTTTTTTTGTCGTGGAATTGTAATGGACTCAGCTGTTCTTCATGTCTCAATAAAAAAATTATCTATTGATTGTAAAACTAACGAAGCAGTATGTTTATTTATGGTTATTTTTTCACTTTTAGGAACTGTAAAAGTATTGATGATACTTTTACTTGTTGAAAGCATCTTTTTGGGGGCAAAAATATTTCTTATAGTAAACTTGTCTAGCATACTCAAAATGGATAAATAACCGTATTATCTAATAGGGTGCTTCTTGTAGCGAATTTACGCTGAAAGTTTAAAAAACATATTAAATGCTTATAATTAAAATTATACATATGTCAATATATATATAGCACTTTTTCTGTAAATAAAAAACAAGACATGTAGTTGGTCTTGTTTGTTTATACCATTGTAGCTACTATTAGGTTATGTGTCTATATGTAAGTCGAATAGTCAATTCAGGCCCAGAGAGATTTGAACTCCCGGCGCGAGGCTTTGGAGACCTCCGCTCTACCCCTGAGCTATGGGCCTAGAACAAATGAATACGAAACAGTATCTTAGCCAGAGATCGGGATCGAACCGACGACCTGCTCG
>CAZROT010000042.1:0-4801 GCA_964601895.1 uncultured Yersinia sp.
AGAACTTTTCCCATTTTGTCCTGCGTTCTTGCATTGAACTGCTTGCAGAATTCCATGATGTTGATACCCTTGGAACCCAATGCCGGACCGATCGGAGGTGCGGGGTTGGCCTGGCCACCCTTGCATTGTAGCTTTACAAAGCCAGATACTTCTTTTGCCATCTTTAATACTTTTTGGTGTTAACGACCTTTCATCCTGAGCCTGTCAAAGGACGAACTACTTGGTCTCCCAATCCGATAGCTATTATCGGATTCCTATGCCCACCTACTGGTGGATTTCTAAAGAACTAATTGGGGCGGCAAAGATATAGATTGTGGCTGAATAATCTTAATATCTGCTTTACTTTTTCAAAAAATCATCATAGGTCAATTGCATAAGTGCTTTACCTGACTTTATTTCTTTTTCCCCAACATTTCCAATTAATTCAACAATTTGATTTCCAACATTATCATAGATCAGGGTGCCGTTCTGATTAATAAAGCCAAATCCGTTATTGAATGAAAAAAAAGCCCATTCTCTATACCCGGGGGCAAAAATATTCCTGCTAAAAGGAAATAGCTTGCTTTCCATTCCCAATTGCCGTGACAGTGTGGCTACAATATCCAATTGAGAAACTATTTTATCAACAACAACCTCTTTCTGTTCTAAAGCACCTCCGAGCCAAAGCATGGGAGTTCTGAACTCATCTGCCTTCTGATCCGATCTGGGTAAAAGATGCCCATGATCTCCGGTGATGATCACCAGAGTATTATCCCACCAAGGCTGTGTTTTGCATTGCTCCAAAAAAGATCCTATAACTTGGTCAGTGTAATAATGAGAATTCAAAAATTTTGTCACTTGGTCACTCCCTTTTAATAATCCCGGAATAGGTATTTCATATGGCTCATGACTGCTTAACGTAAGCCAGGTAGCAAAAAATGGCTGTTCGATCTTGTTCAATTCATCAAAAACCCGGTGCATAATAACCCCATCATGGACTCCCCATTTTGATTTCCTGGCTTTAGGTGGAAAATTCCATTTTCCGACAATAGGACTGAACCCACCATGTAAAAGATAAGATTTGATATTTGCAAACTCAGGTTCCCCCCCATAAAAAAAAGGTGTTCGGTACCCCTTTTCCCTAAATAAATCAGATATAACAGTTAGTTTTTCCGCTTTAGCTGGGGTATGAATAATAGAAGTGGCCGGAAGCGCCGGATAGCCACTCAGGATTGCAGGAATCCCTTTACTGGTTCTGTCGCCACTGGCATAAAAGTCAGAAAAAAAAATTCCTTCTTTTCGAAGCTGGTTAAACCTGGGGGTCACCTCCTTCTTTTCTACTACTTGGTGAATCATTTTTTCCGTAAAACTTTCCCAAATAATGAGCAAAACATTGATGGGTCTTTCAGTCTTTTTAAAGATGCTTACAGTATCAATGGTCCTGTCGGCATACAGACTGTCTGCTATGTACTTGCTTTCTGCCATGGGCAAATACTGGTAAGGATTTTCGTTATCGGCCCCCTGGTTGAAGTAACTGTGAAAAAAATTCCAGAAAGGATTAATAGCTGAATGGTTAGCATACATGTTTGTGGAAAAATACACGCTGCTTTGACTTAAAGGAGCTAACTGGAAGCCACCCCGAATTGGAACTACCAGGGAGAAAATAAAAATCACTATAACGAAAGCTGTTGACTGCCAGTGATGAATCTTCTTTTGAAAAAAATATCGGGTCAAAAAAAAACGAAATGAAAAATATGCTGAAAGCCATAAAAAAATGAACCCGCCAATAATCATCAGCAATGGCAAATGCGATACAGACGCCAATGCCTCGTTAGGAGAATC
The DNA here is from genome assembly GCA_964601895.1 of uncultured Yersinia sp. Lineage (GTDB taxonomy): Bacteria > Pseudomonadota > Gammaproteobacteria > Enterobacterales > Enterobacteriaceae > CAZROT01. The sequence continues at coordinate 1,822 of CAZROT010000042.1, forward strand.
CAGGTATCTCAAGGGTGTGGCGTCAATCCGAAATCCCCAGGCCCTGTATAATTGAAGATCGAAAACTGAAATTAGCGACGCCAACATAAGGACTATGATAGTGTATAGACGGTAAATAAGCTGCTTTTGAAAAAAAGACACAAAAAGGCTTAATAATACAAAAAGGCAAACAGGAAAAAGAATATAACAGGCCATTGAAAGGTCCATAAGTATGCCATGCCAGAAGGATAAAAGTATAGTTTTAAATGAAAGTTGCTGGGTTTTGTCGGAGTTGTATACCAAAAAAATTATGCGGATCAGGTCAAAAAAAACAACCCAACATAATAAATATAGAAAAAGAAATTTCAGCCTCCCGATCATATATCTGATTAATTAAATAGCTGATTTATTATACGTATTCAAGGAATTTGAAAAGCCATCCCCTCTAAGGAATGGCTTTTCAAATATTATCGATTTCTGCCAAATACTTTTAACTGATCTTCTCCACCTGCATATAGTTCAGCTCTACAGGTGTTGAACGGCCGAATATTTTTACAGTTACCTTCAGTTTCTTCTTCTCATCGTTCACCTCTTCAATCACACCATTGAAATCGTTAAATGGCCCTTCGATGATCTTGATCGTTTCTCCAACTATGAACGGCTCACTCATGCTTACACCGCCTGCTTCTGCCATTTCATCCATTTTACCCAACATTTTGTTCACTTCAGCTTTTCGAAGGGCAATCGGGTTTTCTTTTCCCAGGAAATGGATCACATTAGTGGTGTTCTTGATAACATCCCTCAGATCATCGCTGAGTTTGCCATCTTTAATTTCAATCATTACATAACCCGGGTAATAATTTCTTTCTCTCACCACTTTTTTCCCATTGGCCACTTTATACACCTTTTCAACCGGGAGAAACACCTGTTTTACCACTTCACCCCAGCCACCACGGGATATCTCTTTATCAAGGTATTCTTTTACTTTTTTCTCCTTGCCGCTAACTACCCTCAGCACAAACCACTTGGTTTCCTGTTGCTGGGTATTTTCTGTATTGGGGGTCGTTGTTGTTTCCATCTTGCTTAAAACAATTTATAAATAAACTTCAGGGCGCCACCTGCGACAAAATCAACCAACGAAACAAACGCTGTTATCAGCAGCGTGGCCACCAGTACAATCATTGTTGATTGCTGAAGCTGGGCCCAGGTAGGCCAGCTTACTTTCTCCATAAGTTCTTTGTAAGAATCCCTGAAATATGTAACGATTTTTGTCATACTTCTTTTTTTCAAGTTTCAGCACGGGCAGAGAGATTCGAACTCCCATCAACGGTTTTGGAGACCGCTATTCTGCCATTGAACTATGCCCGTAATTACAGTCACTGAATTGCTCGCAAATTTTATTCCCGCAATTCTGCCTCCCGATAGCTATCGGTAGAACTATGCCCGTAAGAATCAAAAGTCACCGGTCGTTCGGAAAATTCCTTTTGACCAATGACTTTTGAAGTATCAAAGATAAGAGATTATTTCAAAATCTCAGTAACCTGTCCTGCACCTACAGTACGGCCACCTTCGCGGATAGCGAATTTCAGACCTTTCTCCATGGCGATCGGCTGGATCAACTTCACTGTTAGTGAAGTGTTATCACCAGGCATAACCATTTCAGTACCTGCAGCCAGTTCCACCTCTCCGGTTACATCTGTAGTACGGAAGTAGAACTGAGGACGGTATTTCTGGAAGAACGGGGTGTGACGTCCGCCTTCTTCTTTGCTCAGTACGTATACTTCAGCTTTGAAGTCAGTGTGCGGGGTGATAGAACCGGGTTTTACGATAACCATACCACGACGGATCTGAGTTTTCTCAATACCACGGAGCAACAGACCGGCATTGTCACCGGCTTCGCCTTCATCCAGCAACTTGCGGAACATTTCCACGCCTGTGCAAGTTGATGTCAGCGGCTCGGCGATCAGACCTACAATTTCAACAGGCTCCCCCACTTTGATGCGGCCTCTCTCGATACGACCCGTAGCAACAGTGCCACGACCAGTGATAGAGAATACGTCTTCAACAGACATAAGGAAAGGCTGATCAACCGGGCGGGGAGGCAGCGGAATGTAGCTGTCAACAGCATCCATCAGTTCTTCCACCTGCTTTACTGCTTCGGCGTCGCCTTCAAGGGCTTTAATAGCAGAGCCTTTGATGATCGGGGTGTTGTTACCATCAAAACCATAGAAGGTCAGCAGGTCACGAATTTCCATTTCAACCAGGTCAAGCAACTCGGGGTCGTCAACCAGGTCAACTTTATTCATGAACACAACTATTTTAGGAACACCCACCTGGCGGGCCAGCAGGATGTGCTCTTTTGTTTGGGGCATAGGACCATCAGTGGCGGCAACAACGAGGATGGCTCCATCCATTTGTGCAGCACCAGTGATCATGTTTTTAACATAGTCAGCGTGACCGGGACAGTCAACGTGAGCATAGTGACGGTTGGCCGTCTGGTACTCAACGTGAGCTGTGTTAATCGTGATACCACGTTCTTTTTCCTCAGGCGCAGCATCAATTTCATCATACTTTTTTGCTTCGGCCATTCCTTTCTTAGAAAGAATGGTGGTGATGGCAGCAGTCAAAGTGGTTTTTCCATGGTCGATGTGACCAATAGTACCAACGTTAACGTGGGGTTTGTCCCTCTTAAAGGTCTCTTTTGACATTGTTATCGGTTTTTAATTGAGTTGACTAATTGTTGTTGTTATATCTGGAATGCCGGGCAGCGAACCACCAGGCACATTGAGCCGTTAAAGGGAATTGAACCCTTGACCTCTTCCTTACCAAGGAAGTGCTCTGCCACTGAGCTACAACGGCTTTTTAAGTCATTGAGTCAATGGTCAACGAGTCATTTACAAAAGTCCTTCATCCCAATGACCCATGACTTATTGACGAATGACTCCATCTCAGAGCGGGAGACGAGGCTCGAACTCGCCACCTATAGCTTGGAAGGCTATCG
>CAZROT010000043.1:0-4499 GCA_964601895.1 uncultured Yersinia sp.
CCGAAGGCGGAGGGGTTCCTGCACCATATTCACTCAAGACTGCAACTCAAGCAGATTGGTATGAAAAATATATGAAAAACTAGTATCTGGAAAATCTATCTATACTACTTATTAATCAGTACACCCTACATCCCCATAGGCATGGGATTGTTGCTGATAGCATCGTCTTCACGAATAGCTCTGAAGGCAGACACATACGACAAGAATACCGCAACCGTTTTTTCAATTCTTGTACGAATTCTCGTATCGTCTTCTCCTCACAGTTCAGTGTTTAAGACACTGTTCACGTGACGAATGATCAACTGATCGGGCATATAGCAGATCTTGGAGTTTTTGTAACTACTCATTCTGAGTTCTGCGACAGGATATGCGCCTCACGTTCATGCAGAGACAGCCGTGATCAATGCTGGTTTGTGAGCCATTTCTTCACCTTTAGACCACAGGAACAAATTTTTCAGTTCGCCAGGCACCATACCTCACCACTCAGGGGTAATCACGACAATACCTTCCGCAGCAAGAAGTTTGTCCGCATACGGTTGCCGTAGTGCAGGGCTTTGTTCAGGATTGTGTGCGTTGTCATAGAATGGTAATCCATGCTCAGCAAGGACAATCATAGTCGTCGTGACTCACTGGTCGTGCAAGAGCGTTTCCAGATACTTTCCAACCTTCAATGATTGCGATGCATCACGTTGTGATCAGACGATCAGACAAATATGCATGGGAAAAATAGTGATAAAATCATCTCTAATGATCTGAATATACCTTTCGTTGGTTTGAAATCAATTGTTTAAGAAAACACAAAACAATATTATCTCGAAGACAGTTCTTTTGCTCTTTGGTTCATAATTCTGCACAGATCAGTATAGACAGTATTCGATTCATATACAATAGAATCATTTGTATACCTAACCGTCTTTATTCCCAGATCCTCCAGATACGCGTCTCTTCTTCTATCATATTCAGTAGTTCGTTGATGATATCATCCATCTATCTCTATCACCAGAAGGAGTTTACTACAATAAAAATCTGCGATATACGGTCACAGCGGTTTTTGTCTTGTGAACTTATACCCTAGAGGTCTTCCAGAAAGCATCTGTTTTCGAACTATCTTTTCCGTCATGGTTGATTTGGAGCGATTTTCTCTCGCATAGACCTTGTGTTTGATACAATAGGGAATGAAAGGGAGTGGCATGGGGTGAGTGGACTGTGGGCAAAGAACCCCTCCGCCTTCGGCACCTCCCCTTGACAGGGGAGGCATAGGACGCGATTTTTTGTTGTGACGAACACTATTTTGCTACACTTCTCGAAACAACCAAAACTGTCCCCCTCCTGACAAGGAGGGGCGAGGGGAGGTTCTTGCACCATATTCACTCAAGACTGCAACTCAAGCAGATCACTATGAAAAATGTATGAAAAACCTTACTTCTTCCCCCTCATCGATCGATGTCTCTTCTCTACATACACGATATGCCATCGACGTTTTCCTATCAGATATCAGGCAACAATTCCGGTGACTATCACCGAGAGCTGTGCTCGCGTCGGGAAGGCAGACCACCATTGCCACACCGGTTCTCACGGTACAGTTCGATTTCATCGGTTGATAAGGATCACTGCATGAAGTGCGAAGCTCAGGAGCAGTCGGAGGAGGGTAGTGAGGATGAGGTAAGTGGTGTGTTTCATAGTGTAAATGAAAAATATTTAATTTATATTAATGTATTGTTCTATACATCTTTTAAATGATCTTAAAAAGAATCATAAAAATTCTCAATAATTCAAATTAAATACGCCAGAACATATGACCACATCTTTTCAAATTATATCTTTCATACTTTCTCATATTGGTTTGTAATAATAGTATATGGATTGTGGAGTATTAGATATCTTAAAAAAAACTCAGAATTGATTATGATTATGGATATAATCATTTCTTATGTTATACAATGTTTCAGCAAAACCAAAAGTAGGTCGAGAGATACATTTACTACTTCTTCTTATTTTATTCAATATACTTGGATCGCAAAAATTACTCCCCAAGTTTACATAACTTGAAATTTCATGCAGAAATACTTTATCTTCATGTTCTTCTTCTCATTCTTTGTTGTAATCTCAAAAGAATAGTCTTACTAACTCGTAATAGTCTTCATGAGGGCTTATCGTTCTATAAGCTCATTCTGCTAAAGAAACTAAAAGGGTAATTATGACTTGATCAGTATCATCTAGTTTATTATTGGAGGTCTCTCTTAAAAAATCACATATTTTTAAACAAGAATCCAGTTTTGCAAATAAATTATTAACATCTTGAAATTTACCGGTATCAAGATCTTCTATTTTATCTAGCAAAATACTTATTTCTCTTTCTCATATTCAATTTTTTGTAAATAAATCAATGTTTTTATCTTTTTGACTTCTAAAGTATTCTCTTTTAAGAGGTTCAAATATATTTTGCAACTCTGATGCCAAACTATTCATTTCTAATTCTGATTATAAAAATCTTGTTTATATTTTATCGTCAAATATTTATTTGAAAAAGAAATAAATTCATTTCATCTATAATTTCAATAATCTTTATATCAAAAGAAATCTATAAATGTATTACGATATGAATCATCATAATTTATCTCAAATTCTCATCATTCTGAATTTAATGGAGTTACTTTTTCTTTGTCAGATAACTCTAATATTTTTTTCTTTTTATCATAATTCAGTAGCAATAGTGATCACAAAAATGTAAAGTAATTTCTTGGATTTTCTTGAACTTTTTCTTCATTGGAAGTAAGTCATTCTAATTCATAATCAGCAGAAAATAATTGTGCAGCTAGTCGACTTCTTCCACCAATTCATAATTCTAAAAGACCAAGTGAATTGATTCTTACTTTAAAAATATTCGAATTAACATCAGAATCCTTAATCAAATTAATTTCCTCATCTATTATTCATCTATCTCAGATATTTCGAGTGTATTGATCCTCAATAAAACAAGGATTTCATTCTAAAAAATGCATGTATGTAATTTTACAATTGCAAAATCAATTGTTTATAACATAAGCTACTTGATACAATACATTATCTTGTTCATTTAATTCTAAGTCTTTACAGATATCTAATGCTGTAAATTTATATATGTCTTTATTAAAAGTCTTAAACTTCAACTTCCTCTCTTTGTAATCTAAATTAGCATAGTTTAAATCCAAATTAATAATGACCTCCAAACTACTAGAAACCAAGGTTTTATCTTTTTGATTATGCTTCAAATATAGTTTATATAAAAAGTATCAAATAATTAGAATTAAAAACCACAGTATGGTAAAGCTATAATCCATATAAAAATAAAAAATAAAGCTACAATAGAATCTATTACTACGCCTTCACCTCAACCTTCAAACTCAACTCATCCAACTGTACGTCATCCACGAAACTTGGCGCGCCCATCATCACATCTTCGGCTCTTCCGCTCTTCGGAAACGCGTATATCTCACGAATATTTGGTTCATCTTTCAAGATCATGAGGAGACGGTCAAACCCGAAGGCAAAACCACCGTGGGGAGGGCAACCGTACTGGAAGGCCTCATACATCGCTCAGAACTTTTTCTTGACGTCAGCTTCTGATTTGCCGACAAATTCAAACGCTTTGACGAGTACTTCTGGGTGATGATTACGGATAGATCCAGAGAGGATTTCAAACCCGTTGCACACCATATCGTATTGTTCAGAAACTATCGCTGTCGGATCTAATCATTCTTCAACTACTAGAAGTAGCGTTTCAACTCATCACTTTACCATAGAAAATGGATTATGAGCAAAATCGATCTTTCATTCATCGTTCATCTCAAAAAATGGAAAATTAACAATCCACGCAAACGCGAGTTCTTTACTGTCTACGAGATTGAAACGATCTCTACAATCCATCCTGACCTTATTACCTATCTTTGCAACACTGTGCGCATCACCGAGGACAAACACGAGCGTGTCTCCTTCTGCGAAACCAGTTGCTGATTGTAATTTCTGTAACGTGTCTGCATCGACGAACTTCGCGATACTACCTCTGAGTCATTCAGCATCGAGCTGGAGGTAGGGGAGTCATCCTGCACCTGCTTGCTTCGCTACTTCCGTCATCGCATCGAGTTCTTTTCTCGTAGGCAACTGTCCAGCAAGACGGATTGCCTTGAACTGAGCTCCTTGCGACAGAGGAGTAGCAATGAACGTCGCTTCAGAGTTGTGAAAAAGAGCAGTGACATCGACGAGATGGCAGTCGAATCTTAGATCTGGTTTGTCACTACCAAAAAACTCAATAGATTTATTATAAGGTATCTTAGGAAACTTTTCATTTAATTGAGGTGTTGGCTTTAAAATATCTTGAAGCCAAGGTAATTTTTCAAGTGGGCTAATTATAGTCTTGTCAGATATATTAGAAATTAAACTGTTAATATAATTTTCTGCTACCGCATGGACATCATCTTGTTCGACAAACGACATCTCACAGTCGATCTGATAAAACTCAC
>CAZROT010000044.1:0-4436 GCA_964601895.1 uncultured Yersinia sp.
CTGATGAGCTAGTGAAATTCTAGCGAAATCCGGATCATGGCGGTACACTTCCTCAACTGTCGTGAATAAATTTACTACTGTTCAGTTAATTGGACTATTTGCCAATTGACTGACAGCAAAGTAAAGATTATTTTTGAAAAATAGAATAATCAGGCAAGCCATCTGATGAGCTAGTGAAATTCTAGCGAAATCCGGATCATGGCGGTACACTTCCTCACCCTCACCCTCAACACCCTCAAGAAAGAAAAAAAGAAATGTACCATGTGTACGTATAGACCATTTCTATTGCTTTTTCTTCTTCTTCTTGTCAGTCTCTTCCCAATACATTCGAGTTTGTTCGAATTCATTTGGATCACCAAATCGTTCTTCATTTGAATGAATGGATGAATCACTTGACTTTTCATTCTTGTTATCATCGTTATCAATATTGGAATCGAATTTTTTAGAACGTTGTCGTTTGTAGAAGTATTCATTTTCATCTAGCGATAGAGTCAATTATTAGAAGAATTATTTTCGAATACACACACATATAATACATACTCATCACATATACACATGCACGTTTCTTCCAGTATGCAGCTATTTGTTGTTGATCTGTATTGGTTGGTGTTGTTAACAATGTACCAGTATCCTCTGGATTTAAAAGTACAATAGCCGGTTGTCGAACATTGATTTCTGTACTACTACGATATTTGTCTGTTACCTGAAACGAAGAAGAACAAGAAAAACAATAGTTATATATTTATTTGTAATTGACTTACATTGATTTTGCCATTCTGTGTTAACAGACCTTTCTTATTCGGATAATTTAATTTACTAAAATCATCCCAAGGTATATCATCATAAACAGAATATCGTGCATAATCACTCCATTTATCTAAATTCCATCTGCCTTTGAAATAATTGACACGACCAGGTAATGATAATGCAAATGATGTTTTGCCAGTACCAGTGGGTCCAATCAAAATGAGACATTTCGCTCGTTTAGCGCGTATAAAATGATGTCGAATCCAACGATCAATAGCTTCACCTATATAACATACCTCGATGTATGATGTGTATTCAACAAACAAATACTATACGTACGAAGTGCATGTGTACATTCTTGAAATGAATGAGGCCAAATGAATTCTTTCTCAACATTGATCATCAAATCGGCATTACGTTGTGCTCGTAAATGAATATAATTAAAAGTTGTCAAGTACCTAGATGATAATCCACACACACACACACACACACACGCGCGCATTAATAGTATTCTAACAAGTCATCATTTACCATGAACTATGAGATAGAAATTGCATCGGCATTGCATATTGAATCATATCCATTGCTTTGGCTACACTTGTTTTGGCTACTTGCATGGCACGTAGTGCTGTTTCCTTTTCATACCGACGTTTTTCTTCACTGTATGAACAAACACGTCTTGTTGCTGTTGTTGTTGTTGTTGTTGTTGTTGTTGTTGTTGACGGCCAAAATTTTTCTTGACGTCGATGTGCTGATTTGAAAGAACCAAATTCAATAAACTTTTGATTTTTTTTTATGTATTCATTCCATGCACAATCATTTCGAGTCACTTGATAATTACAATGTGTACCTGTCAACAACCAATAAGCAGACAGATAATCATATGATGAAATATTTGTTCGTGTTTTCTTTTCGCATATACTTAGACTATACCTGTAATAGAATCGAGAAACCATATCTTCTTATTGACGACTTGTTTTAAAATAATTTGTATATGTAAATGTGGATGATGATTCGATTCGCCAATTTCTTCAGCAACACATGCATAATGTAAATTTTCAATGCCAAATTGTCGTTTAATTTCTTCCATAACAATTTCTTCTATTCAATATGCGATTCAATTCAATTCAAAACAAACAACATTGTCAGATAGATATCAACAAATCAATTTACTTGTTACATTTGTCCATGCAGTAATTGCCCAATATTTACTTGACATACGAACCGGACGACGTACCATGTTTGCTTCCGTTGGATGAACACATTCAAGATTGAATTGACATTCACTAGCAATTGTTTGTCGATCTGAAGATAAAATATTATATATTTATATATAAGTACACGTGTATATCGATCAATGTGTGCGTGCATACCTAGATGTCCATATTCAAGAAAAGGTCGATCATGATCTGCAACAGGACCACGACGATTTACTGGAGGATAAACCGATGACGATGGTGATAATAGAGAAACATTTTCATTGGTATCATTGAGTAATTCATCCATCATCAATTTAGCTACAACATCATTAACTGGTTGTGTTATTTGTATTCGTTGGGTCAAATAGGTGATCATTTGTTCACGTTCATCATACAAATTTGCTAGATTGAATAATTCAATGTCTTTCATGTCATCAGCATCATCCTTGTTATCAAAAACATTCGACTGAATTTTTTCAAATGTTATCGCATTCAATAATGTTCCTGGTCGGAATAAACGTGGTGCCGTATCAATTGGTGGTGATAGTGTTACATCTATTCGATCAATGTCACTAGACGATACTGCCATTCGTTGATTATTTTTTAACACCTCAAGATTTAAATCTATCTTCGTTTGATAAGTGCTTTATATACCATGCTGTCAGAACAGACGACAGACAACAGACAACAGACAACAGACAACAGACAACAGACAACAGATCGACACGAATTCATTCTCATGTGACGTTTTTATTTTTGTTTTCTTTTTGAATTTCTAAATAAATCAAATAACATAGATTACATTGTCTACGTCTATCTTGAACAGGGAGAAAAAGAAACCGTTAAAAAGAGAATTTAAATGAAAATCAAGGATATATATATTATTTTGATAAGGACGAATCTGTTCACAAAGATGAAATTCTTATTCACCGATTTCAACGAACTAGCAGCTGGCAATAAGATCAATTCAGATTTATTAAAATCTGAATTTAATTATGAAAAATTCATGGTGTTCATCAACCATCGATTATTCATCGATCAAAATTTAACATTCGATCGACAAATGTTCATCCTCAATAATCAATGGACAATTGAGGATGATTATTTGACAATAATTGTCGATTTTATTAAATCGTTACCGATCGATGAAGAACATCGAACATTATTAATCAATCATGTTGATAAATTGGCGAACAAGTTCTACGTGATCAACAATTATTCTTTGACACGACGTACCTTCGCCATTTATCAACATGATGACGATGATTATGATGAAGACTACGATGGTGATGATGATGACAACGAAGACGATGACGATGATAGTTGTGATGATGTCGATGATCTCGAAAATTCCTTACTCGACGAATACGAATTCCAGCATTTCGTTGATTCGGTTCGAAATATGAATATTTCGAATTGATGTTGTTGTTCTTGTTTTTGTTGTTTGTATAGAAAAATAAATATATGAAATAGGTTTCCTCTCGTTAATTTCTGTTTAACTAAGTTTATTTCAAATCAACAAAAAAAATCTATATCTATAGAAAATATTTTTTTCTTAATGTTTTTCGAATTTGAATTGATTCGATATAACATCGAGACTTGTTGTTGTTGTTGTTGTTAACTTTTCTGAAGCCGATGTAATTGCTGAATATGCTGGTGATGGTGGTGATTGTGGACGAACGATGGTGTCATTGTCGTTCGGCTGTTCTTCTTCAGCAATACGATTGACTGCTACTGTTGTATTCATTGGTCTAATGAGAGACAAAAAAAACATATCAGAGGTTGTAACGAACAAAAAATATTGACATCGATACCCATCACTTGAGATCGTGAATTGGATTATGGATGAACCATTATGATTCAAAGTAATTTCAACCAGTTGTTTCACTGGTTGAGCTGGCACTATTGGTGATGGTTGCTGGTGATGATGATGATGATGATGACGATGACGACGATGGTGGTTGTTACGATTTTCACAACGACGGCAATGACGATCTATGTATATATTTACAGTAAAAAAAAAGAATATATTCATATGAATAGAAGTCATTACGAGTCATGTTTTAATTGAAAATATGAATATGAATGTGAATACGAAGATAAATGGAATCAAACAAATGACTCTAACGGTTTTATATATCCAGGGAAAAGAGAGAGAGAAACGAAAAATACCCATTTTATTTATCCAGGCACTAGACGGTTCAAATCGTTAGACGTTATTATTCAAAAGTTTTTCTTTTGCTCTTATTGAACTTAACGCTTTATTCTTTTTTAAACACATACACACACACACACACACACTAAACTATTTACAAAAACAAAACAAAAACCAAAACCAAAACAAACACCATAACTAATGACCACCATAACATAATATCCGTTGCAATTGCTAGATTAATATCGATAGTAATCGGTGAACTAAATAAAAAAATGTTTGCTTTGTTTTCATTTCGAAATGACGAACATACTTATTTAGCTGTTGTTGTTGTT
>CAZROT010000045.1:0-4098 GCA_964601895.1 uncultured Yersinia sp.
AAGACGGTATCCCATCCCTTCCTTTAGAACCTTTAAAAAAGGGATTGAAAAAAACCAAAAATTTTCAATCCCTTTTCTAAAGGACTTAAAGGAAGGGATTAGTCGAAAAAATCTTAAAAGGGAAAAAAAATCCCCCTCTTGTTTAAAATAGACGATGGAACTAGTGTATGGCTTCAGGAGAAAAAACCCCTTACAGCACACTATCCGTGTCTTTATCGTTTCTTTCAGCTAAAAAAAGACTTAGAGTCGTTCAGTCCTTTTCTAAAGAAAAAGGCTTAGAGTCGTTCAGCCATCTTTCTTTTTTTGGGATGTATTACTAATTTAAATGTATTACTTTGATCTACCCATTTAATTATAATAATCAAATAAATATACCAAATAATTTTGTTAATACCCCTTAAAACACACAGACTATTTTTAACAACTAAATCGTTGTTAATAATAATATTATTATCAATAATATTACTATTTGCATACATATAACTTTTTTTTATTATTATTGAAACAATAATAATAATTATATGTACATATATATTAATCTTTTCTTTTAATAAACTAATAAGTTTGGCAAGTGCTCAATATTTATTTTAAAAAGAGAAAAAACGTTAATAAAAATATTGATCCTTAATTAGTTTACTACCAACGTACTAAACTCTTTACAATGATAAAATACTGTGTTGCTCAAAGATTTCAGTCAAGGAACAGAAAAACTTCACGGAGGCGGCACAGCGCAAACTTCTGGAAATTAACCAAGAGCCGCAACCAATGTCTACTTCGATCCGTATAAACTATCCAAACAGGATGAAAATTTAAACGTTCATGTACAATATCTTAAGGACTTGGTATGATATATAGTCATAACTTAAAATCCACTAATAAAGAGTATTGCTCTTTTTTCTCTTTGGAGAAGAATGAATTTTTTTCAAAGTTTCGCATAAAATCTTAATGTTTTGAACCCTTTTTTTCTTTTTTTTTTAAAAAAAAACGTTTTAAAATGATCGTGGACGTAGGTTGCTGGGCACAGCAAAATCATGGCCGCCATTGTTCCCCTTCTACAGAAATTTAACGAATTAACGAAAAATAACTGCAAATACCTCCTACGGATAGTGAGGTGTCAAAAGAACAAGATGTGCTGGATGGTTTTCTTTAAAAAAAAAACGACCCCTCCTACTCACCCTTATTCTAAAAAAACCAAATATGTATATACAGCAATCTATATAATTGCTATATACTAATAAATTTATATTAAAAAATATAAAATATTGTATAAATGGCCTTTTTTCGTTATATATTTTTAAATTTTTATAAAAAAAAAAATAAAGATTATTATTAAAATTTAAATTAGGCGTCTGAAATAAAATTTCTTATATCTCCATGAATTCCAAAGAACTTAAGAGAGGTACCATTCTTGTGGAGGGATATAAAATAGGATCTAAAAAGAATTTAAAGATTTAAGGGTCTCTTAATCCTTCTCCCCAAAGGAAAAAAAATCTCTTTTTAACCTTTCTATATTTAAAATATCGAAGGGAAGACTGTTATTATAATATTCTAATTTTTTTTTAAAAAAAAGTTCCATTTTGGTTAGTTTAAAAAAATCATACATTATTGCTAATATACGAAATTTAAAAACATTAGAATAATCCCCTCTCAATTTTTTTCTTATTAACTAAACAACCAAATAGTTATTTGATTAAAAAAAATAGATTAAAGGGGGACCCGGCTGCACTGGAGTTAAATGCTTTTTAAAAAAAAAGGATTGGCTGCGCACTGGAGTTAAATGCTTCCTTCTTTTTGAACTTTTAAAATTAAAATGTTATTAATCAATCCCTTCTTTCCACCACAATACGCGTTTTAATATGAGGCTGTTTTCATTTTTTATACTATCACCCGGACTACTTTTTTAAAAAAAAGTTTCAAAAAAAACTATTTTTAACATTTTTCAAAATATCTCTTAGCAATTAACTTGCCTGTACTAAACACTTATAATGAAATCAGCGCGATCGTACTCTCAATGGGGCTTCCAGACAAGAAACCACCTCGAAATATTTCTATTATATTAAAAGTTCCTTAAGAAGGTCTTCTTTAATAAAAATGAAAAATTTTTATAAAAATTCTTCAGAGCCCTTTATTTTTCATCAATTTTTTTAAAAAAAATTAATGATCTTATTCTATTCTAATATAACATTATTTAGTCTTTTAATATTTATATAAATTAAGTTTGGTATGCTCAATATACTATTATTATTATTATTATAAATAATAAAATAATACATCGATCCCTAAAATATATATATATTTTAAACTTTATTAAATAATTAGTCTTTTTTAATTAAATTAAGTTTGGTATGCTCAATAATATGATATATACATAATATCGATCCCTAATTTTTAAAAGACTATTATTTTTAGTCTCCAATTAAGTTTGGTATGCTCAATTATATAATATATATATTATTATATAACTGATCCCTAATTGGTGTCTAATCTCTCTATTCTCTCTTATTATTATTATTATTATTATTATTATAACATAATAATAATAATGTTAATGTTATATTTATCTTTTTTAATTAATAGTAAAAAACCAATCTTTATAACGAATTGCCCGTCCCTCCTTTTTCAATTGGGTTCTCTCTTTTTTCCTAAAAAAAAAGAAATAAAGAAAAAGATTAGATAACATTCGACCAAATGAATATTATTAAAAATTTTCCTTTCCCATAATGTTAAAATCGAGGAAAAAGGTAGAGACAATTTGGACAATCCATTTTTTTTTTAACTTTTTATACTTTTAAAACTTTTTGGAATATTCTTTAATTAGTATTCCCCCCTTCTAAAATGAAAGACTTGCTCCTTTTAAACTCTTTTTTGAAAAAAAGGTTCAACTTTTGGCCGATTTAATTAAGAAATTACGATTAAGATATTATTAAATGTCATAGTTATTGTTTTTAATTAAACAGTTTCTTGAACTTTTTAAAACTTTTCCCCTTTTTCTTTCTTTTTCTTTAAATATTTTTTAAGATACAGTTCAACATCGTTAATCCCAAGAACCTTTTAAGTTCGATCAAACTTTTTTAAAAAGTAGCTAATTCTCTAAAAAGATGACCGGGCGACATTATTCTTAATCGAGCCTTAAAAAGACTCATGTAACGCATTGTTTTTAGGGATTAGACTAAAATTAACAAGCTATTCCATTTTGTTTGTTTGTTTTTAAAGAAAAAGTGACTATTTCACAACAAGAAAAGGCCATAAAAGTTTATAAAAAGTTTTTTTTTCAAAAAACCATAAAATTAATCATTGTTGAGAAGATCAAATTTTTTTTTCAAAAAAAGCGAACTTCCAATTCGAGAGGGCCTGTATCCCATATCAACACCCTCTTATCCGGCACATTAGGATATTAAACATCCAATATTCTATTCTTTTTGGGTAAAATAATAAAATAAGAATGATCCAACCGTTAAATCGGTGACTGTCTCCACTTAAGGGTACTTAGTCGACCATCTGCCCAATAATACAAAAGTATCGAACTCTTTTGTAATCGAACAACCGCCTATATCGAAAAAAATTTCGATTTTTTGTAAAAAAAAGATGGCGGAGCTTCCAAAAAATCGTATGCTTGGTATACGCAAAATTTGTTGTTTTAATCGTTTTTTTCATTTCTTTTTTTAAACCAGTTAAAAATCTTTCTTTCATTTTAATCTTTCTTCTAGAAAGGGGTCGGAATATCCCTTTGTTTAAAAAGAATACAATATTCTTTTTTGGGTCATTGTCTTTTTTTAAATGAGATTTTAGAACAAAATTACTCAAATAAGACTAACATTTCAAAAATATAAAGTTAAAAATTCTTTTGAATAAGTAAGTGTGCTTGGATTCAAAACCCTACTCCTCCTGAAAGGAATAAGGAAAATTTGGGACGGCTTTGGATGTTTCCCCTTAATTCTCACATCCACAGTTAAAAAAATTTAACTGCACCGAAACAAGAGATTTACTTCAGGCAGGGATATATAAAAGAAATTTTTCTATTCTATTATTCTAAGGCTACCCACAGTTTGGTATGCTCAAATTATAATAATAATAATATTATAAAATGATCCCATGGCC
>CAZROT010000046.1:0-3932 GCA_964601895.1 uncultured Yersinia sp.
TTATACACGCAGTAAACGAAAACCTTAAAGCCATTTCTTTAAAACAAAAAATCACCAAGCCTGTTTCCACTTACTATGCCCGTTATTCCTGGGCTAATATTGCCAAATCATTAGGCTATTCAAAAGACCTGATAGCTGAAGCTTTGGGACATGAGTATGGCAATAGGGTTACAGGGATTTATCTGGATGACTATGATAAAGACGTTATTGATGAAATGAATGAAAAGGTAATAAAATCGGTTTTTAATACCTAACTGCCTAACCTTTATCCGGTATAATGGATTCTGAATTTTTGCAGTAAATTGCCTTTCTGTAATGCCACACTAACTAAGTTGTGGCATTACTTTTAAATACTGCTTATGGGATATATTAAGAAAAGAGTTATTCCGGTTGACCTGCCAATAGAATTTAAGAAAATCAATCCAGATGATTTCCCCGGTTTCATTATTGAAAGCAATGCTAAGACAATTATATCGCCTGATGAAGACGGTTTTATAGGCCAGCAACTTAGAAGTATCATTAATTTACAGGATAAGAATACAGTCATTTTAAATGCAGGTGTGGGGCAAGGAAAGAGTACAACCTGCATTGATATAGCAAGAGCATATTATAATCAATACAACTCTCGAAATGATCATGAATACATAGTGGTAATTGTCGCACCTTATATATCCATAATAAACCAATATCATGAAAAACTAATTGCAAAAGGTATTTCCCCTAATGATGCTTTTAATTTTGTGAATCTTGAGGAAACAGATTTTGAAACATCAACAAAGTCACCCATACATATACTGACTATCCATACATTATTAGGCTATTATGGCGAAGATGCTTTCTTGCAAAGCAAAACAAAAAGAGATTACTTAACATCAACAATTTCCTACTGCACAGAAAAGAGAAAAAAGGTTGTTTTTGTATTTGATGAAATACATGACTATGTGAATGTTTTTAAAGAGAGATTAGTATTTAACTTGTGGAAATGGCAACCCGTTTTACATAAAGCATTCCTGCTTACTGCAACCTTCACTGAGGCCAGTAAATTGGTAGTAAAGTATCTTGCTGAATTAACTGATGATAAAATTCAGATAATAGAGACTGAACGAAAAAGAATTAATCACAGACAAAGTAAACTACATCTTTTTATTCACGATGAATTTTGGTATAGTGCAGAAGATAAAGAAATAGCAGGTTTAATTCAGCAAGAAATAGACAGAGGCAAACATATCCAAATACTTACTTTCTCAAAAATACTTGCCAATAGTATTGTTAAAAAAGAGGAGGATGAGGAAGAAATAATCTATTCAGAAATAGGCAAGGTTCTTTATGGCAAATACAATGAGTTAAACCTATGTGTTAGAGAAAGCGGAACTGCTTTCAAAGAAGAAATGTGCAATGTAGGTACTACTTTTAAGACAGGAATAAGTATTGAATCTGATAATGTTTCTTATTTTATTATAGCTCCACAATTAGCAGCCTATCAAGACAGAGACTTTGGTATATTCTCAGGGGGAATAAATTCAGTAATACAGGCTTTAGCAAGAGTAAGAAGCGGTAGTAATACTGATATATTCATCATTATGCCATCCCCTTCGGTGTTAATTAAAAACCATTCAAGCCAAAGAAGTTATTTTCCCAAGCTTAAAAATGTTACATCATTAAGTGGGCTTGTTTACTATGATAAAACAGTAAAATATCAGTCGTTAAGTAATCAATCTAAAACTCTATCTAACTATTATGAAAAGCTAAGGAATTATGCAAATGCCGGGATTCAAAACTTAGCAAGTAAATACGGCAATCAATTAGAAGAAAGAAATCATGAAAAACCGCCTTTAAGATTCCCCTCAAAAGATGAGATTATTTTGGAGGTAGGTGACAAGTACTTATCATCTTGTCATCCAAGTTATGGCTCAAATATCTCAGCATATATTTTATGGGCAGCTTTCAATAATCAATTTCAGAATTGCAAATTACAAAGCATATATTATAAAGAGAAGTTGACTATTAAAGAAGAAGAATTAACGTATGAAATATTAAAGCTATTAGTTAGAAGGTTTGGCATTCCAGACAAACTTGATTATCTCGCTGAAAAAAGGTTCTATGAATTATTCTATGCCAAGTTAACAACTGAAATAAATCTTGAGATTGAGAGGATTGATGGTACAAGGGAAAAGGCAATAAAATCAGCAAGATTAAGAGTGCAGTTGATGAATATCATTCAACTTTACAAAAGGCAGAATGAAGAGTTTCATAGGTTATTATATCCTAATGGGATAAGGGATAGGACAGGCAATGTAGTTAAAGCATTGAATACTGATTTCCTAAAAGATAATTTTATACGATGTGCAATTGCCAACTCAATCCACTACTTAGCAGATTATCAAAATCATCTAAAGGGCGAAGAAAAGATAGCTCTCCAAAGTTTCCGAAGTATATATGCTTTATTTCAAGCGATAAAGGGGAAATTAATTTTCTCTGATGCAAGAGACAATTACTTCTTTTTATCTGATAAGTTGGTAATCCAAAGTCAATTAATCTCTGATGATATTTTCATCAAATTAATTAAGACCATTGTTAATATTCGCCAAAACAGTACTTTGATAAATGATGATACCATTAGTTTTTGTCAATGGGCTAAACGAATAAACCAAGACTTTGATATAGCAACAATTAGCTCAAAGACCTTGGGAAATGTGTTAAGGGAGTTGAGAAAAATATTTCTGGATTGCAGTGACACAACCATTAGCCGAACAAAAATATTAATTAACTCAGAAGGATTTCAAGTTTCAGGAATCAAGGATGTTTATAAGATTAACTTTGAAATTGACTTCCAAAATTATCAAAATTACATCAACCTTGTATACACAACAAACTGTCCAGACCTTGAGAGTATTGTCTCAGAAAAGTATATTCAGGAGCAAATTGAATATCATAAAAATGCAATGCCTGAAGCTATCTTCTAACTTCAATTAAAATAATTATCCAAGATTTACTGAGTACTCCTAATAGGTTAAAAGTAAATATCGGATAAACTGTTATTAAGACCATCCTTCGGGATGGTTTTTCATTTATTAATACTTCAAACAAAATCAAACCATATGCAACTACAAAAAGCACAAAGAAATAAGGCCAAAATAAAGATTGGCTTACAAGGAGCTTCAGGGTCTGGAAAAACCATGTCAGCCCTGCTATTAGGTTATGGCCTGTGTAATTCATGGGAGAAAATAGCTGTCATTGACAGTGAAAATAACTCGGCCCATTTATATAGTCATCTTGGAGGCTACAATGTTATTGGAATATCAGCCCCTTTTAATCCTGAGAAGTATATCGAAGCTCTTGCCCTGGCTGTTAAGGCAGGAATGGAGGTTGTTATCATTGACAGTATCAGCCATGAATGGGAAGGAGTTGGAGGCATCATTGACCTGCATGGGAGTATGGCCGGTAATTCTTTTACAAACTGGAATAAGATTACTCCAAGACATAATGCCTTTGTTAATGCCATCCTTCAAAGCCCTGTCCATGTGCTTGCAACCATAAGAACAAAGCAGGATTATGTTCTTGTAGAGAAGAATGGAAAACAAGTGCCGGAAAAGGTGGGTTTAAAAGGCATAACAAGGGATGGAATGGATTACGAGTTAACCATTGTGTTTGACCTTGACATAAAACATAATGCCGTAGTCAGCAAAGACAGGACTGGTATCTTCAGTAATGAAGCTGAATTTAAAATATCCGCTGATGTTGGAAGAAGAATATTGGATTGGTGTAATACTGGTGAAAGCTTGGATACGCCTTCAAAAAGAAATATACAGGTGGCAGAGCAATCCCTTCAAGAAAAAATCTCAGCCACCAAAACAGTTGAGGAGCTTCTTTCATTGTACTGTAAGCTCCCCCAAAGTTCGGCCAATCAGTTTAGAGTTAACATGAATGATATT
>CAZROT010000047.1:0-3780 GCA_964601895.1 uncultured Yersinia sp.
TTCCTAAGTGATTGCTCAGCTCATACGTCCTGCTGCCCAGCAAGATGCTGTCATAGATGGGTTCTTCATCCACCACTGGTGGTGAAGCGGGCACCAATGTATCCCAGCGCCACAGGCCCAGTCTGCTGCTGCCATAGAGATGCTGCTCATCCCACCTCACCGAGTCGCTGTTCTTTTTGCTGTACACCGCCAGCACATTGCCCTGTGCATCACGGATGTAAAAGGTTTTTTCAACATCTGTCAGCGTAAATACTTTGTATGTCCGGTTGCCACCCGCATCATAGCCGTATTCTATATCCCCGGTTGTAAAAATGTCATCGCCCTTTTCAATGTGCTTTATTTTTCCATATACTGTCCAGTCAATATTTTTAATACGCTGGGTGGGGTTGTCATTCTTATCTTTCTTCAGGTTGCCAATCAGGTCATACTCATAATTGTCCTCGTCCTGGTCATCTATATCCACTGTATAGTTTGCAAGGTTCACAGCATCCTTTACATGGTTCAGCTTATTGTTTACCAAATACCCTTCACCGTCACGGTGATACTTATAATGCAGGCTGTCCATGTCGGTTTCATCGGCAGCGCCATTTCTTAAATATTGAAGGATGTTGCCGTTGGCATCATAGGCTATGCTTTCTGTAAGTCCCCCCTTTTTCCTACAGGGTTAAATTATTAAATTAATCCGTTTCCCTGTGATTACTAAAAACCTTTTTCACCCATATTCCAGCGGAGGTTTATCTCCAAGACTTTCATGTGGATGATTTCGGTTATAGTCTTCCATCCAGATAGTTGTTTCTTCCCTGGCTTGTTCAATAGAGGTCAGAACAAATGCATCCAGTACACCTTCCCTGTAACTCCTGTTGAATCGTTCAACATATCCGTTTTGCATGGGCTTGCCTTTCTGAATAGGAATATGCTCTATCGCTTTATTGGAAAAGAACTCTTGTGTTTTAATAGCTACGAACTCTGTACCGTTGTCTGATCTGATTCTTTTTGGTTTACCCCTCCATTCAATACATTGAGTTAATACTTCTATCACCTGCTCTGCAGGAAAGGAAAAGGATACCTCCATAGCCAATGCCTCACGGTTAAAGTCATCCAGGATATTGAGTGTTCTGATTCTTCGTCCGTTTTCCAGCCTGTCTTCCACAAAGTCCATGCTCCAGGTTTCATTCATCAATGCAGGCTGAACTAATGGCCTCTTCTCCGGGTTGGGTAGCCTCCGCTTTCTTTTGCGACGTTTGCTAAGCCCCATGCTGCGATACACTCTCTCTACCCGTTTATGATTCCAGGGCAGCCCTTCCCGTCGCATACGCTTATAATACTCAGGGCAGCCCCGGTTGCAAAGAACTTTATTCTCCAAATAACTGGTCAGTTTGGCTTCCACTTCACTATCATCTTTCACAGACTGGTAGTAGAACAGTGACCGGTCCAGTTGAACAACCCGGCAGGCCCTGACAATACTCACTTTCTCTTCCTGAACAATCTCCGCAGCTACCAACCGCTTTTGACAGGGCCCTAAAGCTTTTTTTCAATGACTTTTTTAAGGATGTTGTGATCCAGACTCAAGTCTGCATACATACGCTTCAACTCGGTATTCTCCCGCTGCAACTCTTTAAATTGACGCAGCAAGTCAGCATCCATGCCTGAATACTTCTTCTTCCAGTTATAAAATGTTGCCCGGTTGATATTCATCTCCCGGCAAATTTGCTGAATGTCCTTACCGGCTTCGTAAGCCTTCAAGGCCCCGGTAATCTGTGTCTCGGTAAATCTTGACTTTTTCATAATTACTACAGTATTTAAATGTAAACAATTCAGTCTACTTTTAACCTGTAGGATTTTTGGGGGGACTTACATTTCGCGGTAGGCTGTAATTATATCGCTGTTGCTCCAGCCGCTTGTTGTGCCGGTGCTGTGCTGCCGCATTTCAACAAGCCGGTTGAGCTGGTCATAGCCGTAGCTGTAGCCGGCCGTTGTGCCGAAAAGCTTGTGTAAAAAAATAGCCGCTGATTGATCAACGGATTTTTGCTTAATGTTATTTTTTTCGGCCTCTTTGAGGCCGATGCTTCGTTACAAACGAAGCATCGCTATCCTAAAGTTTTATTGCTCCTATTGCTTTGCAAACTCACGACAACCGGGGAAAAGCAGCTTAAAAGAAAAAGAGCCGGAAATCCGGCCCTGAGATTCATTTACTTACTTGATGAGTTTAAAAAATGCTAATCTGATACGTTACCCAGCAAAATTTGCATATCAGGCATGTCCCAACTTTTCTCAATCCATAAAACATCAGGTTCAAAATTTCTATGAATTAAATATACCTTTTCAATTGATCCAACAATTTTTTCATATGTTATTTTCGTATCAAAAAATTGCCTTAACTCCTTTTCTTCGATGTGACAGCCAAGGAAAATAATAGCGGGATACTCGTAATATGACCAAAGTTTAGATAATCGTTTTCGATTAATTATCAAACCAGCGGGCCTCAGTTTAAAAAAAACATTATAATGATCTTCAATATTGTCGATATCTGTTTCAGACAAAAACTCTATAGACTGCCTATGGTTGTTATCAGAATATTCAAGTCGTTCTCCAAAAAAATAAAACGTATGGGTTGTTTTCAGAATCAAATCAAAGAGAAAATTCCATTTTGAATCGCCTATATCAAGATCACTTGATAAATCTTTAATAGAGATGCGATTCTCGTTGTACACAAATGCTTCTAAATTATCTTTTAATAATATCACTTGGGATATTTCCAAAATTTAAAAGGTGCTTGCCAAGGAAGTTGACTTGTACTTCCAAATGACCTTCCAGCAATATTAAACCGAAATGTTGAATGAAGTCCTAGCTTCTGGGATCCATGTAAAACGCCATAATCCCATCTTAAAAAATTACCGCCTGTTCTTCCAACTTGTTTAATGGAAAGTAAAGTACCTGTTCCATATCCAACTCGTGGGGTAGCATACAGGGCTTCGATTTTATAACTTCCAATTTGCAATCCCTTTTTAC
The DNA here is from genome assembly GCA_964601895.1 of uncultured Yersinia sp. GTDB lineage: Bacteria > Pseudomonadota > Gammaproteobacteria > Enterobacterales > Enterobacteriaceae > CAZROT01. The sequence goes on from CAZROT010000047.1 coordinate 3,010, forward strand.
CAAATAGGCCATAGCCACCCCTCAAACTAAATGCAGAGGCTCTAATTTCTGTAGTTGACAGAAAAAGTCCCGCTGATGTACCTCCACTCGGAATAAACGATGCAGCTACAGCCATTGAATTTACCCCGATGCCAATTGTTTGCAGCTCTGTGTCCAACCATTTATTATATACGTCTATATTATCGCCGTCCTTAATTTTTTTGTACAATTGTGTAGCTAAAAAAGAAAAAGACTGCTGCTTAACGCTTATTTGGGTGTCGAATTCTTGAAGAATATTTGATAAGGCCTTCCCCTCTGCCCCCATTTTGTCATCTAGTGTCAGTAATTCATTAAACGCATTATTCTTTTGCCTTTTAATATCTCTAATCTCTCTTCCTTTTATCCTTAAAGCAGTTTGTAAATACGACTTTTGCCTTTCATTTTTCGCTTCTCCCCCAGCCAGATTTTGATCAAGCATATCAAACAGTCTGTTTATTGCACTATTATCTTTTGTTTCTTTATTCTCGTTTTGATTCGGCTTTTTGTCTCCTTCCATACCATCAATATCAATCGCCCATATTGGCATATTCCCTGCAAATTGATAAGGAGTAAACCAAGGATAATCGTCTGCCAACGGGTCCACACTCAAAAACCTCCCCAGCCTTGTATCATAAATCCGCATCCCGTAATCCTGCTGATTACCTTCACCTTTTACCTCATTATCATTCTCCTTCCCATTTTGCCTCCGTTGGTCTTCCAAACCTTTGAGCGGCCTTTGTTGTGTGTTGTGCG
>CAZROT010000048.1:0-3772 GCA_964601895.1 uncultured Yersinia sp.
ATATATAGGTGCTATATTACTCCAAAAAAAATAATTTTCAAGAGATTTTGCTTATAAAAAATTTTATATATGTTTAGGAGTACGAATCATGTGAAACCATACTGTTGAATACAGTTCGAGAGTTTTTAGAAACAAATTCAAAACATTTTTACTATATTTGGAATTTCTATTATATAAATGTCAATACAGATCGGCTTGTAGATATCAAAAATATGCGTATGACAGAGAGGTATTTTTATCTTTCTTTTTTTCACATGAAACAATGTTCTTCTTTGTGTAGCAAACTAACAGGAGTAATTCGTATCTTGCTTGGTCTTGGTATGTTGTACATGGGGTTGATGAAGTTTGGTCCTGATGCAACGATGATAGATATGGTATGAGGAGCGTGACCAAAAGCAGGACTGACGTTTTTTTCTAACGAGACTTGGTATCGAATCGCAACGATCGGTGAGCTTCTTGCATGACTTTTTCTCATTTCTTGATGTGTAAAACTTACCAAAATTGGTGCGTTGCTTACGGTAGTAATCATGCTTTTCGCACTCAATGCATTGTGATGGACAACTCCTATGACGGTATTGGCTTGGATATTTTTGGTTGCAGCTTTGGTAGTTTTGGTAAAGGGGACTTGAGCTTGGTGTTTTTGTCCTTGTAGAGCGTGCAAAGATCGTGCCTGCGGTACAGATGGATGAAGTTGTTGTGGATGAGTATGTTCTAGCAAAGATATGATGAACGATGGTATCGATACGATGAAGCAGGGAGCAGCGACGATAGGTGCATGAGCAGTAGCGTGAGCTACAGAAGTGATGGAAGGAGTAAAAGAGAAAATAGATGACGTAGCAGAATCAGCAAAAGAGATGATTGATACGACGCAAGAAAAGGTAGAAGATGTGGTAGAGGACGTTGAAGAAGTGTTGGAAGAAAAAACTGCGTAAATAATATGGTTGGTATGAAAAAAAACTCTCTGTTTCTAGAAACAGGGAGTTTTTTTGGTAATACACTTTATTCAATATATACGACAAATACAGCGGGCATATTTCATTTAACTTCGTCCCTTCAAACTACTTTAGTATGGTTTGTATATACAAGTTTTTGTGTTGCTGGATCTTCTATTCGTCATCCATCCATTTGTCACTTGTTTCAAATTCAATCGCAGTAGAGAATACGTGAAAACAACGGATCGGAAAATATCTTTTGTAGACTATCCGGTGTATATCATTTTAATGTTATTACTCACTGTCTACCGTCACTCATTTCTACGAGAAAACGTCAATTTACTCATATTTTTTGTAAGAGGGGGTTGTTAATATTGCCGTTACGTTTTATCGATGGCAGCGTACATAGATCTCTTTTTTCGTTAATTAATCCATCTATGTCGGCCTGAGTTTTTTCTGATGTATGAGTAAAAATAAGTTTTCCTCATACAATGATAAGTAATCATTTTCAACTTACTGTGGGAGAAGTAAGGTCTGTTGATTGTCATAATAGTTCTCCATTGTCTACAGCCAAACCGGTGATCATATTTCATGATTCGTATGTAGGTCATGGAAAAATAATGCTTACCTTTCTTTTTTCATTTGTTTGTAAAAGATTTGTTCTTATTTTTTCTTCGTCTGGAAACTGTTCTGTAGCACTCACTGTCTCAAATAATGCAGGAGAACGTCAACTTGTCATAAGCATGCTTTTTGTGTTTTGTCAGAAGCATTGAAAGTCTCAAATTTCTTTTCAATCTAATATAATCATATAACAAGTCGTAGATGAAGTAGATCTTTCAGGTTGTTCGACGAGCGTGATACTGTTACTTATTACTTCTTTTTCTTGTGGACCGATATGATCAACTTTCTTTCATAAAAAACTGATTGTATCATTTATTTTGTCTTCTTGTGTTTCGTAAAAGTCTAATTTTTCTCACATTGCGCAAATAGATGTAAAGTTATTTACATATAGTATACTTTGTTCCAGGAAAAACGCAAAAATTATTGCTTAGTTTCTATCCTCTTGGTTTTATCCAAATATGCACATCATCCGCTCCATTTTTCACGTCTTTGCGTGGTCGACGGGTAGTGAGGAGGTGTGAAAAGTCTGGGTAGCTGGTAATACAAGTGAGCTGTGTGGTATCATCTTTGCTATAGGTAATCAACGCACGATAGATGTCTTTCAATCACTCAGGGGCGAGACGTTTTCCGTAAGGAGGATTGGTGACGATACAGGTTTGCTGTTCTGTGGTTCATACGACATCTGGCAATCTTTTACTTAGGAGATCATGTTCGAAAAAAGTGATCGTATCAGCTACTCATGCGCGTTCTGCGTTTTTTTGTGCTAGAATGAGCATCTCTGGGTCGTTGTCTGATCAGAAAAGAGCAAACTGTTTGTCAGGATAGCTTCTGGTCTGGGCGAGATCATATAAGGCACGAAAATCTGCTTCACGATACTGAGCGAACTGTTCAAATGCGAACGTTCTCAGTAATCCAGGTGCGATGTTTCTCGCGATCATAGCTGCTTCGATGACGATCGTTCCAGCGCCACAGCATGGATCTCGCAGACGTTGCTGTCGACGTCGTCCACTCATCAGAACAAGTCCAGCAGCTACGTTTTCTTTCAACGATGCTGCTCACTGGTCAAGTCTGTATCCTCTTTTGTGTAATCCATCGCCTGAAGTGTTTAGGAAAAACGTTACCTTGTTGTTGACGAATTGGACCATGACCTCGTAGGGATTTTTCGTAGGTTTTTGTAGCGTACCTCAGGTTTCCATAACTTGCGTGAGAACAGCTTTGTGAACTATCGATTGGATTGATTTTTCAGACATGAGCGTAGACTGAAAGCTATGCGCTTGGACAGCAATGAATTCAGTGGCAGGAATCCATTGTGTTCGATCTACCTGCTGGGTGATGGTAAATAACTGGTCAAAGGTGGTACATGAGACGCTTTCTTGGAGTTGGATATATACTTTTGAAGCGATTCTCGATCGGAGATTGACGGTCATCATGCCGGTGAGGTCAGTGTCGACGTACGTACCCGTGTCAAACGAGTCAACTGGTGTGAAACGCAGATATTTTAGTTCTTGGTTGAGTGTACTAACAAAACCATAAGGACAGGTAATGAGGAGACGCATGGGAAAATGAAGTAATGAAGCTATGGGAAATTACTTATTTTTGGTTGTAGATAAGAGAAGAAATAATTGTCATCATATTTCAATACTAGTTGTGTCTGGAAAATATCATTTTTCGTATTCTTGGTTTCATGCGTCGTGTTGCCCATATCATGTAGGGTTTTTATGATAGTTAGGAAGTTGATGTGCAGGTATGGTGAGATGATATGACTGTGGATTTAATATACTCTGTGTTTTGTTTGCACTAGCATGTATTTGTTCAATATGTTTTCCACATGAACATGCAGATGCTGCTGCTGTTACAAAAAGAATGGTATTGAGAGCGTTTTTCATAAAAGAAAGTATACTAAAAATGTTGTACTGCTTTCAATATTCTGATATTTGCGTGAAAGGTTTTTACTTCTGAGAATAGAAACTTGTCAGCGTATTCTTGTGCAAGAATATCTATCTGCCGAGTCATCATCTCGAGAAACATAGTGATGCTAGTCTTGTTGTGTGTAGTGTATTGTAAGATTTGGTCAAACATCAACCTGTACAAATCAAGCCCATCATCTCCTCACACGAAGGCCATCGTCGGTTCTCGGGTGGTAATACGTTCGTCTGCATTGTTCGCAAACATCTCATCTGGAATATACGGCAGGTTAGCTACAAGAAGAATCGGTTCTC
>CAZROT010000049.1:0-3750 GCA_964601895.1 uncultured Yersinia sp.
ACTACGAATGCAATGGTTTTAAATGCCATTAAAACGGTACTTGAAAATAGGACTACTCAGCAAAAAATTTTTGGTACCAAAAAAGAGACAATCATTTGGGAAAATATTTCAAATTCAGTAAATAATATTAACGCAGACAGATGGCAAGTAGATCTACCAGCACATCCAAGAAGATTAAAAGCAAAATTTGAGGAGTATTTAAAACATGGTTACGAGGTGTTTTTGCATAAAGGAGAAGGTCAAGCAAATGCAATCAAAATCAAAGGCGATATTGCTGATTTCCTTCTTGCAAATTATGCGCTGCCAATCAAAATGTCAATACCGATGCTCATGCAGGTTTACCGAAAAGCGCAAGTAGAAAACGAGTGGCCAGATTTAACAGAGCAGGCGGTACACAGATGGCTAAACGAGCCAAAGCAACAACGCATTTGGATCTTGGCTCGTGATGGGAAAGATGCATGGAGAAACAAGTACGGCAATTCAATTGAGCGTGATAAAAGTAATTGGTTTCCAAATGCATATTGGGCAATCGATGGTTCTAAACTGGATTGGGTGCATTTTGATGAAACTAGCTCCAATAAACGAGGCGCAAAATTAAAAATAAATCCTGTAGTGGATGTATACAGTGAAGTAATACTTGGATATTCTTATTCTGAATCTGAAAGCCATATTGACCACATCAAGGCAATTGGAATGGCGCTTAATTTTGCTCAAAGCCGTCCATTCTTAATGACCTATGACCACCAATCAGGACACAAGATGAAACGAATGAAAGAGTTATACTCAAACATCGTTGCACGAAATGGAGGAACTCATTATCCTCATAAAGTTGGACAAAAATCAAATCCAATGGAGCAAATTTTTAACCGCTTGCAACAACAATGTGCGAATATGTGGTGGTGGAGTGATAAACAAAGTATCAAAGTACGTACTTCTCGCAACAAAATCAATGAAGAATTTATTCACGAAAATACACACAACCTGCACAAAAGAGAAGATCTTGAAAGAGCGTGGGAAATTACAGTAAACGAATGGAACAATGCAGAGCATCCATTATTCAAAGGTCAATCAAGATTAGAGGTTTACCAACACCAACAAATGCTACATGAAGAGATTTCATTATTAGAAATTTCATCCCTCCTTTGGATCTCCCAAACTAAAGAAATTACTTATAAGCGTGACGGACTTACCATGCGCCTTGGAGACAACAAATTTACCTACGAGGTATATGATCACAACGAGCAAATAGATATAGAATTCAGACGACTAAATGTAGGTAAAAAATTCATCGTGCGCTACAATCCTGAATACATGAATGATTATGTGCAGCTATACGAGCAAAGTTCTGATGGAGAATTATCCTTTGTGGCATGCGCTCAGCCAAAACGAGCGCATGAATCAATACCAGTACTTATGGATGAGGGAGCAAAAAAACAGTGGTGGAATGATTTCAAAACTCAAGAAGAGGAATTTAGTCGCGATAAAAAGGCATACGCAGAATTAGTAAGCCGCACAGGAATCTCAAGAGAATCGCTTATCGAAAATCAAGAACTAGTTTTAAAAATGGGTGGAACTGCCACAAAGGAGCAACGCTCTTTAGCAGAATCATCAGAATACGAATTTTAATAATAAACCCATGACACAAGAACAAAAACAACAAATTGTAAACGAAATAAAAGCACTTAGTGGCTTAACTTCTCAAAACAAGCTTGCTAACAAGGCAGGAGTTTCATCCGCAACCATAAGCCAAATGGTCAACAATAACTGGTCATTGATTAAAGATGAAATGTGGAGAAAGGTAAAAGTTAAATTGCGCATTGAGCTTGACTGGAACACAGCAAACACTACCAATTTAGATTTTATTTACAAACACCTGGTTGCAGCACAATCTCGTCACCTTTCTTTTGGAATCTCCTATGATGCTGGGGCAGGAAAAAGCGAGGCTTACAAATTGTATGCAAAAAACCACGCCAATGTTATTTACATCGAGTGTAAAACTTTTTGGAAATCTAAAACCTATGCAAAGGCTTTGGTTACTGCTTGTGGCTTAGACGATTTTGGCACAACAGAAGATTTGGTTGAGCGCTTTATCGACCACATTTCAGGACTTGAAAATCCTTTGGTAATTATTGACCAAATGGATAAGTTGAAAGATGCATCCATGGATTTCTTTATTGATTTCTACAATGATTTAGCAGGACATTGTGGCTTTTTATTGAGCGGAGTTCCAGCACTGGAGAAAAGAATCAAACGAGGTGTAAAAACTGACAGAAGTGGATACTTCGAGCTTTGGAGCAGAATCGGTAGAAAATTTCTAAAGCTAAAACCTCTTACAATTGCCGATGTTAACGCAATTTGCGCAGCCAACGGAGTAAACGATAGTGAGTTTGCAGCTGATGCATTTGCAAATTCTGAAGGCGATTTGAGAAGAGTTAAAATTGACGTTGAGAAGTATTTCCTTAATCAAAAAAAAGTTGCATAAATGGCTGTAAAAAGAGCATATAGCTACGAGGATATTCACAGATTTAAGTTTAAGTCAATGAAAATTTCCCAATCTTGGAAACCACATTTAGGCGAACCACAGTTAGGGAATTCACATTGGATAATTTACGGAGAATCAGGTCAAGGAAAAACCACCTATGTCCTTCAACTTGTAAAACAACTTTGTGAAAATAGGCAAAAGGTTCACTACAATACTTTAGAGGAAGGTATGAAACTTTCTTTCAAATTAGCACTGGAGCGTACACAAATGAAAGATGTACCAAACTTCCACTATCAAAAGGAAACAATGGATGAGTTGGTGCAGAGATTGAAAAGAAAAAGACAGGCAAAAATAGTGGTTATTGACTCCTGCCAGTACTTCTTTAGAGGAATGCAGACAAAAGATTACTTCAACTTTATTAACCAATTCCAAGATACAACTTTCATTTGGATCAGTGGAGCTGAATCAAAAAAGCCACTTGGCAAAATTGCCGAAACAATTAGATACGATGCCGACATTGTAATGTATGTGGAAGCCTACAAAGCAGTAGTTGTCAAAAATAGATTTGAAGCCTATGAGCCTCGCATAATTTGGTATGAAGGTTTCAGAGACGAACAAATAGAGTTACTTCAAAAAGGATAGCCATGAACACAAAAGCAAGTTTAAGAAAGCCCACAACTCATGAAAGATTTAGAGTAAGTGAGCAGGAAGCAAAAAAATATATTTGCTCCAAATTAGGTTTAAGCGAATACGATTATAACCTAAACCAATATGAAACTGGATTACGATTTTTAGATTCATATTTTCCCTCCAGCGATGAGTTTTATGTAAAATATTATGGCAAGCATGAAAGGAGTAAAACCTTTTGGAACTGGTTTAAGAATGAGTGGCATATCATGGAGCAGGATTTAGTAAAACATTACATTGAGAGAGACATGAAGTTCACATTTAAACTTTGGGTTGATGAGATGGATCACATTTATAAAATTCAAAAGGTGGAAAATTCATTTCACCAGTTCATTAAAATTTTTGACCATGGCAGGATATAGAGAGGATTTGGAAAAGCAAATCAAAGCCAAACAAAAAGAATTGGATCTGCTTTACGAAGAAAGGTCAGATACCAATTTAAGAGAAAACTTTTGGCACGTGCAAGATGGAATAAATAAAACTACAGTAGATCTAGCAACACTAAAAAGTAGACTTGAAAATTATGGCAGGAGAGGAATAAACCTACCTGACACAGATAATGTAAACACAATAAATAAATA
>CAZROT010000050.1:0-3520 GCA_964601895.1 uncultured Yersinia sp.
AATTACATTTGAAAACTCTAACTGACCCCGGCACTAAAAAAGGGGGAGCTTACAATTTGATGGCGTAATAATTCATCAGTTCTAAAACTTTTCCTTCTTTTAAATCCTTTATCCTCACGCCATTTATTAATACTTTCCTTGATAGCTTCCTTATCAAGATTAAGGTCAGCTATAAACATTTCATCAGGTATTGATATAGGTAAAAAATTGAGGTGCAGGTTTTCTGGTTCATTTTTAAGATAACCTGATTGAAATTTTTTATTTCTTGATTCAATTTGAACATCTGAAAACTCATGTTCACATAACCTGGCTATATACTCAAGTTTCTCAAGGGACTGGATATAATTTATCCTATTTCTTAAGTCGCCTATATCAATCACATGAGTATCACCTTTAAACTCAAGCCCATCAGGAGTATTTTCTTGAATAACTTTTTGGCTATACTTTTCCTTCTCTGTTAAAACATAGATGTAAAGAGTCTCAAATCTTGATTGAAGGTTGTGTTTACCAAATTTTATCAAAGTATCTTTTATCTTGTCACTACTGCCTGTTGAAGTAACTTGAAAAGCTATCTTGTTATCTTCATCAATTAAGTCAACTGAAGGAAAGTTTTTCTTTTCAAGGGAATTAGCATTTATCAACTTTACATCAAATACAGCATTCAAAATGGGTATTAAAGCATTCTCTGCATGAATGTTAATGTCGTATAACCCCATGTCATTATATGACTTGACCTCCTCAACAAACCTTGCAAGGTATTTGGCAATTTTATCTATGGAATCCTTTCTATTCATTTCACAGATTTCTTGGTTTTCTTAGGTGTGGCAAACAAGCCAGCCGTATACTTATCATATAACTCAAATAAGAACTCAATCCTCTTTGTTTCATTTGGGAAGGGCTGTGATCTGTAACACAAGTCCACTGCTTTATCTAATACCTGATGAGCTTTAACTAAAGCAGGAGGCATTGTCTTAGGGTCATATAAATCTGCAAGAGTGCTATCTGGGAATTTAGTTCTTGCATCAAGAACCTCCTGCGCTGCTTTCTCAACAGCAATTTTTTGTTTATCTGTTGGGTTTTCAGGCCAAGGATAGTTATTGTACACAATATCCTTTGAATACCTAAAATCACTTTTTAGCCTCCCGCACACATATTTTACCCATGTCATGTGCATTTCCGATGTCAAGATACCAAAGTGAAAAAGAGTTCCATCAGGTATCATGTGACAGCTATTATTAGCGATGAAATTTTTGTCGAAAAATCCAAAGGGAATATACCTTCTGTTCTCGGAAGTTGCACTGGGAATAAGTATAAAACTGTCAGGGTTTTTCAGGTCTCTAAATTGTGACGGACGCAAAGCTAATTTTCTCGCACCTTCATCTACACTTGCTTCACGCATTTCCTTCACCCTCTTAATTCGTTCCAAAACCAAAGGCATACTTTTTAACTCCGAAGGTGTAGCATCTACTAACCATAAACACCATCTTTTCTCTCCATTCAAAAATTCTTTTGCACTTAAAAGTGGTTTTATGTACTTAGCTGCATTTGGCTCACTCTGTATGAACTTGTTCTTTTCTTCATCAGTAAAAAGAAGATTACCTCCATCAACTGGTTTATTTCCCCACACAATTTCAGGCACTTTGTTAATTGATTTACTTCTTGAACTAACAAAAACATCGTTTCCTTCAACTAAATAGGGGGTGATATTTCTGGCTTTAACTTCATGCGGCTCTCCTTTTATATCGTCATACTCATATATCAACTTTTCACTAATATCAAAATTTGCAAACCCAACTATTACCACATGAACTGCTGCATTTCCTCTGGCTTCATTTCCCCACTTGAAAGTTCTATGTGCAAAGTGAATTTTACAATGGTATTTATTATAAAGCTCATTCCACAATACACCTACTTGTTCACCTTGAGCTATGGAGTTTGTGCTAACAAATGCTGACTTTGTTTTTGCCAAATGTCTTTCTTCAATTATGTTTACAGTTTGCATATACTGTGCTGCCTTAATATACCAAGCAGTAACATAATCCAAAACACCAGCACTATTTACGTCATTAAATACGGCATCCATGTCTTTTTTTTGTTCAGCGTTCTGCAAGTGCTTTCCAATAAAGGGAGGGTTGCCTAATATAAAATGATACCTTGGTTGTTCTTTCTCCCAGGGTAATGGTTCAATAAGACTTTGCCAATCTGTTTGCAGGGCATTGCCATGTTTAATAGTAGCACTTTTTCTCAACGGCAACCTTATATAATACTCGCCAAAAGTCTCACTTGCCAGCATATTCATCTGGTGGTCTATTAACCACATGGCTACCTGTGCAATTTGTGCAGGAAATTCTTCATACTCTATACCATAGAACCTGTCAACGTCTATCTGGAAGTAAATGCCAATATCAGTAATGGCCTGTTGTTTCTTTAAGCTGTCCTTTAATAGTTCCTTAATGACCTCTATTTCTAAAAGCCTGAGTTCTCTATATGCTACTATTAGGAAGTTTCCACAACCACAAGCAGGGTCTAAAAAACGCAGCTTGCTAATTTTATTATGAAACTTCTCTACACTTGCTCTGCTTTCCTTTTTGGCTTTTTCAAAGTCCTTCCAAAGTTCATCCAGAAACAGGGGCTTAATAAGTTTGAGGATATTTTTCTCACTGGTATAATGCGCCCCTAAATTTCTTCTGGCTTTTTCATCCATTACAGATTGAAATAATGACCCAAATATTGCCGGTGATATTCTACCCCAATCAAGAGAGCAACATTCAAGCAAAATATTCCTCATTTCACTATCAAAACCCGCTGTTGGTAAACGCTCCTCAAACAGCTTACCATTTACATAAGGAAAAGCATCTAAACTTTCATCAAGGTTTCTTAACCTGTTTTCTTTGGGAGTATTTAACACTTCAAATAGCTGTGCAAGATGGGCAGCTAAATCACTTCCATCTTGTTCAGTTTTTAAGTCAAGATATTCATTGAATATACCACGTTCAAATATGTTGGTATCGTCAGCAAATAAGCAGAACACTAATCTCACCAGATATACTTCAAGATTATGACCAGAATATCCTATTCCTTTTAACTTGTCATGAAGCTTGCCCATTAATTCAGCAGCCTCAATATTTACAGGGTCTTGCTCTTTGTAAGTTCGTTTTCTATATCCGGCTATCTCACTGAATAATCCAACGTGATTTACAAACTCGGTAATTTTAAACTCTGCCTGTGAGCCATTATCAAGATCATAGAGCCTGAATCTTTCAAAATCACTTACCAGTATGTATTTTGGAAGTTCCTTATCAGTAAGGCCAGGAAAATAGTCTTTGGCTTGTTTGTAAGCTCTGTCTAAATCTTTACCCCTGCTTTTATGCTCTACCAGTATCATGCCCTTCCATAGAAGGTCAATGTATCCCTGCTTGTCATCAATCTTCTTAACCTGCATTTCAAAGGTAGCTACCCTGCGTCGGTGTAAGCTCCCCCTTTTTTAGTGCCGGGGTCAGTTAGAGTTTTCAAATGTAAT
>CAZROT010000051.1:0-3167 GCA_964601895.1 uncultured Yersinia sp.
TAGTTGCTGAAAAACAGAGTGCTCTAAGCGTCTTTGGTAGTCTTGACCAGATCTCCTCTACCTCATCGATAAATCACATATCGAGCATTCTATCGACCTCATCTAGAACAAGGTAATGAATCTGATTTGTCTGTAAGATGCGCTTGTCTATCATCGACATCACTCTTCCTGGTGTTCCTATGATGACGTTTGCTCCGCGTTGTACTCTCTGGATCTGATTTCTGAAGCTCAATCCTCCACATACGAGTGCTGTCTTCGCACCAAATAATCCACGCGTAAGATCAAATGCTTCTTCTTCTGTCTGCAACGCAAGTTCTCTCGTAGGAGATAGTACCAAAATCTGAGGTGCTGCTTCTTTCAGGTTGATAGCATTTAATAAAGGAAGCAAGAAAGCAGCTGTCTTTCCACTTCATGTCTGTGATTCACCGACGATATGATGCCCATCAGTAAAATGTTTGAAGGTAAGTTCTTGGATAGGCGTAGGAGTCGTATATCATTTACTGGTTACTGCTTCTAAGATAGTCGGTCTCAGTCATCGATCAGCAAAAGTTACGGTAGATTGTTCAGTCGATGCATCACTAGCTGGTTGTTCAGCAATTACTTGAAGGTCATTTTGTTCTGTCATAGAAAAAAAATAATTAAAAAAAGTGCTTCTTTTTGGAAACCGTGTCATCAAGCGAAAATAACAATCTACTAACGTATCGTAGAAAAAGGAAACGAAAAGAAATTTCTGCTTTTTGGGGAAGTATAGTAAATTAACTTTTAATTTACTACGTAGTAAATTGTCAAATTCGACACTATAATAGGGGTTCAGTCAATTCAGACTTCTGAATTTGTATGCAATTCACTACGATACTTTATAACCAAGGTCTCTATACACAGAGACAAAGAAAAGAAATCATTTCGCGTGTTTTATGCCTGTGACACTCCTGATCGTCCACGATCACGAATTTCATCCTATCAGGATGCAGCCATAAGATCACGGTATCAAGAATGCAATTAGTATATAGATAATATCTCTCTTTGCAAGAGAAGAAATTTGACATATATAAAATAAGTATATATAATACATAAGAAGAGAAAACTTTATAGACAAAAAACTATGGTATTTACCGAACATTTTAGCGATCACAACCAACAAGAGGTCAAAAAAGACCTACAATTTTTAATTGCACAAGAATGTTTCAAGACGAGCACTGAACTTAAAAATTTCAAACAAGAAGTCAGTCAACATTTTACCGATGAAAATCTTATCAAAACAATAGAAAAGCTATTTAAAAAAGATGATGATTGTAATGAAACAGCAACCCCTGCACACAATTTTATCACGCAACTCTGTCTGATAAGATGTGGACTAGGAATACTTACAAAAATAGACAGTCTCTTATGATCCTGATCGAGAAGAGGTATTCTGGCATTGAAAAAGTTATACAATAAGCGCTTTAGACCAGCTCATATGCGTCCTATTCCAGAAAATAGCAACGCAGATGTTGCATTTTTCAAAGCAGTAATCGAAATAATAAAAACTACTCCACGTCCAACTTCATTTGAAAGACCAGTATGAGTAGATGTGATAGATAAACTAGAGAGCACCTATTTCTTGGGGCACTCATTTGTAGAAGGATATCCCTCAAAGCACAAACTCTGAATAAGGTGAGCAACTATCAATGCAATCAACAAAGAAATTCGAAATAATCCAGAAGTATTCAGATCGGGAGTACAAGGAAAAACACTCGTCGTAGACCTATGAATAAATAATCTATATGCAAGAGGGGCAACATCAGAACAGGTCCTTACCGATTATAAAAATCTCATATGAACAATTAGAAATCCACAAAAATGAAACTACCAATGACCAATTCACATCATAGGCATCTCAGAAGTAACAAAAATTATTCAGAAAAGATGAATACAAGAGTCAAATAAGCGGATATGACAAACAAATGCGTTGTTAGCAACACTCGCCCAAGCAGATCCAAAAATATTTTTTCACATGAGAACACTGTGAACTAACATATCCGCTGATGGCATCCACGCAAGAGATTCTACCCAAGCACGTAATCAAGTGCTCGATCTCGTGTATAGTCAACAAGTATCACCAACCAATAATAAGACTGCAACAACACTACCAAGTGAAACACAACCACAAAAAAAAGAATCTCCACTCAACAAAAGAGAGACTATAGGACAACAGCTAGATAAGTGAGAAGTAGTTACTATCGATGATGCGAAAGCACAACAGGGAACTATCGAACAATTTATTCCCAAAAAAGATTACCCTATAGGACTTAGTTACGAAGGTACAAACTCTCCCTACAAAAAATATACAAGCGTTGTTGCAAAGCGAGATGATAACGCCAAAACATATATTGTGGTAGATGGCATGGCGTCTCGTCAATGAAAAAGGGCACTGATCTATCCATGAATCAGAGTCGGTCAGAAACGTGAAGAGATAGCAATCGCAAAAATAAAGACAGAAATACACCCTATTCCGATAAGCAGAAAAGTAGAATCACCTACTATACCACAAATTAGATATGAAAAAATTTCTGATAGAGAAAGAGGTGATGAGTGCAAAAAAATACTAACTTCATTTTGATTAAATAGTAAGATAATTGCTTGAATACTATGAAATGCACGAGTGGAATCGTACGACCGAAGAAAAACAGGTAATCGTTTACGGACAAAAGCAGTATGAGATACAAATACTTCAAAACATGCTCTATGACTTTTCCAACATAGATGAGCAAGACGTAAAAATATGGAAGCATATGCTAAAGAGTGTTGATGTAGTCCAGAAGAGTATCATGTTCAATTGGGTTTTATGATGCAAGAATTACGCACCAACTATAATAGTGTATATGAAAAATTACTACAAGCAAAGAATGTTGAAGAAGCTACATATGTATTTGCAACTCGATATGAAAGACCAAAAGGTAGTCGAAAAAAAGTGAGTGGAAAATATAAGAGAGTTCCTTTCGAAACTGCTCGCAATCAATCTTGGTTAAAAGAAAGACTTGAGGCAGCAGAACAGTTTGCTTAATACCTCCTAAACGATCCAGTCACTACGCCACACAGCTCTAGTTCATGTTCTGGTACAATTCTACTATATGCACTATTTGCTGGATCGAGCACATATTGTTTTCTCTCGTCTTGGGCAAGATACT
>CAZROT010000052.1:0-2755 GCA_964601895.1 uncultured Yersinia sp.
ATCATGTCGTCATAATAGAATAATTTTACTAAAGTAACCCTTTTTTCTTATTTTTTGTAAGGTTTTCTAATATCATTCGAAAATATTTTATTTTTAAATGCCTTTGTAAAAGCTACTTTAGTTATCTCTCCAAACTGTTCTATATATTTGTCATACACCACATTTTTATTTATCAAAGTTCCTGGTTTGTACCATTTAGGTTTGTTAAGCTTAATATATTTAACGAAGTCACCTATTTTATCAGATTGTGTTGTATTGTTCACATGTTTGAATTTATTAATAGTGCCAGTGTTCACATTTGCAATGCTATTTGCTTGAACAATATTTATGTATACATTTCCGTTAGTTATGCTTTTACATTCATCTAAATTGCGTATAAGCATATCAACAAAATTGAAAGATTGCCCACCAATTTGTGTTTTACAATTTGGCATAGATACTATCTGGGAATCATCAAATGGAGTAAATTCCTGACACTTCATTTTATTTGTCATAGCGCTATTTTTTTCTTTAAGATCTATAAATCTCATTAATCCTCCTACAATTGAATCTCTCTCTTTAGAATTTGATACATAAAACCCATTTATAATAAGTTCTATTATACCTGATTCATTCTCGAAAAGCTTAATATCTGAATCATTAATATCAACAATGTTTTTAGTTTTTAAATATTCTATAACGTAATTTTTTATTGTGTCTATATGAGATATTATCCCCTTTTCGCACATAATAATGATTTTTTGAGGTAAATCATTGGGCACTACTTCGTACATGTGTTTATTTTTTCTAAAATTGCCATTTAAATGATTTGTTAAATCTGTCGAAATCTGAGAAGCATCATATACACGAAAGATATTTGCTGACTTAAAATACACAATAATAGAATTGTTATTTATTTTCTTTAGAAGATCTGCATATTTATCACTTGTAATTAATGGTTCATCATGCATATCTGCAATGTCTTTCAAATGTAATAATAAATTTTTATCCATTGATAAATTTTCCTTGTATGTACTGATAGCCTCTTTAAGTTTGATAGCTGCTTGCGAGTCCTCCTCTTCCAATAAAGGAAGAATACGCGTCAGCTGTGTTAACAATGTATCTTCCACTATGATATTTTCTATCTTAGCATATTCTATATCAACATCTTCTGTGTTAGAATCTTCGGTGTTAGTATATTCGGTATCTTCTGTGTTAGAATCTTCCATTCTAATAAATCCAATGTTTGTTATATTATACTCTTTTAAATAATATTTCATTTTTTACATGTCTATTTTAAGTAAATTTTCAACTAAAAAAATAGACAAAACTATTTTTTAGTTCTTAAATGTCAGAATATATTGAGTTTCATTTTCCGACATTTCGAATCCTTTGGAGCCATAAAACTTTAGCAGTACTGGCGTTAAGTGGTAGTCCTTTTTTGTGTCCAAATAGACACGTTTAAAATTTTTGTAAAATTGTGCGATATAATCCATCAATTCTCCGGCATAACCTTTTCCTCTATACTTTTCTAAAATATATAAATTTGCGATATACAATGAATCGCCTTGATTTATAGCAGATACAAATCCTATAGGAGTATCATTTATCACATATACATATGAATGATTTTTAGGATCTATTTCTCTGGTAAATCCAATATCAAAATCTTTTTCAACCCGAGCGTATTTTTCTGGAGTGAACCATTCTTTTAAAAATGCTAAAATATATGCCTTGTCGGTTAGTTCTGTTCTACGAATGATTCCATCACCACCCCCTATAGTACCAAATGGGGCATAACACAATAGTAATAGTGCAAGAACGATTAATGTGGTTAATACTAATAAAAAGAGCAGCATATGTATATTGTAAAAAATAAAAATAGGTTTTTTTAGATAATAAAAACAATGCTACAATGGCTCAATAAAATATTTTTTGCCACGATATGAACTATTCCCATAACAGTCACTTCCTATAACTGTATCATCCGGATGTGTCGCTATTATTTCCGCGATTTGCGCATTAATACGATCTTTTCGCTCAATTAGTATATTCATAATTTGGTCTTGAAAATCTCTAAACTTTTCTGGCAATGTGCCAGTCATGCATTGCCGATATAAGTCAACACTTTCCTTTAAACAAACAAAGTTCACATAAATAGCATATGGTTTGATTTTGTCAGCAGGTGAATTAACATAACCAGGTTCATTACGCAAAGGCTCATCATCTAAAATACTTAAGATAGTTTGTGCAATTGTATTTAGTGTCATCATAGGTGTCCATGGCGGCCCAGACCAAGTTCCCAAAATACTCAAGCATACTTTACCTTCCTTATACAGATTTGGGTGACATCTAATAGAATATGGACATTGAAAAAGTACTTGGGGTGAATTAATAGGATAAACTGTTGGAAAAGTAATATCGAAAAAGAATAAGCAATTCTCGTAAGATCCTTTCGGACCAATGAGCATCATTCGCAATACTCGTGGATCTCCATTAACAACTTTAACGAAAATTCCATTTTTGGGCCCTTCTTCAATAATGGCCATAAGATCTCGATTAAGTCGTTTAGAAATGGGCTGTCCTTCCATGTTTTTATTATTCTATATGAATCTTCAAATTTGTAAATGTCTTTTTGAAAGAAATCAATTTTGATTGATAGGAGGATCAACATGTTTTCCATTGATCCACCATTCTTGATAACCATTTGCATAAATAATGGCTGGTCCATTTTCTCGATGAAGTTCTCCATTTAAATACCATTCTTCATCACCAT
>CAZROT010000053.1:0-2703 GCA_964601895.1 uncultured Yersinia sp.
AGTGGAAACTAATGGGGAGTGTGAACAAGTGGTTAGCCGAACAAGGAGAGATGCCGAATTGGGACTGGACCAAACTCAGTCAACAGAAAGACTACATCGCATCCCCTGTCCAGTTCACCATGTTCTCGGGGGGTTTTGGAACCGGGAAAACGAGCGCATTGTGTGGAAAAATCGTTGGTCTAATGACGTTGGTCCCCAACAATCTGGGGTACCTCGCAAGGCAGGATGGGAAAGCCCTCAAGCAAACCACCATGCTCTCTCTTCTGGAGATGATCCCGAAGGAATGGATATTTAGACACGACTCACAAAAGGGAGTCTTAAAGTTCACACCTGAGGCTGGTGGGAGCATGTTAATCTACGGTGACTTAAAAGATACCGGAGACTTAAAAAACCACAACCTCGGATTCTTTGCCATTGATCAAGCGGAGGAGATGGAGTGGAACTCATGGGAGTTTCTTGCAGGACGATTGAGACGACGAGTACCGATACTCGATCCAGAGACGAAGATGAGACAATACTGGGTGGATGGGATCTGTCCCGCCACACAGCAACGTCACTTCGTCGTTGGCTCACAGAACAAGAATTGCAGCTTATGTCACCAGGAGGTTCCCCCATTCGATGAGACAGTTAACCGAGAGACCAGACTACCCCTATGGGATCTGCTCATCTACCCCCGGTTTGGGTTTGGGGTGTGTAACACCGAAGACCCAGGACATTGGATATACCACCGTTTCGGAGGCTTACCAGGTCCTCGTGAAGAGTTGTCCGATGGAATGGATGGTTATAGAGCTTACTCAGCCACCACCTACGATGGACTCAACGCTGGATTCGTCGATAAAGCCTACGTCGAAGCGTTGGAACTCACCTACCGTGGCAACCCTCTTATGTATGACCGTTATCTGCTTGGTAAGTGGGTTATTGCTGAAGGATTAGTGTTTCCAGCATTCTCGAAAGAGACACATCTCGTTCACCATGATGAGGTTCGCTATGATGGTAGCCCTTTACTTGAAGATTGGCTCCCTGTTCATGAATACATTGATCCAGGCATTAGTGCCACTACTGCCATTGGTTGGGTCGTTGTCGAAAATTGCAAGTGTGGTTGTGGACAGCCGAATTATTGGATGATAGATGAGCATTATGTGGCCTCTCCCTTACCGGACTACCATTGTGACCAAATAAAACAACACCGGCAGGAGATTAAACGACATGTTATCTCTACCGAAATGGATGAGCAGGCGTTCTCAAAGTCAAATATTCAAAAGGTCTCGGAGAGCAATGAAAGTCGAATCTTTTCTTTGGCACAACTCTACATTGATCAAGGAGTATATGTCAGACGTAACCAAAAGGACTGGGATGCTGGACATGCACGATTATCACAAGCGTTGGCTCCAGACCCGAAACATCTTCATCCAGTCACAGGACAACCGGGTGCCCCACACTTCTTCATCTTCTCGAAATGCAAATACTTTATCTCAGAGATCGGCAACTACAAGTGGAAGAAGAGAAAGGGTGACAGCTCAGCCACGGAGGAGCCTCAAGACCGCGATGATCACCACATGGACGGCGTTATCTCGTTTATGGCAGGTAGGCCGGAACACAAAGTAGTGGATCCTGATAAACCTGACACCAGACCACAACACGTTATAGACTTTGAAGCAGAACTTGATGAACTCACAGGGGTCGGGTCTTCAATAGACTTTATGGAGATGTAATGAACATACCGGAAGTAGGACAAACACCCAAAGAAAAACTCCACGACAAGATCGTCGGGTATATCTCTTCCTGGGCAACAGCGACATTGAAGCTCAGAGAACTGATGCGACGAGACTACGAGTTTGTCAATGGGAGACAAGCCACCAAACAAAACATGACCAACATCTCTAAGACTGGACGAGAACTCTTGTTCTTTAATGAGATCCGGCCTCAGTTTGAGTTACTCTCTGGGTACAGGGCCTCTCAAGAGCTTGATTATGTGGCCTCCCCTCGTGGACGTGAGGATAATCGTCTTGGTGTGGTTGTCTCGAACCTCCTAAAAGCTACCTATGAGGTCATTAAGAAATCTGAGATCAGTCGTAAGACTGGTGATGATGGAGACATTGGTGGACTTGGTGTGGTCTATGGGGGACACACGTTCGACTATGCTGAAGATGCCGTATGGGGCGACTTATTCCTGGAGCGCATTAGTCCTTTTGCGTTTGTATTCGATGCCTGGGGAACGTCCCCTCAGTTTCAAGATGGAAAATACATGGGTCATGCGTGGTGGATACACGAGGATGAGTTCAAAGAAGCCTATCCTGATAAGAAGATTATTCCATCAGAAGATTGGGCACAAGTGTTAGGTAATAGAACTGGTGGTTCAGATTACGAACATACACCGAAAGCCTTGCTTGATGAACTTGTAAACTCTGACAAGAAACACATGCGGATCTTTAGGATCTACTATAAAGTCCCTGTGACTGCGTACCTTGTGGCAGACAGTGACACCGGGGATATCTTCGATGGTGGAACTACGGAAGCAGAAGCCAAGAAACAGTTAAAAGTACAATTAAAGAAGAGAGCAGAGTCAACACTCGGCAACCTAGAGGGCATTCCACAATCCACCGAAGAGGGTATTAGTTTCGTGATTGTGAACGAGCGTGGAGAGCCTGTGGTCGATGAGACTGGAGAACAACCACTCGTCCTCAACTCTCA
Organism: uncultured Yersinia sp.; assembly: GCA_964601895.1. Lineage (GTDB taxonomy): Bacteria > Pseudomonadota > Gammaproteobacteria > Enterobacterales > Enterobacteriaceae > CAZROT01. Next base: position 2,692 of record CAZROT010000053.1, read on the forward strand.
AGAAGAAGTGGA
>CAZROT010000054.1:0-2667 GCA_964601895.1 uncultured Yersinia sp.
AAAAGTTCGCGGGATTTCTGAGTGAGGGGGAGAATCGGCGTTATTTTGCAGAAGGCCTCTGGCAAGAGGCGAACATTGGGCAGTACTCCAGTCAAATCCGCACGTTATTCCGATTTCAGTGGATTAAGAAACGAGCGGATACCGTCTACCTTTCTCTTTTTCCCTTCCAACAACAGAAGGATACCTAAATAAGGTTAAAGCTCGCCCTTCTGTTGGCAGTTCGACTGTCCGTTCTCCTTCGGCCCGGCTCCGGGCAAACCTTTTGACTGCCGGGCCGGAGGTTGCCCTCAGGACGAACGGGTGCAAGCCAGTTGTCTATCCCATTTCTGGTTTATGTCTCCTCGCTGAATTCCATAAATCCTATTCCTTTAAGCAGGTGCTGAAGCCTTTCCTGGTTTTTGGGGAGCGTGACGTTGGTTCGGTGGAATTCCCGGCGGACGGGATAATTTTTGCGAAGTTCATCAAAGCGACGAGGCCGATCTTTCTGAGGCATCGCCAGCAGTTCTTGCATGCGATGATAATCGGCCTCCAGATCATAGATTGTGCTGACCATTTCTTGAATCAACTCTTCATCAGATTGCTCGTGGTAGTCGATTGTTAAAGAGGGGACGGTTGGTGTGGGCAGTACCTGAATCGGGTTCCATGTGGGGGAGATACCCAGATGTTTGCACAGTGCTTCGTAGATCATGAAGGTGCCATTGGCTTTGCCATCGAGGGAGTGGCCGGCAATATGGGGTGTGCCGATCGTGACGGCTTGAAAGAGGTCCCAGTTAATGGCGGGTTCGTCTTCCCACACATCGATGATGGTCGGGCCGATACGATTTTCTGTGATGGCGTTCAGGAGCGCATGGGTCTCCACGACTTCCCCACGCGCGGCATTGATGAAGATTGCCGATGGATTCAGCCATTTGAGTGTCTGCTCATTGAGCATGTGATAGGTCGGGTAGGGGCCGTCGGTGGTCAAGGGCGTATGGAGCGTTACCACGTCACAACTGAGCGTTTCAGCTAAGGAACAGTGCTCGATTTTGCCTGATTCTGCCAAGGGAGGATCATGGAGGACTGGGAGCATCCCCAGCGCCTCGACTTTATGCTTGACCAGTTTGCCGATGTTCCCGACGCCGATAATGCCAATGGTTTTCCCTTTGAGTGAAAACCCCTGTTGCTTGCCCAGAAACAATAAGGACGCCAGGACATATTCGGCCACCGAATTGGCATTCGATCCGGCCGCTGAGGTAAAGCCGATATTTCGGGTTTTGAGGTAGGCTTCATCGATGTGGTCCACTCCTGCGGAGGCCGATCCGACAAATTCGACAGGAGTCCCTTCCAATAACGTATGATCAACCCTCGTGATCGATCGAATGAGGAGAACATTCGTATTGTGCAAATCACTTGATTTGATGGATCGCCCGGGCAGAAAGGTCAGATTTCCCAGGTTGGCAAACGCCTCGTTGATATAGGGGATATTCTCCCCGGCTACCATGTTGATCGATTTTTTCATGTCTTGTGCCTTTCAGACGATGTTTTTCCAAAACAGCAGCCTATCGTAACGTGCCGGTAGGCGCTAGTCTTGCTTTTTTGTTACATGGACCCACCCGATGCTAGGGCAGGCAGCAATCATAAGGAAGAGGGAAAGGGGGCGGGTCTTGTTTTTTAAGGAGGCGAGTTGAAAAGGATGGGGCCTGACTTATTCAGTGAGGCCCTACACGCCAGGTTGGTTGATCCAAGTGGATCCGTTGAGAACACCCTACAAAGATAATAGCTGACTGATCCGTTTATTCCAATCAATCACCTGCATCAATAGCCTTTTTCAGAATTGGCGACCCAGGTCCTTGGATGTGTCCAGTATCAATGGCCTGAATGTTTGTTGGCGATTTCCCCATGTTGGTCGCTGAGAATATCCTGAGTTTCATGGGTCGCTTGAACATCATAAACCGCTCCTTCTTTTTCCAGGACCTCGGTGCCAAACCGATAATTGGAGAACATCGTATTATGAGCCATGCGCCGGTCGATCGGATTCTGGAATTCCATCCTGGTCTTCAATGTTTCGTTGGCTAAGATCACCACCTCCATTTTGATAAATCCCCCCATGCCCGGGTGCCAGGCCAAGAGCGAGTAGACGCCTTCGGGGACATCAGGGAGTGTGAAATTTCCTTCCGCATCGGTAATGGCGTAATACGGGTTGTCTACCGCGACTCCCCAGCTTTGCATGTAGGTGTGAAATCCGCATTCCAAGTAGAGGATTCTGCGGCCCTGGGAGAATTCAACCGTGTCGAGCATCGCCTCTCCCGGGTTGTGTTGATGATCCTTGATTCTGTTCTTGGGATGGAACGGATTGAGCCGGAGAGGGCGATGAAGCATGACTTTTGAGCCGAATGGTGCCGTTTCATAAATTTGCACATCATGAATAATGGGATCCATGTTGACGATGTGGAGCGGTTGTTCGTTTTGTACGACCGAAACCCAGGGCGTAAAGAGGCAATCCTCTACCGTCACTTTGGCTGCACCTGTTTGGGGAAAGGGTTTGCCTTGAGAAATTCCTTCCAAAAAGACGACGGTATTCTGGAGGCCACCATCCGGCGCCACTTGAAATTCATCGACGAGACGCCATCCTGTTCCTGTGGAAATACGCCCGCAAAAGTCCGTATCGGGATTGGTAATCAGACTGTA
>CAZROT010000055.1:0-2638 GCA_964601895.1 uncultured Yersinia sp.
CTAATAGTTTCCATAGATACAAAAAAGTAAAAAATTATTTTATAAACAATAAGCACAGTTTGATTTGTTCATAACTAAATCTTCATCATAAGACTTCATACAACGGTTTCAATTTCACTGGCGTATCATCAGGAAACTGTGCAAGTCACGCTTTTACTTGTCTGATCTCTTGTTCAGGCGGAGCAAACTGTTCCAGAGAGACATCTGGATAAAGTACACTGATTTTGAAGACATGTTCGAGAATAGTACTTTGTACCAAACCACGTTCATAGATAATTTCATCTAGCGATTTTCCTGCTTTGATGAGCTCCATAGTTTGTTTCACACTCTCGCCTTTTTCGAGTTTTGGTTTTGTTGGTTTATGATACAGTGTTTTTTCTTTTTCAATCACTTCTGCAACCCATACGCCTCATAGAGAGTTGATAAATTTCTGCTGCAACACAACTCGATCTTCTGCTCATAGTTCTTCATATGTTTTCACAAGCTGTGCTGACTGCTCTAAAAAATAGGTATCAGCTCTAATCACGAGAGGATGCGCACGAAGTCCATGTTCATTTATACCATGAAGACACAATCACTCAAGCGATCTTACTCTCGACAGCGCAACATATCCTTGTCCTGGTTCAAATACTTTTGATAAATCTACATATGCTGCTTCGAGCGTCATGCCTTGTGACTTGTGTACGGTGATCGCCCAAGCAAGCTTGAGTGGCAATTGTTTGATACTCGCTACGATTGCATCAGCGTTTTCTATTGACCACACTTCTGGCTCTACTTTTAGTTGCTGTCCAGTGGTAATTTCTACGATCGGATATCCGTCACGACTATCGAATTGTACTACTTGACCAGTCGTTCCGTTCATTCGTCACTTTTGGGGATTGTTTTTGACGAAAATAATATGTGCTCATACTTTCAACTCTAGCTGCTCTGGTGCAAGAATTGATTTTTTTAATGCAGCAACCAGTTGCTTTTCCCCAGATCATATTGCTGTAAACAAGTGTGCCTCTCCAGGAATTTTTTCGAGTTCTGCGGTATTGATACGATCTACATCTACATTGTGCGTGTAGAGCTTTACTGCATTTGCATCAATTGACGCATTCATTCTCGTACGCAGTAAAGAAAGATTAGTAGCAGAAAGCTCTCCTTTCCTCAGGGATTGTAGTAGTGTTCAAAATGTTCATTCACGTTGTCTATACTGCGCTTCGAGGTAACATATCGCGAGATTTGCACTATTTCGTGCTTGTGATGCAAAAGCAAATCTCTTGGTCGATTCTGATCCATCAGGATTATTTTTCATCACGGGGGGTAGTTGAAAAAAATCACCTACGAACAAGACTTGCATTCAACCGAACGGACGACCATCTCTTCTTATCATCTGTACTACTCTATCTACCGAATCAATCGTATAGGTACTGAGCATAGACACTTCATCGATGATAAGCACTTGAGCAGTATTGATTTGTTTGTGGAGATGTTCTTTTTGCTGAATGAGTTCCATATCGTGATCAGACAGTATTTCTTTTATCCCAATACCTGATCGTGAGTGAACAGTCACTCATCAGATATGCGTAGCTGCAATACCAGTCGATGCGGTAATGGCAACATTGATACCACATGCTCGCAATCGTTTGATATACTGATTGACGACATACGTTTTTCCGCTTCACGCCTGTCCTGTCAGAAATACGTTTCTTCCAGATTGTAAAAGATGTAATGCAAGCTGTTGATTCATACAAACAAAAGAAAAAAATGGGATCTACGATGACGAGGTATAGAAAAAGGATTTTGAATTTAGTAGTATTTATTTTGTCAAAATCCTTTTTCTACGTAGTAAATTTAGTATTTTCAACATACTAATTTTGAACTGAATTTACTATAACTACTTTTCCGTCTTCTAACTTGAGTTGCAATTCTGTTTGTGCTGCAATCTTGGAATCGTGAGTGATAAGTACAATAGTACATCCGATACGACGGTGCAAATCTTTCAAAAGTTCCATAATTTGTGATGCGTTTTTTGCATCGAGATTTCCGGTCGGCTCATCAGCAAGAATGAGTTTCGTATTTCCTACTAGTGCTCTTGCTATAGCTACTCTTTGCTGCTCTCCACCGCTAAGTTGCGCAGGGTAACTTTTTAGTTTTCCTTGGAGTCATACCAGTGTACATATTTCGTCAGTTTGTCGACGCCTTTCTAGTTGATTGAGATCGAGAACTACGTCGATGTTTTGTTCTACCGTCAAATACGGTAAGAGATTAAACGACTGAAAAATAAATCAAATATGTTGCCCTCTCAGCAGCGTTCTTTTTTCATCTGACAAAGTAGTAATATCTTCTTCGAAGAGCTCTATCGTTCCCTGGTCAGGTAAGAGTAGTCAGGACATCAAGTTCAGTAATGTGGTCTTTCAAGAGCCACTTGTTCACATCAGTGAGGCAAATGTTCCCTGTGGAATAGAAAAAGAAAGATCGTCATACAAGGTGAGTGATGATCCATCAGGTAAAAGGTATGATTTCGTTACCTGTGAAAAGGCAATCGCTGATTTCTGTGACATGGCAAAAAAAGAACAAAATTTTTACATCTCAGGAGCATTTTCTTCTATGTGTGTAGTGAAAAAATCAAACACCTGTTGTGCAACGAGTACAT
>CAZROT010000056.1:0-2619 GCA_964601895.1 uncultured Yersinia sp.
GACACGCCTGTGTTATAGATGAGCAAGGAAAAGTATTTTTAATTCAAAAGAAGACGACAAAAAGCACGACGATCAACATCGTGAACATTTAGCGATGACTCCTGAAAAAATGCTGGAAATGGAAAAAGATAAAATCAAAGGTGCTGTACGCACTGATTTTATTTTATCTGCGGAAATCATCGCCATCACATTAGGAACTGTGCAGGAATCTAGCTTAACCACTCAAGCGGCGGTATTAAGCGGTATCGCACTCTTGATGACAGTGGGTGTTTACGGCTTTGTAGCCCTGATTGTAAAACTTGATGATATGGGTCTATACCTCGTTACAAATGCCAATGGTTCAACTGTAAAAACTGGTTTTGGTAATGGCCTATTGAAATTTGCGCCTAAACTGATGAAATTTTTGTCGGTGGCGGGAACAGCAGCGATGTTCTTGGTCGGTGGCGGAATTTTCCACCATGGCTTACCTTGGCTGCATCATCTGTCAGAATCATTTGCTTCAAATGTATGGATTAACACTCTTTTTGATGCCATCGTTGGCGTCGCTGTTGGTTTTATTTGTTTCTTGGTCGTGATCGGCGTTCAAAAGATTCGCAGGCAACCACAAGCAGCTTAAGGTTTTTCAGCAATCAGGTTTAGACTATTTCCCGCACGATCACCGTTTCCTAAAGGTTGCACGATAAAATTAATGTAGACTCAATCACTTCGGCTTAGAAGACAGCTCGGGATTTCCAGTAGAATCCGATCCTGACCGTGGACTCATTGTAAATACTAAAAACGTATCACGTTGAAACGAAAAACTGTCTACGGATTGAACGACTATCAACATAGTTATCAATATGATACAAACTATTGATTTCACTGGATATTTTTCACAAATCAACCTAGACTTAAATCATATCCAGCAAGGAAGTTGGATGAAAAGCAAACGGATCTTGTAAAACCACTAACTTATCAAAGGAGGTTTCCTAAAGGTTGATAAACGTTAGTTTATCCTTTCTTTGCCCAAGGCAAACTTCGCGAAAGCGAGGGACGCAAAGCTAGAGGGACTACGGTGTAAAAACCTTGTCTGCCAGCTACCAAAGGTAAGTACCCGAGGGAAATTCGAGGTGTCAAATGGAAGGAAGAAATTCAAATATATTCATGGATTGGTTTCATTCCCCTTAGCTAGAAGAACATCATTGAGGATGACTTCTAGCTTCTTTTTTTTCTGCGCGTTCACTTTAGCAAAATGTAATTCCACAAACGTTATCTCAGTTGCAATTTAGCTTTTATTTACCTACCCATCTTATTTTGACTTGGTTTTAGAACTAGTTTTTAATTTTTTCGAGGTGATTATGATTAGTCTCGGATTGATTGGATATATAGTGCTATCGTTAAATTTTTCATTTGCAGAAACAAAGAATTTTTCTGTAGCTACTTGCCGAGAATACAAACACGCGGAAATTTTTAATTCTAGCTTTTCTCCTGAAAAAGCAAATATAAATCAGAGATGGATACTGGCCGGACTCGATAAAACTAAAAAATTGGTTTCTGCAGAATACCGTTGTCAAAATGGACGTACTCGCAAATTAATTTATAACATGTCTCCTGAATCGACGGAAACCGGTACAGCTATTGCCGAAATACGATGTAATAAAAGCTTCCTCATCGAGCGTAGCATCTATCCAATGGGTGAAGGACACAGAAACAATTATGTCGATTTGAAAACATGCGAAGAGCTTGGTTTTGGCGATATTGAACGTTTTTCCGCGAATGGCCAGTTTGGCATCCTAGCAAAAGAGGCGGACGTAGAGGCTGGTTATACTTCTGATACTGGGTCAATCTTTATCCTAATATGCGAAAAAGGATCGTGCGTACGGAAAGGTAAAGAGTTATTTAAAGAAATGGGATTTACTGATCTCAAGTGGCAAGATCCTAACACTATTATATTTAAGACCCTCAACTTACGATCGACGTTTGATCACAGCGTTAAGCCTAATAAACGGTTATGCTCAATCAGATTTAAAGACAATAGCTATAAAATCGAGTGCAAAGAGGACTCAGTTAAGTAGTCTACGCATCTGAGCTTTCAAAAAAAGCCGACACCAGCGGGTCAACATCCATTTAAAATAAAAAAGGCTTCCCCATTTGGAAAGCCTTTTTTATTTTTGAAGTTCTTGCGTGGAATTTAATTCACCGTCGGAATTAGGATTCGTTGACCCACAAGGATCTTGGATGAATTTCTAATTTTGTTCTTAGATTTGATATCCGATAAGTTGATATCGTATTTGTTTGCGATCTTTTCCAAGTTTTCGCCGCGTCTTACGATGTGGTAGGTTTTCTTCGGCTGTTTCTTTGTCTTTGCTTTAACTACCATGTTTTTTGCTACGGCGATTTGGCGTCTGCCTTTGTTGATTTTCTTTTGTGTTGAATCCTGCGAGTTTTGGCTCTTCTTTGTAGTTGTTTCGTCTTTGTTATCCGATACATCTGCAGGTAAGCGGATTTTTGCGCCAACTTTTAGAACGCGGCCTCGACGGATCGAGTTCAGTTTCTTTAAATTTTCTACTGTCGTGTTGTAATTCATAGCAATGCTAAACAAGGAAACGCCAGAATGTAAGAAGTAGAATATAGAAATGC